>NZ_JACVBG010000002.1:0-1622200 GCF_014852215.1 Pseudomonas sp. PDM19 | reverse complement strand
TCCATCGCGCAACTGGTCATCCAGTATGAAAGCGAATGGCGCTACACCGCGAAAAGAATGGAGCCGCTGGACAAACTGCTGGGCCACACCCGCACCGAGCCGATACTGAACTGGATTGCGGAGAAGGAACGCTGGAAGGCGCTGGGTTTCTGGGATGACGTGTGGAGGAAGGTGGGATTGCCGGAGGCGGCCAAGGTTTATCACTTTCATCCGATTGGACTGATAGGGTGGATGGACTTTAAGAAATTAAGAATAAATAAAGAAATGCTTAAAAAGGTATTTGAAGGTTTAAGGAATACCTCTAGCAAAGATGATTTACTTCAAGGTATGGCTGATGAACTCAGCCAGAACGCAGAGCGCTACAAATTGGATACGCCGCTACGGCTTAGTCATTTCTTTGCGCAGGTTAGGCAGGAGGTGGGTGCCACGCTTGAAGTTGAAGAAAATAGCTTCATTTTTAGTGCGCATTATCTGAAGCAGAACTTCAAGTATTTTATAGATCACCCGGCCGAAGCAAATAATTACGGTTATGTAACTGTAAAGGCATCGCTTTCGCCAAGCAAAAAGATAGAGCTGGCCAATAGAATGTACTGCAATAAGATTGGGAATGGAGATGTGTCTTCTGGAGATGGTTGGAAATATAGAGGTAGAGGACTGAAGCACTTAACCGGAAAGTCTAACTATCGTAGCTTCACAGTTTTCCACAAAGAGTTCTGGGGGGAGGATGTTGATTTCTCTGGAAATCCGGATATTGTGCATTTAAATTCAAAGTATGTACTGCGCTCTGGGGTTTATTTTTGGGTGAGAAATGAACTCTACAAAATTGCCGATAGAGGTTCAACTTCGGAAGATATTAATGACATTACTAAGGTTGTTAACAAGGCGACAACAAGCTACAAAGAAAGAAGAGATAATTTTAGTAGGATATTTGTAGATGAGAAAATATTCTTTGATATTTAGTTTGCTTCTGTATTTTTTGCCTCTTGTGGGCGCGAGAGCAGATGTCGGATACATTGAATTTCCTCATTCGGCAGTAATTGCCGAATTGAATGGAGTTAAGTCGCTGGTGTTTTTTGTTAAGAATAACTATGCGCGCGAGGTTAATGGAGTTAAGGCGCAGGGATTTGTTCATGATGTCGAAATTTATAATGTTCCGCAAATGGGTGGGGAAGTGGAACGCGTTGGGGTGGCCCCCGAAGGAGATGTGATCTCCGTATTCTTCATGGTCGACAGAGGAGGAGATAAGCTTATGTATGTACTTACCTCTTTAGATGGCGCCGCGAGGGGGTTTAAAGGGAAAATTTATAATGCCAATAGCTACTCTATGTTTGTCTCTAATGGACGTCTTGTTGTGCGTGGTTTGGAAGGGGATATTCAGTATGATGCTTTGTCAAATTGTTTTGACGGAACTGACCTTGAAACGGGAGAGGAAAAAAATGCCCTTTCCACGATGCCAAGACCGCGAAAGCATATATTAAGAAACTGGATGGGTGAAGTGAGCTTGGTGCTTGGAAGGGGCGGAAAGTTAAAGTTGAGTGCGTTATGGTTAAAAATTGGATTTATGAGTTGGCAGATAACGGTGGAAGATCAAACTATGTCGATGAAGAATGCGTGAGAGACTAATTGCAATATTGATAGCTGCAGCCACGTCACTGGCCGCCCATTCCGAAGAACCAAAAATTAGCGAGTCCCTATTCTATAAGGGGACGATAAATAAATCACCAATAAGCATGATGCTAAGAATTCAAAGCAATAAAGCATCAGGAAGATATATATATGACAAATACAAAATTCCAATAATTCTCTCTGGAGAATATAACCTAAACAAAATAACCCTGGCAGATCATGATAAAGAACGCCTCGCCCTGTCTTCTGCCACTGGAGACCTTGTAGGTGTGTGGAGTGATGGAAAAAATTCCCAGAAAATCTGGCTAACCCCCCAATCAAAGAGTTACAAGAGCATTATTGAGTCAGTAACTGGATCACCGCAGGAGATAAATATAAAATTCAAAGGAGGTGCCATTCAAAATATTAAACTATTGATCCCAGAAGAATCCTTGGTAATAAATTTTGAAGATTTCAATTTTGATGGATACCCAGATTTTGCAGTGCTAGCAGCAGGAGGAATAACCAACTCGTCATATCTGTATTACGCATATGATCCAAAAGAAAAAAATTCGCCCCCCTACATAACGGCATAGCGACACTGAACAATCCTAGAGTGATGCATAGCATAGAAACTGTTGCGGGACTTTCTAGAGATGGCTGCTGCAGATACTCGGTGACATTAATGAATGGTAGCAATTACACAACAGCAACCTACGACTACTCAACTAAAATCGGCCACAAAACGCAAGGCCTCATTAAAAATAAAAACTATACCCGGCAACCTATCTCACTGCAGGAGTTTGAAAATATCTACATGAAAAAATACAACTCCACACTCCCATAAATAGCCGAGCCGAAAAAGGGAAGATCTGTACTCACGAGAAAAATTTAGTAGCACCCATGAAGTCGAAGGACTGGCTATTAATAGCAAGAAGGTACAACGGCGTCGACCAAAATGCGTATGACGAAAAAATCAAAAGGGCGCATGATGCTCTCAAGAAAAATCGGCAATATATTACTAATTATTTCTCTTGCGGCAAACTTTTCAGTATATGCTGTCGATTGCCGCCAAGTAAGCTCTAACACCAAAATATATCAAGAGACCGACCTGAGCGGAGGAGTTCTATACTTAGCCAGATCCAATGGAGAACTTGAGGTTATTGCATTCAAATTAGAGCCAAGCTTTGGAGAGATGGATAAAATCAGCCTTAGCAATACAGAAACTGAAGGCTGGGATGGAGTTATATCAGGGACACTCCATTCAAGAGCAAGCAACAGAACAACAACCATTAGAAACATATGCGAATCGGAGGGTGGATGGCCACAACTGACGGGAGTACTTACCGAATCAACCACCAATGAAGACTTCCTCGCGATACTATGCAGATACAATATCAACCACTCCGGACTAGGCATAGTCGGAACTTTATTTACGCCAAAAATATTTCAATATCGCGACAAAGAGATAAAGGAGAGGCCTGATATTTCTGAGGCGCTATCAGGCTACGAGGAAACATCAGAAAACGGGGATGAATCATACTATTTTTACAAGGACAACGAAATCTTAAGACGCAAGATCTTCCTGATCTCTCGAAATATCACCTCTGACAATCTAAACTTAAGTCGAGACATTGCTGTCGACCTTTTAAGAGGAGAAAACAATGCAGCAGTAGCAAGCTACATATCCAGCGACAGGATCACACAATTAATAAAAATAGCCCCTATAAATTCAAAGAATGCATCGCTATACAACGATATAGCTTACTCACTTTCTCAAGCAGGCGAAAAGAAACGCGCGATAAAACTAATGCTCGATATAGAGAAAATAGCACCCGAACGCGCACCACTACTTCTCAATATTGCAGACAGCTTATGGGAAATCGACCCTAAAAGAGCAAAGACCTACTACGAGAGATACATATCAAAGATGAAATCAATGGGCACTGAGAGAAAAATCCCACCAAGAGTTATTGAGCGGACTGGAGAATAATATACTGGAGAGGATGAAAAATAATTGCAGTTTAAGAGTCTGAGTGCAATCGCCAAAAACCACCTATCACAGAAGTCACGACGACACCGTCTCCCTGCCCTTCGCCATTGGCTTCGTGCTGGTCCACCACACTTAACGGGCGGCCAGCATGACGAGTCCAATCAATCAATTTCCAGTAGAACACCAGGCAGATACGGGCGTCACGCCGTGGGTCAGCTCCTGGGCCTGGGAAGGCTACGACATCATCGTCAACGTCAATCCCCTCGAAGAGGGCATGGCCTACTTCAAGCAACTGCACTCCGACAGCGAGGCAGTGGCGTACCTGGTGACGACCTATGCGGAGCGGTTGGACTGAACTGTTCCACGCAAAGAATCCACGCAACAAAAAAGGCCCGGCAGGTTCCCCCACCGGGCCTTTCTCGTTTCAGCGCCCCGCGATCAGCAGGTGCAGCACATCATCGGCATGCCGTTGCAGCTCATCATCATGGGCATGCCGCATTCCATCATCTTGTTCATCAGCAGGCAGCAGTTCTTGAGCATGTCCATGCTCATGCCCTGCATCGGCATCATCTTGCACATCATCATGTCGCCCTGCATGGAGCATTCCATCATGCACTTCATGCCGGGCATGCCCATGTTCATACCCATCATCGGCATCTGCATCATCGGG
The DNA here is from genome assembly GCF_014852215.1 of Pseudomonas sp. PDM19. Taxonomy (NCBI): domain Bacteria; kingdom Pseudomonadati; phylum Pseudomonadota; class Gammaproteobacteria; order Pseudomonadales; family Pseudomonadaceae; genus Pseudomonas; species Pseudomonas sp. PDM19. The sequence continues at coordinate 1,617,932 of NZ_JACVBG010000002.1, read as the reverse complement.
TTCATCATGCCCATCATCGGCATCATGGCCATGGCGGACTGGGACATGCCCATCATCATCATATTGCCGCAGTGCATCATCATCGGCATGCCGCAGTTCATCATCATCGCCATCATCTCGGCGCTGTTGCGGAACATGGCCATTTCCATGCCCATAGCCGGCTTCATCTTGCACATCATGCCGTCAGCGAGCATCTCGCATTCCATGGTCGCCATCATCATCGGCATGCCCATCATCGGCATCATGGCGTTGGTGTTCATCGGCATCTGCATGGCGTTCATCATGGTGGGGCTCCCTGAATCGATTGGAATGAAGTGCTGCGAATGGGGCCGATTCTAGGAAGGCGCGGCGGAGGGACAAGATGGCGAGGGAACGGCGGGTTTTGCAGTGTCGACCCGCGATTCGGATTCGATGTCGGAGATGTTGTTCGCAATGCTTTCAACACTGGCGCTATAGCGAACACGCTCGAACTGAAAGCCGCTATTTCAGCAACATGGATATCTCATCCAGTGCTGAGCAAAGAACCGTAGTGAATATTGAATCTAACCAGCCAGTAAAATATCCCGCTTCGGCGCAGATGCTCGCCCTAGAGCGCTCGCGCCCCATTCGACGAAGCTCTTAAACGAGCATATGAGAATGCGTTTTTAATATTTAAAGAAATAACCAGCGGCGACCTATAGTGGCGGTTTGGCTCAACTCTCATCAGCGCAAGGAAGTCCCATGCTCCGCCATCTGCTCGCTGCCAGCCTCGCGCTGGCGCTGTTCGGCTGCGCCACCCCGCCCGCTCCTTCCGTCCATACCACCGACCCCGCGACCTCGACCCTGCAGGGCGACCCGACACGGCCGGCGCAGGCGCAGTGGCTGCGTACCGAGTTGTACTTCGCGTTGGGCCAGGAGAGCGGCAAGGAGAAGATCAGCGAGCAGCGCTGGCGGCAGTTCCTCGACCAGGAGGTGACGCCGCGCTTCCCGGATGGCTTCACCGCCTACGACGCCTACGGCCAGTGGCGCGACCACGGCGCGCCGGAACCGGAGCGGCTGAGCACCAAGGTGATCGTGATCCTGCATGAAGACACTGCCGCGCGCGGCAAGGACATCGAGGCGATCCGCCTGGCCTGGAAGCGCATCACCGGGGACCTCTCCGTGCTGCGTCTGTCGCAACCGGCGCAGGTTTCCTTCTGATGGGCGAATTCCGCGAGTCGCTGCATGACGGTTACGCGCAGGCGCTGACCGTCGACGAGCCGATCTACCAGGGCAACACCGGCCAGCAGGAGGTGCAGGTGTTCCGCAACCGGCGCTTCGGCCGCGTGCTGACGCTGGACGGCGTGGTGCAGACCACCGAGGCGGACGAGTTCGTCTACCACGAGATGCTCGCCCATGTCCCGATCCTCGCCCATGGCGCGGTGCGCCGCGTGCTGGTGATCGGCGTGGGCGACGGCGGCATCCTGCGGGAGATCGTCCGTCACGCCGGCATCGAGGAGATAGTCGCAGTGGAGATCGACTCGCAGGTGGTCGAACTGTGCCGCGAGCTGCTGCCGCTGCATTGCGCTGGCGCGCTGGACGATCCGCGCCTGCAGCTGATCTACGCCGACGGCCTGGAGTACCTCGCGCAGAGCCGCGAGACCTTCGACCTGATCCTCTGCGATTCCACCGATCCGGGCGGCCCGGCGGCCAGCCTGTTCACCGACGCCTTCTACCGCAACTGCCAGCTGCGCCTGGGCAGCGGCGGCATCCTCGCCACGCAGAACGGCGTGCCCTTCCTCCAGCCGGAGGAACTGGGCGGTACGGCGCGGCGGCTGGCCGATACCTTCGCCGACTGGGGCTTCTTCCACGCGGCGGTGCCGACTTATATCGGCGGCAGCATGGCCTTCGGCTGGGCGTCCAACAGCGAGAAGGTGCGCCGCACCGACCTGGAAACCCTGCGCCAGCGCTTCGCGAAAAGTGGCCTGGTGACCCGCTACTACACCCCCGAGGTGCACCAGGCGGCGTTCGCCCTGCCGCGCTACATGCTCGACCTGATCGAGGCCGGGCTTCAGCGCGACAGCTGAGGGTTGTCCAGGCGCTGCGGCGTCCAGTCCGGGTCGCGGGCGCGAACCGGGCTGCTGACCTGCAGCACCGCCGTGCCGAAGCGCTGCTTGAAGTGCGCGCCGATATCCGTGAGTGCCTGGCGCGTGTAGGGGTTGTCGGCGTGGATGAGGATCAGCATCCGCGACGGCAGCTTCTCCGGCCCGCCGCTGGGGCCGCGCCACTGGCCGTGCAGGTCGAGCCAGCTCAGGCCATCGGGGAAGCGCGGCGTCACCTCGCGGGCGAGGAAGTCTTCCCACTGCGCCAGCTCCACCGCTTCCAGGTACAACTCGGTGCGCAGCATGCGTCGGCCGCTGGCTTCACCGCTGGCGCTGGCTGACGGCTCGTTGAGCCATAGCCCGACCAGAGCCGCCACCAACACGGCCACGGCGCCATTGCGCCAGAGTGCTTTTGCGCGCATCACACGCCCTCCTCCGGCCAGCCTTGCACCTGTGCCGCTCGCGGGCGCAGAAGCAGCTGCAGCAACGCGCCCAGAGCCAGCACGGCCACGCCGAGCAACGCGCCCCAGCCGACATAGGCGACGCTGGAATACAGCATGTACAGGCACACCGCGAGGAAGCCCAGCGGCAGCCACGGGTACAGCGGGACGCGGATCGGCCGCGGCACTTCCGGGTGACGGCGGCGCAGGACGATCAGTGCCACGCTGCTCAGGCTGAGGAACAGCCAGTACACCGGGGTCATGTACTCGACCATGGTGTTGAAGCCATGGCCACTCCAGCCGCCGACCGCAATCAGCAGCAGCGCCACCACGCCCTCCGCCAGCAGCGCGGCGCGTGGCACACCGTGGCGCACGTCCCAACGACCGAGCACGGCCAGCGCTGGAACGTCACGCGCGGCGGCGTAGGTCGTGCGGCTACCGACGATCAGCGTGGAGTTGATGCTGGCGACGGCGGACACCACCACCACCGCCATGATCAGGCCGATGCCCGGCGCACCAAAGGCCAACCCGAGCAGTTCCAGCGCCGGCGCGCCGCTGGCGGCCAGGCCGTCGAAACCCAATCCGCGAATGAAGGCCCAGTTCAGCGCCAGGTAGATCAGCAGCAAGGCGGCGAGCGCGCCGAGCATGGCGGTGAAGATGCCCCGGCGGTTGTCGCGCAGTTCCGCCGACAGCGTGGCTGCATCGCTCCAGCCGCCGAAGGCGAGGAAGACGTAGATCAACGCGGCGGAGAACCCGGCAACGCCAACCTGCTCCGGCTCCACCGGCGCCACGGCGGGTGGCACGAAGCCGCGCCACTCCAGCCACAGGCCGGCGCCGAAGATGCCGAGGAAGCCCGCCGCCACCAGCGCCACCAACCCGGCCTGGGTGCCGAGGCTGACCCGCCAGCCGATCAGGTTGAGCGCCACCAGCGCGCTCACCAGCCCGCCCGCCAGCAGCACGTTGCCCAGCCGGCCAAGGCCGAGCAAGGCGCTGAAGTGATCGGCGAAGAGGAAGGCCATCAGCGCAATCCAACCGGTGTGCAGGATGGCGAAGCGCGACCAGGCAAACAGGAAGCCCACCCGCTGGCCGTAGGCGCGCTCGAGGAAGTGGTAGTCGCCGCCGGGATGGGCGAAGGCCGAGGCCATCTCCACGTAGCACAGCGCACCGACCATCGACAGCACGCCACCAAGCACCCACACCAGGTAGAAGTGTTCCTGGCCGACGTTGAGTGCCACGGTGGGCGCGGTTTTCAGGATGTCGCTGGTGATCACCATGCCCAGCGTCAGCAGCAGCGCGTGGACGGCGCCCAGGTGCCGGCGCGGGCCGGCTGGCCTGTCAGCGGCAAAATTGTCAGCCATGAGTCGGCTCCGCAAAAGTAGCCGGGCCGCAAGGCGGCCCGGTCAGAACACCAGCTATCAGAACGACTGCCTCTAGAACGAATAGCTCGCGCGGGCGTAGTAGTACGCGCCGTTGGAGCCGATCGGCGAGAGCACGTCATACGGCAGGTTGCCGCCGTAGTTGATCTCCGAGCTGGAGCGTTCCGGGTAGTTGTCGGTGAGGTTGTTGCCGCCCACCGCCAGGCTGAACTGCGGGGTGAACTTGTAGGCCACCTCGGCATCCAGCTGCCAGACCGCGCCGTAGGTCTGCTCCGGGTGGTAACCGTCGCCGAAGTCGAACACGCGGGTGGTCTCGCCCTGTCGGGTCAGACGGCCGAGCAGGTTCCACTGCGCATCGCTCCAGGTGGTGGTGAGGATGAAGCGGTCCCTGGGCGCGGCATCGGTGAGGGTGTTGCGCTCCTCCACGCCCACCAGTGCGTCCTCGCCGATGCCGAGGTTGGAGAGCTGCTGCGGCGTGCCCTTGGTGCTGCGTACCTTGGTGTGGTTGTAGGTGTACGCGGTGGTCACGCCCAGTTGCCCGCCGACGAAGGGCTGGTGGTAGTTGAGCACCAGCTCGGCGCCATCGGTGCGGGTGTCGGCGGCGTTGGTGAAGAAGTTCACGTCATGCACGCCGGCCACGCCGAAGTTGTCCTGGATGAACTGCTCCATGGCGTCGCTGCCGATGCGCTGGGACAGGGTGATGCGGTCATCGACGTCGATGCGGAACACGTCGAAGGACAGGTCGAAGCGCTCGTTCAGCTGCGCGGTCAGGCCCAGGCTGAAGTTCTTCGAGGTCTCCGGGTCGAGCTTCTCGGCGCCCAGCGCGCGGGCGATCGGGTCGTTCACCGAGAGCACGCGGATATCGGTAAGCGTGCCGCCGTCGCCGAAGTTGCTGGTGGTGTTCTGGAAGCCGACCTGGGCCAGCGAGGGCGCTCGGAAGTTGGTGGAAGCCGCCCCGCGCAGGGCCAGCACCGGGGTCAGCTGGTAGCGGCCGCTGAGCTTGCCGGTGAGCTTGCTGCCGGCGTCGTCGTAGCGTTCCCAGCGCGCGGCGGCGTCGACGAAGAACTTGTCGGTGAGATCGCCCGACAGGTCCACGTAGGTGCCGAAGACGTTGCGGTCGATGTCCACCTCTTCGCTCGGGCGCAGGCCGTTGGCGCCATCCGCGCCGACGCCGTAGTAGGAGGCTTCGTCGCCGGCGGTGGTGATGTAGTTTTCGTAGCGGTACTCGCCACCGACCGCGAGCACGAAGGGCCGCCCGGCGAGGCTCAGCTCGCGGCTGAGGTCGAGGTTGGCGACGCTCTGGCGCAGCTCGTAGTCGCCGGTATCGAAGCGCGTTGGCGTGTCGTCGCCGAGCGATGCGTTGAGGGTGCGCCGGGTCGAGGATTCGAAACGGTTGCGGCCGTGGGTGACGCTGGCGTCGTAGTCCCAGGTGTCGGCGATCAGACCCTTGTAGCCGAGGGTGGCGGAAAGATCGGTGTTGTCGCCCAGGGACTGCGGCAGGTAGCCGTTGGGGTAGATCTCCGGGTGCTCGTCCGGGTAGCGGTAGAACTCCGCGCCAGTGGTGTGGCGCTCGTTGTACAGGCCGAAGGAGTAGAGCTTGCCGCCGCCCAGCGCGAGGTCGCCGTTGAACCAGGCATTGACGTCGCGCGCCAGGCCATCGCCCATCACGTAGTTGCGCTGACCGGGGGTATCGGCGAAGCCGTCGTAGCCGGCGCGGTTGGTCGGCTCGCGGTTGATGAACTCGGCGCCGCCACGGACAAAGCCGTCTTCGCCCAGGCGCGTGCCGGCCTTGGCGGCGGTGTAGGAGTTCTGCCCGTCAGTGGTGGTCTTGTCGATGGCGTCCTGGTGGGTGTGGTAGGCGCCGTAGCTGGTGGTCACCTCGCCGCCTTCGGGGGCGTCGTCGAGGATGATGTTGATCACCCCGGCGATGGCGTCGGAGCCGTACTGCGCGCCGGCGCCGTCACGCAGCACTTCGATGCGCTTGATGGCGCTGATGGGGATCGAGTTGAAGTCCACCGGCGCGGTGCCACGGCCGATCTTCGAGGAATCATTGACCAGCGCCGAGGTGTGCTGGCGCTTGCCATTGATCAGCACCAGCACCTGGTCCGGGCTCATGCCGCGCAGTTGGGCGGCGCGCACGTGGTCGGCGCCGCCGGAGTTGGACTGCCGTGGGAAGTTGAAGGACGGCAGCAGCGTCGCCAGGGCCTGGCCCAGCTCGCCACCGACAGCGCCGGTGGACTTGAGGTCCTGCGCGGTGAGCACGTCCACCGGCACCGGGGAATCCAGCAGGGTGCGGTTGTTGCCGCGGGTGCCGGTGACCAGCACGGTTTCGAGTTTGGTGGTGGCCTCGGAGGTCGACGGGGTTTCGTCGGCGTGCGCGGCAGACTGGGCGATGACCGAGGCCACCGCAACGGCAATGAGGGAACGGGATAACACGCGAAGTACTCCTGTCTCGCTTAAAGAGCGCCACTCGCCGTTGGCGGCGAGTCCGGAACTCCGCTGATGTGTTTTTCTGATGGGCTCGAGCGGTTGGTGTCGGAAGTCCGGAAACCGCGAGCGACTGTTCCCCTCAGGATGGAGAAAACAGTGCTCGGGAAAGCGCTCCAGGTGTCACGGCCGGTCTCTCTTCGTGATGAGCGAAAAGGCGCGGCTCTCGGTATCGCCGGTCATCCCTGACCAGATGGGGAAGGCGTCATCCTAGCTAGTGGCAGAGTGCTTTCAAACGAATAAAAAATGCTTTGTTTATAACTGGTTACGGTGTTCGCCGAGCAACAGCTCAAAGTGTTTGCCCAGCAACAGCGACGCCCGTCAATCAAAGGCCTTGCGCTCCCATTCGTCCTCGGGAATATCCAGCGCCTCGCCGGAAAAACGCTCCTCGCGGAACGGATCAGCCTCGTTGTGGAAGCCATTGCGCTCCCAGAATCCGAGGCGGTCGCTGTCGCTGAATGCCAGCTCGCGCAGCCACTTCGCACTCTTCCAGAAATAGCGCCCGGCGATCACCAGCCGCAGCGGCCAGCCGTGCACCGGGGTCAGCGGCTCGCCGGCGTAATGCGTGGCGAGCAGGCTGTCAGGGCGCAACAGGTCCTCCAGCGGCAGGTTGGTCTCGTAGTCATGGTCGGCGTAGGCCATGACGAACTGCCCGGCCGGTTCCACGCCGTAGTGCGCGAGCAGGTCAGACAGGTGCACGCCGCGCCACGCGGTGTCGAACTTGGACCAGCGCGTGACGCAATGGATATCGCAGACCAGCTCGCGCTGCGGCAGCGCCAGCAGGTCGTCCAGGCTCAGTTCCAGCGTTTTGGACAGTGCCCCGGACAGGCGCAGGCGCCAGGTCGCGCGGTCGTATTCGGGTACCTTGCCTTCGTGGAGGATCGGGAAGCGCTCGGTCAGCACCTGACCCGGCGGCAGGCGCTCGCCATAACGCGGGTCGCCAGCCGGCGAGCGCGCCTTCTTCAGGCGCCGGGCCTTGTCGTGCAGGCTCATGCTTCAGTTCGCCAGCGGAATCCACGGCGCCTGCGCCACCTTCTGCGCCTCGCCGAAGGCGGGCACCTTGCGCGCCAGGTCACGGACGTTCTTCACGTCGAGGTCGAGCAATTGCTGGCGGGTGATCAGGGTCGGCGGCACCAGAACCTGCTCGCCGGGATTCTCCCCGGCGATGCGCAGCGCCAGGCTGCGCACGCTGATGGCGCCGGCCACTTCCGGGTTGACCGCGGCGGTGGCGCTCCAGGCGCTGCCCTGCTCCTTCATGATCTGGATGTCGGCGGTGGAAATGTCGGCGCTGTAGATCTTCACCTGCTTGCCCAGCCCGGCTTCGTCCACGGCGATCTTCACGCCCTTGGCGAACTCGTCGAAGGGCGCGAAGAACACAGTGATGTCCGGGTTGGCGCGCAGCACCGCGCTGGCCTGGTCGGCCACCGAGTTGGCGATCGGCGCGTTGAGCGTGCCGAAGCGCGCCTTCTCGACGATGCCGGGGTTCTCGGCCTTCACCTGGCGCCAGATTTCGTCGCGGCGCTCCATCGGGGTGAAGCCGTCGATGTACACGTAGCCGGCGTCGAACTGGTTGCCGTTGTCCTGCAGCACCTGCCTGAGCGCCAGGCGCGCCAGCTCGCGGTGGTCCTGCTCGACGCGGGTGATGCGCGGGTCGTTCACGTCGACGTCGAAGGTCACCACCTTGATGCCCTTGGCCAGTGCCTTGTCGATGGAGTCCTTGAGCGTTTCGGCGAGACCGAGCTGGACGATGATGCCGTCCACGCCCAGGTCGATGGCCTGCTCCAGCATCTCGCGCTGGGTGGCCGCCTGCTGGCGCGCGTCGAACACTCGCAGCTTCACGTCCAGCGCGTTGGCCTGCTTCTCGACGCCACGCAGATAGGCCTCGGGGAAGTCGCCGGAGAACAGGTAGCCGACCAGGGCGATCTGCACGCCGCCCTTGTCGAAGGGTGCGGGCGCACCGGGTAGCCCGGCGGCGACGGCGCTGGCTGCGCCGGACAACAACAGCCCGGCGGCGAACAGCGCGCGCAGGGTTTTTGCGGGGGTGAATTTCATCCGTTGAATCTCCGAATAAGGTGACGATCAGCGCCCGCGCCGGGCCAGACCGAAAGTGAACATCAGGGCCGAGACCAGCACGGCGCCCTTGACGAAATCCTGGGCGTAATACGGCGCGTTGAGCATGGTCAGGCCGTTGAGCAGGGTCGCTACCAGCACCGCGCCCACCAGGGTGCCGAAGGCGTTGGGCTTCTGCGCGCCGAGCACGGCGAAACCGATCAGCGCAGCGCCAAGGGCATCGAGCACCAGCCCGTTGCCGGAGCTGACGTCGCCACGTCCGAGGCGCGCTGCCAGCAGCAATCCGCCCAGTGAAGCGAGCAGCGCCGAGAGCACGTAGGCGAGCAGCTTGTAGCGCTCCACCGCCGCACCGGCGAGGCGTGCGGCCTGCTCGTTGCCGCCGATGGCGTAGAACAGCCGGCCCGGCCGCGTGCGCTCGAGGAACAGCCAGACCAGCAGCGCGCAGCCGAGCATGATCACCACGGGCACCGGCACGCGGTCCCACAACTGCGCGCGGCCGAGGGCGAGGAACCAGCCGGCAAAGGCGCCCGGCGCTTCGTCACCGTTGGGCAGGGTCATGCCCACGGCGATGGAGCGGCCACCGGTGGGGATCAGTTGCACGCCGACCACCAGGAACATGCTGCCAAGGGTCGCGAGAATATCCGGCACGCGCATGCGCACGATCAGCCAGCCATTGAGCAGCCCCACCAGGGTGCCGAGGCCCAGGCTGATGAGGATCGCCGCGAGCGGGCCCCAGTCCAGCACCACCATCACGTAGCTGGCGGTCATCAGGCTCAGCGCGGCGACCGCACCGATGGACAGGTCCAGCCCGCCTACGGCCATGCTCAGGGTCACACCCAGGGCGAGCAGCGCGACGATGGACACCGACTGCAGCACCAGGAACAGATTGCCGACCCGCAGGAAGGCAGGCTCCAGCAACGCGAAAACCAGTACCAGCAGGGCCAGCAGCAGGAGCAGCGCGTAGTGGATGAGGAAGTCGAGCAAGCGTGCGACGGGCGACGTCGCTGGGCTGCCCAAGACAGTTCTGGACACGCACGGCTCCTTTCTAGATACGCGCAGTTTCCTGGCGTGAAGGGTTGGATGGGGTGAAATGGGCGACGATTTCACTGCGCTGCAAGTCGTGCCGGGGCAGCTCGGCGACCACCGCGCCGTCGCTCACGACGAGGATGCGGTCAGCGATTTCCAGGGCTTCGTCCGGGTCGCTGCAGATCACCAGCGTGGCGCGGCCGGTGGCGCTGGCGCGGATGCGCTGGCCGATGTCGCGGCGGGCGCGCACGTCGACGCCCTGGAAGGGCTCGTCGAGGATCAGCACGCGGCCCTGCCCCAGCAGCCAGCGGGCGAGGATGACCTTCTGCTGGTTGCCGCCGGAGAGCAGTTCGAGCGGATGCTCGGGGCCGGGCCCCTTGATGCCGAGCGCTTCGATCTGCTCGGCGACTTTGGCGCGCTCGGCCGTGCGATCGACGAAGCCGAAGCGCGTAAAACTGCGCAGGAACGGCAAGGTCATGCTGGCTCGCACCGAGAAGCCCGGTACCCGCGAGTTGCGCGCGCGGTCCTCGGCGGCGAAGAACACGCCGGCGGCAATCGCTTCGCGCGGCGTGCGGGGCAGCCAGTCGCGGCCATCCAGGCGGATCGATCCGGCGTGATGGCGGCGCAGGCCGAACAGCACTTCGGCGATCTCGCTCTTGCCGGCGCCGAGCAGGCCGGTCAGGGCGACCACTTCGCCTTCGTGCAGGTCCAGGTCGAATGCTGCGCTGTGAGCTTCCAGCTGCCAGTCGCGCAGGGACAGCACCGTCTCGCCGCGCTCCAGCGGCTGCAACTGCACTGCACCCAGCGCGGCGCCGAGCATGGATTCCACGGCGGCGCCGAGATCCAGCGGTGCACTGAACTCGCCCACCAGGCGGCCGTCACGCAGGACCAGCGCGCGGTCCGCCACGCGCTGCAGGTCCGACAGCCGATGGGAGATGTAGAGGATCGCCACGCCGCGTTCGCGCAGGTGGTCGATGAGATGGAACAGACGCTCGGCCTCGACGGTCGACAGCGATGCAGTGGGCTCGTCGAGAATCAGCAGGCGCGGTTTCAGCGCCAGCGCGCGGGACAGGATCACCAGTTGCCGTTCGGCGGTGCCGAGGGTTTCGATGGGCGCTTGCAGTGGCAGGTGCAGTTGCAGGCCGGCGGCGATTTCAGCTGCGCGCCTGAGTGCTTCGCGCGGACGGAAGATCAGGGAACCGGAGGCGCCGCAGAGTTCGTCCAGCAGGAGGTTTTCGGCGACGCTCAGGCCGGGCACCACACCCTGCTCCACCTGCTGATGCACGGCAACTATGCCGTGGCGACGGGCGTCGTGGGGCGAGGTGAAATGAACCTCATGGCCGTCGATCAGCAACTGCCCGGCGTCGTGGCCATGGGAGCCGGCGATGATCTTCACCAGCGTCGACTTGCCCGCGCCGTTGGCGCCGAGCAGGGCAAGGACCTCGCCGGGGCGAATTTCCAGGCCCAGATCGACCAGCACGCGGTTTTCGGCAAAGGACTTGCCGACACCTTCGAGGCGGAGGAACGGGACACAAGCAGCTTGGACGGACATCGGGCTCTCGATACGACGCGGCAGAGCGAAAGCGCCGTTTCAGAGCTTCGCCGTTGGACTGAGCGGCGATTCTTTTATAATCTCAAATCATGCATCAACTAATTTTTAATATCGTTTATGCATATGCTAACAACCGGCTGCGCATCCCCAGGCGTACTGTTCGCCCAGCAACAGCCGCCCGGAAAATCGGCTGACGCAACGTAGACCCGGCGGTTAGCATCCATGGCATTCAACCCACAAGGTGAGAACTCACGATGGCGAACGATACCTACACTCCACCCCGCGTCTGGACCTGGGACAAGGGCAACGGCGGCGCCTTCGCCAGCATCAACCGGCCCATCGCCGGCCCGACCCACGACAAGGAACTGCCGCGCGGCAAGCACCCGCTGCAGCTGTATTCGCTGGCTACGCCCAATGGCGTGAAAGTCACCATCCTCCTGGAGGAACTGCTGGAGCTGGGCGTGAGCGCCGCCGAGTACGACGCCTGGCTGATCAAGATCGGCGACGGCGACCAGTTCGGCAGCGGCTTCGTCGAGATCAACCCGAACTCGAAGATCCCCGCCCTGCTGGACACCAGCGTCGAGCCGGCGCTGCGCATTTTCGAATCCGGCTCGATCCTGGTGTACCTCGCGGAGAAGTTCGGCCACTTCCTGCCCAGGGACCTGGCCAAGCGCACCGAAACGCTGAACTGGCTGTTCTGGCAGATGGGCAGCGCGCCCTTCCTCGGCGGCGGCTTCGGCCACTTCTACGCCTACGCGCCGGAGAAGTACGAGTACCCGATCAACCGCTACGCCATGGAGGTCAAGCGCCAGCTCGACGTGCTCGACCGCCAGCTCGCCGAGAACCGCTACATCGCTGGCGACGAATACAGCATCGCCGACATGGCGATCTGGCCCTGGTACGGCGCGCTGCTGAATAACCAGGTGTACGAGGCGGCTGAATTCCTCGACGTGGAAAGCTACACCCATGTGCGCCGCTGGACCGACGAGATCGCCGCTCGCCCGGCGGTGCAGCGTGGCCGCCGGGTCAACCGCACCTGGGGCGACGACGCCCTGCCGGAGCGGCACAGCGCGGAGGACTTCACCCGCTGATGCCCCGCGATCCGCTACAGGGAAGAACCTTGTAGGGCGCATAACCCGGAACGGGTTATCCGCCGATGCCACATCGGCGGATAACTCTGGCGCGTTATCCGCCCTACGATGCTCTGCCCCCCTCCCCGGCAAACGCTTGCGTAGGATGGGTGGAGCTTGCGATACCCATGCTGTTGCCGGTGCGCGGGAGCGATGGATATCGCTGCGCTCCACACCATCCTACGTTGGTACTCCGCGGTGATTTGACGTACAGATGGACCTCTGAAAAAGCAAAAACCGGAGCCCCTTTCGAGGCTCCGGTTCTTCATTTCAGCAGTCTGTTACTTGCCAGCAGTCAGGGTGCTGTAGGCAGTGATCAGGTTGCGGTAATCCGGGATGTGGTTGGAGCACAGCGCAGCCAGGCCTTCGATGTCGTTGCGCCAGTCACGGTGCAGCTCACAGGCTACGCCGAACCAGGTCATCAGCTGGGCGCCAGCCGCTTCCATCCGGCGCCAGGCGGCGTCGCGGGTCATCTCGTTGAAGGTGCCGGACGCGTCCGCCACCACGAAGACGTCAAAGCCTTCCGCCAGGGCCGACAGCGCCGGGAACGCCACGCAGACCTCGGTCACCACGCCGGCGATGATCAGCTGCTTCTTGCCAGTGGCCTTCACCGCTTTCACGAAGTCCTCGTTGTCCCAGGCGTTGATCTGGCCAGGGCGGGCGATGTACGGCGCGTCCGGGAACTGTGCCTTCAGCTCGGGAACCAGCGGGCCGTTGGGGCCGGTTTCGAAGCTGGTGGTGAGGATGGTCGGCAGGTTGAAGAATTTGGCCAGGTCGCCCAGCGCCAGCACGTTGTTCTTGAACTTGTCCGGATCGATGTCGCGGACCAGCGAGAGCAGACCGGCCTGGTGGTCGACCAGCAGTACGGCGGCGTTGTCTTTGTCCAGGCGGTTGTAGGTGGGGTTGGTCATGGTGAAATCCTCGATTTGCTTTCAGTGGGTGCCGGCTGGGCCGGGAAGGTTTGGACTCGTTTGCAGTGCGTCACTGCATGGAACAAAGATTAAATTCGATACCCTTGATCCACCAGACGGCAAAAATTGCTTCTAGCGTTCCATCAACAGAACGATCTACCGCAAAGGTGCCGCCGGGTGATCGGGCTAACCCGCGTGCCGCCAGGTGGATTCGCGCACCCCATCGAAGAAGCGTCGCTGCCAGCTCAGCGGCGTGACGCCTTCGATGCGGTAGAAGATCCGGCAGAAATGCGCCTGGTCGCAGAAGCCGCATTGCAGGCCGATCTCCGCCAGCGGGAAGGTCGATTCACGCATCAGTTGCTTGGCCTTCTCCACCCGCTGGATTCGCATCCAGGCCTGGGGCGAATGGCCGGTGGTGACCTTGAACTTGCGGGTGAAGTCGCTGCGTGACAGTGCGCAGGCGGCGGCCAGGTCGCTGACCGTGATGCCGCTGTCCAGATGCTTGAGCAGCAGCGCCTGGGCACGCTCCTTCTGCCAGGGGGCCAGGTCGCGCTTGGGGGCGTCCACTGGAATCTGGCTGATGAGTCTCTGAAGCATGCTGGTCTCTCCCCTGCGGTCTGCGAACCATTCTTTGTGGGTGCAGGGGTACCGGCGAGTTAAAGCTGGTTAAACCGCATTAATCCGCAGCAGAACAAAAGCAGCGGTCCGACGCCCGCGAGCAAAGGTTTTCAGGGGCCGCCCTGTCGCTCGCCACCCCCGTGGAAGTACCTGTGATCAGCCGCCGGGCCTCGCGCAGCGGGGCCTGTAGCGAAAAAGTCCGAACGACGCGTTGCGCCGGGCTGGTCTCGTTGGGCAGCGGGGCAGCTGGCCCGGCGTTAATCGTTATTAAGCCCGCCGGCAGAACGCCACGCCCGGCGCAGGATGGCTCAACGCCGAGCCGTCGTTTACCCTGACTACCGTTCACAGAAGAATGGCCAATCGACCGCAGAGTCGATGGACCTGTGCCACCGGGGCTGACGCCCGGGCCGGCACGCAATCTGCCCCCAGCGTGCGAAAGCGACTACCAGACGATGACTCCCGAGCCCGCGGCCACGGTCGAAACCGTGCTTCATTTCGGCCCTTACCAGATCTATCCCGCATCCCGCGTGGTCCTCGAAGCCGGCCGCCCGCTGCGCCTGGGGCAACGCGCGCTGGACATCCTGCTGGCACTGCTGGAGCGCGCCGGCCAGGTGGTCAGCAAGCGCGAGCTGCTGGCCCGCGCCTGGCCCGGCCAGGACATCGACGAAGGCAACCTGCGGGTCCACATGACCGCCCTGCGCAAGGCGCTGGGCGACGGCCAGAACGGTCGGCGCTTCATCGTCACGATCGCCCTGCGCGGCTACAGCTTCGTCGAGCCACTGACAGCGTCGGCGCAGGCGACGCCCGCCCCCGATGACAGCCAGTCGGCGGATCACAACCTGCCGCCTCGGCGCAACCGCCTGCTGGGCCGCGAGGCCGAACTGGAGCGCCTGGTCGCCGAGCTGCCGCGACGTCGCTGCGTCAGCCTGGTGGGCTGTGGCGGCATCGGCAAGACCAGCCTCGCCCTGCAGGCCGCGGAGCGTTTCATCGGCCGGTATCCCCACGGCATCCGCATGCTCGACCTCACCCAACTGCAGGATGCGCGGCCGCTGAACAGCACGCTTGCCGGCGCGCTGGGCATTCCGGGACTGGCCGGCGAATCGCTGGAACATCTCTGCCGCCAGGTCGCCGACCGGCAGATGCTGCTGCTCATCGACAACTGCGAGCACCTGATCGAGGCGGCCGCGCACCTGGTCGAGTGCCTGCTGCGCCACGCGCCGCAGATCCACATCCTCGCCACCAGCCGCGAGAGCCTGCGCGCCACCGGCGAATACATCCTGCCGCTACGGCCGCTCGGATGCCCGCCGGCGCAGGTCGGCAGCGTCGAGGACGCCCTCGCCTACCCCGCCGTCGCACTGCTCATCGAGCGGACCAAGGAGACCCACGAGGACTTCGAATTCCGCCCCGAAGACCTCCCCCGCGTCGGCGAAATCTGCCGACGCCTGGAGGGCATTCCGCTGGCGCTGGAACTGGCCGCCGGCCACCTGGGCCAAGCCGACGGCGGCATCGACGCGCTGCTGCAGGACGGCTACCTGGACCTGCCGCTGCAGTCCGATGAATCGCCCAGCCGCCACGAACACCTGCGCGCGATGCTCGACTGGAGCTACACACTGCTGCGCCCTGCGGAGCAATACTGCCTGCGTCGCCTGAGCGTGTTCCGCGGCAGCTTCACCCTGGACTCCATCGCCGCCGTCCTCGGCCAGCCGGCGGACCTGGGTGCGGCTTTCGTGCTGGTGAACCAGCTGACCGCCAAGTCGCTGCTGACCACCGAGATTCGCAGCGACGAAGTCACCTACCGGTTGCTCGAACCGACCCGCCTGCATGCGCTGGAGAAACTCCAGGCCGCCGGCGAGCTGCACGAGGCCCGCGAACGCCACCTGCAGCTGTGCCAGAGCGCGATGCAGGCCGCGCAGAACGACTGGGAAAGGTCCGCCTCGCTGGGCTGGCTCAAGCAACATTCGCCATGGCTCGCCGAGGTTCGCGCGGCCCTCGACTGGGGGCTGCACGCGGAGGTCCGGCACACCCAGGCCATTCACCTCGCGGCCTGCTCGGCGCCGCTCTGGCAGGAGCTGTCACTGCTGCACGAATACGGCCCCTATGTGAGCGCGGCACTCGGCCTGCTCAGCGCCGAATCCGCTTCATCGTTGCCACTGGCCATGCGCCTGGAACTGGCGCTGGGCAACACGACCTACCACGACGTGCGCAATAGCCAGGCGGACGAAGCCTTCCAGAACGCCCGCTACCTCGCCCAGCAGATCGGCGACCTCAACGGTGAACTCACCGCGCTGTCCGGCGGCCTGGCCGTGCTGCTGTGGGCCGGCCAGTACCAGCAGGCGGCCGAGCAGAGCCGGCACTTCGACCGGCTGAGCGATGGCCAGGGCGAAATGCTTGCCACCAGCGCCCTGCGCCTGAAGGTGCTGGCGCTGCATTATTCGGGCAACCAGGTACGCGCCCAGGCCGTCGGCGATGAAGTGCTGCGGCGTCTGGAGGAGCAGCGCCGGGCCAACCGCTTCGCCCCCTGCCTGGGCGTGCAGTACGACCAGCAGGTTGCCTCCCTGGCGACACAAGCGCGCACGCTCTGGTTACGCGGTTTTCCCGAGCAGGCAGAGCGCATGGCGACACAGGCCATCGAGCTGGCCTGCGAGATCGACCACAGCGCCTCCATCGCCTACAGCCTTGCGGTGGCCGGCTGCGTCATCGCCTTCTACAACGGCGAGTTCGACAAGGCCCGCAGCCGCGTGCGGCAGATGATCGAGGTTGCCGAGCGCCACCGCGTGCCGTTGTTCACCGACTGGGCGCGGCACTATGCGTGGGCCATGCAACTCGATGAAACAGCCGGCGCCATGGCACCTGCCGTCGGCCTGGTGCGCGACATCGTACAGACCCTCGGCGGTCGCCCCCTGCCTGCCGATCAGGCCCAGCTGATGCGCGCACGCACCGGCGCGGCCGGCTGGTGCGCACCGGAAATCCTGCGCAACGAAGCGGTCGCCCTGCTGGCGCGCGGCGACCGCGAATCCCTGCTCGGCGGAGAAACCCTGCTGACCCGCGCCCTGACACTGGCACAGGAGCAAGGCGCACAGGCCTGGGAACTGCGATCGGCCACCGGCCTGGCGCAGCTGTGGAGCGCGCAGGGCAAACAGCAGGCCGCGCGGCAACTGCTGGAGCCGGTCTACCAGCGCTTTACCGAGGGATTCGACTCACCGGACCAGCGCAGAGCACGGCAATGTCTTGAGGCCTGCGCCCACTGACGACGCGCCTGTAGGAGCGCGCCATGCGCGCGATCGCGGGCATGGCCCGCTCCTACAATGGAACGTCCATGCCAGCCGGTGAAGCAGACGCGAGCTATCTGCAGTGCCCCCGATACGCAACCCACCGGCCCCGCAGCAACCCGCTTGACATTAAAGTTAACTTTAAACTTAGGGTAAGCCCATCCGCCGCCCGGCTCGTAACACTGGGCGGCTCCCACCAGGGTCAAGCAGAGGTTAGCAGATGAAGGCGCGGTTCAAGGAAGTCGAGTTCGGCACCCAGAGCGTTGAAGTGATCGAGGGCGGCTATTACGACCGCTACCGGATGAACCCGGACCTGAACGAGGTGGCGAAGGACCCCGCCGCCGGCAACATCGACTACTTCCGGCGCATTCCCAAGCAGATGGTCGCCTCGCGCGTCGGGCAAACCTGGGCGCCGAATTTCTACTACCGCACCAGCAGCATCCAGCTGCTGTTCCTGGCGCCCATCGACCGCCTGCGCGCCACACTGCCGGTGCCGCTGGAACCGCTGCGCGCCCTGCCCGGCCAGGGGCTGGTGGCGCTGACCTTCTTCTCCTACTCGGTGTGCGACAACGACCCGTACGATGAAGTCTCGGTCGCCATCGTCATCCGCCGGCCGGGCACCAGGGGCAGCCATGCCCTGGAACTGTTCGACGCCGTGCGCCGCCGCAGCTTCGTCGCCCATGTGCTGGCCCTGCCGGTTTCCACCGAGATCGCGCGGGTGCGCGGCGTGCATGGCTACCAGTTGCCGAAATGGCGCACCGGTATCGAAGTGAAGATCGGCAGCGAAGTGTCGGCCAGCATCCAGGGGCCCGACGGCAAAGCCGACCTCGCCCTGCAGGCGCCGCTGCCGGCGCTGGAGATCGCCACCCCGCAATCGCGCCTGGGCACTGCCACCATGGTCCATCAGGTCGATGGCCGCTGGCACCAGACGCGCGTGCAGAGCAACACCCTGGCCTACGCGCAGAAGCTGCTGCCCGGCAACGTCCGGCTTGCCCGCAACGGCGGGCCGCTGAGCCAGTTGCTCGATGGCCTGGGCGCATCGCGCATCCTGCGCCTGGACGTGGTCAAGGATGCGCAGATCGTGCTGCACCTGCCCTCGCCGCTGGAGAGCCAGCCCTGAACGGACGCCCTACTGCGGCTGGACGCTGACGGCGACGGCGGAGGTCACCCGCATCACCAGCTGGCGGCCGAGGTACTCGGGCTTCATCACCACATCAGGGCGGACCTTGACCGTATGCTGGCTACCGTCGGCGAACTGCAGGGTGGCAGTGCGCTTGGCGGTGTCCATGGATTTGACGGTGGCGGTGATTTCCACCGTGTCGGCCGCGAGCATGCCCGGCTTGCTGCCCGGCTGCGCCGTGGCCAGCAGCCCGGCGCCGCCGCTGCCGGTTTCCTGGCCCGGCTCGCGCAGGAAGACGAGGCGCTCCAGCGCAACGATGGCGCGGACCTTGTCACCCACCTTGAGTTGGTCGAAGTTGCGCATCTCCGGCGGCGCCTGGAGGGTGCGGCTGTTGCCGTGGTCATCCTTGAGGGTGAAGGTCCGCTTGCTGCGATCGATGGCAGTGACGCTGGCCTGCATCTCCTCCGTCTCGGTCATCGCGCCGCCCGGCACACCCTTGGCAACCGACTCGGTGCTGTCGTACTGGTAACTCAGCTCATCGTTCTTCTGGCTCTGGCAGCCGACCAGCACGCCAGCGGCGAGGGACAGGCAGATCCAACGGGACACACTCATCAGGCGACTCCTTGCATCAGGGTGTTTGCGTTCGGGGTTTGCGGGCAAGTACAGGAACGCGCATGTCGCTCCTTCATGGCTGCGTGGCTACACCGAGCGTAGCAGCCGCCCGGCCATCCACCGTGCGGCACTTCGCGCTCTGGCGCTTTCAGTACTTGATGTCCCGCGCGGTCTCACGCCCCTGCTGCTTGGTCTGGCGTTTGTCCTGCCGACACTGGGCGTTGTACTGCTGGTCCGCGGCACGGCAGTTCTGCTTGGTCTGGCGCGCATCCTGGCGGGTTTCCTGGCGCACATCCCGCGCCTGGCGGCGCTGGTTGCCCTGCTCGGTGGCCCAGGCGGTCCCGGCCGAGGCGAAGAGGAAGGTCGCCGCGAGCATCGCGGTGAACAGGGAACGGGTCATGGCAGCACCTCCTGTCGCGCAGGGATCGGGACTATCCAGTACAGCCGATTTCCCGGGGGCTTGCCGGGGACGGCAAAGGCTTCGTCGCACTGGACGACGAAAGGCAATGCCGGCTACCTGCAGCCGGCCCCAGCCGCGCCTACTGATCGCGCACCAGCAGCACCGGGCGCTTGCTCGACTGCAGCACGCCTTCGGCCACGCTGCCCAGCATCAGACGATGCACACCACGGCGGCTGTGGGTGCCCATGACGATGGCGTCGGCCTTGACGGCATCGGCCTCGGACTCGATGCGGTCAGCCACTTCCTCACCGGTGGTCTCCATCGTGACGCGCTGGTAAGTAGCGGGTACGGCGTACTCGCCGACCACCTCCCGCGCCTTGCTCAGGATGTCGTCGGCAGCTTTGAGCGCGGCGGCCTGCAGCGCCTCGGCGTCATAGTACTTGGCGTAATAAGGCAGGTGCCCCAGCGGACGGTCGACGATGGTGATGACGTGCAGTTCACCGCCACTCATGCGGACCAGCCGTGCGCCTTCGGCCAGGGCTCGGAACGAAACGGGGCTGCCGTCGACGGCGGCCAGTACGTGCTCGTACATGCTGTGCTCCTCGTTGTTTGGGCAGTTCGACCTTAACTGCCCAGGCCAGGAACGCCCTTGTGCCGTGTCAATGTAATCACCCCATGGCGCATCAGTGCGCCGGAGCGACCTCGTCACGACAGGCGGACGGGCTCAGCCCGGTCCAGCGTTTGAAGGCGCGGCGGAAGCCGCGCACGTCACTGTAGCCAAGCGCCTCGGCGATACGCTCGATGGGCATTTCCGGGTTGTTCAGCAGGCTCATGGCGCGGGCGTGGCGCACCTGGTCCTGCAACGCATCGAAGGTGATGCCGTGCTCGCTCAGGCGACGACGCAAGGTCCGGCTGCTCATGTTCAGCTCGCTGGCGACCTTGTCGATCGGGCTGCCGTGGGCCAGGTCGCGGGCGATGGCGCGTTCCACTGTTTCCAGCAGGCCGGTCTTCTGCTGTACCGGAGCGGACTCCGCCTCCAGCAGGCTGAGCGCCTGGCGCAGGGCGACGGGATGATGGCTGGGCAATTGCACATCCAGCCAGTGGCTGGCGATGGCCACGCGGTTGTGCAGGCAGCCGAACTGCAGGTTCGGCCCGAGCAGGCGGCGGTACTCGGCTGCATAGGCCGGCGCGGCGTGGGTGAACTCGAAGCGCAGGGGCTGGAACTGGGGCCCGATCAGGGTGCGGTTGTAGACCAGCAGGCTGGCGAAGAACTCCTCCACGGCGAACACCTGGATGTCGGCGAAGGGCAGCCGGCATTCCACTTCGATGAAGCTCTCCTGCGGCCCCTCGATCAGGTTGCAGACCGCGATGCCGCCGGTGGTGTGCTGAAAACGGCGGCCCAGCTCGAAGGCATCGCGCAGGTTCTTGCAGAGGGAGAGCACATGGCCCAGCAAACCGAGGGTGCCCAGCACGTTGCGGTGGCCGACCCAGAGCCCCAGGCCACGCTCAGGCAGTGCCGCGAGGGCACGCTGGATCATCGCCACCGTCTGCCGGTAGGTAACGCGCTGGTCCGGGTCCTGCAGCTCCTCGGCGGTGAAGCCGAGCCCACGACACAGGCGCTCGCCGCTGACGCCTTCGTCACCGGCGACCTCGGCCAGGGTCTGCAGCAGGAAGGGCGAAACCAGGGCCAGGTCGTATTGCGCATCGATGCTTGTACTGGGCATGCAGGCTGCTCTCGATCGGGGGCGCCAGCGATTCTTGTTATGTGGCTGGCGCACGATGGCCGCATCATAACGCGTTCGCAGGCCCGCCAAGAGCGGGCGTAACAGAATATTACAGGCAGCCGTAGAAACAGCTGCCGGCGCAAGACTCCCCATCTTGCGCCGGCGCTGCGCCAGTCAGCTATAGACCGGCCACTGCTCGACGATGCGCCCTCCCCGCACCGCCAGCAGGTCGCCGAATTGCAGCAGGATCGACTCGGACTGGGTCGGCCGCAGGAACATCTGGTCGTCCACCTTCAGGCCCACGGCGCTGGAGCCGTTGACCATCTCCTGGTTCGAACTGCGTCCGTACAGGCCGTTGAACTGCAGGCCCCTGGGCGATTCGGGCTCGGCCATCCAGTTGCCGCCATAGACGAAGAAGGTCTCGCGCAGGTTCGGGTCCCACCAGGAGAACAGCTTCGACTTGTCGTCCAGCGCCGGAATCCGCACCGGGCCGGTGCTCTTGATCACCGGGGTGGCAATGAACGCGGCGGGCTGGTGGTCCACCAGCGAAGGCAGGTCGTAGTGGGTCGGTTTGACCAGCGCCGAGCCCACCGATACCTCGGTGCTGGTGCGTTCGTTCTCGTGCATCCTGTAGCTCGGGCTGCCGGCGGTATTCAGCGTCAGGCCCGGCTTCCACAGCGTCGGGTGCTGGGTGCGGGCGTAGTCGACGAAGCCGTCGTAGAGCGTCATCACCTTGGCGAAGAGCTCCTCCGAGGAGCCGAGGACCTCGGGCACACCCATGCCGACGAAGGGGTCGTAGCCCATGAAGCCGGCGAACTCCAGGTGCTGCGGGTTGGTACCGATGATCCTGAGCATCCTGCCCAGGGTTTCATGATCGGCCACACCTCCCCGGTGCAGGCCGACGTCCAGTTCGATGTTGATCCGCAGACGGGTATTGCGTCCCTGTGCCAGCACCAGGTACTGCTGCAGGCGCTCAGGGGTATCGAGCAGCCATTGCAGCTGGGTGGTCGGGTCGAAGGGGCCGCGCAGGTTCTCGTAGAACTGCTGCGCCGAGCCCACCGGCAGTGGCTTGCCCAGCAGCAGGTCGGAATCGGGGAAGCGCTCGGCGTCGTGGTTGAGGAAGGGCTGGTGGAAGGACATCATCCGCCGGGTGCCGGCGCGC
Organism: Pseudomonas sp. PDM19; assembly: GCF_014852215.1. NCBI lineage: Bacteria > Pseudomonadati > Pseudomonadota > Gammaproteobacteria > Pseudomonadales > Pseudomonadaceae > Pseudomonas > Pseudomonas sp. PDM19. Next base: position 1,595,975 of record NZ_JACVBG010000002.1, on the reverse strand, counting down.
CTGGCAATGTAGTCGAGCAGTTGCGGCGACGGCAGGGACTTCTCCACCACACGCAGGTGCTTGCCGGTGCGGGCCACCGACTGCATCACCACGTCGACGTTGTGATCCAGACGGTCGAGGTCGATCAGCATCACCGGGCGCATCGGCCCGTGCTCGCGCAGCTCGCGGTTGAGCCGGGCGAAGTAGTCGTCGTACGGGGCGCCGTGGTCGCTCGGGCGCAGCCAGGCGCCGGCACCGGCGAGCAGCACGCCCGCCCCCGCCGCGCCGACGATGAAGTTGCGTCGTTTCATGGTGATTCTTCCTTGTCAGGCCACGCCCAGGATCGATGACAGGTGGGCATTGAGGAACTTGCCCTGCGGGTCCAGTTCGCGGCGCACCTCGGTGAATTCCTTCCAGCGCGGATAGAGCGGTTGCAGCGTGCGCGCGTTCAGCGTGTGCAGCTTGCCCCAGTGCGGCCGGCCGGCGTACTTCCAGAAGATCGGCTCGACGGCGGCGAAGAAGTTGTGGTGGTCCATGCTGTAGTGCTGGTGCACGGAGATGGAGCAGCTGTCGCGCCCCTCGAACATGCTCAGCGGGATGTCGTCGGCCTTCACGTAGCGGTACTCGATGGGAAACCAGGTGCGCAGGTCCTTGTCGTTGATCAGCTTGAGGATCTCGCGCAGGCAGGCCGGGCCGTGTTCGGCCGGGACCGAATACTCCATCTCGTTGAAGCGCACGTTGCGCACGTTGGCAAAGACGTCGTAGGAATCGCCGATGCGGTCGTCGAAGCTGGCGATGTGACGCAGGCTGTTGAGCAGGAAGCGTCGCGCGGCGGGGAAATCGCTGCCGTACTTGTCCAGGCCCTCGATGATGCTCACGTACTCGTTGCCGCCCTCCTTGGCCGGGTCCAGCGGCGGCGTTGCCGGGTCGGTGGTCTCGTTGAGGGCGATGGACAGCGCGTAGTCGGAATGGGTCAGCACCTGCATTTCCCAGTGCTGGTTCTCGCGGGTGTTCTTTTCCACGTCCTCCAGCAGCTCTTCGGTGCTGGCGATCCACTGCCGCTCGTGCAGGCGGAAGGCCGCGCGATTCTGCAGACGCACGCGGGTGGCGATGCCGAAGGCGCCGAGGGACACCCGTGCGGCGTTGAACACCTCGGGATGGCGCTGGGCGTCGCAGTCCAGCACCTCGCCGCTGGCGGTCACCAGTTGCAGGCCGGCGACGTGGGAGGAATAGGAACCGAAGCCAACCCCAGTGCCGTGGGTCGAGGTGGAGATCGCCCCGGCCAGGGTCTGGTAGTCGATGTCCGACATGTTCGGCAGCGCCTGGCCGATCTCCTTCAGCGCCGGCCCCATGAGCGACATGGGCGTGCCGGCGGCGAATTCCGCCTGCAGCGTGTCGGCATCGTGGCCGAGCAGACCGTTGAAATAGGCCAGCGAAACCAGCGTACCGTCGGTGGGCACCAGGGCGCTGAAGGAATGCGCCGAGCCCACCGGGCGGACCTTGCCCTGGGCCTGGCGGATGACCTGGACCAGTTCATCCAGGCTCTGTGGCGCCAGGCGCGCCGCCGGCAGGCAGCTCTGCCCGCCGGACCAGTTGCGCCAGGGAATCAGTCGCGGCGCACGGGCCAGCTCGGCCGCCAGCGGGCTGCTCGACAACGCCATGAATGCGCCGGCAATGCCCGCGTTCTGCAGCAGTTGACGGCGGGTGAGATGAATTGGCATCGAAGGAACCCCGCGCTTATTGGACCGACTGGCCGGACATGAAGGAAATCAGCGCGAGGAACTCCTCCTCCGAGCACTGCATGCACATGCCCATCGGCGGCATGCCCTTGAAGCCGTTGATGCTGTGGTCCAGCAGGCTGTCGGCGCCCTGGGCGACACGCGGTTGCCAGGCCTTCGCGTCACCGGTCTGCGGCGCTCCGGAGGCCGGGTTGGCGTGGCAGAGCTTGCAGCTGCTGTCATAGATTTTCGCCAGCGCGGGATCAGCGGGCGACAGGACGGCAGCGTTGCGGGCCACCGGCGGCGCGGCATCGTCGCCACAGCCGCCGAGCAGGCCGGTCAGAGCCAGCAAGGCAAGCGCAAGCCAGGGTGTTGCGGGTTTATGCATGGTGCTCCCCTTTTCTTCCCGCGCGCGACGACGGCGCGGATTATTGTTGTCATGGGTAGCTGGCAGGTTAAGCCGGGCAGCGGCCGGGCCTGAGGGCATTACCGGCCAACAAGGGGGCTCTGAGCGGACAAGGTGGCGGTTTGGGTCCCTTGTCGGTTTCAGGATGCGCAGGGTCGTTCGAGTGCTATCCCTAATCCAGAGGGATGGCAATCTTTCCTACTGTCGAGGACCAGGCACGCAAAGATGCCTGGCCGGACGGCAACACCCCATAAGAACGATGGCGCCCCGGAGAACCACGCAGACCCGCCGGTACGCCGCCGCCGAAGGATTCCGGGCCGCCGCCCATCGCAGGCGCCCGCGATGTCGAGGTGCGCTGTATGCCTGATGATTCGCTTCACCTGCCCCTGATCCACGATGTGCTGGAACGTCTCAAGGCCACGCCCGGCGCCCTGCTGCCGGTGCTCCACGCCATCCAGGACTGCGTCGGCTACATCCCCGACGATGCCCTCCCGGAAATCGCCCACGCCCTGAACCTCAGCGTCGCCGAGGTACGCGGGGTAATCAGCTTCTACCACGACTTCCGCAGCGCGCCGCCGGCCCGCCATACGCTGCGCCTGTGCCGCGCCGAGTCGTGCCAGAGCCGGGGCGCCGAAGCCCTGGCCGCGCAGCTGCGCGAGCAGCTCGAACTGGACGACCACGGCACCAGCGCCGACGGCCGCATCGCCCTGCGCCCGGTCTACTGCCTGGGCGCCTGCGCCTGCTCGCCGGCGCTGGAACTGGACGGCCGAGTGCATGCCCGCCTCACCGCCGAACGCCTGCGCGAACTGGTGAACGGTTGCCGGGAGGACGCCGCATGCTGAAGCTGTTCGTTTCCTGCGATTCGGTGGCCCGCGCAGTGGGCGCCGACGAAGTGACCGACGCCCTGGTCGCCGAGGCCGAGCGCCGCCAGCTGCCGCTGGACATCCAGCGCACCAGCTCGCGTGGCCTCTACTGGCTGGAGCCGCTGCTGGAGCTGGACAGCGACGCCGGCCGGCTGGGCTTCGGCCCGCTCACGGTCGACGACGTGCCGACCCTGCTCGACGCGCTTTCCGGCGACCCGGCCAGCCATCCGCTGGCTCACGGGTTGGTGGAACAACTGCCCTACCTGAAGAGCCAGCAGCGCCTGCTCTTCGCCCGCGCCGGCATCACCCGGCCGCTGTCGCTGGACGACTATCGCGCCCACGGCGGCTTCGCAGGCCTGGCCCGCGCCATCGGCATGGACGGCGCCGACGTCGTCGCCGCGGTGCTCGACTCCGGCCTGCGCGGCCGCGGCGGCGCGGCCTTCCCCGCCGGCATCAAGTGGCGCACGGTGCGCGAGGCGGCCGGCAGCCAGAAGTACGTGGTATGCAACGCCGACGAAGGTGATTCCGGGACCTTCGCCGACCGCATGCTGATGGAGGGCGACCCCTTCCTGCTGATCGAGGGCATGGCCATCGCCGGCCTCGCCGTCGGCGCAACCATGGGCTACCTCTACGTGCGTTCGGAATACCCGGACTCCATCGCCACCCTCAACCAGGCGCTGAAGCTCGCCCGCGACGCCGGCTACCTCGGCGAAGACGTCTGCGGCAGCGGCCGCGCGTTCGAGCTGGAGATGCGCGTCGGCGCCGGCGCCTATATCTGCGGCGAGGAAACCGCCCTGCTGGATTCGCTCGAAGGCAAGCGCGGCGTGGTCCGCGCCAAGCCGCCGCTGCCCGCGCTGCAGGGCCTGTTCGGCCTGCCGACGCTGGTGCACAACGTGCTCACCCTGGCCTCGGTGCCGATCATCCTGGCGAAGGGCGCAGCGTTCTACCGCGACTTCGGCATGGGCCGTTCGCTGGGCACCATGCCCTTCCAGCTGGCCGGCAACGTCCGTCACGGCGGGCTGGTGGAGCGCGCCTTCGGCCTGACCCTGCGCGAGCTGGTGGAAGGCTACGGCGGCGGCACCGCCAGCGGCCGCCCGCTGAAGGCCGCGCAGGTCGGCGGCCCGCTGGGCGCCTGGGTGCCCCCGGCGCAGTTCGACACCCCGCTGGATTACGAAGCCTTCACCGCGGTTGGCGCCATGCTCGGCCACGGCGGTGTGGTGGTGGCCGACGACAGCCTGGACATGGCGCGCATGGCACGCTTCGCCCTGCAATTCTGCGCCGAGGAATCCTGCGGCAAGTGCACGCCCTGCCGCATCGGTTCGACCCGTGGCGTGGAGGTGGTGGACCGGCTGATCGCCGCCACCGACATCAGCGCGCGCGAAGAACAGGCGCGACTGCTCACCGACCTCTGCGACACCCTGCAATACGGTTCGCTCTGCGCCCTCGGCGGGATGACCGCCTTCCCCGTGGCCAGCGCCCTCAAGCACTTCCCCGCCGACTTCGGTCTGGCGACTTCGGAGGCCGACCAGTGATCAACTACTTCGATCCCTCCTCGTCTGCTGGCAGCGCCAGCGACATCGACTTCGGCACACCGGCGCGCGACAGCGACGTGCAGGTCAGCCTGAGCATCGACGGCCGCGAGATCAGCGTGCCCGCCGGCACTTCGGTGATGCGCGCCGCCGCCCTGCTCGGCACGACCATCCCGAAACTCTGCGCCACCGACAGCCTGGAGGCCTTCGGTTCGTGCCGCATGTGCCTGGTGGAAATCGACGGCATGCGCGGCTACCCGGCCTCCTGCACCACGCCGGTGAGCGAAGGCATGGTGGTGCGCACGCAGACGTCGAAGCTGGCGGACCTGCGGCGCAACGTGATGGAGCTGTACATCTCCGACCACCCGCTGGACTGCCTGACCTGCTCGGCCAACGGCAACTGCGAACTGCAGACCGTCGCCGGCCAGGTCGGCCTGCGCGAGGTGCGCTACGGCTACGACGGCGCCAACCACCTGAAGGACCAGAAGGACGTCTCCAACCCCTACTTCGACTACGACCCGAGCAAGTGCATCGTCTGCAACCGCTGCGTGCGTGCCTGCGAGGAAACCCAGGGAACCTTCGCCCTGACCATCGAAGGGCGCGGCTTCGAGTCCCGCGTGGCGGCGGCCGGCGGCGACAACTTCCTCGACTCCGAATGCGTCTCCTGCGGCGCCTGCGTACAGGCCTGCCCCACCGCCACGCTGATGGAAAAGAGCGTGGTCGAAATCGGCCAGCCGGAACGCGCCGTCATCACCACCTGCGCCTACTGCGGCGTGGGCTGCTCCTTCCGCGCCGAGATGAAGGGCAACCAACTGGTGCGCATGGTCCCGGACAAGAACGGCCAGGCCAACCACGGCCACTCCTGCGTCAAGGGCCGCTTCGCCTGGGGCTACGCCACTCACCCGGATCGCATCACCAAGCCGATGATCCGCCAGCACATCAGCGACCCGTGGCAGGAAGTCAGCTGGGACGAGGCCGTCACCTACGCCGCCAGCGAGTTCCGGCGTATCCAGACGAAATACGGCCGCGACTCCATCGGCGGCATCACTTCCAGCCGCTGCACCAACGAAGAAACCTACCTGGTGCAGAAACTGGTGCGCGCGGCGTTCGGCAACAACAACGTCGATACTTGTGCGCGGGTCTGCCACTCGCCTACCGGCTACGGCCTCAAGCAGACCCTGGGCGAGTCCGCCGGCACCCAGAGCTTCGACTCGGTGATGCAGTCCGACGTGGTGCTGGTGATGGGCGCCAACCCCACCGATGCGCACCCGGTGTTCGGCTCGCAGCTCAAGCGCCGCCTGCGCCAGGGCGCCCGGCTGATCGTCATCGACCCGCGGCGCATCGACCTGGTCGACTCGCCCCACGCCCGCGCCGAGCTGCACCTGCAACTGCGCCCCGGCACCAACGTCGCCATGCTCAATGCCCTGGCCCACGTTATCGTCAGCGAAGGCCTGGTCAAGCAGGACTTCGTCGACGCGCGCTGCGAGGCCGCGGACTTCATCCGCTGGCGCGATTTCGTCAGCCTGCCGGAGAACGCCCCGGAAGTGCTCGGCCCGGTGTGCGGCGTACCCGCCGAAGAAATCCGCGCCGCCGCGCGCCTCTACGCCACCGGCGGCAACGCGGCGATCTACTACGGCCTGGGCGTCACCGAGCACAGCCAGGGCAGCACCGCGGTGATGGGCATCGCCAACCTCGCGATGGCCACCGGCAACGTCGGCCGCGAGGGCGTCGGGGTGAACCCGCTGCGCGGCCAGAACAACGTGCAGGGCTCGTGCGACATGGGTTCCTTCCCCCATGAGCTGCCCGGCTACCGGCACATTTCCAACGAGACCGTGCGCAGCCAGTTCGAACAGGCCTGGGGCGTGACCCTGCAGCCCGATCCCGGCCTGCGCATCCCCAACATGTTCGAAGCGGCTCTGGGCGGCACCTTCAAGGCGCTGTACTGCCAGGGCGAGGACATCGCCCAGAGCGACCCCAACACCCAGCACGTCACCGCCGCCCTCTCCGCCATGGAATGCGTGGTGGTGCAGGACATCTTCCTCAACGAAACCGCCAAGTTCGCCCACGTGTTCCTGCCGGGCAGCTCCTTCCTCGAGAAGGACGGCACCTTCACCAACGCCGAGCGGCGCATCTCCCGCGTGCGCAAGGTGATGGAGCCCCTCGGCGGCAAGGCCGACTGGGAAGGCACCGTGGCCCTGGCCAATGCCCTGGGCTACCCGATGAACTACACCCATCCGTCGCAGATCATGGACGAGATCGCCCGCCTGACGCCGACCTTCACCCGCGTCAGCTACGCCGAACTGGACCGCCATGGCAGCCTGCAGTGGCCGTGCAACGATGCCGCACCGGAAGGTACCCCGACCATGCACATCGAGCAGTTCGTGCGCGGCAAGGGGCGCTTCATGCTCACCGGCTACGTGCCCACCGAGGAGAAGGTCAACGCCCGCTACCCGCTGCTGCTCACCACCGGGCGCATCCTCAGCCAGTACAACGTCGGCGCGCAGACCCGGCGCACCGACAACGTCGCCTGGCACGAGGAAGACCGCCTGGAAATCCACGCCAGCGACGCCGAGAGCCGTGGCATCAGCGATGGCGACTGGGTCGGCGTGGGCAGCCGCGCCGGGCAGACGGTGCTGCGCGCCAGGGTCAGCGAGCGCGTGGCGCCGGGAGTGGTCTACACGACCTTCCACTTCCCTGAATCGGGCGCCAACGTGATCACCACCGACAATTCCGACTGGGCCACCAACTGCCCGGAATACAAGGTCACGGCGGTGGAGGTGGTGCGCGTGTTCCAGCCTTCGGAATGGCAGAAGCGCTACCAGGCGTTCAGTGACGAACAGCGGCGCCTGCTCAAGGAGCGCCGTCACGCCCAAGGCGAGAAGGCCGAAAAAGCCGAGAAAGTCGAGAAAGTCGAGGTCCGTCGATGAGCGTCGAGAACCTGATCAAGATGGCCAACCAGATCGGCCAGTACTTCTCCACCGAATCGGACCATGCCCTGGCGGTCCACGGCGTGCAGCAGCACCTGCAGAACTTCTGGACGCCGGCCATGCGCCGCGACCTGAAGGACTGGCACGTCAATCATCCCGGCACCGAGTTGCATGCCCTGGTGCAGGCGGCGCTGACGGAAACGGCGCAAGCCTGACCGCCCACACCGCACCCGGCCCGTGCGCCGGGTCGGGTGCGGCAGACCTCAGGCGTGCTTGCCCGAAGCCGTCTCGGCCGGCACCGCGTACTGCGGCTTGAGCTTGCCGTCCGCATCGAGCAGCCAGGCATCCATGATCTCGCGCACCACCGGCCCGGCCACACGCCCGCCGGCCTCGCCGTTCTCGATGGTCACCGAGACCACGATGGAAGGCTCGGCCGCCGGGGCGAAGCCGACGAACAGCGCGTTGTCGCGGTGGCGCTCCTTGGTCTTCAGGCGGTTGTAGCGCTCGCCCTGGCGGATCGCGACGATCTGCGCGGTGCCGCTCTTGCCAGCAATGCGGTACTGCGCGCCCTGCCCTGCGGCCCGCGCGCCGCCGCCCGGATCGTGCATCACCAGCTGCATGCCGTAGTTCACCGCATCCCAGTCGTGGGGATTGCCCAGGTGGATGTCGGGCATGGGGTTGTTGTCCACCACGTCTTCACCGCCCACCGACTCGGCCAGCCGCGGACGATGCCAGGCGCCCTTGCTGGCGATCAGCGAGGTCGCTTCGGCTAGCTGCAGCGGCGTCACCTGCATGTAGCCCTGGCCGATACCGAGGATCACCGTCTCGCCGGGGAACCAGGCCTGGCGCCGGGTGGCGCGTTTCCACTCGCGGGACGGCATCAGCCCCGGGGATTCCTCGGCCATGTCGATGGACACCTTGCTGCCCAGCCCGAAGCGGGTCAGGTAGTCGTGCATGCGGTCGATGCCGAGCTTGTGCGCGACGTCGTAGAAGTAGGTGTCGTTGGAGCGCTTGATGGCCGTGTCCAGGTCCACCCAGCCATCACCGCTGTGGTTCCAGTTGCGGTACTTGTGGTCGTAGTTGGGCAGCTGGAAGTAGCCCGGATCGAAGACCCGCGTGGCCGGGGTGATGGTGCCGGTATCCAGCCCGGCGATGGCCACCACCGGCTTGATGGTCGAGCCCGGCGAATACAGCCCGCGCAGCGCCCGGTTGAACAGCGGCCGGTCTATGGAGTCGCGCAGCTGCGCGTACTGCGCCGAGCTGATGCCGTTGACGAACAGGTTCGGGTCGAAGCTCGGGTTGCTGACCATCGCCAGCACCTGGCCGGTGTTCGGGTCCAGCGCCACCACCGAGCCGCGGCGATCGCCCAGGGCCTTCTCGGCGGCGACCTGCAGGTCCACATCCAGGCCCAGCACGATGTTCTCGCCGGCCACCGGGGGCACCTTCTTCAGCACGCGCATGACGCGGCCTTGCGCATTGGTCTCGACTTCCTCGTAGCCGACGTGGCCGTGCAGCTGCGGCTCGTAGAAGTGTTCGACACCGGTCTTGCCGACGTACTCGGTGCCCCGGTATTCGGTGCTGTCGAGCCGCGCCGCCTCGCGCTCGTTGATCCGCCCCACGAAGCCGACCGAATGGGCGAAGTGCTCGCCGTAGGGATAGTGGCGGACGAACTCGGCATCCACATCGATACCCGGCAGCTTGTAGCGATTGACCTCGATGAGGGCGATCTGCTCCTCGCTCAGATCATGCAGGATGGCGACCGGCTCGAAGGGATGGCGGCTCTTCTTCAGCGCCTTGTCGCACTGCAGGCGCTGCTCGGGGCTCAGGTGGAGGATATCGGTCACCTGGTCCAGCACCGCCTGTGAATTGCCGGCGCGCTCGCGGGTCAGGGTGAGGTTGAAGCTGGGCAGGTTCTCGGCGAGCACCTTGCCGTTGCGGTCGAAGATCAGCCCGCGCTCCGGGGGGATCGGCAGGACATGGATGCGGTTGTTCTCGGAGACGGTGGCGTTGGTCGCGTAGTCGGTGACCTGGAGGAAGTACATCCTTGCCACCAGGGTCACGCTCATCAGGGCCACGAGCGCGCCGCAGGCGATCAGGCGGCGGTTGACCAGCGTCGCCTCCTGCTGGTGGTCCTTGAGTTTGATCGGATCGTGCATCGGGATTCCAGAAGGTCCCCATCGACCCGGTGGAAAGCGCATCGCTCCTGCCGTGCAGGGGAGCTTTCCGATCGATGCGGCCTGTTTGCAGCAGAGTGGGAACGAAAGGAAGCGGGCATCGCCAGACGCGGGGGCATCACGCGCCAGCTGGCATACCGGCGCGGCATGGTACCAGACTGGCAGGCCGGATTCTGACCGGTAGTCGAGGCGGTGCCCTGGTCTCGCATCGCGCCGGATGGCAGTCCGCTTCTACAGGGGCGCTGGCGTTCGGCGCCGGGTGTAGGAGCTGGCCATGCCTGCGACAGCCCGAGCGCAACAGCATCACGGACGAAGCCCGCTCCCACACAGGGGTTGGCAATGGCGTCCTGTAGTGGACGCGGACTTTGTCCGCGCTCGCGGGCATGGTCTAGGCGCCCCCGCCCTTCCTACAGGGGAAATCCATGTACCTCAGAGGCTGGCAATTCCCGCTCTGGCAACCTGCGCGTCCTGTTCCGCGCGGACGCCGGAAACGCCGACCGCGCCCACTACCTGCCCGCCCACCAGGATCGGCACGCCGCCTTCGAGGGAGGTCAGCAACGGCGCGCTGAGGAAGGCCGTGCGGCCGCCATTGACCATGTTCTCGTACTCGCGGGTTTCGCGCCGGCCGATCGCCGCGCTGCGCGCCTTCTCGGTGGCGATGTAGGCGCTGGCCTGGGCGCAGCCGTCCAGGCGCACCAGCGCCAGCGGGTGGCCGCCATCGTCGGCCACGGCGATGCACACCGCCCACCCCTGGCGCCGGGCTTCATCGGTAGCGGCGGCGACGATGCGGGTGACGTCGGTCTGGTCGAGTACGGCTTTGTGTTGCATGCAATCTCTCTCGTGAAACGGCGCATCGCGCCGGGTGGGAAGCAGGAAAAATCAGACCACCGAGCCTTCCGGTGGCTGCTCCAGCACCGCCACGACCACGGCGCTGCCGACGATCAGCACGATACCGACCAGCGACAGCAGGCTGAGCACCTCGCCCCAGATCACGTAGCCGAACAGGCTCGCCCAGATGATGCTGGTGTAGGTGTACGGCGCCAGCGTGGCGGCATGGGCGCGGCGCACGGCGATGGTGAACAGCAGCTGGCCGAGGGTCGCGAGCAGGCCGAGGGCGAGCATGAAGCCGAGGTCCGGCAGGCTTGGCGTGCTCCAGGAAAACGGCAGCGTGGCGCCGGTGACCAGGGTGCCGACCACGGTGAAGTACAGCACCGTGGTGGTGGAATCGTCGGTCTCGCGGATGCGGCGGATCTGGATCATCGACAGTGCGCCGAAGAAGGCGCTGGCCACCAGCAGGCCCGGCCCGACCAGACTGGCCTCGGCGTTGTCCGGCTTGACCACCATCAGCACACCGACGAAGCCCAGCACAGCCGCCAGCGCGTTGCGCGGCAGCAGGCGTTCGCCCAGCAGCAGCGGCGCCAGCACGATCACCAGCAGCGCCTCGGAATAGGCGATGGAGATGGCCTCGCTCAGCGCCACGTAAGGCAGCCCGGCGAAGAAGAGTGCCGAGGAGCCCAGCAGGGTCACCGCGCGGATGCTCTGGCCGCGCACGTCCAGTTGCCGCCAGCGCTGCGCCAGCGGCCGGCCGCGCAGGCAGAGGAGAAACGCCGGCAGCACGCCGAAGGCCATGCGGAAGAAGGTCACCTCGTTGGCCGGATACTTCAGCGCCACCACCTTGGCCAGCGCATCCACCACTGCGAAACAGAACATCGACAACAGCATCAGACCCACGCTGCGCATGGCATGGCTGCGGGGGGCGACAAGGGTCAGCTGGGGCATGTCGAAATCTCCTGTTGTCCGGGGTGAATGCCAGTGCTTCAGCGAGAGCCGAAGCGGCTGGCGAGGAAGGGCGTCACCGGTACGCTGGTGACGACGTCACTGGCCTGCTCGGCGAGCAGCTGGCCGGTGATAGCGCCAAGGGTCAGGCCGATGTGGCCATGGCCGAAGTTGTAGAAGACCTGCGGCAGGCGCCGGGACGGGCCGAGTACCGGCATGCTGTCCGGCACCGAGGAACGGAAGCCCATCCACTGCGACACCGGCTCGTGCTGCAGGCGCAGGAAGCGCCGCGCGCCACGGGTCAGGTAGCGGTAGCGCGCCGGACTCGGCAACGCTTCCAGCCCGGCGAATTCCACCGTACCGGCCACGCGCAGGCCCTGCGCCATGGGCGTCATATAGAAGCCGCCGGCACCCCAGCACACCGGGCGATTGAGCACCTGCCCGGCATGGCCGAAGAGCACGTGGTAACCGCGCTCGGTGTCCTGCGGCACGCTATCGCCCAACTGGTCTACCAGCGTGCGCGACCAGGCGCCGGTGCACAGCGCCACGCGGTCGGCGGCCAGCTGTTCCCCGCTCGTCAGCTGCGCGCTCACCGCATCCCTGCCCTGCCCGGCCGGTTCCAGGCCCAGCAATTCGCCACGGCGGAACTCGCCGCCCCTGGCGAGGAAGCGCTCGAACAGACGCAGGCTCAGCGCATAGGGATCGAGCGTGCGGCTCACGCCGGGCAGCTCCACCGCGCAGCTCGCGCGGGCGTTGAGCGCCGGTTCCAGCTCGCGCAGTTCGGAGCCCTCGACGAAGCGGATCGGCACCTCGAAGCGCCGGTGGTAATCCACCATGGCTTGCGCATCGCTGCGCTCGTGGGCTTCGAAGATGTACAGCGAGCCGTCGTGGCGGATCAGGTCGTTGGCGCCTGCCTCGTCGAACAGCCCCTGCCATGCGCCCATGCAGGGGCGCAGCAGGGTGTTTAGGTCGTGGCCGATGGCTTCCACCCGGTCACGCCGCGAGGCCGCCAGGAACTGCAGCAGCCAGGGCGCAATGCGCGGCAGGTAGGCCGGGCGGATCGCCAGCGGGCTGTCCGGGCGCAGCAGCATGCCCGGCGCCTTGCGCCAGATGCCGGGGGTGGCCACCGGTTCCACCGAGTAGGTGGCGAAGGTGCAGGCATTGCCGAATGAGGTGGCCAGGCCCGGCGGATTGCGGTCCAGCAGGGTCACGCGCAGGTCGCGGCGTTGCAGTTGCAGTGCGGTGGCCAGGCCGACCACGCCGGCGCCGACCACCAGGGCGTGGCGGCGCAGGTCGTTGGGCTGGGTCATTTGCCGCTCATCACGCGGGTCCACAGGCGGGTGCTCATGCGCATCCCGGACGGCGACAGGGTCTTGATCGGGAACAGGGTGTCGAGCACTTCCTGTGGCGGGTAGACGGCCGGGTTGCTGCGCAGCTCCGCGTCGACGTACTGGGTCGCGGCGGCGTTGCCGTTGGGGTACTGCACGGCATTGCTGATGTTGGCGATCACTTCCGGCTGCAGCAGGTAGTTCATGTAGGCGTAGGCGTTGTCCAGGTGTGGCGCGCCCTTGGGAATGGTCACGGTGTCCACGGCGATGGTGCTGCCTTCGCGCGGCAGGCTGTAGCCGATCTTCACGTTGTTGCCGGCCTGCTTGGCGGTGGTCATGGCCTGCAGCACGTCGCCGCTGAAGCCGATGGCGACGCAGATGTTGCCGTTGGCCAGGTCGCTGACGTACTTGGACTGGTGGAAGTAGCGGATCGACGGGCGCACCGCCTGCAGTGCGGCTTCGGCGGCCTTGAAGTCGTCCGGGTTCTGGCTGGCCGGGTCGCGGCCGAGCACCTTGAGGGTGATGGGCACCATCTGGGTGGCGTTGTCGATCACCGCGATGCCGCACTGGGCGAGCTTTTCCGCGTTCTTCGGATCGAACAGCAGCTGCCAGCTGTGGGTGACGTCGGTGTTGCCGAAGATGGCCTTGATCTTGTCCTCGTTGTAGCCGATGCCGACGGTCACCCAGAGGTAGGGAATGGCATAGCGGTTACCCGGATCGTTGGCCTCGAGGATCTTCATCAGCTTGGGGTCGAGGTTCTTCCAGTTGGGCAGCTTGCTCTTGTCCAGTTCCTGGATGGCGCCGGCCTTGATCAGGCGCGGCAGGAAGTGGTTGGACGGACTGGCCAGGTCGTAGCCGCTGGCTCCCGTCATCAGCTTGGCTTCGGTGGTCTCGTTGCTGTCGACGAGGTCGTAGGTGGTCTGGATGCCGGTCTGTCTGGTGAAGTTCGCCAGGGTGTCTTCGGCGATGTAGCCGCTCCAGTTGGCGATGGTGACGGTCTGCGCCGCCTGGGTGGTGCCGGTCACTGCTGCGAGTGCGAGGCCTGCCAGGGTGAAGCTGGCCAGAGTCTTGGAACGATTGATCATGCTGCCCTCGGTTTTTTTGTTCTTGGGAATAGTTTTCTGGAGATGGTCTTCATGGATTGCGTGCGTGGGTAAAGCGATGAATCAGGCCTCGGCGCGTGCGCGGCGCACTTCCCAGGCCATGCGCAACGAGGCGCCGATATCGAAGAACGGGCTGGACGGCAGGTAGCCGGGGCTGGCCTGCGCGAGCACGTCGGCCAGCACGGGCGAGCTGTCGCCCGCGGCCATCTCCACCAGCAGGCGACCCCACAGGGTGCCGCGCGCCACGCCCGAGCCATTGCAGCCCGCCACCGCATGCAGGCCTTGGTCGACGCGGGCGAAGTACGGCTCGCCGGAGCGGGTGCCGCTGAGGTGGCCGGTCCAGCTGTAGGCGATATCGGCTTCGACGAGGCCGGGGAAACGCTTCTGCAAACCGCTCAGATGACGGCGACGGCGCTCGGCCAGCGCGTGGTGGTCGAGGTCACGATGACGGTATTCGACGGTGTTGCGGATCAGCAGCCGGCGGCCCGGCAGCAGGCGCACGGTACCGCCGCCCGGCAACGGCGCGAGCACGCCCCACTGGCGCTCGCCGAACAGCGACTGCCAGCGCGGCTCGTCCAGCGGGCGGGTAATGCTCGCGCTCAGCTCCAGCGGGAAGGCGCCGCTGTCGTGCAGGCCGGCGCGGGCAATGAAGGCACCGAGGCAGACCAGCACCTGCGGCGCATGGACTTCGCCCTGCCCGGTACGCGCCACCCAGCCCTGGCCGCTGCGGCGCAGGTCGGTCACGCCGCTCTGCTCGAAGACTTCCACCGACGCCGGCAGGCTCTCCGCCAGGCCTTTCACATAGCGCCCCGGTTGCAGCAGCGCGTTACCACCGGCGCAGTGAATGGCCCGCGCGTAGAAGCCACTGCCGAGCCGCTGCTCCAGCGCCACGCCTTCGTAGTAGCGAGCGCTGGCGCCGACCGAGGCCAGCGTGGCGAGGATGCCGTCGACATCGCCCAGGTGCTCGGGCCGGTGTGCGGCGAAGTGATAGCCGTCTTCGAAAAGCTCGCAGTCGATGCCCAGCCCGGCGATGCGCTGGCGGACTTCCTGCGCCGCTGCGATGCCGATGCGCGAGGCGACCTGGTACGCGGCGTGGCCGGGCTGCCCGAGGCGTTCGCTGGCGGCAGGCAGTTCATGGGCCACGACGAACCCGGAATTGCGCGCCGAGGCGCCCTGGGCGATGCGCTGGCGCTCCAGCAACACCACGCGCTGCTGCGGGAATCGCGCCGCCAACGCATGGGCCGCGGACAATCCGGTGATGCCGCCACCGATGATCAGCCAGTCCGCCCGCTGGGTGCCGCTCAGCGTCGGCCGCGCGGGCAATTCGCCCGCCAGGGCGATCCAGCCACAGTGATTGTTCATTGCCCGCCACTCCTTCACAATCCATGCGCCGGGCGTATCCAAGCGATTTCCCCGATGGCGCGTCATGATCAGAATCTACGGGCAGTTGAGCTGGACGCACCAACGCTCATTTTTCATCCTGGTATTCCTATCTCGCATAGATTGGCGCATAGATCGCGCACGGAAGGGTCATGGACAAACTGCTTCGCGTTCCCTCTCTGCAGGCCCTGCAGGCGCTGGTACAGGTCGCCGACTCCGGCAGCTTCACGGCCGCCGCGAAACAGCTGCACCTGACCCAGAGCGCCATCAGCCGACAGGTGCAGCAACTGGAGGAGTACTACCGCGTGCCGCTGTTCGATCGCACCAGCCGCAAGGTGGCGCTGACCGACGCCGGCCGCGAAGTGCACGCAGTGGCCGAGGGCATGCTCCAGCAGCTGCTGCGCCTGGAAGAGCGCCTCGCCCCGGCCTCGGCGGAGCGGCCCTTCCGCATCCGCATCTTCGTTTCGCTGGCGGTACGCTGGCTGCTGCCGCGCCTGAGCTCCTTCTACTCGCGGCACCCGGAGCTGTGCCTGTCCATCGAGACGGTGGGCGGCGAAGTGGTGGACGACGGCGGCGACTGCGACGCCTACGTGCTCTACCTGCCCAGCGGCAGCGACCCGCAGGGCCGCACGCTGATGCCGCTGTACGACGAATACCTGATCCCGGTCTGCGCCCCACGCCTGGACGACGGCCAGGCGCCGCCGCGCTCGCTGGAAGAGCTGGCGCGCCACCCGCTGATCCACGCCTCCAGCGGCGGCCTGGAATGGCCGCAGTGGCTGCGTGCCCAGGCCGCACCGCCACCCACGTCGTTCAAGCACATGCTGTTCAACCTCGACGACCTCGCGCTGGATGCCGCCACCCGCGGACTGGGCGTGGCCATGACCGACCGCCTGCTGGCCCATGACGCCCTGCAGCGCGGCGACCTCATCGTGCCCTTCGGCGAGGCGCTGAAAACCGGCGGCCGCTATGCCCTCTGGCTGCGCGACAGCGGCGCCGCGCACCCGGCCTGCCAGCCGGTGCTCGACTGGTTCGAGGAGCAGCGCAGCCAGCTGGAATACTGAAGAGTTCCCGGCCACGCTGGCCTGCCGGCAGAAGTGGTGCGACAATCGCCCGAATTAGTTAACAGAAGAAACCTTATTGCCATGACGAAGAAGAGCCGTGCCCCCGAGGGCGACGAGGACCAGGGCGCAGGTGCCGTCGCGCCCGCCTCCCCGCTGGACAACTACGTCGGCTACGCCCTGCGCCGCGCGCAACTGATCGTCTTCCAGCACCTGGTGGACGAGCTGGCAAGGTTCGACCTGCGCCCGGCGCAGTTCACCGCGCTGGCGATCATCGACAGCAATCCAGGGCTGATGCAGGCCGATCTGGCCCGCGCACTGGGCGTAGAGCCACCGCAACTGGTGCCCCTGCTGAACAAGCTGGAAACCCTTGCCCTAGCGGTACGCGTGCGCTGCAAGCCGGACAAGCGCTCCTACGGCCTGTTCCTCAGCAAGGCCGGTGAAACGCTGCTCAAGCAGCTCAAGGAAGTCGCCCTGCAAAGCGACTTCGCCGCCACCTCCCGCCTCTCCGAGTCCGAGCGCGAACAGCTGCTCGCTCTGCTGCAGAAGATCCACGGCGCCGACTGATTCAGCCGGCACGCTTCTGCGCACCTCTATCAGCCCGACTCCGTTCACCGGCCCTGCCGGAGGACGGAGCACGCCGTTGACGAATGCCGCCAAGCCTCCTAGCATCGCGAAACTAGTTCATTTTATTAACTAGTTTCGCCGAACAACAACTAGAAGAGCATTCCCGGCATGAGCGATATCACATCCGTTTCCGTGGCGCGCCCGAGCGCCGCCACCCCACTCACCATCCTGCTGTGCTTCATCGTCGCCCTACTCGAGGGCATGGACATCCAGTCGGCAGGTATCGCCGGCCCCGGTATCGCCGCTCACTTCGGTCTGGACAAGGCGCAGCTCGGCTGGGTGTTCAGCGCCAGCATCCTCGGCCTGTTGCCCGGCGCCTTCGCCGGCGGCTGGCTGGCCGATCGCATTGGCCGCAAGCGCGTGCTGACCGCCGCCGTCGCGCTGTTCGGGCTGTTCTCGCTGCTCACCACCCAGAGCTGGAATCTCGACAGCCTGCTGCTGGCGCGCTTCATGACCGGCCTGGGGCTGGGCGCCGCGCTGCCGAACCTGATCGCCCTGACCTCCGAATCCGCCGGCAACGACCGCCGCGCCACGGCGGTGAGCCTGATGTACTGCGGCGTGCCGCTGGGCGGTGCACTGGCCTCGCTGGCGGGCATGTTCGCCACGCCGGAACGCTGGCAACTGGTGTTCCACCTCGGTGGCTGGGCGCCCCTGCTGGTAGCGCCGCTGCTCTACCTGCGCCTGCCGGAATCGGCGGCCTACCAGCGCCAGGCCGATGAGGGGAAGCGCACAGGCGTGGCGCAGGGCCTGTTCGGTCATGGGCAGGCAGTGCCGACACTGCTGCTGTGGCTGAGCTGCTTCTTCACCCTGATGGTGGTCTATCTGCTGCTCAACTGGCTGCCGTCGCTGCTGATCGGCCGGGGCTTCAGCCGCCCCCAGGCCGGCAGCGTGCAGCTGCTGCTGAACCTGGGCATGGCGCTGGGTTCGGTGCTGGCCGGCGTACTGCTGGACCGCTGGCGGCCCACCCTGCTGGTGGCGCTGATCTATGGCGGCATCCTGCTGACCCTGGCCGCGCTGGGCTCCTTCGAAGGCTTCGCCGGCATGCTGCTGGCAGGCTTCGCCGCCGGTTTCTTCGTGCTGGCCGCGCAGCTGGTGCTCTACGCCCTGGCGCCGCAGTTCTACCCTGCCGGGATCCGCGCCACCGGCGTCGGCTCGGCCGTTGCCGTCGGCCGCCTGGGCTCCATCGGCGGCCCGTTGCTGGCCGGGCAGATGCTCGCCAGCGGCAGCGGCACCGCCGGCCTGATGGGCTTCGCCGCACCCGGCGTCCTGATCGCCGCAGCGAGCATCATCCTGCTGCTGCGGCACCGGCCAACCACCGAATAACCCCCAAGCTCCTCCCCACGCCCGTGGGCTCACCCACGGGCCACTTCGCCCAAGGAAACCCCATGAGCCTGCCCGGACTTTTCAGCGCCTTCGACGATGCCCTGCTCGTCGAAGCCGTACGCACTCCCTGGATCGACTATCGCGGCGCCCTCGCCGCCGTTTCGCCCACCGACCTGGGCATCTTCGCCGGGCGCAGCCTGTTGCGCCGCAGCGGGGTGGACCCGGCCGGCATCGACAGCGTGCTGGCTGGCAACATGGCCCAGGCCAGCTTCGACGCCTACATGCTGCCGCGTCACATCGGCCTGTACTGCGGCGTGCCGCAGCAGGTGCCGGCGCTGGGTGTGCAGCGCATCTGCGGTACCGGGCTCGAACTGCTGCGCCAGGGCGCCGAGCAGATCCAGCGCGGCCAGGCCGCCAGTGTGCTCTGCGTGGCCAGCGAATCCATGTCGCGCAACCCCATCGCCAGTTACAGCCATCGCGGCGGTTTCACTCTCGGCCAGCCGGTGGAGTTCAAGGACTTCCTCTGGGAAGCCCTGTTCGACCCGGCCGTCAGCCTGAGCATGATGCAGACCGCCGAGAACCTCGCTCGCCGCCATGGCCTGCGCCGCGAGGAGGTGGACGCCTACGCCCTGCGCAGCTTCCAGCGCGCCCTGCAGGCGCAGGCGGACGGCTGGTTCGCCGGGGAGATCGAGGAGGTGCGCGAGCAGACCTTCGAGCAGGCGGGCCTGGCGCCGCGCTACTTGAAGCTGTCCGGACGCAACGCTGAAGCCGCCCAGGACAGTCATATCCGCGAAACCTCCGCCGAGGCCCTGGCGCGCCTGGGCGCGATCTATTCCGAAGGCGTGCAGACCGCCGGCAACAGCTGCGCAGTGGTCGATGGTGCGGCGGCCGCATTGCTGATGTCGACCTGCGCCGCAGCGGGCCGCCCCGTGCTGGCACACCTGCGCGCGGCAGCGGTGATCGGTGTCGACCCGGCGGTGATGGGCATCGGCCCGGCCCCGGCGATTCGCCTCCTGCTGCAGGGCAGCGGGCTGCGCCTGGATCAGATCGGCCACATCGAGATAAACGAGGCCCAGGCCGCCCAGGTGCTCGCCGTGCAGCGCGAACTGGAACTGGACGACGAGCGCCTGAACCGGCACGGCGGCGCCATTGCCCTGGGCCATCCGCTGGCCGCTACCGGCCTGCGCCTGGCACACACCGTGGCCCGCCAGATGGCCGCCAGCGGCCAGCGCTACGGCATCGCCTCGGCCTGCATCGGCGGTGGCCAGGGTATGGCCGTGCTGCTGGAAAACCCGCGCCCCGCCGCGTTCAACTGACCCGCAACCCCAACCGTCGGGCCCCATGGCGCGGCGGTTTTCTCCCCGAAACGACAACGGGCCACCCTGCTTGCACAGGGTGGCCCGTTCGATTGTCGCCGGCTCAGGAAGCGCTGATCGCCCTCGGGTCTTCGCCGCGGTACAGATGCTCGATCAGCTCCGCACGCGAAGCGAGGATCGCGCGCTGGTTGAGCGAGCCCTTGTCGGTGATTTCACCCTTGTCGATCGAGGGCGCCTCGTCCAGCAGCACCACCCAGCCGAAGTAGTTGGCGTTGCCGGTGGCCTGCAGGTTGAGCTGCGCCAGCCAGTCGGCGAACCAGGCACGCACCCGCGCGCTGCCCAGCACCTCGGCATCGCTGGCCTCCCGACCCAGACCGGACAGCGAACGACACTCGGCCAGACGCGGAAACACCAGCAGCGCCAGGCCCGGTCGGTCCGGCGCCAGCACCACCACGTCCTGAACATAGCGCGACCCGGCCAGCACAGCGCGGGTACGCAGCGGCCCGACATTGACGAACACCCCGGAAGACAGCTTGAAGTCCTCGGCCAGGCGGCCGTCGAACATCAGCCCCAGCTGCGGGTTGCTCTCATCCGCCAGACGCAGCGCATCGCCGGAGCAGTAGTAGCCCTCCTGGTCGAAGGCATCGGCATTCTGCTCGGGGTTGCGCCAGTAACCGCGCATCAGGTTCGGCCCGCGATAGCGCGCTTCCAGCTTGCCCTCCACCGGCACCAGCTTGACTTCGCAACCGGGCGCCGGCAGGCCGACATAACCGGCCACCGACAGCGGCCCCGTGGTGAAGGTGCAGGACGGCGCGGCCTCGGTCATGCCCAGGCCGGCCATCATGCGGATGCGCTCGCCACAGTGGGCTTCGGCCAGTCGATCGAGGCGATCCCAGATGTCCTGGGACAGTCCGGCAGCGGCGAAGAAGAACAGCCGGATATCAGCGAAGAAGCGCTGGCGCAGTTCCGCATCCCGCTCCAGCGCACTGGCCAGTTCCTCCCAGCCGCGCGGCACGGTGAGGTAAGCCGTCGGCGAGATGTCCTTGAGGTTGCGCAAGGTCTCGGCAAAGCCCTGCGGCGTTGGCCGGCCGCCATCGATGTAGAAGCTGCCACCGTTGTACAGCGCAATGCCCAGGTTGTGGCTGCCGCCGAAGGTGTGGTTCCACGGCAGCCAGTCCACCAGCACCGGCGGCTGATGGGCGAACTCGGGGAAGGTCTGCAGCAGCATCTGCTGGTTGGCGCAGAGCATGCGCTGGGTGGTCGGCACCGCCTTGGGCAGCTTGGTCGAACCGGAGGTGAAGAGGAACTTGGCAATCGTCTCGCCATCGGTGGCGGCGAAGGCGGCATCCGCTGAGCTGCAATCGGGCGCGTCCAGAAGCTCGGCGAAGAGACGGCAGCGTCTGCCCGAGATTTCGCCATGGCCGAACAGCAACGGCAGCTCCGCACCCAGCACCGATTCGATGGCGCGGGCGAAGGGTCCGGCATCGGCGGCGAACACCAGCCCCGGCTGCAGCAACTGGACGATGTGGTGCAGCTTGGCAAAATCCTGGGAGACCAGCGAGTAGGCCGGCGACACCGGGCAATAGGGAATCCCGGCGTACATCGCGGCGAAGGCCAATTGCAAGTGTTCCAGGTCGTTGCCCGAAAGGATCAGCAGCGGCCGCTCAGGGCTCAGCCCATAAGCCAGCAGGCTCTGGGCGATGCGCCGGGTGCTGTCGAGCATCTGCGCATAGCTGATTCGGCGCCACTGGCCCGAGTCGTCGCGGGCGGCGACAAATGTCTGTTGCGGGCGCTCGTCAGCCCAGTGCTGCAAACGCTCCAGCAGGCGTTCAGGCAGCGGCGCGAGGGCCTCTCGGGCGCGTAGATAGAGGGTGCCATCGGCCTCGCGGCGGACTTCAACCTGCGGATGGCCGATGGCGACCCGCCGATAGCCCGGAGGGGAATTGGATGCGACATTCATGGGAGCGTCTTCCGTAAAGGCACGCCACCGCGCCCAGCGGCGCGATGGCGGGAATATTGTTCTTGTTCTGCCCGGCGTCCTGCCGGGCATTGGTATCCGCAGCCCGAATCAGCCGGTCAGATGGGATAGTGGCGCGGCGCGGTCTGCAGGGTGATCCAGCGCAACTGGGTGAAGTGGTCGATGGCGGCACGGGAGCCGAAGCTGCCGTAGCCGCTGGCCTTGACCCCGCCGAACGGAATCTGCGCCTCGTCGTGCACGGTCGGCCCGTTGATGTGGCAGATGCCCGACTCGACGCGCCGCGCCAGGTTCAGCGCACGCGCCTGGTCACGGCTGAAGATCGCCGCCGACAGGCCATACTCGCTGTCGTTGGCCACCCGCAGGGCCTCTTCGTCGCCGTCCACACGAATTACCGAGAGCACCGGGCCGAAGGATTCCTCGGCATACAGGCGCATCTGCGCGGTCACGCCATCGAGCAGGGCCGGTTGCATCACCGCGCCTTCGAAGTCGCCACCGCAGAGCAGGCGTGCGCCCTTCTCCACGGCATCGTCGATCAGCCCGCGAATGCGCAACGCGGATGCGCCGTCCACCAGGCTGCCGAGCACCGAAGCCGGGTCGGCGGGATGGCCGGCGCGCAGGCTGGCGGCCTTCTTCGCCAGGCGCGCGACGAAGTCGTCGGCGACGCTCCGGTCGACGATCAGCCGCTCGGTGGACATGCAGATCTGCCCCTGGTTGAAGTAGCCGCCGAATGCCGCTGCCTCGACGGCTGCGTCCAGGTCGGCGTCGTCCAGCACCAGCAGCGGCGCCTTGCCGCCCAGCTCCAGCAGCGCCGGCTTGAGATGGCGCGCACACAGCTCGCCGATGACTCGGCCGACGCGGGTCGAGCCGGTGAAGTTGACGCGCTTCACCGCCGGGTTGGCGATCAGTCTTTCCACCAGCACGGCGGCGTCTGCCGGGGCGTTGCTCAGGACGTTGACCACGCCGTCGCCCAGTCCCGCGTCGTGCAGCACCTGGCCTATCAGCCGGTGAACCGCAGGGCACTGCTCTGAAGCCTTGAGCACCACGGTGTTGCCACAGGCCAGCGCCATTGCCAGGGCACGCGTGGCAAGGATCACCG
Organism: Pseudomonas sp. PDM19; assembly: GCF_014852215.1. Taxonomy (NCBI): domain Bacteria; kingdom Pseudomonadati; phylum Pseudomonadota; class Gammaproteobacteria; order Pseudomonadales; family Pseudomonadaceae; genus Pseudomonas; species Pseudomonas sp. PDM19. The sequence goes on along the minus strand of NZ_JACVBG010000002.1, from coordinate 1,573,394 downwards.
GGGCGTTCCAGGGGGCGATGCCGAGCACCACGCCGGCCGGTTGGCGCATGGCCATGGACAGCGAGCCGGGCACATCGGAGGGGATCACCTCGCCGAGAATCTGCGTGGTCATGCCAGCGGCCTCGCGCAGGATGCCAGCCGCCAGGTGCACATTGAAGCCATACCAGTTGGCCATGGCGCCGGTCTCCCGTGCGCCCGCGGCGATGAACTCGGCGCTGCGCGACTCCATCAGCCGCGCGGCTTCCAGTAGGCGCGTGCGGCGCTCGCCGGGGCCGAGCGCCGACCAGGCGGGGAAGGCCGCAGCGGCGGCCGCCACGGCGGCATCGGCGTCTTCGACGGTGGCAGCGGCAGCGACGCTGGCGGGAGTGCCGCTAAGCGGGTCGAGCCGGGTGAAGGTGCGACCATCGCTGGCCGGCAAGGCGCGGCCGCCGATCAACAGCGAGACTTGGTTCATGCAGCGTTCCTCTTGTCGTTGTTCTGGCCGCGGGGCACGGGCCCCGCGGCGGCTGCTCAGCGGCGGTAGGCTTGCAGGCCCGGCTTGATGCTCTTGTCATCGAGGAACTGCTTGAGCCCCTGCTCGCGGCCATGCTCCGGATCACGCAGCTGGGCCTGGTCGAGCTTGGCGTAAAGGTAGTCCTCGCTCTGCTCCCAGGTCAGCTCACGGCAACGCTTGAAGCCGTTCTTCGCCGCGCGCAGCACCACCGGGTTCTTGTCCAGCAGGTCGGCGGCCAATTCCAGCACCGCGTCGCGCAATTCAGCCAGCGGCACGCTGCGGTTGACCAGGCCCATCTGCGCTGCCTTGCGGCCGTCGAAGGTCTTGCCGGTCATGATGTAGTACAGCGACTCGCGGTGGCCCACGGTGTCGGCCATGGCCTTGCTCACCAGGTTGCCCGGCGGGATGCCCCAGTTGATTTCCGACAGGCCGAACACCGCCTCGTCCGCGGCGATGGCCAGGTCGCACGCCACCAGCGGGCTGAAGCCACCGCCGAAGCACCAGCCGTTGACCATGGCGATGGTCGGCTTGGAATACAGGCGCAGCAGCTTCCACTGCCATTCGGAGGCGTCGCGACGAATGCGTTCCTGGAGGATTTCCGGGCCGGCGTCCACTTCGCGGAAGTACTCCTTGAGGTCCATCCCCGCAGTCCACGCGCTGCCGGCACCGGTCAGCACCAGCACACGGGCATCGGCGTCCTGCTCGACGGTCTCCAGTACGTCGCGCATCTCGCGGTTGAGCGTGGGGCTCATGGCGTTGCGCTTCTCCGGACGGTTCAGGGTGACCCAGGCGATGCCGGCATCCACTTCAACGGTGACGGTCTGCCAGCGGCCTTCGTACTTGTTCATGTCTCACCTTTTGCTCTTGTTGTGCTTGGTGGAAAACAAGCTATGCGGGAAATATAGTTATGTCAATTAACTATTTTCGCAAACCGTCAACACCGCCATGAGCCGTTCGCGGACGGCGGGAGCAATCGGTTCAGCGCGCAGAACGCCCGCGTCGTCCCGCGCCCAGACACGCTCGTCATGCCCTTCCACACGCAGTTCGCCATCGGCGCCGCGCAGCCGGTGGCGCAACGCGAAACTGCTGCGCCCGAGGCGCACCAGGTCGGTCTCGATGGACAGAATATCAGCGAATCTACTGGGCTTCAGGAACTTTGAGCGAATTTCCAGCATCGGCCAACCGAGAATACCGTGGCGCTTCATGGCTTCGCCCAGGGGCACGCCGAGGCCGCCGAAGAAGGCATCGGTGGCACGGTTGAAGTAGGCGAAATAGTTTGGATAGAAGACGATGCCCGCCGGGTCGCAATCGCCCCAGCTGACTTCGAGGTGGATGACGCTGGCCATATGTTCAGTCTCGTTCCGCGTGAAAGTTGATTAACATGATTAACGATATGGACGAGTCACGGCAGCGTCAACGTCGAATCAGGGTGCCAGGCCGTCGAACAGGGCCTGGGTCAGCTGGCGCACCCGTGCGCTGTGGGCGGCGAGGTCGGGCTTCTCGTCCTGCACCAGGCGCATGAACAGCATCGAGGAGTAGTCGTTGAGGAACCAGGCGACGAACTCCACGTCCACCTTCGCACTGAGCAGGCCGCGCGCCTGCAAGTCACGCAGCAGCACGGCGATCTCGCCGGCGAGATGGGCATTGAGCGTAGCCACCGCCTCCGGCCGCGTGGCCATCAGCCCCAGCGGCGGCAATTCGCGCCAGATGGAGATCGGCAGCACCTGCAGCTCGTGGCGGACGATCAGCGACTCCAGGTGGCACATGGCGTCCACTGCATTGTCGAAGGCCGGCATCTGCAGCCGGGCCTCGGTCACCGCCTGGCGGTCGGCGCGCTCGACAACGGCCAGGAGGATGTCCTGCTTGCTGCCGAAGTAGTTGAACACCGTAGGCGTCGACACCCCGGCCTGACCGGCGATCTGCTCCACGGTAGTGGCCGCGAATCCCTGTGCCTCGAACAGCGCCAGCGCCGCTGCGGTGATCGCATCGCGCCGCTGTTCCTTCTGCCTTTCCCGCAATCCGCTCAACTGCCCTCCTCCCTCTGTCGGTGACCGTCACGCTGCAAGTGGCTGATTCTAGGATATTTTCAATTCCGATCAAATATTTTATTTGACTATAAGTTTTTACATAGATAAAAACTTGTACCACCACACCGCACCACGACAACAAGAGATCAGTCCATGACCGCCGAACTCGACCAGGCACTGGCCAGCGCCTACGCCGCCGCCGATCCTGCGCAACCCACGCTGATGCAGGGCTTTCCGCCGGCGCCGGAGCAACTCGTCACCTGGCACAACTTCATGCGCCCGCCGTACAACCGCTGGGCCTTCCACAACCTGGGGCGCATCCGCCCGAGCGTCAGTGTGGAGCGCGGGGATCAGGCACCCTCTGCGTTGCAGCGCGGCGCGGTACGCCTCGATGACTTCCACTTCGAAGGCGCCAGCGGCCGCCGTGTGAGCCTGGAGGAACATCTGCAGGCCACCTGCACCGATGGCTGGCTGGTGATGAAGGACGGCGAGGTCGTGCAGGAGCGCTATTTCAACGGCCACGAAGCGCACAAACGACACATCATGTTCTCGGTCACCAAGTCGCTGGTCGGCCTGCTGGCCCAGGAGTTGGTGGAAGACGGCCGCCTCGACGATCGTCGCCTGGCGCTGGACTACGTGCCCGAACTGCGCGGCAGCGCCTTCGGCGACGCGACCGTGCGCCAACTGCTCGACATGGCCGTGGCCATCGATTACCAGGAGGTTTACGACGACCCCGCATCCGGCAGCTCGCAGTTCGGCTACGCCTGCGGCCTGACCCCGCCGCCGCTCGGCGTGCAGGCTTTCGGTTCGCTCTACGAATACCTCCCCGCCACCCGCAAGAGCGGCGAGCACGGCGGCTTCTTCCACTATGTGACCGCCACCACCGAGGCGCTGGCCTGGGTGATGGAGCGGGCCAGCGGGAGCAGTTGCGCCGAGCAGTTGCGCGATGTCTGGCAGGGCCTGGGCTGCGAACGCGACGGTTTCTTCGTCGCCGACCCCTGGGGCCGCAACGTTGCCGGCGCTGGCTTCAACGCGACCCTGCGCGACATGGCGCGCTACGGCGAGATGGTGCTGCGCGGCGGCCGCGCCAACGGCCGCCAGCTGCTCTCCGGGAAGGCCATCGAGGCCGTGCTGGCCGGTGGCGACCCGGCCATCTACGCCGCCAACGAGGTGTTCTCGCAGTGGAGCCCCGGCGCCACCTACAAGAGCCAGTGGTACGTGTATCCGGGCGAAGCGCTGCTGGCGGTAGGCATCCACGGCCAGTCCCTGTATATCGACTTCGAGCGCCAGGTGGTAATCGTCAAGCAGTCCTCGCTTCCCGAAGCAGAGAGCGTGCTGGACCTCGACAGCCTGCGCCTGATCCGCGCCCTCGCCGCTGCTCTCTGAGGCCCGACGCCATGCGCCCAACCCAGCTCACACAGAAGACCACCATGCACCGCCTGCTGAAGAACTGCGCCGCCGCCCTGCTGCTCGGCAGCCTCGCCGCCGGGACCCAGGCCCAGGAGACAGCCGAAAAACTGGGCGGCCAGCTACGCATCTACAACTGGATCGAATACCTGCCCAAGGACGTGCTTCAGCAGTTCAGGGACGAGACCGGCGTGGAGATCCTCTACGACGTCTTCGACAGCCCGCAGACCCTTGAGGCGCGCCTGCTCACCGGCACCGCCGGCTACGACCTGGCCTTCCCCAGCAGCAGCCAGGTGCCGCAGCTGATCGCCGCCGGCGCCCTGGAGCCGCTCAAGCGTCAGAGCCTGCCGCACTTTTCCGGCCTCGACGCCAGCTTCATGCAACAGCGCGAACCCCTGGACCCGGGCAGCCGCTATTCGGTGCCCTATCTCTGGGGCACAACCCTGATCGGCTTCAACAAGGCCAAGGTGGACGCCGCCCTGGGCACCGACAGCGACATGCGCGACTACGACCTGCTGTTCAAGCCGGAGAACATCGCCAGGCTGTCCAAATGCGGCGTGGCCTTCCTCGATAGCGCCAACGAGGTCATCCCCATCGTCCTGCACTACCTGGGCCTGGACCCGAACAGCAGCAACCCCGAGGACTACGCCAGGGCCGAGAAGGTGCTGCAGTCGATCCGCCCCTACGTGCGCTACTTCAACTCCGCCAAGTACCCGCAGGACCTCGCCAACGGCGACATCTGCGTGGCCCTGGGCTGGTCCGGCGGCATGCTCGCGGCGCGCAACATGGCCCACGCGGCGGACAACGGCAACGACATCCGCCTGGCCCTGCCGCGCCAGGGCACGCTGATGTGGTCCGACGACATGGTGATCCCCAAGGGGGCGAAGAACGTTGCCCAGGCCCACGCCTTCATCGACTTCCTGCTGCGCCCGGAGGTGATCGCCCGGGTCACCAACCAGATCGGCTACCCCAACCCGACGCCAGCCAGCCTGCCGCTGGTGGACCCGAAGCTGCTCGGTGACCACGACCTGTTCGTGCCCGATGACCAGCGCCACCTGCTGTTCCAGGCCGAGCCGCCGCACAAGCAGGCGCTGCGCCAGCTGACGCGGATCTGGAACCGGATTCGCTCCAGTGTCTGAACCAGGACTGCACCCGACGCTGCATCTGGACGTGGAGATCGGCGACGAGCTGCTGCGCGGTGCGACCGCGCAGGGCCGGCGCATCGACTATCCGATACTGGGCGGCCGCTTCACCGGCAGCAATCCGGATGGCAAAGGCTTCGCCGGATGCATCCCGCCCGGCGGCGCCGATTACTACCTGGAGCGCCACGACGGCTGCGGCGAACTGGACGCCCGCTACAGCCTGCTGTGCAACGACGGCACGCTCATCGAGGTGCACAACACCGGCCTGCTGGTGCTGAGCGAAGCCGGCGTGCAACTGGCCGCGCAACACTGGCCGATCGACCCGCAGCACTACCGCTGTCATTGCGCGCCGCGCTTTCACAGCAAGGATGCGCGCTACGCCTGGATGAGTCGCCACCTGTTTGTCGGGCAGGTCAGCTACCCGGCGGCCAACCGCGTACAGATCGAGTGTTTCCGTATCCACTGACCCATTCCACACAAGGCACCCGAACAGGAGAACCGAAAACCCGAGCGTGACCCCGTAAAAAAGCGACGCCGAGTCACCCCCTCCCCAACCACGACGCTCCCGGGCCGAACCGTATCGTTCGCGCCAGCGGCTTCGTGCGGCCCGGAGAAAGCGCCACCGCGCGGGTGCTCCCCACAAGAACAACAAAGCAGAGCACCGCTTACTTCTGCCATTTCAATCACAACAACGGAGCAGAACCAGCCATGAACCACCCCGTCGTATCGGGCCTGTCCGGCATCGCCTTGCTGGCCCTGGCCCTGCAGGCCCAGGCGATCGACCTGACCCCGGAAACCTTCCTCGACGTCAACGTCGGCCTGGCCAGCGACTACCGCGTCGGCGGCCTGTCCCTGGATCAGGACGAAGGCCCCGTCCTGCTGACCTCCGCGACCCTGGTGCACAAGATCAGCGGCCTGTATGCCGGCGTCTTCACCACCAACGTCGAGATGGGCACCCAGAGCAACCGCGAGTGGGACTACTACGTCGGCATCGCCCGGCCGATCACTGAGAACACGCGTTTCTCGCTTACCTGGGTGAATTACGAATACCCCGGCGACAGCTGGATCAACTTCAGCGAGTGGATCGGCACCCTGGGTTACCGCAACGCCACCATCGGCATCAAATACGCCGACGACCTGCAGAACCCACCCGCCCGCGCCGCCGCAGCGAAGCAGGTGGACCAGCTGATCGACTGGGGCGTGCTGCCCAGGACCGCAGCCATCACCACGCGGCCGAAGGAGCGCACCATCGGCTGGGCCGAGTACGACTTCTACCTGCCCTGGCAGACCAAGCTCAACGTACGCTACGGCCACACCTGGACGTCGGACGAACAGGCCTGGCGCTCGGGCAGCGGCGACTACCGCAGTGGCTACAGCGACTGGGGCGTGGCGCTGATCAAACGCGCCTACGGCCTGGAGTGGAAGGCCGCCTACATCGACACCGATCTCTCCGAAGCCGAGTGCAAGAACAACTTCGGCAAGGGCGGCGACTGCCAGGCCACCGTAGTCTTCTCCGCCAGCAAGCGCTTCTGAACCCGACTGAACCCGGCGTGCCACGGCACGCCCCGACGCGAACCACGATCCGAGGTTAGACATGTACAAGAAAGCCCTCGTACGCCCCCTGAGCCTGGGCGTCCTGAGCCTGGCCCTGCTGGTGGCCGGCTGCAGCACCCAGCCGCCCATGGGCGACGGCCCGCCACCGCCGGACCGCAGTTTCCAGCCCTTCTGGGGCAAACGCCTGACCGGCTACATCAAGACCGCCGACGGCACCGAACTGCGCTACTCCGTGCTGCTGCCCAAGGGCGACGGCAAGTTCCCGGTGCTGGTCCGCTACAGCGGCTACGACTCCGGCAGCATCGGCGGCTCGGCCTACCTGGCCGACAACGAGACCTTCTCGGTCGCCATGGACAAGGACCTGGTCGAGCGCGGCTACGCCGTGATGGGCGTACAGGCCCGCGGCACCGGATGCTCCCAGGGCACCTTCGATTTCCTCGGCCCGGAATACGGCACCGACGGCCGCAGCGCCGTGGAATTCGCCGCGCAGCAGAACTGGTCCAACGGCAGCGTCGGCATGTTCGGCTGGTCCTGGGCGGGCATGTCGCAACTGATGACCGCCTCGGAGCGCCCGCAGGGCCTCAAGGCCATTGCCCCCGGCATGATCCTGGGCGACGCCTACACCGACAGCTGGTCCCTCGGCGGCGTCCCCAACCAGGGCTTCACCACGTCGTGGCACTGGTTCGTCGACATGCGCTGGGACGCGGTAAAGGCCAGCGCGCAGAGCGAAGGCGACCAGCGCTGCCTGGCGCAGGTCGAGGAGAACAGGGCCAAGGTGGTCAAGTCCTCGCTGATGTACAACCTGATCCGCCACCCCCAGCATGACGAGTGGATGAAGCAGCGCGCACCGCGCGACCGTGCGCAGCTGGTGCAGGTCCCGGTGCTGTCCATGCAGGCCTGGCAGGACGAGGCCGTACTGGCGCGCGAAGGCTTCTACCAGGAACGCCTGGACCCGAAGCAGCTGTGGATGCTGCAGACCAGCGGCGGGCACAACCTGTATGAGTCCGAACGCTTCCGTAAGGAGAAGCTCTACCCCTTCCTCGACCATTTCGTGAAGGGCGAGCAGAACGGCTTCGAACAGAGCAAACACCTGGAAATCTGGCAGGAAACCGTCGCCGACGACCGCGAAGGTCGTCACCAGCCCAACGAGACCGCGCGTCCGGGCTGGAGCATCGCCCGCGACCACTACCCGCTGCCGGTGAAACCGGTGAGCTTTGCCCTGAGCGAAGACGGCAAGCTGATCGAGGGTGGCAAAGGAACCGGTGCGCCGGATGCCTACCTCTACCCGATCCCCGGCCCGGAGGTGAACACCTACCTCAAGGACCACGCGTGGGGCTGGCAGCACCCGCTGTGGAAGCAAGGCAGCGTTGCCTATACCAGCGACGAGTTCGAACGCGATTTCCTCAGCTACGGCAGCGCCAGCGCGGACATCTGGCTGTCCACCTTCCTCGCCCCGGATACCGACCTGCAGGTGACCATCACCGAGGTCCGCCCGGACGAACAGGAAGTCTTCGTCCAGCGCGGCTGGCTGCGCATGTCCAACCGCCAGCTGGACGAGAGCAAGTCCAGCGAACTGCGCCCGCAGCAACTCAACGACCCGGACGGCATCCAGCCGATGCTGCCCAACGTGCCGGCGTTGGGCCGGGTGGAGATCCCGCCATTCTCCCACCCGTTCCGCAAGGGCTCGAAGCTGCGCATCTGGATCGACGCCCCGTCCAACACCGGCGGCTACGGCTTCGTCTACTACTCGCTGGCCAGCCGCAACAGCGTCTACCACGACGCCCAGCATCCCTCGCGCCTGGTCCTGGGCGAGCTGAGCGGCGTGAAGATCCCGGAAGACCTGCCCCAGTGCGGCACGCTGCTCAAGCAGCCCTGCCGACATGACCCGCTGTCGTCCTTCCCGCCCTTCTGATTGACACGCCGCCCCTGCCCGGCGGGGGCGGCACCACTCACGTAAAGGATTCGATTCGATGACCATTCGACACGCCGCTTCACGTCTGCAGAAAGCCCTCTTCCTGGCGGTGCTGACCGTCGCCCTGCCCCTCGCCCAGGCCGCCGAGCTCAAGGAAAAGATCCCCAATCGACTGACCCACGAACTGGTCATGCAGATCGACGTCCAGCTCGGCCCGCGCGAGGACATGGGAAAGGGTCCGGACGGCCAGCGCATCAACTACCCGATCATCGGCGGCACCTTCAACGGCCAGGGTATGCAGGGCAGCGTGGTGCCCGGCGGCGCCGACATGTCGGTGACCCGCGAGGACGGCGTAACGCTGATCAACGCGCTGTACCGCCTGAAGACCGACGACGGCCAGATCATCATCATCGACAACGGCGGCATCTGGCGCCTCAACGAATCGGGACTGGCGAAAAAGGCCAAGGGCCTGGAGTTGCGCGATATGAAGGAAAGCGACTTCTACTGCCGCACCTCGCCCAGGTTCAGGACCCAGCCCGGCGCCCACGCCTGGCTCAACGACTACGTGTTCGTCGGCACCATCGACGGCGTCAGCGAACATGAAGTGCTGATCAGCGTTTACAAGGTCGGCGGCGCCTGATGCCGCCAGGGCGCAAGCGTTCCCCAGCTCCTTTGGCTTGCGCCCGATTTTCCATCCCGACCTGCGCCAGGGGCGGGGTCGCTGTCACTGCGGACGCAGCCAACTCAGCCCTGCGCCTGCCAGAAGTAACCGGGTGCGAGACACAGACCGCCCGCCGCGATCACATCAAATGCTAATCAATTGCATTTACAGCCTCAGGATGAATCAGTAGACTCCGCCGCCAGACACTGGAAGCCACGGTTGATGAGGCCTGCAGCATGGAATGGAACGGAATCAATCTGCGCTGGGCCTATACCGACCTCCTGCTGGGCCTGAGCCGCAAGACCCAATGCATGCAGCTCGCCTATGACGTGCTGCACGACGCCTTCATCCGTTTCGTCCTTGCCAGCCAACGCACCGCCATCGACCAGCCCAATGCCTACCTGCGGCGAGTCGCACATTCCGTCCTGATCGATCACTACCGTGACGCCTCGCGCTTCTACCCCCTGCCGGAGGGGGACCTCGAGCCCTGGATGGATACCCGTGAGGATGCCGAGTTCGCGCCTTCCGCCGAACACCTGGCCGATCTGCAGCAGCGTCTGGTAGCCATCCAGCGCATTCTCGAGTGCCTGCCGTCGCGCTGCCGGGAAGTCTTCTGGCTGGTGCGGATCGAAGGTCACCGCCAGGTGGAAGTCGCCCGCATGCTGGGCATCAATATTTCCATGGTGGAGCGCCACCTCGTTCGTGCCTTGCTGAATCTGCGCGATGCCCGCGAGCAACTGGCCTCATGACCAGCAGCCGACACCAGGCTGCGCGCTGGTTCACCCGTCTGCTGGACCTGCCCGGCGACCATCCCGAGCGCCAGGCCTTCACCCGCTGGCTTGCCGCCGACCCGCAGAACGCCCGTGAGTACCAGGCCTTCAGCGAGCTCTGGGGCAACTTCTCGAGCACCCCGCAAACCCAGGCGCTGGCCGGCGCCATGGAGAACCTGAGCCGCCGGCGCTTCGTGCGCAACGGTGCAATGGGCGGCCTGCTGCTGGCCGTCGCCGCCGGTTGGCTGGTGTCGATGCGCAGCCGCCAGGGTGAACAGATGCTGATGACCGGCATCGGCGAGCAACGCCACATCACGCTGGAGGATGGCAGCGACGTCTTCCTCGACGCCGACACCCGGCTACATGTCCTGTTCAGCGAATCGACCCGCCAGGTTTTCCTGCTGCGAGGCCGCGCGATATTCAGCGTGCAGCATGCCCCCTCGCGCCCCTTCGTGGTCGATGCCGGCGCCGCCCAGGTACGCGTACTCGGCACGCGATTCGTCGTCGAGCGGCTGGAGCCGCAGGTGCGCGTCAGCGTCGCCGAGGGACGGGTCGAGTTCTCCAGTGCCGGCCAGCGCATGGTGCTCGAGCGTGACCAGGTGGGTGAGCTCGATGCTGGGGGAAAACTGCATCCCCTGCAGCGTTCGGCCATCAGTGCCTTCAGCTTCGCCAAAGGCAATCTGCAGTTCGAGCGAGCCAGCCTGGGCGAGATCGCCATCACGCTGTCGCGCTACCGGGAAACACCGGTGAAGGCACTGCAGCCGGCCACGCAATCGATCACTGCGGTGGTCCAGTTGGCCGATGTGGAGAGCTTCCTCGCATTGCTGCCCGAGCTGGCCGATATCCGCATCGAGCAAAGCGGCGGCGCCACGCTGCTACTTCCTCGCTGATTTTCATCCGCACCAGGTAGGGGTTTCTTCGCGCAGCTCCGTCATTGGTTATCCCAGTCCCTGACGAGCTTTTCCATGAAGCCCATTTCCCTCAAGTCCCTGGCGGTCTCCAGCGCCCTGGCAATCTCCCTCAATGCGTTCGCCGCGCCGGTAGCGCTGGACCTTCCCCGGCAGTCCCTGGCGACGTCGCTCAAGCAACTGGCGAACCTCGCCGGCGTGACCCTGGCGATGGATGACCAGTTGGTGGCGGAGCGCACCGCCCCCGCCATCAAAGGCGACTACGAATTCAGCAGCGCACTGGACGAATTGCTCGCTGGCTCAGGCCTGGGCGTCCGTCAGCAGGGCGGTGCATGGCTGATCGTCCGCCGCGGTTCCTCCGACGTACTGGACCTCTCCTCCACTACCGTCAGCGGTCGCAGCCTGGGCTCAACCACCGAAGGCTCGCACTCCTATGCCACCCGGGCCATCACCATCGGAAAGGGCGAGCAGTCGCTGCTGGAAACCCCGCAGTCGGTCACCGTCATCACGCGCCAGCGCATGGATGACCAGAACATGAACAACCTGCAGGACGCGATGCGTCAGGTCACCGGCGCCACGGTGAAGACCTACAACACCGGCTCCAGCCTCAACGACGTGTACATGCGCGGCTTCCTGGTCGATCAGGTGCAGGTCGACGGGGTGTCGCAGATCACCGGCCAGGGCGACATGGCAACCAGCTTCGACCTGGCCATGTACGACCGCGTCGAAGTGCTGCGTGGTCCGGGTGGCCTGTACGCCGGGTCCGGCGAGCCGGCCGGCACCATCAACCTGGTGCGCAAGCGCGCGCTGGGAACGTTCGGCCTGAGCGGGGAAATGGCCGCCGGCTCCTGGGACCGCTACCGCAGCATGGTCGACGTCACCGGTCCGCTGAACGACGAAGGCACGATCCGTGGTCGCTCGGTCATGGCCTATGAGCACAACAAGTCCTTCGTCGACTACGTGCAGAACGAACGCCCGATGTTCTACGGGCGCCTGGAAATGGACCTGGACCCAAGCACCACCCTGTCGCTGGGCGGTGCCTACCAGAAGAACAATTCCACTCCGGCCTTCGGCCTGCCGGCCTATGCCGACGGCACCCTGCTCGACGTGCCGCGCTCCACCTACGTCGATGCGAAGTGGAACCGCATGAAGGAAGAGACCTGGGAGGCCTTCTCCGAGCTCGACCACACCCTTGACAACGGTGGCCAGTGGAAGACCTCACTGACCTATCGCGACGCACGCCTGCCCCAGCGCGAATTCAGCTGGACCACCTGGGTGGTCAATCCCGATACCCAGACCGCCGACGCGGCACGTTATTCGTACTACGAGCGGATCAAGACGCTGGGCCTGGACAGCTTCGTCACCACGCCCTTCAGCCTGGCCGGCCGCACCCACGAACTCACCCTCGGCGGCGAGTACCAGCACCTGGACAAGGCCTTCACCTATGGCTCGGTGGACCTGGACAACGATGGCTATGCCGACGAGGTACCGATCGGCATCGACGGCGCCAACGACCTACCGCGCCTGGACATGCCGCACACCAACTTCAACTACACCAAGAGCCGCCAATACGGCCTCTACGGCCGCACCAAGCTCAGCGTGACCGACGAGCTGGACGTGATCCTCGGCGCCCGCGTGACCTGGTACGACGCCGATGCGAAGAACGCCAACACCTTCTTCAACAACTTCGGTTCGCCCTCGACCCAGACCAACGCCAAGGTCATTCCCTACGGCGCGCTGATCTACAAGCTCACCCCGACCCTGGCCGCCTACGCCAGCTACACCAGCGTGTTCAAGCCACAGAGCGAGACGGACGCCAGCGGCGAGAAGATGATCGCGCCGCACAAGGGCAAGCAGTACGAAGTCGGCCTGAAACAGGAGCTGATGGACGGCCGCCTGAATGCCTCGGTCGCCCTGTTCCGCATCTACGACGAGAACCGCGCCCAGTGGTCCGGCAGCCCGGTGAACGCCTACGAGGCGCAGGGCAAGGTGCGCAGCCAGGGCTGGGAAGCCGAGCTGACCGGCAACCTGACCGACAACTGGAGCATCGTCACCGGCTATGCCTTCACCATGACCCGCCTGCTGGACGACGATCCGAACAACGGCCTGAGCTCCGGCGACACCTTCAGCACCATCACGCCGAAGCACAACTTCAACCTGTGGTCGAAGTACGAATTCCTCGACGGCACGCTGAAGGGCTTCCATGTGGCCGGCGGCACCCGCGTGGTCAGCGAGACGCTCTACACCCGCAACGACACCGACTTCGTGCAGCCCGGCTATGCGGTCTCCACCGCCCAGCTCGGTTACCGGTTCAACGAGCACCTGAGCTCTACGCTCACCGCCAACAACCTCTTCGACCGCAAGTACTACGAGCGAGTAGACAGTGCCTGGGGTTCGAACTTCTACGGCGAGCCGCGCAACCTGATGCTGACCCTGCGCGGCACCTATTGAGCGCTGGCGTTCCCACCTGCAGGGTGGGAACGCAACTCCGCCGGAATTTCACTGCGCAACCCTTCCACCGCGCGCCAGGCCGTGTCCCGAGCGCGCCTCAGCACCGCGCTCTTCCATTGGTCCGTGTCGATATAGAAGGCATCGCGCAGCTGCTGCTTGATCCGCCGCACCTTGGCCGCCGGCGCATCGGGCGTGCGGTGCAGCCACTGGTCCGCGCGCAGCGCTTCGAGGACCTGCGGGCCGGGCACGGTGCCGAACTCCAGGCTCATGGAAATCAGCAGCGCCTGCGGGCATTCCTCGAACGCCGCATGCACCAGCTTGCCGCTGAGCTTCACCGAGACGCTGTTGCCCTCCTCCGTCGAGCGTACTTCATCGCCCCACCAAGCGCGAGCGCGGACCAGCGCTTCCGGGCGCGGGTCGCCCGAGTAGATGTACTCGCCGTAGCCGCTCGGGCCGAGGCCGGTGTGCACATCGATCCAGGCCATTTCGCGGCATTGCCGGCCATGCTGGCGCAGCACTTCACGCACGGTGCGGTTGCTCCAGGTCGGCTGCGAGCCGGAGAAGAACAGCCCATCGGGATGGCTGGCCTGGCCCGACGAGATGGCCTTCTGCAACTCCCAGCGACCATGGCGCAGCGCGTAGCCGAGCAGACGCAGGCGCCCCAGCGGGCTGGGCCAGCGACGGGGCGCGAGCACCGGGTCCAGCTGCGCGTAGCCGGGGTTCTGCGGCGCGGCCTGGGTGAAGTCACGGAAGTTGCGGTTGAGGTCGACGTTCTCCTGGGTCCAGCGGCGCCACCAGGAAAACCCGTAGGGGTTGGCGGCATGCAGGTAGAGCACCGCGCAGTCGTTGCGGCGCGCGTGCTCGCGCCATGCCGGGTCAGCGAGCAGGGCGCTCTGCACGCCCGAGCCGCAGAAGCCTTCGACGCCGTGGCAACCGCTGCTGATGATCAGCAGGCGCTTGGCATCCAGCGGTCCTTCACGGGCGACGTCCACCGCCAGTGTCTCGCCGTCGCGCCCGGTGAGCGGGTGGACGTGGGACTCCACCAGCAGGCCGGCGGCCGCGCAGGCGTCGAGGAACCTGCTGCGCGCCTGGGCGTAGCTCTGGGAGAAATACGACGATGCATTCATGGGGACTCCGGCCGTTTCCTGGGGCAGATGGCGGCCGGCAGGATGCATCAGCGCGAAAGCGCGGAGTAATGATCTCTGCACATGAGCATTGAGGCTGGTTATGCCTGCTCCGCACGGAAAGCGGCGACCATTTCCTCGGCCAGCAACAGGGCTTCGCGGGTCATCAGCTCCTGCGGCCGGGTAACCAGAGAGATGCTCGCCACTGGCGTGGCCTCGGCGATCTGCAAGGGCTCCAGCACCTGGGCCACCATCGGCAGGCCGAGCATGCGCTGCGACCAGAAGCTCACCGCATCGGTGCTGGCCGCCAGCTCCAGGTAGAGCAGCGACGAGGAGCATTCGGTGATGCGCTTGGGTGGCGCTACCTCGCGCTCACGGAAGAACTGCCCGGCCAGGGCCACTTCCAGCGGGTCGGAAAGCAGCCATTCGAGGTCCAGCAGCTCGTGCAGCGATTGCGCCCCCGCCAGCGGATGCCCCTTGCGCACGGCCAGTGCCGAGGGCTGCGGTGCCAACTCGCGCCAGACCTGCCCGTCGCCAGCTTCCGCCTCCGGCTGGGTGGTCAGCACCAGGTCCAGCCGGCCTTCCTTCAGCCCTTCGAACAGCTGCACCGAACGCAGCTCGAAGATCTGCAGCTGCACGTTGGGGTACAGCTCGCGGTAGCGCCGGAAGCAGTTGGCGAAGGCGCGATTGGGCGTCACCGGTGACACGCCGATGGCCACGCGGCCGGCCATCTCGCCCTTCAGGGTATCGATCTCGTCCCGCGCGCGGCGCACTTCTTCGGTGACCAGCCGGGCCATGCTCACCAGCCGCTCGCCATAAGGCGTGACCGTCACCCCACGATTGGAGCGGACCAGCAGCGGCACGCCCAGCTCACCTTCCAGCTCTTTCACCGCCTTGGACAACGACGGCTGGGTGACGTCAAGCAGCCGCGAGGCTTCCTGGATGCTGCCGCTCTCGGCGATGGTGCGCAGGGCGCGCAATTGATGCAGTTTCATGGCGAGCTCCGGACGATTCCTCGAAGTCGCGCCACCTTAACCAGTATCGGGCTGGCTTGAAAGAAGCCGGGCAAACCCGGCTTCGCGCAGGCCAGCGGTCACTCCGCCATGTTCAGGTCCGGCAGCGGCTGCTGGAACATCCGCGTGGCGCTGGCCAGGCAGACGAGGCCCAGGCACATCCAGGCGAAGCCGATCATGAAGGACATGCCCGACAGGCTCGACCAGAGCCAGATGGTGCTGAGGAAGCCCACCGCCGGCAGCGCGCCGTAGCGCAGGTAGTTGCCCTTGCCGGTGAGGCGCTGGTCGACCAGATAGTGCTTGATCACGGCCAGGTTCACCGCGGAGAAGGCGAACAGCGCGCCGAAGCTGATCATGTTGGCGACCGTATCCAGGGTGACGAACAGGGCGATCAGCGACAGCAGGCTGATCAGCAGGATCGCCGTGGCCGGCACGCGCTTCTTCGTCACCAGCTTGCCGAACACGCGGGGCAGCGCACCGTCCCGGCCCATGGCGAACAGCACGCGGGAAACGCTGGCCTGGGACACCATCGCCGAGGCAAAGCAGCCGGCCACATAGGTAGCGGTGAAGAAGGTCACCAGCCATTCGCCGCCGATGCGGCGCAGCACGTCCAGCGAAGCCGAGTCGGCATCGGTGAGCGCTTGCCACTCGGGGAATACCAGCTGGCCGAAGTAGGCCATGACGATGAACAGCACGCCGCCGATCAGGGTCACCAGCATGATCGCCGCGGGAATCTGCCGGCGCGGTTCGGGGGTCTCCTCGGCCATGGTCGACACGGCGTCGAAGCCGAGGAACGACAGGCACAGCACCGCCGCGCCGGACATCACCAGCGGCAGGCTGAAGTGCTCGTCATAGAAGGGCTGGACCAGCGGCACGGGCTCTGCCTGAGCCCCCAGGTGGCTCAGCGACAACGCGATGAAGACCACCACGAAGACCATCTGCGCGACGATCAGCACCCAGTTGACGCGGGTGATGGATTCGATGCCGACGAGGTTGAGCAGGGTCACCAGGACGATGGACCCGAGAATCCATACCGACAGCGGCACCGAGGGGAAATAGTCGGTCATGTAGATGCCGATCAGCAGATAGCTCAAGAGCGGCAGGAAGATGTAGTCCAGCAGCAGCGTCCACCCGGCGAGAAAGCCGAATGCCGCGCCGAAGGTCTTGCGCGTGTAGCTGTAGACCGAGCCCGAATAAGGGTGCGCCTGCACCATGCGCCCGTAGCTGTAGGCGGTCAGCAGCATCGCGGCGAGCGTGAAGAGATAGGCCGTCGGCAGGTGGCCCTGGCTCATGCGGGTGACCAGGCCATAGGTGGTGAACACCGCCAGCGGCACCATGTAGGCCAGGCCGAAGAGCACCAGCGCCGGGATGCCCAGCGATTTGCGGAAGGACCGTGCAGACGGCTCGTGAGGTTGATGGGCAGGCAAGGAAGTAGCGGACGTGCTTGTTGTTTTTTTCATGGCTGACTCATGGACGGCGAGCGACGGGCGCTCGTTGGACTGGAACGGCGTGATGCCGGTCGAGGCTTCCTGGGCAGCGGACGGGCGCCCGGCGATTCAGCCGGAGCGAAGCTTCGGGCAGCCGCTGCGGGAGGAATTCAGCGGAGGTCGTTCGGGGCGACCCGGCAGGTTTGCGGGGCCGGGAAAACCGGGAGCCGTTGCGCCGAACGCGCACCCTCCCGCGCGGCATGCCCGGAGTCGCCGTTCACTGCGTCGTCGATGAAAGTCTGCGCTGCAAAACACTGCCGCCACTCGTTGAACGCTTGCACCTGGGCACTCCTGCTGGCCGCCTCGAAGGACGTTGTTGTTCGAATGGGGGCGCATGGTGCTTGAGCTCGTCGCCGAGGAAAATTAGTAAAAATATCTTCGAGCCCAATGAAAAAAATGGCCGTGCGGAACGCACCCGACGACCCGGTCGGCTGTCGCGCGCGATTGCCTCAACCCCTATCGCCACCTCTCGAAACAGGCGCTCGGATCGGCTCCGACACACTCCGGTGCAGTCCCGCGAAACCTAAGTATGGTGGTGCGATACCCATGGACGATGGTGAGAGTCCCCGGCCAGCGAATAGGGTTTGTCTACCGGCAATCCGGTCTTCGAAACGACCGCCAGGTCGCTTCGAGCGCCGCATCGGACCGGTCCCCATTCGCCGCGCTAGCGGTCCCCTGACGAGAGCTTTCACCATGACCGACGAGACCCAAGGAACCACCCGCCGCGCCCTGATGAGCGCCGGTGTAGCCGCCGCCACCCTGGCTGTGGCCGTCCCCCTGCTGGCGGGCCAGGCGAGCGCTGCCCAGGCCCCGGCCGCAACGGGTGCGCGCCGCAAGGAGCAAGGGTCGGGCTATCTCACCCTGCGCGACGGCACCGAGCTGTTCTACAAGGATTGGGGCAGCGGGCAGCCCATCGTGTTCCACCACGGCTGGCCGCTCTCGGGAGATGACTGGGACAACCAGATGCTGTTCTTCCTCGCCAAAGGCTACCGCGTGATTGCCCATGACCGCCGTGGCCACGGTCGCTCCACGCAGACGGCCGAAGGCAATGACATGGACACCTACGCCGCGGACCTGGCGGAGCTGGCGGCGCACCTGGACCTGAAGAACGCCGTGCACATCGGCCACTCCACCGGCGGTGGCGAGGTTGCCCGCTACGTCGCGCGCCATGGTGCCGGCCGTGTCGCCAAGGCGGTGCTGATCGGCGCGGTGCCGCCGCTCATGCTGCAAACCGCGAAGAACCCCGGCGGCCTGCCGCTGAAAGTCTTCGACGGCTTCCGCGAGGCACTCGCCGCCAGCCGTTCGAACTTCTACCGCGACGTCGCGGCGGGCCCCTTCTACGGTTTCAACCGGCCGGGCGCCAAGGTCTCCGAAGCGGTGATCGACAACTGGTGGCGCCAGGGCATGAATGGCGGCGCCAAGGCCCATTACGACTGCATCAAGGCCTTCTCGGAAACCGACTTCACCGAGGACCTCAAGCAGATCGCCGTGCCGACCCTGGTGCTGCATGGTGAAGACGACCAGATCGTCCCCATCGACGACTCCGCGCGCCTTTCGATCAAGCTGCTGCGCCACGGCACCCTGAAGACCTATCCCGGCCTGCCCCACGGCATGTGCACCACCCACGCCGACACCATCAACGCAGACCTGCTGGCCTTCATCAAGGGCTGACGCCGCTGCAAGGAAAAGCCCCGGGGCACAGAGCCCCGGGGCTTTTTCCATTCAGAGCTGCGACAGCCCGCCATCGACGCACAGGTCGACGCCGGTGATGAAGCTGCTGTCGTCCGAAGCGAGGAACAGCGCAGCGTTTGCCAGCTCTTCCGGGCGACCGAGCCGACCCAGCGGAATCAACCCCGCCAGCTGCTGTTCGAATGCACCGAATTGCGCCTCGCCGATACCCATCTTGCCGATGATCGGGGTCAGCACCGGGCCGGGGCTCAGGCAGTTGACGCGGATGTTGCGGCCCTTGAGTTCCGCCGCCCAGCTGCGGGCAAAGGAGCGCACCGCCGCCTTGGTCGCCGCGTAGACCACGTGGGCCTCCAGCGCCTTCAGGTGGGCGATGGACGACACCAGCACGATGGAGCCTCCGTCACGCAGCAGCGGCAGCGCTTTCTGGATGGTGTAGAAGACGCCCTTGACGTTGATATCGAACTGCTCGTCGAACTGTTCTTCATCGACCTGATCGCCCGGTGCCGGACGGATGACGCCGGCATTGGCGACCAGCACATCGAGGCGGCCGAAGCGTTCGCCGATCTGCCGGTACAGGGCGTCCAGGTCCTCCAGCCGGCTGGCGTCGGCGCAGATGCCCACGGCGTTTTCACCGATGAGCCCGACCGCCTCCTCCACCACTTGCCGACGGCGCCCGGTGATGACCACCTCGGCGCCTTCCAGGGCGAATCGTTGCGCGGTGGCCAGGCCGATACCGCTGTTGCCGCCCGTGACCAGGGCGACCTTGTTGCTTAGCTTTCCCATCATCTCTCCAACGTGGCTTGTGAATCGGCTCGTTCAGGAGGTCGCAGATCGGGAGCGCGCAGCAGGCCGTCCTGCAGCGGCAGATAGCGTTCGATCTTCTCTGCCAGACGTTCGCGGCGCTCGGCCAGCTGAGCCTGGAGTGCATCCAGGGCCACCAGCTTTTCCAGGTGCTGCTGCAGGCAGGCGAGGAAGCCTTCGCTGTCCTCTTCCTCCTCCAGGTACTGCAGCAGGCCGTGGATCTGCCGGGTGCTGAAGCCGCACTCGAGCAGCTCGCGAACCCAGAGCACGCGTTGCACCATGGACGCGGCGTAGTCGCGATAGCCATTGTCCAGCCGCGACGACTCGATCAGCTGCTTCGACTCGTAATGGCGAAGCGCGCGTGTACTGACGCCGGCGCGCAAGGCCAGCTCTCCGATTTGCATGTCGACCTCCGATGGGGAGCACTCTGGGGGCTTGACGCTAGTGTCAAGGTCAAGCCCCCTTTCGCTTTTTCAGGCGTCCGTTGCGGGATGCGCCGGCAAGGTGAACTGCACCACCGCGCCGCGAGGCTGGTTGGCGCTGGCCCAGAGACGGCCGCCATGGCTGTCGATGATCGAGCGGCAGATCGACAGGCCCATGCCCATGCCGGTGGCCTTGGTGGTGTAGAACGGCGCGAAGATCAGGTCCGCGTTGTTCTCGGCGAACCCCGGTCCGTTGTCGCAGACTCTGACCCGCACGCCACCCTCGTCGTACTCGGAGCTGACCAGCAGGTGGCGCTCGCCGGCGGGCACACTGCCCATGGCTTCCAGGGCATTGACGATCAGGTTGAGCATCACCTGCTGCAACTCGACCCGGTCGCCCTCCACTTCCGGCAGGCCGTCGGCGAGTCTGACGCGCACCACGGCGTCGCACTTGGCCGCCTCGCCACGGGTGAACTCGACCATCTCGCGCAGTGCCGCACTGACGTCCACCGGCTGCTTCTGCGGCGGGGTCTTGCGGATCAGCTGGCGGATGCGCCCCAGCACCTCGGCGGCGCGGTTGGCGTCCTTGATGATGCGTCCCAGCACCTGGCTGACCTCGCCCAGCTCCGGCGGCTGCGCACCCAGCCAGCGCAAGGCGGCATTGGCATTGGTCACCGTGGCGGCAATCGGCTGGTTCACCTCGTGGGCGATGGACGCCGCCAGTTGGCCCATGGTCGCCACACGGTTGGCGTGGGCCAGTTCCGTCTGCACCTCGCGATAGCGTCGTTCGCCCTCGCGCACGCGCTCCTCGGCCTGCTTGCGCTCGGTGAGGTCGAGCACGAAGGCCACGCCCTCCTGCAGGCTGGCCTCGAAGGCCGCCAGGCCGACGATCACCGGCACGCGGCTGCCGTCCTTGCGGATGTACTCCTTCTCGAAGGGCTGCGCATGCCCGGTCCGAATGGCCGTGGCAAGGTGCGCCTGGCTCAGTGCCAGGGATTCGGGCGGGGTCATGTCGTGCCAGCGCACGCGGCCGGAAAGCAGGTCGTCACGCTCGTAGCCGACCATGCGCAGGAAGGCGTCGTTGGCTTCGGCTATCTCGCCCCCGGCGCTCCAGACGATGATGCCGATGATGTTGGCGTCCACCAGCCGGCGAATCTTCGCCTCGCGCTCGGCGGCATCGCGATACAGGCGCGCATTCTCCAGTGAGATCGCCGCCTGCGAGGCCAGCAGTCGCAGCACGGCGATCCGCGCCGGGCTGAACACGCCGGCCGAGAGGTTGTTCTCCAGGTACAGCGCACCGGTGAGCTTGGCCTGGTTCATCAGCGGCATGCAGAGGATCGAACGCGCGCCGTGCTGGCGGACATAGGGATCGGTGGTGAATCCCGGATCGACCGCGGCGTCTTCCAGGCACAGGCTCTCGCCGGTGCGCAGCACCTGGTAGAGCACCGTTTCCGCCAGCGCGGCGGCGCTGATCGGTTCGTTGCACAACAGCATCGCGCCGTCACCGACAGTCGCCAGCGCCGCTATGCGCGGCTCGCCCGCTTCGGCGAGGACCAGCACACCGCGCTCGGCGCCGGCCTGCTCGATGGCCGTGCGCATCACCATGCCGATCAGCTTCTCGAGGACGATCTCCCCCGAGGCGGCCTGGGAAACCTTGAGCACCGTGGCCAGATCCAGGTGTTCCACCGGGGTGGCGATGGTCGCGGTCGGGCCGGGCGCGGGCTCCTCGTTGCGCAGGTAGCGATGGCGCCCCTCCAGTTGCCGCACCTTGCCGTCGGCGCCCCAGCGCAGGTAGCCGTAACGCGCGTCCTGCAGGTAGACGCGGGCGATCTTGGCCAGGCCGCGTGCACCGTAGAAGCGCCCCGCCAGCTCGTTGGCCAGCGCCTCGATCTGCACGAAGCCGTTGTCCTGCGCCTGGCGGATGGCCTCTTCGTAAAGCAGCTCGGCATCGACCAGCCGCCCTTCGACCCGTGCGATTTCCGCGCCCACCAGCGCCACCCGACAGGCGAAGGATTCGCCGCACTGCCGGGCCCACTCCTGCAACTGCGCGTGATGCACGACCAGTTCTCGCAGGCGCTCAGGTTGCTCATCGACAGCCAGGGAATCGAAAGTGGCAGCCAGCGTCAGCGCCGCGTGGAAGTGGTACTCGGACTCCTCGGTAAAGGTCTCCACCACCCACAGCAGCGCCTTCGCCCGCGCCACGCAGTGCATGGCCGCCGCGTGATCGCCGGCCATGCAGCGCGCCTGCAGCTTGCGTATCCAGTACTTGGCCGCTGCCAGAGCCAGGCCCGGCGTGCTGTCCAGGTGCGCTTCGAAACGCGCCTCGTCGAACAGCTCATCGTCGAAACTGCCGAAGGTCGGGGTCTGCCCGCGCAGTGTGCGGATCAGCGCCAGCTGCGTGCTGATGAAATCCACCACCAGGCCGAAGCGCACCTTCTGCGCATAGGCCAGGCCCTGCCCGGCCTCCTCATGCACCTGCGCCAGCGGCTCGCCGAGGAACAGCACATCAGCGATATGGCCGTTGCCGGCGTAGGCGGCGTAGGCCAGGTCGCCGACGCGATTGGCCGCGACGAACGCCCGGCGCAGCAGCTCCCGGCACTCGCGCACCGGGCGCATCCAGCGCGCCACGAACATCGAGAAGCACAGGTAGGTGCGCGCCTCATGGCGATTCAGCCCGCGCCGGTCAACCAGGTCGCAGCCCAGGCGGCCGAAGCGGTAGCCGGCTTCGTAGTCACCAAAGCGGCGGCCGGCGACGCGCCCGACATTCGCATAGAGCATGCAGGAGGCGTCGCAGTTGCCCCGTTCCAGGCTCAGGCTGACGGCCTTGCAGATGGTCAGGCTGGCCAGGTTGGCGTCGCTCTGCAGCGCCGGGGCGAACAGTTTGCCGAGGGCATCGAGGGTCGCCAGGGAGGCGGCGTCCTCCATCAGCGGCAGGTCGATCAGCTGCTCGATGCTGCGCTCGCCCAGCTGCGTCCAGATCTGCTGGTATTCCTCACGCACCTGCTCGTCGTCCGGGTGCGCCGACCAGTGGATGCCGACCGCCTCCAGGTAGGCCAGGCACACGGCGACCGCCCTGTCGCTGCGGTCCTGCAACAGGCACACGTCCATCTGCAGGCAGGCCACCGCCGCCTGCTCCACCGTGGTGGCTGCGCGTGGCGTCAGCGCGGTGAGGCGCTCGTCGGCCTGCACCAGCTGGCCGGTGAGGAATTCGCACTCGGCGCGGTTGAGTTCCAGGGCGAAGCACAGGTCGTGGCGGCGTTGCCAGCAATCGCCGTCGAGCAGTTCGATGCCGGCGCGCAGATAGGCCAGCGCCGAGCTGTAGGCGCTGGAAGCCTTGGCGCGCTGCCCGGCCAGCAGGTTGTACTCGGCCAGCTGTTCGCGCTCGGCGCGGGCTTCGATCAGCCGGGCGCCGCGGTTGAGCTGGCCGACGATCTCGAAGATCGCTTCTTCGCGCCGCTCCGCCGGTGTCTGCTCGGCCAGCAGTCGGCCGATGCGCAGGTGCGCCTCGGCACGGGCCGTTTCGGCAATCAGCGAGTACGCTGCCTCGTGGATGCGGTCGTGGGCGAACGCGCAGGCGTCTTCCAGGCGCTCCACCAGTTCCTGGCGCACTGCCGACCAGAGTATCGAATGGACCTTCGCCGGCGGCAGGTCGAGGACGGTCGCCAGGGTATCGATCTGCGCCACGTTGCCCAGACAGGCGAGCTGCTGCAGGGCCTGGCGGGTTTCCAGCGGCAGCCGCGCGAGCTTGCCGACCATCAGGTCTACGACGTTGTCGGTGAAGCCCTTGGCGTGGATGCGCTCCGGTTCCCAGCGCCAGCGCCGCGCCTCGTGGTCGTAGGTCAGCAGCTCTTCCTCGGCCAGCGCCTGGAGGAACTGGATGACGAAGAACGGGTTGCCGGCGGTCTTGTCCTGCACCAGCCGGGCCAGCGCGACGATGCTCGGCGGCGGGCAGCGCAGGGCCTCGGCGATCAGTTGTTCGATGTGCGCGCGGGCCAGCGGCGCCAGGCGAATCTCGTCGATGCGCACACCGGCCTGGCGGATGGCCTGCAGCTTGCGCGTCAGCGGATGGCTGGCATCCACCTCATTGTCGCGGTAGGCGCCCACCAGCATCAGGTGGCGCAGTTCCGAATGGGTGAGCAGGTCTTCCAGCAGGTCGAGGGTCGCTGCATCCAGCCATTGCAGGTCGTCGAGGAACAGCGCCAACGGGTGATCGGCGCGGGCGAACACGCCGATGAAGCGGCGGAACACCAGCAGGAAGCGGCGCTGCGCCTGTTGCGGCTCCAGCTCGGGCACCGGCGGCGGGTCGCCGATGATCAGCCGCAGCTCGGGAATCAGGTCAGTAATCAGCCGGGCATTGGGCTCCAGCGCTTCCAGCAGCGCGCCGCGCCAGCCCTCCAGCACGTCGCCGCTCTTGCCCAGCAGCGTGCGCACCAGCCCCTGGAAGGCCTGCACCAGCGTCGAGTAGGGAATGTCGCGCTTGTACTGGTCGAACTTGCCGGAAGCGAACAACCCGCGCGGCGGCACCAGCACCTTGTGCAGCTCGTTGACCACCGAGGACTTGCCGATCCCGGAATAGCCCGACACCAGCACCAGCTCCGGCGTGCTGCTGGCGACGATGCGCGCGAAGGCCTCGACCAGCACCTCCACCTCACGCTCGCGGCCATAGAGCTTCTCGGGCACCAGCAGGCGATCCGGCGTGCCCTGCTCGTCCAGGCTGAAGGCTTCGATGCGCCCGCTCCGCTGCCAGTCGTCCAGGCAGCGACGCAGGTCGTGCTCGACGCCGGCGGCGCTCTGGTAACGCTCCTCGGCGGTCTTGGCGAGCAGCTTGAGGACGATCTGCGAGAGCATCGGTGGCACGCCGGCAACCCGTTCGCCGGGCGGCAGCGGCTTGCGCGCGATGTGGCAGTGCACCCATTCCATCGGGTCGCTGGCGGTGAACGGCAGCGTGCCGGTGAGCATCTGGTAGAGCACCACGCCAAAGGCATAGAGGTCGCTGCGCGAGTCGATGGAGCGGTTCATCCGCCCGGTCTGTTCCGGCGCCATGTAGGCCAGGGTGCCGGCGATGGTCTCCGGCGGTTCGGGCGCCTGGCGCTCGCGCGGCAGCCGCGAGGCCAGGCCGAAGCCGGTCAGGCGCGCCTGGCCATCGGTGCAGTTGACCTGGATGTGATTGGGCTTGAGGTCCTTGTGCACCAGGCCGCGCTGGTGCAGGTGGCGCAGCGCCACGGCGATGTCGACGGCCAGGCGCAGACAGGTGCCGGTTTCCAGCGGTTGGCGCAGCAGGCGCGACAGCGGCTCGCCGCCGGGGTCATCGAGCAGCAGGCGGGTCTTGCCGCCTTCGCGGTGCAGCGCCTGCGGGCGCAGTGCCCAGGCGCTGTGCAGTTCATCGCGCAGGCTGTACTCGTGGGCCAGCCGCTCCAGCGTGGCGGGCAACGGATGTTCGGCGGCCGGGCGCACCAGCAGCACGCTGGCGCCTTCGTCGCCGGATGGGCGAGCGCGGCAGAACACCCGCTCACCGTCGTCCCACAGGATCTTCTGTTTGCTGGCCATCGGCTCGGCAACCTCTCAGGGATTCTGCTGCCCCCGAGTGGCGGTCAGCGACTGTATTGCAGACGGCCGTCAGGTCGTCCGCTGCAACGGCTCGACGCCCAACGCCTCGGCCATGCGCACCAGATCGGCGACCGAGCGCGCGGCCAGCTTCTTCATCACCTGGCCACGGTGAACCTTCACGGTCACTTCGCTGAGGTTGAGCTCGGCGGCGATCTGCTTGTTCATCAACCCCGCGACGACGAAACGCAGCACTTCGCGCTCGCGCAGGGTCAGCGCCTCGAACGCCTGGCGCAGCGCCGCGCCGGACTGCTCGGCCTGCAACCGCTCGCCATCGCGGGCCAGGGCGCTGGCCACTGCGTCGAGCATGTCCTGGTCGCGGAAGGGCTTGGCGAGGAAGTCCACGGCGCCGGCCTTCATGGCCTTGACCGTCATGGCGATATCGCCGTGGCCGGTCATGAACACGATGGGCATGCGCACCCCGCTCTTCTCCATCTGCTCCTGGAACGCCAGGCCGCTCTCGCCGCGCAGGCGCACGTCGAGAACCAGGCAGCTGGGAACGTCACGCCGGGCAAAGGACAGAAAGGCCTGGGTGGAATCGAAGGTCTGCACCTGCAGGCCGATGGAGCGCAGCAGGCCATCGAGGGCGAGGCGCATGGACTCGTCGTCATCGACCACATAGACCACCGGTTCCTTCGGGCCTTGCGGCGGATTGGAATGCGCCGACGAGCTCATCTTGCCTCCTTGGGGGACCGCGACACTCGCGGTGTGCAGGTCAAAAAATCTAGTCCATGATGGGGCCCGCGGCAAAATGCCAGCCCAATGGTCATGGGGCCGGAACAGTACCTTCGGGATATTGGCCATAACGCGCACCATGGCGCACGCCATGACGCTGCTGCGAGCAAGGCTAGCCTGGCCAAGCGAAGCGCCGCCAGGCCAGAAACCCCTGAATATCGGCCACACCTGCGCAACGCTGAAACCCGGCCACTCGAACAGGCAGAACCCCGATGGCAAGTGCCTCCACTCCTCCTTACCCGCTCCCCGCAACGACGCCGATCACCGTCGCCTTCGTCGCCTACCCGCAGATGGGCCTGCTCGACCTGAGCGGCGCCCAGACCGTGTTCTGGGCCGCCAGCAAGGCATTGGCCCAGCGCGGCCTGCCCGGCTATCACTTGCTGACGGCAAGCCTGCGCGGCGGGCTGGTGAGCACCGTCGAGGGACTGTCGGTGGACACCAGCGCGCTGGCTGAACTCGACCTCGCCGAGGTCGACACCCTGGTCGTCCCGGGCGCCCCGGAGATCGGCGAAACCCTCGACAGCCACGGTGAACTGGCCGCCTGGCTGAGCCACGCGGGGCCCAAAGTGCGGCGGGTGGCCTCCGTGTGCAGCGGCGCCTTCCTGCTGGCCAAGGCCGGGCTGCTCGACGGCTGCCGTGCGGCGACCCACTGGGCCCTGTGCGACACCCTGCAACAGCGCTTCCCGGCCCTGGAGGTGGACGCCGACGCAATCTTCATCCAGCAGGGCGCAGTCTGGACTTCCGCAGGGGTCACCGCCGGCATCGACCTCGCACTGGCGCTGGTGGAAGCCGACTGCGGCCGCGAGGTCAGCATGCAGGCGGCGCGCGAGCTGGTGGTCTACCTCAAGCGCCCCGGCGGGCAGGCGCAGTACAGCACCCTGCTGCAATTGCAGACCCAGGACAGCCCGGCCTTCGACGAGCTGCACCTGTGGCTGGCGGAGAATCTGGGGGATCCGGAGCTGACCGTGGAACGCCTCGCCGAGCAGGCGAAGATGAGCCTGCGCAACTTCTCCCGCGTGTACAAGGAACGCACCGGGCGCACACCGGCCAAGGCCATCGAACTGTTCCGCCTGGAAGCGGCGAAACGCCTGCTGGAAAACTCCTCGCGCAACATCGGGCAGATCGCCCGCGCCTGCGGTTTCGCCGACGAGGAACGGCTGCGCAGCACCTTCCAGCGCCACCTGTCGATCTCCCCGCGCGACTACCGCGGCCGCTTCAGCCGCTGAGCCTCGCTCAGGCCACGGCCAGCGCCAGCGAACGCTCCGGCTGCAGCTCCAGGTGGCGGGCGAAGCAGCCACGCAGCCAGCGTTCGCGCGGGTCGGCATGGCTGGTGCCGCGCCAGGCCATGGAAAGGTCCGGGCTCGACAGCGGCAGCGGCGCGTACTCGGCACGCAGGCCTTCCACCCGCGCCATCGCCTGGGCCACGTAGTCGGGCACAATCGCGAGCATGTCGCTACCGGCCAGCAGCGCCGGCAAGGCGCTGAACTGCGGCACTGCCAGCACCACCCGGCGCTGCCGGTCATGGCGCGCCAGCGCGCGGTCGACGTCGTCGGTCACCTTGCCCAGCGCGGACACCGCCACATGGGGCAGGCGGCAGAACTCGTCGAGACTCACCGGCCCGGCCGCCGAATCCGCGCGCAGCAGCATCGGCTGCACCGGGCGCAGGCTGCGGCAATGGGCGCTGGCCGGCAGCTCCTGGGCCTGGCCGATGCCCAGGGAGATGTCCCCGGCGACGAGCAGTTGCGGCAGCTGCCAGGAGTCCACCCGGCGCACCACCAGAGTGATGTTCGGCGCTTCGGCGCGCAGTTGCTGCATCAGCCGGGGCAACAACGCGTACTCGACTTCATCGCACAGCCCGACGTGGAAGGTTTCTTCGCTGGTGCGCGGGTCGAACTCCCGCGCGCAGCTCAGGGCCAGCGCGATACCTTCCAGGGCAGGCCCCAGGCGCACGTGGATTTCCTCGGCCCGCGCGGTGGGCTCCATCGCCCGCCCGCTGCGGATGAACAGCGGGTCGTCGAACATCGTCCGCAAGCGGTTCAGCGCACTGCTGACGGTGGTCTGGCAGAGGAACAGGCGTTCACCCGCCCGGGTCACGTTGCGCTCGCGCATCATGGTTTCGAAGACAACCAGCAAGTTGATATCGGCATGCCGCAGGTCATTTCTGTTCATGGGTTAGCCCGCCTGGTGAAGTTGCTCTCGAACAGCCTTTCGCTGGGCCCGTTCACTTCTCCAGGCTTGCGATGTGATTGCAGATTATTCAGGCGTAACCGCTGAGTCAGTTGTACATGGGTGCACTATCACCATCCGTTGGTTATCCGGACCGATACCTGGGTATTGCTCCGACAAACTTGTCGACGCAAATATCATCGAGATCAGACTGCCAGCCGGAATATCCATACCCAGGTGTTGCCCGACTATACCTAGGTATACTTCTCCACCTTGTCCGAGGGCGTATCTTGCAAGTACGGCAGGCGCCGCCACGAGCGCCCCAGAGGATGCAAAAGACGCAAATGCGCAACAAGGCTGTCATTGCAGTAGTCGACGACGATGAATCCCTTCGCACCGCGCTGGAAGGCCTGCTGCGCGCCACCGGCTACCTGGCGCGCACCTATGGCGGAGCCCGCGAGTTCCTGGGCTCCGACGGCCCGGAACTGGCCAGCTGCCTGATCTCCGATATCCAGATGCCGGGCATGTGCGGCGTGGAACTCTATGAAGCGCTGCGCAGCCGTGGCCTGGACCTTCCGGTGATCTTCATGACCGCCTACCCCGGCGAGCGGCCGCGCATCAGCACGGACATGCCCGGCGTGATCGCCTGCCTGCCCAAGCCGTTCGAAGCCGAACAATTGCTGGACTGCATCGAGACTGCCCTGCTGCTGAAATCCTGAACGCGCAACTCCCCCGCCAAGTTACTGCCCACCCCCTGTTTACTGCCCTGCAAAGTACTTCGCGCGGCTCCCCCTCGATACCTTCGTATAGTTCTCTTCCACACATGCGTAATTCCCGCACACCGATGTAGAAGTGCGCCCGGAAGTTCTCCTCCCTAGCATGGATTCACAGCGGACGACTGCAGACGGAACAACGCAAACCGAAGTTTGCAACTACCCGTCAGCGTCACGCCGAACTTGAAGCAGTGACTTCAAGGCAATTCATCCATTCGAGTCAGGAGCACATGATGAAACAGCAACTTCTGGTTATTGGCGCGGGCTTCGGTGGACTGTGGAGCGCTCTGAGCGCCGCCCGCCTGCTGGACATGCACGGCAACAACGATGTGGAGATCACCCTGCTCGCGCCGCAGGCCGAACTGCGCATCCGCCCGCGCTTCTACGAGCCCGATGTGCACAGCATGTTCGCTCCGCTGACCGAGCTGTTCGAGGCCGTGGGCGTGCGCTTCGTCAAGGGCACCGCCGAGAGCATCGACGAGCAGTCCCGCAAGGTCGGCTACCGCGACGAAACCGGCCGCACTGGCGAGCTGAGCTACGACCGCCTGGTACTGGCCAGCGGCAGCCAGCTGTCCCGCCCGCCGGTGCCGGGCCTGAAGGAACATGCCTTCGACGTCGACCAGATCGAATCGGCGGCGCACCTGGAAAGCCACCTGATGTCGCTGCGCAACCAGCCGGCCAGCCGCGCACGCAACACCGTGGTGATCGCCGGCGGCGGCTTCACCGGTATCGAGACCGGTACCGAAATGCCGGCCCGCCTGCGTGCGGTACTGGGTGAGGACCAGGACGTCCGCGTGGTCATCGTCGATCGCGGCGAGCGCATCGGCGCGGTGATGGGCGAAGGCATCCGCCCATCGATCATCGAGGCCTCCGACAGCCTGGGCATCGAATGGATCACCGGCGCCACGGTCGCCGCCGTGGACGCCAACGGCGTCACCCTCGCCGACGGCCGCCACATCGAGAGCCACACGGTGATCTGGACTGTGGGTTTCCGCGCCAGCCCGCTGACCGAACAGCTGACTGCCCAACGTGATGGTCAGGGCCGCCTGCACGTGGACGGCAACCTCAAGGTGCGCGGACTGCAGAACGTCTTCGCCGCCGGCGACGTCGCCTACGCCGCCACCGACGACATCGGCAACTTCGCCGCGATGTCCTGCCAGCACGCCATCAGCCTCGGGCGCCACGCCGGCAACAACGCCGCCGCCGACCTGCTGGGCGTCGCCCCGACCCAGTACCGCCAGCCCAAGTACGTCACCTGCCTCGACCTCGGCGCCTGGGGCGCCGTGTACACCGAAGGCTGGGACCGCCAGCTGAAGCTGGTGAAGGCCGAGGCCAAGGAACTCAAGACGCAGATCAACACCGTCTGGATCTACCCGCCGGCCGCCGACCGCCGCGCCGCCCTGGCCGCCGCCGACCCGCTGATCCCGGTGGCCTGATCGCTGCTCTGCCCGCACTCCCTCGCTCCGAGGGAGTGCCACTCGCCTGATGGACTCGACCTAACAAGCAACAGGAGAACCACCATGACCATGCACCTGAATACCTTCGCCCAGCCCGATGCCACCACCCCGGCCCAGGAACTGGTGCCTTCGCGTTACGCCCTGCGCGTGGGCGAGATCGACGTGCTGGTGGTCAGCGACGGCGTGCTGCCGCTGCCGACCGAAACCATGTCGACCAACGCCACCCCGGAAGAGCGCGCGGCGTGGTTCAAGGAAATGTACCTGGGCCCGGACATGTTCGACTGGGCACTGAACGTGCTGGTGGTGCGCAGCGGTGAGCAGACCATCCTGGTCGACGCCGGCCTGGGCAACCAGTTCCCCGGTTTCCCCCGCGCCGGGCAGTTCCCCAAGCGCCTGAAGGATGCCGGCATCGAGCTGTCGTCGATTACCGATATCGTGATCACCCACATGCACATGGACCACATCGGCGGGCTGCTCACCGACACCGTGAAGAACGGCCTGAGCCCCGAGGTGCGTATCCACGTCACGGCCACCGAAGTCGACTTCTGGAAGATCCCCGACTTCAGCCTGACCGAGATGCCGCAGCCGGTGCCGGACGTCCTGCGGCGCACCGCCAACGAGTTCATGGCCCACTACGAGAGCCGCCTGCACATCTTCGAGGACGAGCTCCAGGTAGCGCCGGGCGTGGTGGCGAAGCTCACCGGCGGCCACACCCCCGGCCACTGCATCGTCTACGTCGATTCTGCCGGCGAGCGCCTGACCTTTGCCGGTGATGCACTGTTCCCGGTGGCCTTCGACCATCCGGAATGGCACAACGGCTTCGAACACGACCCGGAAGAGTCTGTCCACGTGCGGGTGCGCCTGCTGCGCGAGGCGGCGGCCAGTGGCGAACTGTTCGTCGCCACCCACCTGCCCTTCCCCTCGGTGGGGCGCGTGGCCATCGACGGTGAAGCCTTCCGCTGGATCGCCGGCTTCTGGGATTACTGACAGCCAGCGCCGGACAGCCCCGCCCTGCTCACGCGGGACGGGGCTTTTGCGCCAGTCCGATTTCAGCGGAGAAAGCCTGCGGCTGATGTACCATGCCGCGCCGAAACCTCCGGCGAACCCTCTGCCTGGCTGCCTATGTCCTCCAACGCGCTGTACACCGACCTGTCCTCCTACTACGACCTGATGTGCGCCGACATCGACTACCAGGCGCAGAGCCACTGCGTGCGCCGCCTGCACCAGTTGTTCGGCAACCAGGGGCGCCGGCACCTGGACCTCGCCTGCGGGACCGGGCCGCACGTGCGCCACTTCCTCGACTTCGGCTACCAGAGCGCCGGACTGGACATCAACCAGCCGATGCTGGACATCGCCCAGCAGCGCTGCCCCGAGGCAAGCTTCAGCTGTCACGACATGGCGAGCTTCCGCGTCGACGAGCCGCTGGACCTGATCACCTGCTTCCTCTACTCGATCCACTACAACCCCGGCGTGGCAGAGCTGCAGGCATGCCTGGCGAGCGTGCACGAGGCGCTCGGGGACGGCGGCGTGTTCTGCTTCAACAGCGTGGACAAGGCGCTGATCGACAACAGCTCCTTCGTTCGCCACTCGGTCGAGCACGAGGGTAGCCAGTTCACCTTCGGCTCGGGCTGGTACTACGGCGGTGCGGGCGAGCGCCAGGCGCTGCGCCTGAGCATCGAGAGGACCAGCGCCGGCGAGACCCAGGCCTGGCAGGACGAACACGCCATGGTCGCCCTGACTTTCGCCGAGCTGCAGCGCCTGCTGCAGCCGCTCTTCGAGGTGCAGGTCTTCGAGCACGACTACGAGCGCATCACGCCCTGGGAGGGCACCTCGGGCAACGCATTGTTCGTCTGCGTAAAGCGCTGAGGCGACCTTCCCGGTACGCCCTCTCCCTCAGCGAATCTTGCCCACCGGCGTGAAATTGCCGGTGAGATGTCCACCCACGGTGTTCTTCGGCTTGTACTGGGCGTCGTGCTTGAGGCGTTCCTCCACGCTCGGGTCGATCGCCTCCTGGCCGAACGAGGTGTTGCCGATATCCCGGTAATGCGGCTGGGTGAACTGGCTGTAGGCGCCGCCGAGGAACTCCTTGTAGGAGTTGGTGATGGAGGGTCGTGGTGGGCAGGCTCGGGGTCTTGCCGGTGTCCACCGCCAGCCCGCACTCGATGGCCTTGTTGATCATCCACACCAGCGCGATATCCGACAGGCTGTTGTCCGCATAGCCGCCGCCGACGTTGGCATGGGCTCCGGAGAACCACACCTGTTCCACCCGCTGGTTGGGCTTGCTCTTGGGGTCCCACAGCGTGCACTGGTAATTCTTGCGCCACTCGTCGATGGCCAATGCGTGGAAGGCGTTGTGCACGATCGAGCTGAGCTCGGTGTCATGGAATTCGTAGTAGGCCTTGTTGAACCAGTCGAACGACTCCAGCGGCACGCCCAGCGCGCCCACGGTGTCCCAGATGCCGAGCATGTGGATGGTGATCTCCCGCGAGAAGCTGCCCCTGAACAGCCTGGCGCGCTCGGAGTCGGCGCCCTCGTCGCGGGTGCGGTAGAGCCCGTAGGCCTCGTTCGTCAGGTTGATGTGCTCGGGCTTGAGCAGCCCGGCGTTGCGGATCAGCCCCACCAGGCTGCGGGCGGTATAGGCCCCGCGACTGAAGCCGAACACATAGACCTGATCGCCCGCCTCGTAGGTACTGACCAGTTGCCGGTAGCCGTCGAGGATATTCTCTGAAAGCCCCACGCCGAATGCCCCGCCGGCCAGGCGGTCGTACCACGCGGTGCCGACGC
Source organism: Pseudomonas sp. PDM19 (assembly GCF_014852215.1). Taxonomy (NCBI): domain Bacteria; kingdom Pseudomonadati; phylum Pseudomonadota; class Gammaproteobacteria; order Pseudomonadales; family Pseudomonadaceae; genus Pseudomonas; species Pseudomonas sp. PDM19. The sequence continues at coordinate 1,540,014 of NZ_JACVBG010000002.1, read as the reverse complement.
CCTTGTCGTACCACTTGGCCTGCTGGGTGCCGTTGCTGTCCGCGGGAAGGATGGAAGCATGCAGCTTCCAGACGTTGGTACTTTTACTGCCCTTGATCTCGGACTTCGCGTCCGGGGTATTCCAGGTCCCGTCAAAGGAAATGATGATTTTCTTGGGCATGCCCTTTCTCCAGGGTCAGTGGCTCTGACTGCTCGGAACGTCCCGGTTCCTGGCCCATCCCCGGGTATCGCCCTCGACAGTGAACTGTAGCCCCCGGTCCGGACTGTCGACAGACTCGTGAGAACCACCTCAATTGGCATACCGTGCTGGCGGATTGCCTTCCCGCTACACATATGGTTAGGTGCCCTGGCCCCGAACGACTCCGCCGAGTACGCCAGAGGCGGCCTGGAGTGCCGGGTCCGCGCCCGCCACAGCTCCGCTGCCCGGCTCCCTTTGCTACGCCTTCACTGACGCGAACCCATGGTCACCACTGTCATCCTCAGCATGCTCTGCGTGCACCTGCTTTGTTTCAGCGTCATGTTCCTGCTGATCAGCACCCGGCTGAACGGCAAGAAAATGGGCATGGAAGTCTTCGCCCTGGGCAATTTCCTGCTGGGGCTCGCCTACATCCTGCAGCTGCTCGGCGGCCCGGCGCACTGGGGGGCGATGAGTGTCGTCAACCACACGATGACCCTCTGCGCCCCTGTCGCCTACGTCCTTGGCGCCCTGCGCTTCTTCGATCGACCGACCGCCGTGTGGCGGCCATTGCTCACGCTGGCTGTCCTCTACACGGCGCTGCAGCTCACGGTGCAATCCACCCTCGGAAGCGAAGCGCGGCACGCGCTGCTGGCGGGCTCGTGCGCCCTGCTGTTCCTGGGCATGGCCGTGGCAGTGCTCTATGCCCGGCAGAACGTCGCCCGGGACCTGCGCGTCGAGATGATCGTGTTCGCCGTACTGATTGGCGGCATCTGTGCGCTGAACGCCGCGAAGTTCGCGATGATCCTCCAGGGCGGGCTGGCAGCGCTGGACATGAACAGCGGCTTCCAGAAAGTCTTCTACCTCTACATGTCATTCCTCGGCACCGTGCTGCCGCCCTGCGCCGTCTGGCTGGTGCTGCGGCGCCTGACGGATGAGCTGCGCACCATGGCCGCCCATGACCCGCTGACGCAATTACTGAACCGCCGCGGGCTGGTCGAGGGGCTGGAAGCGCACTTCCGCTCCCGCAACGCCGGGCCTGCCTACCTGCTGATCGTGGACATCGATCACTTCAAGCAGATCAACGACAACCACGGCCACAAGGTCGGCGATCTCGTGCTGTCTCATGTGGCCCAGGTGCTCAAGGCCACCGCTCGCAAAGGCGACCTGACGTGCCGGCTGGGCGGCGAGGAGTTCGTCCTCGTCGGCCTGGACATGGACAGGACAGGCGCCCTGCAACTGGCCGAACGCGCCCGCGCGGCCATCGAAAAAAGCGAAGTACCGGGCGCGACGCCGGACCAGCCGATCCGCTGCACCGCCACCATCGGCGTCTCGGAAGCCTTCACCGGCACGCAGGCGCTCGACGAGTACCTGCAGCAGGCTGACCGCGCGCTCTACCGTGGCAAGACTGCCGGGCGCAATCGCGTCGAGGGGGCTTTCGCGTAGCAGCCGTCCCGGCTAGTTCCAGCGAAGGTTGAGGACGAGAAAGTTCAGCAGCACCCAGACGACCAGCACCAGGTGCGTCAGCTGCAGCCCCTCCTGGCGGATCCAGTAGCCGAACCAGAGCCCGCCCAGCAGCATGGCGAAGAGGAAGGCCAGCGCCGCACTGAGGCCGAGGTTCAGCCAGGGCCTGGCGGCGACGAGGCCGTCGCCCAGCAGCAGCTCGTAGCAGCCAGCCCAGGCGGGCAGCACCGCGACCGCCTGCAGCAGGACGACGACGATCAGCGCCAGGCGATGCAGCGCCGGCGAGGCCAGTGCGCGCGCGAGCAAGGGGAAGTCGATGGCGGGAGGCTGGCGCAGCGGCGCCATCGCCATGGTCGCGCCGACCGCTGCGACCGAGCTGGAGAAGGCGTGCAGGTTGTTGATCAGTGCGATGCTCAGCCAGAGACTGAAACCCAGGAAGCAGGTGGCCTGGAAAATCATCAGTGAAGTGTGGGTGTCCATACCGGGTCCTTGTGCGGTCATGTGCCGAATGCGCCAGCCCGCCGCCCGAAACAGCGGCGGCAGGCAGGCCCGGACGGACTCTAGGACCTCAACCTAGGTTGAGGTCAACACAGCGCATGACCCGGGTTCGGCCCCCGCGTCAGAAAGCCCCCTGCAGCGTGACCATGAAGTTGCGCGGCTCGCCGTAGAAGTTGCCCCAGGAAACGGCCCCCACGCTCTGGTAGTACTTCTTGTCGAACAGGTTGTTGCCGTTGAGCGCGACGGTCCAGTGGTCGTCGATGCGATAGCCCAGGCGGCCATTCCAGATGGCGTAGTCCGACTGCACCGACGTGACGTTCCCACTGCGCACGGAGACGTCGCTCTGGGCCGTCACACCCGCGCCCACGTTCCAGCGATCCAGTTCTCCGGCCAGTTGGTAGTCAGCCCAGGCGCGGAACAGGTGGCGCGGGAAATAGGTGGTGGTGAAGGTCGGTTCCTGCGGGTTCTCCTCAGCGCTGTTGAGGTACTTGGTCTGGGTATAGGTGTAGCCGGCCAGCAGTTGCAGCCGGTCGATGACCTCGCCACTGACTTCCGCCTCGAAGCCCTGGGCCCGGACCTTGCCTACGTCGGTGTAGCAGTAGCCGTCGGAGGAGCCGAGGCAGGTGGTGTCGTAGTTGGCTTCCGCGCGATGCTCCTCGACCGTGCGGAAGAGGTTGAATGCCGTGTTGACGCGGCCGTCCAGCAACTCCCCCTTGATGCCAAGTTCGTAGCTGGCCCCGGTCTTGGGTTGCAGCGGGCTGCCGGACTCGTCGGTGTAGGTGCTCTGCGGCTGGAAGATATCCGCGTAGCTGGTGTAGACGGACCACTGGTCGTTGAGGTCGTAGATCAGCGCCGCAAACGGCGTGACCTGGCCGTTTTCCTGGCTGCGGTCGTGCTGCCAGTAGTCCCAGGCCTGGGTGTAGGAATCGCGGCTGTTGCGATACCAGCTGACACGCGAGCCAAGGACGAAGGTCAGCGGCTCGGCGAGCTTCAGGCGCAGGGTGGCGTAGGTGCCGAACTGCCTCGTGTCCGACTCGGTGGGAATCGGGCCGCCACGGTAGGAGTTGGGGGCATAGAAATCATCCGCCGGCTCGGGAATGTGCGGGTTGGGGTGGAACGGGTCCTGGGTAGCGCCCAAGAGGCTCGACATGTTGATCAATGCCCAGCGGTCATGGGTCTTGGCGCGGCTGGCGTTGGCGCCGACTGTCAGTTCGTGCTGCAGGCCGAAGGCATCGAATTTGCCATCCAGGTAGGCATCGAAGCCATAGTCGGTCTGGTCGTAGTCGAACAGCCCGGAATACACCGAGGAAGGCGCCGAGGTCGCGCCCGGCGCAACGCCGCCTGAGGTCTCGGACAGCGCGTATTTCATGTTCTGGTCGTTGTGCGTCCAGACGCCAGCGAACTTGAAGGCCCAGTCCTCATTCAGCTGCTGGGACAGATCGGCGAACAGCGTGGTGCGCTCGCTCTCCCAGTTGTTCCAGGATGCGCCCAGGCAGGTCGAGCGACTGAGCTTCAGGTCCTTGCCATTGCTGTAGCGCGGCAGGCCGTGCCAGCAGGGCGTCGCGTCGAGCTTTTCGTAGGCGACGCCCAGGCCCAGCGTCGTGTCGGGGCTGACGTCGTAATCCAGCGCGCCATAGAGAATCTGGTCATTGCGCTTGCCAACATCGTAGAAATACTGGCGATCCTGCAACGCCACCACGGTGCGACCGCGCAGCGTACCGGACTCGTTGAGCGGCCCACCGACATCCACCTGGCCACGATAGTTGTCCCACGAGCCGGCCGAGAGCGACAGCCTGGTTTGCGGCACACCCTGGCCACGCTTGCGGACGAAGTTCACCCCGCCGGTGGAGCTTCCCGAACCCTTCATCATGCCCGCCGCGCCCTTGAGTACTTCAACGCGATCGTAGAAGGCCATGTCCCCGGAAAAGCTGTTGGCCTGCACGTACTCGCCACCGACATCCAGCGGCACGCCGTCGTACTGGTACTGCCCCTGCATCATGAAGCCACGGGAATAGAAATACTTGCCGCCCATGGGCGACTCGTACACGGCGATTCCCGGCGTCTTCTCCATCGCCTGATCGATGGTGGTGATGTTCTGGTCATCCATGTAGCGGCGGGTCAGGACGGTGACCGACTGCGGCGTCTCGCGCAGGCTGTGCGCGCCCTTGCCGATGCTCACCGCGCGGGCGCTGTAGGAGTTGGTGCCCTCGGTGGTCGGGTCCAGCAGTTGGCTGGAGACGGTGGTGGCATCCATCTCCAGCACCGCGTCCGACGGCGCCGGCACCAGGCCGTAGCCACCGTTGTCCAGGCGCCGCACCGTCAGCTTCGTCCCCGACAGGATGCGGGCGAAGCCGTCCTCGACGCCGTACTCTCCGTTCAACCCGCCACTGCGCTTGCCTTCGGTCAGGCCCGCGTTCACCGAGATCGGGATGCCGGCGCGGCGCCCGAACTCGCCGAGCACCTGGTCCAGCGGGCCGGCGGGGATGGCGTACTGCTGGGTGCGGGTAGCGGTGGATTCGGCCTGCACCGGCATGGCCGGCAGCAGGGTGAGCGTGGAGCAGGACAGCAGGGCCAGGCCAAGCGACTGGCGCAGGGCGCGGGTGATGGGGTGAAGCGTCATGGGCAGAGGGTCCGTTTCTCGTTGTTGGCCCGCAGGTGCGAGCAGGGATTTCTCCCTAGGCCAAGCGAGAAACAAAAACCTGCCGACTTTTCGAGAATTATTTTCATTGGCGCGATCTGGCGGTCTTCGCCGCTTTAACGCGGGCCCACCGTCACCCAGTAACGCGTGCGGCGCTGGATGCGCACCGGCAGGCTGTCCTGCAGCATCGCCAGCACCTGGTCGGTGTCGCCCAGCGGGTAGGAGCCGCTCAGGCGAATGCCCGCAACGGCGGGGTCGCAGCGCAGCAGGCCGGGGCGATAGCGATCCAGCTCGGCGAGAAAGTCCGCCAGGCGCATGCGCTCGGCCACCAGGTAGCCGTCGACCCAGGCGCCGTCGTTCACGTCCAGCGCCTGCGGAGCGCTGACGCCGGCCGCGCCAATGCGGGCCTGCGAGCCAGCCTCGATCACCCTCGCCTCGCCGCCGGCCAGGGAACTGGCGGCGACACGGCCCTGGGTCACCGCCAGCAGAGTGCCGCGCCCGTCGTTCTCGCGACGGACGCGAAAGCGCGTGCCCAGCGGTTGCAGCACGGCGTCGCCGCTGACGACCCGCAACGGCCGCCCGGCGCTGTCGCGGGCGGTGAGAATCTCGATCTCGCCGTAACGCAGGCGCAGCTCACGAACGCGGTCGGTGTAATGCAGATCGACCGCCGTGGCCGTGTTGAGCCACAGCTGCGTACCATCGGGCAGCGTGCGCTGCGTACGTTCGCCGGTTGCGGTGTGGTAATCCGCCATGGCGCCCTGCACCCAGGGCGTATCGCGCCCCTGCCAGGCCAGGCCACCGAGCAGGCCGAAGCCGACCAGCACCTTGAGCGCCTTGCGCCGGTCCATTTCGTCGTAGTGCCGGCGCCCGGCCAGTTGCCGCAGCAGCGGGTCGGCCAGCCGCCCGGCGTGGCGCTGCAGGCCCAGCGGGATGCTGCTCAGACGCTGCCAGGCACGCTCGTGCTCGCTGTCGGCCTCACGCCAGAGCAGCAACTGGCGCTGCTCAGCCTCGCTCATGCAGCCCGACTGGGCCAGGGTGAACCAGGCAATCGCCTGGTCGCGGATGACATCGGAAATCGGCCGGGAATCGCCGTCGCGGGACATGGCGCTCATTCGAACCAGCACGCGTAGCAGGCGGTGAAGGCCTTGCTCATCGCCTTCTGCACCTGGTTGACGCTCAGCTCCAGGCGCAGGGCGATCTGCGGGTAGGTCAGGCCGTCCAGCTGCGACATCAGGAAGATTTCCCGCACTTGCGGCGCGAGGCCGTGCAGGAGTTCGTCGATTTCCACCAGCGCTTCGATCAGCAGCAGGCGCTCTTCCTCCGAAGGGGCTACCGCCTCAGGCCGCGCAGCCAGCGCTTCCAGATAGGCACGCTCGACCGCCTGGCGGCGCCAGCGGTTGATCAGCAGGCTGTTGGCGATGGTGGCGAGGTAGGCCAGCGGCTGGCGCAGGTCGGCGATGGCGCTGCGCGAACGCATCACGCGCACAAAGGTGTCCTGGGCCAGGTCCTCGGCATCGGCTTGCTCGCCCAGGCGGCGACGCAGCCAGCCTTTCAGCCAGCCATGATGGGCAATGTAAAGCCGCTCAACATCCCTTTCGAATGCCCGCTCGCTGTCCATGAACGTCCAGTTTTGTTAAACATGATAATCGTTCTCAACAATACTGGATTTGCCCTGCCCTGCGCAATTCGGGCTGAACGCCGAGGGGATGACCTCTGCGTGCAGAAGTTCATCCCCCTGCCCCCTTCAGGGCTTGATGGCGATCTTCAGCACGCCGTCGCGCTGGTGGGCGAACAGGTCGTAGGCCTCGACGATGTTGTCGAGCGCGTAGTGGTGCGTCACCAGCGAGCCGAAGTCGGCGCGGTTCGACTCGATGATGCTCATCAGCCGGCGCATGCGCTCCTTGCCGCCGGGACACAGCGCGGTGTTGATGCGGTGGTCGCCCAGGCCGGCGGCGAAGGCGGACAGCGGAATCTGCACGTCCTTGGAATAAACGCCCAGGCTCGACAGGGTCCCGCCCGGCTTGAGCACTTTCATCGCCTGTTCGAAGGTACTCGGCAGGCCCAGGCACTCGATGGATGAATCCGCGCCGCGGCCGCCGGTGAGCTTCATCACCTCTTCCACTACGTCGCACTGCGTGAAGTCCAGAGTGACGTCGGCGCCCATGTTGCGGGAGATATCCAGCCGGTGTGCGTTGCCATCCACCGCGATGATGGTCGAGGCCCCCAGCAGGCGTGCGCCAGCCGTCGCGCACAGGCCGATCGGCCCCTGGGCGAAGATGACCACGGTGTCACCGATGCGGATGTTGGCGTTCTCGGCCCCCTTGAAGCCGGTCGACATGATGTCGGGGCACATCAGTACCTGTTCGTCGGTGAGGCTGTCCGGGATCGGCGCGAGGTTGCCTTCGGCATCCGGCACCAGCACGTACTCGGCCTGGGTACCATCGATCAGGTTGCCGAAGCGCCAGCCGGCGGTGGCCTTGTAGCCGTGGCAGGCGCAGCGGCCGCTCTCGATCAGGTAGCTGCCGTCCTGCGAGGGCACGCCGTCCTGTGCGGCATAGGAGTTGAAGTTCGGGCAGATCGCGCCGGCGATGACCCGCTGGCCTTCGCGGTAGCCTTTGACGGCGCTGCCGAGCTTCTCGATGATGCCGACCGGTTCGTGGCCGACGGTCAGCCCCTTCGCCACCGGGTATTCACCCTTGAGGATGTGCACGTCGGTGCCGCAGATGGTGGTCGTGGTGATGCGGATCAGCGCGTCGTTGGGGCCGATTTCCGGGATGGGCTTGTCCGCCAGTTCGATTCGCCCGGGTTCCACGAAGATCGCCGCTTTCATCATTGCCATCGCTCTTTCTCCTTGCTCGGAATGCGCCATGGGTGCACATGGCCGGAGACGGCGCGGACCGCTGGATCGCGGCAACCGGCCGACCCGACCAGTGTGCTCGGCCGGGGCGAAGTCCGGTTGATGCATATCAAGCGCGGGGAAGCTCGCCCTTCGGCCTGCCTGCCGCCAGGCGATTGGCCGCTGGCGACCCGATGGAGCATTGACCCGGATGGCCGGAAAACAAGTCGCGATCTGCCCGCCGGTCTACTCGCACTCCAGGCTGTAGCCGACGCCGTAAACCGAGCGGATCGGATCGACCGCCGGGGTGATGGCGGTCAGCTTGCGCCGCAGGTTCTTCACGTGGCTGTCCACGGTGCGGTCGGCGACCACCCGGTGGTCCTGGTAGATGTGGTTCATCAGCTGGTCGCGCGACAGCACCTGCCCCGGCCGCGCCGCCAGCGCGGCAAGCATGCGAAACTCCACCGGCGTGAGGTCCAGCGCGATGCCCTGGTAGCGCGCGTGGAAGGTGCGCGCATCCAGCTCCAGCCCGAAGCTCGACGCCTGGGTGCCGGTGCGCCGCAGCACGGCCTTGACCCGCGCTACCAGCTCGCGCGGCGAGAAGGGTTTGCAGATGTAGTCGTCGGCGCCCAGCTCCAGGCCGAGCAGACGGTCGATCTCGTCGACACGCGCGGTCATCATGATGATCGGCAGGCGGCTGAAGCCGCGCAGCTCGCGGCAGATGTCGAGGCCGTCGCGGCCCGGCAGCATCAGGTCGAGCAGCATCAGGTCGTAGTGCTTGCCACGGACCGCCGGGACCACCTCCTGACCGTCGGCGATATGTTCCACCTCGAAGCTCGCGGCACGCAGGTAGTCGCCCACCAGCGCGGCCAGCTTGGGTTCGTCTTCCACCAGCAGGATCTGTCCCTGGCTCACGCTTCACCTCCGGCGACCGGGAGTTCCAGTGTCAGCAGCAAACCGCCCAGCGCCGAGGCCCTGGCGCTCAGTTTGCCGCCATGCACCTCGGCGATGCCCCGGCAGATCGCCAGCCCGAGCCCGGTGCCACCGCTGGCGCGGTTGCGCGACCGTTCGGCACGGTAGAAGCGCTCGAACAGGCGCTCCAGCGAAGCCGCGTCCACACCCGGCGCGCTGTCCTCGCACTGCACCAGCACCCGCTCGCCGTCGCGCAGCGCGCGCAGCACCGTCTGGCCGCCGCTGTCAGTGTAGCGGCGGCTGTTTTCCAGCAGGTTGTGCAGCAGCTGACCAAGGCGAGATTCGTCGCCCAGCACCCACAACGGCTGCTCCGGCAGTTCCACGCGCAACGTCAGGCCGCGCTCGGCGAAGCTCGCCTGGAAGGCCTCGGCCACCACCGGCAGCAGCACGCGCAGGTCGATGCGCTCGCGGCGGTAGGTCGGCCCGCCGACCTCGGCCAGGGACAGGTCGAACAGGTCATCCACCAGCTTGGTCAGCGCGCCCACCTCGCCCTGCAGCGAGCGCAACGCGGTGGCGTCCAGCGGGCGGATGCCGTCCTCCATCGCCTCCAGTTCGGCGCGCATCACCGCCAGCGGCGTGCGCAGTTCGTGGGAGATGTCGGCCATGAAATCGCGGCGCATGCGCTCGTTGCCGGCCAGGGTCGTGGCCATGCGGTTGAAGTCGCCGGCCAGTTGCCCGGCTTCGTCCTGCGAACGCACCGGCACCTGGATCGCATAGTCGCCGGCCGCCAGCTCATGGGTAGCGCGCGCCACCTCGCGGATTGGCCGCAACAGCGCGCGGCTCAGCCACCAGGCGATCACTGCGGTGCCCAGCAGGCAGGCCAGGCCGACCAGCAGGCTGGAGCGCAGCTGGTTGAGCTGGAAGCGCCGGTCACCGACGCTGGTCACCGATTGCAGCGGTGCCAGGGCCATCCAGCCGACCACGCGCCCTTCAAAGTTGATCGGCCGCAGCAGCATGTCGCCGGCGGCGGCGCGGTAGCCGATGATCGGTTTGCGCTGCTCGTCCAGCAGGGCGAAGCGGACGAAGGCACCGGTGAGGTCGGAGACGGTGAGCAGGCTGGGGTCGAAGGTCTTGTCGTCCTTGATGTCGTCCGGGCGCAGCAGTTCGAACCACTGGTCCTGGTCGCGGCGGATGAAGTCCCAGCTGCCGTTCTGCGCGTAGGCCTGCTCGATGCGCGGGACGATACGCTCCATGCGTTCCTCGGCCTGCTGGTTGAGGTAGCCGAGGAAACCGTACTTCAGGCTCAGGTAGGCGGCGAACACCATGCCCAGCACGGCGAAGGCGCACACCGCGAGCATGGCCAGGAAGAACTTGCTGGAAAGACTGACTTTCATGGCACCGCCGGGGCAATCGAAACTGCCGTCATTGAAGCGCGGCCCCCCGCATGGGGCAAGGCAGCACGGGCAATCTCCCACTTTTCTGCACAATGGCTGCACATTTGCCGAGCAGCCTGGATCGTGAAAATCATTCCGGTCCGGAGTCCCACGGATGTCCTCCTTCTTCCCCTCGTTTTCCCCCTTGTCGCGTGCCCTGTTGCTGGGCACCGGCCTGTTCGTCCTCGGCGGTTGCCGCGATGAGAGCGCCGCCCCCACCCTGCCCGTGCAGGAAGTCGCGGTGTACCACGTCGCCAGCGCGCCCCAGGCCCTGAGCACCACCCTGCCCGGCCGCGCCAGCGCGCACCTGGTCGCCGAGATTCGCCCGCAGGTGGGCGGAATCCTGCTCAAGCGCCTGTTCGAGGAAGGCGCGACGGTGAAGGCCGGCCAGGCGCTCTACCAGATCGACCCGCAGACCTACGAGGCCGCCCTCGCCCAGGCCGAGGCCAGCGTCACTTCGGCACGCGCCACGCTCAAGGCGGCCGAGCTGAAAGCCAAGCGCGACGCGCAGCTGGTGAAGATCGACGCCATCAGCGCCGAGGACAACGAAAGCGCCCAGGCCTCGCTGCTCGAAGCCCGCGCCAGCCTGCAATCGGCGCAAGCCGCGCTGCGCACCGCGCGGATCAACCTCGGCTACACGAAGATCAATGCGCCCATCGCCGGTCGCACGTCCACCTCGTCGGTCACCGCCGGTGCGCTGGTCACCGCCGAGCAGACCACCGCGCTGACCACCGTGCAGCAGCTCGACCCGATCTACGTCGACTTCACCCAGCCCAGCACCACCCTGCTGCGCCTCAAGCGCGAGCTGGCCGAAGGCAAGCTTACGCGCGCCGAGGAGAAAGACGCCGCGCGCATCAGCCTGCAGCTGGAGGACGGCAGCACCTATGCCCACGACGGCACCCTCACCTTCAACGGCGTGAGCGTGGATGAGAGCACCGGCAGCGTGACCCTGCGCGCCCTGGTGCCCAACCCCGACGGCCTGCTGCTTCCGGGCATGTACATCAAGGCGACGTTGCAGGAGGGCGTGCAACCGGACGCTATCCTGGTGCCGCAGCAGGGCGTCAGTCGCGACGAGCGCGGCGGTGCCACCGCGCTGGTGGTGGTGGACGGCAAGGTCGAGCAGCGCGAGCTGACTCTGGACCGCGCCGTGGGCAATCGCTGGTGGGTGAGCAAGGGGCTGGAGGATGGCGATCAGTTGATCGTCCAGGGTCTGCAGAAGGTCCGCGTCGGCCAGCCGGTGCAGGCCATCGACTGGAAGAGCGGCAACGCCGGCGACACCAGCCTGACCGCCCGCAACGACAGCACCGACTGAGGCCCAAGCCATGGCACGCTTCTTCATCGACCGGCCGATCTTCGCCTGGGTCATCGCCATCCTGGTGATGCTCGGCGGTATCCTCGCCATCTACCAGCTGCCGCTGGCGCAGTACCCCAACATCGCGCCGCCGCAGATCAGCCTCAACGCCACCTACACCGGCGCCTCGGCTAAGACCATGGAAGACTCGGTGACCCAGGTCATCGAGCAGCAGATGACCGGGCTCAACGGCCTGACCTACATGTCATCCAGCAGCAGCTCGGCGGGCAGCGCCACCATCACCCTGACCTTCGAGGCCGGCACCGACGTCAACACCGCGCAGATGCTGGTGCAGACCAAGCTGGAGCAGGCCAAGGCGCGCCTGCCGGAAACCGTGCAGCAACAAGGCATCGAGATTCGCAACTCGGCCAGCGACTTCCTGATCATCGTCTCGCTGGTCTCGGACAACCCCGAGGTCAGCGCCACCGACATCAGCGACTTCATCTCCAGCACGCTGTACGACCAGATCAGCCGGGTCAACGGCGTGGGTGAAGTCACCACCCTGGGCTCCAGCTACGCCATGCGCATCTGGCTCGACCCGGACAAGCTCAAGCAGTACTCGCTGATGCCCTCGGACGTCAGCAGCGCGCTCACCGCGCAGAACGTCGACACCTCCGCCGGCCAGCTCGGCGCCCTGCCCGCCCGCCCCGGCCAGCAGCTCAACGCGACCATCAGCGCGCGCAGCAAACTGCAGACCGCCGCGCAGTTCCGCGACCTGGTGCTCAAGTACTCCAGCAATGGCGCGGTGGTGACCCTGGCGGACGTGGCGCGCGTGGAGCTGGGCAGCGAAAGCTACGACGTGGTCGCCGAACACAACGGCCGGCCCTCGGGCGGCCTGGCAGTGAGCCTGGCCACCGGCGCCAACGCGCTGGACGTCTCCGAAGCCGTGCAGGCCAAGCTCGAGGAGCTTGCGAAATTCTTCCCCAGCAAGCTGCAACTGCGCAGCGAAGTGGCTTACAACACCGCGCCCTTCGTGAAGATTTCCATCGAGGAAGTGGTCAAGACGCTGTTCGAGGCCATCGCCCTCGTCGTGCTCATCATGTACCTGTTCCTGCAGAACATCCGCGCCACCCTGATCCCGGCCATCGCCGTGCCGGTGGTGCTGCTGGGCACCTTCGGCGTGCTCGCGCTGATGGGCTACTCGATCAACACACTGACCATGTTCGGCATGGTCCTGGCCATCGGCTTGCTGGTGGACGACGCCATCGTGGTGGTGGAGAACGTGGAGCGGATCATCGCCGAGAAAGGTCTGTCGCCCCGCGAAGCGACTCGCCAGTCCATGGGCGAGATCAGCGGCGCGCTGATCGGCATCGCCGTGGTGCTCTCGGCGGTGTTCGTGCCGATGGCCTTTTTCGGCGGCTCCACCGGCGTGATCTACCGGCAGTTCTCGGTGACCATGGTCGCCGCCATGGCGCTCTCGGTGCTGGTCGCCATGACCCTCACCCCAGCGCTGTGCGCCACCCTGCTCAAGCCCGATGCGAAGCACGGCGAACCACGCCGTGGCTTCTTCGGCTGGTTCAACCGCACCTTCGAGCGCGGCTCGCGTGACTACCAGCGCGGCGTCGGCGCCGTGCTGGCGCGGCCGCTGCGCGCGCTGGTGATCTATGCGCTGGTGCTGGGCGGCGTGGGTGTGATGTTCCACAAGCTGCCCACCGCGTTCCTCCCCGACGAGGACCAGGGCATGCTCATGATGATGATGACCCTGCCGGTGGGCGGCACCGACGAGCGCCTGCAGGACGTCACCCGCGAGGTGCAGCAGTACATGCTGCAGCAGCCGGAAGTCGCCTCGGTGCTCACCGTGCGCGGCCTGGGCAACGGCGGCAACGCGCAGAACTCCGGGCGCGGCTTCATCAAGCTCAAGGACTGGAGCGAGCGCCAGGGCGACGAGCACAGCGCCGCTGCCGTGGCCCGCCGAGCCAACATGGCGCTGTCGAAGATCCTCGACGCCAACGTCTTCGTCATCTCGCCGCCGGCGATCCAGGGCCTGGGCGAAAGCTCCGGCTTCGACATCCAGCTGCAGGACCTCGCCGGCCTCGGCCACGCCGAGCTGCTCAAGGCCCGAGATACCTTCCTGCAACTGGCGGCCAAGGACCCGCGCCTGGCCAACGTGCGCGCCCAGGGCCTGGAGGACACCCCGCAGCTCAACGTCGACATCGACGACCGCAAGGCCGGCGCCATGGGCGTGGCCTCAGGTGACATCAACGACACCCTGAGCGCAGCCATGGGCGGCAGCTACGTCAACGACTTCCTCGATGCCGGCCGGGTGAAGAAGGTCTACCTCCAGGGCGATGCCGACAAGCGCATGCAGGCCGAGGACATCGGCGACTGGTACGTGCGCAACTCCAGCAGTGCCATGGTGCCGCTGTCGGCCTTCACCAGCACCCGCTGGAGCACCGCCTCGCCGCTGCTGGAGCGCTACAACGGCTTTGGCTCCTACGAGCTGGTGGGCGAACCGGCAGCCGGCGTCAGCTCCGGCGACGCCATGGCAGCGGTCGAGCAGATCATGGCCCAGCTGCCCGAGGGCATCGGCTACGCCTGGACCGGCCAGTCCTACCAGGAGCGCCTCGCCGGCAACCAGGCGCCGCTGCTCTACGCCATCTCCATCCTCTTCGTGTTCCTCTGCCTGGCCGCGCTGTACGAGAGCTGGTCGGTACCCTTCGCGGTGATGCTAGTGGTGCCGCTGGGCATCCTCGGTGCGCTGCTGCTGACCGGCTTGCGCGGGCTGTCCAACGATGTCTACTTCCAGGTCGGCCTGCTGACCACCGTGGGCCTGGCGGCGAAGAACGCCATCCTCATCGTCGAGTTCGCCAAGGAGAACCACGAGCGCGGCCAGGACCTGCTGGCGGCCACACTGGAGGCGGTGCGGGTGCGCCTGCGCCCGGTGCTGATGACCTCCCTGGCCTTCATCCTCGGCGTGTTGCCGCTGGCTCTCTCCAGCGGTGCCGGTGCCGGCGGACGCCAGGCCATCGGCACCGGCGTGCTCGGCGGGATGCTCGCCGCCACCCTGCTCGGCCTGTTCTTCATCCCCCTGTTCTATGTGCTGGTGCAGCGCGTGGCCTCGCGCCGCAATGCCACCCGCGACGTCACCGCTGCAGGAGAAGCCTGATGAGTCTTTCCCCGATTCCCCTGGTCCTGGCGATGTTGCTCGGCGGCTGCGTGAACCTCGCGCCCGACTATCAACGCCCGGACGCCCCGGTGGCCAGCCAGTGGTCCACCGCTACCCCGGCCGGCCAGGCCAGCGCCGATATCGCCTGGCGCGAGCTGTTCGTCGATGCCCGCCTGCGCGACACCGTCGCCCGCGCCCTGGCCAACAACCGCGACCTGCGCGTCGCAGCGCTGAACGTCGAGTACCAGCAGGCGCAGTACCGCATCCAGCGTTCGGCGCTGTTCCCGGCGGTCTCCGCCACCGCCGACGGCACCCGCCAGCGCTCGGTGTCCGATGGCAGCAACGCGGTCAGCAGCCAGTACAGCGTCGGCCTCGGCGTGAGCAGCTACGAGCTGGACCTGTTCGGTCGCCTGGGCAACCTGAAGGACGCCGCGCTGGAGGACTACCTGTCCCTGGAGCAGACCCGGCGCAGCACGCAGATCAGCCTGGTGGCCGAAGTCGCCAGCGCCTGGATGACCCTGGCCGCCGACCAGCAACTGCTGAGCCTGGCGAAAGAAACCTACGCCAGCCAGCAGAAGACCTACGAGCTGACACAGCAGAGCCACGGCCTGGGCGGCCAGTCCGGACTGAGCCTGGCGCAGTCGCTGAGCACAGTGGAGTCGGCGCGCGCCGACGTGGCCAACTACGCGAGCCAGGTCGAGCAGGACCGCAACGCACTGGAGCTGCTGGTGGGCGAGCGCCTCGACGACAGCCTGCTGCCGGGCGATGCGAAACTCGACGCCGCGCTGCTGGTCAATGTTCCCTCCGGCCTGCCCTCGACATTGCTGCAACGCCGCCCCGACGTACTGGCCGCCGAGCACACGCTCAAGGCCGCCAACGCCGACATCGGCGCCGCGCGTGCGGCGTTCTTCCCCAGCGTGACCCTGACCGCCAGCGGCGGCAGTGCCAGCAGCGAGCTGTCCGGGCTGTTCAAGTCCGGCAGCCGCGCCTGGAGCTTCGCCCCGTCGATCAACCTGCCGATCTTCAACGCCGGCAGCAACCGCGCCAGCCTCGACGCGGCAAAGATCACCCGCGACATCGACGTGGCCAAGTACGAGAAGACCCTGCAGACCGCCTTCAGCGAAGTCGCCGACGCCCTCTCGGTACGCGGCCACATCAGCGAACGCCTCGACGCCCAGCGCAGCCTGACCCAGGCCACCAGGAAGAGCTACGACCTGTCGCTGGCGCTGTACAAGCAGGGCTCGCAGAGCTTCCTCGAGGTGCTCGATGCACAACGCTCGCTGTACTCGGCGCAGCAGACGCAGATCACCCTGGAGCTGTCCGAGCAGGTCAACCGGGTGACCCTGTACAAGACCCTCGGTGGCGGCTGGCAGGGCTGAATGCCGGGCGGATGAATCGGTCGGCGCCTGCGGAGGTTACAATGGCGCCCACACCGATTTCCCGGAGCCCGCTGCAGATGTTCACCCTCGCCATCCTCGACACCTCTCCTCCCGAATCCCTGAAGAGCCAGGTGCTGCAGATGGTGGTGGACTATTTCAGCGACATCAGTCCGGTGCCGCTGACGCCGAGCAACCCGCTGTTCCAGCTGTACCAGTATGTGATCGGCTTCGAGGTACACCTGTACCTGCAGGCCATGGACGGTTCCCCGGAAAGTCCCGCACGCCTGATCCTCGCCCTCGACGACGAAGACCCGTCGCAGGTGCTCGGCTTCGCCCTCTACCTGCCGAGCCAGGACGACGCCGAGGCCTGCACCCTGGCCTACCTCGCTGTCCAGGCCAGCCACCGCCGTCGGGGCATGGCCCGCGCCATGCTGCAGAAGATGACCGCACACCGCCCCCACGCCGAACTGGCCTGCGCGGCGGGCAAGGTGCCGGTCTTCGAGGCGATGGGCTTCCAGGTCCTCGCCGCCCAGGGGCCGCATGTGCTGATGAACACCCGCGACCACCGCTCCGACGGCATGGTCGCCGTGCAGGACCTTGCGCCGATCTACCAGTCCAAGGAAGTGCGGCAGATCCACACCTACCTGGTAAAGCAGAACGGCAGCAAGGCCATGCGCGAGGCCGAGAAGAAACGCGACCGCCTGCTCGACCAGATGACCTGGCAGGCGCAGGAGCTGGTGAAGGTGCGCTTCCCCACCCTCCACTGAGTGCCCTCTGCTGCCCGTATGGCCGCCCCTCGACAGACCGGCATTCCATCTGTTGCACCCATGGCGCAGTCCAGCTGCCGCCTTCATCAAGGAACGACGAACAACATGGATGAAACTTTCCAGGGGAGCTGCCTGTGCGGCTCGGTCAGGTATGCAGCGACCACGGCACCCAAGGCTGTCAGCCATTGCAGCCAATGCCGAAAAAGCCACGGAGCGGCCTTTGCCAGCTACGGCAGCGTGCCGCGCGGGGATCTGCGAATTCTGGCTGGTGCGGAGGGCATCCGATCCTATTCGTCGTCGGTCGGTACGCTGCGTCAGTTCTGTTCCAACTGTGGTTCTTCGCTGTTCTGGTCAACGAGCCAAGGGGAATTTTCCGATTGGATTTCCATAGCCCTTGGCACGCTGGACAGCGCCTTCGAACCGGCCAGACAGAAGCATGTCCATGTCAGTAACCGAGCTTCATGGCTGCGCTTTCAAGAGTCCTGATCTGACAATACATAGCCGGTTCAGCGGGCAGATAACGGCCAGAAACGGACGTTCACCCGTCTCGTCCTCGCCCGCCTAAGATCAGCGCGTCGCGTCCTAGGGGCTCTCTCTAGCCTCAACCCAAGCACCTCAAAAGACCATCGCCAGCTTATCTACATAAGCAAAACAGATACCTTCTTAAAAAATACCCAGAGGCGACTAGCAGTGGGCAAGGCTTACAGTCGCCCCACGCCGAAAAACGGCGAGGTGA
Source organism: Pseudomonas sp. PDM19 (assembly GCF_014852215.1). Classification (NCBI taxonomy): domain Bacteria; kingdom Pseudomonadati; phylum Pseudomonadota; class Gammaproteobacteria; order Pseudomonadales; family Pseudomonadaceae; genus Pseudomonas; species Pseudomonas sp. PDM19. The sequence goes on along the minus strand of NZ_JACVBG010000002.1, from coordinate 1,522,719 downwards.
TTCCTGCCGGTCATCATCGATTTCGAACCCTGCCGGAATTTTCACCATTACAAGAACAAAAGGTGAACACGAATGCTCAAGCAAACTGTCGACGTCAAAGACTGGATCGACAACCGACCGGTATCGCCCTACCAGTGGCTGATCCTCTGCCTGTGTTTCCTCATCGTCCTGTTCGACGGCTTCGATGTCGCCGTGATGGGATTCATCGCCCCCTCGCTTATGCAGGACTGGGGGCTGTCGCGCGCCGCCTTCGGCCCGGTGATGAGCGCCGGCATGGTCGGTCTGGCCATCGGCGCCCTGACCGCCGGCCCCTACGCCGACCGCCTCGGCCGCAAGAAGGTGCTGCTGTTTGCCGTAACCGGCTTCAGCGTACTCAGCCTGGCCTGCGCCTTTGCCCGCAACCCTTATGAGCTGGCGGTCCTGCGCCTGCTCACCGGCATCGCCCTGGGCGCCGCCATGCCCAACAGCACCACGCTGCTCGCCGAGTACCTGCCCGAGCGCCGCCGTTCGCTGCTGATCACCGTGATGTTCACCGGCTTCAACATGGGCTCGGGCCTGGGCGGTTTCGTCGCAGCCTGGCTAATCCCGCACTATGGCTGGCAGTCGGTGCTGCTGGCCGGCGGCGTGCTACCACTAGCACTGCTCCCGCTGCTCTGGCTGTTCCTGCCCGAATCTGCACGTTTCCTGGCGGCCCGCAAGGCGCCCGCCGAACAGGTTGCTGCCGCGCTGGCCAAACTGGGTGGGCGCTTTGCCGAAGGCACTGTCTTTACCGTCGCCGAGCCGCCGGTGCAGCACAAGGCTCCCGTTCGCCAGCTGTTCGTCGAACGCTATCGTCTGGGCACCCTCGCGCTGTGGGCTACCTATTTCATGGGCCTGCTGGTGATCTACCTGACCATGGGCTGGCTGCCGACCCTGCTGCGTGACGGTGGCCTGTCCATCGAACGCGCCGCGACCATCACCGGCCTGTTCCAGATCGGCGGCACCGTGGGCGCCATCGTGGTCGGCTGGATCATGGACCGCCGCAACCCCAACCGGGTGATCGCCGTGGCCTACGCCCTGGGCGGGCTGTGCATCGTCTCGCTCGGCGCACTGAGCCTGGAGTCCAGCTTGCTGGTGATCGGCGTGGCCGCCGCCGGGTTCTGCATGAGCGGCGCGCAGACCGGACTGAATGCCTTCGCACCGGGCTACTATCCCACCGACTTCCGGGCCACCGGGGTCAGCTGGATGCTGGGCATCGGCCGCTTCGGCGCGATCTTCGGCTCGCTGATCGGCGGCGCGGTGCTCAGCCTTGGCCTGGGCCTGCCGTTGCTCTTCACTTTCCTTGGCCTGCCGGCATTCGTCGCGGCCGTGGCGATCCTGGCCAACGGCCACGCCCGGCGCCGTGCGAACCAGCCCCTGGCCACGCCGTAATCCAACCTTCGAGGACCCCGTCATGGCACGCATCATTGGTGGCCTAGCCGTCTCCCACACTCCGACCATTGGTTTCGCCGTCGACCACGACAAGCGCGAAGAGGCCGCCTGGGCACCAATCTTCCAGAGCTTCGAGCCGATCCGCCGCTGGCTCGAGGAACAGCGCCCTGACGTGCTCTTCTACATCTTCAACGACCACATCACCTCGTTCTTCTTCGACCACTACAGCGCCTTCACCCTCGGCGTCGACGACCAGTACGGCGTCGCCGACGAGGGTGGCGAGCCCCGCGCGCTGCCGCCGGTGGGTGGCCACGCGGCGCTGTCGCGGCACATCGGCCAGAGCCTGATGGCCGACGAGTTCGACATGAGCTTCTTCCGCGACAAGCCGCTGGACCACGGCTTCTTCTCGCCGATGTCGGCGCTGCTACCCTGCGCCGACGGCTGGCCGCTGCAGATCGTGCCGCTGCAGGTCGGCGTGCTGCAGCTGCCGATCCCCAGCGCGCGGCGCTGCTACAAGCTGGGCCAGGCCCTGCGCCGGGCCATCGAGAGCTACCCGGAGGACCTCAAGGTCGCCATCGTCGCCACCGGCGGCGTGTCGCACCAGGTCCACGGCGAACGCTGCGGCTTCAACAATCCTGAGTGGGACGCACAGTTCCTCGACCTGCTGGTCAACGACCCCGAGCGCCTCACCGAGATGACCGTCGCCGAATACGCCACCCTGGGCGGCATGGAGGGTGCCGAGGTGATCACCTGGCTGATCATGCGCGGCGCGCTCTCGGCACGGGTCAACAAGCTGCACCAGGACTACTACCTGCCGTCCATGACCGGCATCGCCACGCTGTTGCTGGAGAACCTCGACCAGGGCCTCCCGGCCCCGCTCAACGAGCGCCATCGCCAGCACATCGGCCACCAGTTGGCCGGTGCGGAGAAACTCGAAGGCACCTACCCCTATACCCTGGAACGCAGCGCCAAGGGCTACCGCCTGAACAAGTTCCTCCACCGCATGATTGAGCCGCAGTGGCGCCGCAGATTCCTCGAAGAGCCCGAAGCGCTGTACGCCGAAGCCGGTCTCAGCGAGGAGGAGCGCGACCTGCTGCGCCGCCGCGACTGGCGCGGACTGATCCACTACGGAGTGATCTTCTTCGTGCTCGAGAAGCTCGGCGCGGTGCTCGGCGTGTCCAACCTGGACATCTATGCCGCCATGCGCGGACAGAGCCTGGAAGACTTCATGAAGACCCGCAACCAGCAGGTGCTCTACTCGGTCGCCGGCAAGGCCGCCAAGTGACACTCCCGGCGCTCCGGCCATGGGGCGCCACCACCCAGCCGAATTCCACCACAACGCCAGGAAACGGAATCCGCCTTATGCCTCGATACGCCCCACCGCCACGCTAGCGACGCCCTCCCCCGATCCCGATCCAAGCCGCCACACCAGCGCCTCGCGCCGCCGGACGGCAACGCTTTGCCCATGGTTTTGCCCGTTAAGAAGACTGGAGAACAACAACAATGATCAGCCATTCCAAGCACCGCATCGTCTGCACACTGGCCCTGGCCTCGGCCCTGCCACTGGAGGCGCTCGCCGACGGGTTCCTCGAGGACTCCAAGGCCAGCGTGCTGCTGCGCAACTTCTACATGAACCGCGACTACACTGGCACCGCCAGCCAGGGCAAGGCCGAGGAGTGGACGCAGAGCTTCATCCTCGACTATAAGTCCGGCTTCACCCAGGGCACCGTCGGCCTAGGCCTGGATGTTCTCGGCCTCTATAGCCTGAAGCTCGATGGCGGCAAGGGAACCGCCGGCACCCAGCTGCTGCCGACCCATGACGACGGCCGCCCGGCCGACGACTTCGGCCGCCTGGCGGTGGCCGGCAAGGCACGTATCTCGAAGACTGAACTGAAGGCCGGCGAGTGGTCGCCGGTGCTGCCGATCCTGCGCTCCGACGATGGCCGTTCGTTGCCGCAGACCTTCCAGGGCGCGCAGCTCACCTCGAAGGAAGTCGCGGGCCTGACCCTGTATGGCGGTCAGTTCCGTCAGAACAGCCCGCGCAACGACGCGAGCATGGAGGACATGAGCCTGTTCACGCGCACAGCGTACAAGTCCGACCGCTTCAACTTCGCCGGCGGCGAGTACCGCTTCAACGGCGACCACACCCTGGTCGGCCTGTGGAACGCCGAGCTGAAGGACATCTACCAGCAGCAGTACCTGCAACTGCAACACAGCCAGCCGCTGGGCGACTGGGTGCTGGGCGCCAACCTCGGCTACTTCTGGGGCCAGGATAACGGCAGCGCCAAGGCCGGCGAACTGGACAACCACACCGCCTCGGGGATGTTCTCGGCCAAGGTCGGCGGCAGCACCTTCTACCTCGGCCTGCAGAAGGTCATGGGCGATGACGAGTGGTTCCGCGTCAACGGCGCCAGCGGAGGCACCCTGGCCAACGACGCCTTCGGCTCCAGCTTCGAGAGCGCCAAGGAACGCTCCTGGCAGCTGCGCCACGACTACGACTTCGCAGCTTTCGGCGTGCCCGGCCTGACCCTGATGAACCGCTATATCCACGGCGACAACGTGCACAACGCCGCCACCGACGACGGCACCGAATGGGCCCGCGAGAGCGAGCTGGCCTATACCTTCCAGTCCGGCGCGCTGAAGACGCTGAACATCAAGTGGCGCAACTCCAACATGCGCCGCGACTGGGGTAGCACCAACAGCTTCGACGAGAACCGCCTGATCGTCAGCTATCCGCTCAACCTGTTGTAACGCCCCGCCCTTCCCGCACTCCGCGCAGCCAGCGTACTGCTCCCGCCGGCTGCCCGGAGCGCGGGCGTTTATCCCGCCTGCTCGCGGATCACCTCGCGGATGCTCTGCATCAGCGCCGCCGACACCGGCGAATGCAGGCAGCCATTGCGGAAGGTCAGGCCGATGGCGCGGGTAGTCTGCTCCAGCTGCACCGGCAGCGGGCACAGCTCGCCCGAGGCGATCTCGTGCTCCAGCTGGTGAGCCGACACCGCCGCCAGCATGTCCGAGTGCAGCAGCAGGCCACGGATGATCGCCAGGTCGCCGCTTTCCACCACGGCATGAGGCGCGACCATGCCGGCGGCGGCGAAGCGCGTCTCCAGCAAGTGTCGCGCTGGCGATCCGGCACGCGGCAGTACCCAGCGCGCCCGTTGCAGCTCGCCGAGGGTGCGCTGCCCCTGCAACAGAGGATGCCCCTGCCGGGCCAGCAGTACGACCTCCTCGGTGAGCAGTGCCTCTCCGGTCAGGTCGCTGGCGTACTGCGCCGATCGCAGGGCACCGAAAACAAAGTCCACATCGCCCGCGCGCAGCTCGGTAGCCAGCAAGTCGAACGGACTTTCATTGGTGATCACCTGCACCCCCGGATGCCTGGCTGTGAGCCGCACGATGGCCTCGGGCAGGATGCGCGTGCGTCCCAGCGGCAGTGCGCCGACGTGCACCACGCCGCTCAGGCTGCCGCGCATGGCACTCAGGTCGGTATCGATATGGCGCAACTCGTTAAGCGCGCGCCGAATCGCAAAGAGGATCTCGTGGCTTGCGCGGGTCGGTTGCAGACCGCGGGGCGTGCGTTCGAACAGCGGCTGGCCGCAACCGCCCTCGAGCACCTTGAGCGCCGAGCTGACCGCCGGCTGGCTGAGGCCGAAGTGACTGGCCACGGTCTGCATGTGGCGCGTCTCGCAGAGCTTCACGAAGACCTCCAGGCGCCGCCCCTGGTACAGGTACAGCGGCTCCACCGGCGGCATGCCGAGCAGCCGCGGCACGCTTTCCAGCTCTGCCAGCACACGTCGCGCACGAGGCAGGACGCAGTTGCCGGAGTTGGTCAGGCGCATGCCGTTGGCGTGGCGCTCGAACAGTGGCGCGGCTAGCCGCAGCTCCAGCTCGGAGATGGCACGGGTGACCACCGATTGTGCGCGGAACAGCGCTTCGGAAGCCCGCGAAACGCTGCCCAAGTCCGCCACCCGGACGAACGCACGAACCTGCATCAGATTCGCCAGTTCGAAGTCACTCATTTCCCCTCCCGGCACACAACCCTCGTGGTACGGGACTATGACGAGCCGATTGCGCGAGCGCAATAAGTAAAAAGCATACCTCCCACAACTGAACGCATTAGTCCGCCCTGGCCCCCGGTGACATCCTCGAAGCATCAGAACAAAGCCTCCACAGGAGCCACCGAACATGTCTGCCGTAGCAAGAACCGCCCTGGTCGTCAGCGCCCACTCCGCCGATTTCGTCTGGCGCGCCGGCGGCGCCATCGCCCTGCACGCCGAACAGGGCTGCCAGGTGCACATCGTCTGCCTGTCCTTCGGCGAGCGCGGCGAATCCGCCAAGCTCTGGCGCAAGGGTGAAATGACCGAGGCCAAGGTCAAGGCCGCGCGCCGCGAAGAAGCCCAGGCCGCCGCCGACATCCTCGGCGCCAGCGTCGAGTTCTTCGACATCGGCGACTACCCGATGCGCGCCGACACCGAAACGCTGCTGCGCCTGGCCGACGTGTTCCGCCGCGTGCAACCCGAATTCGTCCTCAGTCACTCACTGAAAGACCCCTACAACTACGACCACCCGCTGGCCATGAACCTTGCCCAGGAAGCACGCATCATCGCCCAGGCCGAGGGCTACAAGCCGGGCGAGAAAATCGTCGGCGCACCGCCGGTGTATGCCTTCGAACCGCACCAGCCGGAGCAATGCGAGTGGCGCCCGGACACCTTCCTCGACATTACCCCGGTGTGGGACAGGAAGTACGCCGCCATCCAGTGCATGGCTGGCCAGGAGCACCTGTGGGAGTACTACACCCGCGTCGCCCTGCAGCGCGGCGTGCAGGCCAAGCGCAACGTCGGCATCACCAGCGCGCGCAATATCGTCTACGCCGAAGGCTTCCAGAGCGTGTTTCCGCGCGTGACGGAGAGCCTGGCATGAGCGCATTGATCGGCAAGACAGGCATCGTTGTGCGCAACATCCCGCGCCTCCCTGCCGGCCTGGCAGAGGAGCTGGGCCGCCTGGGCGTCGCGACGGTACACGAGGCACAGGGTCGCAAGGGCCTGCTGAACAGCAGCATCCGCCCGATCCAGCAGGGTATTGCGGTGGCCGGTAGCGCAGTGACGGTGCTGGTCGCCCCCGGCGACAACTGGATGTTCCACGTCGCCGTCGAACAGTGTCACGCCGGCGATATGCTGGTGGTCGCGCCCAGCTCATCCTGCAGCGACGGCTACTTCGGCGATTTGCTCGCCACTTCGCTACAGGCCCGAGGCGTCGCTGCACTGGTGATCGACGCCGGTATCCGCGACAGCCAAACCCTGCGCCAGATGGGCTTCCCGGTGTGGTCGAAGGCGATCAGCGCCCAGGGCACCGTGAAGGAAGTGCTCGGCTCGGTGAACCTGCCACTGCTGTGTGCCGGCCAGCTGGTGAACCCCGGCGACATTCTCGTCGCCGACGACGACGGCGCCGTGGTGGTACGCCACGAAGAGGCAGTGCAGGTGCTCGAAGCCGCGCGCCAACGCGCCGACCTGGAAGAACAGAAGCGCCTGCGCCTGGCCGCCGGCGAACTGGGCCTGGACCTCTACAACATGCGTCCGCGCCTGGCCGAGAAAGGCCTGCGCTACGTCGACAGCCTGGACCAGGTGGAAGGCTGAGCATGAGCCAGACCCGCATTCCCTGCCTGCTGATGCGCGGCGGCACCTCCAAGGGCGCCTACTTCCTCGCTGCCGACCTGCCCGCCGACACGGCCCTGCGCGACCGGGTCCTGCTCGCGGTGATGGGCTCGCCGGACGCCAGGCAGATCGATGGCATCGGTGGCGCCGACTCGCTGACCAGCAAGGTCGCCGTCATCAGCTCCTCCTCCCGCGAGGACGCCGACGTCGACTACCTGTTCGCCCAGGTCGTGGTCGATGAGGCGCGCGTGGATTATGGGCAGAACTGCGGCAACATCCTCGCCGGTGTCGGCCCCTTCGCCATCGAGCGCAAGCTGGTGATGGCATCCGGTGACGTGACGCCGGTGCGCATCTACATGGTGAACACCGGGCAGGTCGCCGTGGCCCACGTCCCCACATCCGGCGGTGAGGTGGAGTATGCCGGCGACGCTCGCATCGACGGCGTGCCCGGCAGCGCCGCGGCACTGGTGGTGGAATTCGCCGACGTAGCCGGCTCCAGCTGCGGCGCCCTGCTCCCCACCGGCAACACCCGCGACCGTTTTGACGACATCGAGGTCACCTGCATCGACAACGGCATGCCAGTGGTGCTGCTGCGAGCCGAGGACCTGGGTTGCAGTGGCGACGAAAGCCCGGCGCAACTGGACGCCGACACCGCGCTCAAGGCGCGTCTGGAATCCATCCGCCTGCAGGCCGGGCCATTGATGAACCTGGGCGACGTGCGCCAGCGCAACGTGCCAAAGATGTGCCTGGTCTCGCCCCCGCGCCAGGGCGGCGCGCTCACTACCCGCTCGTTCATCCCGCACCGTTGCCATGCATCCATCGGCGTGTTCGGCGCGGTGAGCGCAGCGACCGCCTGTCTCGTCGAAGGCTCCGTGGCGCAGACCATCGCGCAGGCAGGCGCAGGCGAGCTACGCCAGCTTTCGGTGGAGCATCCCAGCGGGGAATTCAGCGTGGAGATTCGCCTGCGCGATGGACAGATCGTCAGTACCGGCCTGGTGCGCACCGCGCGCCTGCTGTTCGACGGGCAGGTGTGCATTCCTTCCGCGCTCTGGTCCCCGATCGGCTGACAGGAGCGTCGGCTTGCCACGAGATCGGCTTCGGAGAAGCCGGCTCCATTCTCGCCCAGGAACGCCGCCGGCTGTCCCGTGCGGCTTCTGGATACTCGGCCCCCTCGAGACGCTGCGTCAGAAAGCCCAACGCAGAGGCGTCGACTCGTTGATCGTTTACTCCATTAGACGAACTGTACTTTTCTCACGAACGTCCGCTATGGGTCGGTAGCTGCCCACGTCGCAGGCAGAAATCGGCCAGAAGCAGACGCTCGCATTTGCAGAGATCACGCCTGATCGAGTCGGCGAGCACTATGCACTGTCGAGGTGTTCGCGCAAGAACTCGATGAATCGCTGGGTTTTCGCGGGCAGCAGCCGTGTTTCGGTCAGCGCGTAGACCGAGATGGGCCGGCCTTCCCATGCAGGTAAGATTCGGCAAAGTTTGCCGCTGATGACGTCCTCCGCCGCGACCCCCTCAGGGAGCAAGGCGATTCCCAATCCCAGCGTCGTAAGTCGGCGCAGCATGCCCACGCTGTTCAACTGAAAACGCCCGTCTACTGTGACCTCGACTCTTTCTTCGTGATTGAAAAGCGTCCACTGATCAACCTTGGGTGCACTGAGTCGCAGGCAATCCCGGCCTACTAGTTCGAGCGGATGATTCGGCTCGCCAAAATTCCGGAGATACTCCGGCGACGCATACAGGCAACGTCGCAGGCTGCAAAGCTTGCGCGCAATCAAGCTTGAGTCCGGCGGCTCTCCCATGCGGATTACAACGTCCACGGGCTCGCTGATCAGATCAACTTGGCGGGGTGTGAGATCGAATTCAAAGCGGATTTCTGGGTAGCGCCTGGCGAACTCGGCGATCAGCGGCGCCAGGAAGATGTTGGCGAAATCAACAGGTAACGATGCCCGTAGCAATCCGTTGGGCTGCGCCACCATCTCTCCCAATTCTTCATGGGCAAGCCTCGCCTCCTCGACGATGCGCTTACAACGATCAAAGTAGAGTTGGCCTGCTTCAGTCAGCTCAATCTTGCGCGTCGTGCGGTGAAGTAAACGCAAGCCGATCGCCTTTTCCAATCCGCTGATTCGCCGTGACAAGGTTGAGTTCGGCATCCCCAGCGCCTCTGCCGCCCGGCGAAAGCTGCGCACTTTGACGACTTCGACGAATAGCGCCATGTCGTTGAGCAGTTCCAAGGTATTGCTCCATGAGTGGATCAGTCATTTCAATTTTAGCGGATTTATCCCGAATTCGGATTGATCAATGATGACCCCACCACTCACCCAGGAGCAATTCAATGAGTTCCCTCTTCAACCCGGCCCAGGTTGGCCCCTACACCCTATCCAATAGCCTCGTCATGGCCCCCATGACGCGTTCGCGCGCCGATGATGCCGGCGTCCCGAGCGACCTGGTGGCGACCTATTACAGCCAGCGTGCCAGTGCGGGGCTGATCATCACCGAAGGTGTGTTTCCGGTAGCGCTGGGCAAGGGCTATGTACGCACTCCTGGTATCGAAACGGCAGAGCAAGTCTCTGCCTGGCGTAAAGTCAGTGATGCGGTACACGCTCGTGGTGGCCGAATCTTCATGCAGTTGATGCACTGCGGGCGCATCTCGCACCCTTCGCTGCTGCCTGAAGGTGCCCAGCCCGTCGCCCCCTCCGCTATCAAGCCTGCCGGTCAAACCTGGACTGCCCAGGGGCTGCAGGACTTCGTAACTCCGCACGAACTGAGCGTTGTGGAGGTTGCTGAAACTATTGAGGGTTATCGGCAAGCCGCGAGACTGGCCATCGAGGCCGGCTTCGATGGCGTGGAACTGCATGCGGCGTCGGGTTATCTGCCAGAGCAGTTCCTCTCTTCGGGCAGCAACCAGCGCACGGACGAGTACGGCGGCTCGGTAGCCAATCGAGCTCGCTTCGTCCTTGAGGTGCTTGCAGCAATGGCAACCGAAATCGGCGGAGAACGTGTCGGGATCAAAATCTCGCCCGAAATGAACTTCAACGACATCGTCGATGACAACCCGCGGAAAACCTACACCTATCTGGTTGAGCAGCTTCGCGGCCTGAATCTCGCCTACCTGCATGTCGCGCTGTTCGGCGCAAAAGTGGACTACCACGCCATTCTCAAGCCGCTATTCAGCGGCAGCTACCTGATCGGTGGTGGACTCAACCAACAATCCGCAGAAGCACTGCTGGCAGAAGGGCGTGCTGATGCAGCGGTATTCGGTAGCGCCTTCCTCGCCAACCCTGATTTGCCGGAGCGCTTCCGCCAGCATGCCGTGCTCAATGCACCAGATAAGGACAGCTTCTACAGCCCAGGGCCGCAGGGTTACATCGACTACCCGACCCTGAGCGAGGGCGCCTGAGGTAACCCATCATGACCAGCACCGTACAGTTGCAGCGCATGAGCCATGGTGAGCAGTTCCGCGCCTTTACCTTGCGCGGAGGCACTTTCGCAGAGCCGATTGATCCGTTTCTCGCGGTCGACCATGCCTGGATCAGTGGCCCTACCTTCCCACCTCATCCACATGCCGGCTTCTCGGCCGTGTCCTACCTGTTCGATGACTCTGAAACCGCCATCGACAACGAAGACTCGCTGGGGAACCGCAATCTGATCCAGCCGGGTGGGCTGCACTGGACGGCTGCTGGCAGCGGTGTAGTGCATGAAGAAGTGCCAGCTGAGGTAGGCCGCACTGTTCACATGCTGCAAATCTTCATCAACCTGCCGCAAGCCAAGCAGGGCAATGCCCCTTTTGCACTCAGCCTGGCCCCTGAAGATGTCCCAGTGGTTCGCGTGCCCGGTGCGGTGGTGAGAGTGCCTCTGGGGAGCTTCGCTGACGCCAACTCACCACTGACCCCGCCGACCAACGTTCGCATGCTGGATATCAGTCTTGAAGCCGGCACCGAACTCAGCATTCCACTGAGTGACCGCGAAAGTGCTTTCGTCATGCCGATCAGTGGGGAAATCCGAGTGGACGGCCTGGTCTTCGACCTCGAGCAGGCAACAGTCCCTGTAATAGCGCCTGACCGAGCCCAGAGACACATTGCCCTGCAAGCCGGGCCTGATGGTGCTCGCGTGGTGGTTTTCAGCGGAGTTCCGCTTCACCAATCGGTGTACTGGAAGGGGCCGTTTGCCTTGGCTTCAATGGATGCTTTGGCCCATGCCGTAGCGTCCTACCAGAAAGGTCTGTTTGGGAAGCTGCAGCCCAGATAGCTGGCCCAGACAGGTCTCACTACAGGGTCACTGCACCCTGATTCCCACTGACAGGAGATAAACATGAACAACGTACGCTTCAATGCCGACAACTCTGCGCTGCTGCTGATCGACCATCAGGTCGGGACCATGCAACTGATCAAGAATATTGACACCCAACTGGCCGCTAAGCAGTCGATCGCCCTGGCAAAAATGGCAAAGATCCTGAACATGCCGACCGTGATTACCTCCAGCCAGGAAGATCACGCCCAAGGTCCGATCCTCCCGGAAATAGCTCAGATCCTGCCTGAAGCCCATGCGGCCCGTATTAAGCGTCCTGGTGTGGTCAACGCTTGGGCCTATGCCGAATTCCGTGATGCAGTGCTGGCCACCGGTCGCAAGAATCTGATCATGGCGGGCGTGACCACGGACGTGTGCCTGATCTTCCCGGCTATCGATGCTGCCCTCGAAGGCTTCGCTGTGCAGGCTGTAATGGATGCATCAGGGTCGCCCAGTGATCTGTCCGAGGAGTTCTCCCGCCAACGCATGCACGACGCAGGTGTCGTTCTCACAGCAACCAACACGCTGATGGCAGAGATTGCGCAAGACTGGTCTACGCCCCAGGGTCAGCAACTGATCGGCCTGTTGTTCAGCGATGTATTCCCGGCCTTAGGTGCCAGCATCTCCTGAACCCCCTCCCGCGACTGGCATGGCGAAGACCACGTGCCTTCGCATGCCAGCCTGCCTGATGCTCGGCTCTAGCGTCCGCTATGGGTCGAATGCTGCCAGTAGCAACGAACCGCAATCTGCCAGCCACGCCCCCTCAAGGGGCGCCGAGGAACCAGCGGTAATAGGGGTTGTCGCCATCATCCAGCGCCACCTGCCGGGCGTCCCGCGCCCAGCCCTGGCGGTCGCCGCGGTAGGCGCTCAGGCTCAGGTCGTAGAAGCGTCGCAGCCGCAACCAGTTGTCGTTGACCGAAGCCTGGACCGACGGCAGGGCGTTCTCCAGCGGGGGCGCCGTGCGCAGGGCGAGCAGGGTTGGCAGCACGCGGGCGATCTCCTTCGGGCGAACCCAGGGCGCGTACTCGATGCGCGGGTGATCGTCGGTCACCGGCAATGCATCGCCGGCGTAACGTTCCAGTCCGGCGCGGTCGGTGACCCAGGTGGCCAGCAGGGCTTCGACCGAGTCGACCCCGACCTCCCCCAGCGCGGCGGCGACTTCCGGCTGCTCGAAGCGCTGGCGGATGTTCGTCACGTCCAGGTGCAGCGGCTGCAGCGAGCCCACCAGCAACATCTCGTGGAACTCGGTGGTCCACAGCGTGGCGTAAGGGAATACGTCGATGAAGCTGCGCACCAGCGAGCGGCTTTCCTCGTCGTTCTGCGTCGGCAGCGGCAGCCACTGGGCGACCACGCCGCCCTCCTCCAGGCTCGAGGCGGCCAGCTGGTAGAAGTCGCGGGAGTACAGGTTGACCACACCAGCCGCAGACGGCGGCGGCGGCTCCAGGGTGATCATGTCGTAGCGCTCGGCGCTGCGCAGCAGCTCGCGGCGGCCGTCACGCAGGCGGATGTCCAGGCGCGGGTCGTGGATGGCGTCGAAATTGCCCTTGAAGCTCGGCGCGGCGGCCAGCACTTCCGGCAGCAGCTCGGCCACCACCGGATGTTGCAGGTCGCGGTAGCGCAGCATGGCGCCGGCGGTGATGCCGGTGCCGAAGCCGATCACCAGCGCCGAACGCGGCTCGCCGTTATGGATCAGCAGGGGCAGCAGCGCCTGCAGGCGCATGTAGCGCAGCGACGGCATGGCATCGCCGGTATTGGAGACGCCCTGGATGTAGAGGCGGTTGAAGCGGTTTTCGCCACGGCCCTGCTCCACCACCGCCACGGTGCCGCCACGGCCTTCGGCGTAGTAGCCGATGCGGCCGTTGCGCGCACCCGGCATCAGCTCGGCCAGCAGCTGCGGCGGTGTCGTGGCGCCGATGCCCACCGCCAGTACCGCCACGCCGGCAACGCCCAGGCGCAGCTTCCTGCTCACGCCCTCGCCGCGCCACACGGCCAGCAGGCCGATGACGGCGGCCAGCGCGCCCAGCACGGCCAGGGTGCGTACCAGCCCCAGGCCGGGAACAAGCACGAAGCCTGTCAGCATCACCCCGGCAATACCGCCCAGGGTATTGAGTGCCACCACCACGCCGACATCGCGGCCAACGTGGTCGCGGTCCACCGACAGGCGCAGGGCGATGGGGAACGCCGCACCCAGCAGGGTCGTCGGCAGGAACACCACGCACAGCGCCGCCACCGCGAAGCGCGCGCACATGCCCGCCAGCTCGCTGCCGCCAGCCTGCATCACCAGCCATTCGACGCGGGTCTGCAGGCCGATCAGCCAGGTGCCGAGACCGGCGATCTGCGCAATGGCCAGCAGCCCCGCCGCAGCGATTAGCAGGCCGAACAGGCCCCAGGGATCGCGGATGCGGTCGGCGCGCCGGGCATACAGGGCGCTGCCCAGCACCAGGCCGCAGAGGTAGGTGGCCAGGACCACGGCGAAAGCGAAGGTGCGAGTGCTCATGAACTGGACGATGGATTGCGTCCAGACCACCTCGTACCCCAACGCAACCCCACCGGCAACGCAGTAAAGCGCTATGGCCAGGCGTGCCGCGCTGCTGCGCGGGCCGGCTGCCGGTGCATCCTGCACCTGGGTCCGTGCCGCCTGCTGGCGAATCAGCAATGCCCCGCCAGCAGCGAACAGGTTGAACACAGCCGCCGCGCAGGCGCTGCCCAGCACACCCAGCCAGGGCAACAGCACGAAGGCAGCCAGCAGTGTGCCGGCGATCGCGCCTGCGGTGTTGGCCGCATACAGGCCACCGCCGGCGCGGCCCATCTGGCCTTCGGCGGGTTCCAGCGCGCGCACCAGCACCGGTAGCGTGCCGCCCATGAAGAACGCCGGCACGCCGACCAGCACGAACGGCAGGGCCCAGGCCAGGGCGCCGAAGGCGTCTTCCAGGAAGGCAAAGGCGCTGGCGGCATTGGCCAGCGCGACGGTGGCGGCTACCGCCAGCAGCGCCACCAGGAATTCCAGACCGGCGTACAGCCGCAATGGTCGCTCCAGGCGATCCGCGAGACGGCCGAAAGCCAACCCGCCCAGGGCCAGCCCGGCGAAAAAGGCACTGATTGCGGTGGTGACGGCATACACCTCCACCCCCACCACCAGGGACAGCTGCTTGACCCACAACACCTGGAACACCAGCGCCGCTCCGCCCGAGGCGAACAGCAGCAATGCCGGCACCCAGGCCGCGAGCCCAGGTTTCGATTGGAGCTGCGTCGGGGTGGCGCGACGGGTGTTCATCGGGGACGAGCTGACCGCTGGAGGCATCGAATCAACCTTGTCTGACAGAAAAGCCCCCGCGATAGCCAGGCTATCGCGGGGGATGGGTCGGGCGCCCCGATTCGGGCGCCCCGGTTGTCGCTCACTACTTGGCGCCCTGCTTCATCTTCGCTTCGATCTTCGCATCAACTTCCTTGCGCACCGATTCGATGCTGAAGCTGGCCGGTTTCTGGCTCGGCGGGTACTCGACGAAGGTCTGCAGGAAGGCGGCCGCCTTGCGTTCGCCCTGGAACAGCAGGTAGTCGTTCTTCGCCAGCCAGTCGTAGTACTGGTCGGAGACCGTGTCCGCGCGCTCGTACGGGTCCATCCGCAGGTTGAACAGCTTGGGCACCCGCAGGCAGGTGAAGGGCTCGCTCCAGACCTTGAAGCCGCCCGGCGCGCGCTGCTCGCAGAACACCAGCTTCCAGTTGCCAAAGCGCATACCCACCAGGTCGCCGTCATCGCTGAAGTAGTAGAACTCGTCACGGGCGCCCTTGTCGGTCTTGCCAGTCAGGTAATCCAGCTGGTTGAAGCCGTCCAGGTGCACCTTGAAGTTCTTGCCGCCGACATCGGCGCCCTTGAGCAGGCGCTCCTTGATGTCGGTGTCGCCCACCGCGGCCAGCAAGGTCGGGAACCAGTCCAGCCCCGAGAACATCTGGGTGGAGACGGTGCCCGGCTTCACATGGTTCGGCCAGCGGATCATCGCCGGCACCCGGTAGGCGCCCTCCCAGTTGGAGTTCTTCTCGTTGCGGAACGGCGTGGTCGCGGCATCCGGCCAGGACCACTGGTTCGGACCGTTGTCGGTGGTGTAGATGACGATGGTGTTGTCGGTAATCTTCAGGTCATCCACCGCCTTGAGCAGCTTGCCGACATCACCGTCGTGCTCGAGCATGCCGTCGGCGTACTCGTTGCCCGGCATACCGCTCTGCCCCTGCATGGCCTCGCGCACGTGGGTGAAGGCGTGCATGCGCGTGGTGTTCATCCAGACGAAGAAGGGCTTGTCCGCCTTCACCTGCTTGTCCATGAAGTTGATCGCGGCCTGGGTGGTGTCGTCGTCGATGGTCTCCATGCGCTTCTTGTTCAGCGGGCCGGTGTCCTCGATCTTGCCGTCGGCGGTCGCCTTCAGCACACCGCGGGGCGAGGCGGCCTTGGTGAAGGCCTCGTCGTCCTTGGGCCAGTACGGACGCTCTGGCTCCTCCTCGGCGTTGAGGTGGTACAGGTTGCCGAAGAACTCGTCGAAGCCGTGCTTGGTCGGCAGGTATTCGTCGCGGTCGCCCAGGTGGTTCTTGCCGAACTGGCCGGTGGCGTAGCCGTGGGCCTTGAGCGCCTGGGCGATGGTGACATCGCGGTCCTGCAGGCCCACCGGCACGCCGGGCATGCCGACCTTGGACAGGCCGGTACGCAGCGCCGCCTGGCCGGTGATGAAGGTGGAGCGGCCGGCAGTGCAGCTGTTCTCCGCGTAGTAGTCGGTGAACATCATGCCTTCCTTGGCGATGCGGTCGATGTTCGGCGTCTGGTAGCCGACCACGCCGAAGGCGTAGGCGCTGATGTTGGTCTGGCCGATATCGTCGCCGAATATCACCAGGATGTTCGGCTTGTCCGCCGCACTGGCGACCGAGCACCCCACTATCGCCGTCGCCGCGAGGGCGAACCGCGATATCCATCTTCCCGTGCGCTTCATTGGTGTTTCTCCCTTCCAGTTACTCATCGTTTGCCACGACTGCGTCACTGGAGATGCCGACTACCTGGCTGGAAATCCCCGTGTCCCTGCGGTTCGCCTGTTGGCTTGCTATTGATCGAACGGATAGATCCGCTTCCACTCCCTTGCCATGTCCACTACTACCCAGTCCTTGCTCTTGGCCATGTCGAGCGCCTTGTCCAGGCGCCCGACCTTGCTCTGCCGATCGTAGGCCCACTCGCGTTTTTCATCGGTGTGGTGCACCAGGCCGGCAAAGCGCAGCCCTTTGCCCGCGGTGGTCCATTGCAGCATCTGCAGGTCGCCGTCGGAGTTGCCGAAGGCCAGGATCGGCCGACGGCCAATGATGCTGTCGATGCTCTCCGGCTTGCCGGGGCCGTCGTCGTTGTGCACCAGCTTGGGCAGGCGCTGGATCGACAGTTGGCCGTTGCGGTCCTCGAAGCGGCTGCCCAGGGTGGTGCCGATCACCTGTTCGGGCGGGATGCCGTAGACCTCCTCGGCGAAGGCACGCATGAACGCCACTTCGCCGCCGGAAACGATGTAGGTCCTGAAGCCGTTGGCGCGCAGATAATCCAGCAACTCCAGCATCGGCTGGAACACCATCTCGGTGTAAGGCTTGTGGCTGCGCGGATGGCGGGCGCTGGCCAGCCAGCTGCGGGCGTTGGCGATGAACTCGTCGGTGCTCACGCCCGCATGGGTGGCGGCGACTATCTCCAGGATGCCCTGCATGCCGCTGTCGGCCAGGGCCTTGTGGTCGCCTTCGAGCACCGCCTTGAACGGCTGCTTCTCTTTCCATTCCGGGTGCTGCGGCGCCTGCCGTTTCACTTCGTCCAGGGCGAAGAGCACCTGGAAGTACATCGGCTGCTCGCTCCACAGGGTGCCATCGTTGTCGAACACGGCGATGCGCTCGGCCGGCGGCACGAAGTCCTTGCCGCCCTGCTGGGTCACCGCCTCGACGAAGGCGACGATGGCCTGCCGCGAGGGGCCGTCGTTCCATGAGGGCAATGCGTCTGCCGCGCGGACCAGGAACGGCATGCCCAGGAGCAGCAGGAGCAGCCAGCGGGCCATCGGTGGAGCGAGTTTCGAATGCATGTCACATCCCTGGATCACGGATTCAAGGGTTTGAGAGCGTGGGCCGGCAAGTCCGTCGGCTTGCCCTGGCCCAGTTCCCGGCGGATATCCGGCAAAGCCTGGATCAGTGGTTGCGGCCCCGCGCCGGGCTGCGCGCCCGGACGCCCGTAGCGGGCCCTTAGGAACGCTAGCAAAGGATTGACGGCTTTGATGGTGCGATTGGGAATTGCAGCACTCATTTCACGACAACCGTTCGTCCGACGAAGCCAGAGATAAAGCGCCCCCACTTGCGGCGGCTCGCCTTCGAGTTGCTGGCGGACCTGTCGCCAGGCATAGGCTGGCGAGTCCCGCCAGGCCTGACGGCGGTGCTCGATAGCAGCCCGGGCAGCCACGCGCAGCGGCCCGCCCCAGGCGCGTACGGCATAGGCAACAGCTGCCAGCAGCGCCAACCCGGCGGCCAGCGCCAGCCAGTGACTGGCGATACGCACCTGCGCCCGGCGGCCCAGTTCACGCAGATCGTCACTGATCGAGAATGGCGCCTGGTAGACAGCCGCACCGCTGGCCGACAGTTTCAATGCGGGAAGCGAGACCGATTGCTCCTCGCCAGTGTCCGCCGCCCACCAGTGCAACTCGATGGCCGGCAGCTGGAAGTCACCCGGCCGGCTGACCACATAGGTCGCCGCGTCCATGCGCTCGCCACCCAGCACATCGCCACGGCCGTCGCTGAGGGGCTGCACGGTTGGCGATTGCAGGTAGCGACGCAGCCCTTCCGGTTCGGCGAAATCCGCTGCGGGAATCAGCATGGCCTGGGCGCCCTCGGCGCGGACATGCACCTTGCGCGTCACGCTGTCGCCCACCCGCAGCGGCTCATGGGACTTCGTGAGTTCCTGGCTGATGGTCACCCGGCGCGCCACCAGGCGCTGCGCCGATTCGCTACCTGCGCCGGCGGGTTGGCGTGCCGTGAAGTGCAGCGCTTCGCTGTGCACCTGGATCGCACCACTGCCCTGCCCCGGCTGGACCTGAATGTCCAGCGGCGGGATGTCGAAGCCACGTGCCGTTTGCGGGGTGATCTGGTAGTGGAAGCGCAGGCCGAAGAAGGTCTTGCCATCGATCTTCTCGGTGAGGTGCGTGGCCTCGCTGGCCGGTTCGGAGACCAGTGCGCCGGCCAGTTTCAGCGGCGGCAGTTGCGGCGGCTGGCTGAACCAGGTGTCCACCAGCAGATCGACCTGCAGGCTGAGCGTGCCGCCGACCATCGCCGAATCCCCCGGCAACAACTGGGTGCGGACCCTCACCTCGGGCTCGGCGGCCAGCCCGAGCAGCGGCAGGCACAAGAGCAGAGCGGCGAGCACGTGCTTCATGATCCCGCCCCTTTTGCCGCGTCCTGCAGCATGAACTTGCGGCGCAGGAACTGCGCCGGCGACGTGCTCAGGTTGTTCAGCCATTGCTCGTCCGACTCGGCCGCGCCTTTCTTGAGCACCACGTTCTTGCCCTTGTCGGCCGTATTGTCGAAGACTTCCTGATCGGGCTTCTCGCCCGGCGGGCCGGCCTCCTGCTGGTCCTCGCGATCCTTCTCCAGCGCCTGGGCCAGCGCCAGGTTGGCCGTGGCCTGCGGGAAGTCGGCCTGGCGCTTCAGCGCCTGGCGATAGGCGCCGATGGCCTGGTCGAACTTCGACAGGCGCACGTAGGTGTTGCCCAGATAGAAGTAGGCCTGCGCCGTATCCAGCCGGGCGAAGCTGGCCAGGGCCAGCGGGTAGTCCGCCGCGTGATAGGCAGCCACCCCCTTCCAGAACGGATCGCGGAACTGCGCGGCCGCCTGCGGATAGTGCCCGTGCTCGAATGCCCAGCGCCCCTGCTGATCCGCGGTGAAGAAGGCATCGGCGAGCACTCCCGCGCGCGCCGGCTCAGGCAGGCCGCCCAGGCTGGCGGCGAGCAGCAGCGCGCTCAGCCAGTGCACCTTCCAGCCTTTGCGCACGCTCAGCAGCACGAGCAGCAGCAGGGGCCAGCAGAGCCAGTAGCCAGCATCCTTCCAGTGCAGTTGCTGATCATCGCCCTGGGCGGCCTGGAAGTGCTGCTGGGCGTGCAACTCGATCCAGTCCAGGTCATCGTCGTTGAGGGTCAGGCTGCCCAGGGGCGCATCGGCGGCGTCCGCCAGGCCCTTGAGGCCTTCCGCATCGAAGGTAGCGAGCAAGGGGCGCCCCTCGGAGTCCCGCTGCCCACCGGCGAGCAGGCCGCCGTCCTGGCTGCCGACCGCCAGCACCAGCACCTGCAGGTCGCTGCCACGCAGCGCCTTGTCGATGGCATCGAACTGCCCCTTGTCGGCGCCATCGGTGAGCAATACCAGTGTGCCCGGCGAATGCTCGGCGGCCAGCAGCTGCACGGCTTTCTCGATGGCACCCAGCGCATCCTTGCCTTCGCTCTGGATCAGGCCGGGCGAAAGCGCCTGCAGGAAGCTGTCGAGCAGCGCCGCGTCCTGGGTTGCGGGCAGCACCAGGTGCGCGCTGCCGGCGTAGGCGATCAGTGCCGTGGAACTGCCCGGCCGGCGAGCGATGAGGTCGTGCAACTTGTGCTTGGCCGCCTCGATGCGTGAAGGCGGGACATCATTGGCGGCCATCGAGGGCGACAGGTCCAGCGCCAGGATCAGCGGCGCGCGGTTCTCCATGAAGGCCGGGCGATCCTGCTCCCAGGTCGGACCGGAAGCGGCCACGCCGCCAACCACCAGCAGCGCACCCAGCAGCTGCACCGGTCGCACGCGGTGCTGGTCGACCGGCGTGATCACCAGGTGCTGCAGCAGGTGGGGCGCGATGATCCCGTCGAGGCGACGCGCCAGGTCGTGGCGGCGACTCCAGAGCAGCGGCAGCAGGATGCCCGGCAGCAGAAGCAACAGCCATACCGGGCGGAGGAAATGGAAGGCGCTGAGATCGATATCCATCAGCCCTCCGTTTCCTGGCCGACCTGCGCCGCACGCGGAACGGCCAGCCGCCCGGCAATGGCCGCCAGCACATGCGCCACCAGCAGCAACAGCAAGGCAGCGCCCAGCGGCAGCCAGAACAGGTCGCGCTTGGGTTGGTGGCTGAGGGTTTTCACCTGGTGCGGGGTGATCTGGTCCAGCGTCGCGTAGACCTCCTGCAACGCCTCGCGGTCGCCCGCGCGGAAGAACCGTCCGCCGGTGGTATGGGCGATATCGCGCAGGGTCTGCAGGTCCACCTTCGACTCGCCGCTGGCCTCGGGGTCGCCGATGCCGATGGTGTGCACCACCACACCGCGCTCATGGGCCATGGCCGCGGCGTGGCTCGGCGTGATGGCACTGCCGGTGTCATTGCCGTCGGTGAGCAGGATCAGCACCTTCTGCTGCTCCGGCGCCTTTTCCAGCAGCTTCAGGGTCAGCCCGATGGCATCGCCCAGGGCGGTGTTGGGCCCGGCCATGCCGATGCCCACTTCGTCCAGCAGCATCAGCAGGCTGGCGTGGTCCTGGGTCGGCGGCGATTGCGCGAAGGCACCGGTGCCGAAGACGATCAAGCCGATGCGGTCATCCTTGCGCTGGCCGATGAAGTCGCGCACCACGCCCTTGACGATGCTCAGACGATCCACGCGATTGCCTGCGGCATCCCGGTAGTCGCTGGTTTCCATGGATTGCGAGATGTCGATGGCCAGCATCAGGTCGCGGATCGGCTGCACGCGCTGGATGGGCTTCTCCACCAGCACCGGGCGCGCACAGGCGAGCAGCACCAGTGCCCAGACCAGCAGGTTGAGCGGCAACTGCCAGCGCCCGCCAGCGGTGCCGCCACGGCTTGGCTCCTGGCCCGCAGCGTGGCTCATGGCGGCGAAGAACGGCACCCGCAGGGCGCTGCGCGACTCGCGGTAGGCCGGCAGGTAGCGCCAGGCGAGCCAGGGCAAGGGCAGCAGGAGCAGCAACCAGGGGTACTCAAGCTGCCACATGGTGCACCTCGACCCATTGCCGGCAGGCCGACAGCAGCGCCTGTACCTCCTGCTCGTCCATATTCGCGACCCTGGAGTCAGGTGCGTACGCCAGCAGCGTCAGTTGCCGCTGCAGATCGGCCGGCAGCGCCGCCGGGGTGCGTGCCTGCAAAAAGGCCTGCCAGTCAGCACCGCCCAGGGGCGCCGAAGCAGCACCATCGGGCATCGACAGCGCGACACGCTTGACCAGAATCGGCAACTGGCGCAGCGCGGCCAATCGATGGGAAGGCTCTCTGATGGCCGCACCGAGTTCATCGAGCAAGGCCAGCGCCTCGCGCCGGTAGCGATCACGCTGCCATTTCCGGTAGCGCCAGAAGCCCCATGTCGCCAGGAGCAGCAGCAACACGATGGCGAGCCAGACCCAGGCCCAGGTCTGCGGCCAGTAGCTGACCAGCGGAGCCGGCGGCGCCAGTTCCTGGAGTTGATCGATGCTGGGAATGCTCATCGCGCCAGGCGCCCGAGTTCGCCGCGCAGCTGCTCCAGGGCGTCGCGGCCGCTGCTGAACATCATCAGCGGCACCTGGCTGCGGCGCAGCAGCGTCGCGACATCCTTGAGCCGCCCGGAAAGAAACTCACCCAGCGGCCGGTGGACCTGGCGCCGGCCCACTTCCAGCTCGACCTGCAGCTCGCCCTGGGTGACCGTCACCCGTCCCTTGTCGGGCAGCTGCAGGGCGATGGGGTCGAAGACCTGAAGGGCCAGCACGTCGTTGTGCGCACTCAGCTGTCGCAGCAGTTGCAACGTCTGCTCGGTGACGCCGGCAAAGTCGCTGATGATCACCACCAGGCTGTCGTGTCCGGCCACGCCCAGGCACTGGCGCAGCACACGGTCCAGCTGCCCCGGTGAGTCCTCGTCGCTGTGCGTGGCGTGCAGCGCGTGGTTGTAGCGGACGATGGCCGCGCACAGCGCCTCTACCCGCGCCCGGCTGCGCAGGGGGCGGATGTACTCGATGTGTCGGTCGCCGAACACCAGGCCGCCGACCCGGTCACCGGCCTGCAGCGCCATCCAGCCGCCGAGCGCTGCAAGCTCGGCGGCGAGCACCGACTTGAAGCTGCGTCGGGAGCCGAAGTACATGCTCATGCGCTGGTCCACCAGCAACAGGGTCGGCCGGTCGCGCTCCTCGGTGTAACTGCGCACGAAGGGCTTGCCGTAGCGCAGCGAGGCGCGCCAGTCGAGGTGGCGCAGGTCATCGCCGGGGTTGTACTGGCGCAGTTCGTCGAAGCTCAGGCCGCGCCCGCGCAGGCGCGCGGCGTGGCTGCCGGAGAGCACGCTGGAAAGCGGTTGCCGCGACACAAAGCTCAGCCCGCGCACGCGGTGCTCCAGCAGCATCAGCTGCGGCAGCGACGCATAGACAAAACCATCGGCAACCGGCTGCGATTCGGCCATGGAAACCCTCCTCAGGCCGGGATCGCCACTTTGTCCAGCAGACGGTCGATCACCTGATCGGCCGCCACGCCATCGGCAACGGCGTCATAGGACAGCAGCAGGCGATGGCGCAGCACGGGGTGCACCACGGCACGTACATCGTCGGGCGTCACGTAGTCGTTACCCGCCATCCAGGCGTGGGCGCGGGAAACCCGGTCCAGGCTGATGCCGCCGCGCGGGCTGGCGCCCACCTTCAGCCAACGGGCCAGGTCGGCGTCGTAGTC
Source organism: Pseudomonas sp. PDM19 (assembly GCF_014852215.1). NCBI lineage: Bacteria > Pseudomonadati > Pseudomonadota > Gammaproteobacteria > Pseudomonadales > Pseudomonadaceae > Pseudomonas > Pseudomonas sp. PDM19. The sequence goes on along the minus strand of NZ_JACVBG010000002.1, from coordinate 1,499,688 downwards.
GGCCGGACGGCGCGTGGCGTTGATCAGGTCGATGAGGTAGCGGTCGATGGCCTCGGAAACATGCACGTCGCCGACTTCCTTGCGGGCCTCGAACACGGCCTCCTGCGCGAGCGGCGTGATCGCCTCGGGCGGCGTGCCGGACTGCTGGCTGCGCTCCTCGGCGCGCACCAGCTGCAGCACGCGGGATTCGTCCTCGACCCGTGGGTAGTCGATCAGCAGCTTCATCAGGAAGCGGTCCATCTGCGCCTCGGGCAGCGGATAGGTGCCTTCCTGCTCGATCGGGTTCTGCGTGGCGAGCACCATGAACAGCCCGGGCATGCGGTGGGTCTGCCCGGCCACGGTGATCTGCCGCTCTTCCATGGCTTCGAGCAGTGCCGCCTGGACCTTGGCCGGGGCGCGGTTGATCTCGTCGGCGAGGATTACGTTGCCGAACAGTGGCCCGGGCTGGAATTTCAGCTGGTTGCCCTGCTCGGTCTGCTGAAGGATTTCCGCACCGGTGATGTCCGAGGGCAACAGGTCGGGGGTGAACTGGACCCGGCTCATCCGCGCATCGAGGTGCTGCGACAGGGTCTTTACGGTACGGGTCTTGGCCAGGCCCGGGAGACTTTCCAGAAGGACATGACCATTGGCCAGAAGGCCCAGCAGGATGTGCCGGACGGTTTCTTCCTGGCCCAGCACCTGCGCCGAAACGGCGGCCTCCAGGGCTGCAATCTGTTCACGCATGGACACGGGTTTGTTCCTTGTTCCGTCGATTCGGATTCCCTGCCGATGGCGTGCTGGAGCTGCGCTCCAGACACACTGCCGTGCCACCGCCTGCCCGTTACTCTAGCAACTGCTTTCCGCCGCGCCATGCTGGCACCTGTCGTGAAATGAGCAAGCCAGCACAATGGCCGCCTGGGCTGCGCTCGTAGAAGCAGGGACTGTGCCCGCGCTGGCCAACGGGTCCGGCACCGATTATTCGGCCTCGCGCCACCGCCGGCGGGCGTGCTGGTAGGCGTCCTGGTCACCGTAGCCCAGGCGTGTAGCGATCTCGCCGGCAGTCAGCCCCTGCAACTCGAAGTGCTGCTCCAGCTCGCCACGAACCAGGTCCAGCAACTGGCGGAAGCTCAGCCCCTGCTCTTCCAGGCGTCGGCGCAAGGTCCGCGCGCTCTGGTGCAGGGCCACAGCCTGCTCCTCCAGGCCGGGCACCCGCCCTTCAGCGAGGGCCCGGCGCATGTTCCGCGCCAGCTTCCCGGCCCAGCCACTGAGCTGCCGCTGGCGGCCCAGGCGACGCTCCAGCTCCTGGCAGATGATCTCCAGCATGCCGGCGTGGCGGCTTGCCAGCGCTCTGGTCAGGTCCTCTTTCGCGTAGTACAGGCGATTGCCGCGACCGGAAAACGTCACCGGCACGCCGAACGCCTCAGCGTACCGGGCGTGATAGGCCGGGCGCGGGTGGCTGAACTCCACGCGCAAAGGTGTGATCGGGCAGCCGGTGGCCTCACGCATCACGGTGAGGCTCATGACGAAGTAGTGCTCGACGGTGAAACGCGCGAGATCGGCCGGGGCATCGATCATCACTTCCACCCCGGCGCCATTCTCGTCCTCGACGTAGTCAATGGTGTCCATGTCCGACGCCAGTCGCCCGTATCGCGCCCAGAGCTGCAGGGCCTCGCCGATGCTGGCGCAGTAGCCGGCGGAGATCGCCAGGATGTGGCGGTCCTGTGCCGTGAACTGGCCGAACAGGTGCAGACCGATGGCAGGGTCGTGCTGCTGGGCCTCGGCCAGCAGCTCCTCCAGGGCGACCATGCTGTAGTCGCCCTCGCGATGCCGGCGCATGCCCAGCAGGTAACGCTCCAGCACCAGCCCCAGTGAACCACGGTGGTAACGCTGCGGATTGGCCACTTCTCGGGGATTTCTGTCCATTTCACGCCTGACGTGGGCCGAGCCCTTGTTTTCTTATTGTGCTTGCCGCGCCCCGAAGGGCAACCAAGAAGCCAACAAGAAGCCAACAAGAAGCCAACAAGAAGAGAGTGCCATGAACTCTGAACTGCTCGCCAATAATCCGACCCCCGTGGTGGTCGCGATCTTCATTGCCTTCATACTGCTGGAAATGGCCTGCGCGTGTTTCCGCCAGCCCGCTTCCCGGCGCCGCGACGCCCTGGTGGAAATCTTCGGCTCGGGCATCCTGCTGCTGGTCACCTTCCCGCTGATCCTGTTCACCACCAACCACCTGCTGGGCCACTTCGCCCCGCAATTGCAGGGTCGCCTGGCCGACCTGCCGTGGTACGCCGCCCTCGGCCTGTTCCTGGTGCTCGACGACATGACGCAGTACTGGTGGCACCGCCTGACCCACCGCGTTCCCTTCCTCTATGCCCTGCACCGCGCCCACCATTCGGCGCCGTACATGAGCATCCGCATCGTCTATCGCAACAACAGCTTCTACTACCTGCTGATGCCGGGCATCTGGCTGACCAGCGCACTGGTCTACCTGGGGCTGGCCAACTTCTACTACGGCTACCTGATCGTGAAGATGCTGGTGATCTTCGGCGCACACAGCAGCGTCGCCTGGGACGACAAGCTCTACAACATCCGCGTACTGCGCCCGCTGATGTGGCTGCTGGAGCGGACCATCTCGACGCCTGCCACCCACTCCGCGCACCACGGCCTGAACGCCGAGGACGGCGTGACGAACTACAAGGGCAACTTCGGCAACCTGCTGTTCTTCTGGGACGTGCTGTTCGGCACCGCGAAGATCACCCGCCGCCGCCCTCCGGCCTATGGCATCGAGGACATGCATCCGGTGAGCTGGCAGCAGGAAGTGTTCTGGCCGCTGGTGCGTGATGCACAACCACAGACACAGTCCCAGGATGCAACGGAGATCGCCCGATGAACCTGAACGTCACCCTGATCGCCGGCTCCAGCCAGCAATCGAGCCAGTCCGCCAAGGTCGCCCGCTATCTGGCCGAGCGCCTGCAGGCGCTGGAAATCTGCAGCAGCGCCAGCGTCGTCGACCTCGGCCGCACCCCGCTGCCACTCTGGCCGGCGCCGATCGAGGACCACGCCTGGGTAGAGCAGACCGGGCAACTGCAGCGTGCCGACGCCCTGGTGGTGATCTCGCCCGAGTGGCACGGCATGGCCTGCCCGGCGCTGAAGAACCTGTTCCTCTACGCCGGCTATGCCGAGCTGGCGCACAAGCCGGCGCTGCTGGTGGGCGTGTCGGCGGGCCTGGGCGGCTCCTACCCGCTCTCCGAACTGCGCGCCTCCAGCTACAAGAACTCGCGCATCTGCTACCTGCCCGAGCAGTTGGTCATCCGCCAGGTCGACCAGGTGTTGAACACCGTCGAACCCGCCGGGGAAGACGACCTGCGCATCCGCCGCCGGTCCGACTGGGCCCTGCGCGTGCTCAGCGAATACGCCCACAGCATGAAGGGCCTGAAGGAGCGCATCCAGCTCGAGCACCGCGACTTCCACAACGGGATGTAGCGGCCACGGAGAGAGTCTCCGCGCTGGTGCGCTAGCTGACTGTCGCAAAGCTCTGCAAATCAGCCAGCAGCATCAGACGCTCGGAGAGGCCGCAGCACCGGGTGCTCGGCGGCCCGGTCGACGAGTTCCGCGCAGATCAGGCAGGCGACATCAGGTCATTGAAGACCTGCAGATGGTGGTCATCGTCACCCAGCTGGCGGGCCACCATCAGCAGGTGCTTGGCATGGTGCGAGAGCTGGTATTCCCAGGTCAGGCCGATGCCGCCGTGGAGCTGCACACTCTCGTCGGCGATCAGGCGGGCTGCCCAGCTGACGATGTACTTGGCCGCCGCCAGGGCACGGCTGCGCTCGATGCTATCGGGTTCATCGGCCAGGCACGCGGCGAGCAGCGCCATGGAGCTGGCCTGGTCCAGTTCGATACGCAGGTCGACCATGCGGTGCTGCAGCGCCTGGAACTTGCCGATGACGTTGCCGAACTGCTGGCGTGTTTTCAGGTAGTCGAGGGTCAGCGCACAGGCCGCTTGCTGCCGACCGCCTCGGCGCACTGCGCGGCGATGGCCCTTCCCTGCTGGCAGCGCAGCGCGGCCAGCGCGCCGCCTTCCGCGCCCAGCAGGGCGGCGGTGGGCATGCGCCCGTCCAGCGTCGGGTAGTCCCGGCGGCGCACGCCGGGGCTGTCGGGGTCGACCAGGAACAGGCTGATCTCCGCCTCGTCCAGCGGCTCGCCCTAGGTGCGTGCCAATACCAGGATCAGCCCGGCTCTCTGTCCGCCGAAGACCACTCGCTTGCGTCCGCCCAGCCCTCTCCAGGGTGGGCGGACATATACCGACAAAGGTTAATAGAGCAGTCTTTCAGATACGGTCTATCGTCTTCGTGGCTCCTTCCAACCGTGACCACAGAGACCTATAGATGGCGCATCCATCCCGTACACAGACACTCACCAGTCGCTTCGATTTTGCCACCACGCTGGCGCGCCTCCACGAGGCGCTGGACTCGCACGGGGTGACCGTGTTTGCGGATATCGATCAAAGAGCGGCTGCTCTGCAGGCCGGGACCTCGCTGCGCCCGACGCAACTGATTCTGTTCGGCAATCCCAAAGGCGGCACTCCGGCCATGCAGGCCAACGCCCATGCGGCGGTGGAGCTGCCACTGCGCGCGGTGGTCTGGGAAGACGAGCAGGGTGCGGCGCATATCGATTACCAGGATGCCGCCAGCGTCCTTGCTACGGAGTACGGTTTGCCGCCGGAAATCGCAGCACCGCTGGCTGTGGTGGGGCCGCTGTTGCGCGGCGTGGCTGGCTTGGACTGACACAGACCGGTCTGTTCCGACAGCGCAGTTCTTGTCCGGCCTGAGTACCTGCGACAGGTTCGCGATGACTGCAAACGAGGAGACAATTCCATGACTGTTCGCCCGTGGGACGTTTCTGCTCCCGCCCCCGATGTCGTCTTCGCTCTGGCAGAGCAGCCTGCTTTCCGTCCGGGCGAGCGGGTACGCGTCGCCACTCGCTCGCCGGTGGGGCATTACCGAGTACCGATCTATATCCGCGGCAAGGTGGGCACGGTCGAGGCCGTTGTCGAACCGTCTGCCGTAGACAACGAGCAGGAAGGCTTTGGCCGTAACGCGGGTGCAAAGCGTCACTACTACCGTATGGCATTCCCCATGACCGAGATCTGGCCGCAGTACGCGGGCTCGGCCCAGGATGGGCTGAGGATCGAGGTCTTCGAAACCTGGCTGGAGAGAGTCGATCAATGAGCGAAAAGGGACACGACCACGATCATGACCATGACCATACCCACGACGAAATTGCAGAGTCCGGCGGGCCGGGCTACTACGAGATCATGGAGACGGCCGTCCGCGAATTGCTGGTGGCCAAGGGGCTCATAGGCGCCGACGAGATTCGCCGGCAGATCGAAGTGCTGGATTCGCGGACGCCCGCACTGGGGTCCAGAGTCGTTGCGCGGGCATGGACCGACCCGGCATTCAAGGCGCGCCTGCTTGCCAACGGTCGTTCGGCCTGTGAAGAGCTGGGCATCAGCTTCTATGACGATACGCAGCTGATAGCCCTGGAGAACACCGAGAAGGTCCACAACCTTATCGTCTGCACGCTCTGTTCCTGCTACCCGAGACCGCTCCTGGGGCTTCCGCCGGACTGGTACAAGCTCAAGCCTTACCGGGCGCGTGCGGTCAGCGAGCCGCGTGCGGTGCTGGCCGAGTTCGGCACACAGATCCCCGATGATGTGGAGATCCGCGTCAGCGACTCCACGGCGATGGTGCGCTTCCTGGTGGTGCCGAAACGCCCCGAGGGAACCGACGGTTACAACGAGGAACAACTGGCCGCTCTGGTGACCCGTGACTCGATGATCGGTGTCATTCCCGCCACCGCCCCGGACGCAAGGAGCGCCCCATGACTCAGAGTGAACAACTGGTCCGCCGCCTTCCCAACGATATCGGCGGCGACGAGGCCGGCCCGATCGACCGGACCGAACATGTGCTGGAGCCCTGGGAAAAGCGCTGCCATGCCCTGGCGGATGTCCTCGACTTCCACAAGATCATCAATACCGAGGAAAAACGCCGCGGCGTCGAAGCACTGGGTGCGCAGATGATCTCGGCGCTGAGCTACTACGAGCGGTGGATCGTGGCGTTCGCCAACCTCTGCTTCGAGAAGCAGATTCTCACTCCCGAGGAATTGGCGAGAAAGATGGACGAAATACAGCGGCGCCATGCCGCCACGGAGGCGGGCTAAGGTCCCGCGGCTTTCACGACCGTTCGTCCGGCAGGTTGAAAAGGCATTTGATGCGCATTGACCTTGACATGATGTCAAGGTTGAAAGTGGCTCCATCCACCAAGCAACAGGAGTCGCGAGAGATGATCAGCATTGAAGTCAAAGACATGACCTGCGGCCACTGCGAAGCCACTCTGCGCAAGGTCATTGCGGCAGTGGACGCCAGTGCCGCTGTGAAGGTCGACCTGTCGGCGCGTCGGCTGCAGATCGAGTCCGACGAGGACCCGATGCAGTTTCTCGACGCCGTGCGCGCCGCCGGGTACAGCCCGGCAGCAGTGGGGACGGTGACCGCCAACGCCGGTGAAGCCAAGGAAAAGCGCGGCTGCTGCTGCCGGTAACTGCAACAAGGCGTCGACTCGCCGTCGGCGCCCGACTTCCCCGGAAGGTGGACATGGATAAGCCACACAGAAAGCGTTCGGATGAACGCGCACAGACCCCATGCACAGCCCCTGCCCCCGCACAGGGGTCGGATGCCTCGACCAACCATCACTTTCGCTCATCGCCGGCAGCTCCCTGCTGCGCGACGACTATCGCCGCGCCATGGCGCTGGGATGAGCAGACGGGCTGAGCCCGCCAGGTGATGCCCCATGACAGATGACCACGCTGGCTCGCTAGAGAGCCTGGCGCGGACGAGTACGCTTTTTCAACGAGGAGATCGACATGCAAAGCATCAAGAACAAGCTTCTGGCCGCCGTGCAGATCGGCCTGCTGGCCTTTGCAGGCAGCGCCTTTGCCGCCGACAAGGTCTATACCGCCAACGAGGGCGCGGCGGTGGTCGACGTGCTCGACGCCGCTTCCCTGAAACCCCTGTCCAGCATCCATGTCGGCATGAAGCCGCACAACGTGCAGGTATCGCCCGACGGCAAGTTCGTCTGGGTGACCAACATGGGAGAGCCCGGCAAGATGGCCGCTGACGGAGCGAAGCAGGAGAGCGAGGGTGGGCACCATGACAAGCCCGGTGCAGTCTGGGTCATCGATGCCGGCACCGAGGCGGTGGTCGCCAAAGTGCCAGTGGGCAAGCACCCCGCGCATGTGGTGGTGTCCCCCGACGGCAGCCTGGCTTACGTCAGCAACAGCGCCGACAACACCATCAGCGTGATCGATGCCGCGACCCGCAGCCCGCTGGCGACCATCCCGGTCGGCAAGTTCCCCCATGGCTTGCGCATCAGTCCGGATGGCAAGGAGATCTATATCGCAGACATGAAGGGCGGCACCGTATCGGTCGTCGACACCGCCAGCCGCAAAGAAGTGGCGCAGATCCCTGTCGGCAAGATGCCCGCACAGGTCGGCTTCACCCCGGACGGTCGCCTGGTTGCCGTTTCCCTGGCCGGTGAAAACGCAGTCGCCGTGATCGACACCGCCACACGCAAGGTGGCGCACAAGGTGAGCGTCGGCAACATGCCCATTCAGCTGTTCGTGACCCCGGACTCGCGCACCCTGGTGGTCGCCAACCAGGGCTCACATGAAAAGCCCGGCAACTCGGTCAGCGTGGTCGACCTGGAAAGCTTCAAGGTCGCCAGTACCGTGGAAACCGGAGCTGGTGCCCATGGTGTGGTGATCGACCGTGAAGGACGTTATGCCTACGTCACCAACTCCTTCGCCGACTCTGTGTCGAAGGTAGACATCAAGGAAGGCAAGGTGGTCAAGACTGTGGCGGTGTCGAAGAACCCCAATGGCATCAACATGACGCCGTAACGCAACGCCGATCTGCCTATGTCACTGGCCAGCGCCCGATGCACAACATCGGGCGCTTTGTTTCTTGCGGTGATGAGGGGCGGTTGGGGATTCAAGGCCCAAGTTGGTGTATCAATCGCCTGCAGGCCTTGCCATTACGGCATTTCAGCCTGACGACAAACAACAACCAACTCAGGAAGCACTCGAAAATTGTGGGAAACCGGGGCTCAGAATCACCCGGAGCGCGTTCAGATCTTCTAAGGGCCTTGCTTTCTGCTGGTGACAGCAACCGACTCAAACCGGACGGCCAATCGCTGTCAGTGAAGACAATCGGCCGCCTACCTAGACGGAATGTTCGTCATGCAGCCGATCCCGCCGAAAGAGATTTACGGTTGTGCAGTGTCCTGCCGGGTCACGTGGGTTGTTTGCCCAAAGGCCCTATACGTACTACGGTCAATCGCATTGACAGGGATGGTCGCGCTTTCATACCGAGCTGCTTGGATTCTGCGTTCCATTCCGCCGCCCTTTGGCCGTTGGACCCAGCATGGAGCGCTTATGAAACCCCCAGGCCTGGCAAGCGCAGTAAAGGAAGACCTACCCAGCCAGCACGTCCCGCTGTCCCTTCCGTGTCTGCGCCGAGGCGAGACAGCCCCCAGCAGGCACCGGCCCGGTATCTCCGAGCTGATCCGCCCGACCTCCGTAACGCTGGCCATATTGGCATGTCTCGATGCTTCACCGGCGAGCGCGGTGTTGATTCCCGAAGACACTTACACAACGCCATTCCAGGTTCTCGCCGGCGAAGAAAAGACTTTCGTCGGCGGCACAGTTATAAGCCCCCTCCCTCCTTTCCCACCCCAGCTGGGCGGGAGCGGTGTGCGGGTTCTCGGCGGTACCGCAATTTTTGACCCCCATCTCGGGGACGGCACGCCGATCCATATCAACGTCAGTGGGAATGCGATTGACGGGTTGTACCTCAATGGCGGCAGCATCGTTGTGAATCCCGGCGGAACCTATGTCTATGCAACCGGCGGCAGCGTGCGGGGAATTTATAACGTTATCAGCACGGCTGTGCCCTCGCAGTTCGACGGAGCCGAAGTCTACGTCACCACGGACTACGTCGGCTCCGATGCGCTGCGCACCTACGGAGCGATGGCCACGACGGTCTTGCGGGACTCCACCCTGACAACGCTGCGGGACACCTCTATAGGAGCCCAAGTTTGGCGAGGTGCCAAAGCCGACTTGCGTAATACCGCCATCTCGACCAGGGTTTCAGGGCATATGGCGTGCAGGTTTTCGAAAGTAGCAGTGAGGTCCAGGCCACGGACGGATCTATCACGACGCAAGGCTCCGAGGCTCACGCCGTTCTCATTCAATCAAGTGGAAAATTCTCCGGCTCGGGCACCTCCGTGCACGCGCAGGGCATGGGAGCCGTTGGCGTCTATGTAAACAGCAATGGCGTCTTTGACGCGGACGGTGTGCGTATTCGGTCTGATCACAGTCATGGCGTTTACGCCACTGGCGCGGGACGGGTGGATTTGAAGGATACCGAGATTACTGTCGTGGATCCTGGAACCTTCGGGATTTTTATCAACGGTTCGGCACCGGCGACCATGACGGGAGGTGTTATCCAGACTCAAGCTGATCGGTCAGTGGCTGTACGCAACCAATCGGGCGCGGTCATGGACATCAATGGAACTCAGGTACAGACCGTGGGCCAGGCTTCATACGGTGTTCATGTGGAGGGATGGGGGACGATCAACCTGGGGCCTGAAGGCTCGACTGACACAGTCGTCACTACACAAGGTGCAGCCGCCGACGCGGTACGTGTCTCGCCCAATGCCACGCGTTTCAGTACCACTGGCGCTGAGTTGCGGACAACCGGTGCCAACGCCCAGGGCCTGCATTTGACCGGCACTACAGGGGCAGCAGCGAAAGTCTTTGAGCTGACCGGCTCGACGATTTCTTCTGCGTTAGCTGATGGTATTCACCTGACTACCGGTCCCGCCACGATCGATCTGAGCAACTCGTTCGTATCGGGCGGCAATGCTGCCATCAATATCGGCGCGGACTCCGCTGCAACGGCGGACATCAACGCGAGCGGTACGCAGATAGAGGGGCGCATTCTCACGCAATCAGGCAGTACGTCCAATCTGTCCATGGCTGCCAACAGCGTGTGGCGCATGACCGGCGACTCCAACGTGACGAACCTGGTCAACGATCCCAGCCTGATTGACTTTTCCGCTCCGGTGGGAGGTGTGTTCAAGACTCTGACCGTCAATACCTACAGTGGCGATGGCACGATTGCACTCAACACGTTCCTGGGCGGCGATGATTCGCCTTCAGACAAACTGGTGATCGATGGCGGTAGTGCCACCGCCCTGCCGACTGGCAATACCGCCGTGCTGATCCGCAACGCACGGGATGCCGGCGGCGTAGTGGGACAAGGCGCGCTGACCACCGGCAACGGTATCCTGGTGGTGGATACCCTGAATGGCGCTACGACTTCCCTCGATGCCTTTCGCCTGGCTGGCCGCGTTGTCGCTGGCCCCTACGAGTACACGCTGCGCCGCTCGCGCATCGACGGCAGCAACGATGAGGCCTGGTACCTGCGCTCCACCGCCATCGCGCCTGATCCCGACCCGGATCCAGATCCAGATCCAGATCCAGATCCGAGCCCCGATCCAGACCCAGACCCAGACCCTGGTCCAGATCCGGATCCCGGCCCCGATCCTGCCCCGGATCCAACCCCAGAGCCATCGCCGCAACCGAATTTCCGTCCCGAGGTGCCGCTCTACGGCGCGCTCCCCGCACTGGCGCTGGTCTATAACCGAACCCTGGTCGACACCCTCCACGAGCGCGTGGGCGAGGAGCGACCGACAGGCTGGCAACAGCCACCGGCCCAGGATGAAAGCACCTGGGGCCCCTCCCTGGGCTGGGGGCGCGTCATCTATCGCAGCGGCAAGCAGGACGGTGACCGCAAGGACGCCGTCGGCAAGACCCCGGAGTACAACTACGACCTGACTGCCTTCCAGGTCGGCGCCGACCTGTACCGGAAAGAGCGGGCCGACGGCAGTCGCGATCAGGCCGGTTTCTCGCTGGGCATCGGCAGTATGGACGCCGGCGTCAGCCACTACACCGGAAGCAATGCCGGCGATGACACGCTGCGGGCGTACAGTCTGGGCGGCTACTGGACGCACTTCGGCCGCGAAGGCTGGTACCTGGACGGTGTTCTGCAGGTCAGCCGATACGACATCGAGGCGCGCCCCAACGAGCTGGCCAAGCTGAAGACCAAGGGCTGGGGCTATACCGGGTCGCTGGAAGGTGGCTACCCCTACGAGGCGAGCAAGAACCTGTGGGTCGAGCCCCAGGCGCAGGTGATCTACAGCTACGTCGACCTCGACGACAGCGACGACGTGGGGGCCGACGTGCGCTTCCGCGATGTGGAATCGTTGATCGGCCGACTGGGCGTGCGTCTAGCTAAAGACTGGGAGACAGAGGGCAGCGACAAGACTCGCCGTCGCACTCAAGGCTGGATTCGTCCCAGCGTCTGGCATGAATTCAAGGGCCAGCCGAAGACCGAATTCTCGTCGCAGTCAGGCTACATCCCGTTCGAGGCGGACATCGATGGCACCTGGGGCGAGATCAACCTGGGGGTCGACCATCAGGCCAGCGAGAAGGTGACCTTCACCGTCTCCGCCGGCTACCGCGAGGCCTTCGATGGTGACAGTCATGGCTACGATGCGGCGGTCGGATTCAAGTATCTGTTCTAGAGACGTTGAGCGGGCCGTCAGGCGCAGGTTTGACGGCTAAGGCTCTCCACTCAGCTTGTTCGGTGTCCGCTCCTGGCCGGAAGCTGCCCTCCGCACCGGCCAGCCATCGGGCAGAAACGGACCATCGCCAACCTGCAGTTTTCAAGCAACCCCACATCCCGTATATTTGATAACGATTGTCGTTTGCAAATTGTTCTTAGGGGATTGCAATGCAGGGGGATTCGTCGCTGCAGGCGGTAGGGATGCTTTACCGCGACCATCATGGCTGGCTGCGTGGCTGGCTGCGCAAGCGCCTCAACGATGCCGCCGATGCCGCTGACCTGGCGCAGGACACCTTCGTTCGCGTGCTGATGGCCCGGAGCGCCGAGGCGATCCGCGAGCCCCGGCACTACCTGCAGACCATCGCCCGGGGCCTGGTCATCGACCTGTACCGCCGCCGTTCGCTGGAGCGCGCCTATCTGGAGGCGCTGGCGCTGCTGCCCGAAGCGGTGCAGCCGTCCCTCGAGGAACAGGCGCTGCTGCTCGAGGCGCTGCAGGAAATCGACCGGATGCTCGATGGCCTGGGGCCGAAGGTCCGGCAGGCCTTCATCCTTTCCCAGCTCGAAGGGCTGACCTACAACCAGATCGCCGAGCGACTGGGTATCTCCCTGCGCACGGTGAACAAGTACATGGCCAAGGCCATGGAGCACTGCTGCCTGGCCATGGCGGGAGTCCTGTGAACGACTCCCTGCAACCCAATGAACGCGAAGCCATCAGCGAAGCGGCCCGCTGGTACGCACGCCTGGCCAACGCGACGCCGGGAGACGGCGATCAGCGGGCCTGGCAACGCTGGCTGGCGGCCGACCCGATCAACCAGCGCGCCTGGCAACGCATCGAATCGGTGAACCTGCAGATGGCCCGCGTGCCGGGTCGCCTGGCGGCTGCCACGCTGGCCTCGGCCGGGCAGTCCCGGCGCCAGGTGCTGCGCAGCTTCGTCGTGCTCGCCTCGCTGGGCGGGCTGGCCACCCTGGGTTGGCGCAGTGACGTACGCCAACGCTACACCGCCGGCTACCGGACCGCGGTCGGCGAACGTCGCCACTTCACCCTGGCGGACGGCAGCCGGATGCAACTGGGCACGGACAGCGCCGTGGATGTGCTGTTCGATGCGAACCAGCGTCTGATCGTCCTGCGCGCCGGCGAGGTGCTGATCAGCACCGCAACCGATGCACTCGACAGGCCCTTCCGCGTACGCAGCACCGACGCCACCGTGCGCGCGCTGGGTACTCGTTTCAGCGTGGGCAGCTGGGGCAACGGAACCGAGGTGGCGGTGCTGGAGAAAGCCGTCGAAGTCTCGGTGCCCGGCCAGGACAAGCCGTTGCGCCTGGAAGCCGGCCAGCACACGCGGATCGTCTCCGGCGTCATCCAGCCTGTGCAGGCCAACGACGCCTCGGTGGGTGCCTGGGCGCAAGGCAGCCTGATTGCCATCGACCGCCCGCTGGGCGAGTTGCTGGAGGAACTGGGACGCTACCGCCACGGCTGGTTGAGGTGCGACCCGCGCATCAGTGGTCTGCGCATTTCCGGCGCCTTCCCGGTGGATGACACCAACCTCGCGCTCAGGGCCCTGGAGCGCAGCTTCCCTGTCACGGCGGTGTATCGCACGGGGTATTGGGTGACCGTGGTTCCGCGCGGCTGAGCCGGCCTGGAGGCGCAAAAAGATTTTTCCAATCAGCGTGCACTTTCTTCGTCCCTGGTTCGGCTACTCCGGCATCAGTGACCCACTTGGTCACCACCACCGGGGAGAGACCATGCTGTATCCGTTCGTTCGCCACCGGCTTGCCATTCACGTGCAGGCTGCCCTCTTCAGCGTTGCCGTCGTCGGCGTACCCGTCGCTCAGGGCGCAGAGTCCTCAGAGTCCGCAGCGTCCAGCGCAGTGCAGAGCATCCGGCAGTACGACATCGCCGCCGGGTCGCTGACCGAGGTGCTCAGCCGCTTCGCCAGCGAAGCCGGGGTCGCGCTCTCGTTCGATGCCAGCAAGACCGCGCACCTGCAGTCGGCCGGCCTGCACGGCAGCTATTCGCGGGAGGCCGGGTTCGCCGCCCTCCTTTCCGGCACCGGGCTGCGGGCGGTGGACCAGGGCGGCAGCTATGTGCTGGAGGAAGTTCCGGCGGCGCTGGCGATGAGCGACACGATCATCACCGGCCAGGGCCTGGGGCCGACAACGGAAGACTCCGGTTCCTACACCTCCAACGAAGCCACCATCGGCAAATCCACCCAGCGCCTGAAGGACATTCCGCAGTCGGTCACCGTCATCACCCGCAAGGCGATGGACGACCAGCGCCTCGACACCCTGGACCAGGTGCTGGAGAAAACCACCGGCATCACCACCTACCAGAGCCCGTCCGGCGGCAAGTACATCTACTCGCGCGGCTTCGAGGTGGAAACCATCCAGTACGACGGCGTCCCCCTCGACCGCCGCTACTACGCCATCGGCAGCAGCTTCACCTCGGACACGCTGCTCTACGACCGCGTGGAAGTCCTGCGTGGCGCCAACGGCCTGCTGCAGGGCAGCGGCAACCCCGGCGCGGCGATCAACCTCGTGCGCAAGCGCCCGAAGGCCGAGCCGTCGCTCTCGCTCACCGCCAGCGCCGGCTCCTGGGACACCTACCGGCAGACAATCGATGGCAGCGCCCCGCTCACCGCCGACGGCAGGCTGCGCGGTCGGGTAGTAGCAGGCCATGAGGATCGCGACTACTTCTACGACACCGCGGACAGCCGCAAGAACGTGCTCTACGGCATTCTCGAGTACGACCTGACCGACGATACCCGAGTGGCCGCCGGGGCCAGCGTGGAAGACCTGCACTCGACACCGTCCTTCGGCGGCCTGCCGCGCAACAAGGACGGCAGCGCGGTGCACGCGGGGCGTTCCACCTTTACCGGTGCGGACTGGAACAAATGGAACAACAAGCAGACCACCTACTTCGCCGATGTCACCCATGACTTCAACAATGACTGGCGCCTGAATGCCTCGGGCAGCTACATCCGCGAAACCAACGACATCCTCTACAGCTTCGGCCGTGGCGCGGTCGACCCGGCCACCGGCGACGGCATGCAGTCGCGCGCCTATCTCTATGACTTCGAGAACATCAACAAGGGCGCCGACATCAACCTCGCCGGCAAGTGGCGTGCCTTCGACCTGGAGCACCAGGTGGTGGTCGGCGCCAACGCCAGCGACCTGAAGACCGACGACCTGCAGGGCGGTTTGCTCAACCTGGGGCCGATCAACATCTACGACCCGGTCTCCCCGCGCGAGCCGACCGAAGAAGAGATGCTCAGCACCACCTACGCCGGCACCTCCAAAGGTCACATCCGCCAGAACGGCCTCTACGGCGTGGTTCGCTACAAGCTGGCCGAGCCACTGACCCTGGTCCTGGGCGGGCGCACCAGCAACTACCAGTACGACTACGAACTCACCCGTTTCACCACCTCCTCCCCCGCCCCGGCGCATTCGAAGGAAACCGGCGAGTTCACTCCCTACGGCGGCCTGATCTACGAGCTGAACAACCAGTGGTCGGTCTACGCCAGCTACACCGACATCTTCAAGCCGCAGACCGAGCTGACCCAGGACAGCGCTCCGCTCAAGCCCATCGAAGGCTCCAACTACGAGCTGGGCCTGAAAGGCGAGCTGATGGATGGGCGGGTGAACACCAGCTTTGCGATCTTCCGCGTGGACCAGGAGAACCGTGCGCAGTACGACTACGCCTCGGAATGCGGGCAGAACGGCGAAGACAACTGCTACGTGGCCGGCGGCAAGGTTCGCGCCGAGGGCTTCGACGCGGAGATCAGCGGCGAAGTGCTGCGCGACCTGCAGCTGTTCGCCGGCTACACCTACACCTCGACCAAGTTCCTCAACGATCCGGGTGACGGCACCTCGTCCTCCGGCTCCACCTTCAACAGCTACACGCCGCGCCACCTGCTGCGCTTCTGGGCCGACTACAAGCTGCCGGGCGAACTGAACCAGTGGACCGCCGGCGCGGGCGCCAGCATCCAGAGCGAGAACTACAACACCAACTTCGGCGGCACCGGTGGCGTCGGCGATATCAAACAATCCGGCTACGCCATCTGGAACGCCCGCCTCGGCTACCAGATCAACAAGAACCTCAGCGTCGCCCTGAACGGCAACAACCTCTTCGACAAGAAGTACTACTCCTCCATCGGCTGGCTGAACGCGAGCAACCAGTACGGTGACCCGCGCAACTACACCGTCACCCTGAAGGCGGACTTCTGAGCGGATGTCGCAGCGGCAGCCCCCCCTGACGATGCACGTCAGGGGACTGCCCCTTCCCTCATGCCTCGCTCACCAGCGCTCGTGACTCATCGCAAAGAGCAACCCATGCCAGGCCGGCGACCCAGATCACGGAAACGGCGTAATTGAGCCGCTGATACAGCCCGAACCCATGCCCGTCGGCGAAGGCCCTCGCCATCATCACCACCGTCGCGACAGCCAGCACCACGCAGAGCCCCGAGAACCCACCGAACCCCGGTGACGACAACAGTCGCTTGCCCAGGAACGCCCACAACGCGCTGGCCAGCGTCAGCGAGAAGAACATCACCAGTCCCGCCAGGTTGTGGATCTGCTGGGACGTCGAAGGCTGCGCTGGCGCGCAGCCCTGGTCGCAGGAGAAATAGCCGGTCGCGAAACTGGCCAGGCCGTGCAGTGCTATCAATGCGGCACCGAGCAACGCCAGGCGGGAGCCGGCGAACCTGCGCCCGACACCCACGGCGAAAAGCACGAACAGCACCCCCAGCGGGAAGTTGTTCACCCACGCGGAGTAGCCCTGCGTCGGCGCACCTGCTGCACCCAGCTGACTCATCGCCTGGTCGAGGTGGCTGAAGCCGGGGTAGCCCAGCGAGGTCAGCGCCACCCCCACGAAAAGCCAGCATGGAATCAGCAGCCCCAGGCGCAAAAGGTTCCGGTCAATGTTTGTCACGCGATGGCACTCCCTTGTCATGTTGGCGATCGATCCCGCCTCTCGCGATGCAACCGCCTGCCGGCGGCGCATGCCTTGTTCAATCACGCCAGCTGCCTTCAACCTGGTCCGGGCCCTCATCGGCCAGTGCGGCGCGCAGGCCGGCGCTGTCCAGGCGTCTGCAGTAAGCCGGGCGGGCGCGCTCGAACCGCCGTCCTTCAACCAGGGCGCCGGCATCGACCACGTCGTAGCCCAGGCGCTCATGCAACTCGCTGACCGCCTGCTTGGCCTGCAGGTCGTCACCAGCCATGGGTAGAGCCCGACGATCGGCGGCGCCGGCCGGGCGGGCATCGGCGACCAGATCACGCTCGAGGATGGCGTTGAACGCCTTGACCACCGTGGCGCCAACCAGGTGCTGCGCCAGCATTTCGCTGGTGGTGGTTTGCCGAGCATCCAGCGCGGCGAGTTGGCCGTCGCGCTGCGGGTAGTAATTGCCGGCATCCAGCACGACCTTCCCGACGAAGGCTTCCACCGGCAATTCAGGGTAGCGGCAGAAGGGAATCGCCAGCAGCACCAGCTCGCCGAAGCTCGCCGCCTGCTCCACGGTGCCAACCTCGCAGCCCAGGGAAGCCGCGGTGCTGGCCAGCGTGTGCGGCCCGCGTGAATTGCTGAGCATGACCTCGCAACCGTTCTTCCCGGCAAGTGCCGCCATGGCGCGGCCAATGAACCCCGCCCCGATGATTCCGATACGCATCGCCTGACTCCTTTGCTTGCAGTGCAGTGGGAACCGGCCCGCGCTTGCCAGCCAGACCGGAAGCCAGGATGCTATTTGAAATCAGACAGCTGAAATATCGGCCTTCATTTGGAAGTGTCGAAACCACAGGTAGCGAATCATGGATCGACTGCAAAGCATGGCGGTGTTCGTCAGGGCCGCCGACAGCGGCTCGTTCTCCTCCGCCGGGGCGGCGCTGGGCATGTCCTCGCAGATGGCCGGCAAGCATGTCAGCGCGCTGGAGGAGCGCCTGGGCGTCAAGCTGCTCAACCGCACCACCCGCCGGCAGAGCCTGACCGAGATCGGCCAGCACTACTATGAAAGCTGCAAACGCGTACTGGCCGAAGCAGAGGCGGCGGATGCCCTGGCCCTGGATCATCTCGCGGTCCCCCGGGGACGATTGCGGATCAGCGCTCCGGTCACCTATGGCACCTACTGCCTGATGCCGCTGCTGGGCCGCTACCTGCGCCAGCACCCGGACGTGAAGATCGAGTTGTCGCTCAGTGACCGCCTGGTAGACCTGATCGACGAGAGCTTCGAAGCTGTGATTCGCATAGGACCGCTGGACGACTCCAGCCTGGTCGCGCGGCCATTGGCGGCCTATCGGCTGATTGCCTGCGCGGCGCCAGCCTACCTCGCCGAGCATGGCACTCCGCAGACGCCCGACGATCTCGAAGGGCACCACTGCCTGGGGCTTACCGCCTGGCCTGCATCGGTATCCGGGGGGTGGCAGATGCTGGGGGGTGAAAGCCTGCAACTGCTGGCCCAGAGCAGCCGCCTTCAGGTCAACGACGCCCGCGCGCAGCGCGCCGCCGCGTGCGATGGCCTGGGCATCATCCTCGGCGCCGAGATGATGCTCGCCGAAGACCTCCGGCAGGGCCGCCTGGTGCAGCTGTTCCCCGACCTTCAGGCACCGGCGCGGCAGGTCCATCTGCTCTACGCCAGCGACCGCCGCATGCCGCCGAAGCTGCGCCGTTTCGTCGACCAGGTAGTCGCCGAACTGGGAGCCAGGCCGGCCTGAAGCGGACGCTCGCGCCGTCGCAAGGATAACGGCGGAGCTGACGGTCAGGCTGTACCGCCGCGGGAGCGGTCAGGCAATGGTTGACGCGAGCACTGCGTTCGATAAGGTCAGGGACAGACCTACCATTCGCGAATGAGCAGCAGCTCGGGAGATGCAGCCAGTGCAGGACGACAGCACCAGCGTGGACACAGTGGTTTTCGATCTTGGCGGCGTGCTGGTCGATTGGAATCCGCGTTACCTCTACCGGAAAGTCTTCGACGGCGACGAAGTGGCGATGGAGGCTTTCCTCGCCCAGGTCTGCAACCAGGCCTGGAACGAACGCCAGGACCGCGGGCGGCCCTGGGCCGAAGCGATCGCCGAGGCCATCGCGCTGCACCCTGCGCACGAGCCGCATATCCGGGCGTACCGCGAGCGCTGGGACGAGATGCTCGGCGGTGCCCTGGAAGACACCGTGCAGGTCCTCGATGAACTCCACCAGAGCGGCGTACGCTTACTGGCGCTGACCAACTGGTCGGCGGAGACCTTTCCGGTGGCCGAAGAACGTTTCGAGTTCCTCGGCAAGTTCGAAGCGGTACTGGTCTCCGGCCAGGAAGGTTGGATGAAACCCGAACCGGAGATCTTCCAGCTGCTGATCCGGCGCTATGGTCTTGCGCCGTCCCGCACGTTATTCATCGATGACGTCCGCAAGAATGTGGAGGCGGCGCAGGCCCTGGGCCTGCAGGCCATCCAGTTCGCCAGCGCACGGCAATTGCGCAACGACCTGAAAGCCTTCGGCCTTCCGATCGCCCCCTCGGAGCAGTGAGCCACCAGCGCCCACGCAGGACGCAGGTACAAGCGGCTGCTGGGCGCTTCACCCCGACCGGGGTTCAACCTGGACCGGGCTCAACCACCCAGCGCAATGATGGCGAACAGCAGCGCCGTACCCACTACCGCCAATGCAATCCCGCCCGCCCAGGGCGAACCGCCGGAATAGCGGGCGAGCATCCAGCCGGAGATGAACAGCATCACCAGCGCCACCGCATTGGAAGCGCGGATGGCCGGGCCGGTCTGGTCGATCAGCAGGAAGGGGATGACCAGCGGGAAGGTCGCCAGCACCACCAGCAGGAAGGTTGCCAGCGCGCCCTTGATGTCTGCCCAGCCGATCCGCGCCTCGATGGGCGTGCCGGCGCTGCCCAGCATCCGCAGGCGCAGCACTTCCAGCCCTTCCGCACCCGCCGCCGCGGCGATGCGCGGTGGCAGTTCGGCGGCGATGAGGCTCTGCCCGGCGCGCGGTTCGGTGCCGCCCTGCAGGCGCTCCAGCAGAGTGCGGCTGCGAGTGCGCTCGGTCCAGGTGCGCATCAGGAAGATCACGGCATCGGCCAGGCCCCAGGCGAGGTTGCAGCCCAGCGCGGCGATCAGCATGGTGCGCACCTCCTCCCGCCCCGAGGTCGCCACGCTCAGCGAGCCGATGAAGGTCATGGCCATCAGCAGGCCGAAGATCACTTCGGTGATGCGGTCGATCGGTTCCAGCACCCGCTGCCAGGTGCCCTTCTCGGCTTTGTCCATCGCTGCCCTCCTGATCGGCGAGCACGGCTCGTCGTCCCTCGTTCATGCCATTGACTGAGCGCTTGCAAGTGGTGATCGAAACAACGCGCCCGGCCGGGACTAACCCAGCCGGACGATGTCGACCGAAATCTCCACGGCGGGGACGCTGCCGCGGTTCTCCAGCCAGTGCATGGTGTTGTGGTCCTCGGGCCAGCCGACGCCCGGTCCGTAGTCGGTGGCGATACCGTCGCGATGGTCGGTGATGGTGCCCTGCAGGATGAACACCGTGCCGGGGCGGTCCACGTGGTCATGCACCGGCCCGAAGACGCCGCCGGGCGCTATGGTCACCCGGCGCATCCGCAATTGCCGGCCGGCCATGCCCTCGATCTCCGGGCCGAGGTCGACCGAGGACAACAGCTCCACCGTCACGCCCCGGGTCTCGGGGGCCACCTCTTGGCTGTTCATCGCGCGCGCCTCGCTGAACGACAGGTTCTCTGTGCCAGTAAAGACGTTGCATGGCGCCGCTCTAAGCGAGGCGACAAAGGGTCGTTCAGCCCACGGCTGGCAGGGGCTCCAGGATCGCCACGGCGCGCACGAAACCGGCGGAGGCGTGGCGGATCTTGTAGGGGAAGCAACTGACCAGGAAGCCGTGGTCAGGCAGTTGCTCGAGGTTGGCGAGCTTCTCCATCTGCCCGTAGCCGATGTCGCGCCCGGCCTTGTGGCCTTCCCAGATGATCGACGCGTCACCCGAGGCGGCGAAGCGTTCGCGGGTGTACTTGAAGGGCGCGTCCCAGCTCCAGGCATCGGTGCCCACCACCCGCACGCCGCGCTCCAGCAGGTAAAGCGTTGCCTCGCGGCCCATGCCGACGCCGGCTTCGAGGTAGCCCGGCTGGCCGAACAGGCTGCCGGCGCGGGTGTTCACCAGCACGATGTCCAGCGGCTGCAGCGCATGGCCGATGCGCGCCAGTTCGGCCTCGACCTCGGCGGCAGTCACCACATGGCCGTCCGGGAAGTGACGGAAGTCCAGCTTCACCCCCGGCTGCAGGCACCACTCCAGCGGCAGCTCGTCGATGCCGAAGGCCGGTTTGCCACCGTCGGTGGTGGACGCGTAGTGCCACGGCGCATCCATGTGGGTGCCACTGTGGGTGGTGATCTGCAGGCGCTCCGCCGCCCAGGACTCGTCGCCGGGCAGGTCTTCCTTGCGCAGGCCGGGGAACATCGCGGCCATTTCCGGCCAGCCCTGCTGGTGGTCCATGTAGTCGATCTTCGGCAGCAGGGGCGGCGGGTCGGTATAGGGGTTGTTGTCCAGGGTCACGGACAGGTCCAGCAGACGGCGTTGATTCAGGCTCATGCGGAGATTCCTTTGCGGGCGGCGGCGCGGCTGCGACGCGGCGGGAGGTCGAGGGCGTTGCGCAGCAGGCCGGCCACCGTGCCGTCGTGGCAGAAGCCCAGCTCACGGGCCTGCGGCGTGCGCAGTGGCGGATAGGCGCCGAACAGCGCCTCCAGTTGCGGATCGGGTTCGAAGGCGATGCGCTCGCAGTTGGCCTCGCCAAAACAGGCGGCAAGCCCGGCAAGCACCTGGGCGATGGACAGCTGCAGCACTGGCAGTTGCCACACCCGCTGGCTGCCGGGCTCCCTGAGTTCGGCGGCGTGCAGCAAATTCTCCACGCAGCAGCGGGCCGACATCCACCAGGCGCTGGCCTGCGGCGACACCGGGCAGGTGTAGCTGTCCCCCGCCGCACAGGCGTGCAGCAGGTCGCTCATGAAGGCCGAGCGCAGCCCGTTGGGCTCGCGCGGCCGGGCGACTATGCCGGGCAGGCGCAGGGCGCGCCCGTCCACTTCGCCGCGCCGGGACAGGTCCTGCAGGGCAATTTCCACCATGCGCTTGTGCGCCGCGTAGGACAGCTGCGGCGACGCCGGCTGTTCCTCGTCCATCCGCGCCGGCAGCTCGCCGCCGTAGACCGCCACGCTGCTGGCATACACCAGCACCGGCGGCCGCACGGGATTGCGCAACTGGTGCAGCAGCTCCAGGCTGGCCTGCAGATTGACCTGGTAACCCAGTTCGTACTGCGCTTCGGCGGCACCGCCGGGCACGCTCACCAGGTGGAATACCACGTCGACACCATCGGCCAGCACACGGCGCAGCAGGGCCGGATCGGTGACGCTGCCGTAATGCCGGCGCAGGCGCGAATCGTCAGGCAGGCCGTCGAGTTTCTGGTCCAGCAACAGCAAGGCTCCGATCCGCCTGCCGCGCAGCTCGCCCACTTCCAGCAGGCGACGCACCAGCAGGCGGCCGACGAAGCCATTGGCCCCGCTGACCATCACGCGCATGGCCAGCCCCCTTGCACCACGCGCTGGTCGATGGCGCCGAAGAGCACCTCGCCTTCGCTGCCGCGAGCTTCCATGCGCACGCGGTCGCCGAAGTGCATGAAGGCCGTGCGCGGTGCGCCGTGGGCGATGGTTTCGATGGCGCGGCGCTCGGCGATGCAGGCCGAGCCCACCGAGCGATCGGCGTTGGACACGGTGCCCGAGCCGATCAGCGTGCCGGCGCTCAGGCGCCGCGTCAGGGTGGCATGGGCGATCAGCTCATGGAAGCCGAAGTGCATGGCGCCGCCATGGGGATGGCCGAACCATTCGCCGTTCCATTCCACCGTCAACGGCAGGTGCACGCGACCGTCGCGCCAGGCATGGCCCAGCTCGTCCGGGGTCACCGCCACCGGGGCGAAGCTGGATGCCGGCTTGGCCTGGAGGAAGCCGAAGCCGGTCTTCATCTCGCGAGGCGCCAGCGCGCGCAGGCTGACGTCGTTGAGCTGCAGCACCAGGCGCACATGGTTGAGTGCCTGCTCCGCCGGGCAGCCCATGGGCACCGCGTCGAGCAGCACGGCAAACTCGCCTTCGAAGTCGATGCCGTGGGCTTCGCTGGGCAGCGGGATATCCGCGCGGGGACCGAGGAAGTCGTCGCCAGCGCCCTGGTAGATCAGCGGAATGCGCTCGACGCCTTCGATGGGCTCCAGGTTGAAGGCCTTCTGCATCAGCTCGCCGTGGCTGAGGAAGCAGGAGCCGTCCAGCCATTGCCAGGCGCGTGGCAGCGGCGCGGCGAGTTGCGCCGGGTCGAGATCGAAGGCGCCGGCGACGGCATTGGCGTTGAGCCGCTGGTACAGCCTCTGCAAGTCGGACTCCAGCAGCTCCCAGTTGTCCAGAGCGGCCTGCAGGGTGGCGGCGATGCCGCTGGCATCCACCGCCCGCGTCAGGTCGCGGGAGACTACCAGCAGGCGGCCATCGCGGCTGCCGTCATCGAGGGTAGCAAGCTTCATGGCAGCTGCTCCTTCAACTCGGCCGCGTAACGACCATCGAGAAGAATGAAGACCATCCGCGCCATTGCTTCGGTGCGGTTGCTCCACGCGTGATTGGTGCCGCGCTGCACCACGATGTCACCGCGCTTGAGCTGCACCTCGCCGTCGTCCAGCACCAGCCAGACCTCGCCTTCGGTGACGATGCCGTAGTCCAGGGTCTGGGTGCGGTGCATCAGCTTGTGCTTCGAGTCGGCCTTGCCGGTGCCGGCATGGGATTCGCCGATTTCGGCGAAGACCGCGGCGGCGTCTTCGGCGCTGACCTGGTTCTGCACGCTGTCCGGCGGGATATCCACCACGCGGATGACGCTGCCCAGCGGGCCGGGGCTGAGCTGCAGCGGCTGCGCGGTGGGGTCGTCGCCGTTGTCCAGCGCCGCAGGGCTGCCGAGGCTGTTCCAGACCTCGTAGAACAGCGTGCCGGGCACCGCCTTGAGCGGGAAGTTGTTCGGCGTCGGGCCGCAGCTGGCGACCACCGCCTGGCCGTGGCCGTCGTGGCCGGTGACCACGCGTTTGAAGGTGGGAAGCTGTTGCATGCTGTCTCCTTTCAATTGCCGTCACCGATGGTCGTGCCACCGTCGACGATGAGATTCTGTCCGCTGATGAAGGCGCCACCGGGAGCGGCCAGCAGCAATGCCAGGGCCGCCACTTCCTCGGGCCGGCCGACCCGGCGCAGCGGCGTGAGCGCCAGGCGGCGCTGCAGGACGTCGGGATTGTCGGTGAGCGGGCGGGCGAATTCGGTGTGGATCACGCCAGGGCTGATGGCGTTGACACGGACGTTCGCCTGCCCCCACTCCACCGCCAGGTTGCGCGCCAGCTGCGCCAGCCCGGCCTTGGACAACCCGTACAGGCCCAGGCTCTTGTTGCCGCGCACGCCGGCGATGCTGGCCATCAGCACCACGCTGCCGCCGCCACCTTCGGCCATGGCCGGGAGCAAGGCGCTGGTCAGCCACAGCGCGCTGCGCAGGTTGACGCTGAAGGTCAGCTCCCAGTCGGCATCGCTGGCCGTGCCGAGCGGCCCCAGGTGCGGCGCGACGCCGGCATTGCAGACCAGCGCATCGAGCCGGCCGAGATATTCCAGAGCTTGCTGCGCCAGGGCCTGCACGGCGTGAGCGTCACGCAGGTCGGCGGGGACGGCGATCACGTCGATGCCCTCCTCCGCCAGCGACTGCAACGCTCGCGCACAGTCCTCGGCACTCTCACTGCTGATCACCAGACGAGCGCCGGCACGGCCGTATTCGCGGGCGATGGCCAGGCCGATGCCACGGGTGGCGCCGGTGATCAGCGCAGCCTTGCCGGCCAGGGAAAACAGCGCGCTCATGCCTGGGCCGCCAGCAGGCTGGCAATGATTCGCCGGGCGCGGTTGGCGCCGGCATCGACATGGATGTCGACCATCGGCCGCTCGCCGAAGCGGAGCAGGTTGGCGTACTGCGCCTCGATCACCTGCTTGTCCTCGTCGAAGGTCAGGCGGGTCTGCTCCAGCACCCGGCTCAGGTTCTCTTCCGGGTCGGCCTGGGGATTGGTCGCCTGGGTCCAGAAGTAGTGACAGGTCTCTTTCGTCTCCGGGGTCACGCCATGGAAGCCGCGCAGGTGGAAGCCACCCCGCTCGGGCGTATCGATGGGCTCGCTGCCGGCGTCCACCGCGCCGGTCCAGATACACAGGTGCGAGGGCTGGAATTCGATCTCCTGCCAGCGGTCGATGCGCCCCTTGAACGGATAGGCGTCGCGGTAGGTGGGCGGCGGCTCGGAGTCGAGCATGTGGCGCACCACCCGTACCGACTGCTCATCGCCGCTGACCTGCATCTGCGCGTTCATGTGGATGCGCGCATTGCCGCCGATGGTGCGCAGGTGCACGTAGCCCAGGTGGCTGAGGTCGAGCAGGTTGTCGTGGATGAGCTGCCACGGAGCCGCATAGTGGTAGACGTCACCGCCGAAGCGGTACTGGCCGCTGTCGTGGTGCGGGTAGGCCGGTGGCTCCCGGTCGGGGGCGCCGCTGCCATGCCAGAGCCAGAGGATCTGGTCCCGCTCGCGCAGGACGAAGGCCTTCACCAGCGCCTTGCCGGGCACCTTGGCCTGGCCGGGAATCTCCAGGCAGCGGCCATCGGCGCCGAACAGCAGGCCGTGGTAACCGCAGCGCAGACCGTCCTGCTCGAGGGTGCCGAGTGACAGCGGCAAGGCGCGGTGGCAGCAACGGTCTTCCAGTGCGGCGACGCTGCCTTCAGCGGTGCGGAACAGCACCAGCGGCTGCCCGAGCAGCGTGCGCGCCAGTGGCTTGTCGCCGAGCTCCCAGGCGAAGCCGGCGACGTACCAGCGGTCCTGCGGGAAATCGGGCTGGCCGGTGGGCGCAGCGGGGTCGAAGGTGGCGATGGGGCTGGGAATCATCAGTGGCTCCTCAGAGATCGAGTACCAGGCGCGGGCTCTTCGAGCGCGAGCAGCAGGGCGTGAACTGGTCGTTACGGGCGTGTTCGGCAGCGGTCATGAACAGGTCGCGGTGCTCCGGCTCGCCGGCCAGCACGCGGGTCACGCAGGTGCCGCAGATGCCCTGTTCGCAGGACAGCGGGATGTCCACGCCGGCCTCCAGCAGCACGTCGGCGACGCTGCGCTCAGGCGGAATCCGGAAGCACTGCCCACTGCTCGCCAGTTGCACCTCGAAGCTGCCGCTGGCGGCCTCGGGCTCGGGCGCGGCCGCGAAGTACTCGCGGTGCAGGCGCGACTCGTCCCAGCCGGCCTGGCGCGCACTGTCCAGCACATGGGCCATGAAGCCGCCGGGCCCGCAGACGTAGAGGTGCGTGTCGTTCGCCGGCGCTGCCAGCAGGCTCGCGGCATCCAGGCGCTGTTCGGCGGGGCCGTCGTCAAAATGCAGTTGTACCTGGTCGGCGAAGCTCGACCGGCTCAGGCGTTCGAGGAAGGCCGCGCGGTCGGCCGAGCGACAGCAGTAGTGCAGCTCGAAAGCGGCGCCGCTCTGCGCGAGTCGTTCGGCCATGCAGAGGATCGGCGTGATGCCGATGCCGCCGGCGAACAGCAGGCTGCGGCCGGCTGCGTGGGCCAGCGGGAAGAGGTTGCGCGGCTCGCTGATGCGCAGCCGCGTGCCCTCTTCCACCGCCTCGTGCAGGCAGCGCGAACCACCGCGCGAAGCTGGGTCGAGGAGCACGCCGATCTGGTAGCGGTCGTGCTCGCGTGGGTCGTTGCACAGCGAGTACTGGCGCACCAGCCCGTTGGGCAGGTGTACGTCGATATGCGAACCGGCGCTGAACGGCGGCAGGCTGGCGCCATCCAGCGAGCGCAGCTCGAAGCCGAGGATGTCCTGCGCCTCGTGCTGGCGGCGGCTGACGAGGACCTCAAGCATGGCCGGCCTCCTTCGCCACTTCGGCAGCCGTGCGCTCTTCGGCGATCAGCCGGTCGAGCACGCGTCGGGCACGGATCGCACCAGCATCGCCGACCAGCAGCACCGGCTTGAGCGACCAGAACTCGGCGTCGCCCATCATCTCCTGCTGCGCTTCGAGCATCGGCAGGTCCTCGGTGGCGAATGGCCGGCGAATCGCCTCGACCTGTTCGCGGGCCAGTTGCTCGCCCATCGGGCCCATGGCTTTGGGGAAGCACATGGCGAACCAGTAGTGGGTGGTCTTGCCGGTCTCGGGGGTGAACAGGTGCGGGATCGGGTTGTTCACCCCGTCGCTGCGCGGCCGCCCGGTGGGCACCGCGCCGGCGTACAGCAGCATGTTGGCGGGGGCGTCCCAGCGCACGTCGATCCAGCGGTCCACCGGGGTGCCGTGGGGGATGTTCATCGCCTGGTAGAGGAAGTCCGGCATGATCTCGGCCACGGTCTGGCGGTTCGACCAGACGCTGTCGCCCTCCTGCTCGACGCTGGTGATTGCGCTCTTCACGCCTTCGCCGCCGAGGGTCGCGGGGTGCAGGAACTCGACGTGGCTGAGGTCCATGATGTTGTCGGTTTCCAGCACGTAGTTGGCTTTGGCATGCAGGTAGCCCTTGCCGACGAACCAGTGCCCGGCGTCCATGCAGCTGAAGTCGGGGATGCGCTGCGGGTCGGCCAGCGCCGGCTCGCCCATCCAGATCCACAGCAGGCTGTGGCGCTCCACCAGGGGATAGGCCCTGACCTTCGCCGCCCGCGGGATGGCGCCATCGCCGTGGGGGTTGTGGGTGCAGGCGCCGCTGCTGTCGAAACGCAGGCCGTGGTAGGCGCACTGCACCTCGTCGCCCTTCAGGCAGCCCATGTGCAGCGGTGCGAAGCGATGCGGGCAGCGGTTGCCGATGGCCCGGGCGATGCCCTGGCTGTCGCGGTAGAGCAGCACGGGTTCGTCCAGCAGGGTGCGCGGGAACAGTTGCCCGGCCTCGACCTCGGTGTCCCAGGCAGCGGCGTACCAGGTGTTGCGCAAGTAGCTCACGGTCATGTCCTCGTTCTTGTTGTCGTGATCAGGCCAGCGCCTGAGCCTTGATCTGTCGCCCCAGCAGCACCAGGCACAGCGGAGCCAGTGCGAGCTGGGCCAGCGCCACCAGCAGCAGCGCATGCGGCAGCTGGGTGGCGATGCCGCCGGTGAGCGCCAGCACCAGCAACGGGCTGACGAATTCGCCGGCGAAGATCGATGCGGTGAAGCCACCGGTGGCGCGGCCGCGCTGGTCGAAGCCGACCTGCTGCATCACCTGGGTGATCAGCGTCGGCAGCAGCAGGCCCACGCCCAGCCCGTTCAACAGCACGGCGAGGACCACGGGCGCATGGCTGGACGACAGCGCCATCAGCCCGCCTCCCAGGCCCGCCGTGGCGAAGCCCAGCGCCAGCAGGCGACGCGCCGGTAACCCGGCGAGCAGGCGGAAGGTCAGCGCACCGGCCAGCACGCCGAGCTGGTTGGCGCCCATGGTCAGGCCGATCTGCTGCGGGCCGTCGACGTGCAGCAGTTGCAGCAGGTAGCCCGCCTGCACCGGCACGATGAACAGGCTGATGCCGGCCAGCCCGGTGAGCAGGTACAGCGGCGCCAGCGCCGCCCAGGGGAAGCGCGAGGCGCTGGCCGGCGCATGCTCGACGCGGCGTGCCTGCGGCTCCCAGAGCAAGGCGGCCATCAGCGGCAGGCACAGCACGCCCACGGCATAGAGCACGAACGGGGTGCGCCAGCTGCTCTCCCCCAGCGCGCCGCCCAGGCCCATGAACAGCGCGGCGGACAGCGAGGTGGCAACCATCTGCAGGGCGAACAGGCGCTCGCGGCGCTGGCCGTCGAAGTAGTCGCCCATCAGCGTGGTGCAGCAGGTCATGATCCCCGCTTCCGCCAGGCCGATGCCGGCGCGGCTGGCGACGATCAGGCCGAGCGAATCCAGCCACAGCGGCAGCACGCCGCAGATGCTGTACAGCAGCATGCTGGCGAGCAGCAGCGAGCGCCGTCCCACGCGGTCGGCCAGCACCCCGGCCAGCGGCGCGAGGAAGGCGATTACCAGCGCCGGCAGGGTCAGCGCCACCGGCACCAGCACGGCGGCGCCGGGAGTCTCGGCGAAGTGCGCCTGCATGCGTGGCAGCACCGGCGCGATGAGCACCGCGCCAAGCACCGGCAGGCAGCTGCCGAACAGCAGCAACAGGGCCTGGGCGCTGCCAGCACGGCGATCAGCGCTCATGGGGCACCTCCACCAGCAGGCAATGAGTGGCGCCGTACTGGATCAGGCCGGCGCGCAGCTCGCGCCACAGGGTCTTCAGGCAGGGCATGGGGTCGTCCTCTTGTTTTCGTTGTGTGGACTCAGCGCGCCTGGCTGCAAGCCAGGGGCGTAGCGGCGTGCTGCTGGCAGCAGTCGCGGTCGTGGTGGACTTCCTGCAGGTGGTGCGCCGCCACGGTGGGTTGCGCCTCCACCCGTGCCTGGCGCTGCGGCAGGAGGAAATACGCCAGCGCCGGCAGCAGGATCAGCGCGCCGACCATGTTCCAGACGAACATGAAGGCCAGCAGCACGCCCATGTCGGCCTGGAACTTGATGGGCGAGAAGATCCAGGTGCCGACGCCGATGGCCAGGGTCACGCCGGTGAGCATCACCACCTTGCCGGTGAACAGCAGCGCACGGTAATACGCCTCGGACAGGCTGGCGCCCTGGCGCAGCTGCGCCAGCACGATGCTCATGACGTAGAGCGCGTAGTCCACGCCGATGCCCACGCCCAGGGCGATCACCGGCAGGGTCGCGACCTTCACGCCGATGCCCAGGGCCACCATCAGCGCCTCGCAGAGGATCGAAGTCAGCACCAGCGGCAGCACCGCGCAGAGCACCGCGCGCCAGGAGCGGAAGGTCACCAGGCAGAGCAGGATCACCGCGCCGTAGACCCACCAGAGCATGTCGCGGTTGGCCTGTTTCACCACCTGGTTGGTGGCTGCTTCGATGCCGGCGCTGCCGGCAGCGAGGAGGAACTTCGCCTGCTCACTGTCGTTGTCGTGGGCAAAGGCCTGCACGCTATCGACCACCCGCGCCAGGGTGTCGGCCTTGTGGTCGGTGAGGTAGGCGTAGAGCGTCAGCAGGCTGCAGTCGTCGTTGTACAGCCCGCGCGGGGCGTTGGCGGTGACCATGTTCAGGGTCGCCTGGTTGTTCACCAGTTCGTACCACTTCGGGCTGCCCTCGGAGAGGCCGACCAGCACCCGGCGGTTGAGCAACGCCAGCGAGTTGGTCGAGTCCACGCCCGGCAGGCCGCGCAGTTGCCAGTCGAGGTCATCGACACGCTTGAGGGTGTCGTAGGCCGAGCAGGCGCCGGCCGGGGTCTGCACCATCACCGCGAAGACATCGCTGCTGGCGCCGTAGTGCCGGGTGACGAAGGCGTTGTCGCGGTTGTAGCGCGAGTCCGGGCGCAGCTCGGGGGCGCCGGCGTCGAGGTCGCCGACCTTCAGGTGCAGGCTCACGGCATAGCCTCCAGCGGCCATCAGGGCGGCCACGGCGATGCATGCGGCGGCCCAGCGGCGACGGGTGAACAGGTCGAGGAAGCGCCACATGGCGTGCTTGTCCGCCCCGCTCGCCTCGGCCTCCTCGGCACGCAGGCTGCGCCGCGCCGCGCGGGCGCTGACGCCCACGTAGGAGAGCAGCACCGGCAGCAGGATCAGGTTGGTGAAGATCAGCACCGCCACGCCCAGGCTGGCGATCACCGCCAGGTCCTGGATCACCTGGATACGGATGATCATCAGCACGGCGAAACCCACGGCGTCGCACAGCAGCGCGGTGAGCCCGGCGAGGAACAGCCGGCGGAAGGTGAAGCGCGCCGCCACCAGGCGATGCATGCCACGGCCGATGTCCTGCATGATGCCGTTCATCTTCTGCGCGCCGTGGCTCATGCCGATGGCGAACACCAGGAACGGCACCAGCACCGAGTACGGGTCCAGCTCGTAGCCCAGCAGCGGCAGCAGGCCGAGCTGCCAGACCACCGCCACCAGCGAGCAGATCACCACCAGCGCGGTGCTGCGCACGCAGCGGGTGTACCAATAGAGCACCGCGGCGGTGATGGCGATGGCGGCGGCGAAGAACAGCAGGATCTGCTTCAGCCCGTCGATCAGGTCGCCCACCACCTTGGCGAAACCGGTGATGTGGATGTCCACGCCCTGCCCCTGGAAGCGCGCGCGCAGGCTTTCCAGCTCATGGGCGAAGGCCGTGTAGTCCAGCGCCTGGCCGTCCGGAGTCTTCTCCAGCAGCGGCACGTAGACGATGCTCGAACGCTGGTCGAAGGCCACCAGCTGGCCGATCTCGTTGGAGCGCTCGACGTTGCGCTTGAGCTCTTCAAGTTTCGCGGCACCGCCATCGTAGCCATCAGGGATCACCGGGCCGCCTTCGAGGCCGTCCTCGGTCACACCGGTCCAGCGGGTCGAGGGTGTCCACAGCGACTTCATCGCCGCACGGTCGACGCCGGGCAGCAGATACACCGCATCGTTGAGCTGCTGCAGGCTGTGCAGGTAGTCCTTGTCGTAGATGCTACCGCGCGGATTGGCCACGGCGATGCGCACGGCGTTACCCAGCCCGGCCAGCTCCTGGCGGTGCTCCAGGTAGTTGTGGATGAAGGGGTGCTCGCGCGGAATCATCTTCTCGAAGCTGGCGTTGAGCGTCAGGCGGGCGGCCTGCCAGCCCAGCAGCAGGGTCGCCGCCAGGCACAGCAGCAGGACCAGTGCGCGGTGGTTGAACAGCGCGTGTTCCAGCAGCGAGCCGGAAGCACTGTCGAAGTCGTCGAGGCGGCCGCTGGACGGCGCAGGGGAAGTCGTGGCGTGCATGGCTCAGTCCGCGCGAAGGGGTTGGGAAGAAGGTGCCAGGCGGCGTGCACCGGCCATGCCGACAGCGACGATGGCGCCATCGGCGGCGGTGATCGCGGCAGTCAGCGGCAGGCCGTCGGTGACCGGCAGCGGCTGCACGGCGAAAGCGTCCAGGCCGCTGCGCAGCAGCATCCCAGCCTGGTTGGCGAGCAGCAGTTGCCCGCCCGCCACGCGGATTCCGTTGAGCGATGCGGGGATCGGATTGGCCAGCGGCTGGGAGCTTTCGCCGGCATCATCGGAAGCCAGCAGGGTGCCGCGCAGGCCGCCCACCAGCAGGCGCCCTCCGGGCAGCACGGCGGCGGCGAAGTAGCTGCCGTCGTAGGGGCTTTGCAGGGCATCGAAGTGGGCGCCGTCATCGCGCGAACGCAGCAACAGGCCTTGCTCGCCGGCGACGTACAGGTCACTGCCGGCGCGGGCCAGGGCGTACAGGTGAAGACCGCGCTGGTTCGGCAGCCGGCCCATCTCGGACTGCCAGCTGCGACCGCCATCGGCAGTGCTCAGGGCCACGCCGTATGCGCCGACCACCAGGCCGTGGCGGGTATCGGCGAAGCTCAGCGCCAGCAGCGGTTTGTCGGCGCCGTCGGCCACCAACCTTTGCGCAGCGGCGACGCGCGCAGCGTCTCCGGAAGCCTCGGCGGCCTGCTGCTCCAGGGCAGCGCCACGCTTGCCGTCGAGTTGCAGGGTCCAGTGCTCGCCGCCGTCCTCGCTGTGCAGCACCACGCCGGCGTGGCCGATGGCCCAGCCACTCTGCGCATCGATGAACTGTACGGCAGTCAGGCCGGCGCTCACCGGCACCGCCGTGGCCTGGCGCCAGGTAGTGCCGTTATCGTCGGAGAGCAGCACCACGCCACGCTCCCCCACTGCCACCAGACGCTCGCCAGCGCGGGCCACATCCTGCAGCACCGCGCGCAGGGCCTGCGGGCCATGCACGGCGGGCTGCGCCAGGACATCCACGCTGCCACCGGCAAACGCCGCGGGCACCGCGCAACAGGCTGCCAGCAGCCAGGCGGAGAGACTCTTCTTCATCGCACGCAACCTTTCTTTTTTCTTGTAATCGGTACAACGGTTTCGCTACGGAGCTCCCTGTAGGAGCGAGCCATGCTCGCGAATCGTGGGCATGGCCCGCTCCTACAGGGTTCCCGCAGCTGGGCGAAGCCCGAGACGTCGGGCCTGCCCGCGGACGATCAGCGCACGCCCTCACCCGCCATGGCGTCGGCGGTGAACACCGAGTCCTTGTAGGGCGGCACGATGCGGTACTGCTCGCTCTTGCCGGCGAACAGGTCGCCGGCGAACCAGGCCCCGGAGAGCAGGTCGTAGAAGCCGTTGGTGAGGGTCACCACGCCGGGCAGGTCGGGCATCACCACCGGCGAGGTCCAGACCACTTTGGCCAGCTGGTTGCGGGCGTCGTAGCGCTCGCCGAGCACGGCGGCCCAGGTGTCCTCGTCCAGGTAGTAGGTGCTCTTCGGCATCACATGGCGCTGGCCGTCCTTGAGCGTCGCTTCCACCACCCAGACGCGGTGCAGTTCCCAGCGGATGGCGTCGGACTTCAGGTGGTGCGCGTCGAGCATCGATTCGGCACTGGCGGCGGTGAAGACCTTGTTGGCGTTGTAGGGGATGTACATCTCCTTCTTGCCCACCAGCTTCCAGTCGAAGCGGTCGACGCGGCCGTTGAACACGTACAGCTCGTCGAAGCTCATGACCCCGGCGGTGGCCGGCGTCGGTGTATCGCAGCAGGCGTTGGGCAGGCGGCGCACGCGGCGCTGGCCGGGCAGGTAGGTCCACACGGCAGCCTTGTCGGCGTTGAGGTTCTCAAGGCCGGTGATGGCCTCGCCGGCGCGCAGCGGCGGGCCGTCGTTGATCATGCGGATGGACCAGAACACGCCCTTCTCGCCGCTGCCGCCGGGCAGGTACCAGGGCATCTGGAAATCACCGCGCGAGTCGTTGGTCAGCACGTGCTTGCCGTCGGCGGTGGTCAGGTACTGGTTGAAGTTCGAGTGCCAGGAGGCCCCGCGCCAGCGCAGCAGGTGGTTCCAGATGGCCTCCACGCCGTTGCCCGGGATCGGGAACGGAATCCCTCCGGCGGCGCCTTCGGGCATCGGCCCGGCGGGGCCCTCCACCAGCTTGCCGCTGGTGGCGTTGGCGAAGGTGGCGTCGTACACCGACTGCGGCGCGGCGGCGCTGCGGTGGGTCGGGTAGACCTCCAGGCGGTAGCTGTCCGGGTACTTCTTCAGCATCGCCTGGATGCCGGGGGTCAGCTTGTCGGCGTACTGCGCCATGTTCTGCGCGGTGATGGTCAGCTGCGGCTTTTCGCTGGCGAAGGGATCGCCGCGCTTGCCGCCGTCCTTGTAGGCCGGGTCGACCTGGGTGTAGCCGCCGGTCCAGGCCGGGATGCTGCCGTCGGCATTGCCGGCGCGTTCGCCGCCCAGCGGGGTCAGGGTGGTCTTCAGCCTGCCCGCCTCCTCGGCGGACACCGCGCCAAAGGCGCCATGGGCAAACAGCAGGGAGGCACTCAAAGCGGTGAGCAGGGAAACGACTTTCTTGTTGTGTTTCATCGGGCAGTCCTCGGTCAGAACGTGCGGCTGACGGTGAAGGCGATGAAGTCGCGGTCTTTCAGCGACTGTTCGAAGGTGTAGTGGTTGTCGGCGTCGAGGAAGGTGTTCTCCGGGCCGTAGTAGTGCGTGTAGGTCAGGCCCAGGCTCCAGGTGTTGAGGTAGTTGCCCTTCAGGCCGATGTTCAGGTCGCCGCCGTGGTCGGTGCCGAAGCCGGTGCCCAGCGCCTCGGAGGCGCCATTGGTGTAGCTCGCGCCGATGGGCACCGAGAGGTCGAGGCCGGGGTAGATCTGCCGGTACATCGGTTCGAACACCAGGCGCAGGCTGGTGGCGTCGCGGTCGGCGTTGGGGTCGACCGCATCGGCGTTCTGGCTCACGCTCATCACCCGGTTCCAGGCGATCTCGCCGAGGAAGCTCGACTCGGCAGCGACGAAGTTCGGCTCCAGGCTCGCCAGCCAGGAGAAGTTGGCGTGCAAGGTACGGCCGGTGGCGTAGACCGGGTCGTCGTCGTTGTCGATCGCCTCGCCCACCGCCAGCGCATGCTGGCTGGTGGAGGCCAGCGGCTGGTTCCAGCGGGTGGACAGCTCGCCGGCCACGTTGAAGTTGCCCAGGGTGGTGGAGAAGCTCGCACCCAGTGCCTCGATGCCTTCGGGGTAGACCCAGTAGAACTCGCCGGCCTTGCCGGTCACCGGATTGAGGCTGGCGAAGTCCGGGCGCACGTTGAGCTGCGGGCTCTTGTCGTGGAAGCGGATGGCGTAGACGCCCCAGTCCACCGTCTCGGTGCGCCAGCGCAACTGCACGCCGCCCTGCCCCGAGTCCTTGGCCTCTTTGTCGTTGCCACGGTAGAAGGCCAGCGGCTGGCCGCCGGGCATCACCGGCGCGCCGATGAACATGCGCTCGCCGCCGTCGCCGAAGAAGTCGTCGTTGGAGAAGTAGCTGCCGGCGGCGGGCAGGCGGTTGGCTTCCCACTCGAACTGGTAGTAGGCGCCCAGCGACACATCCGGGGTCAGCTGCAGCTGGCCGGAGACCTGCTGCACCGGGCGGATCAGTTCCTTGAACTGGGTATTGGGCACCGACAGGCCCTTGACCACGTCGATCGGCGCCATGCCGCCGGCGATGCCGTTCATGCCGTAGAACAGGCTCTCGCCCCACTGCATGGCGTAGCGGCCCAGGCGCCCGGACACCGGCATCTCGCCGATCTCGGTCTTGCCGAAGACGAAGGCATCCAGCAGTTCGCCCTTGCGCCCGTGGAGGGTGCGGGTGTCGTCGGTGAACTCGTCGTAGTCCACCGAGTAGCTGTTGGCGCGGCTCGGATCGTTGTTGTCGGTGCCGCGGTTGTAGACGTCGTCGTACCAGGCCGCGCCGCTGATCCGCGCACCGACATCGCCGTAGGTGATGTCCAGCTCGGAGAGCAGATCCAGGCGGTTGGAGATCAGGCCCTTGTCGAAGTTGCGGTCGCCGTCGTCCAGGTTCAGCGCGGTCTGGCCTTCGGTGAGCTTGCTGCTGGCATCCTGGGTGCGCCAGGCGGCGCTGTACTTCAGGGTGTTGTCCCAGCGCGCCCGCAGGTCGGGGTTGCCGGTGTCGAATTCGAAGGCCTGGGCGTGGCTGGCGGCCAGCGCAAGGAGCGCCAGGGTGATGGGCTTGAGCGGCGGCAGCGGCCGCGCGGTTGCACGCGTGCGAGTCAACATCGGGGTTTCCTCTTTCTTGTTCTTGTGCGTCGGTGTTGGCGGTTGTGGGTGACCCGGGCCATGGCGCGCCATCAAGGCAGGGCGCGCCGGGCGGAGAGATCAGATGGGGCGGGAGGTGACCTCCAGCATCTGCTTGACCAGGCCGATGCGGTCGAAGGACGGGTCGCGCTGGATTTCCTTCTCGCCGGCCAGCAGGGACATCTCGCTGATGAACCTGCAGCGCTCGAAGCGCCGGCCCATGAAGCGCTGCAGCTGGTCTTCCAGCTCGCCGCCGGCGGTGAGTTCCTCGGCCAGCACCACGGCATCCTCGATGGCCATGCCGGCGCCCTGGCCCAGGTGCGGCGTGGTGGCGTGGGCGGCGTCGCCGATCAGCAGCACGCGGCCGCGGTACCAGGGCTCATCGACGAACACGGCTTCCAGCGGCTTGTAGACGACCTCGATGCTGTCGCCGATCTGCTCGCGCAGCTCGCCGATCAGCCCGCCGAAACCGGCCAGGCGCTGGCGCAGGCCGTCGGCCAGGCTGGCCGGGTCCATCCAGGGGTTGCCCGGCTCGTGGGAGGTGGTGAAGAGGTACATCAGGTCGTCGGCCAGCGGCACCAGGCCGGCGTTGCCCGACGGGCCCTGGTAGTTCGCCAGGTGATCGATGCCGGCGGCGCGGGGGAAGTTGTGGCGCCAGACCGACTGGCCGGTGAAGCGCGGCTGGTACTTATCGCCGAAGAGCAGGCCGCGCACCCTGGAGAACAGGCCATCGGCGCCCACCACCAGCGCGTAGCGGCCCTGGCTGCCGTCGCTGAACAGCACGTCGACGCCGCTGGCGTCCTGTTCGAGGCTTTCCACCGACGTGCCCAGGCGCACCTGGGTGCCCAGTTCGATGGCGGTCTCGCTCAGCACCTTGTGCAGCGCACGACGGGAAATGCCGACGTTGGCCGGGTACTGCGGGCCGGCCAGGCGCTGGCCGGGAATGCGCGCCAGCTGCTGCCCGCCGGTGGTGTAGATGGCCACGTCCTCGAAGGCGTAGGCCGCATCCAGGTAGGCGTCGAGCAGGCCGAGGCGGTGCATCTCGCGCACCACGTTGCTCTGCTGGATGATACCGACGCCGTAGACCGTCCACTCGGTCTTCAGCTCGACCAGATCGACCGCGACTCCCTTGCGGCGCAGGGCGATGGCGGCGCACAGCCCGCCAATCCCGCCGCCCACGATCAGCACATTGCTCACAGTATTCATGGCATCTCTCACGTCTTGTTCTTGTTGTCCGCCACGTTCTGCGCGGCGGCCGTTCTGCGTGCCCGTGGCACAGCTTCCCGGCGGGGCCGGGATTTGACTAATCGAGTCCGCGGATGCGACCTATCGCGCGGCGCGATACCTCAGGCGTCCAGTTGCGCCAGCGGCAATAGCAGCCAGCCGTCGGCCTCGCGGTGTTGCAGCGCCGGCAGCACGTCCCCGCGACAGGGGCCGTGCACGCAGGCGCCGTCCTCCGGGCGGAAGCGCGCGCCGTGGGCGTAGCAGATGACCCACTGGCCATCGGCGCTGAGGAAGCGGTCCTTGCGGTACTCCAGCGGCACCGACAGGTGCGGGCAGAGGTTGCGGTACACACGCACCCGACCCTGGTGACGGAGAGCGAACAGGCTGTCCGCTCCCCTGCCCTGCGGGTCGAAGCCGCGCGACTGCCCCTCGCCCAGCTCGTCGAGCCGGCACAGCGCCACGCAATCCACGGCTCAGCCCTGCTTGGGCGGCGGGCCGCCGGGCGCCCATTTCTCCCGCGAGGTGAAGAGGAACAGCTGCGAGTTGTCCGCCGACATCGGCGCCTGGCGTGCGGCCCAGGCGTCGTCGTGCTTGTCCATGTCGGCGTCGTACTCGATGTGGCAACCCAGCGGGCTGTTGAAGTACCAGAACCAGTTGGAGCCCAGCAGGTGGCGGCCGGGGCCCCAGAAGCTGGTCCAACCCTTCTGCTGGAAGCGCGTGCCGGCCAGCAGCACTTCGGTGCCGCTGCCCATGTGGAAGGTGAAGTGCTCGCAGCCCTGCATGTGCGGCGGGGTCTGGATCATGAACAGGCAGTGGTGGTCGTCCATGCCGGCGGTGCGCATGAAGGGGCCGACGCCGACGAAGCTGTCGGTGGTGACGAAGCCCAGGCGGTCGCGGTAGAAGGCTTCGCCCTTGGCCGCGTCGGGCACGAAGTAGACAACGTGGGACAGGGTGCGCGGCTGCGCCGGCATGTCCGGGGTGATGCCCAGCTGGTTGAGCGGGCGCTGCGGCGCGCTGCCGGGGGCGTTGGTCAGGTCGGCCGGCGCTTCGAAGGTGCGGCGCCAGGAAACCTGGAAGGCGATGGCGAAGCCCAGGTCGTCGACGCTGTGCAGCGCGCCGTTCTCGTCGCGGCGCACCTCGCGGTCACGCCCCAGTTCGTCGGCGATGGCTTCCAGGTCCGCGGTGGACGCCACGCCGTAGAGGGTTTCGCGCAGCGACGGGGTTGGCCCGAGCGCCGGCGGCAGGCTCGGATCGTCACCCCGGCGGATGATGATCGCGGTGCCGTCCAGCGCCTCGAAACGGCCGCCGTCGGCATCCAGTTGGGCGGCCGTGAGGCCGTAGTCACGCAGGCAATCGGCACAGGCCTGGATATCGTCGACGCCGAATACCAGCGCGTCGAGTCCAAGAATGTTCATGGCTACCACTCCATTGAAATTATGTTCGGCGCCGGGCAGGGGGTCGCCGCGGCTCGTCGGCCGCTCGACTGGAGCGCAGGTTGATGGCTGGCCCGGCAACCTGACCAATCGCGTGTGGGGATGCGAGGCATCGGCAATCGCGATACCTGCAGCGCGGCCCATGACGCAGGGCGTTAGCCGCGCAGGGACGGCAGAGTGCTATTGACGTATCGGCAATGCGGCCCGAAGGTATCGCGAAAATAACTACAAGAACCGTGAGCCATCGCCATGCGTTTTCACCACCTGGACCTGAACCTCCTGGTGGCGCTGGATGTACTGCTCGAAGAGCAGAAC
Source organism: Pseudomonas sp. PDM19 (assembly GCF_014852215.1). NCBI lineage: Bacteria > Pseudomonadati > Pseudomonadota > Gammaproteobacteria > Pseudomonadales > Pseudomonadaceae > Pseudomonas > Pseudomonas sp. PDM19. The sequence goes on along the minus strand of NZ_JACVBG010000002.1, from coordinate 1,460,905 downwards.
ATCACCCGTGCCGCCGAACGCCTGCACATGACCCAGTCGGCCACCAGCGGTGTGCTGGGGCGCCTGCGCACCTTCTTCGAGGACGAACTGCTGGTGCAGGTCGGGCGCAAGATGCAGCCCACTCCCTATGCCCTGGAGCTGGCCGTGCCGGTGCGCGAAGTGCTGCTGACCATCCGCTCCTCGATCACCTCCAAGCCGGTGTTCGACCCCGCCAGCAGCAAGCGCCACTTCCGCCTGGTGACCTCGGACTACCTGATCAGCGTGCTGTTCGCCCAGGTCATCCAGAAGATCCACCAGGAGGCGCCGCACATCACTTTCGAGATGCTCAGCCCCGGCGACAACACCGCCGAGATGCTGATGCGCGGCGAGCTCGACCTGATGATCGCGCCCGAGCGCTACGTCATCGACGGCCATCCGGCGCAGCTGCTGTTCGAGGAGGATCACGTCTGCGTGGTCTGGCGCGACAACCCCGAGGTCGGCGACGCCCTGACGCTGGAGCAGTACATGCAGATGGGCCACATCTCGGTGGGCTTCGGGCGCAACCGGCACCTGAGCATCGAGGACTGGTTCATGAGCCAGTACGGCTTCAATCGCCGCCTGGAAGTGATCACCAACGACTTCAACACCCTGCCGCAATTGCTGGTGGGCACCCAGCGCGTGGCGACCATGCACCGTCGCCTGGCCGAGCTGTACGCGCGCTACCTGCCGCTGCGCATCCTGCCGCCACCGGTGAAGATCCCGGTGATGCGCGAATTCATGCTCTGGCACCGCAGCATGGAGGGCGACCCCATGCACCGCTGGTTGCGCGAACGCATCCGCGACTTCATCCAGAGCGTCGACCAGCAACCGGACGCCCTGCGCGCCAGCGCCTGACGCCAGTTATCGCCCCGGCCGCCGCAACGGCGCCGGGGCATCGCGTTTCACGATACCTCGCATCCCCACTCGCGATTGGCCCCGCGCCACCCCGCCTGCGTACCTTGCCTTCGAACCGCGCCCTGCGTGCCTGCCGCTGTTTCCGGGCGCCGGACTCAACGACCGCAGAAGGACAAGAAGAATGTTCCGTTACTTCCCCACCAATTACGTCTGGAATCTCTCGGTGGACCTGGCCATCGAGATGGGCGCCCGCCTGGGCGAAATCGAGGAGATGTGTGCTCCGCTGCAGGAGGCCGCCAAGCAGCCCGACGCCGCCGGCACCCAGGCCTTCCGCGAGACCTGGGCGAAGATGGCCGACAAGCTCTGCGCCCTCGCCGAAGAAGACGAGGCCGCCGGCCGCCGCCTCTCCGCCGGGGAGAAATACAACCGCGCCGCCACCTACTACCTCACCTGCGAACGCCTGCAAGCCCACGGCGCTGCCGGCCGCGAGGCGCTGTACCAGCGCTTCCTGGAAACCTTCGCGCGCGGCATCGACCTGTCGAAGGAAAACTGCGAGCGGGTGGAAATCCCCTATGAGGGCAAGCACCTCTCCGGCCTGCTGGTGCGCGCCGAGGGCGTCGACGGCCCGGCGCCACTGCTGGTGCAGGTCAACGGTCTGGATTCGACCAAGGAAATGAAATACCGCGTCGGCCTGCCGGCCTGGCTGGCCAAGCGCGGCGTGTCCTCGCTGATCATCGACCAGCCCGGCACCGGCGAGGCGCTGCGCCTGCACGGCCTGACCGCGCGCTACGACAGCGAACACTGGGCGAGCCGCGTGGTGGACTGGCTGGAGGTCCACCCCGAAGTCGACCCCAAACGCATCGGCCTGGAGGGCGTCTCCCTGGGCGGCTACTACTGCCCGCGCGCGGTGGCCTTCGAGCCGCGCTTCGCCTGCGGCGTGGTCTGGGGCGCCAACCACGACTGGCGCGACGTGCAGAAGCGCCGCCTGGAGAAGGAAGGCAACTTCCCGGTACCGCACTACTGGGCGCACGTGCAGTGGGTCTGGGGCGCGAAGGATATGGACGAGTTCATGACGATCGCCGAGAACGTGCACCTGGATGGCGTGCTCGAGCGCATCCGCGTGCCCTTCCTGGTCACCCACGGCGAGAAGGACTCGCAGATTCCGCTGAAGTGGGCGCACCGTACCTACGAACAGCTGGTGAACAGCCCGAAACGCGAGCTGAAGATCTTCACCGAGCGCGAAGGCGGCGTGCAGCATTCGAGCTTCGACAACAGCATCAACGCCGGTCACTACATCGCCGACTGGATCGCCGAAACCCTCGGCGGCCACACCGCCTGACCTCCCTTGCGCCGGTCACCCGGCGCTGCTCCCGCGGGGTGTCGGCCCCGCCCTCCACGGCGCCCATCGGCGCCGTTTTCTTGCTGCTCGCTGCCCTGCAGGAGCGCCCCATGGGCGCGATCGCGGGCATGGCCCGCTCCTACAGGGAATGCCGGGTCAGGCCGGCGCGCGGGTGCCATGGAACGACGCGATACGCCAGCCCTCCTCGCCCTTCACCCAGAGCTGCGTGGCAAAACCCTCGGCACGCACCGGCTCGCCGCCGCCACGCTTCTGCAGCAGGTTGCACTGCGGGCCGCTCATCAGCGCCAGGCCATCGCCGAACAGACGAATCGCCAGTTCGCCACGCTCCACCGCCAGGTAGCGCACAGCATGGCGGGCGTAGTCCAGGTACTGCCCCTTGTCCTGCACCAACCCGGTGGTGTGCACGTACAGCAACTCATCGGCGAACAGTTCGTCCAGCCGCGTGTGGTCCTCCTCGACCAGGGCGCGCTGGCGTTCGGCTTCCAGGTTCAGCAACAGATCACGAATAGCCTTCATGGGATTTTCCCTTGGTGGTTGATGGGCGGGCGCATCCTCGCCCCCGCCGGCGCCCGAGGAAAAATCGCCGATCGCCATGCCAGGCATCGCCACTCCCGATACCCGCCCGACAGCACCGTTTCCTCCTCTGAAGCCCAAGAACCACGCAGCCTGCGCCAGGTATCGACCGCATCGATGGGTGCCCATCGACAGCATCTGATGGTGCCGGCCGGCACGCCCACCCTAGCCTGCCGGCAAACAACAAGACGAGGAGAGTCCGACCATGAGCGCCCTGCACCTGCACTGCTCCACCCTGTTCGATGGCACCGGCCTGGAAACGCGCCAGCGACAGACACTGATCATCGAGAACGGCGTGATCCGCCACGTCGGGCCGACGGCCGAGGCGCCGCGCCCGGCTCCGGGAGACCGCGAGGTCCACGGCGACTTCGTCATGCCGGGGCTGGTCGACGTGCACACCCACCTGGCCTTCGGCAACGCCCAGAGCGAGGAAGACATCGATATCTGGACCAGCGACGAATTCCGCGCCCTGCGCGGGTTGTTCTTCGCCCAGCACGTACTCGCCGCCGGCGTCACTTCCATGGTCTGTCCCGGCGACAGCGGCCAGCTCAGCATCGCCGTGCGCAACACGGTCAACGCCGGGCTCTTCGAAGGCCCGCGCATCGCCGCCAGCAGCCGCGTGATCACTAACCGGCAGAGCCTCAACGACTGGTTCCCCAGCCGCGTCGGCGCACCGGAATACTTCACCGCTGCGCTGGTCACCAGCCGCACCGAGGCCATCGCGGAAATCCGCAAGCAGGCCAAGGACGGCGTCGACCTGATCAAGATCGCCATGGACGGCACGCACCGCCGGCCCAATGGCGAGATCATCGCCGCCTTCACCGCCGACGAAACCCGCGAGATGGTCGAGGAAGCCCATCGCCTGGGCTGCCGCGTGGCGACCCACGCCTACGGTCGCGAAGCGGTGATGTACGCGGCGAAGGCCGGCGTCGACCTGGTCTTCCATGCCTTCTACATGGACGACGCCTGCATAGAGGCGCTGCTCGAAGCCGGCAGCGTGCTCGCGCCGACCATGACCTTCCCGCAGAACACCGTGGACTTCTGCCAGCCGCACGACCCGGCCATCGCCACCGGCTACGCCGGCTACTGCGCACGGACGCTGGAACTGGGCACCCCGGTACTCAAGCGCGCCAAGGCCGCCGGCATTCCCTTCGCCTGTGGCAGCGACAGCGGGTTCGCCGTGACGCCCTATGGCGAATGGCACGCCCGCGAACTGGAACTGCTGGTGCGCCGGCTGGACTTCACCCCCGCCGAAGCGCTCTACGCCGCTACAAACGTCGGCTCGCGCCTGATGCCCCGCGGCGAAACCCTCGGCACCCTGGAGCCGGGCAAGCAGGCCGACCTGTTGATCCTCGACGGCTCGCCACTGGAAGACATCCGCATCCTTCAGGACCGCAACCGCCTGCAGGCCGTGTACAAGGCCGGCAAGCCGGTGCGCCTGCAACGCACCGCTTACAACCCCAAGCAGGTATCGGACTTCAACTCGCTGAAGTGGACCGACCTCTATACCCGCGACCGCGTCGCCCAACTGGGCAAATGGAGCCAGTGAGCATGATCCTTCTCGACTTCGAACTGGCCACGCGCCTGGCTGCCGCCACCCTGCGTCACGCCCGCGCCGAGGGCGTGCGCCCGCTGGCCGCCGCCGTGCTGGATGCGGCCGGTCACCCGCTGGCCGTGCTGCGCGACGAGCAGGCCAGCTTCCTCCGCCCGCAGATCGCCACCGGCAAGGCGCGCGGCTGCCTGGGCATGGGCTTCGGCGGCCGCGAACTGGCGCGCCGCGCCCAGGCCATGCCGGCGTTCTTCGATGCGATCAACAGCCTCACTGGCGGCGAGGTGATCCCGGTGGCCGGCGGCATTCTCCTGCGCGATGACGAAGGCCGGCTGCTAGGCGCCATCGGCGTCAGCGGCGATACCTCGGACAACGACGAGCGCTGCGCCCTGCTGGCCATTGCGGAACTCGGGCTGCACGGCGAGACGGGCGATACTCAATCCTGATCGAGCAGCGCGGCCTGCTCCGCCAGCACCTGGCGGAGCCAGGCCAGCGCGGGGTCGAAAGCCTGCTGCGGGTGCCATTGCAGCACCTGCGCCGCCGCCGGGAACTCGATGGGCGCCGGCAACACGCGCAGCGGATAACGCCGCGCCAGCGACTCAGCCTGGCGGCGGAACAGCGTGGCGATTCGCGGCGTGCCGACGACGAATTCGGCCATCAGGGCAAAGCTCTGCACCGCCACCGCGACCCGCCGCTCGATACCGATCTCGCGCAGGTGCTGGGTATCCAGCGACAGGTTCTGGCCATCGGTGAACTCGCGCACCACGTGCTCGGCCGCGCAATAACCGCCAAGGCTCAGCAGCTCATCGTGCGCCGAATGAGAGCAGACGATGCAGCACAGCTCATCGCTGAGCAGCGCCTCGTGGGGGTAACGCGGGTTGATCCGCCGCTGCGGGACTATCACCAGGTCGCTGCGCCGGTACTCCAGCGCCTCGGCCACCACATCACCGTCGCGCGGCAGCGGCAGGTCACGCAGCACCAGCGAGGCATTGGGAGCCTGACGCGCCAGTTCACGGCTGACCGCCGGCAGCAGGGTGGCCGCCACATAGTCCGAAGCCACCAGGGTGAACCGCCGATCACAGCGGGCAGGGTCGAAAGCGGCGGAAGTCTCCACCACCTCCCCGGCCAGGCTCAGCACCTCGCGCACCTTCGGCGCCAGCTGGCGCGCCAGTGCGGTCAGCTCCAGACCCCGGCCCAGGGGCACCAGCAGCGGGTCCTGGAAATGCTCGCGCAGGCGGCCCAGCGCGGCGCTGGTCGCCGACTGGCCGAGGTTGAGACGCTGCGCCGCCCGGCTGACGCTGCCCTCTTCGAGCAGCACATCCAGGGCGACCAGCAGGTTGAGGTCCAGACGTCGGTAGCGCATGGGCGACTTATACCCAAGCGCCGCGCCGGCAAGTGGCGTATTTCGCGCTGGCAGGTATCGCATGGCGCGATACCTGCCAGCTCGGGGCTTACTGCCCCGCCGCCGGCTTCCAGTCCAGCAGGTGGTGGGTGAAGCCGTAGCTCGCCGACTGGTAGTAGCTGATCGCCCGATCCACCAGCGGGTCGTCGGTCTTCGCCGGCACTTCCGTGCTCGCGCCCAGCGCCTGGTTGTGCCGACGCAGTTCGCCGCGCGGGCTGAGGATCGCCAGGTCCTGGCCGTCGAACAGGCCCAGGTGCTGGTAGTTGCCGATCACCACGCGCGGCGGCAGGGCGTTCGGCACCATCAGGTCGCGCCCGTAGAAGGTCGAGGTGTAGCTCAGGTTGAGGATCGACAGCAGGCTCGGCGCCAGGTCCAGCTGGCTCGCCAGCTCGCCGCGCTCACCGGTCGGCAGCAGCTTGGGCGCATAGATGAACAGCGGGATCTGGTAGTTCGCCACCGGCAGGTCTTCCTTGCCGGCGCTGCCTGCGGTGTGGTCGGCGACGAACACGAACAGGGTGTTGTCGAACCAGGGCTTGCCCTTCGCCGCCTTGAGGAACTGGCCGATGGCGTAGTCGGTGTACTTCACCGCACCCTCGCGGCCCTCGCCGGAGGGAATGTCGATGCGGCCGTCCGGGTAGGTGTACGGGCGGTGGTTGGAGGTGGTCATCAGCTGCAGCAGGAACGGCTGCTGGCGCGCGTGGTCCTCGTCCGCCAGCTTGATGGCCTGGGCGTAGAGGTCTTCGTCGCTCATGCCCCAGGCGTTCTTGAAGTGGATGTCCGACTCCTGGACGCTGGACTGGTCGACGATGCGGTAGCCGTTGCCGCCAAAGAAGGCGTTCATGTTGTCGAAATAGCCACGGCCGCCGTAGAGGAACACGGCGTCGTAGCCGACGTTCTTCAGTTGCTGGCCGAGGCTGGCGAAGCCGCTCTCGCGGCCGACGCGCTTGACGATGGAGCGGCCCGGCGTTGGCGGGATCGACAGGGTAATGGCCTCCAGGCCGCGGTCGGTGCGGGTCCCAGTGGCGTAGAAGTTGTTGAAGTAGAGGCTGTTGCGGCGCAGTTCGTCGAGGTTGGGGGTGAGGTTGCGACCGTCGCCGTTGCTGCCCAGGTACTTGGCACTCAGGCTCTCGATGGTCACCAGGACGATGTTATAGCGTTTGGGCGTGCCTGCGCTGGCGATAGTGCGGCGGATATCCATCGGATCATTGCCGGTGAAGCGGGCGTTGGGCTCAGCCAGTTCGGCGCGTATCTCCTGGGTCACCTGCTGCGCCGGCAGGGTGGCGTAGAACTGCGGGTAGTCCAGCTCGTTGTTACGGAAGGCGGCGAAGAACTGATACGGCCCGTTGCTCGCGAGTTCGCGGGCGTAGGTATTGCCACCCTGGCCGCGCGGGGAATCCTGGTCCACCAGCAGGCCGGCCACCAGCGCCAGCAGCACCAGGCCAACGCAACCCAGCAGACGGCGTGGCAGGGACGCCACCTCGACGTGACGCAGGCGGCCGACGACCTTGAACAGCGCAAACGTCACGACCAGCGAAATGGCCGCGAGGATGCTCAGCAGCAGGCCGATCGGGTAGGACTCGAGGATGTTGTTGAGCACCTCGTCCGAGTACACCAGGTAGTCGACCGCGATGAAGTTGAACCGCACGCCGAACTCGTCCCAGAACAGCCATTCGGCCACCGCGGTGAAAAGCATCACGTAGACGCTGACGAACAGCGTGGCCGTCAGCAACCAGCGCCAGGTAGCGCTGCGCCAGACCCGCGCGGGCATCAGCAACAGGACCACGCCCATCGGCAACAGGGCATAGACCAGGAAGCTCAGGTCATAGAGCAGGCCGATGACGAAGACCCCGACATGGCCGGCGCCCACCTCGGGCAAGTGGCTCGCCAGGAGAACCAGGCGGGTCAGGAAGAAGACGATCAGCCAGAGCAAGGCAACCAGCGCCAGGAAGCGCGTCGAGGCCGAGCGGAAAAGTTGCATGGGGTGTCCCTTGTAAAGGTCCGTCGCACTGGACGAAAGGCAGCGCAGGAAGTGGCCGAAAGCGGCAGTCGGGGCGGGACTCTACAAGTCGAAAGGAAAAGAATTCGTCAAATGGAGCTGCCGGTTTCGTGAATTACCGGCGACCTGAAACCGGTCACGTTCAGCGACGGCGCTACAGGGTTCGAAATTCCCCGGCGACCACGTCTTTTTCACATGTCCTTGACGAGACCTTGATCGCGCGATTCGACAATGGAGGCAACTGACGAGTCCGCCTCCATGAACGAACCCCAACGCGTGTTTTCCTCCATCACTCCTAGTGAGAACGGCGTCGTTGCCGACGGCGCATTCGGCACAGGTGTCTGCCAACGCGTCCGTCAGTGGCGCCTCAAGCGCCTGCTGCGCCTGGCCCTGCGCATGGCCGAGGAGCCGATCCTGGTGCTGGAGGTCTCGCAATTGCCTGGCGCCGCCTGGCCGGTGCTGCTGGAGCACAGCAACCGCGTCATCGTGGCGACCTGCCCGTCCTGCGACACGCTGGCCGACGCCCACCGGCGACTGCCCGAGGCGATGAAGCGGCGGATCAGGGACCTGCCCGCCCCGCAGGAAAACGCCGAACTGCGCAAGGGTTCGGTCGATTGCCTGTTGCTCCCGGAAATCCCGCACAGCGCCTGCAACCGGCAGAACATCCGGCTGCTGAACCAGTGGATTCCCGTGACCCGCGACAGCGTGATCCTGTTCGCCCGCGTCGACCACTCCAGCCCTGCCCTCGCGACGGACCAGGCCTGCCCCTGCGGCCCGGATCCGCATCCCGGCGGCCCGGACTTCGCCAGCGCCCGCTCCCTGGAGCGCGAGTTCCAGCGCCTGGGTTTCTCGCAGATACGCCATTACAACGTCCTCCCCGGCGTGGACGGCGTGCGGGTCTACATCCTGCGCAAGTAAGCGCTTCACCATCCGTCGCTGAACCGGCGCACGCCGGGGCGCCCGCTATACTGCTCTTTTGCCATCATCGAAGATTTTCAGGGGGCCTCCCCGATGCAGAACAACACGGTAATGCGCTATTTCCCGTGGCTCGCCCTGGCGCTGCTGGTGGGCAGCCTCGCCGGCTGGCAGATCGGCAATATCATCGGGCTGAACGGTAACCGATGGTTTGCCGAACCCGAATTCACCTTCGAGATTCTGGTGGCGCTCAGCGGCGCGTTCTGTGGCGCCCTGCTGTCCTATGCCAGTGAACGAGGGCTGATGTGGCGAGCGCTTGGCGTGCTGGCAGGCACCTGCTTCATCGTCGCCGTCCTGGGTTACTGCCGGCACAGCCTCGGTGTCCCCTCTCCGAACATGGAACTGCTGACGTACGCCCGGCAGTTCGTCCTGCAGACCTTCGGCATCTGGATTTCGCCCGTGTTCGGCGCGGCGCTGGTTTCGCTGCTGCGGGTGATTCTGCGCTGACCCCTGTGCCATGATCGCGGCTTCGCGCCCACCGCCGGAGCTCCCATGCCGCTGACCCTGTTGCTGCGCTGCCGCGACCTCGAGCTTACCCGCGAGCATTACCGCGACACGCTCGGCTTCACCGTGACCGACTCCGCCGAGGGCACGCTCACCGTGCAACTGGAGGACTGTCGACTGCTGTTCACCGCCCAGGACCTGTGGGGCCGCGAGGCAGGTTGCTCGGGCACGATCTACCTGCGACTCGCCGACGTCGCACGCTACTTCGCCGCCGTGAAGGACCGGGCGCAGATCGCCTGGCCGCTGCAGGACATGCCCTACGGCTCGCAGGAGTTCGGCGTGCGCGACTGCAACGGCTACCACCTGGCCTTCGCCCAGCACGCCAAAGCCTGAGCAGGCCCGGCGGATTACTGCACAGCGTGCAGCTATGTCCTGCATCCGCCCTGTCTGGTGCATTACGGGCACATCCCTAGACTGGCGGGCACCATCACCAGTCAGGGGAACACCATGCCCACCCGCGTATCACTGCAAGCCTTCGGCGGCCCGGAAGTCCTCCGCTTCGAACAGTCCCCGGTGCAACAACCCGGCCCCGGCGAAGTGTGGCTGGAACAGGCCGCCATCGGCGTCAATCCACTGGACCTGAGCCAGCGCTCCGGCGCGGTGAAGGTGCCGCTGCCCTCCTCGCTCGGCCTGGAAGGCGCCGGTACCGTGGCCGCCCTCGGCGCAGGTGTGACCAACGTGCAGGTCGGCGACCGCGTCGCCTACGCCACTGGGCCGCTCGGCGCCTATGCCAGCGCCCGCCTGTACCCGGCGGAGCGCCTGGTGAAGCTACCGGACTGCGTCAGCTTCGAGGACGCTGCCGCCGTGCTGTTCAAGGGCATCACCGCGCAATACCTGCTCAAGTCCACCTGGCCGGTCGGCCCCGGCTCCCGCGTCCTGATCTATGGCGCCGCCGGCGCGCTGGGGCAACTGTTGGTGCCCTGGGCCAGGCACCTGGGCGCCTTCGTCATCGGTGTGGTGTCGAAGCCGCAGAGCGTCGAACGCGCCCGCGCCGCCGGGTGCAACGCAGTGCTGGTGTTCGATGCCGCGACGCTCGCCGATCAGGTCCGCGAGATCACCGACGGGCACAGGGTCGACGTGGTCTACGACCCCATCGGCCGCGCCACTTTCGAAGCCTCTCTGGACAGCCTGCGCCCGCGCGGCCTGCTGGTGAGCTTCGGCATGGCCTCCGGCGCGCCGCCGGCCGTGGAAGTCGCCACACTGAACGCCAAGGGCTCGCTGTTCCTCACCCGCCCCTCGCTCGCCGCGCACACCGCCTCTGCCGAGGAATACCAGCAGCGCGCAAAGGACGTCCTGCAGGCCGTCGCGGACGGTATCATCCAGCCTCGCGTGTGGCGTCGTTACCCGCTGGCGGAAGTCGCCCGGGCCCACGCCGACCTGCACGAAGGCCGCTCCGAAGGGGCCCTCGTACTCACGCCATGACCACCACCGCGAGAGCCGCCCTGGTGGATTCGCCGAATCAGGAGCCCTATGGATCTGTTCGATAGTCGCCAGGCCGACGAACTCGCCACACTCCTGGCGCTGGCCGAGCACGGCTCCTTCGCCGCCGCCAGCCGCGCCCTGCAACGCCACCCATCGGTGCTGTCGAAACGCCTCGGCGCGCTGGAACAGCGCCTGGGCGTGCGGCTGGTGGAGCGCACCACCCGCCAGCTGCGCTTCACCGACGAAGGCCTGCGCCTGGTCGAGCGCCTGCGCCAGGCCGCCAGCCTGATCGCCGAGGCCCAGGACCAGGCTACCCGCAGCGCGGCGCAGGTTCAGGGCCGCCTGAAACTCGCCGTGCCGGCCGCCATGGGCCGGCTCTGGCTGAGCCCGATCCTCTCGCGTTTCGTCCTCGCTCACCCGCAGGTGACGCTGGAAGTGGAGTACTCGGAGCGCTTCGTCGACCTCGTCGCCGAAGGCTTCGACGTCGCCATCCGCATCGGCGAACTGGCCGACAGCCGCCTGCTGGCCCGCCGGCTCTGCGACCTGCGGCGCATCCTCTGCGCCGCCCCCGACTACCTGGGGCGCCACGGCACCCCGCGAGCGCCGGCTGAGCTGGCCACCCACAATTGCCTGGGTTTCACCGGCCTGCACACCTGGCCGGACTGGAAGCTGGCCAACGGCAACTGGCAGCAGACCGTTCGCGTCAGCGGCAACCTGCACAGCAACGACAACGAGGCCCTGCTCTCGGCAGCGCGCCTGGGCGTGGGCATCCTCGCTGGCGGCGAATGGCTGATGAAGCACGACCTCGACGCCGGCCGCCTGGTGCGGGTGCTGCCGGGCTGGCAACTGGACGCCTCTGCCGGTATCTACTTCGTGCGCCCTTCGGCGCGCTACAGCTCGGCCACCAGTGAAGTGTTCAAGGCATGGATCGAGGCACAGTTCGCCGACGGTGCGCCGTGGGAGCGGCCACCGCTCTGATCGACCGGGCACAAAAAAGGGCGCCCGCCATCGCAATACCGGGCGCCCTGTTTCTCTCGACCGACCTCAGACCGTGACGACGATCTTGCCCACCTGCTGGTTGGCTTCGAGGAAGCGATGGGCGTCCTGGATCTGCTCCAGCGGGAAGGTCCGCGCGATCACCGGGCTCAGTGCGCCGGACTCCAGCCCCTTGACGATGAACGCCTTGGCGCGCTCCAGCGCCGCCGGGTCGGCAACGATCTCGGCGTAGAGGTAGCCCTTCAGCGTCAGGCTCTTGCCCAGCACCGTGAACAGCGGGAACGGCGTCGGCTCCGGGCTCAGCGCACCGTATTCGAGAAGGATGCCGCCCCGCGCCATGGCCTGGGTGAGCACCTCGAAACCGGGGCCGCCGATGGGGTCGAACACCACGCGGGCGCCCTGCCCGCCGGTCAGCGCCATCACCTGCTCGACGATGTCCTCGTCGTCACTGACGATCACATGATTGGCGCCAGCTTCCAGCAGTGCCTGCTTCTTGGCCTGGGTGCGGGTCACGGCAATCGAGGTGGCGCCGACCATGCGGGCGATCTGGAACGCTGCGAGACCGACGCTGCTGGATGCCGCCGTGACCAGCACGAACTCGCCCCGGGACAGCTTCGCCTGCTCCACCAGCGCGCCCCAGGCAGTGACGTACTGCATCCAGGACGCCGCAGCCTGTTCGAAACTGAGGTTCTGCGGATGCTTCACCACCAGGTGCGCCGGCACGTTGGCCACTTCTCCGTAGGTGCCCCAGCGAGCGATATCCAGCGGCGGGATCAGGCTCACCGCATCGCCCACCGCGACGTCCTTCACGGCGCTGCCCACCTCACTCACCACACCGGATGCCTCGTAGCCCAGGCGGCTGGGGAACTCGGCCTCCTGCAGGTAGGCATGGTTGCGGAACATCACTTCGGCGCGGTTCAGGCCGATGGCCTTGACCGCGATCTGCACCTCGTCCGCTGCCGGGGCGGGCACGTCCACCGCCTCCAGCTTCAGGACGCTGGCGTCACCGTATTGGTGGATTCTGACAATGCGGGCCATGGAAACCTCTCTTCAGAGCTGGGGCCAGCGTGAAAGCGCAGGCCGGAATGGGAGTGTAGAAAGTCACGGCAGCAGTGCTCGACCGTTCGCGACAGGGGGAAAATCTAGGCGTTGGCCGAGCTCGGATAAAGGCCTAGGATGGCCAGACACTTGAAACAAAGGGTTTGCAATGGACCGTCTCGAACAGATGGCCACCTTCGTCAGAGCGGTGGAGCTGGGCTCCTTCAGCGCGGTGGCCGAAGAACTGCAGATGTCGTCGCAACTGGTGGGCAAGCAGGTGAAGATGCTCGAGCAGCACCTGGGCCTGTCCCTGCTCAACCGAACCACGCGGCGGCAGAGCCTCACCGACTTCGGCCGGGCCTTCTACCAGCGTGCCAAACTGATCCTGGCGGACATGGAGGCGGCGGAAAGCCTCGCCGCCGTCACCCGTGGCACGCCCAGCGGGCGGCTGCGGATCAACGCGCCGGTGACCTTCGGCATGCGCGTCCTGTCGCCACGCCTGCTGGAGTACATGGTGCGCTACCCGCAAGTGGCGGTGGACCTGACGCTCTCCAACGACCTGGTGGACCTGGTCAACGACGGCTACGACGTGGTTTTCCGCATCGGCGAGCTGGCCGACAGCCGCCTCAAGGCCGTGCCGCTGGCGCCCTACCGGCTCGTGCTGTGCGCCGCACCAGCGTACCTCGCGCGGCGCCCGGCGATCCTCGCGCCCGAGGACCTGAGCCAGCACGAATGCCTGGGCTTCGCCTTTTCCGATGGCCGCTCCAGCTGGACCTTCGATGGGCCGGACGGGCGCATCGAGGTGCCGATTACAAGCCGTTTGACGATCAATCAGGGTGACCCGCTGCTGGCAGCGGCGGTGGCCGGGCTGGGCGTGGTGCTGCAACCCCAGGAGCTGGTCGGTGACGCGTTGCGCAGCGGCACACTGGTGCAGCTGCTGCCGCAATACAGCGTGCCGACCTCGCCGATGCACATCCTCTACGCCCCGGACCGGCGCCTCACACCCAAGCTGCGCAGCTTCCTCGACTTCGCCATCGCCGCTTTCGGTCGTAACGCATGAGCGCTCGTGAGCAGGCCTGGCAGGGCGAGCTCTGGCTGGGCGCGGACTTCTGCCTCGTGGCCGGCACCACCGGCCATGCGCGCCCGCACGCCCATTACGCGCACCAGTTGCTGATGGCCTGCGAAGGTGAAGTGAACGCGCTGATCGACGAGCAGCCGCAGCAGGCTGCGCTGCTGGTGATCGCCTCCAACCAGCGCCACGCGATCCTCGACAGCGACCAGCGCGCCGTCACCCTGTTCGCCGAGCCGCTGGCGTTCGAGCTGGCCGAGCTGGAGCGGCTTTGCCGGCAGGTCGGGCCGGACCTTCCAGGACTTGCATCAGGCCTGCGCGAACTGCCGCGCCGACAGCTCGACCCACGCCTGGAGAAAGCCCTGCAACGCATCCGCGCGCTGGACGAAGGCGCCCTGCCCGCCCAGGCGCTGGCCGAGGCAGCCTCGCTCTCGCTGAGCCAGCTGGAACGGCTGTTCAGCGGCACGCTGGGCCTGTCGGTGCGCCGGCTGGTGCTCTGGCAACGGCTGCGCCAGGCACTGCGGCTGGCCATGGCCGGCGACAGCCTGACCACTGCTGCCATCACGGCGGGCTTTGCCGATTCCGCGCACTTCTCCCGCAGCGTGCGCAGCCAGTTCGGCATCCGCGCCGACCTGACGCTGCGCCAGCTGAAGCTGCGCCTACTCGACTAGCAGGCGACGCAATTCCGTCGGCAACGGTGCCGGGGAGTGCGTTGTATCGATGCGACGAAACGGCTCGGCCAACTGATCGAAGTAAGCCACCGGGTAGTCAGGGCGGTCGCCGATCCCCAGGTCATCCTCCGCCAGCGCGTAGTCAGGCAGGTGCAACGCAGTGCCCAGCAGGCGATCCCAGAAGCTGAAGAACAGCGCGAAATTCACGTCCCCCGCCGTGCCGTATTTCAAGTGGTGCAGGCGATGCAGCGGCGCCCAGGCGAACAGGTGGCGCAGAGCACCGATGCGCATGTCCACGTTGCTGTGCTGCAGCAACAGCTGGATAGCGATGGCGAACGCCAGCAGCGCCGCGACCTCCACGGGAACACCCAGCAACAGCAGCGGCAGCGTGCCGCCGAGGGCTTCGAGCATCTGGTGCAGCGGATGCTTCATCAGCCCGTTGAAGCCATACATGCGCGTGACGCTGTGGTGTACCGCATGCAGGCGCCATAACAGCGGCGAACGGTGGCTGGCGTAGTGCACCAGGGTGATGCCGAGGTCGGCGATCAGCAGCGCCGCCAGCAATTGCAGCGCCAGTGGCCAATCCGTTGGCCACTGGCCGAAGTGCGGCAGCCACAGGGCCATCAACGGAATCGCCGCAATGCCCAGCGCATTCAGCGTCTCATTGACCAGCGCGTGGATGAGGTCGCGGGCGCCGTCGCCGTGGCTCTCATTCCAGCCTGCGCGATAGGGCCAGAATCGCTCGGCGAGGAAGGCCAGCAGGATCGCCAGCGGCAACAGCGCCGGCAGGCACAGCAGCGAGACGCCTTCACCGACCAGGTACAGGGCCAGGCCGATGAAGCCGAAGAAGAATGCGGGGGCATAGAGGTATCGCATGAGGCAGCTCCAGTACGGTGGGAGCCACCAGTGTTCCCGTCGAGCCACAAACCACGCTTGAACAATCCGCGCATTCGGCGCCGCCATCGCGCGCGGATTTCCGTACCCCACGGGCAGCCTCAGCGACTCTTGGAAATCACCCCGACCATGTACTGGTTCAGATCGCGCAGGTCATCGATGCTCCAGGCGTGCGGCGGCAGCTTCACGCCATTCTCGCGCAGGGTCCGGGGGATCAGGCTGCCGCTGGGGCGCAGCACCACCGAAGACACGATGACGCCCGGATAGTCACTCAGGCGCTTCCTGAAAGCGGGCGTCGTGAGATCGGGCGTGGGCGGGTTGCTCTTGCGGGCCAGCGGCCCGGTCGCCTTGATGTCCCCACCGTGGCAAACCGCGCAGCGCTGGGTGAAGAGGTTCTTGCCGTTGAGGTTATCCGCCAGGGCTGGCGCTAACTGCGCGAGCGAGAGAATCCCGGTCAGACCGATGAACAATGCTTTCACTTTCCTGCTTCCATGCCGTGCCGATCCATCCTGATTCAGTCAACGTCGCCAGGCACAGCCCAGCGCGCTGAGCGCCAGTATCGCAGCCGCACCCGCGTAGGCCCAGAGCACCGGCACCTGCGGCAACAGCACGCCGGCCAGGATCGGCCCGAGCCCCGCGCCGATGTCGCGCCACACTGCGTTGCCCGCCAGCGCCTGGATACGCGCCTGCGGGTTGCGTTGCGCCACCAGCGTGACCACCAGCGGCAGCTGTAACGCCCGCAGCACCAGCACGAAGAAGGCACCGACGAACAGCCAGTAGCTGCCGAACATCAGCAGCGCCAGCGAAGTCGCCAGCGACAGCACCACCAGCATGCGCAACGCGCCGAAGCGGTCGGCCAGGCGCCCGCCGAAGGGACTGAAGAGCATCTCGCTGAGATACCGCACCGCCATCAGCACGCCCGCCACCAGCACGCCGGTGCCGCCTAGGTGGGTCTGCGCGTAGAGCGACAGGCCGAAGATGAACAGGCCGTCGAGGGTCACGCCCTCGATGAAGGACCAGGTGGCGATGCTGTCCGGCAGGCGCAGGCGGCGGCCGCTGTTGGCAGGGATGTCGTGGGCCTTGTCGGGCAGCGCGCGGGCGCGCCAGAGGCCGCACAGGGCGCTAACGCAGAGGACGAAGAAGATACTGCGCGGGCCCAGCGACTGGGCCATTACCGCGCCCAGCGGGAGGAACAGCATCGGCCCGATGGAGAGGGTCGCCCGCGAGCGCCCGGCGCGCCGCGCGGCGCCCTGTGCTTCAGCGGTGGCGAGGGTCTGGGTACTGAGGTTGAACGTGGCGAAGCACAGGCCCCAGACCAGCCTAAGGACCAGCAGCGCGGCGAAGCCGGACAGGGTCGCGTTGCCCAGCGCGCAGGCCGCCGCCGCGAAGGCCGCGAGGCTGCACGCGGCGCGGTCGCCGTGGCGGCCGTAGAAGCGCACCACCCAGCCGTAGCCGACGATGCGCACCAGCCGGTTGGCCGCCAGCAGGATGCCCGCTTCCACCAGGGTCACACCGAAATCGGCGGCGTACATCGGCAGCAGCAGGTACAGCAGCACGTCGCTGGGCAGGCACAGGCTGAGCACCTGGGCGGAGTTGCGCGAATCTCGGTCGGCTCGCTGCAGGGCAGGCGCGGAAGCGGACGACATGACAGCCTCGTGACAACGACGGGGGCCGCAGGATAACCCGCGCCCCGCCCCGCAGGACAAGCCTTACGCCGGCGCCGGCCGCTGTGCTATTGCGCGAGCGAGCGCAGGAAGGAGTCGATCACCTGGCTGCTGCGGCGCTCGGCCAGGTAGTACAGGTAGGTCTCGGTACACACCGGGTCGCCACTGATGCGGATGGCCTTCAGGCGCGGGTCGGCGATGTACTCCGCCTCGGACACCACGCCAATGCCGATGCCACGGATCGCCGCCTCGCGCAGGGCTTCGCGGCTGCCGATCTCCATGGCGATGCGCGGCGTCACGTCGGCCTTGTCCAGCTCGCGCTCCAGCGCCACGCGGGTAGTCGAGCCCTGCTCGCGGCGCAGCAGCGGCTGGCCCTGCAGGGCTTGCAGCCGTACCTCGTGGTTACGCGCGAACGGGTGGTCGATGTGGGCGAAGAGGATCACCGGGTGCCTTGCATACAGCTGCGCGACGAACGCCGGATCGTCATGCAGCCCGGCGAGCACGCCGACGTCGGTGACGTAGTTTTCCAGGTCGGCCAGCACCGAGGCCGAGTTGCCGATGCGGATCGACACGTCGATCTGCGGGTAGTCGCGGCGGTACAGGTCGACCATCTCGATCACATGGAACGGCCCCACCGCGCCGACCTTCAGTTGCCCCCGATTGAGCTGGCCGGAATCGCGCAGCAGGTTGGTCGCTTCCGATTCGAGCATCGACATCTGCTGGGCGATGGGCAGCAGCGCGCGGCCCACGGCGGTCAGCTCGATGCGCCGGCCACGGCGGTGGAACAGCTCGACGTTGAACTCGCGCTCCAGGCCCTGGATCTGCGTGGTCGCGGTCGGCTGGCTGAGGCCGATGGCCCTGGCCCCGGCGCTGAAGCTGGCGTGGCGGGCCACGGCGAGGAAGGTGCGCAGGCGGGCGGTGGACATCCATAGCTCCTGTCAATGGATTAGTGCTTTAACCCATATTGATTTGATGGCGTGACTGTCACATGACAGCCCTAGCTTTGGCGCTACCGAACACAACCTCCGGGTAACGCCATGACTTCGCTGACCAGACTGTTCCGCTTCGCCGTGCTGCCGCTCGCCTTCGCCTCCGCCCTGCTGCCGACCGCCCAGGCGCAGGACGCCCTCACCGTCGGCCTGATTCCCTCCGAGGACTCCCAGGCCATGATCAAGAGCAGCCAGCTGGTGCTCGACCAGTTGCAGGAACGCCTGGGGATGCCGGTGAAGCCCTTCGTGGCCACCGACTACAACGGCGTGATCGAAGCGCTGCGCGCCGGCAAGCTCGACGTCGCCTATCTCGGCCCGTTCTCCTACGTGCTGGCGCATCAAGTCGCCGGTGCCGACGCCTTCGCCGTGGCGGTGACCAAGAAGACCGGCACCAGCGCTTACCACAGCCTGATCATCGCCCGTCAGGACAGCGGCATCCGCAGCCTGGACGACCTCAAGGGCCACACCTTCGCCTTCGTCGACCCCAGTTCCGCCTCCGGCCACCTGTTCCCCAAGGCCGGCCTCGAGCAGTCCGGCCATGACCCGAAGGCGCTGTTCTCGCGGGTGATCTTCTCCGGTTCCCACGACGCCAGCATCCTCGCCGTGGCGAACCGCAAGGTGGACGCCGCCGCCGTGGCCGACCGCATCCTCGCCGGCGCGATCAGCTCGGGGCAGGTCAAGCAGGACGACATACAGGTCGTCTGGAAGTCCGACGACATCCCCGAATCGCCCATGGTCTGGCGCAAGAACCTCGACCCGGAACTGCAGAAGAAACTGGTCGCCGCGTTCGCCTCGATCAAGGACGTGCCGTGGGGCGACCAGGGCCAGCTCAATGGCTTCCAGCCCACCAACGACGCCGCCTACAACGTCGTGCGCGACACCGCCAAGGTGCTCGACCTCGACCTGCGGAGCCTGAAATGATCCGCATCGCCCAACTGACCAAGGGCTACGGCGACAACCCGGTTTTGCGCGGGATCGACCTGCGCATCGAGGCCGGCGAGTTCGTGGTGATCCTCGGCCAGTCCGGCGCCGGCAAGTCCACCCTGCTGCGCTGCATGAACCGCCTGGCTCAGGCCGACGGCGGCGAATTGCAGGTGGCCGGCGTCAACGCCATGCAGGCGCGCGATACCCGCGAGCTGCGGCGGCGGGTGGCGATGATCTTCCAGCACCACAACGTGGTGCCGCGCCTGTCGGTGCTGAAGAACGTGCTCACCGGGCGCCTGGGCTGCGTCGGCACCCTCGCCTCGGTGCTGCAGCTGTTCAGCCGCGACGACGTCGCCCTGGCCCGCGAATGCCTGCGCCGGGTGGAGCTGGAGCACAAGGCGGAAGCGCGCACCGATTCCCTCTCCGGCGGACAGATGCAGCGCGTGGGCATCGCCCGTGCGCTGGCCCAGCAGCCGCAGGTGATCCTCGCCGACGAACCGGTGGCGAGCCTTGACCCGAAGACCGCACAGCTGGTCATGCACTACCTGCGCGAGGCCACCCGCAAGCTGGGCATCACCGTGGTGTGCAACCTGCACCAGGTAGACCTGGCGCGGGAGTTCGGCGACCGCATCGTCGGCCTCGCCAACGGCCGTCTGGTGTTCGACGGCAGCCGCGAACAACTGGACGACGCGGCCCTGCGGCGCATCTACCAGCAACGCCCGAGCAGCGAGGCAACCGCCTACCAGACGGCCGCCCGCGCGGTCTACGCCAGCGAAACAGGAGCCGGAGCATGAACCTGCGCAGCCACCAGTGGATGGTCGAGACGCCGCACACCAAGCGCGGCTGGCTGACCACCGGCATCGCCGTGCTGGCGGTGTTCTACCTATTGCACTGGAGCGCCGAGGGCGCACAGCTGAGCTGGAGCGAACTGGCCAGCGGCCTGCCGCAGATCGGCGACTTCCTCAGCCGCTCGCTGCCGCCGGACCTGAGCATCCTGCCGAGCCTCTGGGGCCCGGCGCTGGAGACCCTGCAGATCGCCCTCTGGGGCACCCTGCTGGGCATCGTGCTCGCCGTACCGCTGGGTTTTCTCGCCGCACGCAACCTGCACGGCAACCGCTGGCTGTACCTCGCCACGCGCCAGCTGCTCAACGTCATCCGCAGCATCAACGAACTGATCCTCGCCCTGGTGTTCGTCTCCGCCGTGGGCCTGGGGCCCTTCCCCGGCGTGCTGGCCCTGGCACTGCACGGCGTGGGCATGCTCGGCAAGTTCTTCGCCGAGAGCATCGAGGAGATCGACCAGGGCCCCATTGAGGCGCTGCAGGCCACCGGTGCGCGGCCGTTGCAGGTGATCGTGTTCGGCGTGCTGCCCCAGGTGATCACCGCGTGGATCGCGGTGGTGCTCTACCGCTTCGAGGTCAACCTGCGCTCGGCCACCGTGCTCGGCATGGTCGGTGCTGGCGGCCTGGGCTTCGAACTGGTCAGCAGCCTGAAGCTGTTCAAGTACCAGGAGACCGCCACCTGCATCGTCGTCATCACCGTCATGGTGGTGCTTGCCGACCTGCTGTCCAACCGCCTGCGCCACGCCATCCAGGGTAACGGGCGGCACTGACCGCCCGGCCCCTGCCTCTCCCTTCCGCCCCAACCTCCTGCCGCGTGCGCCTGCTATTTCAGCCTGGAGGGCGCGCGCCGGGCAGGCGCACGCCCGGAGTTTGCACAAATGCCCGCACCCGCCGTTATCGGTCTGGCCGATGCCCACCTGCGATCAATCGATTGGAACGAAACCGACGAGGCCCCGAGCATGGCCGCACGTTCAAACAACAACAAGGAACTGCCCATGCCTGCCCGATTCCATAATCCGGTCGCCACCGTTTTCGGCGGCGGCAGCCTGGACCACATCGCCGAGTTGTGCGAAGGCAAGGTCGCCCTGGTGACCTTCCCCGAAGCAGCGCAGCTGGGGCTGATCGACCGCGTCCGCAGCCTGCTCGGCGAGCGCCTCGCCTACGTCATCGACGATGTGCAGCCCAACCCCGACGTGGCTTGGCTGCGCGATGTGCACGAGCGCTTCTGGCGTGAGGCAGCGGACTGCAGCACCGTCTTCGCCCTCGGCGGCGGCAGCGCCATCGACACCGCCAAGGCGCTGATCGTCGGCACCGCATCCGGGCACTTCGACGAACTGCTCGATCTGCTGGCCGCCGGCAAGCCCTTCACTCCGGCGCGCAGCAAGACACTGATCGCCGCGCCGACCACCGCCGGCACCGGCAGCGAAGTCACGCCCTGGGCGACCATCTGGGACGCGCAGCAGCAGAAGAAGTATTCCCTGCACCTGGACTGCACCTGGCCCAAGGTCGCGCTGATCGACCCGGACCTGATGCTCAGCGTGCCCGCCGGGGTGACGGTTTCCACCGGGCTGGACGCGCTGTCCCACGCGCTGGAATCGATCTGGAACCACAACGCCAACCCCATCTCCGACACCTTCGCCCTCTCCGCCATCGAGGACATCCTCGACTGCCTGCCGCGCCTGCAGCAGGACCTTTCCAACCGCGAACTGCGCTCGCGCATGGCCCTGGCCGCGCTGAAGGCCGGCATGGCCTTCTCCAACACCAAGACCGCGCTGGCCCACTCCATCTCCTACGAGATGACCCTGCGCCACGGCCTGCCCCACGGCATCGCCTGCTCCTTCACCCTGCCGCTGGTGCTGGGCCTGGCCTGGGGGCGCGACGCCGACCGCGACCGCACCCTGCAGCGGGTGTTCGGCCACGACCTTGCCGGCGCGCAGAAGCGCCTGCGTGAATTCCTCCACCGCCTCGGGGTCAAGACCGAGTTCGGCGACTACGGCGTGACTGCCGCGGAAGCCGAAGCGATGATCGACTTCGCCATGCAGGGTGCCCGCGGCCGCAACTTCATCGGCTCCCAGGCCGCCTGACGCCGCTCCTCACCGGGCGGCCCTGGCGGCCGCCTTTTCCTGTTGCACCGAATAAGAGTGCCGACACGCCGAGCTTCCAGCCGGCGCGAGCGAACAAGAAGGAAAACACCATGAACCGTGCACAAACCCTGTCTGGGCCAGTCTCCGCCGTCACCCCGTTTCGCCTCGCCCAGTGGCGCATGCTGCTGGCCGCGATGTTCTGCTACCTGTTCTTCTACACCGGCCGCCAGACCTTCGGCTTCGCCATCCCCGGCATCCAGGCCGAGTTCGGGCTGAGCAAGGAAACCCTCGGCTGGGCCTCCAGCGCCATGCTGTGGATGTACGCCATCGGCCAGGCCATCAACGGAAATCTCGCCGACAAGTTCGGCGGCCGGCGCATCATGAGCCTCGGCGCAGCGCTGTCCTGCGGGGCCAACTGGGTCACCAGCTTCGCCGGCGGCTTCGTCAGCCTGGTGCTGCCTTGGGGCATCAACGGCTACTTCCAGGCCCGCCGGGCAGCCGCCTGCTGTCGAACTGGTGGAGCGCCGCCGAGCGCGGCAAGGTCTACGGCTTCTATGTGTTCGCCGCCGGCTGCGCGTCGGTGCTGTCCTACGTCACCTCGGTGATAGTGATCGACGTGATGCACCTGGAGTGGCGCTGGATCTTCCGCCTGCCGGTGCTGCTGATGCTCGCTGGTGGCATCGTGTTCTACCTGGTGGCCCGCGAACGCCCGCAGGACATGGGCTTCGAACCGCTGGCCGACACCGGCGTGGCCAACGCCGAGGACCGCGCAAGCGAAGCCGCCCACGGCGAGGAAGAGACCTCGACGCAACGCTACCTCGCCGTGCTGAAGAACCCGCGCCTGCTGGTGGCGGCGCTGTCGCTGGGCTTCCAGAACGCCGCGCGCTACGGGCTGATCGTCTGGGTGCCGGTGCACTTCCTCGGCGCCGACTGGCAGAAGGGCCAGAGCTTCATCGACCCGAAATGGATCACCATCGCCCTGCCCGTCGGCATGGCCGTGGGCGCGCTGAGCAACGGCTGGGTGTCCGACCGCCTGTTCGGCAGCAAGCGCTACCGCGCGATCATGCTCTACATGGTGCTGGGCGCGCTCACCAGCCTGTGGATGTGGAGCCTGCCGGCACACAGCGGCGTCGGCCTGCTCGCGCTGTTCCTCTGCGGCTTCTTCGTCTACGGCCCGGCGTCGAGCTTCTGGGCGCTCTGCCCGGACCTGGTCGGCGCGCGCCGCGCCGGCACCGCCACCGGGATCATGAACTTCTCCTCCTACCTCTTTGCGGGTCTGGCCGAACCCCTGATCGGTCGCATGCTGGACACGACCGGCAATACTTCACTGATCTTCATCGTGGTCACCACGGCCTGCGTGTGCAGTGCGGTGGTCGCCCTGTTCGTCCGGCGCTGAGGGCACGGCCATGTGGCAAGCCCCGATGCCAGACGCCCCCGATAAAAAGAGAAGCCATGTACCAGTACCACAAGTGGTTGCGCTCCTTTCATGCCGTGGCCCGCACCGGCAGCTTCACCCAGGCCGCGGCGCTGCTGAGCGTCGGCCAGCCGACCATCAGCGAGCAGGTCAGCGGGCTGGAGAAGCGCTTTTCCGTGGAGCTGTTCCACCGCCGCGGCCGCTTCATCGAGCTGAGCCCGGCCGGGCAGCAGCTCTACGCGATCACCCAGGGCCTGTTCGGCCAGGAGGACGAAGCCTTGCAACTGCTGCAGAGCTTCCAGCAGCGCAAGCAGGGCATGCTGCGCCTCGGCGCGGTGTCGCCGCCGATCGCCATGAGCCTGACCTACTCGCTGATGCAGCGTTACCCGGACATCGAACTGGAGACTTCCTTCACCAGCGAGGCCGGCACCCTGGAGCGGCTGTACAACTTCGACATCGACGTGGCGATCCTCGCCCTCTCCGAGTTCGACCAGCGCCTGAGCACCCAGCTGTACCGCACCTGCCCGATCCTCGCGGTGGTACG
Organism: Pseudomonas sp. PDM19; assembly: GCF_014852215.1. Classification (NCBI taxonomy): domain Bacteria; kingdom Pseudomonadati; phylum Pseudomonadota; class Gammaproteobacteria; order Pseudomonadales; family Pseudomonadaceae; genus Pseudomonas; species Pseudomonas sp. PDM19. The sequence goes on along the minus strand of NZ_JACVBG010000002.1, from coordinate 1,437,125 downwards.
CGACGACCACCCCTGGGCACGGCAGGAATCGGTCAGCGTGCAGGAGATCGCCAAGGAGCGTGTGGTACTGCGCGAGCCGGCCTCGCGTACCCGTCAGCTGGTGGAGGAAGGCTGTCGCCAGCACGGCGTGGAGCTGGACTGCGCGATGCAGCTGAACAGCCGCGAGGCCATCGTGCATGCGGTGGTACACGGCATCGGCGTGGGCTTCGTCTCGGCGGTGGAGTACGCCGACCGGCCGGGCACGCGCTCCATCGCCTTCGCCGAGGACCCGTTCCACATCAGCTACTACCTGTGCTGCCTGGGCATCCGCCGCAAGCGGCCGATCATCGCCGAGCTGTTCGACTCCACGGCCTGACCTGCAACCCGGACCAACCCTGAAACCGCGAGCCTGCCACCACGCCGGGCGGGCTGCGCTCACCTTCGATTTCACAAGTAATCCCCTCACAGGAGCATCACCATGCACTACCAGCAACCCAAGCAACTGCAGGCCGCCATCCTCGACTGGGCCGGCACCGTGGTCGACTTCGGCTCCTTCGCGCCGACGCAGATATTCGTCGAAGCCTTCGCCGAGTTCGGCGTCCAGGTCAGCCTGGAAGAAGCCCGCGGCCCGATGGGCATGGGCAAGTGGGACCACATCCGCACCCTGTGCGACATCCCCGCCATCGGCGAACGCTACCGCGCCGCCTTCGGCCACCTGCCCACCGATGACGACGTCACCGCCATCTACGAGCGCTTCATGCCGCTGCAGATCGAGAAGATCGCCGAGCACTCGGCGCTGATTCCCGGCGCGCTGGATGCCATCGCTGCGCTGCGCAAGCAAGGGCTGAAGATCGGTTCCTGCTCCGGCTACCCCGCGGTGGTGATGGAGAAGGTCGTCGCCCTGGCAAAGACCAACGGCTACGTCGCCGACCACGTGGTGGCCACCGATGAAGTGCCCAACGGCCGTCCGCACCCGGCCCAGGCACTGGCCAACGTGATTGCCCTGGGCATCAACGACGTGGCGGCCTGCGTGAAGGTCGATGACACCTGGCCGGGCATCCTCGAAGGCCGCAGTGCCGGCATGTGGACCGTGGCGCTGACCTGCTCGGGCAACGCCCTGGGTCTGACCTATGAGCAGTACAAGGCGCTGCCGGCGGAGAAACTGGAGCAGGAACGCCGCCGCATCGGCCAGATGTTCGAAGGCTCGCGCCCGCACTACCTGATCGACACCATCGCCGAACTGCCGGCGGTGATCGCCGACATCAACGAGCGCCTGGCGCGGGGAGAGATGCCGCAGGCCTGCTGATCACTCACCAGCTGAACTCGACGTAGGATGGCGTGGAGCGCAGCGAAACCCATCACGTCCACGCGCCATCAGCATGGGTATCGCTGCGCTCCACCCATCCTACAAAGAGCGTCCAGCGGAAACCGGCCTGCTGATCACTCACCAGCTGAAGTCGACGTAGGATGGCGTGGAGCGCAGCGATACCCATCGCACCCACGCGCCATCAGCATGGGTATCGCTCCGCTCCACCCATCCTACAAAGAGCGTCCAGCGGAAACCGGCCTGCTGATCACTCACCAGCTGAACTCGACGTAGGATGGCGTGGAGCGCAGCGATACCCATCACGCCCACGCGCCATCAGCATGGGTATCGCTCCGCTCTACCCATCCTACAAAGAGCGTCCAGCGGAAACCGGCCTGCTGATCACTCACCAGTTGAACCCATCCGACAAGTGCTTTCAAGGGAGCTACGGCGTTGGGGTGAGGGGCCGTTGCCGTTGCTCTAGTGCCCCGAATACGGCGGATATTTGTCCCCCGGCACGCGTCGCTGGCGCTGTGGGTCCGGGCCGTCGTGGGGAGCGTGGGGCGGATGCGGCGGGTCGATCTGCGGGTCGGCGAGGTCCGGCGAATCCGGGTCGAAACCCAGCTCCGGATCAATATGCCGCGAACCACCCAGGGGCACCTGGCGCTGCGGGTAGCCGGGCAGCCCGCGCTTGTCGCCGGGGCTGGACCTGTCCGGCCAGCGTTCAGGGGCAACGCCCGGGCGCTCTGTGATTTCACCGTGGCCTTTCATGTTCACCTCCAGCGGTTCGGGTAATGGCATGACGGTGGACGCGGGGCTGCGCCGAAGGTTTCAGCCGATTGTCCGACGGTACCGCCGGTGGATTCGCCCAGGCGAAAACCCCCGATCTAGACCATGGTCGCAAAGACCCGACCGCCCATCTGTGACACCTTCGCGCGCTTTTTTAGCGCCCCCGGAGTCACTGCATGCCCTCGCCCCTCTCCTCCAGCCCGCTCGCCCGCCTGAGCGCCCTCGCCCTGCTCGGTGGCATCGCCGCCCCGGCCAGCGCCGACTTCCTGGAGGACAGCAGCGCGCGCCTGGAGTCGCGCACCTTCTACTTCAACCGCGACTTCCGCGACGGCAGCTCGTCCAACCCGCAGGGTGCCTCCAAGCGTGAGGAAACCGCGCAGGGCTTCATTCTCAATCTGCAGTCGGGCTACACCGAAGGCACCGTCGGCTTCGGTGTCGACGCCCTGGCCATGCTCGGCGTGAAACTCGACTCCAGCCCCGCCGACAGCAACAGCGGCCTGCTGCCCTCCAGCGGCCACGACCCGCGTCACTCCGAAGACCAGTACGCCAAGGCCGGCGTCACCGGCAAGCTGCGCGTCTCCCACACCCAGTTCAAGTACGGCGCGATGCTGCCGGACATGCCGCTGCTCAAGTACAACGACGGCCGCCTGCTGCCCAACATGTTCCACGGCGCGCAGCTGACCAGCGAGGAAATCGCCCACCTCAAGCTCACCGCCACACGCCTGGAGCGCTACACCGCGCGCGACTCCACCGATGCCCAGGACGTGCGCCTGAACTGCAAGAACAAGCGCTACGCCTGCGACACCACCGGCAACCGCTTCGACTCCTACCAGGCCGACTACCAGGTCAACGACCAGCTCCTGCTGCAGTACGCCCAGGGCGGGCTGGAGAACGTCTACCGCCAGCGCTACGTCGGCATCGTCGGCAAGCAGGCGTTGGGTGCAGGGAAGGTCACGGCCGACCTGCGCTGGTTCGACAGCGACGACGACGGCTCGGCCCGCGCCGGGGAGATCGACAACCGCGCGCTGAGCCTGCTGCTGGCCTATGCCCAGGGCGGCCATATCCTCAGCGCCGGCTGGCAGCGCATGAGCGGCGACAGCTCCATGCCCTACCTCGACGGCAGCAACCCCTACCTCGCCAACTACGTGCAGGTGAACGACTTCGCCAACGCCCAGGAACGCTCCTGGCAACTGCGCTACGACTTCGACCTGCGCAGCGTCGGTGTGCCCGGCCTGAGCTTCATGACCCGCTACGTCAACGGCGACCACATCGCCCTGGCCAACGGCGACGAGGGCAAGGAATGGGAGCGCGACGTGGAGTTCAAGTACGTGATCCAGACCGGCACCTTCAAGGACCTCAGCCTGCGCCTGCGCAACGCCACCTACCGCACCAACTACGAACAGTCGGCGCGCGATGTGGACGAGGTGCGGCTGATCGCCAGCTACAACTTCTCGATGCTCTGATCTGCAGGTCAGCGGGGCGGCCGCGGCCGCCTTTCGCCTTAGAAACGGACGTCCTGAAGCTCGCCAAAATCCACTGAGATTCCCAGTACCTGAATGACAAGGATGGCCGTGGCGATGACCAGATGGACTCGGCGAGAGCTGAAGAAGGCGATGATCGGCAACAGGATGATCACCACCATGAAGACGCCCCAACCGCTGAACCATTGGTTGTCCCAGTACCTCGCCGCTTCCCAGAAGTATTCGGCGTAATAGGCGCTGAACCCGAGGAGGGCCCAGTGCCCGTGGGATTCGAATACCTCCTGGTGAGTCTCGCCGGCCTTCAGCTCGTGAACCGGCAGAATGAGCGCCGCACTGAAGAACAGCAGCAGCGGCGATACCAGCAGTCGCAGAAACTCGTTGTATGTCCAGACATTGATCAGGGACTTCAGGGAGTAGGTGCTCCACCAATATTCGAGCAGCATCAGGAAGAGCGAGGCGCTCCAGATCAGCGGCAACCAATCGATCTTCGAGGTCGCCCGTGAACGCAGCGTCGCCACAACGCCAGACAGCAGCCGGGTGACACCAAGCCCCGTCAACATGCCGAAGACGACAGCCAGCCATTGGAACTCGGTACCGGGCATCCGCAGGCCCCCTCTTGCAACGTGTGGCGGTAGACCGCACGGATGCTAAGCCCCGTAGCTACGGGCGGAGCCTGGAAGCGGGAGGGACAGCCGGCGAGATTGCAGAATTGTGGTGCACATCCTTTAGCCCGAAGCCAGCTCCGCGAAATCCATTGCGGCGCTATGCGACTTCCAAGGGCGAACACCAGGGTGCCACTCCTGCAAGGCGAATGGTCCTACATGCTGGGGGAACGGATGAGACCCGTTTCACTCTGTCGGCAATGTCCTGGCTCGGGATCGCCGCCAGCAACCGAAAAGTCCCACGAGCCATTAGCCTTGCGGGCCTACGAGCGCCGTCCCTAGCCTCTGGTTCGCCGCAGTTCATCGCGGTCGGGCGTAGGAACCCGGGATATAAGGATCAAGGTACGGCAACTTTGTAGTCACGATTGCAGGCGAAATCCGCCTTGCACTTTCGTGCGTCTATGGCGGCCGTGCATGGAGGCTTCGGCCTACCGGTTCCTTGGTCCCGGCATTCCTACCCTTGCACGGTCCGCCTCTCTTTACCCGTAGGAAGGTTGATTGGTGGCTTCTTGATCCTTAGACCAAGTAGTGGCTGACATGAACTATCCCTTTTTTACCCCCGCGCCCCGCCTTCTCTCACCACGCAAGTCGACGCTCTCTCCGGAGGTGCCCCATGCGTGAATTCCTCCCAGTCCCCTTGACCGGCCAATTCGGCGAAGAAGTCCTCTTCATCAACGCCCTGGCCCCGGTCGAACACCTGCGCGAAGCCGCCCTGCGCCGCATCACTGCGGTCGAAGACCTGCTGCAACTGATGGAAGACGACAGCGACAGCGGCCTCATCCGCGCCACCGCCCGCCTCGCCTCCGCCTTGGCGCCACTGGTCAGCGAAGCCCGCCAACTCTACGAACTGGCCCTGGAGCGCCCCGGCTACAAGGCGGGGCCACTGGATCGATAAGCTCCGCCGCCGGGTCGGCCTCGCTGCGCCGACCCGACGGCGCTGCCTCACTTCTTGGCGGTGAGCGTGCTGTAGCTGGTGATCAGGTTGCGGTAGTCCGGGATGTGGTTGGAGAACAGCGCGGCCAACCCTTCGATGTCGTTGCGCCAGTCGCGATGCAGCTCACAGGCCACGCCGAACCAGGTCATCATCTGCGCGCCGGCCGCTTCCATCCGGCGCCAGGCAGCATCGCGGGTAACTTCGTTGAAGGTGCCGGAGGCATCGGCGACGACGAAGACCTCGAAGCCCTCTTCCAGCGCCGACAGCGCCGGGAAGGCCACACAGACCTCGGTGACCACGCCGGCAATGATCAACTGCTTCTTGCCGGTGGCCTTCACCGCCTTGACGAAGTCCTCGTTGTCCCAGGCGTTGATGTTGCCGGGACGGGCGATGTAGGGCGCGTCGGGGAACAGGTCTTTCAGCTCGGGAACCAGCGGGCCGTTGGGGCCGTTCTCGAAACTGGTGGTGAGGATGGTCGGCAGCTTGAAGTACTTGGCCAGGTCGGCCAGGGCCAGGACGTTGTTCTTGAACTTGTCCGGTTCGATGTCGCGCACCAGCGAGAGCAGACCGGCCTGGTGATCGACCAGCAGTACGGCGGCCTGGGTCTTGTCGAGACGGACGTAGGGCTTGCTCATGGCGTTTCCTCGTTGCAGTGAAAGCCCGGCCGGAGCCGGGCAAGGGTCGGTTCAGCGCTGGGAGTCCAGCACTTCGTGTTCGGTCACCACCTGCTGGGCCTTGGTGTAGCTTTCGATCAGCAGGCGGTAGTGCGGGAAGATCAGGCTGTAGGCCTCGGCCCACTGCGCGGCGTCGGGGCGGTTCCAGGTGCGCTGGATTTCCGAGGCGACGGCGGCGGTATCCATGGGCACCACGCCAGCCTGGACGACACGCGCCAGGGTGATTTCCTGCGCGGCCTTGGAGTAGGTGCCGGAGGCGTCGATCACGGCGAAGACCCGGTAGCCGGCGTTGACCGCGGCAATCGCCGGGAAGGCCATGCATACGCTGGTGATGGTGCCGGCGATGACCAGGGTCTTCTTGCCGGTGGCCTCGACGGCGGCGACGAATTCGGGGTTGTCCCAGGCGTTGATCTCGCCCTTGCGCGCCACGTACTGCGCATGCGGCGCGGCCTCGTGGATCTCGGGGATCAGCGGGCCGTTGGGCCCCTGCGGCACCGACGCGGTGGTGATCACCGGGATTTTCGCCAGGGTGGCGATCCTCGCCAGGGTGATGGCGTTATTGCGCAGTTCGGTCATGGGCATGTCCTTGACCGTCTGGAACAGCCCGCTCTGGTGGTCGATGAGCAGCATGGCGGTGTCGTCGGGATCGATAACCGGGCGCTGGCCGTTGAAGTTGGCAATCTGGTTGAAGTGGCTCATGTCGTGGTCTCCACAAGGGGCGTCCGGCCCAAGAAACCCGCGCCTCCTGCGCGGGCGTTCATCCAGACTAGGCGAGGCCTGAGTCGGGGGTATGACATCAGCGGGTCATCTGTCCGAAACGTCCGTTCTGGACGTCCGCAATGGCCTGCTGGATTTCGCTTTCGCTGTTCATCACGAAGGGGCCGTAACCGACGATGGGCTCGTCCAGCGGCTCGCCACTGAGCAGCAGCACCAGGGCATCGCTCTCGGCTTCCAGCTGCAGGCTGTCGCCGCGCCGGTCGAACAGCGCCAGCTGGCCTTCGCGCAGCGTTTCGCCGCCGCCCAGCCCGACGTTGCCGCGCAGCACCACCAGGGCGGTGTTGCGCCCCGCCTTGACGGCCAGTTCCAACGGGCGACCGGGCTGCAGGCGCAGGTCCCAGACATCCAGCGGGCTGAAGGTGTGGGCCGGACCGGCGTGGCCAGCGTAGTCACCGGCAATCACCCGCAGGCTGCCGGCGCCGTCGGCCAGTTCGATGCGCGGGATGTCACCGGCCAGCAGCGTCTGGTAGGCCGGTGCGGTGCGCTTGTGGCGGGCCGGCAGGTTCACCCAGAGCTGGGCCATGTGCAGGTTGCCGCCGCTGCGGGCGAAGTCCGGCGAGTGGTATTCCTCGTGGAGGATGCCGTCGCCGGCAGTCATCCACTGCACGTCGCCAGGGCCGATGCGGCCGCCACCGCCGCTGGAGTCGCGGTGCTCCAGCTCGCCGTGATAGACCAGGGTCACGGTCTCGAAGCCCCGGTGCGGGTGCTGGCCGACGCCACGGCGCACCGTGCTGGGGCCGAAAGCGTGGGGGCCGGCATGGTCGAGCAGCAGGAAGGGGCTGAGGTGCTCGCCCAGGCTGTCGTAGGAAAACAGCGTGCGAACCGGAAAACCGTCACCGACCCAGTGCGGCCGGGCGGCGCTGTAGATGCCAAGAATCTGTTTCATGGGTGCCTCCTGTAGTGCATGGAGGTCACGATACGGATGGAACAATTGCCTCGGTAGACGGCAAAAATTAGTATCAGTGTTCCACAAGAGGAACACTGGAATGGACGATCTCAACGACCTCTATTACTTCGCCCAGGTGGTCGAGCACGGCGGTTTCACCCCGGCCGGCCGTGCCCTGGACGAGCCCAAATCGAAGCTCAGCCGGCGCATCGCCGCGCTGGAGGAGCGTCTGGGCGTGAGGCTGATCCAGCGTTCGACGCGGCACTTCTCGGTGACCGAGATAGGCCAGGTGTTCTACCGGCACTGCGTGGCGATGCTGGTGGAAGCGGCGGCGGCCACCGAGGCCGTCGAGCAGCACCGTTCCGAACCGCGCGGGGTGGTGAACCTGAGCTGCCCCACGGCGCTGCTGAACTTCTGGGTCGGCCCGATGCTGGCGCGCTTCATGGTGCAGTACCCGCTGGTGGAGCTGCATGTACAGAGCACCAACCGCCAGGTGGACCTGATCCAGGAAGGCATCGACATCGCCCTGCGGGTGCGCTTCCCGCCACTGGAAAGCAGCGACCTGGTGATGAAGGTGCTGGGCGAAAGCCGCCAGCGTGTGGTGGGTGCCCCGGCCTTGCGCGAGCGCCTGCCAGCCAGGCCGACGCCCGCCGACGTGGCCGCCCTGCCGACGCTGCATTGGGGCGTGGTGCAGCGCGAATACCAGTGGCTGCTGGACGGCCCCAAGGGCGCCAGCGCGCAGGTGCGCTACCAGCCGCGAATGGTCACCGACGATCTGGTCGCCCTGCGTCAGGCCGCGCTGGCGGGCGCCGGCGCGGTGCACATGCCTGCCGTGGTGGTCTGCGATGACCTGAATGACGGCAAGCTGGTGAACCTGCTGCCCGACTGGGCGCCACGCACCGGCGTGGTCCATGCGGTGTTCCCTTCGCGGCGTGGCTTGCTGCCGTCGGTACGAACCTTGCTCGATTTTCTGGGCGAGGAGTTCGAGAAGAGCGACATGTCCTAAGTAGGCGTCTTCCAGGCCGGACAGAAAGTTCGCACTTCAACCCAGAACACGGGTCGACTCTGAAGGAAATACGAGTCAGGAATAGGACGAGCATTTCTTCAGAAAGCCCTGACATACCTTTCCAGCGACCAATCCTTACCATTTGTCGACATAAACGCCGTAACCAGTTCATCTGGTTGGGAATCTCTGATTAATGTCTACCCTGAATACTGTTGGAAGAATGTCGAGGAGCAGCCGGTATGGCTAAGAACCTGAAAGAGCGTGCAACGGTTATCTGCCGCCTCGACGACAAGATTCTCTTCGTGCGCAAATCCAAGTCGAAATGGAACCTCCCCGGCGGCCGCATCGAGGCCGACGAACGCCCCGGCCAAGCCGCCACCCGCGAGCTGATCGAGGAAACCGGGCTGGCAATCGAACAGCTGAACTACGTCGCGCCGCTGGAGCTGTACCAGACGCTGCACTACGTGTTCGAGACGCCGGTCGACCCGGCGCAGCAGCCCACGCCCCTGAACGAGATCGCCGACTGCCGCTGGTTCGCGCCCGAAGAACTGGAGCGCCGCCGGGTCAACAAGTCGGCACGCCGCCTGCTGCGCACCTGCCTGAAGGCCAGCTGACAGGCTGACGGACGCCGCGTATCAGGGTATCTTCAGCGCCTTCCTATAAGACGCCCGTACAGGATTTACCCCCATGCTTCGCGCTGCCCTGCTTTGCACCCTTGCGCTGTCCTCCGGCCTTGCCGTCGCCCAGGTCGAGGTGAAGCCCGTGCAGCATTCCAAGGTGGGCGAAGTGCTGGCGGTACGGATCAGCGAGGAAATCGCTCCGGGCGACTACGAGCGCCTGTTCAAGGGGCTGATGGCCAACCCGGGCAAGTTCGCCCGCAAGGTGGCCCTGCTGGACAGCATCGGGGGCAGCGCCGCCGAATCGATCAAGATGGGCCGCCTGCTGCGCGAATCCGGCTTCGAGACCCTGGTGCCGACCAACAGCGTCTGCCAGGGCTCCTGCGTCTACCTGCTGGCCGCCGGCAAGCACCGCACGGTGCGCGGCTATGTGGGGCTGCATCGCCCTTACTACCCCGCCGGCGATTCGTCCCAGGCGGCGGGCAGCTATAACGCCCGCACCTATTTCCGCGACATGGACATTCCGCTGGAACTGGCCGACACCATGCAGAGCATCGATCCGCAGCGCATGCGTGTGCTGACCCCGGAGGAGTTGCAACGTTACCGGCTGGGCGCCACGCCCAGCCAGATCAGCGCCCGCTGACGTTCAGCGGCCACTGGTCGGCGTCGAGGTAGCCGAGCAGGCGCGGGCTCTTGTCGGTTTCACTGAGCACGAAGAGCGTCGAGGCGTAGTCCGGGGTTGCCGGGTCGTCGACGCTCACCGAGTGTTCCAGGTCTTCGATGCATTCGCTGTGGGTCACCAGGATCAGGTTGCGGTGCGCCACCTTGTGCTGCAGCGCCTGGTCCAGCATCGAGCCTTCGCATTTGTACAGCCAGGGCTGCTCCTGCGGCGTGCGGCCGAACATCGAGGTGGCGGTCTGCACCGCCCGCAGCTGTTCACTGCTGAGGATGTCGGCATTGGCCAGGCCGAGGGTGGCGAAGTCCTGGCCGATGGCATGGGCACTCTGGCCGCCACGCACGGTGATGCCATCGACATTGCCCAGGCAGGGCGCACTGGAACGGTCACACCGTTCGGCGTGACGCACCAGCACGATCAGATCGCCGTTCTGCCAGTGCTCGCGCAATTCCGCCTGGCGCTGGGCATCGCCTACCAGCGGAGTCGGCCGCGAGAAGTCCAGGGGCAGGAAGCCGCTGAGCAGGGCGATCACCGGGAGGATTGCCAGCAAGGACAACCAACCGCGAGACAGTGATCTGAAGAACTTCGGGATGGGCATGGTTCAGGCCGTGCAGCTGGAAAAGGGTCCGCGTCCGTTCCCTCTTCGAAGGAGGGAGGCCCGACCCATCCCTGGGATGACCATCGCACTGCGGGGTTGTCAGATGGCGGGCAAGCAAACCCTATCGCCGGATTCGTGAAGAACCCGTTATGAATTGCTGAAGAATCCGTCTCTGTCAGAAACGACCGTCCGTCGCCCCGCCGCTTTCATACTGCCGGCTGACGCAATCAGCCGGCTTTCGGTCATCGCACTGTGGTAGAACAAGGCACAGTGCCATCAGAGAGCCGCCGCCATGCCGTACGACGCCTCCCCGGAAAATCCCGTCTACCAGACCCTGCTCGAATCCACCCGTGCCATTCCTTGGAAAATCGACTGGCGATCCATGACCTTCGCCTACATCGGCCCACAGATCGAAGACCTTCTGGGCTGGAGCCAGGCCAGTTGGGTCAGCGCCAACGACTGGGCCGAGCGCATGCACCCGGAGGATCGCGAGCGCGTGGTGAACTTCTGCGTGTCGCAGTCCCGCGAGGGCACCGACCACGAGGCGGACTACCGCGCCCTCACCTCCTCCGGTGACTACGTGTGGATCCGCGACGTGGTGCACGTGGTGCGCGATGACAATGGCGAGGTGGATTCGCTGGTCGGCTTCATGTTTGACATCAGCGAGCGCAAGCGCGCCGAAGAGCAACTGATCATGCTGCAGCGCCAGCTGGAGGAGTATTCGTACAAGGACGGCCTGACCGGCGTGGCCAACCGGCGCATGTTCGACTCGGTGCTGGACACCGAATGGGGCAGCGCCCAGCGCAGCGGCCAGCCGATCTCGCTGGTGCTGCTGGATATCGACTACTTCAAGCAGTTCAACGATCACTACGGGCACATCCAGGGCGACGACTGCCTGCGCAGCGTCGGCAAGGCGCTGGCCGGCGCGCTGCATCGGCCCAGGGACTTCATCGCACGCTTCGGTGGCGAGGAGTTCGTGCTGGTGCTGCCGGAGACCGACAGCGAGGCCGCGCGGCAGATCGCCGAACGTTGCCGTAGCGTGCTGCGCGAGCAGCGCATTGCCCACGAGAAGTCTGCCGTCTCCGACCTGCTGACCATCAGCCTGGGCGTCGGTACCGCCGTGCCCGCCTCCAGCGACCGTCCGCTGGACTTTGTCGCGGCGGTGGATCGCCTGCTCTACCAGGCCAAGCAGGCCGGACGCGACCGGCTGGTGGCCGCGCACTGGAGTCGGGGCGACGATCTGCGGCGTGACTCGCTTCGCTAACCCCGCTGCGACGTCCTGACTCGACCAACCGGACGGGCAGTGGCGCCAGAGCTGTCTAAGCTCTATAGCCACACGCGCGTGCCGGCGGCAGCGCGGCGGCCTCACGAGGGTTGCCGCCCACTGCGCCAAATCGATGGATCACCTGGCCCGGAGCCGGCATTGCGTAGAGCCGACCCCGTAACCAGGACCCCTGACCATGCACGATATCGACCCCGTCGAAACCCAGGAATGGCTGGACGCGCTGGAATCCGTACTGGAAAAAGAAGGCGAAGAGCGCGCCCACTACCTGATGACTCGCCTAGGCGAGCTGGCCAGCCGAACCGGCACGCAACTGCCCTACGCCATCACCACGCCTTACCGCAACACCATCCCGGTAGGCCACGAAGCCCGCATGCCGGGCGACCTGTTCATGGAGCGGCGCATCCGCTCGCTGGTGCGCTGGAACGCGCTGGCCATGGTGATGCGCGCCAACCACAAGGACCCGTCGCTGGGCGGACACATTTCCACCTTCGCTTCCTCGGCGACCCTCTACGACATCGGCTTCAACTACTTCTTCAACGGCCCCACCGAGGAACACGCCGGCGACCTGATCTACTTCCAGGGCCACGCCTCGCCGGGCTTCTACGCCCGCGCCTACATCGAGGGCCTGCTTACCGACGAGCAACTGGAGAACTTCCGCCAGGAGGTCGACGGCAAGGGCATTTCCTCCTATCCGCACCCGCGCCTGATGCCGAAGTTCTGGCAGTTCCCGACGGTGTCCATGGGCCTGGGGCCGATCCAGGCGATCTACCAGGCACGCTTCATGAAGTACCTGGAGAGTCGTGGCTTCATTCCCGCCGGCAAGCAGAAGGTCTGGTGCTTCCTGGGTGATGGCGAGACCGACGAGCCGGAATCCCTGGGCGCGATCTCCCTGGCCGGGCGCGAGAAGCTCGACAACCTGATCTTCGTGGTGAACTGCAACCTGCAGCGCCTGGACGGCCCGGTGCGCGGCAACGGCAAGATCATCCAGGAACTGGAAGGCGTGTTCCGTGGCGCCAACTGGAACGTGATCAAGGTGATCTGGGGCCGTTTCTGGGACCCGCTGTTCGCCAAGGATACCGCCGGCCTGATGCAGGCGCGCATGGACGAGGCGGTGGACGGCGACTACCAGAACTACAAGGCCAAGGACGGGGCCTTTGTCCGCGAGCACTTCTTCGGCGCGCGGCCGGAGCTGCTGGAGATGGTCAAGGACCTCTCCGACGAGGAAATCTGGAAGCTCAACCGCGGCGGCCACGATCCCTACAAGGTCTACGCCGCCTACCACGCCGCGGTGAACCACAAGGGCCAACCCAGCGTAGTGCTGGCCAAGACCATCAAGGGCTACGGCACCGGCACCGGCGAGGCGAAGAACATCGCCCACAACATCCACGAGATCGACGTGGACAGCCTGCGCGCCTTCCGCGACCGCTTCGACATCCCGATCAAGGACGCGGACCTGGCCAAGCTGCCCTTCTACCGCCCCGACGAAGGCAGCGCCGAGGCGCGCTACCTGAAGGAGCGTCGCGCTTCCCTGGGCGGCTTCATGCCCCACCGCCACGGCAACAGCCAGCGCATCCCGGCACCGCCGCTGGAGACGCTCAAGGCGCTGCTCGATGGCTCGGGCGACCGCGAGATTTCCACCACCATGGCCTTCGTGCGGATCATCTCGCAGCTGGTGAAGGACAAGGAACTGGGCCAGCGCATCGTGCCGATCATTCCCGACGAGGCACGCACCTTCGGCATGGAAGGCATGTTCCGCCAGCTCGGTATCTACTCCTCGGTGGGCCAGCTCTACGAGCCGGTCGACAAGGAACAGCTGATGTTCTATCGCGAGGACAAGAAGGGCCAGATCCTCGAAGAAGGCATTACCGAGGCCGGTGCCATGTCCTCGTTCATCGCCGCCGGCACCGCCTACAGCAACTACCGCCAGCCGATGCTGCCGTTCTACATCTTCTATTCGATGTTCGGCTTCCAGCGCATCGGCGACCTGGCCTGGGCGGCCGGTGACAGCCTGACGCGCGGCTTCCTGCTGGGCGGCACCGCCGGGCGCACCACCCTCAACGGCGAAGGCCTGCAGCACGAGGACGGCCACAGCCACGTGCTGGCTTCGGTCATCCCCAACTGCCGCACCTACGACCCGACCTACTCCTACGAGCTGGCGGTGATCATCCAGGAAGGCGTGCGGCAGATGATGGAGGAGCAGCAGGAGGTCTTCTACTACATCACCGTGATGAACGAGAACTACCCTCACCCACCGCTGCCCAAGGGCGCCGAGGAAGGCATCATCAAGGGCATGTACCTGCTCGACGAGGACAAGCGTGCCGCCGCTCACCATGTGCAGTTGCTCGGCTCGGGCACCATCCTGCGCGAGGTGGAAGCGGCGGCGAAAATCCTCCGTGACGACTTCGGCATCGGTGCGGACGTCTGGTCGGTGCCCAGCTTCAACGAGCTGCGCCGCGACGGCCTCGCGGTGGAGCGCTGGAACCGCCTGCATCCAGGACAGAAGCCACGGCCCAGCTATGTCGAGCAGTGCCTGGGCGGACGGCGCGGGCCGGTGGTGGCGTCCACCGACTATATGAAGGTCTACGCCGACCAGATTCGCCAGTGGGTGCCGAGCAAGGAATTCAAGGTCCTGGGCACCGACGGCTTCGGCCGCAGCGACACCCGCGCCAAGCTGCGCCACTTCTTCGAGGTCGACCGCCACTGGGTGGTGCTCGCCGCGCTGGAGGCCCTGGCCGATCGCGGCGACATCGAGCCGAAAGTGGTGGCCGAGGCCATCGCGAAGTTCGGCCTCGACCCGGAAAAAACCAACCCGCTGGACTGCTGAGGAGAGGCACGATGAGCGAGACCATTCGCGTACCCGACATCGGCAACGGCCAGGGTGAAGTCATCGAACTGCTGGTCAAGGTCGGCGACCGCATCGAAGCCGACCAGAGCCTGCTGACGCTGGAGTCCGACAAGGCCAGCATGGAGATTCCCGCGCCGAAAGCGGGCGTGGTGAAGGCGATCAAGGTGAAGGTCGGCGACACCCTCAAGGAAGGCGATGAAATCCTCGAACTGGAAGCCGAAGGCGGCGGCGCCGAAGCCAAGGCCGAGGAACCGGCCCAACCTGCCGCCGAGGCCCCCCAGCCCGCCGCAGCGCCGGCGCCTCAACCTGCGCCTTCCGGTGGCGGCGTGGAAACCATCAAGGTGCCGGACATCGGCAATGGCCAGGGCGAGATCATCGAACTGATGGTCAAAGTCGGTGACCGCATCGAGGCCGACCAGAGCCTGCTGACGCTGGAGTCCGACAAGGCCAGCATGGAGATTCCCGCGCCGAAAGCGGGCGTGGTGAAGGCGATCAAGGTGAAGATCGGCGACACCCTCAAGGAAGGCGACGACATCCTCGAACTGGAAACCGAGGGCGGCGCTGCTACGACCAGCACGCCGGCCGCGGCGGCGCCCGCCTCTGCTCCGGCTCCGGCGAAGGAAGAAAAGCCAACGCCCGCCCCGACTGCCAGTGGCGGCGTGGAGAGCATCCGCGTGCCCGATATCGGCAACGGCCAGGGCAACGTCATCGAACTGATGGTCAAGGTGGGTGACCGCATCGAGGCCGACCAGAGCCTGCTGACGCTGGAATCCGACAAGGCCAGCATGGAGATTCCGGCGCCGAAAGCGGGCGTGGTGAAGGCGATCAAGGTGAAGATCGGCGACACCCTCAAGGAAGGCGACGAGATACTCGACCTGGAAGTGGCGGGCGCAGCGGCGGCTCCCGCAGCCGCCGCAGAAAAACCAGTCGCTGCTCCAGCGGCGAAAGCCGAACCGCCCAAGGCGCCGGACGTCGCCCCGGTGGGTGCGCCCAGCCGCGACGGCACCAAGGTGCATGCGGGCCCCGCCGTGCGCATGGTCGCCCGCGAGTTCGGTGTCGAGCTGGCGCAAGTCACCGGCAGCGGGCCCAAGGGCCGCATCCTCAAGGAAGACGTGCAGGCGTTCGTGAAGGAGCAGCTGCAACGCAGCAAGTCCGGTGCGGCTGCAGGAGCAACCGGTGGCGCAGGCATCCCGCCGATCCCGGAGATCGACTTCAGCAAGTTCGGCGAAACCGAGGAAGTGGCGATGACCCGCCTGATGCAGGTCGGCGCCAGCAACCTGCACCGCAGCTGGCTGAACGTGCCCCATGTGACGCAATTCGAATCTGCCGACATCACCGAGGCGGAGGCCTTCCGCATCGCGCAGAAGGCGGCGGCGGAAAAGGCCGGTACCAAGCTGACCATCCTGCCGATCCTGCTCAAGGCCTGCGCCCACCTGCTGCGCGAGCTGCCGGACTTCAACAGTTCCCTCGCCCCCAGTGGCAAGGCGTTGATCCGCAAGAAGTACGTGCACATCGGCTTCGCCGTGGACACGCCGGACGGCCTGCTGGTGCCGGTTATCCGCGACGTCGACCGGAAGGGGCTGCTGCAGCTTGCGCTGGAGGCCGCCGAGCTGGCTGAGAAAGCGCGGACGAAGAAGCTATCCGCCGACGCCATGCAGGGTGCCTGCTTCACCATCTCCAGCCTCGGGCACATCGGCGGTACCGGCTTCACCCCCATAGTCAACGCGCCGGAAGTGGCGATCCTCGGTGTGAGCAAGGCAGCCATCCAGCCGGTGTGGGACGGCAAGGTCTTCCAGCCCCGGCTGATGCTGCCGCTGTCGCTGTCCTACGACCACCGGGTAATCAACGGGGCTGCGGCAGCGCGATTCACCCGGCGACTGGGGGAAGTGCTGGGGGATATTCGAAACTTGTTGCTGTAAGCGCATCCGGTGGGTATCACACCGGCCCTCAGATCGACCCGGCACGCTCTTGTGCCGGGTCTCCCGCCCAGGATTGGCTTACCACTCCTTATTGTGTGCAGCCCGCCAACTGGGTGAAACAACCGATTGGCTATTCAGCCCGAGCCATCAGGGCGCATATTTCTGCCTCCCTGCAACAACCCCCATTCACCCGTAAAAACACCCGCATCGAATTATCTCCCCCACAAGTAACCTTTCAATAGAAATCAAAGAAACTTCCCACGCACTTCAAATTCTCAGCCCCACCAATAGTTCCATAAGCACACATCATCAGAAAATACCCACGGAACTTACCCAATCTCTCCAGTTGCCACTCCACTGTGTGATTTCGAAACTCCCATCAACCCCCCACATTCGAGCACCCGCTCTATTCCGCAACTCTCGAAAGACGCGGGTACTTTTGAAGGGGCAATTGATCAGTCGAGAAAGTCGCCACGACTTTTTTCGACAGGGGTATTTCTAAAAACAGCGGAGATAAAAATGAAGAAGTCATTTGCGAGAAATAGAATTTCCCTGGCCATATCCCTGGCAGCCTTATTGCCCGGCTCATCTGTTCTCGCCCTGGAAACCAGGGACATTCAAACACCCCAAGGCGCGCCCATATTCAAGATCAACTTCTACGATGTGGGAGATGGCGTGTTCATGTTCGACCCGGAGAAAAAGGACAACCGCTCCTCGATCTGGAACCTGAATTCGGACCAGAAGGCGAAGATCGAAGCGGGAGTGAAATACTGGGCAACGGTAATCAAGCCGAACGCCGGGCAACTCCCCGCCACCATCAACGTTGGCACCTTCAATGAAGATAACGCAGCGGGCACCAGTTATCCCAACAGCGAGGATCAATCCCCCAGCATCACCCAGTTACAGGCCGCGCTGACCGGTAAAAGCCGCAGTCCCGATCAGTACGGGGCCGACGGCTTCTTCCTGATAGGCAAGTTGAAGTTCGATACCCAGTCTTACCAGCCATCTCAATTACCGCGCACCGGGGCTTTCGATCTGGCTGCCACCGCGTCTCACGAACTGGCTCACGCTCTAGGCGTAATGACCTCGGTCGCCGACAAGGACGGTGAAAACTCCGACACCCCCTACTTCGACAAGCAGCTCAGCCTCTGGGAAAGCCACCTGCGCGATGACAATGGCAACCCGGCCCGCCCGAACCAGGTCGTGCTCTGCACGGGCTGCGACAACGACTACGATCCGGACGGCTTCGATCTCCGCAAGGACCAGGGCTACTTCACCGGGAAGAACGTCTCCGACGTCCTGGCCGGTGCCATGCCGGGCCTTCCGGTCCGCGCACGCTCCGCCGATGGCAGCGTCGATGACGACTACATGAGCCACATCGAGCTGAAGAACAGCCTGATGAGCCACCAGAATTACCGCAACTACACCACCTTCACGGAGGCGGAACTGGCGGCGTTGCAGGACCTGGGCTACCAGATCGACCGTCGCGACCTGTTCGGTTATTCGGTCTACGGCGATAACCAGACGCTCTACAACCAGAATGGTTACTTCCAGCGCGACCCTTCCGGCACCCGCTATCTGGTGGGCAGTTACAGCCAGACCTTGCTCGGCCTGGGCCTGCACGTTTACGGCAGCTACAACCAGATCTTCCAGCAGGCCGATCTTCTGACCCGCGGCGCCGGTGCGGCGGGTGTTCGCATCGACGGCGAGGGCAACACGCTGGTGGTCGAGCCGGGCACGCGCATCCATGCTGACGGCGAGAACGGGGTGGGCGTCCTGTTCGCCTATGGCAAGAATCATGAGTTCGTCCAGCGCGGCGATATCGAGGCCCTGGGGGAAGGCGGTGTCGCCGCCAAGTTCAGCTTCGGCCAGAACCTGGTGGGCAGCCTCGGGGAAGGTTCGGAATATCGCGGCTCCTACTTCCAGTTCAAGGACAGCAGGGTGCTCCCCAATCCGTTGCCCGAGCTCATGGGCGCGCTGGTCAACAACGTCGACATCAGCGGCCGCCTGGCGGGCAGGAGCGCCGCGATCCTCATCGAGGACTCGGCGCTGGTCAACCGGATCAACATTCTCGCCGGCGCCCAGCTGGAGGGCGGCATTTACTCGAATTACAACACCTGGAACAACGTCGAGTGGCGCTACACAGAGCTGAACTTCGGTCTGCTGAACGACGGTCAGGGCCATGCTCTGGACCAGGCCGACCCGAACTTCCGCATGACCTACAACGGTGACATCCAGGGCAGCAACAACCTGGTGCTGAACTTGCGCGGCGGCGAGACCTCCCTCGGCGGCGAGCAGGAGCTCTACGCCGTCAACGTGAGCGAAGGCGCAACCCTCTCCGGCAACAGCACCTACACGATCAATGACAACGGTGCCTTCACCAACCGTGGCACCGTGGCGCCGGGCAACTCCTTCGGCACCCTGACGGTGGACGGCGATTACCAGCAGACCGACACCGGTCAATTGCTGGCGGAGGTCAACGACAAAGGCCTGCACGACACCCTGAAGGTCAACGGCAACGCCAGCCTCGCCGGTCGCCTGAGCGTCGCGCCGCAGCGCGGCTGGTACTCGCCGCAATGGTCGATGAGCTCCCGCCAGTTGCTGACCGCCACCTCCACCAGCGGCGCCTTCGACCAGGTGGAAAGCCTGTCCCCATCGCCCTCCCTGTCCCTGCTGGCGACCCCGCAGAGCAACGGCGCCTACCTGCTGCGCTTCGAGCGCGCCAGCGACGCCTACAGCCAGTACGCCACCAGCCAGAACGGCCGCGCCGTCGGCGAGGCCCTGAGCCGGGACGTCCCCGCCAACGCCAACAGCGACACCCGGAAGCTCTACACCACCCTGGACTTCTCCAACCCCGACGGCAGCACCATCGCCAGGGCGCTGGAGCAGCTCTCCCCGTCCGCCTACAGCGCCATGATGGCCAGTTCGCTGCAGCGCGAGCAGCAGGTGGCCGACGCCATCAGCGCCCGCGAACCGGGCACGCTGCGTGACGATGAGTGGCAGACCTTCATCCAGCCCTTCGGCGGCAATTCCCGGCAGAACAGCGATCACGATGTCGTGGGCTACACCACCGACAGCTACGGCGTGATCTTCGGTGCAGAAACCGCCGCCTCCAGCGACGGCGCGCTGATCGTCGGCCTGCACGGTGCCGCCAGCAAGCAGAACGTCAGCCTGAAAGACCCGCAGCGCGGCAGTGGCGACACCTCGGCGCTGGAGCTGGGTGTTCACGCCCGCTACGCCGCAGACCCGATGGCGGGTAGCTACCTGCTCGGCAGCGCCCGCGTCGGCTACGAGAGCGGTGAACTCAAGCGCAAGATCGACTTCGACGACTACTCCGCGCGCAACAAGGCCGACTGGACCGGCACCAGCGCGTCGCTGGTCGGCGGGGGCGGCTATCGCTTCCAGCTGAACGAGAACGTCAGCCTGGGTCCGATCGCCACCCTGACCTACACCAGCCTGTGGCGCGACGGCACCCACGAGAAAGGCGCCGATGGCTCGGCCCTGAAGTTGGAATCGCAGCAGTTCGATTCGCTGCGCTCCAGCATCGGCCTGAACAGCGCGATGAACTTCCCGCTCGAAGGCGGCCGCGCCATCAAGGCCGAGGGCCAGGTCACCTGGAACCACGAACTGCTGAACACCGACCTGATCCAGGACGCGACCTTCGCCACCTACCAGGGCTCCTCGTTCCGCAGCAAGAACACCGTCATGGACCGCGACTCCATGGGCGTGCGCGGCAACGTCCGCTACTCGCTCAGCGAGAACGTCGACATCGGCGCCGGGGTTGCCAGTGATCTGTTCCGCACCGGCTACAACTCGGTGTCGGGCAACCTGTCGCTGGACTGGCGTTTCTGACCCACCCTCCCCGCGCCCTGCGCGGGTAACCATCTTCCTCGGTGCTTGCCGCCCTTCGGGGCGGCTTTTTTCACAGGCGGTCCAGCGGAATTCGCAGGTACCGCACGCCGTTGGCTTCCGCCTCCGGCAGCTCGCCCGCACGCATGTTCACCTGGATCGACGGCCAGATCAGCGCCGGCGCATGCAGCCCTGCATCGCGCTGCTGGCGCATGCTGACGAAGGCGTCCTCGCTCACCCCCTCATGCACGTGCACGTTGTCCTGGCGTTGCCGCACCACGCTGGTTTCGAACTCATGGTGATCGCGATTGGCAGTCAGGTAGTCGTGGCACAGGAACAGCCGCGTCTGGTCCGGCAAGGCGAACAGTCGCTGGATCGAGCGGTACAACTGCCGTGCATCGCCGCCGGGAAAGTCGCACCGGGCAGTGCCGTAGTCGGGCATGAACAGGGTGTCACCCACGAACGCCGCATCACCGACCAGGTAGGTCATGCAGGCCGGCGTATGGCCGGGCGTGTGCAGTGCCTGGGCCTGCAGTTCGCCGATGCTGAAGCACTCGCCATCTTCGAACAGATGGTCGAACTGGCTGCCGTCGCAGGGGAAATCTTCATCCAGGTTGAACAGGCCGGCGAAGGTGCGCTGAACCTGGGCGATGCTCGATCCGATGGCCAGCTGGCCGCCCAGTTCGCCCTTGAGCCAGGCGGCGGCGGACAGGTGATCGGCATGCAGATGGGTTTCCAGCAGCCACTCCACCGTCAGCGCCTGCTCGCGAACGTACTCGAGTATCTGGCGGGCGCCGGCGTTGCCAACGCGGCCGGCGGCGGCATCGTAGTCCAGCACCGGGTCGATGATGGCGCAGCGCCCGGTGCTGTGATCCGCCACTACATAGCTGTAGGTGGATGTGGCGGGATCGAAGAAGTGCTGGATGGTGGCGCTCATGTGGGTCTTCTCCTGGTCTCGATTTTCCATTCGTAGCCCGCCATCCCCACCAGCATGGCGATGCAGAACAGCGCTCCCTGCCAGTAGCCGGCAGCGAAGGTCACCAGAGCCGGCCCCGGACAGATGCCGGCAATGCCCCAGCCAACGCCGAACAGCAGGCTGCCGCCGATCAGTCGGCCATCCAGTTCACGGCGCTGCGGCAGTTGCATCAGGCCGCCCAGCAGCGAACGATGCTGCCGCCGCGCCCAAGTGAAAAACGGTAGACCAACCGCGATGGCGGCGAACATCACCAGCGCCAGCGACGGGTCCCACGCCCCGGCGAGATCGAGGAACCCCAGCACCTTGGCCGGGTTGGCCATGCCGGCCAGCAGCAGGCCGAAACCGAACAGCAGGCCGGCCAGCAAAGCGACGATGCGGCTCATGCTCCACTCCCCAGCATATGACGCACGACAAACACGGTGGCAAAGCCGGTGCCCATGAAGCACAGCGTCGCCACCAGCGAGCGACCGGAGAGCCGCGACAAACCGCAGACGCCATGCCCACTGGTGCAGCCGGAGCCAAACCGGCTGCCGACACCGACCAGCAGGCCCGCCACCACCAGCGTCATCCAGCCGGCCTCGAAGCGAATCTCCGGCAGCGGGCGCAGCGCCAGCCACAACAGCGGCGCAGCCAGTATTCCGAGCAGGAAGAACAGCCCTTCGCCCTTCCAGCCGGCGCTCTTGAACAACCCGCCGAGCAGGCCGCTGATGCCGGCGACACGGCCATCGAGCGCGGCATACAGCCCGGCCGAAAGACCGATCAGTGCGCCACCGGCCAGGGCGCTCCACGGCGTGAAATGAGCCCAGTCGATCATCTCGCCTGCTCCGCGCAGAACAGCCGGTACAAGGTCTCGATCACCGCCAGTGCCTGCTGGCTGGCAATGCGGTAGTAGACCTGCTTGCCATCGCGGCGGGTCTCCACCAGCTCCTCGCGGCGCAGCACGGCCAGTTGCTGCGACAGGGTAGGCTGGGTGATGCCGGTACAGGCTTCCAGCTCGCCGACGTTCAGCTCGCCCTGGGCCAACTGGCAGAGCAGCATCAGGCGGTCGGTGTTGGCCAGCGCCTTGAGCAGCTGGCAGGCGGATTCAGCGGATTGGTGCAGGCGCAGGGCGTCGGCGGGTTCGAGCGTGGTGGCGGTCATGGGGACGATCTACCAATATACAATCTATATTTTTATAGATTGTTTTCCGCGCCCTGACCAGCCCCTCCCCCTTCATCAGATCAGCGGTTTCTCGTACCGCCAGGCATCGGCGCCGTCTTCGTAGAAATTGGCGATCCGGCCGAAGCGGCGATAGCCACGCCGCTCATAGAGGCCAATGGCGACGCAGTTATCGACGCGCACCTCGAGCCGCAACGCCCTGCAACCGTGCCGCGCGGCACTACGCTCCGCCTGTTCCAGCAATCCGCTGCCCAGTCCCCTGCCGCGAGCCTGCTGCGAGGTCGCCAGCGAATACAGGCGCGCCACCTTCGTGCCCCGGCGAAACAGCAGCAAGGCGTAACCGAGCAACTCGTTGCCCTCCTGCGCCACGATCAGCTCGGCACTCGGTGCGGCGATCATCTGGCGAAAGCTGCGCGCACTCAGACGGTCCTGGTGAAAAGTGCCCTCCTCCAGCGCCACAAGACCCGCTAAATCGGCACGGGTGGCAAGGCGATATAACAGCGGCATGGGTTATCCGTAAAACTTTCGTCATGAATCGGGACATTTCCAGAAGTTGCTGCTTAATAGACACACGGCAACTTCCAGACAGGTCCGTGAACAATGTCTTCGCTACACACTAACTTCCATGAAAAGTTGAATGCAAGCTCCCTCCAGACTGTCACCGAAGCCTCTGCGGAGCCGCCTTCAGCCCGCTCCAGCCAAGTCCTGATCATCGTCGAGCGCAAGGAAGACTGGGCTTCGTATATTCCCAGCGAAGATATGCTGAGCGCGCGGGAATACCTGGAAGACTCCCGCCAGTTCGAAGCGGGGAAACGCTTCCAGGTGATAAATCTGTGTCGCAACTACAAATACCTGGGCCACGGTTATTATTGTTCCCTGCTCGCCGAGGCGCGCGGGCACAAGGTGATCCCATCGGTACGCACGATCAGCGAACTGGCGAAGAAATCCCTCTACGGGCTGGCCCTGGACGGCCTGGAAAAAACCCTGGAGAAAGCCCTCGACCAACATCCCTGCGCCAGCACCGACGGCTTCACCCTGCGCCTGTACTTCGGCCGCACCGACCTGGAGCCGCTGCAACCCATCGCCCGCCAGCTGTTCGAGGCCTTCCCCTGCCCGATCCTGCTGGTGGACTTCCGCCGCACCGATGCCTGGCATATCGCCGGCGTTCGCCCCGGCGCCCTGCACAAGCTGCGGGAGAATCAGGAAGACCAGTTCGCCGACGCCCTCGACCGCTTCAGCCGCCGCGTCTGGCGCCAGCCCAACTCGCGGCGCCTGGCGCGCTATGACCTGGCCATCCTGCACAACCCGGCGGAGAACCTGCCGCCGTCCAATGCCGCAGCGCTGCAGAACTTCGTCCGCGTCGGCCGGCAGCTGGGCATCGACGTCGAACTGATCGAGAAGAAGGACTACGCGCGCCTGGCCGAGTACGACGCGCTGCTGATCCGCGAGACGACCCGCGTCGACGACCATACCTACCGCTTCGCCAAGAAGGCTGAACGCGAGGGACTGATCGTGATGGACGACCCGGCTTCGATCCTGCGCTGCACCAACAAGGTCTACCTGACCGACCTGCTGCGCGGCCAGGGCCTGGGCATGCCGGACACGGAAATCCTCTACAAGGACAACCCCCAGGAGCTGGAGCGCGTCGGTGCACGGCTGGGCTTCCCGCTGGTGCTGAAGATTCCCGACGGCTGCTTCTCCCGTGGCGTCTACAAGGTCGAGGACGCCCAGCAACTGCGCAGCGTCAGTGCCGAACTCTTCGAGCACTCGGTGCTGCTGCTCGCCCAGGAGTACCTCTACACCGAGTACGACTGGCGCATCGGCATTCTCAATCGCAAGCCGGTGTTCGCCTGCCAGTACTTCATGTCCCGCGGGCACTGGCAGATCGTCGAGCACAAGGCCGGCGGCGAGGTGATCGGCGAATGCCGCACCCTGCCGGTGGAAAGCGCACCGCCGGCCGTGGTGGAACTGGCGCTGAAGACCGCCAGCCTGATCGGCGACGGCCTGTACGGCGTGGACCTCAAGGAGGCGAACGGCGAGGTGGTGGTGATCGAGGTGAACGACAACCCCAACCTCGACGCCGGCATCGAAGACGCCTGCCTCAAGGACGACCTCTACCGCCAGGTGCTGGAGGAGTTCATCCGCCGCCTGGAACTCAAGCGGCGCGGCCAGGCGCTGTGATCCCCCTCAAGGAGAACCCCATGGAAGCCACGCACATCGGCCTGACCATCCTGATCGCCATCGTCGTGTTCGGCACCGCGATCAACTATTTCGATCGCCGCATGAAGCCGCGCGAGGTGCGCGAGCAGGCCAGGCGCAAGGCTCAGCCGAAGCGCACGCAGTAGATCGGCGGCAGGTTCATCGACAGGCATTGCCAGTGATCGCCGCCGTTCTCCGACAGCCACAGTCCGCCGGTGGTGGACCCCATGGCCAGGCACACGCCATCGTCGTCCACCGCCAGGCCGTGGCGGTACACCAGGTCGAAGGCCGCGCCCTGCGGCAGGCCGCTGTCGAGCACTTCGAAGCTGGCGCCGCCATCACGGGTGCGGGTCACGACGAAACGGGCATCCACCGGAATCCGGCAGACGTCCTTCACCGCGGGGACGAACCAGGCGGTGTCCGGCCGGGTCGGGTGGACGGCGACGGCGAAGCCGAAGCTCGACGGCTTGACCTGCACGTCGCTCCAGCGCGCGCCGCCATCGGTGGAGGTGAAGATGCCGTTGTGGTGCTGCACCCACAGGCGCTGCGGCTGCGCGGGACAGTGCACCAGGCGGTGCGGGTCCTGGATGGCGCCCTCCTCGCGCAGCTCCGGCGGCATGTAGTCGGCGTACATGCCGCTGGTGGTGAGGCGCCAATTGGAACCGCCATCGTCGCTCTGCCAGACACCACCGCAGGACACGGCAATGGTCAGGTGCTGGCTGTCGCGCGGGTCGACGCTGACCGAGTGGATGCCCGGCCAGTCGTAACCGCCGCCCATCCAGTGCGAGCGTTCGGGGCGGTCCCAGAGCGGGCGATTGAGCTCCCAGCTATCACCACCGTCGCTGCTACGGAACAGGCCGCCGGGTATGGTCCCGGCCCAGAGCACGCCGGGCTCGGCGGCGCCGCCAATCTCCAGGCACCAGATCTGCTGCAGGACCCAGGGCGCGGGCGGGGCTTCCCCCTCCTGGGGCGCGGGCAGCGGATCGGGTTGCGGCGGGTAGGTCGGCACGGCGATCTCCTGCCAGTCCTCGCTCGCCCGCTGACGCCAGAGCTTGCAGCCGAAGTGGCCGAGGTTGAGGGCGGCGTAGAGGGTTTCATCGCGCGGGTCGGCGAGCACCGTGCTCAGCGGCTCGCCAATGAAGTCCCGGCGGGTTTCCTGCCAGCCGTCCGCGCCACGCTGGAAGGTGAACAGCCCCTTGCGGGTCGCCACCAGCAATCGATCATCCATCTTGCCCTCCTGATATGCCGCCTTGCCCTCAACCGCCGCTCAGGGCCTGGACCACGTAGACCTCGCTGTCCGCTGCCAGCGCATCGCTGAGGCGGGCGCGGTCACGCAGGCGCAGGCCGTCGATGAAGATCGTCAGGTGCCGGCGCAACCCGCCCTGGTCGTCGAGCAGATAGCCGCGCAATTTCGGTGCTTCAACAAATACCGCTTCCAGCGCACCAGCGAGGTTCACCGCCGGCAACTCGCGCTCTTCGATGGGAACGTGACGCTGGATCGATGGGGCGAAGACGATGCGGCACATGGACGAGCCCGTGGCGGACGCTGATTGCCCCAGTCTAGGGCAGGCGCGGCGGGCGCTCCGGGCGCTTCGACGAGGTGCGCGAAGAGCCACGCAAAGGCTCTGGAACGGCCTTCGTGGTGATCAGGAGCGAGCATTCAGTTTCGATTTGGCAAAACCAAACGTCGTGAAAATCACATTTAACAAACCCATACGCCGTGCGAGTCTGCGGAAATCGTCAGCCAAATCCTTCGACATGCACCTGCTCGTTTCGCCCGCACCGCTGGAACCCGTCGCCGCCCGCAAGGCCGGCAGCGTCGTCCGCCTGCCGCGCAAACATGCCCGCTGGCTCGAACTGCAACCGCTGACCCTGCCTCTGGAACTGGCCTTCTGGGCGCTCTGGCATTGCCGCCACGCGCGCCCGCCCGACAACACCTCTCGCTGACCGGGCACCCCGCCCGACTTCGCCCGACGGAGCTACATTCATCGAAGAGCTCGGCTCATCACGGCCAACGCTTTTCATCGAACAAGACGTAGCCCGTTGCATCGCTTGCCTGCCTTCAATCCCGTGCCCGTCGGCGCGGCCCTGGCCTGCAGGTCGTCAGCGCATCCGCGTGGATGCTAACGAGAGCCCCATGAATTTCGCCTCCGTGCAAGAAGCCCAGTATTTCCTGGCCCAGAACCCCGATATCGAGATGGTCGAGCTGTTCATCCTCGACGCCAACGGCGTGCCGCGCGGCAAGCTGCTGCACCGCGAGGAACTGCTCGCCGTGTACCAGTCCGGCCGGCCGCTGCCCAGCACCATCCTCGGCCTCACCGTGCATGGCGAGGATGTGGAGGATTCCGGGCTGGTCTGGGACGTCGGCGATATCGACTGCCGCGCCTACCCGCTGCAAGGCAGCCTGGTGCGCCTGCCCTGGCGGCAGATTCCCACGGCGGCGGTGCAGGTCAGCATGCACCCCGAACAAGGCAAGCCGGCGGACATTGCCGACCCGCGCCATGTGCTGATCCACGTGATCGACGGCCTCAAGGCCGCCGGCTACCACCCGGTGATGGCCTGCGAGCTGGAGTTCTACCTGCTCGACGCCAAGCGCGACGCCCATGGCCGCCCGCAACCAGCGCTGGACGCCGACGGTGGCCGCCCGCGTGCCACTCAGGTCTACGGCCTGCGCGAGCTGGAGCAGATCGAACC
Organism: Pseudomonas sp. PDM19; assembly: GCF_014852215.1. Taxonomy (NCBI): domain Bacteria; kingdom Pseudomonadati; phylum Pseudomonadota; class Gammaproteobacteria; order Pseudomonadales; family Pseudomonadaceae; genus Pseudomonas; species Pseudomonas sp. PDM19. Next base: position 1,409,815 of record NZ_JACVBG010000002.1, on the reverse strand, counting down.
CTTCCTCGCCGACCTTTATGCCGCGTGCAAGGCCCAGGGCATTCCGGCGCGCACGGCCATCTCCGAGTACGCACCGGGCCAGGTGGAAATCACCCTGGAGCACGGCGATGCGCTGGTCGCCATGGACCAGGCCGTGCGCTACAAGCGCCTGGTGAAGGGCGTGGCGCACAAGCACGGCATGCAGGCGTGCTTCATGGCCAAGCCGTTCGACGACCTGGCCGGCACCGGCATGCACATGCACGTTTCCCTGGCCGACGCCGAGGGCAACAACCTCTTCGCCAGTGAAGATCCGGCGGGCACCCCGCTGCTGCGCCAGTCCGTGGGCGGCATGCTGAAAAGCCTGCTCGACTCGCTGCTGCTGTTCTGCCCCAACGCCAACTCCTACCGCCGCTTCCAGGCCAACAGCTACGCACCGCTGGCGCCGACCTGGGGCTGTGACAACCGCACCGTGAGCCTGCGCGTACCCGGCGGCCCGGCCAATACCCGCCATGTGGAGCACCGCATCTGCGGCGCCGACGCCAACCCCTACCTGGCCGCCGCGGCCATCCTCGCCGGCATCCATCGCGGCATCCGCGAGGAGATCGACCCGGGCGCACCGGTGGAAGGCAACGGCTACGTCCAGGCCAAGGAACTGCTGCCCACCGACTGGCTGACCTCGCTGCGCGCGCTGGAGCGCTCCAGCTGGGCGCGCGATGCCCTGGGCCACGAATTCCTCGGCGTCTACCTGAAGGTCAAGCAGGCCGAGTACCGCCAGTTCATGGGCGAGGTCGGCGAGCAGGACTGGCGCTGGTATCTGACGCAGGCGTGAGGGCGCTCCCGCGCACCTCAGCCAAACCCTTGCCGTCATCGGGCAGGGGCAACCGAACAACAACAGGAACACCGAAATGAACGCTGCACTGAACCCCGCCACTCCCGCCCCCGAGCGCGCGAAGTCCTACTACTCCGCGAGCCTCAACGAAGAGACCAGCTACCCCACGCTGCAGGGCGAGGTGAACGTCGACATCGCCATCATCGGCGGCGGCTTCACCGGCGTCGCCACCGCCGTGGAGCTGGCCGAGCGCGGCTACAAGGTCGCCATCGTCGAGACCAACAAGGTCGGCTGGGGCGCCAGCGGACGCAACGGCGGGCAGGTCACCGGCAGCCTCTCGGGCGACTCCGCCATGGAGAAGCAGATGCGCCAATGGCTGGGCGACGACGTCGACGACTTCATCTGGCACCTGCGCTGGCGCGGCCACGAGATCATCAAGAGCCGCGTGGAGAAGTACGGCATCCAGTGCGACCTGAAGTTCGGCCACCTGCACGCGGCGATGAAGCAGTCGCACATGGACGAACTGAAGGCCACCTTCGACGACGCCAAGCGTCGCGGCATGGGCGACGAGATCAGCCTGCTGGACGGCGCCGGCGTGCGCGCGCATCTGGAAAGCGACCTGTACTGCGGTGCCATCAAGAACACCCGCAACATGCACCTGCACCCGCTCAACCTGTGCATCGGCGAAGCCAAGGCCGCCGCCAGCCTGGGCACACTGATCTTCGAGCACTCCGAAGTGCTGGACATCGTCCACGGCCCGCGCCCGGCGGTGGTCACCTCCGGCGGGCGGATCAACGCAGCCCAGGTGATGCTGGCCGGCGACGTCTACCACAAGCTGGAGCGCAAGCAGCTCAAGGGCATGATCTTCCCGGCCATGGGCGGCATCGTCACCACCAGGCCGCTGGGCGAGCTGGCCAAGCGCATCAACCCGCAGGACCTGGCGGTCTACGACTGCCGCTTCGTGCTCGACTACTACCGCATGACCGGCGACGGCCGCCTGCTGTTCGGCGGCGGAGCCAACTACTCCGGCCGCGACTCGCGCGACATCGCCGGCGAGCTGCGCCCGTGCATCGAGCGCACCTTCCCGGCACTCAAGGGCGTGGACATCGAGTTCCAGTGGAGCTGCGCCATGGGCATCGTGATGAACCGCATCCCGCAGCTGGGCAAGCTGTCGGAGAACGTCTGGTACTGCCAGGGCTACTCCGGCCACGGCGTGGCGACGACCCACATCATGGGCGAGATCATGGCCACGGCGATGACCGGCGACCTGGAGAAGTTCGACACCTTCGCCCAGTGCAAGCACATCCGCGTGCCCATGGGCGACGTGTTCGGCAACCCGATGCTGGCCGCGGGCATGTGGTACTACCAGATGATGGAGAAGCTGCGCTGACACCAGGCCTCGAGGTCAACCTGTAGGAGCGAGCCTGCTCGCGAACCGCATTCCAGTGTCTTCGCCGGCAAACGCCTAAGTAGGATGGGTGGAGCTTGCGATACCCATGCTGCCGGTGCCCGGTAATCGATGGGTATCGCTGCGCTCCACGCCATCCTACGTTCGTGCTTCGCCGTGCAGCAGGTGCGGGGGCCAATCTGGTCGCGGGCATGGCCCGCTCCTACAAGTGAGCATCTGTCGCAGCAGGGCACCCGCTGCAGGCGCCAAGCGAAACGCCCTGAAACACCCACCCTCTCCGCCCGTACCCGCAGCCACTCGACACCACCGCCCCGCTCAGGGATAAAGGCTCCACTTCGAAATTGGAGTGAGCCATGCGTTTCCCCTCGATGACCGCCCTGCGCGTGCTGGACGCCGTTGCCCGCCTGGGCAGCCTGTCCGGCGCGGCCAGCGAACTGAGCCTGACCCGCAGCGCCGTCAGCCACCAGTTGCACAGCCTGGAAGACTGCCTGGGCATCCCGCTCACCGAGCGGGTTGGCCGCGGCATCGCGCTGACCTACCACGGCGAATGCTTCGCCCGCGAAACCCAGCGCGCCCTGGCGATCCTCAACGAGGCGCGGCGCTTCGCCAATGCCGAGGAAGTCTCCGGCCGCCTGTGCGTGAGCTGCACGCCCGGATTCGCCACCTACTGGCTGTGCCACCAGATCGGCAAGTTCCAGCGAGCCCACCCGCAGGTGGAGCTGAACCTGGTCTCGCCGCGGGTGCCCGACGACGTCAGCGACCGCGACGTCGACCTGTTCATCGCCTACGGCGTCGGCGACTGGACCGATCTGCACGTCGACCTGATCGCCACCCTGGACACCTTTCCCGTGTGCAGCCCGTCGCTGATCAACTCCGTCGGCGGCCTCGACTCGCCGGAAGACCTCGCCAGCCTGCCCTTCCTGCACATGGTCGATCACTCCGACTGGCTGCTGTGGACCGCCGCCGCCGGGGTGAAGAACCTCAACGTGCGCAACGGCATCGTCTTCTCCGATGCGCACCTGGTGCAGTCGGCGGCCATCGCCGGGCAAGGCGTGGCCATGGGCGATGCGCTGGTCAGCGGCGACGCCATGGCCAAGGGGCAGCTGGTGCGGTTGTTCAACGTCGCCATCGAACCGCCCAACCGCTACTACTTCGTCACCGATCCTGCCAAGTCCGAACGCCCCGACGTGCGGGCCTTCAAGGCCTGGATGAAGGCCGAGCTGCGGATGTCCGAGCAGTTCCGCCACAGCGGCCGGAGCGCCGTGATAGGTGAATGATTTCGAACAATGAGGGCAAAAAAACGCGATTGATGCGGAGAGAGATTTAACAATACTGCATTAAAAAAAGGCCGCTGATTTTTACCCCGATCCTCACCCGGCGGCCGCTCGAACAAGAACAAGAAATCGAGGTAAGTGCAGTGGAGCGACAGCCCCAACTACGTGCCATCGGCATCGGCAAGAGCTACGGCAGTTTCAACGCGCTGGACAACGTGTCCATCGACATCCAGCAGGGCGAGTTCCTCACCCTCCTCGGGCCTTCGGGCTCCGGCAAGACCACCTTCCTGATGATCCTCGCCGGCTTCCAGGACCCGTCTCGCGGCAAGCTCGAAGAGGGCGGCGCCGACATCACCCGGCGCCCCGCCGAAAAGCGCAACTTCGGCATGGTGTTCCAGGGCTACGCCCTGTTCCCGCACATGAGCATCGAGGACAACGTCGCCTTCCCGCTGAAGATCCGTGGCGTGAAGGCCGAGGAGCGGAACCGCCGCGTACGCCACATGCTCGACGTGGTCGGCCTCGGCGAGCACCTGGGCAAGCGCCCCGGCGAGCTCTCCGGCGGCCAGCAGCAACGCGTGGCCATCGCCCGGGCGCTGGTGTTCGAGCCAGACATGCTGCTGCTCGACGAACCCCTTTCGGCACTGGACAAGAACCTGCGCGAGCAGCTGCAGGCCGAACTGCAGCGCATCCACCGCCAGGTCGGCACCACCTTCGTCTTCGTCACCCACGACCAGAACGAAGCCCTCGCCCTGTCCACCCGCATCGCCATCTTCAACCGCGGCCAACTGGCCCAGGTCGACGACCCGCAGACCATCTACAACCAGCCCAGCAACCGCTTCGTCGCCGAGTTCCTCGGCAAGATGAACCTGTTCCCGCTGAGCCAGGTGGGCCGCGCCGGCGAGCTGGCCTGCGGACGCTTCGGCGAGGCCGAGCTGCGCGCCGGCTACTCGCCGGCCGTGCAGGCCGAAGCACCGCTGCTGGCCGTGCGTCCGGAACACATGCAGCTGCATAGCGTGCCGCCGCAGGTGAACGGCCACAACGTGGTGCAGGCGGTGCTCACCGCCAAGACCTACCAGGGCGCCAGCACCGAGCTGTGCCTGGGTGCCGGCAGCGAGGGCAAGCAACCGATGAGCCTGGCCGTGCATGCCGACCACCAGGCCTCGCGCCTGGAACAGGGCGCCAAGGTCTGGCTGAGCTGGCCCATCGAGAAAAGCCTGCTGATCGCCTGAGTCGCCGAACGCGTTCGTCCCCTATTCGCCATCCCACCTGATCGGGAGCTGCACCCATGTTCAATCCTCACCAGCAAGACTGCATCGAAGTCCTCATCGAAAAGACCCGCCGCGGGCAGATCGACCGCCGCACCTTCCTCAAGGGCATGGGCCTGATGGCGGCCCTGCCGCTGGCCTTGCGCAGCGGCGTGAGCTTCGCCGCCGGCGACAAGCCGCTGGTGGTGGTGAACTGGGGCGGCGACGCCATCAAGGCGTTCGGCAAGGCCTGGACCGAGGGCTTCTCCAAGGCCACCGGCATCCCGGTGAAGATCGACGGCAGCGGCCCCACCGAAGGCGCCATCCGCACCCAGCTGTCCAGCGGCCGGGTGAGCTGGGACGTGGTCGACGCGGAAAGCTCGATCCTGCAGAACCTGGGCAAGGAAGGGCTGGTGCAGGCCATCGACTACAACGTCGTCTCGAAGGACAAGGTGCTGCCCGGCTTCGCCTACGAATACGGCATCGCCGACTACATGCTCAGCTACGTGATCGCCTACGACAGCGAGCGCTTCGGCGACAAGGTGCCCAAGACCTGGGCCGACTTCTGGGACGTGAAGACCTTCCCCGGCAAGCGCACCCTCTACAAGTGGATGAACGGCATGCTCGAGGCCGCGCTGCTGGCCGACGGCGTGGCGCCGGACAAGCTCTACCCGCTGGACGTGGCTCGCGCCATGAAGAAGATCGAGGAGCTCAAGCCCCACGTGCTGGCCTTCTGGGGCTCGGGCGCGGAGACCCAGCAGCTGCTGATCGAGGGCGAAGTGTCCATGGGCGCCATCTGGAACACCCGCGCCCAGGTGATCACCGAGGACAGCGAAGGCCGCATCAAGTGGACCTTCGACAACGCCCTGCTGGGCTGCAGCAACTGGGGCGTGCTCAAGGGCAACCCGGCCGGCACCGAGGCGGCCATGAAGTTCATCGCCTACGCCCAGGACCCGCAGTCCCAGGTCGAGCTGTTCAAGATGTTCGGCAACGGCCCGGCCAACCCCGCCGCCGCCGCGCTGATCCCGGACGACCGCAAGCACCTGAACTGCACCGATCCGTCCAACCTGCCCAAGCAGGTGATGCTCAGCCACGAGTGGTACACCGACCACTACGCGGCGACCCTGGAGCAGTACCTGACCCACATTTCCAAGTGACGCGGAGCGCAGGTCATGGCCGATAACGCCCCCTCGCGGCTCAAGCTGGGCGCCCTGCTGCTGCCGCTGCCGGTGGTTCTGATCGTGTTCTACGTACTGCCCTTCCTCGGCGTGCTCGGCTGGAGCGTGACCCTGCCGGAGCCGGGGATCGAGCAGTACCAGCGGATCATGACGGACCCGGCGATCCACGACGTGCTCTGGCGGACCTTCCGTCTGTGCACCACGGTCAGCGTGATCTCCCTGCTGATCGCCTACCTGATGGCCTACTGCTGGGTCTACAGCCCGCCGTTCTGGCAGCGCGTGGTGGAAATCTGCGTGTTCATCCCGTTCTGGCTGTCGGTGCTGGTGCGCGCCTTCGGCTGGCTGATCGCGCTGCGCAGCAACGGCCTGCTCAACGACTGGTTGCAGTACCTGGGCATCACCAGCGAGCCGTTGCAGCTCACCCGCAACGAGATGGGCGTGGTGATCGGCATGGTGCACTTCATGGTGCCCTTCGCGCTGTTCCCGCTGGTGTCGACCATGCGCCGCCTGGACCCGCGCGTGCTGCTGGCCGCGCGCGGCCTGGGCGCCGGGCAGATGCGCACCTTCTGGAGCATCTTCGTGCCGCAGACCATTCCCGGCATCCTCGGCGCCTTCATCATCGTCTTCGTGTTCTGCCTGGGCTTCTTCATCACCCCGGCGATCCTCGGCGGCGGGCAGACCGTGATGGTGGCCGAGTACGTCTACCTGCAGATGTTCCAGACCAGCAACTGGGGCCTGGGTGCCGCGCTATCGGTGGTGCTGCTGGCGCTGGTCAGCGGGATGATCTGGGCGCTGCTGCGCATGACCCGCGTCGACAAGCTGGTCGGCTGAGGACTCAACGATGAACGCACACGAAACCAAAGCCCCTAGCCGCCTGCTGGCGACCATGGCGATGATCTTCATGGTCTTCCCGCTGCTGGCGGTGATCCCGGTGTCCTTCACCAGCAAACGCTTCCTCTCGATGCCCAACGGCAACTGGTCGCTGCGCCACTACCAGGCGCTGCTGGACAGCCCGGAATGGCTCTCGGCGATCGGGCAGAGCCTGATGGTCGCCACCGCCACCTGCATCATCGCGACCGCGCTGGCGGTGAGCTTCAGCCTCGGCATCTGGTACCTGCGCTCGCGCCTGGCGACCCTGCTGATCGGCCTGGTGCTGCTGCCCATGGCGATCCCGCCGATGATCTCGGCGATGGTGCTGTACTTCATGGAAACCAAGGTCAGCCAGTTCGCTCCCGGCCTGGGCTACGACACCCTGTTCGGCCTCACCATCGCGCACATCGTGATGGTGGTGCCCTACGGTGTGGTGACCATGCTGGTGGCGCTGAGCCAACTGGACCGGCGCATCGAACTGGCCGCGCGCAACCTCGGCGCGAGCCTGGGCCAGACCACCTTCATGGTGGTGCTGCCGAACCTCAAGCTGGGCGTGGCGAGCACCGCACTACTGTGCTTCGCGCTGAGCTGGGAGGAGATCGCGGTGACCCTGTTCGTCACCAGCACCGAGGTGAACACCCTGCCGCGGCAGATCTGGTCCGGCCTGCGCGACAACATCGACCCGGCCGTGGCGGCCATTTCGGTGGTGCTGATCGCCCTGACCTTCGTCGCGCTGATCGGGCGGATGATCGCCCAGCGCATCGCCACCCGCCCGGTCGGCAGCTGAAGGCCAGGCGTATGACGTTCGACGTCATACGCCATCCAGCCTCGCGAAAATCACGCAGGGAAGCTCTACGCAGGATGGCGTGGAGCGCAGCGATACCCATCGATTTCCTGCGCACACAGCATGGGTATCGCTCCGCCCCACCCATCCTACGCAATTCTCATCCTGCGAATTGGGCACACAGCGGCCCGGCGGATCACTCCGCCTTCTTGCGAATCCAGTACAGGTAGGTCCCCGCCTCTTCCTGCTGTTCCACCAGCTCATGGCCGAGGAAGACGCAGAACTTGGGGATGTCGCGGCGGGTGGAAGGGTCGGTGGCGATCACCTTGAGCAGGCCGCCGGCCGGCAGGTCGCGCACCTTGTTGTGCAGCATCATGACCGGCTCGGGGCAGTTCAGGCCGGTGGCGTCGAGAATCGCATCGACAGGCTGGGACATCGCGTAACTCCAGAAAAACCAATGGCGCATTGTCGCGCAAAGCGCACCGTGCGGTCACCCCGCGTCCGTCCGGGTCACCGAACCTTGGTTGGGGGTGGGCGCTGCGGGCGCCGGGCATGCTGGCGCATTCGCCCAGCTCCCATATCGACAGGAATGACGATGCGCGCCCTCCTCTGCCTGTGCCTTGCGCTGCTCGCCGGCTGCGCCGCCCGCGACCAGGTCCCCGACTTCAACGCCAGCGAAGGCAAAGACCTGCCGGCCACCTGGTTCGAGGCAGTCATCACCGCCCGCGACGGCACCAGGCTCTCCGCCACCGTGTTCCAACCGGCGCTCAAGGCCGGCGAAAACGCCCCGCTGATCGTCCACACCCACGGCTGGGGCGGCTGGCGGGTGACCGGACCGGATGGTTACTACGGCAAGAACATGATGTCCGGCCGCGCCGCGCTGCGCGCCTGGAAGGCCGGTTTCTGGGTGGTCAGCTACGACCAGCGCGGCTGGGGCGGCAGCGACGGGCGCATCGAGATGATGAACCCGCAGTTCGAGGTGCAGGACGCCAGCGCGGTGATCGACTGGGCTGCCACGCACCTGGCGCGGCTGGCAATGGACGGCCCGAACGATCCGCGCGTCGGCATGCTCGGCGAAAGCTACGGCGGCGCCGTGCAACTGCTGGCCTCCGCAGAAGACTCGCGCATCGATGCCATCGTCCCCATCGCCACCTGGTACGACCTGGCCGATGCCCTGGCACCGGATGGCCAGCTGAAGATCGGCTGGGGCGGCGTGCTGGTGAGCCTGGGGCTGGCCACGGGCTACGACCTGGGCAAGTTCGTCCAGGCCGATTACCTGCATACCACCGGTGGGCGCATGGCTGCACCGGTGCAGGCGGAACTGCATGCCAACGGCCTTGCCAGCTATTGCGCGGCCGGGCGCCTGCCCCACGCTGACGCCCTGCTGATCCAGGGCCTGCGCGATACGCTGTTCCCGCTGGACCAGGGCCTGCAGATCCGCCAGTGCCTGAAACAGGGCCCGGCGGACGTGCGCCTGCTGGGCATGCAGGGCGGGCACATCCTGCCGCCGCCGTTGCAGGCCTGGAGCGGACTGCCACCGTTCAACAACGAGCCGGTGATCCACTGCGGCTCGCGGGCGATCAACCTCTACACCGGCATCGTCGCCTGGTACGAGGAAAAGCTGCGCAAGCGCCCCGGCGCCGCCGACGGCGTGCCGGACCTGTGCATCAGCCTCGATCTTGACCAGGGCGTGGCGCTGGATGATCTGCCGGCTCCCGGCCCCACCGTGGCATTGCCAGACACTGCCATCCGCCCGGCAGTGAGCGGCCTGCTGCAGCCTTCAAGGTTCATCCCCTTGCAGCGCGTCAGCGAACACAGCGCCCTGCTCGGCAGCGCCGAAGTACGCCTGAACCAGCCGCTGACGGAGCGCCCCGACGCGCAGTTGTTCGCCGCCCTGGCGATCCGCAGCGCCGATGGCAGTACCCGACGCCTGGACGAACAAGTGAAACCGCTGGCGAATCAGGGCAGCACGCGGCTGAACGCCGTCAGCGCCAGCCTCTCGCCGGGCGATGAAATCGGATTGCTGGTGAGCGGGTTCAGCGACCAGTACCTGTTCAACAGTTCCTGGCGAATTGCGCCGGTAGAGCTGCAGGGCGAAGTACAACTGCCCACCCTCATCCCGCTGCAACCACGAGTCGCGGGCTCCCTGTAGGAGCGTCCCATGGACGCGATCGCGGGCATGGCCCGCTCCTACAAAGGGGCGGACCCTCAGCGCAAAGGCCCGTCCGGCGCTTCGTCCAGCTGCGCCAGCAGCATCGGCTGACCATCGCCCTCGGCGGGCAGCAGCGCCCACTGCTCCTTCTTGCCCAGGCGGCGGTATACCTGTTTCACCTGGCTACCCAGCGGCAAAGGCGCCTTGAAGTGCGCGTCCAGGCGCACGTTCTCGGCCAGGCGGCGGCCAGTGAGGCTGCGCGCCAGGCCCCACATGCCGTGGGCGAAGGGCTTGCCGAAGCCATAGTGCGAGGCCATCAGCCGCGACAGGTGCAGCGGGTTGAAGTCGCCGCTGAGCCCGGCGTAGCGCCAGCCGACGATCTTCGGCACGCGCCACTGCACACCGGAATGCACCGGTGCTTCCAGGGTGTGCCACTGGGCACGCTCGGGCAGCGGATCGGGCTCGCTCCCGCCATCGAGGAAGTCGCCCCGGCGCAGATAGGTGGTGATCGACTGCCAGTAGAGCATGTCGTGGTGCCAGGCCTCGGTGACCACGTCCACCTCCAGGCCCAGTTCGCTGCGGCGGCTGGTGAGGATGCGGCAGTCGAACTGCAGCGGCTCGTTCTCGTCGAGCAGACGGTAGCGCTGGATATGGCTGCGCAGGTGGATCAGCCCGACCACCGACAGCGGCATGCGCGAGCGGCTGAGCAGGCGCAGGTGCAGCGGCAGGCTGATGACCTGCGGATAGAGCAGCGGCACGCCCAGCGTCGGGTCGAGGCCGAAATGCTGGCGGTACGCGCGCAGGTGGCGCAGGTCGAATTTCAGGGTGCGGCTGTCCATCGCCAGGTAGGGCACGCGCTCGCCCTGGCCGAGGCCACGGCGTGGCAGCAGCATGCGGCTGTAACTGCCCAGGAGGGAGGGCAACTTTCGCTTCACGAAGGTCTCCGGAAGATCTCGCGCCGCACAGCATGGGCAATGCCGGGCGACGCGGCAAGTCACCGAAGGTCGGGTGGCGTGACCGGGCAGTTGCGCGTCGCTAGCGCTCGCCCTTCTCAATGCGGCGCAGGTGGCAGGTCACTTCCTCACGGTCGTGGTAGAGCTGCTTGCAGCCGATCTGCACCTTGAGCCCGCGCTCGCGGAAGGACTCCTCCAGGCGGTCGAGGATGCGCCGCACCTCGGCGTAGCGCTGCTTCATCGGCAGCTTGAGGTTGACGATGGCCTCGCGGCACAGCCCCTCGCCGATCCAGGTTTCGATCATCGCGCCAGTGCGCGCGGGCTTCTCGACGATGTCGCAGACCATCCAGTCCATGCGCTGGCGCGGACGGAAGGCGTAACCGTCAACGCGCTGGTGCTCGACCAGCCCGGAGTACATCAGGTTCTCCGCCATCGGCCCGTTGTCCACGGCGACCACGCGCATCTCCCGGTTCACCAATTGCCAGGTCCAGCCGCCGGGCGATGCGCCCAGGTCCACGGCAAGCATGTCCGGCGCCAGGCGGCGGTCCCAGTCGGCGCGGGGAATGAAATGGTGCCAGGCCTCTTCCAGTTTCAGCGTCGAACGGCTGGGCGCCTCGCGGGGGAACTTCAGCCGCGGGATGCCCATGGGCCACATGGCGCAGTTGCGCGCCTCGGCCAGTCCGATGAAGGCCTCGCGGCCGGAACGGAAGGTCAGCAGCAGGCGCGGCAGGCTGGGGTCTTCCACCAGCTTGCCGGCTTTCACCAGGGCGGCGCGCAGGGGCTTCTCGAACTTGCGGCAGAAAGTCGAAAGTTCCTTGCCATCGTTGGTGTCGAACACCTCCAGCCAGAGGCTGCCGCATTGCGCAAAGCCGGCGAGGGCTTCGAGGATCGCGCCGATACGGTCGGTTTCCGGCAGCGCAGTGAAGCCGTTACCACGCGCCCACTGACGCGGGAAGATCAGCTCAGGGAAACGCAGCTGGCGCATCAGGCGGTCAGCGCCATCGGCGTCCATGCAGATGAACTCGGCGTAGGCGGAGGCCGGCTTGGCTCGGGCGTAGCCGGGGATGTCCAGGCGCGCGGCGTGCTCGGACAGCTCGGCACAGACCTCGTTCTCGAAGCCCGGACGGCAATGCAGTAAGAGGGTATTCATCGGGGTGTCTCCTTGGCCGCGCACTATAGAGGCTGCCCACGAAGGTTTCATGCAGATTCGCCGGAAATATCCCACGACCTGAGCCACTTGTTCTGAACCCCACTCAGGAACCTGGGGTCCAGAACAGATGGCAATACCCCTTCGGGCGGTCTAGCTTGAGTGGTCTGGCCCAGCCCGCCAGAAGACTGCCCGATGATTGCCCTGCCTGGCGAAGAGTGCCCCCGATTGCGGCCTGTCTGAAGTAGGCCTGCGATGGATCAGGACGTTAGCGCCCTGCTTCGCCAAGTATCGCCAGTGCGCCGTAGATCGGCCGCGCTGCCGATCACGAGCAGAATCCAAGCCTGAGGAGAATGTCATGCCCGCAGTGGATAGCCTGAACAGCCTGCGCACCCTTGAGGTCGCCGGCAAGACCTATCACTACTACAGCCTGCCTGAAGCGGCGAAGAGTCTGGGGGACCTGGGCAAGCTGCCCATGTCCCTGAAAGTCCTGCTGGAAAACCTGTTGCGCTGGGAGGACGACAACACCGTCACCGGCGACGACCTCAAAGCCCTGGCCGGCTGGCTGAAGACCCGCAGCTCCGAGCGAGAGATCCAGTACCGCCCCGCCCGCGTGCTGATGCAGGACTTCACCGGCGTACCGGCGGTGGTCGACCTCGCCGCCATGCGCGACGCCATGGCCAAGGCCGGCGGCGACCCGCAGAAGATCAACCCGCTGTCCCCCGTCGACCTGGTCATCGACCACTCGGTGATGGTGGACAAGTTCGCCAGCCAGTCCGCCTTCGCCCAGAACGTCGAGATCGAGATGGAGCGCAACGGCGAGCGCTACGCCTTCCTGCGCTGGGGGCAGAACGCCTTCGACAACTTCCGCGTGGTGCCGCCGGGCACCGGCATCTGCCATCAGGTCAACCTGGAGTACCTGGGGCGCACCGTCTGGACCAAGGACGAGGACGGCCGTACCTACGCCTTCCCCGACACCCTGGTCGGCACCGACTCGCACACCACCATGATCAACGGCCTCGGCGTACTCGGTTGGGGCGTGGGCGGCATCGAGGCGGAAGCGGCCATGCTCGGCCAGCCGGTGTCGATGCTGATTCCCGAGGTGATCGGCTTCAAGCTGACCGGCAAGCTGAAGGAAGGCATCACCGCCACCGACCTGGTGCTGACCGTCACCCAGATGCTGCGCAAGAAAGGTGTCGTCGGAAAATTCGTCGAGTTCTATGGCGACGGCCTCGCCGACCTGCCGCTGGCCGACCGCGCCACGATCGCCAACATGGCCCCGGAATACGGCGCCACCTGCGGCTTCTTCCCGGTGGACGAGATCACCCTGGGCTACCTGCGCCTGTCCGGCCGCCCGGATGATGCGGTCAAGCTGGTGGAGGCCTACAGCAAGGCCCAGGGCCTGTGGCGCGAGACAGGCCACGAACCGGTATTCACCGACTCCCTGCAACTGGACATGGGCGACGTCGAGGCCAGCCTCGCCGGGCCCAAGCGCCCGCAGGACCGCGTTGCCCTCGGCCATGTCAGCCAGGCCTTCGATGACTTCCTCGGCCTGCAGATCAAACCTGCCTCCACCGAGGAAGGCCGCCTGCTCAGCGAGGGTGGTGGAGGCGCCGCCGTGGGCGCGGCAGCCCAGACCGGCGAGGCCGACTACCAGCACGACGGCCACACCTATCGGCTGAAGAACGGCGCCGTGGTGATTGCCGCCATCACCTCCTGCACCAACACCTCCAACCCCAGCGTGATGATGGCCGCCGGCCTGCTGGCGAAGAAGGCGCTGGAGAAGGGCCTGCAGCGCAAGCCCTGGGTGAAGAGCTCGCTGGCTCCCGGCTCCAAGGTGGTCACCGAGTACTTCCACGCCGCCGGCCTGACCCGTTATCTCGACGAGCTGGGCTTCGATCTGGTCGGCTACGGCTGCACCACCTGCATCGGCAACTCCGGCCCGCTGCTCGACCCCATCGAGAAGGCCGTGCAGCAGGCGGACCTGACCGTCGCCTCGGTACTCTCCGGCAACCGCAACTTCGAGGGCCGCGTTCATCCGCTGGTGAAGACCAACTGGCTGGCCTCGCCGCCGCTGGTGGTCGCCTATGCACTGGCCGGCAGCGTACGCACCGACCTGACGAAAGACCCACTGGGCACCGGCAAGGATGGCCAACCGGTCTATCTGAAGGACATCTGGCCGACCCAGAAGGAAATTGCCGACGCCGTACAGAAGGTCGACACGGCGATGTTCCACAAGGAGTACGCCGAAGTCTTTCAGGGCGATGAGAAATGGCGTGCGATCCAGGTGCCGGACGCCCAGACATACACCTGGCAGGACGATTCCACCTACATCCAGCATCCGCCGTTCTTCGAGCACATCGCCGAGGCGCCACCGAAAGTCGCGGATATCCAGGGCGCCAACATCCTCGCGGTACTGGGCGACTCGGTGACCACTGACCACATCTCCCCCGCCGGTAACATCAAGAAGGACAGCCCCGCCGGCCGCTACCTCAGCGAGCACGGCGTGGCCTATGCCGACTTCAACTCCTACGGCTCGCGCCGTGGGAACCATGAGGTGATGATGCGCGGCACCTTCGCCAACATCCGCATCAAGAACGAGATGCTCGGCGGCGAGGAAGGCGGCAACACGCTCTACGTTCCCACCGGCGACAAGCTGGCGATCTACGACGCCGCCATGCGTTACCAGCAGGACGGCACGCCGCTGGTCATCGTCGCCGGCAAGGAATACGGCACCGGTTCGTCCCGCGACTGGGCGGCCAAGGGCACCAACCTGCTGGGCGTGAAAGCCGTGATCGCCGAAAGCTTCGAACGTATCCACCGCTCCAACCTGGTGGGCATGGGCGTGCTGCCGCTGCAGTTCCAGGACGGCCAGGACCGCAAGGCGCTGAAGCTGACCGGCAAGGAAGTGCTGAGCATCAGCGGCCTGTCGGGCGAGCTGAAGCCGCACATGAACCTCAAGGTCACGGTGAAGCGCGAGGACGGCAGCCAGGACAGTTTCGAGGTGCTCTGCCGCATCGATACCCAGAACGAAGTCGAGTACTTCAAGGCCGGCGGCATCCTCCACTACGTGCTGCGCAGCCTGATCTAAAGCGGTGCGGCGGCCTGCAACGGGCCGCCGCACTCCTTCTTTCGTTTCATTTCCGTGACCGATGGCGATACGCTATCGTCATTCTCTCGGCGTCACTCTTCTGACATTTTTCTGTGATCGCCATCAAATTTTCGATCCAGCGGCCGATAAGCTGGACAGACGTGCCAATTCGCCTTTCTCCGAGATCCCAGCCTGATGCGCAACAACCAGCCGATCACCCAGCGTGAACGCACCTTCCCCGCCGAACAGCGGCTGATCTCCACGACCAACGCCCGCGGTGTCATCAGCTACGTCAACGATGCCTTCAGCGCCATCAGCGGCTTCTCCCGCGAGGAGCTGGTGGGTGCCGCGCACAACCTGGTGCGACATCCGGACGTGCCACCGGCGGTGTTCGCACACATGTGGACGACCCTGAAGAAAGGCCGCCCCTGGATGGGCATCGTCAAGAACCGCTGCAAGAACGGCGACCATTACTGGGTCAGCGCCTACGTCACGCCGATGTACGAGCACAACGAGATCGTCGGCTACGAATCGGTGCGAGTGAAGCCCACCGCCGAACAGGTACGCCGCGCCGAAGCGCTGTACGCGCGGATCAATGCCGGCAAGTCGGCCATCCCCGCCCGCGACCGCTGGTTGCCGGTGCTGCTGGACTGGCTGCCGTTCATCCTGATCGGCCAGATCGGCTTCCTCATCGGCGTCTGGCTGAACTCCCACTGGGGCTTCCTGCTCGCCGCACTGCTCTCGATCCCGCTGGGCCTGGCAGGCCTGGGCTGGCAGCAACGCGGGCTCAAACGCCTGCTGCGCCTGGCCGAGCAGACCACATCCGACCCGCTGATCGCGCAGATGTACACCGACAGCCGTGGTGCCCAGGCACGCCTGGAAATGTCGATCCTCAGCCAGGAAGCGCGGCTGAAGACCTGCCTGACCCGTCTGCAGGACACCGCCGAAACGCTCACCGAGCAGGCCCGTGAAGCCGACTCCCTGGCCCACCACAGCTCCGCCGGGCTGGACCGCCAGCGCCAGGAAACCGAGCAGGTCGCCACCGCCGTCAACCAGATGGCCGCCACCACCCAGGAAGTGGCCGACAACGTGCAGCGCACCGCCGACGCCACGCGCCAGGCCAACAACCTGACCACCGAAGGCCGGCAGATCGCCGCCGAGACCCGCGAGGCCATGCAGCGTCTTTCCAGCTCCGTGGGCGAAACCGGTGAAGCAGTCAGCCAACTGGCCCGCGACAGCGAGCAGATCGGTGGCGTGGTGGACGTGATCAAGGGCATCGCCGACCAGACCAACCTGCTGGCGCTCAACGCCGCCATCGAAGCTGCCCGCGCCGGCGAGATGGGCCGCGGTTTCGCCGTGGTCGCCGATGAAGTCCGCTCCCTGGCCCAGCGCACTGCCGAGTCCACCGGGCAGATTCACCAGCTCATCGCCAACCTGCAGAACACCGCCACCGAGGCGGTGCGCGCCATGGACTCCGGCCGCCGCCAGGCCGATGAAGGCGTGGAGCGCGTGCTGCAGGCGGACAACGCGCTGGTGGGGATCAGCGACGCGGTGGCCAACATCACCGAGATGGCCACCCAGATCGCCGCCGCTGCCGAGGAACAGAGCGCCGTGGCGGAAGAGATCAACCGCAACATCAGCACCATCGCCAACCTGGCCGACCAGACCTCCGGCGAGGCCCAGCGCACCGCGCTGCTCAGCGAGGAGCTGACGCAGACTGCGCACCGCCAGTACTCGCTGGTGGAGCGGTTCAACCGCTGAGTACGGGCCTGCTGGACGACTTGTAGGAGCGCGCCATGCGCGCGATCGCGGGCATGGCGCGCTCCTGCAGCGGATGCCTATTTAGCTACTTGAAGTCCCACTGCATCTGAGCCGGGATGCTGACATCCCGCGAGGAGTGCACGCACACGTCGAGGTAGTCGGTAAAGCGCGGCGGCGCGGCGATGCCCTCATCCAGCAGACGCTGGTTGTCGAACAGGTAGTTGAGGTCCGCGAAGCCGCTGTACAGGCGTAACGCCCGCAGCACCAGGCGTGGGTTGGCCTTGCCGATGCGGCTCTCGAAGCTGCCGGCCAATTCGCGCAGGTTCTCGCTGCTGACCTTGCGATAACGCGCGCCCACAGGCTCCTCGCCACGAGCGTCGGCATAGGCGCGATCGATCTCGCCGAAGGTGCACGCCGAACCGTGGCCGGCAGAGATGTGGTAGAGGCTGTGGCTCAGTGTCGGCTTCAGCGCCAGGGCTACCAGCGCTTCGGCGCAGTAGTCCACCGGGATCACATCAATCTGCTCGTCCAGGCCGCAGGTGAAGCTCTCCAGGGCGAAGCCCATGCGGAACACCCAGAAAATGCTCCCCGACGCACGACAACCCAGTTCGCGGTGCCCAACCACGATGGACGGGCGCGCCACCACCAGCGGCAACGACGGCAGTTCCTCGCGCATGCGCCGCTCGATCTCGGCCTTGGAGGCGGTGTAGTCCACCAGTTGCTCTTCGCTGTCGGGGAAATCCCAGGACTCGCACACTGGCGACTCGCGCTGCGGGCCGCAGCACATGGCGGTCCCTACATGGAGGAAGCGCTTGAGGTTGCGCGACTGGCTGAGCAGGCGGGCAAACGCAAAGGTGCCCTCGACGTTTACCGGCCAGATGCTCGGGTTCTTCGAGAACGAGGCCACCGCCGCGCAGTTGATCACCTGCTCCACACGCATGAGGCGGGCGCGCTCGCCCTGCATCCAAGCGGTGTCCAGCAGGTCGCCGCAGAGAATCTGGTTCTCTTGAAGGCCCTCCAGCGCAGTCTCCGGCACGCAGTGCAGGCGCAGGTTGTCGCGCAGCCGCTCCAGGCCCTGCTCCGGGGTTTCTGCCCGGACGAGGAACAGCAACGCCAGGCTGTGACCGTCGGCGATCAGGTGAGCGGCGACGGCGCCGCCAAGAAAGCCGGTAGCGCCAGTCAGCAGCAGGCTGTGCGCGGCGCCGGGGGCGTATCGGAAGGGTTGGGTGGCAATGCGTTCAGCGTAATCGGGGTTCATGGCAGCGTTCGGCCTGTCCTCTGGAAGCGGGGCGTCGACTGCGGAGAGCCGACGCCGGCGAGGATAGGAACGCCTGCATTAAGGACCGATTAGCGCAATAGAAAAGCTTCGATCCTCGCGGCGGTGCTTTCCAGATGCTGCTCGTGGGTCAACCCGGAAGCCTTGAGCGGTTTGAGGTCGTGGTCGGCAGCCGCCAGCCACTGCAGCTGGATTGCCGGCGACAGCGAGTAGCCCTCGACCGTGGCCCGATCGCCCAGCGCATCACGTTCGCCCTGCACGATCAGGGTCGGCGTCTGCAGTTCGGCGAGATGGGCAACCCGAGGCTTCTCCGGCTTGCCGGCGGCGTAGAACGGGTAGCCGAGACAGACCAGCGCATCAGCGCCAAGCTCGTCCGCCAGCAGGCTGGCCATCCGCCCGCCCATGGACTTGCCGCCAATGGCCAGCCTGCCCTGCACCTCGGCGCGGACCTGCGCGTAAACCTGCCGCCAGCACTCGAGCAACTGCTTCTGGGGGTTTGGCGGACGACGCTTTCCATCCTCCCGGCGCATAGCCATATAGGGGAACTCGAAGCGCACCACGGAGATACCCCTTTCGGCCAGGCGCGCGGCAATGTCGTCCATGAACGGACTGTCCATCGGCGCACCCGCTCCGTGCGCCAGAACCAGCGTCGCTGACAGTTCGCGCCGTGCCGGGTTCCGCAGCAGCGACAAAGGACCGCAGGCGCCCGCGACAGGGGTCTCAGGTGCCAATTGATCCGAATCAATATTCCGGGAAGTGCCTTTATCCATCCTTCACTCCGCTAATTCCGAATTAGTACCTATCCCAAGGGGGAGGGGCGGCATACGCCGTAAGCCGTAAAAAACCTTGCCGGGATGGGCATAGCCCATAACCGTGGATGGAAGCCCATAAATGAGCACAACCAATCAGACCGCTTATAACTATAAGGTGGTCCGCCAGTTCGCCATTATGACAGTGGTGTGGGGGATCGTCGGCATGGCCGTCGGTGTCCTGATCGCCGCGCAACTGGTGTGGCCGGACCTTAACCTCGGCTTACCGTGGACGAGCTTCGGCCGCCTGCGTCCGCTGCATACCAACGCGGTGATCTTCGCCTTTGGCGGCTGCGCACTGTTCGCCACCAGCTACTACTCGGTGCAGCGTACCTGCCAGACCCGCCTGTTCTCCGACACCCTCGCTTCCTTCACCTTCTGGGGTTGGCAGCTGGTGATCCTGTGTGCCGCCATCACCCTGCCGCTGGGCATGACCTCCTCCAAGGAGTACGCCGAGCTGGAGTGGCCGATCGACATCCTGATCACCATTGTGTGGGTTTCCTACGCCATCGTCTTCTTCGGCACGCTGATGAAGCGCAAGACCAAGCACATCTATGTGGGCAACTGGTTCTTCGGCGGCTTCATCCTGACCGTGGCCATCCTGCACGTGGTCAACAACCTGGAAATCCCGGTCAGCCTGACCAAGTCCTACTCGCTGTACTCGGGCGCCACAGACGCCATGATCCAGTGGTGGTACGGGCACAACGCCGTGGGCTTCTTCCTGACTGCCGGCTTCCTGGGGATGATGTACTACTTCGTGCCCAAGCAGGCCGAGCGTCCGGTCTACTCCTACCGCCTGTCCATCGTGCACTTCTGGGCACTGATCGCCGTCTACATCTGGGCCGGCCCGCACCACCTGCACTACACCGCCCTGCCGGACTGGGCTCAGTCCCTGGGCATGGTGATGTCCCTGATCCTGCTGGCTCCGAGCTGGGGTGGCATGATCAACGGCATGATGACCCTCTCGGGCGCCTGGCATAAGCTGCGCACCGACCCGATCCTGCGCTTCCTGGTGGTTTCCCTGGCCTTCTACGGCATGTCCACCTTCGAAGGCCCGATGATGGCCATCAAGACCGTCAACGCCCTCTCCCACTACACCGACTGGACCATCGGCCACGTACACGCCGGCGCTCTGGGCTGGGTAGCCATGGTCTCCATCGGCTCGCTCTACCACATGATCCCGAAGGTCTTCGGTCGCGAGCAGATGCACAGCGTGGGCCTGATCAACACCCACTTCTGGCTGGCCACCATTGGCACCGTTCTGTACATCGCCTCGATGTGGGTCAACGGCATCACCCAGGGCCTGATGTGGCGCGCAGTGAACTCCGACGGCACCCTCACCTACTCCTTCGTCGAAGCCCTGGCCGCTGGCCACCCCGGCTTCATCGTGCGGATGATCGGTGGTGCCATCTTCCTGCTGGGCATGCTGGTCATGGCCTACAACGTCTGGCGCACCGTCGCTGCCGCCAAGCCGGCTGAAATGCAAGCCGCGGCGCAGATGGCCTGAGGAGACCGACATGAAACACGAAGTACTCGAGAAAAACGTCGGCCTGCTGGCCCTGTGCATGGCCGTCGCCGTCAGCATCGGCGGCCTGACCCAGATCGTCCCGCTGTTCTTCCAGGACGTCACCAACACCCCGGTGGAAGGCATGAAGCCCTACACCGCGCTGCAACTGGAAGGCCGTGACGTGTACATCCGCGAGGGCTGCGTAGGTTGCCACTCGCAGATGATCCGTCCGTTCCGCGCCGAGACCGAGCGCTACGGCCACTACTCCGTCGCCGGCGAAAGCGTCTGGGACCACCCGTTCCTCTGGGGCTCCAAGCGTACCGGTCCGGACCTGGCCCGCGTCGGCGGGCGCTACTCGGACGACTGGCACCGCGCGCACCTGTACAACCCGCGCAACGTGGTGCCGGAGTCGAAGATGCCCGCCTACCCCTGGCTGGTCGAGAACAAGCTCGACGGCAAGGACACGGCGAAGAAACTGGAAGTGATGCGTGTCATGGGCGTGCCCTACACGGACGACGACATCGCTGGCGCCAGCGATTCCGTCAAAGGCAAGACCGAAATGGACGCGGTGGTCGCGTACCTGCAGGTCCTCGGCACCTCCATCAAGAACAAGCGGTGACAGCATGGATATCGGGACCATTCGCGGCCTCGGCACCGTCATCGTGATGGTGGCCTTCGTCGGCGTACTGCTCTGGGCTTACGGCGGCAAACGCAAGGAGCGCTTCGACGAAGACGCGCTACTGCCCTTCGCGGATGACCCGGCAGCCAAGCGTCACGCTGAGCAAGAGCAAGCTTCTAGGAGCAACAACGCATGACTACCTTCTGGAGTCTGTACATCACCGTTCTAACAGTCGGCTCGCTGATCGCCCTGCTGTGGCTGGTATTCGCCACCCGCAGCGGGCAGTCCTCGAACACCACCGACCAGACCATGGGCCATGCCTTCGACGGCATCGAGGAATACGACAACCCGCTGCCCAAGTGGTGGTTCCTGCTGTTCGTCGGCACCATCGTGTTCGCCGCCGGCTATCTGGTCCTCTACCCGGGCCTGGGCACCTGGAAAGGCATCCTGCCGGGTTACGACGGCGGCTGGACCCAGGACAAGCAATGGGAGCGCGAAGAAGCCCTGGCCAAGGAAAAATATGGCCCGATCTTCGCCAAATACGCCGCCATGCCCGTGGAAGAAGTGGCAAAAGACCCGCAAGCCATGAAAATGGGCGAGCGTCTCTTCGCCACCTACTGCTCCATCTGCCACGGCTCGGACGCCAAGGGCGCCCAGGGCTTCCCGAACCTGACCGACAGCGACTGGCGCTGGGGCGGTACCGCCCAGGACATCGAGACCACCATCCTCGGTGGCCGTCACGCTGCCATGCCGGCCTGGGGCGAAGTACTGGGCGAGAAAGGCGTTCAGGACGTCGCCGCGTTCGTCACCGCCAACCTCGACGGCCGCAAGCTGCCCGAAGGTGTGACTGCGGACAACGTCGACAACGGCGGCAAGCTGTTCGCTACCACCTGTGTCGCCTGCCATGGTCCGGAAGGCAAGGGCAACCCGATCATGGGTGCGCCTGACCTGACCCACCCGGGCGCCTTCATCTACGGCTCCAGCTACGCACAACTGCAGCAGACCATCCGCCACGGCCGCCAGGGCCAGATGCCAGCGCAGGAGCAATACCTGGGCAAAGACAAAGTGCACATTCTCGCCGGTTACATCTACAACATTTCCGGCCAGGCGAAGTAAACTCCCCGCCCCCAACTCGCGCCCACTAAAACGGGCGCGAGTTTCTTACCCCCGCAATATCGCGACGAAGTGTCGCACCCTCTCTATCTCCTTTCTTCACACCCTTCCGGTTCACGTCTAAGCTGGATTCCATTCGCAAACCTGCAATACGACTAACCTGACCCACTTCCCAGGTTGGTACGGGCGACTCGAAACAGGCGCAAACAGCGGCGCAAAGCGCTTCGGAGCAGGCGTCGAACCGGCACCGTGCCAAGGCCCGGCGCGTTGCAATGGCCACCTGCTTTCTCCATACTTGCCGCCGTTTTTTTGTCCATAAAATCCAAAAACCGTGGAACCTTAGAATGAGCACAGCAATCAGTCCGACTGCTTATAACTATAAGGTCGTCCGCCAGTTCGCCATCATGACGGTGGTCTGGGGGATACTTGGAATGGGGGTGGGTGTTTACATCGCCTCACAGTTGGTTTGGCCCCAGTTGAACCTGGACCTTCCCTGGACCAGTTTCGGGCGCCTGCGTCCGCTGCACACCAACCTGGTGATCTTCGCCTTCGGCGGCTGTGCTCTCTTCGCAACTTCCTACTACGTCGTACAGCGCACCTGTCAGACCCGCCTGATTTCTGACAGCCTCGCGGCCTTCACCTTCTGGGGTTGGCAAGCGGTGATCGTGCTGGCCGGCATCACCCTGCCGCTGGGCTACACCTCCTCCAAGGAGTACGCCGAGCTGGAATGGCCGATCGACATCCTGCTGGCCATCGTCTGGGTCACCTACGCCGTGGTGTTCTTCGGCACCATCGTCAAGCGCCAGACCAAGCACATCTACGTGGGCAACTGGTTCTACGGCGGCTTCATCCTCGTCACCGCCATGCTGCACATCGTCAACAGCGCGGAACTGCCGGTGACCTGGTTCAAGTCCTACTCGGTCTACGCCGGCGCCACCGACGCCATGATCCAGTGGTGGTACGGCCACAACGCCGTGGGCTTCTTCCTGACCACCGGCTTCCTGGGGATGATGTACTACTTCGTTCCGAAGCAGGCCGAGCGTCCGATCTACTCCTATCGCCTGTCCATCGTGCACTTCTGGGCGCTGATCACCCTGTACATCTGGGCCGGTCCGCACCACCTGCACTACACCGCACTGCCGGACTGGGCCCAGTCCCTGGGCATGGTGATGTCCCTGATCCTGCTGGCTCCGAGCTGGGGCGGCATGATCAACGGCATGATGACCCTCTCGGGCGCCTGGCATAAGCTGCGCACCGACCCGATCCTGCGCTTCCTGGTGGTTTCCCTGGCCTTCTACGGCATGTCCACCTTCGAAGGCCCGATGATGGCCATCAAGACCGTCAACTCCCTGTCGCACTACACCGACTGGACCATCGGCCACGTACACGCCGGCGCTCTGGGCTGGGTTGCGATGATCTCCATCGGCTCCCTGTACCACCTGATCCCGAAGGTCTTCGGTCGCGAACAGATGCACAGCATCGGCCTGATCAACGCCCACTTCTGGCTGGCTACCATCGGCACCGTGCTGTACATCGCCTCGATGTGGGTCAACGGCATCACCCAGGGCCTGATGTGGCGCGCGATCAACGCCGACGGCACCCTCACCTACTCCTTCGTGGAAGCCCTGCAGGCCAGCCACCCGGGCTTCATCGTCCGTGCTCTGGGCGGCGCCTTCTTCGCCTCCGGCATGCTGCTGATGGCCTACAACACCTTCCGTACTGTGCGCGGTTTCAAACTGGCTGACGCCGATGCCGCTGCCCAGATCCCCGCTGTAGGAGCTCACTGATGAAGCACGAAGTAGTCGAGAAGAACATCGGCCTTCTGGCCTTCTTCATGGTCATTGCGGTGAGCATCGGCGGTCTGACCCAGATCGTCCCGCTGTTCTTCCAGGATGTGACCAACAAGCCGGTCGAGGGCATGAAGCCGCGCACCGCGCTGGAACTGGAAGGCCGTGACATCTACATCCGCGAAGGCTGCGTTGGCTGCCACTCGCAGATGGTCCGTCCGTTCCGCGCCGAGACCGAGCGCTATGGCCACTACTCCGTCGCCGGTGAAAGCGTCTGGGATCACCCGTTCCTGTGGGGTTCCAAGCGTACCGGTCCTGACCTGGCCCGCGTCGGCGGCCGCTACTCGGACGACTGGCACCGCGCTCACCTGTACAACCCGCGCAACGTAGTGCCGGAATCGAAGATGCCCTCCTACCCCTGGCTGGTGGAGAACAAGCTCGACGGCAAGGACACGGCGAAGAAAATGGAAGCCCTGCGTACGCTGGGCGTGCCTTACACCGATGAAGACATCGCCGGTGCCCGTGATGCCGTCAAAGGCAAGACCGAGATGGACGCTGTCGTCGCCTACCTGCAAGGCCTCGGCACCATCATCAAGAGCAAACGGTGACAGTGATGGATATCGGGACCATTCGCGGTATCGGCACCGTCGTAGTCATGGTCGCCTTCGTCGGCGTCCTGCTCTGGGCCTATGGCGGCAAACGCAAGGAGCGCTTCGACGAAGACGCCCTGCTGCCCTTCGCGGATGACCCGGTCGCCAAAAAGCACGTCGAGCAAGAGCAAGCTTCTAGGAGCAACAAAGAATGACAACCTTCTGGAGTCTGTACGTCACCGTACTTACCCTGGGCACCATCTTCGCCCTGGCGTGGCTGCTGTTCGCCACCCGTCGCGGTCAGCGCAACGAAGCCACCGATGAAACCGTCGGCCATGCCTTCGATGGCATCGAGGAGTACGACAACCCGCTGCCGAAGTGGTGGTTCATGCTGTTCGTGGCCACCTTCATCTTCGCCCTCGGTTACCTGGTCCTGTACCCGGGCCTGGGCAACTGGAAGGGCCTGCTGCCGGGCTACCAGGACAAGGCCGAATTCGCCAACGGCGAACAAGGCTGGACCGGTGTGCACCAGTGGGAAAAGGAAATGGCCAAGGCCGATGAGAAGTACGGCCCGCTGTACGCCAAGTTCGGCGCCATGCCGATCGAGGAAGTGGCCAAGGACGAGCAGGCCCTGAAAATGGGTAACCGCCTGTTCGCTTCCAACTGCTCCGTCTGCCACGGTTCCGACGCCAAGGGTGCCCACGGCTTCCCGAACCTCACCGACGCCGACTGGCGCTGGGGCGGCGAGCCGAAGGACATCATCGCCACCATCGAAGGCGGTCGCCACGCGGCCATGCCGGCCTGGGGCGAAGTCATCGGCGACCAGGGCGTTCATGACGTAGCTGCCTTCGTCACCACCAAGCTGGACGGCCGCAAGCTGCCCGAAGGCGTGACTGACGAGCAGGTCGCCAACGGCCAGAAGATCTTCTCCACCAACTGCGTGGCTTGCCACGGCGCTGAAGGCAAAGGCACCGCCGCCATGGGCGCGCCGAACCTGACCCACCCGGCTGCATTCATCTACGGCTCGAGCTTCGCTCAGCTGCAGCAGACCATCCGCTACGGCCGTCAGGGCCAGATGCCGGCTCAGCTGGAGCGTCTGGGCAAAGACCAGGTTCACCTGCTCGCTGCCTACGTGTACAGCCTGTCCCATGGCGAAGGTGAGAAGAGCGCCGAATAAGCCTCTCTTTCCTACACCCATAGCGACACCCAGCGGCGCCGGTTTCTACACCGGCGCCGCTCTATTTCTGGGTCCATAATTCCTTGCGCGACCAACTGTCGCACGGTTGCAACACCCACCACGCCGTATCATTGTTAGGCGTGCAAGCATATTTCTGACCCTCTCGGCATGTATCGACAGGGCGCCCTCCCGCTGCCGTGGAATGCACTGATGAGCAAACAAATTCCGGTCCAGGACGTCACTCCGCCCACCAAGGGCAAGGGTGAAAGCGTCGACCTTTATGCCTCCCGGGAAAAGATCTACACCCGAGCCTTTACCGGGTTCTTCCGCAACCTCCGCATGGCCGGGGGCGCCCTCCTCTTCCTGCTCTACTTCGGTACCGTATGGCTGACCTGGAACGGTCGCCAGGCGGTTCTCTGGGACCTGCCCGAGCGCAAGTTCTACATCTTTGGCGCGACCTTCTGGCCGCAGGACTTCATCCTCCTCTCCGGCCTGCTGATCATCAGCGCGTTCGGCCTGTTCTTCATCACCGTGTTCGCCGGCCGCGTCTGGTGCGGCTACACCTGCCCGCAGAGCGTATGGACCTGGATCTTCATGTGGTGCGAGAAAGTCACCGAGGGTGACCGCAACCAGCGCATGAAGCTCGACAAGGCCCCCATGAGCGGCAACAAGCTGCTGCGCAAGATCGCCAAGCACAGCCTCTGGCTGCTGATCGGCCTGGTGACCGGCCTGACCTTCGTCGGCTACTTCGCCCCCATGCGCGAACTGCTGAGCGATCTGGTCACCGGCCAGGCAGACGGCTGGGCCTACTTCTGGGTCGGCTTCTTCACCCTCGCCACCTACGGCAACGCCGGTTGGCTGCGCGAGCAGGTGTGCATCTACATGTGCCCCTATGCGCGCTTCCAGAGCGTGATGTTCGACAAGGACACCCTGATCGTCTCCTACGACCCGCGTCGTGGCGAGAAGCGCGGCCCGCGCAAGAAGACCGTCGACTACAAGGCCCAGGGTCTGGGCGACTGCATCGACTGCACCATGTGCGTGCAGGTCTGCCCGACCGGCATCGACATCCGCGACGGCCTGCAGATCGAGTGCATCGGCTGCGCCGCGTGCATCGACGCCTGCGACAGCATCATGGACAAGATGAACTACCCGCGCGGCCTGATCAGCTACACCACCGAGCACAACCTGTCGGGCCAGAAGACCCACCTGGTGCGCCCGCGCCTGATCGGCTACGCCATCGCCCTGTGCCTCATGATCGGCCTGCTGATCACCGCCGTCGTCATCCGCCCGCTGGTGGGCTTCGACGTCAGCAAGGACCGCGTGCTCTACCGCGAGAACGCCGAAGGCCGCATCGAGAACGTGTACAGCCTGAAGGTCATGAACAAGGACCAGAAAGACCACACCTACGTGCTCAGCGCCAAGGGCATGGATGGCCTGATCCTGGAAGGCAAGAAGGAAATCTCGGTTGCCGCCGGGGACATCTTCACCATGCCGGTGGAACTGTCCATCGATCCGGAGAAGCTGCCTTCCACCACCAACGAGATCAGCTTCACCATCCAGTCGGTGGACGACCCGTCCATCAGCAAGGAATCCACCAGCCGCTTCATCGGCCCGCGCGTTCGTTGAACCAACGCTGAACGAATTGGCACCCCATGTTGCGCATGGGGTGCCAGTACCGAACGAAGCACGTAGAATTTCGCCCGCCCCTTCACCGGGCAGCGCCCCTGCGGCACTGCCAGCGAGAGAAAAAAGACCATGCAATCGGCCATGAAAACGCCCGTGGAACCCTGGTACAAGCACCTCTGGCCGTGGATCATCATCGCCATGCTGGCCACCTCGATCGCCCTCAGCCTGACGATGGTCAACATCGCCGTGAACAACCAGGACTCCCTGGTCAGCGACAACTATTACGAAGCCGGCAAGGGCATCAACCGTTCCCTCGACCGCGAGCACCTGGCCCAGGAACTCAAGCTGCGCGCCAGGATCAGCTTCGACGAACTGACCGGCGAAGTAGACCTGCGCCTCACCGGCAACAGCCGCCCGGCCACGCTCACCCTGAACCTGCTCTCCCCCACCCTGGAGTCGCAGGACAAGCACCTGGAGCTGCGCGCCAGCCCTGCCGAGCCGGGCCGCTACACCGCCAGCCTGGATGCCGCCGTGAAGGGTCGCCGCTTCGTCGAGCTGCTCGGCGAGGAGAACGGCAAGACCTGGCGTCTGTTCGAGGAAGAGAAAGTCGCACCCGGCGGCTCCTTCGACCTCGGCGACGAGCCCCTCAGCGGAGATGAAGCCGAGCGCCCATGAGCGCCGCGCTGCTTTGTTACCACTGCGCGCTGCCGGTTCCCCCCGGCAGCCGCTTCGTTGCGCCCGTCCTGGGCGAGCCCCGCGAATTCTGCTGCCCCGGCTGCCAGGCCGTGGCAGAGGCCATTGTGGCCGGCGGCCTGGAAGGCTACTACCGCCACCGCACCGAAGCCGCGCCCAACCCCGATACCCTCCCCGAACAGCTCGCTGACGAGCTGAGGCTGTTCGACCGCCCGGACGTGCAGCAGCCCTTCGTCCAGCACCAGGGCGAACTGGCCGAGACCACGCTGATCATGGAAGGCATCAGCTGCGCCGCCTGCGGCTGGCTGATCGAGAAGCACCTCAAGGGCCTGCCCGCCGTCGCCGAGGCCGGCCTCAACCTGTCCAATCACCGCCTGCATGTGCGCTGGTCCGACAGCGAGCTGCCGCTGAGCGAACTGCTCGCCGAGCTGCGCAGGATCGGCTACGCCGCCCACCCGTTCCAACCGGACCGCGCCGCCGAGCAGTTGCACCAGGAAAACCGCAAGTCCCTGCGCCAGCTGGGCGTCGCCGGCCTGCTGTGGTTCCAGGCAATGATGGCGACCATGGCCACCTGGCCGGAATTCAACATTGACCTGAGCCCCGAGCTGCACGAGATCCTGCGCTGGGTGGCGATGTTCCTCACCACGCCCATCGTCTTCTACTCCTGCCAGCCGTTCTTCCGCGGCGCCGTGCGCGACCTGCGCACCCGCCACCTGACCATGGACGTCTCGGTGTCCCTGGCCATCGGCGGCGCCTACCTGGCCGGCATCTGGACCGCAGTCACCGGCCATGGCGACCTGTACTTCGACGCCGTGGGCATGTTCGCCCTGTTCCTGCTCGCCGGCCGCTACCTCGAACGCCGCGCCCGCGAACGCACCGCTGCCGCTACCGCGCAGCTGGTCAACCTGTTGCCCGCGTCCTGCCTGCGCCTGGATGAGAGTGGCCAGAGCAGCCGCGTGCTGCTCAGTGAACTGAACGTCGGCGACCGCGTGCTGGTGCAGCCCGGCGCGGTGATCCCGGCCGACGGCCTGATCCTCGCGGGCCAGTCCAGCGTCGATGAATCCCTGCTCACCGGCGAATACCTGCCGCAGGCGCGCCAGAGCGGCGACAGCGTCACCGGCGGCACCCTCAACGTCGAAGGCCCGCTGACCGTGCAGGTCAAGGCGCTGGGCGGCGACAGCCGGCTGTCCGCCATCGTCCGCCTGCTCGAACGCGCCCAGTCGGACAAGCCACGCCTGGCCGAACTGGCCGACAAGGCCGCGCAATGGTTCCTCGTCGCCCTGCTGGTGCTCGCCGCCGTGGTCGGCCTGTTCTGGTGGCAGCACGACGCTTCCCGCGCCTTCTGGGTGGTCCTGGCGATGCTGGTGGCGACCTGCCCCTGCGCGCTGTCCCTGGCCACGCCCACCGCGCTGACCGCCGCTACCGGCAGCCTGCACAAGCTCGGCCTGCTGGTGACCCGCGGCCACGTGCTGGAGGGCCTGAACCACATCGACACGGTCATCTTCGACAAGACCGGCACCCTTACCGAAGGCCGTCTGACGCTGCGTGCAGTAAGGCCGATGGGCGCGCTGGACAGCGATGCCTGTCTGGCCCTGGCCGCCGCGCTGGAGAACCGCTCCGAACACCCCATCGCCCGCGCCTTCGGCCGTGCGCCGCAGCCCGCCGAGAGTGTCGAGAGCCATCCCGGCCTGGGCCTGGAAGGCGTGGTCAGCGAGCGTCGCCTGCGCATTGGCGAACCGTCCTTCGTCTGTGCCCTCAGCGGCAGCGTCGCGCCCGAACACCCGCAGGAACCCGGCCAGTGGTTGCTGCTGGGCGATGAAAGCGGTGCCCTCGCGTGGCTGGTGCTGGACGACCGCATCCGCGATGACGCCGCCGACCTGCTCGACGCCTGTCGTGCCCGCGGCTGGCGCACCCTGCTGCTGTCCGGCGACAGTTCGCCCATGGTCGGCCGCGTTGCCGCCGAATTGGGCATCGACGACTGCCGCGGCGGCCTGCGCCCGGACGACAAGCTCGAAGTGCTGCGCCAGCTGCATCAGGAAGGCCGCCGCGTGCTGATGCTGGGCGACGGCGTGAACGACGTGCCGGTACTGGCCGCCGCCGACATCAGCGTCGCCATGGGCTCGGCCACGGATCTCGCCAAGACCAGCGCCGACGCGGTGCTGCTTTCCAATCGTCTGGACAGCGTGGTACAGGCCTTCGGCCTGGCCCGTCGCACTCGCCGGGTAATCATCGAGAACCTGATCTGGGCGGGGCTGTACAATGGGCTCATGCTGCCCTTCGCCGCCCTCGGCTGGATCACGCCCGTGTGGGCCGCGGTGGGCATGTCGATCAGTTCGCTGACCGTGGTGCTCAACGCCCTGCGCCTGACACGGCTGCCCAAGGGCGCCGGCGCCCCGCCAGCGACCACTGCCCTGCCCGTCGCCCCGCAAGCGGCGCAGGCGCTGCCACGGAGTTGAAATGCCCGCTCTCTACATCATGATCCCGGTCGCGGTGGTAATCGTCGGCATCTGCATCGCGATCTTCTTCTGGGCGGTGAACAGCGGCCAGTACGACGACCTGGACGGGCCGGCCCACAGCATCCTGTTCGACGACGAAGATCCCAGGCACCAGGCCGGCATCGACGAAGCCGAGGGTGACGACGCGCACGCCAGCCAGAAGCAGGACAAGCGCGATGCCTGACCTGGCGCCGCTGCTGGCGTCTGCGCTGATCCTCGGCCTGCTCGGCGGCGGTCACTGCCTGGGCATGTGCGGCGGCCTGATGGGTGCGCTGACCATGGCCATTCCGCCAGAGCAGCGTGGGCGCCGCCTGCGCCTGCTGCTGGCCTACAACCTCGGCCGCATCCTCAGCTACGCCTGTGCCGGCCTTCTGCTCGGCCTCGCCGGCTGGGCCGTCGCGCGTACGCCGTTCGCCTCGGCGCTGCGGGTGATCGCCGGCCTGCTGCTGATCGCCATGGGCCTGTACCTGGCCGGCTGGTGGAGCGGTCTGACCCGCATCGAAGCCCTGGGCCGCGGCCTGTGGAAGCACATACAGCCCTTTGCCAGCCGTCTGCTGCCGGTGGCTACGCTGCCGCGCGCACTGCTGCTTGGCGCGCTCTGGGGCTGGCTGCCCTGCGGCCTGGTCTACAGCACCCTGCTCTGGGCCACCAGCCAGGGCTCGGCGGTGGACAGCGCCCTGCTGATGCTCGCCTTCGGCCTGGGCACCTGGCCGGTACTGCTCGCCACCGGGCTCGCCGCCGAGCGCATCACCGCCCTGTTGCGCAAACGCAACGTACGCATGGCCGGCGGTATCCTGGTGATCCTCTTTGGCCTGTGGACCCTCCCCGGCCCGCACCAGGCCTGGATCATGGGCCACGACATGCACGCCAGCGCCGCCACTCCCCACCATAAAGCCGCTTGATACAGGTCAACAGGCCTCTGTCGGACTCTCCCTAGACTGCGCAGGAAAAGCTCGCCACCGGGGAACATCGGCATGCTCGACAATATTCGCTGGGACGCAGATCTGATACGCCGATACGATCTGGCCGGCCCGCGCTACACCTCCTATCCCACAGCCGTGCAGTTCCACGAAGGAGTCGGACCCTTCGACCTGCTGCACGCGCTGCGCGATAGCCAGAAGGCGCAGCGCCCGCTCTCGCTCTACGTGCACGTCCCGTTCTGCGCGAACATCTGCTACTACTGCGCCTGCAACAAGGTCATCACCAAGGATCGTGGCCGCAGCGCCCCCTACCTCGCCCGTCTCATCCATGAAATCGAGATCGTCAGCCGTCACCTGGGTCGCCAGCAGCAAGTCGAGCAGCTGCATTTCGGTGGAGGTACCCCGACCTTCCTGAGCCCCGGCCAGTTGCGCGAGCTGATGGCGCAATTGCGCACCCATTTCCACTTCGTCGAGGGCGACTTCGGCGATTACGGCATCGAGATCGACCCGCGCGAGGCCGACTGGTCGACCATGGGCCTGCTCCGCGAACTGGGCTTCAACCGCGCCAGCATTGGCGTGCAGGACTTCAACCTGGAAGTGCAGCAGGCGATCAACCGCCTGCAAAGCCTCGACGAGACCCGCGCCATCATCGACGCGGCGCGCACGCTGCAATTCCGCTCGATCAACATCGACCTGATCTACGGCCTGCCCCGGCAGACCCCGGACACCTTCGCCCGCACCGTCGAGCAGGTCATCGCCCTGCAGCCCAACAGATTGTCCGTGTTCAACTACGCACACCTCCCCGAACGCTTCCCGCCGCAGCGGCGGATCAAGGCCGAGGACCTGCCCTCCCCCGGACAGAAACTGGAGATGCTGCAACGCACCACCGAGCAACTGGAAGCCGCCGGGTACCGCTACATCGGCATGGACCACTTCGCCCTGCCGGACGACGAACTGGCCATGGCCCAGGAAGACGGCACCCTGCAACGCAACTTCCAGGGCTATACCACCCACGGTCACTGCGACCTGGTGGGCCTCGGGGTTTCCTCGATCAGCCAGATCGGCGACCTCTACTGCCAGAACAGCAATGACATCGCCGACTACCAGAACACCCTCGACCAGGGCCAGCTCGCCACTCGCCGGGGCCTGCACTGCAACAAGGACGACCTGATCCGCCGCGCGGTGATCCAGCAGCTGATCTGCCATTTCCAGCTGGACTTCGAGGACATCGAGGACCTCTACAACATCGATTTCCGTGGCTATTTCGCGGAAATCTGGGACGACCTCGAACGCTTCGCCCGCGACGGCCTGATCAGCCTCGGCCCACGCGGCATCGATGTCAGCGCCTCCGGCCGGCTGCTGGTGCGCTCGCTGTGCATGCTGTTCGACCGCTACCTGCCGATGCAGAACCTGCAACGCTTCTCGCGGGTCATCTGACCCGCGGGTTCCCCTTCGCACGACCGACGGTACGGGGCCAACTGTCGCACCCTTTGCTACAGGATATGTCCTTCATCCCAGGGTGTAGGAACAGCCCTGAACCGGCACTTTTCGAAAGGATTCGAGACCGCTCCAACCCCTACGAAACCCTCATCCCCGTCGCTGGAACCAGCGATTCAGACAGGTCGCCAACTGGCGCGCGACTTGCGGTCTGCGGTACCCTTGGTTTTTGTGTGCCATCCCATTCAAGGAACACTCATGGCCGAAACCATCAAAGTGCGCGCCCTGCCCCAGGCGCACTGCAAGGATTGCAGCCTGGCTCCCCTCTGCCTGCCCCTGTCGCTCAACCACAGCGACATGGACGCTCTCGATGAAATCGTCAAACGCGGCCGCCCACTGAAAAAGGGCGAGTTCCTGTTCCGCCAGGGCGATGCCTTCGGCTCCGTCTTCGCCGTACGCTCCGGCGCGCTGAAGACCTTCAGCATCACCGACGGCGGCGAGGAGCAGATCACCGGCTTCCACCTGCCCAGCGAACTGGTCGGCCTGTCCGGCATGGACACCGAGAGCTACCCGGTATCGGCCCAAGCCCTGGAAACCACGTCGGTCTGCGAGATTCCCTTCGAACGCCTGGACGAGCTGTCCGAGCAACTGCCGCAACTGCGCCGCCAGCTGCTGCGCGTGATGAGCCGTGAAATCCGCGACGACCAGCAGATGATGATGCTGCTGTCGAAGAAGACCGCCGACGAGCGCATCGCCACCTTCCTGGTGAACCTCTCCGCGCGCTTCCGCGCCCGTGGCTTCTCGGCCCAACAGTTCCGCCTGGCCATGTCGCGCAACGAGATCGGCAACTACCTGGGCCTGGCGGTGGAAACCGTCTCCCGCGTGTTCACCCGCTTCCAGCAGAACGGCCTGATCGCCGCCGAAGGCAAGGAAGTGCACATCCTCGACTCCATCGAGCTGTGCGCACTGGCCGGCGGCCAGCTGGAAAGCTGACAGACACGAAAGCTGACCCATTGGTTGACTTTCCGGTCATCGAAAACGGGCTCGCCGACTGGCGGGCCCGTTATACTTTGGCCTCTGCAAAAACCGCATCAGGTGCACATCCAGCATGATCCTCAACCAACTCGACCTGAAGTCCGTGATCCGTGCCGTTCCCGACTTTCCCAAGCCCGGCGTCATGTTCCGCGACATCACCCCGCTGTTCCAGTCGCCGCGAGCCCTGCGCTTCGTCGCCGACAGCTTCATCCAGCGTTATGTCGAGGCCGACTTCACCCACATCGGCGCCATGGATGCGCGCGGCTTCCTGATCGGTTCGATCATCGCCTACGAGCTGAACAAGCCCCTGGTGCTGTTCCGCAAGCGTGGCAAGCTGCCGGCTGACGTGCTGGCCCAGGCCTACGAGACCGAGTACGGCGAAGCCCTGCTGGAAGTCCACGCCGACAGCCTGTGCGAAGGCGACAGCGTGCTGATCTTCGATGACCTGATCGCCACCGGCGGCACCCTGCTGGCCGCAGCCCAACTGGTACGCCGGATGGGCGCCAGCGTGTTCGAGGCCGCCGCGATCATCGATCTGCCGGAGCTGGGCGGTTCGACCAAGCTCAATGACGCACAGATCCCCACCTACAGCCTGACTGCCTTCGCCCTCGACGAGCAGTGACAGACCGCTGTCGGTAAACACGGGCGCTTCGGCGCCCGTTTTCGTTTCCGCCCTCCCCACCGCTCAGACGCCCCATCCAATGGCTGGTCGTGACCCGCTTGGCCTGATTCGACCCCGCCACGGCCACATATGACCTTTCGATTGTCCGACAAGACTCCGAACATGACATCAGCTAATGACACATTACGAGGTGGCATAGCGAACTAACGACAGGGCTTGCCTGGGTCGCCGCCCCTGCCGCGCGCCCTCCCGCACAACAAGAAGGAGTTAGTCATGAACGCCAGCACCACGCCGATCCGCGCCAATTTCCCGGTCCGCCGCATGGATTTCAGCTTCAGCGAAACGCCGAAATACTGGTGGGACGGGCAACCCTTCATGACCCACTTCATGAACAACCTGTCCTCACTGTTCCCCTATGGCGAAAAGTTCTTCGTCGACAGCGTGCGCGCCGTGCGCGAGCGCATCCAGGACCCGCAACTGCAGAAGGACGTCAGCGCCTTCATCGGCCAGGAAGCCATGCACTCCAAGGAGCACGCGGCCTACAACGAGTACGCCGACGAGCACGGCATCGACCTGGAAACCCTGGAGCTGCGCATCAAGGTGCTGCTCGAATCCATCAGCAAGGTCACCACCAAGAAGCACCAGCTGGCGATCACCTGCGCCCTGGAACACTTCACCGCGACCATGGCCGAGCAGTTGCTCAAACGTGAAGACCTGAGCAGCCAGATGAAGTCGGACAAGATGTACAAGCTGTGGATGTGGCACGCCGTCGAGGAGAACGAGCACAAGGCGGTGGCCTACGACGTCTACCAGCAGGTCTATGGCGGCTACTTCACCCGCACCGCGGTGATGCTGCTGACCACCGGGATCTTCCTCGGCGTCATCGCCGGCTTCCAGATCAACCTGCTGCGCCGCGACGGCCAGCTGTTCAACTGGCGCAGCTGGAAACATGGCCTGGGCGTACTGCTGCACCCGCGCCGCGGCTACTTCGTCAACCTGATCCGCCCGTGGCTGGACTATTTCCGCCCCGGCTTCCACCCCTTCGACCATGACACCAAGGCGCTGGAAACCCGCTGGAAGGAAACGCTGGATTTCGCCGGCTGATCGTCATGCACGAACGAAAACGCCAGGCATTGCCTGGCGTTTTCATTTCACAAGCTTCAGGAGCTGGAATCAGCCCTCCTGCCGGCGCGGCAGATCATCCACCGTGTCGAACCACGACAGCTGCGACGAACACCAGACATGACACTGCGGCTCGATCAGCTCCGGCTCATCCAGGGTCACAGTGTTGAGCCCCACCGTCTCGCCGTCGCGCACGCGGAACTCCATCGGCGTGCCGCACTTCACGCAGAAGCGCCGCTCGCCGTCCGGGCTTGAGCGCCACATCCCCAGTTCGCCGGCGGTATACGCGAAGCCCGTCAGCGGAATCACCGCCCAGGGCACTGCCGGCGCAGCATTGGATTTCTGGCAGATGCGGCAGTGGCAGTAACCGGTCTCTTCCGGCTGGGCATCCACCCGGTAGCGCACCGCGCCGCAGGCGCAGCCGCCGAACAGGGGCAAAGGCAACATGCTGACGCTCCCGCTATGACCCAAGAAGACTTACAGCCTAGCGAGCATGCCGAAAGTCTGCAGCACCGCGACACCGGTGAAGAGCAACAGGATTTGTCGTTCGGCCAGGGCGCAGACTTCCCCGCGCTGCTCCGGCGGGCACTCGAGATAGTCCAGCGACTGCTGGAACAATTGCCGGCTGATCAGCCGCGACAGCTGGTTCAACTCGTTCTCGTCGATGTCCGGCAGCAGGTGGAACTGGCGGATGTCCTCGGCCATGTCCTCACCGAACTCGTCCATCACTCGCGCCAACGCCTCGCGCAGCACCGGCGACGGCCCATGCAGCTCACGCACACCAATGATGAAGGCCTGCGGGTTGCCTTCCACGAAGTCGAAGAACAACAGCACGGTCTCCCGCGTCACCCGCTGGCCACGCTCCAGGTCCAGGCCGAAAGGCACGCTGGCCGCGCCCTCCCCCGGTTGCGCGCGCTCGGCGGCCTCGCGGCGCAGGTCGCGCAATGGCTGGCGCAGTTGAGTGGCGATGTCGCGAATGATCGCCAGGCCCAGATCATCCACGTCACCGAAGTGCCGGTAGAAGGTATTCGGGTTCAGCCCCGCTTCACGCGCCAGCTCGCGCAGCCCGAGGCTGCTCAGGCTGCGCCGGCTGGCCGCCAGGCGCAGCGCCGCGTCGATCAGCGCGCGCTTGCCGGCGGCCTCCGCTGGCCGTTCTTCCTGTCCGATTTCCATGTGTCCGGCGCCCGACCCCACCTAAGGTTGGTTGTTCCTGCGGTATACAGATGTCTACATTTCATCACGTAGACAGTTGTATACGCCAGCAATAATCATAACAGGAGCGTGGCCATGAGTACGGTTGTGAGTACCCAACCAAAGACTGCCCCCAGACACTGCAAGGTCGCCATCATCGGCACCGGGTTCTCCGGGCTGGGCATGGCGATACGCCTGAAGCAGGAAGGCGAGAATGACTTCCTGCTGTTCGAAAAGGACGCCGGCGTCGGTGGCACCTGGCGGGTCAACAACTACCCGGGCTGCGCCTGCGACGTGCAATCCCACGTCTACTCCTTCTCCTTCGAGCCGAACCCGGACTGGACGCGCATGTTCGCCCGCCAGCCGGAAATCCGCGCGTACCTGGAGAAGTGCTGGGCGAAGTACCGCCTGGAAGACAAGACGCTGCTCAACACCGAGATGGCGCGCTTCGAGTGGAACGAGGAACAGCAGCTCTGGCACCTGTTCGACGCCGCCGGCAACCACTACACCGCCAAGGCGGTAGTCTCCGGCATGGGCGCACTGTCGATCCCCTCGATCCCCGCGCTCAAGGGCCTGGAGAACTTCCAGGGCAAGGCCTTCCATTCCCAGCAGTGGGACCATGACTACGACCTCAAGGGCAAGCGCGTCGCGGTGATCGGTACCGGCGCCTCGGCGATCCAGTTCGTCCCGGAAATCCAGCCGCTGGTGGCCAAGCTCGACCTCTACCAGCGCACCGCGCCGTGGATCCTGCCCAAGCCGGACCGTGCCATCAGCGACAAGGAGCGCGCGCGCTTCCGCCATTTCCCGGCCGTGCAGAAACTCTGGCGCGGCGCCCTCTACAGCATGCTCGAAGGCCGTGTACTGGGCTTCACCTTCGCACCCTGGGCAATGAAGCTGGTGGGCAAACTGGCCGAGCGCTTCATCCGCCAGCAGATCAAGGACCCGGACCTGCGCCGCAAGCTGACCCCGGACTACACCATCGGCTGCAAGCGCGTGCTCATGTCGCACAACTACTACCCGGCGCTGGCGGCCTCCAACTCCTCGGTGATCGTCGACGGCATCCGCGAGATCAAGGCCGGCAGCATCATCACCAGCGATGGCCGCGAGCGTCAGGTGGACGCGATCATCTTCGGCACCGGCTTCACCGCCAACGACCCGATCCCGCGCGGCGTGGTGTTCGGCCGGGACGGCGTGGACCTGCTCGACACCTGGAAGAACGGCCCGGAAGCCTACAAGGGCACCATGACCCGCGGCTTCCCCAACCTGTTCTTCCTCATGGGCCCGAACACCGGCCTGGGCCACAACTCGATGGTCTACATGATCGAATCGCAGATCGCCTACGTGCTGGGCGCCATCAAGCTGATGGATCGCCGCGAGCTGCAGAGCGTCGAAGTGAAGGAAGACGTGCAGGAACGCTGGAACGAGAAGCTGCAGCGCGGCCTCAACCACAGCGTATGGAACACCGGCGGCTGCAAGAGCTGGTACCTGCACCCGGTGAGCGGGCGCAACTGCACCCTGTGGCCGGGCTTCACCTGGCGCTTCCGCGCCCTGACCAGCCAGTTCGATCCCGGCGCCTATCATCTGAAGGCCAAACCCCTGAGCAGCCCTGTCGTCCAACCGCAACGCCACGCCGAGGAGGTGCCGGCATGAAGAACTTCGAGAACAAGGTCGCCGCCATCACCGGCGCAGGCTCCGGCATCGGCCGCGCCCTGGCCGTGGAACTGGCCTCCCGTGGTTGCCACCTGGCCCTGGCGGACGTGAATGCCGCAGGCCTGGAGGAAACCCGCCAACTGCTCTCCTCCTCCGGCGTGCGGGTATCCATCGACACGGTGAACGTCGCCGACCGCGAGCAGGTGCACGCCTGGGCCGACAAGGCCGCCCGCGAGCACGGCAAGGTCAACCTGGTGTTCAACAACGCCGGCGTCGCCCATGCCGGTACCGTGGAAGCCAGCGACTACGAAGAGTACGAGTGGATCACCAACATCAACTTCTGGGGCGTGGTCTACGGCACCAAGGCCTTCCTGCCGCACCTGAAGGCTTCCGGTGACGGCCACATCGTCAACGTCTCCAGCGTGTTCGGCCTGTTCTCCCAGCCTGGCATGAGCGCCTACAACGCCACCAAGTTCGCCGTGCGCGGCTTCACCGAATCGCTGCGCCAGGAGCTGGACATGGAACGTAGCGGTGTCTCCGCCAGCTGCGTGCATCCCGGCGGGATCAAGACCAACATCGCCAAGACCGCGCGCATGAACGACAGCATGGTCAAGGTCACCGGGCAGAACGCGGAAGCGGCGCGCACCCAGTTCAACGACCAGTTGCTGCGCACCACCCCGCAGAAAGCCGCACAGGTGATCATCCGCGGCGTGGAGCGCGATTCGCGGCGCATCCTGATCGGCTCGGACGCCCACGCCATCGACGTGATGCTGCGCCTGCTGCCGGTCTGGTACCAGAAAGTGGTCACCGGCAGCATGAAGCTGGCCAAGCGCTTCGCTCCCAAGCCCAAGCGCAAGTCCGCCGCCGAGGGCTACGAGGCCAAGTAACGCGTCATTCCCAAGAGTCCCTTTTTCCCTGTCGGGCCGGCGCCCATCCCCCTTACCCCCGGATGGGCGCCGTTTTTTTCAGGGATCATTGCCGGGCAGCGATCACCGACGGGTCAGCACCACCTCCAGATATTCGCTGGGCACCACCAGCGACGAGGGGCCCGCGCGATTGCTCGCATCGAGCAGCTGCGTCAGATCACGCTCCAGCAACTTCCCATCCGCTTCCGGCAGGTTGGCGAAAGCCTTGTGCAATGGACCGTACCAGTCGCGGAAGACCTCGATGAAATGCGCGGCGGAGCGATAGCGGAAGTTGAAGACCTGCCGCGTCGCACGCAACTCGCCGATCGATCCGTCGAACAGCTCGCGCAGATGCTCCTCCCGTCCCCACGCGGACGGCGGGCGAACACCCGCCGCCGGCGGGATGTAACCCGAAAGCACCTTGAACACCTGGCCGATGAAGCCCTCGGGCGTCCAGTTGGCCAGGCCGATGCGCCCGCCGGAACGGCAGACCCGCGCCAGTTCCGACGCGGCTTTCGCCTGGTCGGGGGTGAACATCACGCCGAAGGTCGAGACCACCGAATCGAAGCTGCCGGCTTCGAAGGGCAGCGCCTCGGCATCGGCCTCGCGGAACTCCACGGCCAGATGCTCCGCACGGGCGCGCTCGGCGCCCAGTTCCAGCAAGCGCGGCACGTAGTCAGTGGAGATCACCCGGCAACCACGCCGGGCGGCGGCCAGGGTGACGTTGCCGTTGCCGGCGGCGACGTCCAGCACCCGCTCGTCGCAGAGCAGGTCGCAGGCTTCGGCCAGGCGCTCGCCGACGATCTGCAGGGTGGTGCCGATCACGGCGTAGTCGCCACTGGCCCAGGTGGCCATCTGGCGTTGTTTCAGGGCATTGAGGTCTACAGCGGTAGTCATTTGTGGTTCTCCTGACGGGCAAGGCGCGCTCATTCGGCGGTGGTCGGATCGAGGGTGGTGACGACCTGCGATATCCGATTGGCCGGGAAGCCGCCCAGTCGCGCGTGCTCTCGCACGGCGGCTTCGTCGGGGGCTATGTACAGGCAGTAGATGCGGTCTGCGACCACGTAGCTGTGCAACCACTGCACCTGCGGCCCCAGCTGATTCAAGACCTTGCAGGACTTCTGCGCGATAGCCTGGAAATCGCGGTCGGTCAGGGCTCCGGCGCCGGGGATCTCGCGCTCTATGACGAACTTCGGCATGACACTCTCCATGGGTGGGCTGATGCGGGTACCGCGACATCCCGCACCTTCATGCTGCGCCGCGGCCTGGCCGCCGTCCTGCTCCAGCGTCGGTGTTGCCTGTCCGATCGTCCGGCGGCTCGCCACGGCTTCGCTTTCGCGCCCAGACTTCGACTGAGAACCCCGCTCCGGAGGCGCCCCTCGATGAGCACGCAAAGCATCCTCACCGCCCAGCAGCGCCTGGAGCGCCTGGTGCGCCTGGTGCGCCAGCGGCCTGGCGTCGCCCAGGTCCGCGACGTCCCCGCCACCGCGCTCTGGGAAGGCGGCGGCAAGACGCAGACGCGTCATCCGGACGGCAACCTGATCCATACCGACCTGCCGCAGGAACTGGGTGGCGATGGCGAGCGTGTCAGCCCCGGCTGGCTGCTGCGCGCCGCGTTGGCCTCCTGCGCCGTTACACGCATCGCCATGCTGGCCGCCGAGCGAGGAATGCAGCCACAGCGGCTGGAGGCGCAAGTCACCAGCGACACCGACCTGCACGGCCTGCTCGGGCTGCGCCGCGAAGATGGCCAGCACGTCCCCGCCGGCCCGTTGGCCGTCCACGTGCAGGTCAGCATCAGCGTGCCGGGTGCCCCGGATGCAGAAGTACGCGAGATGGTCGAGCAGGCCATGCGCGTCTCCCCGATGCTCAGCGCACTGGCCGAAGCCGTACCGGTGCGCCTGGACATCGACAGCGGCACCCCCTGATGGACGCACTGTCGGAGACCCTGCGCGTAGTCCGGTTGGTCGGCGCCATTTTCATCAATGCGCGCTTCACCGCGCCCTGGTGCTATCAGTCGCCAAGGGCAGATTCGGTGGTCGAGCTGCTGGAGCCGGGCGCCGAACAGGTGGTGATCTTCCACCTCATCACCGAGGGAGAATGCTTCGTCGAAATGGGCCGAGCCGAGCCAGTGCGGCTGGTGGCCGGCGATGCAGTGATCTTCCCCCAGGGCCACGCCCATCGCATGGCCTCGCAACCCGGCGTCCCACCGGCCACGGGAGCACGACTGGACGCGGTGCTGGCCCGTCGGCCGCGCCAGTTGGCCTATGGCGGCGGTGGTGCGACAACGCGCCTGGTCTGCGGCTACCTCGCCTGCGACGCACGGCTGGCGAGGCTGCTGCTCGCCGGGCTGCCGGCGCTGGTGAAGGTCAACGTGCGCGGCTCGGCCGCTGGCGCCTGGCTGGAGTCCTCGGTGCGCTACGCGCTGGCCGAGGCGCGCTCGCCCCGTCCCGGCGGTGCCGGCGTGCTGGCCAAGCTGGCGGAGGTGTTGTTCATCGAGGTGCTGCGCCTGTACATGGAGGAACAGGGCGAGGACCGCAGCGGCTGGCTGGCCGGGCTGCACGACCGCATCGTCGGCAGCGCCCTGGGCGCCCTGCACAAGTCACCGGCTCATCCCTGGAGCCTGGAGGAACTGGCGCGCTGCGCCGGTACTTCGCGCTCGGTGCTGGCCGAGCGCTTCCTCGGGCTGGTGGGCTGCCCGCCAATGCAGTACCTGACTCAGTGGCGAATGCTGCTGGCCGCCAACCTGCTGCGCGGCAGCAACGCCCCGCTGGCGCGGATCGCCGAGGACGTCGGCTATCAGACAGACACGGCCTTCAGCCGCGCCTTTCGCCGCGAATACGGCGCCCGCCGGCGGCCTGGCGGCGCAGCCAGGCCGCCGGCGCACGCCCGTCGATGTAAGGGCGCTCAGAGCCCCATCTGCTTGGCGATGATCTCGTTCATGATCTCCCGCGTGCCGCCGCCAATGGAGAGAATGCGGTTGTCGCGGTACAGCCGCTCCACCAGGCTCTCGCGCATGTAGCCCATGCCGCCCAGTACCTGCACCGCGTCGTAGGTCACCCGGTCGGCGACGTCGGTGGCGAAGTTCTTGGCCATGGAGATTTCCTTGATCACGCTCTTGCCGGCGGCCATCTTCGCCGCCTGGCGGTAGGTGAACTCGCGGGACACTTCGACCTGGGTAGCCATCTCCGCCAGCCGGTGCTTGAGCACCTGGAACTTGCCGACCGGCTTGCCGAACGCCTCGCGCTCGCGGCTCCAGGCCAGCGCCTCGTCCAGCGCCAGCTGCGCGGTCATGTTGGCCATGATCGCCAGGGCCAGACGCTCGCTCTGGAAGTTCGCCATGATGCAGGCAAAACCCATGTTCTCCGCACCGATGAGATGGTCCACCGGCACCTTGCAGTCGTCGAAGAACAGCTCGGCGGTGTCCGACGCCCACCAGCCCATCTTCTTCAGCTTGCGGCTGACGGTGAAGCCGGGCGTGCCCTTCTCCACCAGCAGCAGGCTGACGCCGCCGAAGCCATCGCCGCCGGTGCGTACGGCCACGGTGTAGTAGTCAGCGCGCACACCGCTGGTGATGAAGGTCTTGCTACCGCTGACCCGGTAGTGGTCACCGTCGCGCACGGCGCGGGTCTTCAGGCTGGCGACATCGGAGCCGCCGGACGGCTCGGTGACGGCCAGTGCCATGATCTTCTCGCCGGCCAGCACCTGCGGCGCGATGCGCTCGCGCAGCTCCGGGCGGCCCCACTTGATCAGCGGCGGCAGGCCGATATCCAGCGAACCCAACCCCGCTACCAACCCGCCGGAGCCGCAGCGCATCAGCTCTTCGCTGGCTGCCACCTTGGCGAACAGGTCGCCCTCGTGGCTGCCGCCGAACGCCTCGGGATAGCCGATGCCGAGGATGCCGGCCTCGCCCGCCTTGCGGTACAGCTCGCGGGGAAACTCCTCCGCCTCCTCCCAGTCGGCGACGTGGGGCAGGATTTCACGCTCGACGAAGCGCCGCACGCTGTCGCGGACCAGGCGGTGGTTGTCATCGAAGT
This sequence comes from Pseudomonas sp. PDM19, assembly GCF_014852215.1. Lineage (NCBI taxonomy): Bacteria > Pseudomonadati > Pseudomonadota > Gammaproteobacteria > Pseudomonadales > Pseudomonadaceae > Pseudomonas > Pseudomonas sp. PDM19. Next base: position 1,366,537 of record NZ_JACVBG010000002.1, on the reverse strand, counting down.
ATTCGGCGAACACGGACATGGCAAGGCTCCAGACGGTTTGACTGAAACTTACCGAGCGCTTGCTTGGTTTTCAAGGCGAGACACCCGCCATCGGCTAGGACAGATGCGCCGTCCCGAACCGCTCGCGGTAAGCCGAAGGCGCTACGCCAGCCGCACCACGGAAGGCATTGCGAAAGCTTTCCACGGTGCCGAAGCCACATTGCTCGGCGATCCGCTCGACGCTGTCGGCGCTGCATTCGAGCAATTCGCGGGCGCGCAGCATGCGCTCGTGCTGCAGCCAGGCCTTGGGCGTCATCCCCTTCGCTTCGCTGAAACGGCGCAGGAAGGTGCGCTCGCTCATGGCCACGCGGCTCGCCAATTCGCCGACGCTGATTGAGCGGTCCAGCCGCTGCCGGGCCCAGTCCAGCAGCCCTGCGAGGTCATGCCGGGGCGCCTGCGCCACCGGCGCGGGGATGAACTGCGCCTGACCACCGCCGCGCTGAGGTGACATCACCAGGCGCCGCGCGACGGTGTTGCCGACCTGCGCGCCGAAGTCCCGCGCCACCAGGTGCAGACAGGCATCGATGCCCGCTGCGCTGCCGGCAGAAGTGATCAGCTGCCCGGCATCCACATAGAGCACCTGGGCATCGACCTCGATGGCCGGGAAGCGCATCGCCAGTTCCTCGGCGTAGCGCCAGTGCGTGGTCGCCCGCTGGCCGTCCAGCAATCCGGTGGCGGCCAGGACGAAGACACCGGAGCAGATCGACACTAGCCGCGCGCCCTCAGCGTGGGCCTCGCGCAGCGCCTGTACCAGCTCGGCAGAAGGCGCCTCGGCACGATCCCGCCAGCCCGGCACAATGATCGTGCCCGCCGTGTCGAGGGCTTCCAGCCCGCCATCGGCGAGCACCTGGATGCCGCCCATGGCGCGCATCGGCCCCGCATCCACGGCAACGACCCGGTGGCGATACCAGGGGAAATCGAACTCGGGACGCGGCAGGCCGAAGATTTCCACGGCGATGCCGAATTCGAAGGTGCACAGGCCGTCGTAGGCAAGAATGGCGACTTCCAGGGGATTGCGCGGCATTTGGCGGAAAACTTCCGATCACTGTCCAGGCCGCCACTGTAGCCGACTCGCAAGGCCACATACAGTGCCCCCATCTTCCACAGGAGCCTTGCCATGCCCAGCCTCGTCAGCCAGTTCCCCGCCGCCCTGCCGGCCGATGCCCTCGCCCACTTCAGCCACCGCCTGGCCTTCGAAACCGACTGTTCCGACGTCAACCGCGCCCTGCAGAACGGCGAGCAGGATTTCGTCCTGCTCGATGTGCGCAACGCCGCCGCTTTTGCCCGTGGGCATGTACCCGGAGCACTGAACCTGCCGACTCGCGAGATCGATGCCCGGCGCATGGCGCAGTTCGCCCCGGGCACCCTGTTCGTCGTCTACTGCGCCGGACCGCACTGCAACGGCGTGCACCGCGCCGCCGCGAAGCTCGCCGCGCTGGGTTTGCCGGTGAAGGAGATGATCGGCGGGGTGACCGGCTGGCTGGACGAAGGCCTGGCTCTGGTCGGCGTGGCAGGTGACTCGTTGCTTGCAGGCGGTGAAGGCATCAGCTGCGCCTGCTGAGCCCGAATGCAACAAGGCCGGAATTGCTCCGGCCTTGTTCGTCGTACAGGAAGTGCTTGGATGGCTCAGCTACTGATCGGCCGGCGCCCAGCCAGGGCGTGGGCCAGGGTGCCGCCGTCGACCAGCTCCAGCTCGCCACCCAGCGGTACGCCGTGGGCGATGCGCGACAGCACCAGGTCGCCGCCGCCCAGCAGCTGGGCGATGTAGTGGGCGGTTGCCTCGCCTTCCACCGTGGGGTTGGTGGCGAGAATGATCTCGCTGAAGTTGCCAGCCTTGATTCGCGCTTCCAGCTCGGGAATGCCGATGGCTTCCGGGCCGAGGCCGTCCAGCGGCGACAGATGCCCCTTGAGCACGAAGTAGCGGCCACGGTAACCGGTCTGCTCGACGGCGAACACGTCCAGCGGACCTTCGACCACGCACAGCAGGCTATCGTCGCGGCGCGGGTCGGTGCACTGCGGGCAGAACTCGTCCTCGGACAGGGTGCGGCACTGCTTGCAGTGACCGACACCCTCCATCGCCTGGGTCAGTGCCTGGGCCAGGCGCAGGCCGCCACTGCGGTCACGCTCCAGCAGCTGCAGCGCCATGCGCTGGGCACTCTTCTGCCCCACTCCGGGCAGGGTGCGCAGGGCGTCGATCAGTTGGCGGATCAGCGGCGTGAAGCTCATGGGGCGGTCTCAGGATATTTTTCGGAGGGGTAGAACGACTGTAGGAGCGAGCTTGCTCGCGAACCCTGCCAGGCCGTGAAGGGCCGGTAGAGCGTTCGCGAGCAAGCTCGCTCCTACAGGTCAGCGGGATGCCTGGATCAGAAAGGCATCTTGAAGCCAGGCGGGAGCTGCATGCCGGCGGTCATGCCGGACATCTTGTCCTGGTTGTTCTGCTCGATCTTGCGCACGGCGTCGTTCACCGCGGCGGCGATCAGGTCTTCGAGGATTTCCTTGTCTTCCTGCATCAGGCTGTCATCCAGGGAGACGCGCTTGACGTCGTGGCGACCGGTCATCACCACGCTCACCAGGCCGGCGCCGGATTGACCGGTCACTTCGGCGTTGGCCAGCTCTTCCTGCATCTTCTGCATCTTTTCCTGCATCTGCTGGGCCTGCTTCATCAGGCCGGCCATGCCACCTTTCATCATGTCGAGTTCCTCGATTCGTTCAGTCGTCGGCCCAGGCTCAAGCCTTGGCCTCCAGGGGTTCGATAGTACCGTCGCGGACCACCGCGGCGAACTGTTGCTTCATCTGTAGCACATATGGGTCGGCGGCAATCGAAGCCTCGGCCTGGCGCTGACGCTCGGCGCGCTTGCGCGCGGCGGCCTGGGCCGGGGTTTCCTGCTCGGGCTTCTGCTGGGTGACCTGCAGGATCAGGGTACGCCCGTGGAACTGGTTCAGAGCATCGTTCAGGCGACGCTGCTGGGTCGCGTTGAACAGCGCGCTCTGGCCCGGGTCCAGGTGCAGGTGCCAGTTGTCGCCGTCCACCGCCACCAGGGTGCAGTTGGCGCCGATGCTGGCGGTGAGGCCGGCCAGGCCCAGACGCGGGAACAGGTCCAGCCATTCGGCGGCAAGGCCGGTGGCGGGCATGGCGGCGGGCTCGGGTTCCGGCTCGGCCTGCTCTTGCGGTGCCTCGCTCTCGAGGTAGCCGTAGGATTCCATGTCGACTTCGTAGTATTCCTCAGCGGGCGGCGGCTCTTCGTCGCGATCATCGTCCTCGGCCGGGGCTTCTGCCGCGACCGGCGCGGGAGCTTCCACCGGGACGGAGGCAGCCGCAGGCACAGGAGCCGGCGCTGCCGCTACAGGTGCAGGTGCAGGTGCAGGTGCAGGTGCAACAGGCTCTGGAGACGCGGGAGCAGTTGCAACCGGTGCCGAGGGTTCATCCCACGGCAAGTCGACTGGCGCTTCGGCCGCGGACGGCTGCGGCTCGACAGTCGGAGCAACAGGCTCTGCAGCGACGACCACTTGCGGCGGCACTTCGACCGGCGCGGGAGTCGCTTCGACAACCGGCGCGGGAGCAGCGACAGGCGCTGCCTCCACCACCGGAGCCGGAGCCGGAGCCGGAGCCGGAGCCGGAGCCACCTGAGGCTGCGGCGCGGCAACAGCCGGGGCAACCTCGGCGACCGGCGCTACAGGAGCGACCGGCGCTGGCGCAGCAGGCGGCGAAGCAATGGATGCAACCGGCGCTGCAACGGCGGCGCCGGCCACTGGGTTCGGGTTGGAATCAGCCGTGGCCTTGCTGATCCCCAGGTCCTTTAGTGGCGACCTGGGCGCGCCGTCGGCATCGGCCGGGCGGAACGCCAGCATGCGCAGCAGCACCATCTCGAAGCCGCCACGGGGATCGGGCGCCAGCGGCAGGTCGCGGCGGCCGATCAGGCCCATCTGGTAGTAGAACTGCACGTCCTCGGCCGGCAGTGCCTGGGCCAGTGCCAGCACGCGGTCACGGTCGCCCTGGCCGTTGTCCACGGCCTCCGGCAGCGCCTGGGCGATGGCCACGCGGTGCAGCACGTTGAGCATTTCGGCCAGCACGCCGCCCCAGTCCGGGCCTTGCTCGGCCAGGTGGCGAACGGCTTCCAGCAGCGCACGGGCGTCGCCTTCCAGCAGTGCGTGGAGCACGCCATAGACCTGCCCGTGATCCAGGGTGCCAAGCATGGCGCGCACGTCGGCGGCCAGCACCTTGCCTTCGCCGAAAGCGATGGCCTGGTCGGTGAGGCTCATGGCGTCACGCATGGAGCCATCGGCCGCGCGACCGAGCAGCCACAGCGCATCGTCCTCGAACGGCACGTTTTCGGCGCCCAGGACGTGGGTGAGATGCTCCACCACGCGCTCCGGCGGCATGTTCTTCAGCGAGAACTGCAGGCAGCGCGAGAGGATGGTCACCGGCAGTTTCTGCGGGTCCGTGGTCGCCAGCAGGAACTTCACGTGGGGCGGCGGCTCCTCCAGGGTCTTCAACAGGGCGTTGAAGCTGTGGCTGGAGAGCATGTGCACTTCGTCGATCAGGTAGACCTTGTAGCGCCCGCGGCTCGGCGAGTACTGCACGTTGTCGAGCAGCTCGCGGGTGTCCTCGACCTTGGTGCGGCTGGCGGCGTCCACTTCGATGAGGTCGACGAAGCGGCCTTCATCGATCTCGCGGCACACCGAGCACTGCCCGCAGGGGGTCGAGCTGACGCCGGTTTCGCAGTTCAGACACTTGGCCAGGATGCGCGCAATGGTGGTCTTGCCCACGCCACGGGTACCGGTGAACAGGTAGGCGTGGTGCAGGCGCTGGTTGTCCAGCGCGTTGATCAGGGCCTTGAGCACATGGGTCTGGCCGACCATTTCGCGGAACGAGCGCGGACGCCATTTGCGGGCAAGAACCTGATAACTCATTGAAATCCATCGCGACAGGTGAGCAGAAGTGCGCTAATCCTAGCGAAGCGGACCGTAAATTGCACCCGATGTCCGCACCGGTCGCTATCGCATCTTGGCAAGGGCCGGGCTACACGGCATTGTGTTGTCGTTCTGCCATCAACGGAGCCTTGATGCGCTTCCTCGCCACCACCCTGCTGCTGACCACCGCCCTCGCCCAGGCCGACGACCGTCCCCTGCGCTTTTCGGTGGTCGATAGCTGGGCGATGCCGCTGGCGCAGATCGAGAATGGCGAACTGACCGGCGGCATCATGTTCGAGCTGTTCAACGAGACGGCACGCGAACTGGGGCGCCCGGCAGACTTCCACATCGTGCCCCGCGCACGCATCGAGCAGGCCCTGCTGAGCCGCTCCGTCGACGTGCGCTGCTACGTGTCGCGCACCTGGACCGAGCATGAATTCAAGGACTACCGCTGGACCGCACCGCTGATGGTGCAACGCGACCTGCTGGTAGTCCGCGATGCCCCCGCCGACAAGCTGGAAACCCTGCCCAGCCAATCTGTCGGCACCGTGCTGGGCTATCACTACCCGCGCCTGCAGCCGCTGCTGGACAGCCACTGGCTGACCCGCGACGACGCGCGCAACCAGGAACTGGTGTTGAAGAAGCTGCGTATCGGTCGCTATCAGTACGCAATCAGCAGCGAGTTCGCGCTGAACTGGTTCAACCGTGAATTGCCCGAGGCGGAGCGTCTGCGAATCGCCAGCGTGATCGAGGAGACGCCGCTGTCGTGCATGGTGCTGGACACGCCCGAAGTCCGCGCCGACGAGGTGCTCTCGGTGCTGGCGAAGATCAAGGCGTCGGGGAAGATCGAGGAAATCCTGGGTCACTATCGCTGAGGCGACGCGTGCATCGACAGGATGGGGGGATTTTACCGACCCCGAAATGGAGGCGGCCCCGCCAGCTCTCGGCAGAGTATCTCCCGCTTTATTGGCTGAGTATTTCCGAAGCCATGTAGATGCGGAGAGGCATCGCTGAAAGCCTTGTGGGGCGTGACCTTCAAGGTTTCCCTCAACCGAATTCGCGCAGAAAATCGGTCCTAAAAATCCTGGGTGTGGCTGCATTGTCACACTTTGCTGTACCACTCAGGTGTCATACCCATGGCCTTCATCCTCCGTCGCGGTGCTGTCTATTACTTCAATCTGAGGCTACCGAAGCATCTGCATCACCAACGCGACACCATTCGAATTAGCCTCAACCTGAGAAGCAGGCGGGAAGCCTTGTTCATGGCAAGCGGAATAGCTCAACGGGTTTACGTGCACCTCGCCGCGAATCCCCTCAGCGCTCCCGACCAACTCCATCGGTTATGCATCCAATGGCGAAACGAGGCTTGGCAGTTCGCACCAACCGAGCAATCGCCCCACATTGCGCTTCCGATGCAGACCTCTACGCCCCTGCCGCTTTCAACACCCTCCCCTACGCCACCCACCCCGTCACTGAGCGCGCTGTCGCAACTGTATATAAAGGAGGGTGAAAGCAGTGGGGCCTGGAGGGAGGCCAATACGCTCGATGTGAAACGTGCCGTGCGGGTCTTCTTCGAGCTTATGGATGACATGCCCGTCTGTGCGTTCGACTCTGAACAGGCGAGGCTCCTTAAGCATCGACTCAGCAGGCTGCCACAGTACTTCTCTCAGCGCCCGGAGTTCACGGGTATGACCTTAAGGCAAGTTGTTGAGTCGAAGATGGCTTACCCGACCATCACCGCAGTAACGGTCAACAACCGCCTGAGGAAGCTCACGGCCTTCCTCAATTGGTGCAAATCCAACGGTTACGTCACTCAGAATCCGTTAGCTGGCGTGAAGGTGATGACCGGTGCTGCGAAGGAAGCTCGCCTGTCTTTCACTCCCGCCGATCTAGAAACGCTCCTGAACCTCGATACGCTTCGACATGAAGCACGTAAGCATCCCTGTAGATTCTGGCTGCCATTGCTGGCTCGTTTCACAGGAGCGCGGCTGGAGGAGCTATGCCAGCTTCATATCGACGACCTCTTCACAGTAGAGAACTCTCTTTGCATTCGAATAGATGATCGTCGCGAAGGACAGAAGCTGAAGAATCGCAGCAGTCGTAGGATCGTTCCCATCCATCCGATTCTGCTGGAACTGGGTATCCAAGCCTACGTCGACTCAGTGCGAGCCTCGGGAGCATCACAAGTGTTCCCTGAACTTGAAGCTGTGAGGGAGAAATACGGATACGGCCCATCGAAATGGTTTGGCCGATATCGTAATAAACTGGGAGTCAGCGATCCGAAGAAAACCTTCCATAGCTTCCGTCATACATTTGTAGATGACCTACGCGAGGCAGGAGTTCAGGACTCAATCATCAAGCAACTACTTGGTCATACTGATGATTCAGTGACATTCGGGATTTATGGCAGCAGAACTCCAATTAGAGAAATGACTCGTGCAATTAGAAAAATACCAACCACCCCTCTCAAAAAATAATCAAAACATCGTTCTAAATTTACCGAAAATTCCACTTTAGCAATCAAAGCAGAAGAAGAGGCACGAGCAGCAGCACTAGCTGATTTGAAAGCGGTATACAGTTGACTCCCCAGATCGCCCCCTCCGGTGACAGAGTGTTGACCTAGCTGCTGATTTCTCAGCCGCTGGTATTGACACTAGCCCGGAAGTCTGCGTAACATTTCCGACTGCTCGATAAGCGAGCAAGAACCAGCCAACTTTGGCAACCAGAAACTGGTGACGCAAATGAACCTAAAACTTAACTCGCACAGGGGGACAATCGCCCAGCCGTAGTGGCTGTCGTCTCCTGCGTGCAATGCTCAGGAGAACAAACCTTGAACCAACGTCCCACCCTGCTACAAATCCAACGTCAAACTTCCCTCCTTGAATATGCCTTCATCCGCCGAGATGCTGCCGGGCGTTACAACCTTGCCAACATTCACGAAATGGCCGGGGGCTACAGTCGTGACAAGCCCGGCAACTGGCGCCAAGGTGGCCGTCTAAACGATCTGATTGACCGCTTCCGCGATAGCTATCCTGGCATTGATCTAGTTGTGGTGGTGAACTCTGGCCCTACCGCCAATCGTGGTACATACCCAGTGGAAGAACTCGCCAAGCTTTACGCTAGCTGGGTCAGTGAGGAGCACAGTCAACGAATCCGCGAAGCTATTGCCGCTGGCAAGCCATTCGAATCCGATGAAGACCTGAAGATCAAGGCAATCAAGATTTTCTCCCATGCTATTGGCCTTGAGAATGCTGCTAACGATCCTATCGAACCGATGAGCAAGCCAGCTCTGATCCGGTTTGTGTTGGACTACATCAGTACGCGCCGAGTAGTTGCCGCTCGTGATATCCGCGATGTCCTATTCAGTGTCACTGGTGAGGAAATCACTTCCAACCGGATTGGCATCATCCTTGTCGACCTTGGGTGTGAGTGGAAGACCGTTGGCAGTACCAAGCTCCAAGTCACTCCACTGGGGGTCAATGCTGGACTCTCCCTGGACTCGACAGACAACGAACTGACCGATGCACGTCAAGATGACCTTGATGGTGTTCGCGAGCGGCTGAACCGAGCTGGCGATGCCTAACCATGGGTGATAGTGCTGTAGCGATTGATCCATGCACCACAGCAGCCAACGACGATACCAATCCTAACCTTGTATCAGTTGATGCATTCGCAGCCCGCAGGCTCATTAACTGGGCAATGGCAGAAGAGGATGCCGTAGGCGGTCGTCCACGCCTAAACCTTGTCAAGAGTGGTGGTCCTGCTAGCCCGGTCAATGAAAGGAAAGCTTTAGATCATCGATTACCGCTGGATCGGCCAGTAGTACAGACTGAGCGGTTGGAAGATGTGGTGATCGACTTCGCCACTGGTGATGTCCTTGCTGTGTATACGGTGCCTGAATTCGCCCCTGAGCCACGTTCCGTTTACGGCATTGATACGGAGTACCTGGAGCCGGTGAACGGCCTTGTACGCTACCGTAGGCGCTTCTACGTCGATGCAAGTCATCCGGGTGGTCCGAAGGCGGAGAAGGAAAGCAAGAAGAGAAACAAGGTCTTCACCATCTCGAACCCTCTGGTGCTGTTCTTCTCTGTCATTCAAGCGGAAGAGCACCACCTAAGCTGGCTGGACGATATCGTTCGTGGCGCCATCGGCACTGGACCGGGTATATGGAATGGAAAGGAGAGCGTGAGGGCGAGGGGTGTTTATCGCGTTCTTCGCCTACCAGAGATATCGACTAGGACCGCTGAGGAAGTACTGTTCAATCACCATTTCGAACAAATGTCTTCGCGTCAGGTTGAACGGTACGTGGAAGCAGCGCGGATCGCCCTCGGCGGGATTGTCCACTACCTGCAATGCCATCCTGAGCAACTGGAGTCGCTGGAGCTTGACATTGACCTATCCGGGTACGTGCTGTCGACCGTTGATGCTCGGAAAGATGAAGCCTTTGCGATGCTAGCTGATGGTAAAAAGAAGGTGGAAATCTACACGAAACTGGCGATTTCCAATCACACCCTTAACGCTTGGATCAAGGCTAAAAATGAGGCTGAGGGCGTGATCACTAAAAAGCACTGCAAGCCAAGCAGCACTAAGGCTAGAGCGAAAAAGTGAAAGTGCGACAGATATATATAAGGGGAACCCTTACGAGGATGCTATGCATGCTCGCGAGGGAACCCCCGCATTCGTAAGTTTATCATGGTGGTATTGTAGGAAATTTGTAGGAAAGAACTTAAATACTCTCAAGATTATCCTACAAGTTTTCTACAATACCTATCAGCATGGCAAAGGCACTCTGCGTCAGCACAAGACGGATCGGAGATCGATAAATCCGTCTATCTTTTTCTTGTCGTGCAAACGTTACTAGGTAACGTAGATAACCTCTAGAATAGTATTTACAGAGTTATGATGATGATTATCAGAGTCACTCTAGAAGTTTTCTACAATAGCTACGCTGTTCTTGCACTACAAATATATCGGGGGTTGATCCCCCTTGATCAGCCTTGCGGCGAATAACTACGATAGAGTAGAAGTCTCTCAGCTAGTCTTCAGTGAATTGTAGAGAATCACCTGAGCTACTTCTACAAGTAGCTCAAGCTATCCCAGGCCAGCAGCAATGATCTACAGTTTACGAAGAGTGCTGCTAGCTGCTGCGTAACCCTTATCTGCACACTCTGCCGGTCAGTGCGTCGTTTCCAGTTACAGCATCGGGAACCACCCAAAACTCTTCGATATTCCCGTGCAGGGAATTCTGCATCAGCTTTCTCAGGATTCGGGCTGCTTCATCCTTACTTGGATACGGCCCCACCTTGAGAGCGCTGCTGGTTTCAGAGTGAACCGGGATGCCCGTAAGCACCAACCCCTCCTTCACCTTTGCATGCTCCGTTTTGGTTCTGTACGGCAATGCCACAACCCAATGCTGAACAAGACCTTCTTTATTATACACCCTGTTCAGTGGGTGAACGTATTTACGTTCTTCAGCTTTAGCGGAATCAGGGTGGATAGGCTCAACCTCAGAACCGCAGTGCTTACATTTGATTGCTTGGGTCTTGATCGTTTCTGCGCAGAAGGGACACTGACGCTCGTTAGCGCTGACGGCATCAGAAATGACAACACTGCTCTGTGGCCTCCCCCCAAAGATCGCCATGAGGACGCCAGCGATGAGGAACAGTCCACCCAAGATGGTGTAGTTTTGGCGATCAGCCATAAGGCCAAGGTTGTTGACCCTTCCACCCATGCTGGTAGCAACGGATACGTCCATACCGAGAGCAGAGATGATCACCACGACCCCGACCACGATTGCGAAGATTCCAAACTTGCGCATCACAACTCCTTGTATGTTTTCTCAAAACTTAAACTAATGCATCACTGGATCGTAGCCCTGGGTCAATAGGTTGAAGAGGTTCTGCTTCCTATTCAGGTAGCGATTGCACCAGCTATACCCACTACAATCGAATTTCCCTCTGATCGCGTACTTCTGATCGCCAACCTTCTCCTTGTACACCTGCCCGTTCATGTAGCCAATCTTGGTAGTAGGGTAGGTTTGAAGGAAGCTATCTGTTGCAGTCATCACCTTCATGCCGGTGGTAACGGAAATAGCCTCGATAGCCCGCCCCCACATCTTTGAACACTGTTCTTCCCCGACACAAACCGGCGTGGGTTGCACTTCAGATGCAGGCATGTCCGGCTCCTTAGGGGTAACAGCGCATCCCCCGAGCATTACGATCATCCACAGTGCAGCTAGCTTCAATCGCTTTTCCATCGTTCCCTCCCATGTATGCATTTCGAACTCTCCGTCTAGGTCCTAACCCCAAGGGCTTCCCCGGCAGGGCAGATGATGCCATCACATGAAGAAAATGTAACGATTAGTGTGTCATCACTTGGTGCGTCACCACTTGGTGCGTTCACGGTTGGGCCACAGCCAACCATCATGTTTCGATGGAAACCAATCAGAAATTGCGAACGGCCTTTGGCCAACGAATCAGGGAACTACGCAGCAAGCAGGGCTTCAGCCAAGAAGCATTTGCTGACAAATGCGGCTTCGTCCGTACATACATGTCACGAATAGAGACCGGCACTGCCAATCCCAGCCTGGAAGCCGCAAAGGTGCTTGCAGATGGGTTGGGGATGAAGCTTTCGGAGCTGCTGGAAGGGCTGTAACGCAGCTGCTCATAACTTGATCAGATAACTATTCCGTATCAATGGACTTTCCTCGCCCCGGCCTCACACGCTGGGGCGTTTTTGTATGTGCATATCCTTACACCCGCCCCATTCATCAGGCTTTCCGCTGGGACGGCCTTAGCCGGCAGCCCTTCACACTGATCAAATCCTCATTTCTTGGAAGTAAACGTGAGGCTCCACAGTTGAGATGAGCTCTCACCTCCCCTGCTCAGAAGCTAACCAGACCAGAAGGCTCAAAAACGACCGATTCTGATACCAGCCTTAAATGCCGCCCGTTCAGGTATCAAAAATATGATTGACAACTTTTGACACCAGAATCATAATGACACCATGTTATTGATACTAAATGGAGTCCAAATTATGAGCCGCACCTTCCTGTATGCCCGAGTTAGCACCAGTGACCAGACCACTGCTAACCAAGTGCTTGAAGTGAAGGCAGCAGGCTTCGACGTACAGGCTCAACGAGTCATCAGTGAAACCGTCTCTGGTTCTGTTCAGGCAGATCAGCGTCAAGGCTTCCAGAAGCTCCTAGAACGCATGGAAGATGGTGACGTACTGCTCGTCACCAAACTGGACAGATTGGGCCGTAATGCAATGGATGTACGTTCTACAGTCGAATTGCTAGCTAGTCGTGGAGTCCGGGTGCATTGCCTTGCCCTTGGTGGCGTAGACCTCACTAGTGCTGCGGGCAAAATGACTATGCAGGTACTGTCGGCTGTCGCCGAGTTTGAGCGTGACCTGCTGATCGAACGCACACAGGCCGGATTGGAGCGCGCTAAGTCTGAAGGGAAGACTCTCGGTCGTCCTATGAAGGCATCAGCTAACGAAGTAAAGGAACTCAAGGCCCAGGGCATGAGCCAATCTCAGGTCGCAGAGAAGTTGAAGATCAGTCTGCCCACTGTAAAACGTCGCTGGAACGCCTGATACCTAGAAGCCATTCATGAGCCTCCTTGATTTGAGGCTTTCTGCATTCTGGTACCAGGGCCACACTCAAGAATCGACGCTAGGGCCTCGGCGGTGCGTTCTGATGCACGATCGGCTGAGAGTAGCGGCCACAACTACCCCTGCTCATATTTCCCGATTACAGCCTTATGGGGGCCCTGCTGAGCGGGCGCCGAGCTAAGGTAGGCGCCGCATATGGACTCATATTTCCGCATCTAAGAGAAGTCAAACATACTTAGTATGATCCTTGCCTCATTACTGCTGATACCCAATCGTAATACTCTTCATCCTTGATAGAAAAATCAACAATTGTCTCACCCGACCCTACAATTACTATCCGCCCCTCCTCCCTAATATCTATATTTATACTTCTTGGCAAACCCCACTCCGCTTTGTACTCACCATCAACCTCATCCATCAAATAAACGGTTATTTTTGACGGAAAGTAAACTGATGCAGTACGTGTAGCACCAAGATACAACTCAACAATCTCCAGGTACTCAAGTGTTTCGTCCTCTGTCGGCACATGATACTCGTGCTCAACTACGTTCCGCAGCTTATTAATCCTCTTAATTATAATAGGGCTAAGCACGCCGCACCGACCGAGAAAATCCAACTTTGTTGGAAAGTCTCTCCTCCCTTTCAATGCCGACCAACCCAGGGCATTAGCAAGGCCATCTACCTGATAGTGCAGTGCTCTTTTCGCATTGGAAACAGCATTAATAAGACATCGGTTTGACTTCTCCACTTCAAACGCTGCAAAGTCATCTTTCGCATAATCGAGATAAGTTTCCGGCCATACGCCATCTTGAGGGTAATTTATCTGCACACCTTCACTATCGACAAAGTACCATCCGACCATCTCAGGATCACTTCGACTTACCATTCTAGTACCCTATACACGCTATACTTACCGCAAACGGAACAACTTGCCCTTGACTACCACACTATCTTCTATGAAACAGCGGGTCTGCAAAGTCGTACCAGGGAGCGCAATTCTTCCATCTCACAGCTTGATAAGTCAAACCTCGTCCCTGGTTGATTCGTTTCACTTCAGCAATGCATTCCGCAGATGCATCGTTACCAAAGATCACCCCTACTAACGAATCTTTATAATCCAAGAACAACTCTTCGTCGGTCTTAGAGAAAAGCACGCAGCGCCATTCATTCTCCGCCCGCCAGTCAGTCATCTTCTCAAAGAAAAGTCGCTGATAGTGCGCATGAATGTGAGCTTCCGGATAGGAAGACCTCCCCAACACCTCAAGAGCATCAAGATTAATCAGATACTGTTGATCCTGCTGAAAATTGTCCGCAATTAGACGATCACGATACTCGACATCACCACCAATAATTAAGCAGCTTTCCTCATATTGAGATATTACGTTGCTCAGCAGTTTCTCCCTATCAAATACTAGACATACGCCAGCGTGATTTCCACCGTACTGCGCCCACATTCTGGGCTTGCAAAAACCTCTCTTGCAGATATCAAGAAGATGATTCCCCTCAAGCCCATCCTCATCACGAGAGAAACATAAAACACGAGTTTTAGACTTCAACTCTCCAGACAGCCACTTCGACAAGTCATCCCATTCTCGGACCGGCAGTTCAATACTTTTTCTACTCCAAAGATTGAATTTCCATTCCTTCACCTCTTTAGGATCATTAGTACAATTGTACTGCCCAAGCCTTAACTTCCCTGCCGGCAGGATATGCTTTATGGCAGTATCAGCACTGCGGTAGTGGTATACGTATTTCTCGGAGTCCTTTAGCCCTACAATCATACTTATTCCTCATGCAGTAAAAGGCTTAATAACCTCAAGCCATCCGAGCATTTTATATACATTCCAGCTTGCAACCCCATATAAGATGTAAGCGACTACCACAAGAGCGTTACTGCCGATATTAGCACCGTGCCCGATTCGTTCTTTCGCTTTATGCTCATCGTAGAACGAGGAGTGATAGAAGTATTGAGCGACGTAACTCATCCCGCTTGCAATTGCAGAGCATAGAACCCCGACAGCCAGCAGAAACACGCTCAGAGAAAGCGCATCTAATCCTTCAGGTTTTAATGATCTCCAGGCTGAACTAGCAAAAGCTAATAACGCCGCAGCCGAGCCTCCACCTACCAGAATGCTTGTCTTGAGCGCAGCCTGCCCATTACCAATAACAGAATCGAACAATCTTTGTGCAGATTGGTTGTTGAAATCATTCTCTTGTTTTTGGAAATCTATATTTATCTTATCAATGGATGTACTATTCTCTATAGCAACACCTAAATCCTTTAGATATGCATCCAAACCGTCAACATTGACCTGATGCGTTCCTTGCCCCTTGAGAAGTGCGAGTTGATTACGCACTTCATCTATCGTCTGTCTGGCATTCAAATTTGGTACGTCCGTGATCGAAGTTACAGCCAATGCTAGCAGTAGGCGCATACAAAGCAAGCGATAGACGGAATACGCGTGCTCTCAGATTAGCGCCACAGATCAACGGGAACCTACAAGAATCCGGCCAAGAAAAATATTCAGACTTCACTATAAGCCCCCTAATAAGCTAGGAACTCAAACGTTTTTACTAACAACCAATGAAAACTCAACGCAATCTCTAATGCACTCTTTGAATTTTACCCAGCGAAACACAAGAAGCATGTTAAGCCCGATATACATTATTTTGCCATTTCAAGCCCAAGCACTATTATAAGCTCCGTTATTACGACGAAACACATGAAGCTTTCTTATCCGACATCCACAACTAAAATCAGAGCACCCCTCATTTTCACCCTATTCAGCCGCATGATTCGATGGCATCATATAGCCACTACCCCGCCGCATTGCAAGGAACCACAATGCACGAAACCACCAAAGCTGAAAACCAAATTGAAGATTCATTTGGCGGAGAGCTTAAACCTAGTAACGCGATAAATTTTGAAATTGAACATCCTGAAGATGATTCTTATGAGCCCCCTGAATTTTCAGACGAGTACGACTTTACAGATGATGATAGCTCTGAAGAAATAGATGATGACGACATTAAAAACATCCGAGAAGGTACAATCTTACTCAATGGAAGTACAGTAACCAGGATTCACTCCAAATCTTCCGACTTTATTATTTACTCAGTCGACCATCAAACCAGTGCCTATTGGAGTTGGACTTGCCGTTCTCCAGAAGTAGATGATGGCCTACATAAATTAAATCTTCTCCTCAGCGCCATCGAGAAGAAATTTATGGGCATACCTACGAATGAGCTTGACGGACTGGTTGTATCTGCCCTCCGCGTCATTTTCAGGAGTCGAAATACAGAAAAGATAGAAGACGCACTGTCAGCCCTAGAAAAAGCCATAGAAAGCAAAACTGGGGTTCAAACCATAATATCAAAATCCTCTAATTTTATTGTTTGGATTTCCGCCAACGGAAACATTGGATATCACGTAAGAAACCTTGACGACATTACAGAAAGTATAAATCAATACACAAAAATAAAATCTCTTGCAGAAGCAATGCTACCCAAAGAGCACAAACAAGTTTTCAACTTACGCCTAGGAGCCATTTTAGCCACATCTTTCCGTGAAAGACCTGGAGCTAATGCGCCGATACTATTCAAACCACTTGAAGATCTCATCCACAGACTTGCCGAAAACAAGTTAAGAATCCACTACATATTTACCACAACGCTAACTGCGGCGACTTTCGTCTCAATTTCATTTTTTGCATATATTCTTACTATATTCCCAAATTTCTTACACGCATCATTAGCAGCTGTATGCGGTGGTTTTTTAGGGACCTTTGTTTCAGTACTAGAGCGTTCAAACGGAATAAGAATCAGCGAATATGAATCACCTAATCTTATAATCTTACAGGGCTCATTGAGAGTATTTTTAGGCGGAATATTTGGATTTATCGCATATGCAACCGCCGTCACTGGGTTTGCATTTACAATATTCTCAGATACGACTGCAAAACTATTGCTACTTGGCATAGTAGCAGGCTTTAGCGAGCGATTAATTCCTGACCTAATACAAGGAATATCAACAGAGAGAAAGAATCAAAATTCCTCTTCGGATTAACTACCCCAAGGCAAATAGAAAGCATTAAGCTTCTATTATATTGAAGGAAATTCGCCCCAAGACGACGTATTCGCCCTCCCCGTCGAAGCTGCTTTCGGCGGGCCTTTATTTTGTGAAATACCGTCATACACGCACCGAGCCTCAACGTAGTGCAACACGCCTTTCGATTCTCGATCGATACGCAGCCAGAACTCTTTTGCAGTGGCAAGACGCTAAGCCTTCCGAGCACCTCCCCCTGATAGCGAGTTCTACTTGGGGAAAAGGATGCCTGCCGACTAGAATAATCCGCACGGCACACCACACAGGTGTACCAAGGCGCTGTCACACTCAGAGATTTTCAGGAGAGAAAGTCCTTTATAATTAATGACTTACGAAATGGAGGCGGCCCCGCCAGCATTTGTAATGGCTTGGCGTAGTCTTGTCTGCACCGCCCCTTCAACCTCAAGGAAGACTTATGCTCGCCACACAAGACCCGTTCGAAGAAGCCGAGAAGCTTCAGGCCCAACGTGGACATTGGATAACTGCCGGTGTGGAGACCCGGGTGTTCTGGCCCAAGCGGGTGCAGATACTTGAATACGAAGGCATCCCGTTTCTGCTTCAACCGGTCGAGCGCGGCCAGAACGCAACGATGCTTCCCGCGATTGCGCTGCGCACCGACGGATTAGGCATGACTGATGAACAGGGCCAAGCGGCAATCATGCGATTGGCGTCTGCAATCGCATGGCGTGAGGGGCAGAAGGTGGAACTGGTCATGTGGGGGGGTGGAAGCTCGCCCTTTCCAATGGGCAAGATGCGAAACAATGCTGTCACCGATTATCTATCCGCTGAAAACCTCTGCACGCCGCCCAGCACTGAAGCCCGCCAGGCGCTTGCGTTCTTTCGGGAAGGGTTGTCCATCGACAATCCTTTCTATTCATTCCTGGGTTTCTACAAAGCGTTCAGCCGCTCATTGCCCGACGGCCGACAACGCGGTCCCTGGATCGCCACAGCGCTGCCCCGCCTGACGGACCAGCGCGCTATCGCCAGACGAGACGAGCTGACCCAGGAAGGCAACGATATATCCACTTACCTGTTCAGCCAGGGGCGAAACGCGATTGCCCACGCAGAGCGCGATGACATCGTTGATCCTGATGCTCCCGAGGATCATTTCCGCATCATCAAGGACACCCCCCTCATGCAACACCTGGCGGAACTGGCCATGGAGGACCGCTTGGGAGTGGCCAATCCTGACTCGTTTTACCGGGACCACCTATATGAGCTGCAGGGATTTCGAAATCTGTTCAGTGACGGTCAACTAGCCGACCTTCGCCATGGGCAACTGGACCCGGCAAAAACTTACGAGGTACCGGATCACTACTACGTACTGGCACGCAGTGGTAGCAACATCGCTCGCCTTGGCGCAATGCGCTTGGCTGGCGCTGGATACGAGGAAGGTAAGCTCCTCATTCGTCTGGAGCAGGAGGCGGGCCGCGCCGTGTTTCTCGTCTGGCTCGATTTTGTGAATGAGCGACTCTGCATTGACCCAGTGCAAGGAGTGGGCTTGCTCAACCAGGATCGCAATACCCGAGCCGACATTGAATCAGAACTCGCACTTCAGAACTTCCGCTGGTCCGTCTTCTGCAATGCCAGCGTCGAGGTTTGGAGTGCTGACGGTGCCATTCGCTACGGCAAGTCAGAAGACTACATGCTACCCGCCAACTACATGCCCAGCTTCGAAGATCATCAAACCTACTGTGCGGAGCTGAAAGCTCTTCTGGATCAACTCCTTGCGCCCTGAACACTCTTTAATACGCTTTAGAAGCCGCAGGGCAACCCGCCCGGCACACTATGCGCATGTACTACCACCCCAGCGCACAGCCCATAAAACTTACCCCGCTCTTCCGTGCCGGCCGCCACGTCCACAGCCACGGCCGCACCGTCGGGTTCACCGAAGCGGACCTTGCACCGCCATCGCCGGCTATGCCCCTGCCCAGCACCGCTGGTAATCGGCCCCCTCCAAGTACAACGGGCCGGTCTACGGCTGGGTGCAGTTCTTAATGAAAAGGCCCGCTATCAGCGGGCTTTTGCTCGCCTACAGCTCATTCGTAGTACGCGACGGAACCCTTGAGCTGATCTGCAAAGGTGTAGATGTCATCCAGGGAAGCAATGGGGTGACGAGTTTCGTTCTTATCCTGATCAAATAGCCCGATGTACTTCTGACTGCGATTGAAGTGAAGCCTGCAAATCGGCTTCCGGTTGTTATCGTCCAGCAACACACCGAAGTAGCTCTGAGTATCGCGATGCACGATACGCTTCGCGTCGACGACAGCCCGGACGATAGCCTTGACGATGTGGAATCCCTCCAACTCTTCCAGCGTGGTATGAACCCGGTCGTCGCCGGTATCACTTTCAGCTTCAGAAGCTGCGGCAGGTTCCGCTGGCGCCATCGTGATCGCTGGCTGAATCGCACCGCTCATGGCCGACTTCAAGCGATCATTGACCTGATCCCCCAGAAATTGAGCCGCAGCCTTTCGGGTCAGGACGCCAAACTGCTCTCGCACCTTCTGCGTGATGATTCCGTCGTAAACGCGTGCAGCGAAGAACCTCACGAAATCGTCGTCAGGCTGATTGAACTGATTGGCCATTTCCCGCTTGATCTGACTCACGTACTTCAGCTCGCCAGCCGCACTGATGATCGAATCAACATCGAATGCAGCCTTGGTTAGCTTCTGGAGCTCGGGCAAAACGTGCTCATCAACATCCAGCAGATCAAGCTCCAGGAACGGCTTCTCGTCCATCTTGTTGGGAGCGTCCAGGTCCGTGAAGAACTTGTAGATCTGCCCGTTAGTGAGGATGGAGATTCGGGCACTCGTGACGTGGAAGTAGCGGAAAAGCTGGCTGGCGTGATTGATGTGCAAAGGCTCACCGATCTTCTTGCACTCAATCAGAATCTGAATCTGGCCATCCTTCAGAATGGCGTAATCGATCTTCTCGCCCTTCTTGGTGCCGATGTCGCAGATGTATTCAGGCGTCACCTCGGACGGGTCGAACACATCGTAGCCGAGCACAGAGTTAATGAACGGCATCACCAAGGCAGTCTTGGTGCCTTCCTCCGTCTGGATTGCCCCGCCTTGCTGCCGAACCTTGGCTGAGAGTGCATTCAGTCGCTCTACGAATTCCATGTCACGCTCCTTGTTGAGAACGCATTCATCGTAGTAACAGGCGTCGATACTGGCAATTGGCAGGCACAGCCCACCCGTTGACCCAGCTCAAAGGCAACAGCGAAGACTTCGGAACGGACAGCAGAGCACCAGCTCTACAGCAGCTCAGCGGTATGACGACCTAGATCAGAGAAAAGCGGACGGCTAGAATCGCCCTCACGGTGCACCACACAGGTGTACCAAGGCGCTGTCACACTCAGAGATTTTCAGGAGAGAAAGTCCTTTAGAATTAAGGACTTAGGAAATGGAGGCGGCCCCGCCAGCCACACCCCGGCACACAATGTCCCCGCCTTGGCTGCTTCCTTCCGGACCTGACCAGGTAAGCGAGTAATCGTTGCGGGGGGACCGACAGGGCCACCATCACGAGAAGCTCGCCAGATCAGCGAGCCGCGCCATTGTAGCGGCTTGAGCGCAACTTACAAGCACTTCAAGCACTTAGCGACGTTCCACATGCAATTCCTGACCCTCATCACGAATTTGCCTTTTCATTAGGGGAATTACCCTACAGCCAGTTCAGAAAATTCCAACGGCGCCGACGCTTAAGGAAGAACCCGTCGCTCACAGGCGGGCCGTGACCGAGCGAGGAATGCCAGCATGTCCGTTGCACTGCGATCCACCACTCTCGTTGCCCTGCTCTTCTCGACCCCGCTGATGGCCTACGACGGGGTCATCCACTTCAGCGGTGCGGTGGTCGAACCGACCTGCCAGGTCGGGCTGACCGACGTAACCGCCCGCAGCGCCCGCGTGCAATTGAGCGAGTGCAACCGGGCCATGACGATGATGCTGAACCAGCCGCGCGGCGCGATGCCCAGCGTGAGCTACCGGCTGACCGATGCGCGCGGCAATGCACTGGGGAATGGCATCGCGACCACCGGCGACACCGACAGCGTGATCCGCGAGATCGCCAAGGGTGGCGTAGCCGCAGGCCAGCGCAATGTGGTGCTGGTGGCCGAGTACCTGTAAGGGGCATTACTGCCCCTGGAGCAGCCCTTCGGGCCGAGGCTGGGTGGCGACCTCCAGGTTCGGCCCGATGAACAGGTCCATCTTGCTGTAGCCCGGACGGGTGCTGAAAGTGGAGTAGCGCTCCGCCCCCTGGTGGAACTGGAAGGCGACGCGGTATTCACCCGAACGCAGCAGGCGCAGCGGGAAGGCGCGTGCTTCGCCCGGCTTGATCTCGCCCGCGAGGGTTTCCTCGCCATTTTCCTTGAAGCTGTAGCTCACCGCCGGCCCGCCCACGCCCTCGTAATGAAGGACGATCTGCGGGCGCTCGGTCCAGGCCACGTAGGCCCCGAACAGCACCACCAGCGCCCCGACGCCGAGCAGGCGCTGCTTTCTTGCCTTGTCCATCTCGCTCTCCGTCAATCGCTGGCCCACCCCGCCCTGCGTTGCAACGCAGGGATCGGAGCGGGCCCGCCGATCAGTTCAGGCTGTCGACCAGGGCCTTGGCAGGCACCAGGCGTACCGCCTTCTTCGCGGCGATCTCGATGGTCTTGCCGGTCTGCGGGTTGCGGCCGGTGCGGGCAGCGCGTTCGCTGACCTTGAGCTTGCCGATCCCCGGCAGGGTCAGTTCACCGTCGTTCTCCAGGGCGTCCTGGGCGATCTGCGCCAGTTGCTCGAACACGCCGCGCACGGCGGCCTGGGTCAGGTCGAGGGACTCGGCGATATCGCGAACCAGCTGGTCCTTGGTCATGGGCATGGAATGACTCCTTGATGCATTGATCTTGATGGATGCGTGTCAGGCGCCGAGGCCATGGTCGGCCAGCAGCTTGATCAGCTGCTCTTCGTCCATTACGGCGACGCCAAGTTCCTGGGCCTTGGCCAACTTTGAACCCGCTCCCGGTCCTGCAACGACGCAGTGGGTCTTGGCCGAGACGGAACCGGCCACCTTGGCGCCCAGGCTTTCGAGCTTTTCCTTGGCGACGTCGCGGCTCATGGCCTCCAGGGTGCCGGTCAGCACCCAGGTCTGGCCGGCCAGGGGCAGGCCTTCGACCACCTTGCGCTCGCTGCGCCAGTGCATGCCGAACTCCGCCAGCTGCGCTTCGACCGCCTTCGCGCGCTCGACGCGGGCGGCATCGGCGAAGTACTCGCGCACCGACTGCTTGGCCTTCTCGTTCACGCCCTTGAGGGTGCTGAGGTCGAGCCAGTCCTGGCTGAGGGTGATGAGCGCGTCGAGGCTGCCCGTGCGGTCGGCCAGCTTCTCGGCGCCGGTAGCGGCGATGAAGGGGATGTTCAGCTTGTCGATGAAGCCCGCCAGGGTGGCGACGGCGGCGAACTCGGCGGAAACCTCGCCTTCGTCCTGCAACTGGACGCCATGCTCTGGATTCTGCAGCTCAGCGATCACGCTGCGGTTGTGCTCGTCATCGAAGAAGTTGTGGATCTCGTAGGCCACTTCGCCGCCGACGTCCGGCAGGTAGGTGAGCACTTCCGGCAGCGCCTTCTGGATGCGCGCCAAGGAGCCCAGGGAGCGCGCCAGCAGCTTGGCGGTTTCCTCGCCGACGTCCGGGATACCCAGGGCGAAGACGAAGCGCGCCAGCGCGGGCTTGCGACTGTCGGCGATGGCCGCGAGCAGGTTGCGCGTGGAGACTTCGGCGAAGCCTTCCAGCTCGATGACCTGCTCGAAGGTCAGGGTGTAGAGGTCGGCCGGGGACTTCACCAGGCCCTTGTCCACCAGTTGCTCGACGATCTTGTCGCCGAGACCGTCGATGTCCATGGCGCGGCGCGAGACGAAATGGATGATCGCCTGCTTGAGCTGCGCCTGGCAGAACAGCCGGCCGACGCAGCGGTAGATGGCGCCTTCGCTGACCGACTCCCTGCCCTTGCTGCGCTTGACCAGCTGGGTGCGCTCGACCTGCGAGCCGCATACCGGGCACTGGGTGGGGATCGCCACCGGACGAGCATCCGCTGGACGGCGCTCGGTGACGACCTGCATGACCTGCGGAATCACATCGCCGGCACGGCGAATGATCACGGTGTCGCCGATCATCAGGCCCAGGCGGGCGACCTCGTCCATGTTGTGCAGCGTGGCATTGGATACGGTCACGCCAGCCACCTGCACCGGCTTCAGACGCGCCACGGGCGTTACCGCACCGGTACGGCCGACCTGGAATTCCACGTCGAGCAGTTCGGTCAGTTCTTCGCGGGCCGGGAATTTATGGGCGATGGCCCAGCGCGGCTCGCGGGCACGGAAGCCCAGTTCACGCTGGTAGTCGATGCGGTTGACCTTGAACACCACGCCGTCGATCTCGTAGGCGAGACTGTCGCGGCGGGCACCGATGTCTTCGTAGTAGGCGCGGCAGCCTTCGACACCCCTGGCCAGTTTCAGCTCGCGGCTGATCGGAATGCCCCAGCCCTTGAGGGCTTCGAGGATATCGACCTGGGTACCGGGCAGCGCGCCGCCCTCGACGCGACCGAAACCGTAGCAGCAGAACTCCAGCGGGCGGCTGGCGGTGATCTTCGAATCCAGCTGGCGCAGGCTGCCGGCCGCGGCGTTGCGCGGGTTGGCGAATGTCTTGCCGCCGGCTTCCATCTGCCGCTCGTTGAGCGCGTCGAAACCTGCCTTGGACATGAAGACCTCGCCACGCACTTCCAGCACCGCCGGCCAGCCCTCGCCCTTCAGGCGCAGCGGCACATTGCGGATGGTGCGCACGTTGACGCTGATGTCCTCGCCGGTGGTGCCGTCGCCACGGGTGGCGCCGCGGGTCAGCACGCCGTTCTCGTACAGCAGGCTGACCGCCAGGCCGTCGAGCTTGGGCTCGCAGCTGTACTCCACTTCGGCGCCGCCGCCGAACAGGTCGGAAGATGGCAACTGGTCCGCCAGGCCTTCACGCACACGGCGATCGAAGTCGTTGAGGTCCTGCTCCTCGAAGGCGTTGCCCAGGCTGAGCATCGGGACTTCATGGCGCACCTCACCGAAGGCCGAGGCGGCCGCACCGCCGACGCGCTGGGTCGGCGATTCGGGGGTGATCAGTTCGGGATGCTCGGCTTCCAGCGCCTTCAGTTCGCGGAACAGGCGGTCGTACTCGGCGTCCGGCACGCTCGGCTCGTCGAGCACGTAGTAGCGGTAGTTGTGGTCGTCGAGTTCGCTGCGCAGCTGGGCAATGCGTTCGGCAGCGGATTGGGAGTCGGTCATGCGGGAATCTCGGGCGGCAAGAGGTTGCGGCTAGAAATGCGAAGCCCCAAGGGTCGCTTGGGGCTTTTTGTGCAGCGTGCGGAAAGCTTAGCGCTTCTGGGTCAGGGCGCGTCGCTCGAAGTCGATGATGCGCTGACGGTAATGCTCGATGGTCTGCGCGGTCATCACGCTGCGCTGCTCGTCCTTCAGCTCGCCATTGAGTTCCTGGGCCAGCTTGCGGGCAGCGGCGATCATCACATCGAACGCCTGCTTGGGATGACGCGGGCCCGGCAGGCCAAGGAAGAAGCTCACCGCGCGGGTGCTGAACTGGTCGATGTTATCCAGATCGAAGGTGCCCGGCTTGACCGCATTGGCCATGGAGAACAGCACTTCACCGTTGCCGGCCATGCTCTCGTGACGATGGAAGATGTCCATCTCGCCGTAGCGCAGGCCGCTTTCGAGGATGTTCTGCAGCAGCGCCGGGCCCTTGAAGCCGTTCTCGTCGCGGCTGATCACGTTGATGATCAGCACTTCGTCGACCGGCGCCTGCGGCGCCGACGGAGCAGCAGGCGCGGGAGCTGCACGCTCCTTGTCCTTCTTGCGGTCCTTTTTCGGCTTGTCCTTCTCTGCCGGCACTTCGTCCAGCGGATTGGGGAAATCCTCTTCGTCCAGCGGGCCGAGCAGATTCGGCGCCGGGTCGTCCAGGTTCAGGTCACCCTGGCGCGGTTCCCCGCGACGCTTGCCGCGCGACTCCTTGGCGCTGAGCTTGGGCAGGTCCTCCTCGTCCAGCTCCGGCTCGCGGTGCTCGACTACACGGGAAGGCCCAAGCAGTTCCGGGTTGGTTTCGTCCCCGTCATCGGGCTGGTTAGCAAACTGGCGATCCAGCTTGAAACGCAACTTGCCCTTGCCACCCCGCATGCGACGCCAACCGTCGAACAGAATGCCGGCGATGACGATAAGCCCAATGACGATCAGCCATTCGCGCAGACCGATATCCATCTAATCCCGTAGCCCCTGAACAAAAAATGATGATGAAAAAAAGGACATCCTATCCCTTGAAAACGTGGAGCCAACTTCATGTTCTGACTGATGTTTTCCACGCGATACAAAAGTGGGGGTTAAGCTAACACGCTCTCACATAACTTTACACTGTCTGAGGCGACACTCCGCCGCACTCTTTGCAACTTTTCATAGCGGTCGCCAGCTGCGCGCCCGAAGTGAAGCCTACCCCAATCAAATCAATGCGTTAGGCTGGAAACAAAGCATCTTGCCAGCATAGCTCAAGTTCGCCCGGACGATCACGCTTCGGCGAGTGCAACAGCCTCTTCCACATCCACCGCCACCAGACGCGAACAACCCGGTTCGTGCATGGTCACGCCCATCAATTGATCGGCCATCTCCATGGCGATCTTGTTGTGGGTGATATAGATGAACTGCACTTTCTCCGACATCTCCTTCACCAGCCGCGCATAACGGCCGACGTTGGCATCGTCCAGCGGCGCGTCGACTTCGTCGAGCATGCAGAACGGTGCCGGGTTCAGCTGGAAGATCGCAAACACCAGCGCCAGAGCGGTCAGGGCCTTTTCGCCACCGGACAGAAGATGGATGGTGCTGTTCTTCTTGCCCGGGGGCCTCGCCATGATCGCCACCCCGGTATCGAGTAGATCCTCGCCGGTAAGTTCCAGATAGGCATGACCGCCGCCGAAAACCTTGGGGAACAATGCCTGAAGGCCAGCATTGATCTGGTCGAAGGTTTCCTTGAAGCGGTTGCGGGTTTCCTTGTCGATCTTGCGGATGACGTTTTCCAGGGTATCCAGCGCCTCCACCAGGTCGTCGTTCTGGTCGTCCAGGTAGCGCTTGCGCTCGGATTGCTGCTGGTATTCCTCGATCGCCGCGAGGTTGATCGGGCCCAGGCGACCAATGCGCGCGGCCAGTTCCTCCAGGCGGGTTTCCCAGACCTTCTCGGCAGCGTCATGGGGCAAGGTTCCCAGCACGCCGTGCAGGTCATAACCATCCTCGTGGAGTTGTTCTTGCAGCGACTTGCGCCGCACGTTCAGGGCCTGCCACTCCATGCGCTGCTGCTCCAGCTGGCCGCGCAGCAGCTGCGACTGCTGCTCGGCCTGGGTGCGGCGCTTCTCGGCGTCGCGCAGCTGGCGGTCTGCATCTTCCAGCGCCAGGCGCGCGTGCTTGAGTTCGTCTTCCACCGCCATGCGCCGGTCGAGCAGTTCCTCGAGACGCATGCGCAGTTCTTCCAGCGGCGCGGCGCCCTCCTCCAGGTTGAGGTTGAGCTGCTCGCAACGCTCGACCAGGCGCACGGCCTGGCTGTCCAGGCGCTCCAGCGCCTGGCGGGTGGATTCGTGCTGGGCGCGCAGGGAGCCGACGCGCACAGCCAGCTGATGGGCGTGATCCTTGTGCTGGCGAGACTCCTGGCGGATGCGGTCGAGCTTCTCGCGCATGCCGTCGCGCTCGGCGAGCAATGATTCGCGACGCTCGGTGTCCACGGCCATGGCATCCAGCGCTTCCTGCAGGCTCAGGCGGGCTTCACCCAGCTGCTCCTGCTCGATGGCGTGCTGTTCGGCCAGCTCGGCCAGCTCTTCGTCCAGACGGCGACGGCGCAGGGTCAGCTGCTCGACCTTGGCCTGCTGCGCGGACAGCTGCGCCTTCAGCTCGCCCTGGCGGCGGCCTTCGTCCTGCAGGCGGCGACGCACCTGGTCGCGGCCTTCCTCGGCCTGGCGCTGCTCGTCGCGCAGGCGCACCAGTTGTTCATCGATCTCGACGAGGCGCTGCTCCAGCGTCTCGCGCTCGGCGTACAGGCGCTCCAGATCCTGGCCACGGGCCAGTACACCACCATCGGCGGATTCGCCACGGCGCACGCGCAGGAAGTTGCGACCAACCCAGTAGCCGTCGCGGCTGATCAGGCTTTCGCCGTCGCCCAGCGACGCGCGCTGGGCCAGCGCCTGCTCCAGGGTTTCGACCGGGCGCACGCGGCCCAGCCAGTAGCTCAGGTCGACATTCGTCTCGACCTTGTCCAGCAGGCTGTCCGGTCGGGAAACGGCGCCAGCGGTCAGATCGAGCAGGCGCAGCTCGCCCTTCTCCAGCGCGTCGAAGGGCAGCCCCTTCACGTCATCCAGCAGCACGCCGTGCAGGTCGGCGCCGAGCACGGTTTCCACTGCCAGCTCCCAACCCGCCTGCACGCGCAGGCCCTCGGCAAGGCGCGGACGCTGCTCCAGCCCTTGCTGGCGCAACCATTGCGCGGTGCCGTCGCCCGGATCGAGCGCGGCCTGCTGCAGCGCCTCCAGCGAGGCAATGCGGCCATTCAGGCGTTGCAGCTCGCCCTGCGCCTGATGCTGCGCGGCGGTGCTTTCCTGCAGGGACTGGCGCACGCGCTCCAGGCGCTCGGCCAGTTCCTGTTCCTCGATCTGCGACTCTTCCAGCAGCAACTCGATGGCGGCGACCTGTTCGCCCAGCTCGAGGATCGCGGCATCCTCCGGATCGGCGGCCAGTTGCGTGCGCTCGTCGTTGAGGCGGCGCTGACGCTCGCCCTGGCGTTCCAGGCTCTGTTCCAGGTGCTGGATGCGCGACTGCTGCACCTCCGCTTCGCGGCGCGGTTCGGCGCTTTGCTGGTTGAAGGCGTCCCAGCGCTGCTGCCAGTCGTGCATGCGCTGCTCGGCGTCTTCCAGGCCGACGGTGGCTTCTTCGGCGGCGGCGGCGCTGATTTCCTGTTCCGGGGCCAGGCGCTCCAGCTCCTCGCCCAGGGTGGCGAGCAGAGTGCGGTCGTGGCCCAGGTGGGATTCGGTCTCCTGGCGGGTCTTTTCCGCCTCTCGCAGGTCGTCCTGCAGCTGACGCAGGCGCTGCTGGCCGTGCTGGATGCTCTGTTCGACGCGGGCGATGTCGCCGCCCACGGAATAGAAGCGGCCCTGCACCTGGTTGAAGGTTTCCGACAGTTCGTGGTGGCCGTCACGCAGGCGCTCGATACTGGCATCGGCGCTGCGCTGTTCGGCCACCAGCGCCTCGAAAGCCACTTCCTGGTCGCCGATGACCTTTTCCTTCTGCCCGACCTGCTCGTTCAGGTCGCGCCAGCGCAGGGCGCCGAGCTGGGCCTTGAGGGTGCGCTCCTCGGCCTTGAATTCCTGGTACTTCTCCGCCGACTGGGCCTGGCGGTGCAGGCGTTCCAGCTGGCGCTCCAGCTCTTCGCGAAGGTCGGTGAGGCGCGCGAGGTTTTCCTGGGTACGGCGGATGCGATTCTCGGTCTCGCGGCGGCGCTCCTTGTACTTGGAGATGCCGGCGGCTTCCTCGATGAAGTTGCGCAGATCCTCGGGCTTGGCCTCGATCAGCTTGGAGATCATGCCCTGTTCGATGATCGAGTAGCTGCGCGGCCCCAGGCCGGTGCCGAGGAAGATGTCGGTGATGTCACGGCGGCGGCACTTGGTGCCGTTGAGGAAGTAGGTGTTCTGGCCGTCGCGGGTCACGCGGCGGCGGATGGAAATCTCGGCGTAGCTGGCGTATTCGCCCAGCAGGGTCTGGTCGGAGTTGTCGAACACCAGTTCGATGGACGCCTGGGTCACCGGCTTGCGCGTGTTGGAGCCATTGAAGATGACATCGGTCATCGACTCGCCGCGGAGGTTCTTCGCCGAACTCTCGCCCATCACCCAGCGAACGGCGTCGATGATGTTGGACTTGCCGCAGCCGTTGGGGCCGACCACGGCCGCCATGTTGCTCGGGAAATTGACCGTCGTCGGGTCGACGAAGGACTTGAAGCCCGCCAGCTTGATGCACTTGAGCCGCATGCGCCCTCTTCCCCCTTTTCTCTTCTTATCGTTCAGCCAGTGCGGCCAGGACCAGTTGGCTGTTGTGCCGACCGTAGTCGAGCAGGACCTCGCGGATGCCCGCCTCGTCGCGGCCCACCACCGCGCGCAGCAGGTTTTCGAAGCTGCCGATGAACTGACTCATCTCGCCTTTGCGGCGTTCCAGGGCCAGATGATAGGTGCGACTGATGGCCGGCAGGAGATTTTCCACGGTTTCCTGCAGGTAGGGATTGGCAGCGAACGGGAAGGCAGCGCGCATGATGTCGAAGCTGGATTCGACGAAGGCGTTGATGTCGCCGCGTTCGAGTTCGTCCAGCAGGCGCTGCTGGATCGCCATGAAGGGCGCCAGGTCGGCTTCTTCGCGCCAGGTCCGCGCCACGCTGCTGGCGAGCATGATGTAGAGCTCCATCACCAGCGAATAGAGGCTTTCCACGTGGGCCGCGGACAGCTCGGACACCTGCGCCCCCCGGCGCGGCAGGATGACGACCAGGTGGCGGCGCTCGAGGATCAGCAGCGCTTCGCGGACCGAGCCGCGGCTGACGTTGAGGGTCTGGGTGACCTTCTGTTCCTGGATGCGTTCGCGTTCCTTGAGTTCGCCCCGGATGATGCGTTCGGCAAGGTGATGCGCGATCTGCTCAGCCAGGCTGTCCGGGGCCTTGAACGTCATGGTTGTCCTTAAGAATCGGGGCGCTTTCGAGGGGGTGCTGCGGACGCGAAGTGTAACACAGGGTGTTACCGCGCCATCCCCCGCCCAGGAGGGACGACAGAACAAAGGTTGGTGCATCCGCCGGAAGCAACAGGCGCAGGATTGTCTGACAATCCTACACAAGAGACGTATCGGGAGTCGTCCATGTTCGCTTTGTTCCTTTCCCCTGCCTGGATGTTGCGTCTTAAGAAAGCCGGCTACTGGATCTGGCTGGTTCCCGTCTTCGGCATTCCCGTCAGCTATTGGTGGTCCTACGGCAGCGACTATCCCAATGCCTGGGCGTGGCTGGTCATCACCGTGGTGTTCGGGGTGATCCCGCTGCTGGACTTCGTGGTCGGCCGCGATCCGGCCAATCCCGACGAGGTGGAGGATGTCCCGCCCATGGAGCGCGAGGGCTACTACCGCTTCCTCAGTTTGCTGACCGTGCCGCTGCTGCTGGGCATGCTGGTCTACGGCGGCTGGGTACTGGCCACTTATGACGTCTGGAACTGGGTCGGCCAGCTCGGCTGGATACTTTCCGTCGGCACCGTGATGGGCGCCATCGGCATCACCGTTTCCCACGAACTGATCCACAAGGACCCGGAGCTGGAGCAGAACGCCGGCGGCCTGCTGCTGGCAGCAGTGTGCTACGCGGGCTTCAAGGTGGAACACGTGCGCGGCCACCACGTGCATGTCTCCACGCCGGAAGACGCCTCGTCCTCGCGCTACGGCCAGAGCCTGTATGCCTTCCTGCCCCACGCCTACAAGCACAACTTCCTCAACGCCTGGCGGCTTGAGACCGAACGCCTCAAGCGCAAGGGCCTGCCGGCGCTGCACTGGCGCAACGAGCTGATCTGGTGGTACGTGATCAGCGCGCTGTTCCTGGTCGGCTTCAGCGTCGCCTTTGGCTGGATCGGCGCGGTGTACTTCATCGGCCAGTCGGTGATGGCCTTCACCCTGCTGGAGATCGTCAACTACGTCGAGCATTACGGCCTGCACCGCCGTCGCCTGGAAACCGGGCGCTACGAGCGGACCACCCACGAGCATTCCTGGAACAGCAACTTCCTGCTGACCAACCTGTTCCTCTTCCACCTGCAGCGCCACTCCGACCACCACGCCAACGCCAAGCGTCGCTACCAGGTGCTGCGCCACTTCGATGAAAGCCCGCAACTGCCCAACGGTTACGCCGGGATGATCGTCCTCGCGCTGTTCCCACCGCTCTGGCGCGCAGTGATGGACCGCCGCGTGCGCGCCTACTACGCCGGCGAGGAATACCAGCTGAGCGCCACCCAGCAGGCCTGATCTACGAGTTCCACGCCTTGGCGGCAAGCCCTACCCCGGCTTGCCGCCTTTTTTCTTTCTGGCTTTTCGCAGGAGCGCAGTTGCTGGACGTAGGGTGCATAACCCGGAACGGGTTATCCGCCGGAGGCCACACGGCGGATAACGCTGGCGCGTTATCCGCCCTACCCTTGTGCTCTTCGTAGGATGGCGTGGAGCGCAGCGATACCCATCACGCCTCGCGCGGTCAAAGCATGGGTATCGCCTAGGCTCCACCCATCATACGGCCAGCTCCTGCACAGAACCCAACCACGCCGCTCATCAGCTGCGGAAAAACTTTCTGACCATCCGGACAGAAATTTTATTGACTCAAAAGTCAGCTTTCCATAGATTCGCCTCCAGTGCCCTACCAAAAACAAGAACCAGCCTGGAGGCAAGCCTTGATCAGGTTCCTGCTCAATCGCGAGCTGCGCGTCGAAGACCGCCTCGATCCCAATCTCACCGTGCTCAATTACCTGCGCCAGAACCTGAGCAAGACAGGCACCAAGGAAGGCTGCGCCTCCGGTGACTGCGGCGCCTGCACGGTGGTCGTCGGTGAACTGGTCGGCGAAGAAGGCGCCGAGCGCATCCGCTACCGCACCCTCAACTCCTGCCTGACCTTCGTCTCGTCGCTGCACGGCAAGCAGCTGATCAGCGTCGATGACTTGAAGCACCGCGGCGAACTGCACGGCGTGCAGCAGGCCATGGTCGATTGCCACGGTTCGCAGTGCGGCTTCTGCACCCCCGGCTTCGTCATGTCGCTGTTCGCCCTGCAGAAGAACACCGCAGGCGAGACCGCCGAAGAGCGCAAGGCCGAGGCCCATGAAGCGCTGGCCGGCAACCTGTGCCGCTGCACCGGCTACCGCCCGATCCTCGACGCCGCCGAGCAATCCTGCTGCCAGAAGCAGCCGGACCAGTTCGATGTTGCCCAGCCCGAGATCATCGCCCAGCTGAAAGCCATCGCCCCGCACGAAACCGCCGAGCTCAACAGCGGCGACAAGCGCTGCCTGCTCCCGCTGACCATCGCCGACCTGGCCGACATCTACACCGCCAACCCGCAGGCTCGCCTGCTGGCCGGTGGCACCGACCTGGCCCTTGAAGTCACGCAGTTCCACCGCGAACTGCCGGTGATGATCTACGTCGGCCACGTCGAGGAAATGAAGCGCGTCGAAGTCTTCGACGACCGCATCGAGATCGGCGCCGCGACTCCGCTGACCGACTGCTACGAAACCCTGGCCCGCGACTACCCGGACTTCGGCGAGCTGCTGCACCGCTTCGCCTCGCTGCAGATCCGCAACCAGGGCACCCTGGGCGGCAACATCGGCAACGCCTCGCCCATCGGCGACTCGCCGCCGCTGCTGATCGCGCTGGGCGCGCGCCTGGTACTGCGCAAGGGCAACGAACGTCGCGAACTGCCGATCGACGAATACTTCATCGACTACAAGGTCACCGCGCGCCACGAAGGCGAGTTCATCGAGCAGGTGATCATCCCGCGCCCGCAGGCCAGCCAGGCGTTCCGCGCCTACAAGGTCTCCAAGCGCCTGGACGACGACATCTCCGCCGTTTGCGCTGCCTTCAACCTGACCGTGGAGAACTGCCGGATCACCGCCGTGCGCACCGGCTTCGGCGGCATGGCCGCCATCCCGAAACGCGCCGCCGCCTGCGAAGCCGCACTGCTCGGCCAGACCTTCAACAGCGCCACCTTCGAGCGTGCCGCGCAGGCACTGAGCGAGGACTTCGCCCCGCTCACCGACTTCCGTGCGAGCAAGGAGTACCGCCTGCTCACCGCGCAGAACCTGCTGCGCAAGTGCTTCCTGGAACTGGAAGCCCCTCAGGCCGTGACCCGGGTGACCCACTATGCATAAGCCCCAGAAGAGCCAGGAAGAACTCACTGCGCTGTTCCGCGCCGATCTCACCACCGGCGTGGGCCGCAGCGTCAAGCACGAGAGCGCGCCCAAGCACGTCAGCGGCGAGGCGATCTACATCGACGACCGCCTGGAGTTCCCCAACCAGTTGCACGTCTATGCCCGCATGAGCGACCGCGCCCATGCGCGCATCACCAAGCTGGACGTCAGCCCCTGCTACCAGTTCCCCGGCGTCGCCATCGCCATCACCAAGGATGACGTCCCCGGCCAGCTGGACATCGGCCCGGTCGTCGCCGGTGACCCGCTGCTGGCGGATGGCAAGGTCGAGTACGTCGGCCAGATGGTCATTGCCGTCGCCGCCGACAGCCTGGAAACCGCACGCAAGGCCGCCATGGCCGCGATCATCGAGTACGAAGACCTGGAGCCGGTGCTCGACGTGGTCGAAGCGCTGCGCAAGAAGCACTTCGTACTCGACAGCCACCAGCACAAGATCGGTGACTCGGAAGGCCAGCTCGCCACCGCGCCGAACCGCATCCAGGGCGCCCTGCACATCGGCGGCCAGGAACACTTCTACCTGGAGACGCAGATTTCCTCGGTGATGCCCACCGAAGACGGCGGCGTGATCGTCTACACCTCGACGCAGAACCCCACCGAAGTGCAGAAGCTGGTCGCCGAAGTGCTGGGTATCTCCTTCAACAAGGTGGTCATCGACATGCGCCGCATGGGCGGCGGCTTCGGCGGCAAGGAAACCCAGGCTGCCGCACCCGCGTGCCTGTGCGCGGTGATCGCGCGCCTCACCGGTCGCCCGGCGAAGATGCGCCTGCCGCGCGTCGAAGACATGCAGATGACCGGCAAGCGCCACCCCTTCTACGTCGAATACGACGTGGGCTTCGAGGACGACGGCCTGCTGCACGGCATCAACATCGAACTGGCGGGCAACTGCGGCTATTCGCCGGACCTCTCCGGCTCCATCGTCGACCGCGCGATGTTCCACTCCGACAACGCCTACTTCCTCGGCAACGCCACGGTGAACGGTCACCGCTGCAAGACCAACACCGCGTCGAACACCGCCTACCGCGGCTTCGGCGGCCCGCAGGGCATGGTCGCCATCGAGGAGATCATGGACGCGGTCGCGCGCCACCTCGGCAAGGACCCGCTGGAAGTGCGCAAGCGCAACTACTACGGCAAGGACGAGCGCAACGTCACCCACTACTACCAGCAGGTGGAACACAACCTGCTGCAGGAAATGACCGAGGAACTGGAGGCCAGCGCCGAGTACGCCAAGCGCCGCGCCGAAATCCGCGAATTCAACGCCAATAGCCCGGTGCTGAAGAAAGGTCTGTCGCTGACCCCGGTGAAATTCGGCATCAGCTTCACCGCCACCTTCCTCAACCAGGCTGGCGCGCTGATCCACATCTACACCGACGGCAGCATCCACCTGAACCACGGCGGCACCGAGATGGGCCAGGGCCTGAACACCAAGGTCGCCCAGGTGGTGGCCGAGGTCTTCCAGGTCGACATCGACCGCGTGCAGATCACCGCCACCAACACCGACAAGGTGCCCAACACCTCGCCAACCGCCGCCTCGTCGGGCGCCGACCTGAACGGCAAGGCCGCGCAGAACGCCGCCGAGACCCTCAAGCAGCGCCTGGTGGAGTTCGCCGCCAAGCACTGGAAGGTGACCGAGGAAGACGTCGAGTTCCGCAACAACCAGGTGCGTGTGCGCGACCAGATCCTGCCCTTCGAGGTGCTCGTGCAACAGGCCTACTTCGGCCAGGTCTCGCTCTCCTCCACCGGTTTCTACCGCACGCCGAAGATCTTCTACGACCGCAGCCAGGCGCGCGGCCGGCCGTTCTACTACTTCGCCTACGGC
The DNA here is from genome assembly GCF_014852215.1 of Pseudomonas sp. PDM19. Classification (NCBI taxonomy): domain Bacteria; kingdom Pseudomonadati; phylum Pseudomonadota; class Gammaproteobacteria; order Pseudomonadales; family Pseudomonadaceae; genus Pseudomonas; species Pseudomonas sp. PDM19. Next base: position 1,332,051 of record NZ_JACVBG010000002.1, on the reverse strand, counting down.
GTGTCCTGCTCGGAAGTGATCGTCGACACCCTCACCGGCGAGTACAAGATGCTGCGCAGCGACATCCTCCACGATGTCGGCGCCTCGCTGAACCCGGCCATCGACATCGGCCAGGTGGAAGGCGGCTTCGTCCAGGGCATGGGCTGGCTGACCATGGAAGAGCTGGTGTGGAACGCCAAGGGCAAGCTGATGACCAACGGCCCGGCGAGCTACAAGATCCCGGCCATCGCCGACATGCCCATCGACCTGCGGGTGAAGCTGGTGGAGAACCGCAAGAACCCGGAGCAGACGGTGTTCCACTCCAAGGCCGTCGGCGAGCCGCCGTTCATGCTGGGTATCTCGGTGTTCTGCGCGATCAAGGACGCCGTGGCCAGCCTCGCCGACTACCGCGCCCAGCCGCAGATCGACGCCCCGGCCACCCCCGAGCGCGTGCTCTGGGGCGTGGAGCAGATGCGCAAGCTGAAGCTGGCCCAGGTCGAGAAGGCTCCGGCTCAGGTCGAGCCGGCGTGACGTGACCATGGGGCACCGCTGGCAGGGAGAGACGTTCCCACTTCCGTCCTCCGCCCTGCCAGCGCCGCCCCACCCTTTTAAAGAATCGTGGAACGCCAACCGCGCCCCACGAACTGACATACCGTAGGGCGCATAACGCGGAACGCGTTATCCGCCGTCGCCATTTCGGCGGATAACGCCCGAGGCGTTATGCGCCCTACGACTCCACCCTTGAGGTTCGCAACGATGAACTGGATCAGTGCCCTCGCCGACCTGCAACAGCGCGCCGAAGCCAGCGTGCTGGTGACCATCATCGAAGAGCACGGCTCGACCCCGCGCAACGCCGGCTCGAAGATGGTCGTCAGCGCCGACCAGGCCTACGACACCATCGGCGGCGGCCACCTCGAATTCAAGGCCATGCAGATCGCCCGTGACATGCTGCTGGCCCGCGAGCGCGAGCCAAAGCTTGAGCGCTTCAGCCTCGGCGCCAGCCTCGGCCAGTGCTGCGGCGGCGCCACCGTGCTGCTGTTCGAACCCATGGGCCAGCCCCAGGCGCACATCGCCGTGTTCGGCGCCGGCCACGTCGGCCGCGCGCTGGTACCGCTGCTCGCCAGCCTGCCGTGCAAGGTGCGCTGGATCGACTCGCGGGAGGCCGAGTTCCCCGGCTACATCCCCGAGGGCGTGACCCGCGTGATCAACGAGGAAGTGATCGACGAGATCGACGAGATGCCCGCCGGCAGCTACTTCATCGTCATGACCCACAACCACGCGCTGGACCTGGAGCTGACCGCGAAGATCCTCGAGCGCAACGACTTCACCTACTTCGGCCTGATCGGCTCCGACACCAAGCGCGCCAAGTTCGAGCACCGCCTGCGCGACCGCGGTTTCGCCGCCGACACCGTGCAGCGCATGCGTTGCCCCATGGGCATCAGCGAGGTGAAGGGCAAGCTCCCGGTGGAGATCGCCGTGTCCATCGCCGGCGAGGTGATCGCCACCTACAACGCCACCTTCGGTCAGGAGACCGGCAAGGGCGAGAACACCGTGGCCAAACTGTTACCCACGAGCCGCCGCGCCCGCACCGCCGAAAGCGGCGCCTGAAATTTCCGTAGCATGGGCGCATGCCCATCCCGCCCTGGCGCCTGCGCGCGCCCCGGCCCCGAAACACGACTGAAGAGAGATCGATGAGCACTCAAGCCAAAGCCTACCGCGCCAGCATCCTGCACAGCGTCGCCGACCCGGCCGAAGTCGGCGTGGAGAAGTCCTACCAGTACTTCGAGGACGGCATCCTGCTGGTGGAAGACGGCAAGGTCGCCCGCCTCGGCCACGCTGCCGACCTGCTGCCGCAACTGGCTGGCGTCGAAGTGGTGGAATACCGCGACGCGCTGATCACCCCCGGCTTCATCGACACCCACATCCACTACCCGCAGACCGGCATGATCGCCTCCTACGGCGAGCAACTGCTGGACTGGCTGAACACCTACACCTTCCCCACGGAAAAGCAGTTCGCCGACCCGGCCCACGCCGCCGACGTCGCCGGCATCTTCCTCAAGGAACTGCTGCGCGCCGGCACCACCACCGCGCTGGTGTTCGGCACCGTGCACCCGCAGTCGGTGGACGCGCTGTTCGGCGCTGCGCAGAAGCTCGACCTGCGCCTGATCGCCGGCAAGGTGATGATGGACCGCAACGCGCCGGATTACCTGACCGACACCGCCGAAAGCAGCTACACCGACAGTAAGGCGCTGATCGAGCGCTGGCACGGCAAGGGCCGCCTGCTCTACGCAGTGACCCCGCGCTTCGCCCCTACCAGTACCCCGGAGCAACTGGACGCCGCTGGCCGCCTGCTCAAGGAGCACCCGGGCGTCTATATGCACACGCACCTGTCGGAAAACCTCAAGGAAATCGAGTGGGTCAAGGAACTGTTCCCGGAGCGCAAGGGCTACCTGGATGTCTATGACCACCACGGCCTGCTGGGCCCGCGCTCGGTGTTCGCCCACGGCGTGCACCTGTGCGACGGCGAGTGCCAGCGCCTGTCCGAATCCGGCTCGGCTGTGGCCTTCTGCCCGACCTCCAACCTGTTCCTGGGCAGCGGCCTGTTCGACCTGGCCAAGCTTGAGAAGCACAAGGTCAAGGTCGGCCTGGGCACCGACGTCGGTGCCGGCACCAGCTTCTCCCAGCTGCAGTCGCTGAACGAGGCCTACAAGGTGATGCAGCTGCAGGGCATCAAGCTCGACCCCTTCAAGTCGCTGTACCTGGCCACACTCGGCGGCGCCCGCGCGCTGGAGCTGGAGGACAAGGTCGGCAGCTTCGCCCAGGGCAACGAGGCCGACTTCGTGGTCCTCGACTACAAGGCCACCCCGCTGCTGGACTACCGCCTGCAGCAGGCGAAAACCCTGGAGGAGAAACTCTTCGCACTGGTCATCCTCGGCGACGACCGTACCGTGAAGGAAACCTTCGCGCACGGCCGCAACGTGCATCGCCGCGGCTGACCCCTTACGGCTTCGGCGCCGGGTCCTCGCTCAGGACCAACCCGGCGCCGGGGCCGCTTTTCTTTCCGGCACCTTTGCGCGGCGACCCCGCGTAATTCCACCCTGGTAGGAGCGCGCCATGCGCGCGATCGCGGGCATGGCCCGCTCCTACAAAGAGCCTCGGCGTTAGCCGGCAATATCGGAATCCGGTACGGAGCCAACAGGCGCTCCTACTCCCGCACTTCGACCAGCACCGGACATGGCGCCCGCTCGATCACCCGCTGCCCCACCGAGGGGTCCAGCAGCCGTTCGATACGCCCCAGGTGCCGGTGGCCGATCACGATCAGGTCGCACGCCAACCGTTCCGCCTCGCGCAGGATCGCCCGCGCCGGATCACCTGCCACCACAGCGCCCGAAGCATCGCCGGACTGCAACTGCGCCACCGCCTCGTCCACCAGCGTCTGCGCCTCGTGCTGTTCCTGTTCGGCCGGCGGGTACTCCAGGGCGTCCTCTCGCGGCATGGCAAAAGCGCGATCCACGGCGCAGACAACATGCACCTGGGCCCCGTTGCAGCGCGCCAGCTCGCCGGCGGTCGCGATGATGCGTGGCGACTGCGCCGCGCCGTCGATAGCCAGCAGAATCCGTTTGAACATGCCTTTCTCCTTCGTGAAACGAAATCCGCCGCCATTCTTCGGGCCACGGCGCGGAGCGTAAAGGCACGCAAAACGTAATGGACCATTGCATGAAACGCACGCTTGCCCATCGGGCCCGTCGCAATGGAACATGAATGGCACCGCGCCAACCCTCCGGAGTCGCCATGGCCTTGCCCGATCTCAACCTGCTGGTCGCCCTCAATATCCTGCTGGAAGAAGGCAGCGTGGTCGGCGCCGCGCGGCGCATGCACCTCAGCCCGCCAGCAATGAGCCGCACCCTGTCGCGCATCCGCGAGGCGGTGGGCGACCCGATCATGGTTCGCGCCGGGCGCAACCTGGTGCCGACGCCCCGTGCGCTGCAACTGCGCGAGGAAGTCAGCGACCTGGTGGAACACGCCATGCGCCTGTTCAACGCCAAGGAAAACCTGCGCATGGACCAGCTCGAACGCTGCTTCGTGCTGCGCTCCAACAACGTGCTGGTGGGCGGTTTCGCCTCGCGCATGCTGGCGGTGATGAAGGAAGAAGCGCCGCGCTGCAGCCTGCGCATCGCCCCGGAGGCCGACTTCGACGACGAAGCCCTGCGGCAGAACCGCATCGACCTGTACATCGGCGGCGCTTCCACGCTGGAACCGGAAATCCGCACGCAGACCCTGTTCACCACCAACTTCGTCGGCCTGGCGCGACGTGACCATCCGATCTTCGACGACGAGATCACTGCCGAGCGCTTCGCCTCGTTTCCTCAGATCAGTGTGTCGCGGCGCGGCAAATCCCGCGGGCCGATCGACGAGGAACTCGCCAACCTGGGCCTGCAGCGGGAAATCCGCCTCACCGCGCCGACCTTTCACTCTTCGATCTTCGCGCTGCTGGAGTCCGACCTGGTGCTGCCCATTCCGGAGCACTCGCTATGGCGCCTGGACCGCCTGGGCTTCGCCCTGCGCCAGTTCGACATTCCGCTGCCGCTCAAATCGGTGGTGATCATCCAGGCCTGGCACCCGCGCTTCGACAATGACCCGGCGCACAGTTGGTTGCGGCAAACGGTGAAGCGCGTCTGCATCGAATTGCGCGAGAGCTCCGGTCTGCTGAGCTGAATGCGCATAAAGTGCACTAAACGCACTAATTAGCTGCAATCATTTCAATTTCCACAGCTATCACCCTTCCCTAGACTCGGTCGCAAATACCCGAGTTGATTCCTATGCCTTGCACATCACCGCCCAAGGGCGGCGGCATCGGCCATCCCCATGGAGGCCGGCCATGACCGCGCTCGCCCCGATTTCCGCCGCCAGCCCACAACCAGCGAAGCCTGCCGCACCGGTTGCCCAGCCATTCGGCCTGCGCATCGTGGTCGGCATGATCGGCGTACTGATCGCCTCCCTCAGCGCCGGCCTCAACGAAAAAGTCACCGACCTGGCCATGACCGACGTGCGTGGCGCGCTGTCCATCGGCCACGACGAAGGCACTTGGCTGATCGCCCTGTACTCGGCGGCGCAGGTCGCCGCCATGGCCTTCGCGCCCTGGTTCTCGGTCACCGTGTCGCTGCGCCGCTTCACCCTAGGCGCCATCGCCTGCTTCGCCCTGCTCGCGTTGCTCTGCCCCTTCGCGCCGAATGTCGAGACGCTCTACCTGCTGCGCCTGCTGCAGGGCTTCGCCGGCGGTTGCATGCCGCCGATGCTGATGACCGTGGCACTGCGCTTCCTACCTCCTGGGATCAAGCTCTACGGCCTGGGCGCCTACGCGCTGACCGCGACCTTTGCGCCGAACCTCGGCATGCCGCTGGCGGCGCTGTGGACCGAGTTCGTCGGCTGGCAGTGGGTGTTCTGGCAGGTCATCCCGCTCTGCGCAGTGGCGCTGGTCGCGGTCGCCTGGGGCATCCCGCAGGATCCGTTGCGTCTGGAGCGCCTGCGCCAGTTCGATTACCTCGGCCTGGCCCTCGGCCTGCCGGGCATCCTGATGCTGGTGATGGGCCTGCTGCAGGGCGAGCGCCTGGACTGGTTCGAATCCGACCAGATCAGCCTGCTGGTGATCGGCGGCGCCGGGCTGCTGGTGGCCTTCTTCATCAACGAGTGGACACACCCGCTGCCCTTCTACCGCCTGGACATCCTCAAGCGGCGCAACTTCACCCACTCGCTGATCACCCTGGCCGGCGTGCTGGTGGTGCTCGGTGCGTGCGCTGGCGTACCGGCGTCCTACCTCGCCTCGGCCCACGGTTATCGCCCGCTGCAATCGGCACCCATGGCACTGCTGGTGGCGTTGCCGCAGCTGATCTCGCTGCCGCTGGTGGCCGCGCTGTGCAACATCCCACGAGTCGACTGCCGCTGGGTGCTGGCGATCGGCATCAGCCTGTGCGGGCTGTCGGCCTTCGGCATGAGCCAGCTGACCAGCGAGTGGACGCGGGAGAATTTCTACTGGCTGCTGGCGCTGCAGATCATCGGCCAGCCGATGGCCATCGTGCCGCTGCTGATGTCCGCCACCAGCGTCGTCGCGCCCATCGAAGGGCCCTTCGCCTCGGCCTGGTTCAACAGCGTGCGCGGCTTCTCGGCGGTGCTTGGCAGCGCCGTGGTGTCGATCCTGATGACCTGGCGCGAGCACTACCACTCCAACCGCCTGGTCGACCATCTGGGCAATGCCTCGCAAGCCCTCGGCCTGCGCCTGGAACAACTGGGCGGCGCTGAGAACATAGGCCGCCTGGCCGGCCAGGTGCGCGGCCAGGCCGGCGTGCTCGCCGCCTCCGACACGCTGCTGGCGATGTCCTGGCTGGCCGCCGCCCTGCTCGTCCTGATTCCCCTGATGCCGCTGCGGGTCTACCCGCCGCGCCCTGTCATTCCTAATCAATGAAAGGTCTGCCCATGTCGCAACTGAGCTCCCGTCGCGGCAGTCTGGCCCTGGTTGCCGTGCTGCTTCTCGCCCTCGTCGTCTACCTGCTGCTGCGCCTGCTGGGTCCCAGCCGCGAGCAGAGCACCGACGACGCTTACATCCATGCCGACTTCACCCTGGTCGCGCCGAAAGTCGCCGGCTTCATCGAGCAAGTGCTGGTGGAAGACAACCAGTCGGTGAAGGCCGGGCAGGTCCTGGCACGCATCGATGCACGCGACTACCGCGCCGCGCTGGAAGCCGCCGAGGCCGACGTGCTGGCCGCCGAGGCGCGTCATCACCACGTCGCCGCCGACCTCGAACGCCAGCAGGCGGTGATCGCCCAGAGCGCCGCCCAGGTGCAGGCTGATCAGGCCGCACTGACCTTTGCCGCGCAGGAACTGAACCGCTACCAGCACCTCGCGACCCAGGGCGCCGGCACGCTGCAGAATGCCCAGCAGGCACGCTCGCGCGTCGACTCGGCGAAGGCCGTGCTGGACAAGGACAAGGCTGCCGCCCTCGCCGCCCGCAAGCAGCTCGACGTGCTGCTCGCCCAGCAGGCCGAGGCCCTCGGCGCACTGAAGCGTGGCCAGGCGCAACTGCAGCAGGCGCAGCTCAACCTGTCGTACACCGAGATCCGCGCACCCTTCGACGGCATGGTCGGCCGCCGCGCCGTGCGCGTCGGCGCCTACACCACGCCGGGTAATGCGCTGCTCGCGGTGGTGCCACTGCAGAACGCCTATGTGGTCGGCAACTTCCAGGAAACCCAGCTGACCGAAGTGCAGCCCGGACAGCGTGTCGAGATCAGCATCGACACCTTCCCCGGCGAGAAGCTGCGCGGCCACGTCGACAGCATCGCACCGGCCACCGGCCTGAGCTTTGCGCCCATCGCCCCGGACAACGCCACCGGCAACTTCACCAAGATCGTCCAGCGCATCCCGGTGAAGATCGTCCTCGACGCCGACCAGCCACTGCGCGGCAAGCTGCGCGTGGGCATGTCGGTGATCGCGCGCATCGACACCGGCAAACACGCCAAGGCTGAGCAGAAGGTAGCCGTGCAATGACCGCCATGCGCACGTCCCCGCTCCTGGTGCTAGGGAGCATCGCCCTGCTAGCGCTCAGCGCCTGCAGCGTCGGCCCGGACTTCCAGCGCCCGGACGATGCCGACGCGGTGGACTGGTCCGCCCGGCGCGGCGACGCACCGAGCCAGACTCTCGATGCGCCGCTGGAAGCGCAGTGGTGGACGCTGCTGGGCGACCCGCAGCTCAACGACCTGCAACACCGCGTGGCGGATGCCAACCTCGACCTGCGCGAAGCCGACGCGCGCCTGCAGCAGAGCCGGGCGATCCGCCAGGCACTGGGCGGCGATGCCGTGCCCAACGTCGGCGCGGACCTGGGCTACCAGCGCAAGCGCAACAGCGAGGCCGGCCTGAGCGACCCGTCCGGCAAAGCCGGCAAGGACAACTTCAACCAACTCGACGGTGGCTTCGACCTGTCCTGGGAGCTGGACTTCTGGGGCCGTGTGCGCCGCGAGCTGGAAGCCGCCGACGCCAACGTCCAGGCCAGCGAGGAAAGCCGTCGCGACGTGCTGGTCTCGGTGCTTGCCGAGACAGCACGCAACTACCTGCAACTGCGCGCCGAACAGGACCTGGAAGCGATCATCCGCGGCAACCTGGAGATTGCCCAGCGCAGCCTGGAGCTGACCCGCCTGCGCCGCGCCGATGGCGTCGCCACCGAACTCGACGTGGCAGAAGCGTTGACCCAGGTCTCCAGCATCGAAGCGCGCCTGCCCGATAGCCAGAAGCGCCAGGCGCGACTGATCAACGCCCTGGGCTACCTACTCGGCGAAGCGCCCGGTGCGCTACAGGCGGAACTCGCCCAGGCCAAACCGGTGCCGCAACCGCCGCGTGGAGTACCGGTCGGCCTGCCGTCGGAACTGGCCCAACGACGCCCGGACATCCGCCGCGCCGAAGCCGCGCTGCATGCCGCCACCGCCAGCATCGGCGTGGCCAAGGCGGACTTCTACCCGCGCATCAGCCTCAACGGCAGCTTCGGCTTCCAGGCGCTGCAACTGTCGAATTTCGGCGACTGGAACAGCCGCATCTTCGGCATCGGCCCGAGCCTGTCGCTGCCGGTCTTCGAGGGCGGTCGCCTGAAGGGCATGCTCGCCCTGCGCGAGGCGCAGCAGCAGGAATCGGCCATCGCCTACCGCCGCACCGTGCTCAACGCCTGGCGGGAAGTGGACGACGCACTGACCGACTACGCCGCCGACCAGCGTCGCCTGGCGAGCCTGGATACGGCCGCCGAGCATGGCCGCACCGCACTGACCAATGCCCGTGAGCAATACAAGGCCGGCGCGGTGGACTTCCTCAATGTGCTCAGCGCCCAGCGCGAGCTGCTGGCCACCGAGGAACAACAGGTGCGCAGCCGCGAAGCGGTGGCGACCACCCTGGTGCTGCTCTACAAGTCCCTCGGCGGTGGCTGGCAGCAGTCGGAGGAAAGCGCGCGGAATCTGTAGGAGCGGGCATGCCCGCGATTGCGCCCATCGGGCGTTCCTGCGGGGAGCCCCCAGGAAACGAAAAAGCCCCGCATCTGCGGGGCTTTTTTCTGGCTCGGTGATCAGGCCGCCGAGTCGGCGTCGGCCTTGCTGCGGCGCGGCTTCTTCTTGCCGGCCAGCAGGTGCGAGAACACCGCGTGCAGGTCGCCGGAGGCGCCGTCCACGTCCAGGTTCAGCTTGTCGTCGATGTGCGCCATGTGGTGCATCATCAGGGTCACGGCCTTTTCCTTGTCGCCCTTCTCGATGGCGTCGAGGATCTCGTTGTGCTCGTCGAACGAGCAGTGCGAGCGGCCGCCGCTTTCGTACTGGGCGATGATCAGCGAGGTCTGCGACACCAGGCTGCGCTGGAAGACCACCAGCGGGGCATTCTTCGCCATCTCGGCGAGCTTCAGGTGGAATTCGCCGGAGAGGCGGATGCCGGCGCCGCGGTCGCCGCGGGCAAAGCTGGATTGCTCCTGCTTAACCATGTCGCGCAGCTCGGCGAGGGTGTCGCTGCTGGCGTTGTCCACGGCCAGCTCGGTGATCGCGCGCTCGACGGTGCGGCGGGCGAAGAGGATCTGCCGGGCTTCATCGATACTCGGGCTGGCCACCACCGCGCCACGGTTCGGACGCAGCAGCACGACCTGTTCGTGGGCCAGGCGCGACAGGGCGCGACGGATGATGGTGCGGCTGACGCCGAAGATTTCACCGAGGGCCTCTTCGCTCAGCTTGGTGCCGGGCGCCAGGCGCTGTTCGAGGATGGCGTCGAAGATGTGCGCGTAGACGATCTCGTCCTGAGTGCCGCTGCGCGCCTTGCCATTGCGCGGCTGCTTCCTGATCTGTTGCAACTGGTCGGTCATCGGAGTCGAACCCTGCTCAGCCGGGTTGAACCGGCGCGAAATCCGTGGGGGCATGAGTGGAGCTGGCCGCGGGCCAGGCATGGGGCACAGTGTACACAAAGTGGCCACTATCGTGCAGCCGTCACGAGCGACTCCCCATCAACCCCAAGGCCGCGCGGCACAGGAGCCTGGCGAAGGTCAGCGTGCGACCATTCCGACGCTTTGCTTGTAAAAATCTTTCAGCAAGACACTAAACATTATTTGAACTTTTTGTACACAACTGCATAATCGCGGCGTGACTTCCTGACCCAAAGGTCAACATTCACACCCTCACAACTCTTTCCGTTAGCGCAAGGGACGCAGGTGAACCAGCCGACGGCAAGGGACCAACAACAAGAGCGTTGAGGAGTACCGCTGTGGAAAGCACCAAACAAGAACAACAAGCCTTTGCAACCAGCCCGCCTGCTACCGGCCTGCTCGAACGCCTGTTCAAGCTCAGCCAGCACGGCACCACCGTGAAGACCGAACTCGCCGCAGGTCTCACGACCTTCATCACCATGGCGTACATCATCTTCGTCAACCCCAACATCATGGCCGACGCCGGCATCGACCACGGCGCCGCCTTCGTCGCGACTTGCCTTGCCGCGGCGCTCGGTTGCTTCCTGATGGGCCTGTACGCCAACTGGCCGGTGGGCCTGGCGCCGGGCATGGGCCTCAACGCCTTCTTCACCTACACCGTGGTCAAGACCATGAACTACAGCTGGGAGATCGCGCTGGGCGCGGTGTTCATCTCCGGCATCGCCTTCATGATCCTGACCTTCTCGCGCATCCGCGAATGGCTGCTCAACAGCATCCCGGTCAGCCTGCGCTTCGCCATGGGCGCCGGCGTCGGCCTGTTCCTCGGGCTGATCGGCCTGAAGACCGCCGGCATCGTGGTCGCCAGCCCCGCCACCCTGGTTCACCTGGGTGACCTGACCAGCCCCGGCCCGCTGCTCGCCGCGATCTGCTTCCTGATGATCGCCGTGCTGGAATACCGCCGTGTGTTCGGCGGCATCCTGATCAGCATCCTCACCGTCACCGTGGCCGGCATCGCGCTGGGCATCGTCCAGTTCGGCGGCGTGTTCTCCATGCCTCCGAGCCTGGCGCCGACCTTCATGGCGATGGACATTTCCGGCGCGTTCAACGTCACCATGATCAGCGTGATCCTGGCCTTCCTCTTCGTGCACATGTTCGATACCGCCGGCACCCTGATGGGCGTTGCCCAGCGTGCGCATCTGGTGCGTGAAGACGGTCGCATCGAGAACCTGTCGAAAGCCATGAAAGCCGACAGCACCTCCAGCGCCTTCGGCGCGGTGCTCGGCGTGCCGCCGGTGACCAGCTACGTGGAAAGCGCTGCGGGCGTCGCCGCCGGTGGCCGCACCGGCCTGACCGCTGTGGTGGTGGGTGTATTGTTCGTCGCCGCGATGTTCTTCGCCCCGCTGGCCGGCATGATCCCCGCCTACGCCACCGCCGGCGCGCTGATCTACGTCGCCATGCTGATGATGGGCGGCATGGCCCACATCGACTGGAACGAGCACACCGAGACCATCCCGGCCATCGTCACCGTGATCATGATGCCGCTGACCTTCTCGGTCGCCGACGGCATCGCGCTGGGCTTCGTGACCTACGTGGCGATGAAGGTCTTCACCGGCCGCCACAAGGACGTGACCATCAGCCTGTATGCGCTGTGCGCGATCTTCGTGGCCAAGTTCATCTTCCTCTGAGTCTCTGCTACGCACGATAAAAAAGGCCCCGGCGATTGCCGGGGCCTTTTTGTTTCGCCCTGCGGGGGACCGTGGGCCATCCCGATCGGAGCGAGGCGGTATTGGCTCAGCCTTCCACAGCAGGCAACAGCAGCCTGATGCTGAACTCGGTGCCGACTCCAGGGCGGCTGCTCATGGTCAGTTCACCTCCCATCAGCTCGACCAGGCTGCGCGACAGGGCCAGCCCCAAGCCAGTGCCACCACGGCGCACCCGCTCGCCCTTCAACGGCGTGGTAAAGGGCTCGAACAGGGTTTCCTGCTCTTCCAGCGGAATGCCCACGCCGGTGTCGATGACATCCAGCTGGACCTCCACCATGCCCTCCCCGCTACCGCGCGCGAGCAGCCGCAAAATGATGGCCCCATGATCGGTGAATTTCAGCGCATTGCTGAGCAGGTTGTTCAGCACCTGCCGCAGGCGCATCGGATCGCACCAGACCCGGGGCTGCAAGGCCAGACTGAAATCCGCATCCAGCGACAGTCCTTTCGCCATCGCCGGCTCAGCCAGCATATCCAACTGACGCTGCGCGAGTGCTTTCAGGTCCACCTCTTCCGGCGCCAGCTGGAGCCGCCCCAGGTCTGCGCGGCTGAGCAGGTTCAGGTCGTCCAGCATGTGCAGCATGTTCTCCGCCATGCTGCGCGCCACCTGTAACGGCTCGACGCGCCGCGCAGGATCATCCTGGTTCAGCGCCATGCCGATCATCGCCAGGATATTCTGCAGCGGCCCCTGCAACTCGCTGCCCATGCTCGCGAGGAACAACCCCTTGCCCCGACTGATGGTGCCAATCCGGGCGTTGGCATTGCGCAGTCCGCGAATCACATTGTCCTGGTGGGTGATATCGACGACACCGCTCAACACACCCAGCAGGGCGTCCTGCTCGTCCCGGTAGGGCCTCGCCCAGACGTGAATCACCTGACGACTCTGAGCGCCCTGGAATTCGACATCCCAGTCCAGGCTCTCACCCTTGCCGACCGCTGCGAGGAAGCGCTCCTGCAGCAGCCGTGCCTCGTCAGTGCTGGCGAATACGCCCAACTCCGACCAGGTGCTGCCGATAACCTCTTCGCGTGTTCTACCCAAGGCTTCCAGCGAAGCATCACTGCAGTACTGGATGCGACCGTCCAGCCCGCGCAGGCTGATCGGATACGGAATGGACTCCATGAACTTGCGCAACAGGCCCAGCTCGCGATGCTGCGCCTCGTCCAGCTCGGGCATTGCGCTAACAGGTTCTTCCCTGGCACCGCCCTCCACCAATCCATGTCGGCGACCGATATCGATCAGCTCGACCAGAGACTTGGCGTGCAGCTTCTGCATCAGCCGCACCTTGTAGGTGCTCACGGTCTTGTCGCTGATGGCCAGCTGGTCGGCGATGGCGATGTTGCTCAAGCCTCGCGCCAGTAGCTGCAGGACGCTGAGTTCGCGGACCGACAGTCCCTTGATCAGTTCGCCATGCCCGGCCTCTTCTGCCGCGCTGACACTGCCCAGCGCGTGGCTGGGGAAATAACTGTGCCCCTGGGCGATGGCCCGCACCGCTTCGCGCACTGCCTGGGGGTTCTCCTGCTTGCTGACGAAGCCGGCGGCGCCGGCAGTCAGGCAGCGCCCGGCGAAGTACTCGGAGTCCTGTGAAGTGAGCACCAGCACCTTGACGGGGGATTCCTGTGCCACCAGGCGCTGCAGGACCTCCAGCCCACCCAGGCGTGGAATCGACAGTTCTAGGATCATCAGGTCCGGCTTGCATACCCGCACCTGGTGCAGTGCATCGGGCCCGTTGTCCGCCTCGCCGACGACCTCGTGCCGATCCGCTTCCATCATCAGCCGCAGCGCGTGACGGGTCACCGGTTGTTCATCGACGATCAGAATCCTGCTCATACCACTCCTCGAAACGGATTTTTCCCTCCTTTCTTCTAGTCCAAATGTGCCCATCCCGCCCGTACGTTCTCAGCAATAGTGCGTACGACAGGCAAAAAAAAGCCCGCAGTGTGGGCGGGCTGAGGAAGACTCCACGAAGAGTCCGGGGGAAGACCTACGGGCGGGGACTAGCTGCCGCGATAGGTGGAATAGCTGTAGGGGGAAATCAGCAGCGGCACATGGTAGTGGTCGCTTTCCGAGGCGATGCCAAAGCGCAGCACGACCTGGTCGAGGAATGCCGGCTGGGGCAGCTCGACGCCACGGGCGCGGTAATAGTCGCCAGCGTTGAAGAGCAGCTGGTAAACGCCGGCGCGGAAGTCGTCGCCCTGCAGCAGCGGCTCGTCGCAGCGGCCATCGTCGTTGGTCACGCGGGTGGCGATCAGTTCCAGCTGCTGGCCTTCGACGCGGAACAGCTCGATCTTGATGCCATGGCCGGGGCAGCCGTGGGCGGAATCCAGTACGTGAGTGGTCAGGCGTCCCATGGGCTTAACGGTGTCCTGCGGCGGAGCCGGCCGACACCTTCCTCCTCTGTCTTGTTGATGCGAATGAGCGGGTCGCCATCGAAGCGGCCCGCGGGTGCGTTTGGTGAAGCGAATATACCCAGCGGCACAATTGATTGTATACAAAAAACTGATTCAATCCTGCAAAAAGCCCCTGCAGCGCCAACCGACACCCTGGTGCCAGACAGCTGGAAAACCCGCCTCAGGGCGCGCCAGAACAGGGCACACCCGGCATCTACGCCCTGTCGAACGCTGGCGAAAGGAATGAAACGACCGTTGCGCAGATTGTATTTACAGACCGCTCCACATTTTGTATACAATGCACCCATCAACGGCAGCGCACAGTCCACCGACCCGGCGCCGACCGCCAACCACAAGAAGGAACACTGCAGTGAGCGCTGACTACCCACGCGACCTGATCGGTTACGGCAACAACATCCCCCATCCGCACTGGCCGAACGATGCGCGCATCGCCCTGTCCTTCGTCCTCAACTATGAAGAAGGCGGCGAACGCAACATCCTCCATGGCGACGCCGAATCCGAAGCCTTCCTCTCCGAAATGGTTGCTGCCCAGCCGCTCAAGGGCGAGCGCAATATGTGCATGGAATCGCTGTACGAATACGGCAGCCGTGCTGGCGTGTGGCGCCTGCTCAAGCTGTTCCGCAAGTATGACCTGCCGCTGACCGTGTTCGCCGTGGCCATGGCCGCCCAGCGCCACCCCGAGGCGATCCGCCAGATGGTCGCCGACGGCCACGAGATCTGCAGCCACGGCTACCGCTGGATCGACTACCAGTACATGGACCCGGAGCAGGAGCGCGAGCACATGTTCGAGGCCGTGCGCATCCTCACCGAGCTGACCGGCCAGCGGCCGCAGGGCTGGTACACCGGCCGCCTGGGCCCGAATACCCGGCGCATCGTCCGCGAAGACGGCAACTTCCTCTACGACTCCGACACCTACGACGACGACCTGCCCTACTGGGACCCGGCGAGCACCGCCGAGAAGCCGCACCTGGTGATCCCCTACACCCTGGACACCAACGACATGCGCTTCACCCAGGTGCAGGGCTTCAACAAGGGCGACGACTTCTTCGAGTACCTCAAGGACGCCTTCGACGTGCTCTACGCCGAGGGTGCCGAGGGCGCGCCGAAGATGCTCTCCATCGGCATGCACTGCCGCCTGCTGGGCCGTCCGGCGCGTATGGCCTCGCTGGAGCGCTTCATCCAGTACGTTAAGGGTCACGAGAAGGTGTGGATCACACGTCGCGTCGACATCGCCAAGCACTGGCACGAGAACCACCCGTACAAAGCGCAGGAGAACCAGGCATGAGCCGCTTCCAGACCCTGACCCCGGCCAGCCTCGACCGCGCCGCGTTCGTCGCCACCTTCGCCGACATCTACGAGCACTCCCCGTGGGTCGCCGAGAAAGCCTATGACCTGGGCGTCGACGAAAGCCTGAACGACATCGAACTGCTGCAGCAGCGCATGGCCGACATCCTCCTGTCCGCGAGCCACGAAGCGCAGCTGGCGCTGATCAACGCGCACCCGGACCTCGCCGGCAAGGCCGCCGTGCGTGGCGAACTGACTGCCTCCAGCACCGCCGAACAGGCCGGCGCCGGCATCCAGGACTGCACCGCCGAGGAGTTCGCCCGCTTCACCGAACTCAACGACGCCTACAAGGCCAGGTTCGGCTTCCCCTTCATCAAGGCCGTGAAGGGCAGCAACCGTCACCAGATTCTCGCTGCGTTCGAAGAGCGCATCCACAACACGCCGGAGCAGGAGTTCCAGACTGCCCTGGCGGAGATCAACAAGATCGCGATGTTCCGCCTGCAGCAACTCTGAGCGAGCGGACCTTCACTCCCCTTCCCAGCGATGCATTCAAGGTGAAGGGGCCAATGCGAACAACGAAAAAGAAGACCAGCCATGCGTACCCTGAAGATCGAGCCGTTGACCAAGGAAGCCTTCGCACCGTTCGGTGATGTCATCGAAACTGAAGGCAGTGACTTCTTCATGATCAACAACGGTTCCACCCGCCGTTATCACAAGCTCGCCACCGTCGAAACGGCGCAGCCCGATGACAAGGCGATCATCAGCATCTTCAGCGCCGAATCCCTGGAGATGCCCTTGCGCATCCGCATGCTGGAACGTCACCCGCAGGGCAGCCAGGCGTTCATTCCGCTGCTCGGCAACCCATTTCTGATCGTGGTCGCGCCAGTTGGCGATGTACCTGTATCGGGTCTCGTCCGCGCTTTCCTGTCCAACGGCAAGCAGGGCGTCAATTACCACCGCGGCGTCTGGCACCACCCGGTGCTGACGATCGAAAAGCGGGATGACTTCCTGGTGGTCGATCGCAGCGGTTCTGGCAACAACTGCGACGAGCATTTCTTCACCGAGGACGAACAGCTCCTCCTCGACCCCCAAGCGAACTAATAAGAGAGGCCCGCGCAGCGCGACGGCGATGCCCGGGCAAGAGGTAAAAAACTGTGGAAGCACATCTCATCGAATGGCTGAACCTGCTGGTCCGCTGGATCCACATGATCGTGGGTATCGCGTGGATCGGCGCCTCGTTCTACTTCGTCTGGCTGGAAAACAACCTCAACCGCGCCAACCCGCGCGAGGGGCTTTCCGGTGACCTATGGGCGATCCATGGTGGCGGCATCTACCACCTGGAGAAGTACAAGCTCGCCCCGCCGAAAATGCCGGACAATCTGCACTGGTTCAAATGGGAGGCCTACTCCACCTGGATGTCGGGTGTCTGCCTGCTGACCATCGTGTTCTACCTGAACCCGACCCTGTACCTGATCGCTCCGGGCAGCGACCTCGCTCCGGCCGCCGCCGTGGCTATTGGCATCGGCTCGCTGATCGCCGGCTGGTTCGTCTACAGCACCCTGTGCGACTCCCCGCTGGGCAAGAAACCCGCCCTGCTCGGCGCCATCCTGTTCGGCCTGCTGGTCCTCGCCGCCTACCTGCTCAGCCAGGTGTTCAGCGGTCGCGGTGCGTACCTGCATGTGGGCGCCATCATCGGCACCATCATGGTGGGCAACGTGTTCCGCGTGATCATGCCGGCCCAGCGCGCGCTGGTTAAGGCCATCGAGGAAGGCCGCGAGCCCGACCCGGTACTGCCGGCCAAAGGCCTGCTGCGTTCGCGCCACAACAACTACTTCACCCTGCCGGTGCTGTTCATCATGATCAGCAACCACTTCCCGAGCACTTACGGCAGCCACTACAACTGGCTGATCCTGACCTGCATCGCGGCGCTGGCGGTGATCGTGCGTCACTACTTCAACACCCGCCACAATGGCAACGGCATGGCCTGGGCCCTGCCCGCCGGCGCCGTCGGCATGATCGCCCTGGCCTTCGTCACCGGCCCGAACCTCCCCAGCAGCGATAACACTGCCAGCGCCCAGCCGGCGAAAGTGGAGTACCAGCCGCTGCCGGAAACCGCCATCGGCGGCAAGACCCCGGCCGAGCGCGCCAAGGACGAGGAAGCCGCCAAGGCTGCCGCTGCCCAGCAGGCCCAGGCTGCTCCAGCCCAGGCGTCCACTGCCGGCTCGACCGAAGGCTTCGACAAGGTTCACCACGTCATCCAGGAACGCTGCGCCGTGTGCCACTCGGCCAAGCCGACCAGCAACCTGTTCAGCACCGCGCCGGCTGGCGTGATGTTCGACACCCCGCAGCAGATCCAGCAGCTCGCACCGCGCATCCAGGCGCAGGCCGTGGCCTCGCAGGTGATGCCGCTGGGCAACATCACCCAGATGACCCCGGAAGAGCGCAAGCTCGTCGGAGACTGGATCTCCAGGGGCGCCCAGGTTAATTGAGCCTGCGGCACGGCCAGAGAAACCGCACCTTCGGGTGCGGTTTTTTTATGCCCGCAGATCGGCATTTCCCTGCAGGAGCGGGCCATGCCCGCGATCGCCCGCATGGCGCTCCTACAGGTTGGGCCGACTGCTGAAACAAAAAATGTAGTCCACTCGACCAATGGCTACAGAATTACCGAAGCCAGGAAACATGCGGCCTAGAGCCATGCAGCACCATGGAGACAAAACGTGACCGACGAGTTGTATACAAAAATCGATTGAACGTAATACACATCGCGTTTATAAAGTCCCGCACCGCTTCACCCGCTCGGCCCCGGGGGTGAGATCGGCCAGTACTTCCCGGTTGTCGTGCCCGTCCGGCAACCAGCGACTGACAACAATAAAAACCGAGGTGTTGCATGTCCGTGGTAACTGAGCGCTCCCATACCGGCTCGCCCGTCGACCAGCGTTTGCCCTTGCTGCAACTGCTGCTGGTCGGCTTCCAGCACGTTCTCCTGATGTATGGCGGCGCCGTCGCCGTCCCGCTGATCGTCGGCCAGGCCGCCGGTCTCTCCCGCGAAGAAATCGCCTTCCTGATCAACGCCGACCTGCTGGTCGCCGGCATCGCCACGCTCGTGCAATCGCTCGGCATCGGCCCGGTGGGCATCCGCATGCCGGTGATGATGGGCGCCAGCTTCGCCGCCGTCGGCAGCATGGTGGCCATGGCCGGGATGCCCGGCGTGGGCATGACCGGCATCTTCGGCGCCACCATCGCCGCGGGGTTCTTCGGCATGGT
Source organism: Pseudomonas sp. PDM19 (assembly GCF_014852215.1). Taxonomy (NCBI): domain Bacteria; kingdom Pseudomonadati; phylum Pseudomonadota; class Gammaproteobacteria; order Pseudomonadales; family Pseudomonadaceae; genus Pseudomonas; species Pseudomonas sp. PDM19. Next base: position 1,313,427 of record NZ_JACVBG010000002.1, on the reverse strand, counting down.
CATCGCGCCGTTCATGAGCCGCATCGTGCGCTTCTTCCCGCCCCTGGTGACCGGCACCGTGATCACCTCCATCGGCATGTGCCTGTTCCCGGTGGCGATCAACTGGGCCGGTGGCGGCAAGGCAGCCGCCAATTTCGGCGCCATCGAATACCTCGCCCTGTCGTCCTTCGTGCTGGCGGTGATCCTGCTGATCAACCGCTTCATGAAGGGCTTCTGGGTCAACGTCTCTGTGCTGATCGGCATGCTGCTGGGCTACATCATCGGCGCCAGCATGGGCATGGTCAGCCTGGACGGCATCGAGCAGCGCCCGTGGTTCGACGTGGTCACTCCGCTGCATTTCGGCACGCCGGAGTTCCACCTCGCCCCGGTGCTGTCCATGTGCCTGGTGGTGGTGATCATCTTCGTCGAGTCCACCGGCATGTTCCTCGCGCTGGGCAAGATCACCGAGACCGAAATCTGCCCCAACCGCCTGCGCCGCGGCCTGCTGTGCGACGCCGGCGCATCGTTCATCGCCGGCTTCATGAACACCTTCACCCATTCCTCGTTCGCCCAGAACATCGGCCTGGTGCAGATGACCGGCGTGCGCAGCCGCTATGTCACCGCCGCCGCCGCGCTGTTCCTGATCGCCCTGTCGCTGCTGCCCAAGGCCGCCTTCCTGGTCGCCTCGATCCCGCCGGCGGTGCTGGGCGGTGCCGGTATCGCCATGTTCGGCATGGTAGCGGCGAGCGGCATCCGTATCCTCCACGAAGCGGACATCGTCGACCGCCGCAACCAGCTGCTGGTGGCGGTGAGCATTGGCATGGGAATGGTGCCGGTGGTGCGCCCGGACTTCTTCGCCGCCCTGCCCCAGTGGATGGAGCCGATCACCCACAGCGGCATCGCGATGACCGCGATCTGGGCCGTTGTGCTGAACATCCTCTTCAACATCCTCGGCGAACAAGGCCGCGACGCCCTCTGCGGGCATCACTGAGTCCCTTTCGCGGACGTCTCCCGGACGCCCGCACCAAGCCGCGTCCAACTCCTTCGCGGCTTTTTTTCGCCTGCGATTCGGCTTTGGGTCTCAGGCCTCCGGCCGGTAACCCAGACGCAACCCACCCCATTGGCGCCCGCGCACGTAAATCGGCACAGACAGGTCATGCATCAGCTCGCCGGTATCGCGGCAGTAGGTCTGTAGCAGCATCGGTTGGTTGTGGCTGCCGCAGCGCACGCCGGTACGGTCGTTGAACAGGCGCTTGCTGCGGCTCTTGAGCATGTCCATCTGCAGGTCGCCGCTCGGCGGATGGCTGAACGCCTGGTTGTGGGTCGGCACATAACCCTCGGCGGTACAGGCGATGGCGAACACCAGCCCTTCGTGGCGTTGCAGCAGGTCTTCCTGGATGCGCGGCAGCACCTCGTCGGTGTAGCGGTCGAAGCGCGTGCGGAACTTCTGCGGACGGGTGCCGGGCATCGGCTGATAGTCACGGTCGAACAGGTCATCGAAGCCGATCCGGCCGTTCTCCATATCCGTCTCGAACTTCGCGCCGATGGCCTGGGCGCCAGCACGGGCGAGGTCGTAGGCGCGCTGGTGATAGTCATCCAGTGCCACCTCGGCGAGACGCTCGCTGATGGTCTCCGCCTGGCTTTCCAGCTGCATCGCGGCATCGGCCAGACGGTGGGTCTGCTCGTCGCTGGCGCGCAGGTCGCCGCGCACCTGCTCGACGGCGGCGAACAGGCTGTCCAGCTGGTTGCGGTTGATCTCCGCACCCTCGGCGATCTCGGTGATCTGGGTTTCCACGGTGGCGGCCAACCCGGCGATATCCTGCAACTGGCGGCCGGTGCTCTCCACCTGACTGACGCCCAGGCCCAGGTCATCGGTAAGCTGGCGAATCTGCTCCACCACCTCGCCGGTCTGGCGCTGGATATCCTCGATCATCTGCCCCACCTCGTCGGTAGCCTCGGCGGTGCGCCCGGCGAGCCCACGAACTTCCTCGGCCACCACGGCGAAGCCACGGCCGTGCTCCCCTGCCCGCGCCGCCTCGATGGCCGCGTTGAGGGCCAGCAGGTTGGTCTGGCTGGCGATGGACTGGATCACCTGGGTGACGCGCTGGATATCCTCGCTGCGCGCATTCAGGGTCTCGATCAGCGCACGGCTGGCACTGGCGCGCTGGCTCAGTTGGCGCATGCAGTCGATGGCCGCCTGCAGTTCGCTGCGCCCGCTATCACTGCCAGCACGAGCGAGCGTGGCGGCCTCCTTCGCCTGGCGCGCGAGACTCGAGGTAGCCCGCTCGGTGTGGATCATCACTTCGGCGCTACCGACGATCTGCTCGGCGGCCACCACCTGGGATTCCAGCTTTTCCACCAGCCGCTGCACCGAGAAGGACACGCCGGCGGCGGACAAAGCATTGCGACTGGTGCCCTGGGACAGCTCGCGGGTCAACTCGGCGACGTCCGGCAGCACCGCCAGCGCGCCAGCAGGTGCCGCCCGCTCGGGGACGAACCACGGCCCCCAGAGCAGTATCGCGGCAAGCAGCAGGCACACAGACAACGGCCAGCCGCCCAGCGCCTGGGCGATGAACAGCAGCACCAGGCCGCAAGTCTGCAGGGTAAGGATGAGGACGATACGCGGACGCGCGATATCCATGGCAACAGCTCTCTTCTGGCGGGCCCTGCCGCTGCGCAGCGCGGGCACGCTGCCGGGGAACCCGATTATTCTTGTCAGAGCCATTAGGCCGCCTGCTGCACCCGGCGGCTATCGTTCCTTAGTGGTAGACGAGGCGCTGCTTGAGTCGCTACAGGCAGCTGCGCGCTGCCAGGGTGATCGCATCGTCCGGGCTCGGCACACTGCGTCGATAGAGCACGACATCACTGCCCTTGTCCGCCGCCGTCGTCTCCAGCAGCACTTCGGCGGTATCACCCGAGGCGGCCGGCGCCAGCAGCCGATAGCCGAAACGGATTTCCTTCACCGCCGCCGAAGGGCGTATAGCCTGCCATTTTGGCAGCAGGCAGGTCATGTAGACCGAGGGCGACTTGCCGCTCTCGAGCCGCAATGCCGGCGCCTCCTCCTTAAGCTTGCCCGGCGAGGAACAGGCGGCCAGCAGGATCAGCGGCAGCGTCAACAATAGGGGTTTCATCGAGTGAGATCCTTCTGTCAGGAACCCAGAGGGTAGCAGTTGTATCGATGCGGACCGCCCGACCAGGTCAAGCCGACGGCAGACCGCCTGCCGGTTTCCGTGCGCGGCGCCGGCAACCCCGGTAAAATCTTTGCCCTTTCCGTCGGCGCGAGCGATTTCGCGCCCCTTGCGAAGCCAGATTCGACGTAACCATGACCACTGCCGCACCGACCGCCACCTCCCGCCCCGAGCCTTCCCGCCGCTTCTCCGTGGCACCGATGATGGATTGGACTGACCGACACTGCCGGTACTTCCTGCGCCAGCTTTCCAGCCACGCGCTGCTCTACACGGAGATGGTCACCACCGGCGCCGTGCTGCACGGTGATGCCGCGCGCTTCCTGCGCCACGACGAATGCGAGCACCCGCTGGCGCTGCAACTGGGCGGCAGCAACCCGGCGGACCTGGCGGCCGCGGCGAAACTGGCCGAGGAAGCGGGCTACGACGAGGTGAACCTGAACGTCGGCTGCCCCAGCGACCGCGTGCAGAACAACATGATCGGGGCCTGCCTGATGGGCCATCCGGCCCTGGTAGCGGATTGCGTGAAGGCCATGCGTGACGCGGTATCGATCCCGGTGACGGTCAAGCACCGCATCGGCATCAACGGTCGTGACAGCTATGAAGAGCTCTGCGACTTCGTCGGCCAGGTGCGCGACGCCGGCTGCCGCAGCTTCACCGTGCATGCGCGCATCGCCATCCTCGAAGGCCTGTCGCCCAAGGAAAACCGCGAAATCCCGCCGCTGCGCTACGACATCGCCGCGCAGCTCAAGCGCGACTTCGCAGAGTTGGAGATCGTCCTCAACGGCGGCATCAAGACCCTGGAGGAATGCCGCGAGCACCTGCAGGTGTTCGACGGCGTGATGCTCGGCCGCGAGGCGTACCACAACCCCTACCTGCTGGCCCAGGTGGACGCCGCGCTGTACGGGTCCGAGGAACCGGCCATCACCCGCGCCGAGGCCCTGGCGCGGATGCGTCCGTACATCGAGCGGCACATCGCCGAGGGTGGCGCCATGCACCACATAACCCGCCACGTGCTCGGCCTGGCCCAGGGATTCCCAGGGGCGCGACGCTTCCGCCAGTTGCTCTCGGTGGACGTTCACAAGACCAAGGATTCCCTCGGACTGCTCGATCAGGCAGGAGAACTTCTCGCCGGTCACTGAGTCCCGTTGAGTGGCGCATCGGCCTCGGGTAAGGTCGATGCACTCTCTACGGAAGACGCGCCATGACCTCCAAGCTGGAACAACTCAAACAGTACACCACGGTTGTCGCCGATACCGGCGATTTCGACGCCATTGGCCGCCTGAAGCCGGTGGATGCCACCACTAACCCGTCGCTACTGCTGAAGGCCGCCGCCCTGCCCCGCTACACCGAGCACCTGGCTCGCGCCACCGAAGGCGCGCAGGGTGACGCTGGCCTGGCCTGCGACCGCTTCGCCGTCGCCGTGGGCAAGGACATCCTGGGCGTGATTCCGGGGCGCATCTCCACCGAAGTGGACGCCCGCCTGTCCTTCGATACCGAAGCCACGCTGCAGCGCGCCCATCGCCTGATCGAGCTGTACGACCAGCAGGGCATCGGCCGCGACCGCGTGCTGATCAAGATCGCCTCCACCTGGGAAGGCATCCGCGCCGCCGAGCAGCTGGAGCGCGAAGGCATCCAGACCAACCTGACCCTGCTGTTCTCCTTCGCCCAGGCTGCGGCCTGCGCCGACGCCGGCGTATTCCTGATCTCGCCCTTCGTCGGGCGCATCTATGACTGGTACAAGAAGGCCAACAACCGCGACTACGTGGGCGCGGAAGATCCAGGCGTGCAGTCGGTCTCGCGCATCTATCGCTACTACAAGGCCAACGGTTACGAGACCGTGGTGATGGGCGCCAGCTTCCGCAACCTCGGACAGATCGAGCAGCTCGCCGGCTGCGACCGCCTGACCATCAGCCCGGACCTGCTGCAACAGTTGGCCGACGCCGAAGGCGAACTGCCGCGCGCTCTGCAGCCGGGCGGAGGCGAAGCCCGCCAGGTGCTGGACGAGAGTGCCTTCCGCTGGCAGATGAACGAAGACGCCATGGGCACCGAGAAGCTCGCCGAAGGCATCCGCCTGTTCGCCCGCGACCAGGAGAAGCTCGAGGCACTGCTCGCCGGCCGCTGATCGCGGCAAATGCTGTAGACGAGCAAAAACAAACCGGCGCCCCAGGGCGCCGGTTTGCATTGGAGCTCATCGAATCAGTGGCGCTCGAGTGCGCTCACCAGATCATGGAAGGCCTCGCGGTTGGTCTCGTTCAGGCCCATCAGGATACGGTGGGCTTCGAGCACCTTGCCGCGCACCACCTCCTCGGACTGGTCCTGGGGAGGCAGATCGGTCAGGCAATCCGAGCACGGAATCGGGCGATCGACGATGTTGAACACCTGATCGAAGCCCATCGATTGCAGCAACCGGGTGATGTCCGCGTTGGTGGTGACCAGCGTGGGCAACAGACCGACCTTCTGCCGCGAGAGAATGGACAGCTTCGCCAGGAGGCCCAGCGTGGTGCTGTCGATGCTCTGGGTTTCCGTGAGATCGATGATGATCGCCGAGAAATTCAACGCGGCGAAGATTTTTTCAATGGTGGCATCCAGCGCCGAACACAGGGTCAGTCGGACTTCGCCCACAAACTTCAGGACAAATGAGCCATCCTGCTCGGCGAACTGGATTTTACCGGTACTCATGCAAGGTTCCTGCTCAACACCAGCAAGGCAATATCATCCGGCATCTCGGACAACTTGGCCAGTCCGAAGACTTGACGCAGGCCATCGAGGGTTCCGCCGGCGGCGACGACCTGCTCGGGCAGGGCCGTCTCCTTTTCCTTCAGCGTAGCTCCCGGAAGGACGTCGAGAATGCCGTCCGAGAACAGGGAAAGGCTGAAGGACTTGGGTAGATCGAGGACATGATCCTCGTAAGTCGCTTCGTCGAACAGCCCCACCGGCAGGCCACGGCCTTCCAGGTAGCGGGCTTCGCCGTCGACATAAAGCACAGGCAGCGGCAGGTGACCGCCGATGCTGTAGGTCAGACGGTCGGTATCCAGGTCGATCACGCCACCCAGCATGGTCACGTGCTTGCCCAGGTTGCAGTTGATCAACCCGCGGTTGATATGGCCGAGAACGTCCGACGGCTTGAACTCGGGCAACATGTCGTTGCGCTTGGACTCGTAGAGCAGCCGCGTGGTCATGAATTTCAGCAGCACGGTGACGAAGGCCGACGAAGCACCATGGCCGGAAACGTCGGCCAGGTAGAAGCCGATGCGACGGGCGTCCACGCGGAAGTAGTCGACGAAATCGCCCGACAGATACAGCGACGGGATGATCTGGTGGGAGAAGGCCAGGCCCTCGGATTCCCACGGCGTCTCCGGCAGCATGTTCATCTGCACCTGGCGACCGGCGTTCTGGTCTTCCTGGAGCAGGTTCAGGCTGGCCTGCAGCTCACGGTTGGCTGTTTCCAGCTTTTCGCGGTAGCGGCGGTTTTCCGAGCGCAGGTAGGCGCGATCCAGGGCACGGCGAACCGAGTGCTCCAGGACGGCGAGGTCTTCCAGCGGCTTGATCAGGTAGTCGGCGGCGCCCAGGCGCAGGGCCTCGACGGCGTCGCTCATGACGCCGGCACCGGACAGCACGATCACCGGGGTTTCCACCGCCATCTCGCTGACACGACGGATCAGCTCGAGGCCGTCCATCTGCGGCATGCGCAGATCGCAGATCACCAGATCGGGGAGTTCGTGTTCGAAGACTTTCAGGCCTTCCAGGCCGTTGGTGGCCTGTGTGACCTTGAACCCGCTGTCTTCCAGGTAGGCGGCGAGGCTTTCGCGGACGACGTCGTCGTCATCGATAATCAGCAGCGAGGCACTGGCTTTGTGCATGGGTCATCCAGGCAAACGGCGCCGGGGTTGTGGTTTGGCGCTCATTCTAGGGAACAGCGGCGCGGGTCGGTCGCGACAAGGCGCAGACACTACTCCCATCCGCTCAAGGGTTCAAGCAGGCGCCGCCCGCACCACGAATGGCGCGGGCTGGAGGACAGGAGGGACCTGCGCGCAAGGCCGATCAGAAGTCGTCTTCGACCTCGCCGTCCTTGACCTTGAACTCGCGGTTCTGCAGGTAGGCGTTGCGGATGAAGGTGTACTTGTCGCCGCTGATCAGCTTCTCGGACTTGAGCAGGTCGGCACGGGTATCGACCACGTCCACGGCACGCATGCTGTTACGAACCGGCACGTTGTCGATGTACGGATAAGGTCCGGTGTAGGAGTCCGGGATCAGCGAAGGCGCATCGCGCAGCGTGCTCGGGCCCAGCAACGGCAGCATCACGTAGGGGCCGCTGCCCACGCCGTAATGGCCGAGGGTCTGGCCGAAGTCTTCGTCGTTGCGGCGCAGGCCCATGTGGGTGGCCACGTCGATGAAGCCGGCCAGGCCGAAGGTGGTGTTGAACAGCAGGCGGCTGGTGTCGACGCCGGCATCGCGGAACTTCAACTGCAGCAGGTCGTTGACCAGGTTCTTCACGTCACCGATGTTGCCGAAGAAGTTGTGCACGCCATCCTGCACGACGTTCGGGGTGACGTACTGGTAACCCTGGGCCAGCGGCTTGAGGGCGTAGGTGTCCAGGGTGTCGTTGAAGGTGAAGATCGGACGGTTGATGCTTTCCCACGGGTCGTCTTCGCTGGCGGCCTGCGCCAGGAAGGGAATGGTGGCCAGGCCGGCGGCGGCGAGCAGGCTGAAGCAGCGTTTCGTCCATTGGACGCCTAGTGGGCGCATCGGGAATTCTCCAGTGAATGTGAATCGGGCCAGCCATGGCGGCCCCGCTATGCGGGCAGATTATATAGAGGCGCAACGGTTTTGCAGACCCGGACCGAACTCGCAGGATTTCGATTCAGGGGCGTGGGCTGCCGTTTCGCTTGCTTGCAGTTGAAAGCATAGTGCCACTTCAGTCGGGATACCGTGCGTCGATGACAATTTCCAGCGCATCGGAACGCCAGAACTCCTGGTCCCACTCCACCAGCCGGCCGCCCTCGACATAGCTGGCGCGCTCCACGTAGAGCCCCGGCGAGCCCGGCGTCAATTGCAGCGGCGTCGCCCGCGCCTCCACCAGCGCCGTGGAGTGCATGGCCAGCTCGGAGCGCGACAGGCTCAACCCCAGCTCCTCGCGCAGCACGCGGGTGAGCGAGGTATCCAGCCCGTGATCGAGCAGGCCGGGGCACCAGCTGGCGTCCAGGGTGATTTCCTCGAGCATCACCGGCCGCTCGTCAACCCAGCGGCGGCGCAGTATGTGGAATACCTCGGCCTCTTCGTCCAGCCCCATGCGGCGCGCCAGGGCCGGCCCGGCGGCGCGGCGCTCGGCGGCCAGGACCTCGGTGCGCGGTACGCGGCCCTGGGCCTCGACGTAGTCCATGAAGCCCGTGGTGCGAGTCGGGTTGTAGCGGATGCGCGGCGGCGAGACGAACCAGCCGCGGCGGTTCTCGCGGTACAGCACGCCCTCGGTCTCCAGTTGCTGCAGCGCCTCGCGCAGGGTCACGCGGGTGCAGCCGAAGCGCTCGGCCAACTCGCGCTCGGCGGGCAGGCGCTGGCTCAGGGTGGCATTGGCGATGTCCTGCGCCAGCTGGTCACGGATGCGCAGGTAATGAGGCGTGGGTTCGACCGGCATGGGCGTCTTCCGCAAAAAGGCGCGGCGATTATAGCGACATGGCGCCGGACTTCATCGGACCGTCACATTGGCCCGCTAGTCTGGCCTAGACCAATTATCAGAAAAGCCCACCATGCCTGCGACCGCCGACCTTCCGCGCTTCACCTCCCTGCTGTTCGGACTGTCGGGCGACCTGGTGGACTTCGGCGCAAGGACGCTGCCGGTTGCCCTGCAACGCACCTGCCCCGATTGTCCGCCGGAGCGCCTGACCAGTGCCCTCGCCCTGCCCCCGCAGGATGCGCTGGACCTTGCCCTGGGCCGCTGCGCCGAGCCGCAGGAGCGCAACCGCTTCCAGGCCGCCCTGGACGACGCCGCCCAGGCCCACGCCGAGGCCACTCCCGGCGCCCTGGACGCCCTGCAGACGTTGCACCAGCGCGGCGTGCCCTGCGCCTGGCTCGATGAGCTGCCCAACGCCACCACGCTGCACCTGGCCGCTGCCCTGGACGATCGCCTCGCCACCGGCCTGGACATCGCCGGGCGCCAATGGCCCGCACCGGACTCCTGCTGGCAGGCACTGATGCAGCTGGACAGCCCGCACCTGGACGGCTGCGTGCTGGTCAGCGGCCAGCCGCGCCTGCTCCAGGCGGGCCTCAACGCCGGCCTGTGGACCATAGGCCTGGCCGCCAGCGGGCCTCTTTGCGGCCACGCACCGGGGGACTGGGACGCCCTCGGCAACCTCGACCGCGACCGCCTGCGCGCGCAGGCAACGCTAGGCCTGTACCGCCTCGGTGTGCATTCGGTCATCGATCACCTGGGCGAGCTGGATTCCTGCCTGCAGGACATCGCCGGCCGCCGCCTGAAAGGAGAAAAGCCATGAAGCACGAACGCCACCGTTTCCTCGACGAGCTGGCCGAGCGCTTCGCCAGCCACGGCGCCGAGCCTTATGGCGAAGCTGTCAGCCAGGCCGAGCACGCACTCCAGTGCGCCACCCTGGCCGAGCGCGCCGGTTGCTCCGACAGCCTGGTGATCGCCGCCCTGCTCCACGACATCGGCCACCTCTATGAAGACCCGCAGTTGATCGACGAACAGGACCAGCGCCACGAGGAGTTCGGCGCCCAACTGCTGCGCGAACTGCTGCCCGAATCCGTCTGGCAGCCGATTCGCCTGCACGTGGCCGCCAAGCGCTACCTCTGCGCGGTCGACCCGGCCTACCACGCCGGCCTGTCCTGGGCTTCGCGGCAGAGCCTGGCGCTGCAGGGTGGACCGTTCGATGAGCGCGGCTCCAGCGCCTTCCTCAACGCGCCTTTCTCCCAGGACGCGCTGACCCTGCGCCGGCTGGATGACCTGGGCAAGGACCCGGCCATGCGCACACCGGAGCTGGAGCACTTCTTCCCACTGCTCGAACGACTCCTGCGAATTGATCGGCATCAGGCAAGGGTGCGCGCGGCGAGTTAAGCTCAAAGGCATGGCGATGGACCTTTTCCCCGCCGGGCGAGGTCCATCTTTGGGTACGTACCGCAGAAGGACACCACCATGCCGACACAACGCCTCCAGGAAGAACTCCAGGCCCTGCGCGACCAGCTGGAACGTCAGCCGCCGCTGAACGCGGAAGAGCGCGAATCACTGCAAGCCCTGATCAAGGACATCGAGATGCAGCTGGCCAACGAAGAGGCGCTGGCCGACGAGACCCTGATGGACAACGTCAACCTGGCCGTGGAGCGCTTCGAGGCGAGCCATCCGACGCTGGCCGGCACGCTGCGCTCCATCGTGCAGAGCCTGGCGAACATGGGGATCTGATTGCCCCTGACAGACGCTCCCGACGTGAAAAACCCGGCCAAGGCCGGGTTTTTCGTATCCGCGTTTTACAGGCGCGCCGAGCGTTACTGGCGCACCAGCCGGCGATTGTCCGGCTGCACCGCTTCGCTGCTGCGATAGGGGTTGATGTCCAGCCCGCCACGACGCACGTAGCGCGCATAGACGGTCAGGCGGGTCGGTTGCAGCAGGCGCTGCAGGTCGAGGTAGATGCGCTCGACGCACTGCTCGTGGAAGTCCTGGTGCTGGCGGAAGGACACGACATAGGCCAGCAGGCTCGCGGCATCCAGCACCGGACCGCTGTATTCCACGACCAACGTGCCCCAGTCCGGCTGACCGGTGACCGGGCAGTTGGATTTGAGCAGGTGGCTGTAGAGCACTTCGTCGACACGGCGGGTGTCATCGCAGCGCAGCAGCTCCGGGCGCGGGTGGTCATAGCTCGCCACCGCGATGTCCAGGTCGTCGACACAGGTGCCCTCGATGACGGCCACGCCCTCGCCCGCCACTTCGTCCAACCCACGCACACGCACGCCCACCGGTGCGCCAGCAGCAGCGGACAGGTCGCGCTCCATCACCGCCCGCACGGCCTCGGCGTTGTCGAAGGCGGTCTGGTTCAGCGAGTTGAGGTAAAGCTTGAAGGACTTGGACTCGATGATGTTCGGCGACTGCGCCGGAATCGCGAATTCGCCGATGGCCACCACCGGCTTGCCCGATGCGGTGAGCCAGGACAACTCGTAGCAATTCCACAGGTCCACGCCCTGGTACGGCAGGGTCTGAGCGGTCAGGCCCAGCTCCGCCCACTTGGTGGTGCGGGAGATCGGGAACAGCAGCTCCGGCGCGTAGGTGGAGACGTATTCGCTGGATTTGCCCAGGGGCGAGTGTTCGGCGGGATGCTGCATGGGGATGACCTGCTGGATCGGCGATGCGGGTGGTGGCGCGAGGCGGCGAGTGTATACAAATCCGCCGGCCCTTTCAGCAGGCGGCGGACAAACCGGGCACTTAGGCGTGTAAGGCGTATGCCTTTGTAGGATGGCGTAGAGCCAATCAGAACCACATGCGCACACCGGCGACCCAGTACCCCTCCTCGTCGTCCTCGCCCTCCGCGCGGGCGAGGTCGCCGCTGCGGCCGTAGGTCTTGCTCCAGACGTAGCCGAAGTACGGCGCGAACTCCCGGCGCACTTCGTAGCGCAGGCGCAGGCCAGCCTCCAGTTCGCTGCCACCGGCGCCCACGCCGATGTCGCGGTCATCGGCCAGCGCCAGGTTGTATTCCAGCGAGGGTTCGAGGATCAGCCGCTGGGTCAGCAGCAGTTCGTACTCGGTTTCCAGGCGCAGGGATGGATCCCCACGCTCGCTGAGGAACAGGTTGGCGTCCACCTCGAACCACTGCGGCGCCAGGCCCTGGATACCCAGTACCGCATAACTGCGCGACGGTCCCGGCTGGTCGTCGTGGCGCACGCCCACCTGCCAGTCCCAGAAGTCCGCGACCATGCGCTGGTAGAGCAGCTGCACTTCGTTGTCGGTGGTCGGGCCGCCGGCGTCGCGCTCGCCTTCCAGTTTCAGGCGCAGCTTCTGGTAATCGGTGCCGTACCAGCCCTGGGCTTCCCAGCCCAGCGCCTGGTCGTTGCCGTGGAAGCGGCTTTCCAGGCGCTGGATCAGCAGCGAGCCCATGGGCATGTCGTCCATCTCGGCACTTTCGGCGGGCAAGGCCAGGCCCAGGGTCGCCGCGCAGGCCACCGTTGCTATGCGTTTCATGGCGGTTCCTCAGAGGCTGGCGCTGGCGGGAGCCGGCTCGACTATGACCTTGCGCATCATGCCGGCGGCCATGTGGTAGATCAGGTGGCAGTGGAAGGCCCATTCGCCCAGCGCATCGGCGGGCACGTCGACGTCCAGGGTGCTGCCCGGCGCCACGCTGACCACGTGCTTGAGCGGGTTGAAGCGACCGTTGCCCTTGTCCAGTTGCATCCACATGCCGTGCAGGTGCATGGGGTGAGTCATCATGGTGTCGTTGACGAAGCGGATGCGCACCCGCTCGCCGTAGGTCAGGCGGATCGGCTCGGCCTCGGAGTACTTCTTGCCGTCGATGGACCAGAAGTAGCGCTCCATGTTGCCGGTCAGGCGGAACTCGATGGTGCGGTCCGGCGCCCGGTAGTCGGCATAGGGGCGCATGGCCTTGAGGTCCGCATAGACCAGCAGACGATTGCCCGGCTCGGCCGGCTGCGGCGTCAGCCCGCTGCCCGATGCGTAGTCGGACTTCGGCGCGGCCATGGCCGAGTGATCCATGCCCGTCATCTGCGAGTGGTCCATGCCGGCCATGCTGGAATGATCCATGCCGGACATATCCGCGGCCTCAGGGCCAGCCATCGCCATCCCGCCATGGTCCATGCCCTCGTGGCTCATGCCCATGTCGGCCATGGTCAGCAGTGGCCGCTCGCGCAGCGCCGGCACCTCGGCCTGCAACCCGGCGCGCGGGGTCAGGGTGGCGCGGGCGTAGCCGCTGCGGTCCATGGCCTCGGCGAAGAAGGTGTAGGCGCGATCCTCCTGCGGCTGGACTATCACATCGTAGGTCTCGGCCACGGCGATGCGCAGTTCGTCCACCGTCACCGGCTGCACGTCGTTGCCGTCGGCCTGCACCACGGTCATCTTCAGGCCGGGAATGCGCAGGTCGAAGTAGCTCATGCCCGAGCCGTTGATGATGCGCAGCCGCACCCGTTCGCCGGGCTTGAACAGGCCGGTCCAGTTCTGCTCGCTGTCCTGGCCATTGACCAGGAAGCGGAAGCCGGCAATGTCGGCGATGTCCGTCGGCGTCATGCGCATGCCACCCCAGTCCAGACGGTCGCGCAGGGTCGCCATGAAGCCCTTGGCGCTGGAGTCGGCGATGAAGTCGCCGAGGGTGCGCTGGTTACGGTTGTAGTAGTCGCTCTGTTTCTTCAGGTTGGCGAACACGGTTTCCGGGCGAGTGTCGTGCCAGTCGGCCAGCAGCAGGGTGTACTCGCGGTCGTAGCGGTATGGCTCGCGCGCCTTCGGCTCGATCACCAGCGGGCCGTAGAGTCCCTCGATCTCCTGGAAGTCGCTGTGGGCGTGGTACCAGTAGGTGCCGGACTGTTTCACCGTGAAGCGGTAGGTGAAGGTCTCGCCAGGCTTGATGCCGGGGAAGCTGATGCCCGGCACGCCATCCTGGGTGTAGGGCAGGATCAGCCCGTGCCAGTGCAGCGAGGTGTCGCGCTCGAGGGTGTTGGTGACGCGCAGCTCGACGTCCTCGCCCTCCTTGAAGCGCAGCTCCGGCGCAGGCGTGCGGCTATTCACCGTGAGCGCCTCGCGGGCGCCGTCGGACAGCTTCAGCTCGCCCTTGCCAATCGTCAGGTCATACACGCCCGCATGCACCGCCAACGGTGCCAGCAGCAGCGCCCCCAGAGCCCATTCCCGTGCGCGGATCATCACGGCGCTCCCGCTCAGGGCCTGACGGTCAGTTTGCCGACCATGCCGGCCTGGTAGTGCCCCGGAATGTTGCAGGCGAACTCCAGGCTGGTGGCCTTGCTGAAGGTCCAGGTCAGCTCGGCGGTCTTGCCCGGCTCCACCAGCACGCTGTTGGGGTCGTCGTGCTTCATCATCTGGCCCATCGGCTTATCGCCATGGCCCATCTTGCTGTGGTCCATCCGGCTCATGTCGTGCTGCATGCCGGTGGGGGTGAGCATCCCGGAATCCATCATCTGCTGCATTTCCTTCTGGTGGCCGGCGTGCATGGCCGCGCTGCCCAGGTTGAATTCGTGCATCAGGCTGCCGGTGTTGTGGATGACGAAGCGCACAGTCTCGCCCGGCTTCACGTCGATGCTTTCGGGCTCGAAGAACATCTCGCCCAGCTTGATCTGCACGGTGCGGGTGGCCTGGGTGGCCTTGGCCGGCTGGCCGAAGTCGTAGGCGTGCCCGGCATCGGCCAGGACCGGCAGGCTGATGGCGGCGGCGAGGCCGAGGATGGAAGCTTGGAGCAGATGACGCAGGGACATGGCGACTCTCCTTCAGGGTCTGTGGCCATGCTCGCTGTCTGCGGCTGAGGACTAGCTGTCGGGAAGATTACAACTCTGTCAGCTTGGCGCTCGCCTGCCTGGCGCGAGGTATAAAGAGGGCGAAAAAAAGCCCGCCAGAGGGCGGGCAAGGGGCAGCACGATGAATCGGATTCAGCAGGCCTGGCGCACCGTCGCGGCCTGCTCCTGCATACGCTGGAAGGTGATATCCCCTCCCCCGTCAGCCCAGGCTGGCGTGGCGGGGAAGAACAGCACGGCAAACAGCGTGGAGATGATCAGGTGCATGGCGGGCTCCTCGATGGCGCTGGAAAATGAACACAGCGCCAGTCTGCAACGCCGACACTGTCAGTTCGCTGACCGCCCCATTACCCTGATGACAGCTGCGCCCCGAGCGCCACAAGGGATACCCGGATGAAACTTCTCATCGTCGAAGACGAACCGCGCATCGGCCAGTACCTGCAGCAGGGCCTGAGCGAGGCCGGCTTCGCCGTCGACCTGACCGCCGACGGCGACGAAGGCCTGCAACTGGCCCTGGCTGGCGAGCATGACCTGCTGATCCTCGATGTGATGCTGCCCGGCCGCGACGGCTGGCAGATCCTCCAGGCGCTGCGCCAGACCGGCAGCGCCGTGCCCGTGCTGTTCCTCACCGCCCGCGATGCCGTGGAAGACCGCGTGCGCGGCCTGGAACTGGGCGCCGACGACTACCTGGTGAAGCCCTTCGCCTTCGTCGAGCTGCTGGCCCGCGTGCGCACGCTGCTGCGCCGTGGCGGCCAGCAGATCCAGGAAACCACCCTGCAACTGGCCGACCTCGAACTGGACCTGCTGCGCCGCCGCGTGCAGCGCGCCGGCAAGCGCATCGACCTGACCGCCAAGGAGTTTGCCCTGCTGGAGTTGCTGCTGCGCCGCAGCGGCGAGGTGCTGCCCAAGTCGCTGATCGCCTCCCAGGTGTGGGACATGAATTTCGATAGCGACACCAACGTCATCGAAGTCGCCATCCGCCGCCTGCGCGCCAAGGTCGACGACGACTTCCCGCAGCGCCTGATCCACACCGTGCGCGGCATGGGCTACGTGCTGGAAGAGCGCGAAGCATGAGTGCGCGCCTGTCCCTCGGTCTGCGCCTGAGCCTGCTGTTCGCCGCCTGTACCGCTGCCGTGTCGCTGCTGGCCGGGATCATCTTCAGCCGCGCCAGCGAAGCCCACTTCATCGAACTCGACCACCAGTTGATGGCCGGCAAGCTGGCGATCTTCCGCGACGTACTGGGCGATGTTGGCGGCCCGCAGCAGCTGGCACCGCACACCGCCGAACTGCGCCGCGAACTGCGTCGCCACCCCGACCTCGGCCTGCGCCTGCAGGGCGCGGACGGCGCCACCTGGTTCGAGCAACGCCCGGCGATGAACATGGCCACCGGCGAGGAGCAGTCCTTCCGCGAACTGCAGGCCCCGCTGGACGCCGAGCAGCGCGACGGCGCGCAGCTGACGCTGATCCTCGACATCACCCACCACCAGCACTTCCTGCAGCGCATGCAACGGCTGATCTGGATGACCATGGGCCTCTCCGCCCTGGCGACCGCCCTGCTCGGCGCCTGGGCCGCCCGTGCCAGCCTGCGCCCGTTGCGACGCATGAGCGAGGTGGCGGCGCAGGTCAGCGCGCACTCGCTGACCACCCGCCTGGACGCCGGGCAGATGCCGCAGGAACTGCGCGGCCTGGCGGGCGAGCTGAACGCCATGCTGGCGCGTCTGGAAGAGGCCTTCCAACGCCTGTCGGCGTTCTCCGCCGACATCGCCCACGAGCTGCGCACGCCGCTGACCGGGCTACTGACCCAGACCCAGGTGGTGCTGTCGCGCACGCGCAGCCTGGAGGACTATCGCGAGGCGCTGCATGGCAACCTGGAGGAGCTGGAACGGCTCACCGCGATGGTCAACGACATGCTGTTCCTGGCCAAGGCCGACCACGGCCTGCTCAGCCCCAGCAGCCAGCCGCTGGCGCTGGCCGGTGAGGTAGACGAGTTGCTGGAGTTCTACGGGCCGCTGGCCGAGGAGAAGTCCATCCGCCTGGAGCGCGACGGCGAGCTGTCGGTACAGGGCGACCGTGCGCTGCTGCGCCGGGTGCTGGCCAACCTGCTGGACAACGCCCTGCGCTTCACCCCGGACGGCGGGCAGATTCGCGTGCGCCTGGAGCCGGGCCGCCTGAGCGTGGAGAACCCGGGACGGGAGATTCCTGCCGAGCGCCTGCCACGCCTGTTCGACCGTTTCTACCGCGCCGACCCGGCACGCCGCGAAGGCCAGGGCGAACATGCCGGGTTGGGGCTGGCGATCTGCCGCTCCATCGTCCGCGCCCATGGCGGGGAGATTCGCTGCGAGTCGGCGCAGGGGTGGACACGCTTCGTCATCGAATTCCCACAAAAACGCTTTTCGTAGGAGCGAGGGGGACGCCCAGTTCTTGCTCGCGAACATAAATTCCGGCGTTGACAGGTCCACCCTACGAAAAACAGAAAATCAAAAGGCCCCAACCGGGGCCTTTTTCATCTGCGCAACACGCTGCTCACTGCCGCATGCCGCGCCCACTCACCAGCAGGCGCACGCAGAAGATGTAGAGCAGCACGGTCGCCACCAGCATGAAGACCACCGCCGTGCCGATGCGGATGTCGGACACGCCGAGGATGCCGTAGCGGAACGCGTTGACCATGTGCAGGATCGGGTTGGCCAGCGACACGGTCTGCCAGAACGGCGGCAGCAGCGTGATCGAGTAGAACACCCCGCCCAGGTAGGTCAGCGGTGTCAGCACGAAGGTCGGGACGATGGAGATGTCGTCGAAGTTGCGCGCGAACACGGCGTTGACGAAGCCGCCCATGGAGAAGATTCCGGCGGTCAGCACCACGACCAGCACGGTGATGCCCAGGTGGTGGATCTGCAGGTCGGTGAAGAACAGCGACAGGATGGTGACGATCACGCCCACCGCCAGCCCGCGCAGCACGCCGCCGCAGACGAAGCCCAGGAGGATGGTGTGCGGCGACACCGGCGAGACCAGCAGCTCCTCGATGTTGCGCTGGAACTTGCTGCCGAAGAAGCTCGACACCACATTGCCGTAGGAGTTGGTGATCACCGACATCATGATCAGCCCCGGCACGATGTACTGCATGTAGGTGAAGCCACCCATGTCGCCGATCTGCCGGCCAATCAGGTTGCCGAAGATGACGAAGTACAGAACCATGGTGATCGCCGGCGGCAGCAGGGTCTGCGGCCAGATGCGCAGGAAGCGGCGGACTTCGCGGTAGACGATGGTGTTGAGGGCGACCCAGTTGGCGCGCAGTTCGTGACTCATACCGCCACCTTCGACAGATTCTTCTCCACCAGCGACACGAACAGTTCCTCCAGGCGGTTGCTCTTGTTGCGCAGGCTCAGCACCTGCAGGCCCTGGGCATTGAGCTGGACGAACAGCCCGTTGATGCCCAGCGACTTGTCCACCTGCACCTCCAGCGTGTGGTCATCCACCAGCCGCACCGGGTAGCCATCCAGCTTCGGCGCCTCGCTCAGGGTGCCTTGCAGATCGAGGTAGAAGGTCTCCACATGCAGCTTGTTCAGCAGCTTGCGCATGCTGGTGTTCTCCACGATGGTGCCGTGGTCGATGATCGCGATGTTGCGGCACAGCTGCTCGGCCTCCTCCAGGTAGTGCGTGGTGAGGATGATGCTGATGCCTTCCTGGTTGAGCTCAGTGAGGAAGTTCCACATCGAGCGGCGCAGTTCGATGTCCACCCCGGCGGTGGGTTCGTCGAGGATCAGCAGACGCGGCTCGTGCACCAGCGCGCGGGCGATCATCAGGCGGCGCTTCATGCCGCCGGAGAGCTCGCGGGAAGCGGAATTACGCTTGTCCCACAGGCCCAGCTGGGTCAGGTACTTCTCGGCGCGGCCCTTGGCCACGCTCATCGGGATGCCGTAGTAGCCGGCCTGGGTGACGACGATGTCGAACACCTTCTCGAACTGGTTGAAGTTGAATTCCTGGGGCACCACGCCCAGGCAGCGCTTGAGGCCGTACGGGTCCTTGTCCAGGTCATGGCCGAACACGTTGACCGTGCCGCTGGTCTTGTTCACCAGGGTGGAGAGGATGCCGATGGTGGTCGATTTGCCGGCGCCGTTGGGGCCCAGCAAGGCAAAGAAATCGCCCTCGGCGACGTCCAGATCGATGCCCTTGAGGGCCTGGAAGCCGTTGCCGTAGGTCTTCGTCAGTTGACGGATGGACAGCGCGGAACTCATGGGTTTTCCCGTTGCAAGTCGGTGGAAAGACGCATGTCTTTGGAAAAAAGGCCTGCTTGATAAGGGTACGCCGCGAGGATTGCAACCTCCGGGGCACGCGCAGGCATTCAGGTCAGGTCGGTCATCACTGCAGCACGGTAGGCCGGGCGGGCCTTCAGGCGCGCGTACCAGGCTTCGAGATGCGGTTGTGCCGGGCGCTCGATGGGCATTTCGAACCAAGCATAGATGAAGCTGCCCAGCGGAATGTCACCCATGCCGAATTGTTCGCCGGTGAGGTACGGCTGTTTCGCCAGCGTCGCCTCGGGGACCGCCAGCAGGCCCACGCAGGTCTCGATGGCGGCCTGGATGGCAACGGCGTCGCGCTGCTCCGGCGGGGTGCGCAGGGTACCCCAGAACACGGTGCGGAACGGCGCAGCGAAGGACGAGGTGGTCCAGTCCATCCACTTTTCGGCGCTGGCGCGTTGCTGCAGGTCCTGCGGGTACAGGTCCGGGGCGTAGCGCGCGGCAAGGTAGCGGACGATGGTGTTGGACTCCCAGAGCACGAAGCCATCGTCGTCCAGAGTCGGTACCACGCCGTTGGGGTTCAGCGAGCGGTAGGGCTCGTCGTTGACCAGGCCGAAAGCGCCGCCGGCGTCGATCCGTTCATAGGCCAGCCCGGCCTCTTCCGCGCACCAGAGCGCCTTGCGCACGTTGGAGGAATTCTTCCGGCCCCAGATCTTGAGCATGCTGCGCCTCTCTTGTTGTCGTCATTCGATGGTCGCGCGCCCGACGGACGCGATTTCGGATGACGGCACCCTACCGGCTAAGGCGCGAGGAAAAAAGACACACGTACTGATGGTTACTATCGATTACGTTCATGGCGATTACGTTCATGGGCGATTGCTTTACTGCCTTGCCGCCTCGCTGCGCATGTCGCCGGCCAGCGGCGCATCCTCACCGGTGAACAGGTGCGGATAGCACTGCCTGAGGTAGCCGAAGAAGAACTCCTCGGGCACATCGGGGAACTGGCCGTGGTCGCGCAGGTACTCCATGTGCCGTTCACCTTCGCGGTTGAACGGGTGGAAGACGCTGTCGTTGCGCCCGTCGAACTCCAGCGGCAGCACGCCGAAGGCTTCGCACAGGCCGATGTCGAAGGCCGGCGTGGCCTTGACCCAGCGGCCCTCGAGGAACAGCTCGGTGTAGCCGTGCATGGCGAACACTTCGCTGCGCAGCAGTTCCAGCAGGCGCGGCGTGGCCAGGTGGTTCTTCACGTCAGCCAGGCCGATGCGCGCGGGGATGCCGCAATGCCGGGCACAGGCCGCCAGCAACGTAGCCTTGGGCACGCAGTAGGACTGCCCGGCCCCAAGCGCATGGCTGGCCTTGAGCGTCTGCGGGTCGCGGCTGAACACGTAGGGGTTGTAGCGAATCTGGTCGCGCACCGCGTAATACAGGGCCACCGCCTGCTCCAGCGGAGTACCGCCGTCGCCCCGGTGATTTAGAGCGAACTCGATTACCCCGGGGTGGTCACTATCAACGAAGCGGCTGGGCTTGAGGTATTGCTGCATGGCGCTGTCTCCGGGCTTTTCATCCTTGATGTCGGCCCCAGTCTAACCAGCGCAGGCTCCTGACCGACAAGGCGATCCGGCCAAGCTGTCCGGCCATGCGGCCATCGGTCCGATTCGCCCAGCTAAGCTTCCGGTGCATGGTGGAGGGGCTCCCACCGGGAATACCTGCCGCTGTGCTCGCGCACTCTCGTCACCAAGCCCACTACGGCCTGCGGTCGCCGGGTTGGCTGTCATGGAGGAATCCGCATGCTGCTCGTCTGGTTACTCGTCCTGATCCTCGGCGTCGCCTGGCTCGCGCACCGCCGCGCTGCGCCCCTGAAGGCACTCGGCATCGTCGCCGTGTACCTCGCACTGATGAGCCTGTTCAGCCACGCCCATGGCTGGATGGTGCTGTTGTGGCTGCTCTGGGCCGTGGTCGCGGTGACCATCCTGGCCACCGACCTGCGCCGCAGCCTGTTCACCTCGCGGCTGTTCGCCTGGTTCAAGAAGACCCTGCCGCCGATGTCCGAGACCGAACGCGAGGCCATCGAGGCCGGCACCGTCTGGTGGGATGGCCAGCTGTTCAGCGGCCGCCCGGACTGGCACACCCTGCTGGGCTATCCCAGGGCGCAATTGACCGAAGAGGAACAGGCCTTCGTCGATGGCCCCACCGAGCAGCTCTGCGCGATGATCGACGACTACGAGGTCGGCAAGGCCATGGACCTGCCGCCCGAAGCCTGGGCCTACATCAAGAGCCAGGGCTTCTTCGGCCTGATCATTCCCAAGGAATACGGCGGCAAGGGTTTCTCCGCCTTCGCCCATTCCCAGGTGGTGATGAAGCTCGCCACCCGCAGCGGCGACCTCGCCTCCACCGTGATGGTGCCCAACTCCCTCGGCCCGGCCGAACTGCTGCTGCACTATGGCACCGACGCCCAGCGCCAGCGCTACCTGCCGCGCCTGGCGACTGGCGACGAGATTCCCTGCTTCGCCCTGACCAGCCCGCAGGCCGGCTCCGATGCCGGCGGCATGACCGACGTCGGCGTGGTCTGCAAGGGCCAGTGGGAAGGCGAGGAAGTCATCGGCCTGCGCCTGACCTGGGAGAAGCGCTACATCACCCTCGGCCCGGTGGCCACCCTCCTCGGCCTGGCCTTCAAGTGCCATGACCCGGACCACCTGCTGGGCGAGGAAGAAGACCTGGGCATCACCCTGGCGCTGATCCCCACCGACACCGACGGCGTGCAGATCGGCCGTCGCCACGTACCGCTGGGCGCCGCTTTCATGAACGGCCCCAACTCCGGCAAGGACGTGTTCGTGCCGCTGGAGTACATCATCGGCGGCCAGGAAATGATCGGCAAAGGCTGGATGATGCTGATGAACTGCCTGTCGGTGGGCCGCTCGATCTCCCTGCCGGCGGTGGGCACCAGCGCCGCCAAGGCCGGCAGCTACGTCAGCGGCCGCTATGCCCAGGTGCGCGAGCAGTTCAACGTGCCGCTGTCGGCCTTCGAAGGCATCCAGGAAGCCCTCGCCCGCATCGGCGGCAACGCCTGGATGATGGACAGCGCGCGCATCCTCACCGCCAACGCGGTGGACCTGGGCGAGAAGCCCTCGGTGCTCTCCGCCATCCTCAAGTACCACCTCACCGAACGCGGCCGCGAGTGCATCGCCCACGCCATGGACATCCACGGCGGCAAGGGCATCATCATGGGCCCCAACAACTACCTGGGCCGCTCCTGGCAAGCCGCGCCGATCTTCATCACCGTCGAGGGCGCCAACATCCTCTCGCGCAACCTGATGATCTTCGGCCAGGGCGCCATCCGCTGCCATCCGTACGTGCTCAAGGAAATGGAACTGGCCCGCCGCGAGGACCAGGACCAGGCCGAGCGCGAGTTCGACGAGCTGCTGCTCAACCACATCGGCTTCGCCGTCAGCAACGCCGCCAGCAGCCTGCTGCTGGGCCTGGGCTTCGGCAGCTTCGACCAGGTACCGGGCGACCGTATCAGCCGCCCGTACTACCGTGCGCTGAACCGGCTGGCCGCGTCCTTCGCCCTGCTCGCAGACTTCAGCATGATGATGCTCGGCGGCGAGCTGAAGCGCCGCGAGCGCCTGTCCGCGCGGCTGGGCGATGCGCTGAGCCACCTCTACCTGGGCTCTGCCGCGCTCAAGCGCTACCACGACCTGGACAACCCGGACTACCTGCACCCGCTGCTGCACTGGGCCATGGAGGAAAACCTGGAGAAGGCCGAAGTCGCGCTGGCCGACCTGATCGACAACTTCCCCAACCGCGCCTTCGCCTGCCTGCTGCGCGTGCTGGTGCTGCCGCTGGGCCGTCGCCACCGTGGCCCGAGCGACGCGCTGGATGCGGAGATCGCCCACATCCTCGGCCGCCCGCTGAGCGACCCGGCGCTACAGGCGATCCTCGCCGGCGCGCACCTGCCCACTGGCGAAGATGATCCGGTAGCCAAGCTCACCTTCGCCTACGACCAGCTCGCTGCCGCGGCGCCCCTGCAGAAGAAGCTGCACAAGGCGCTCAAGGAGCACGGCGTCAGTCCCAAACCGGGGCAGTCGCCGATCGATGCCGCACGCGACGCCGGGGTGCTGGAAGCCGCGGAAGCGGAGACCCTGCACGCCGCCGAACGCGCCCGTCGCGCCGTGATCGACGTGGATGACTTCTCTAAAGAAGAACTGGCCGGCAAGGCCGACTGAGTTGCGACTTTCACGCACGGGGCGCCTTCGGGCGCCTCTTTTTTCTCCGACGCACAGCAATGCCGGCCCGTGCTATCGGGTGCACACTTAAGGCATCAACCCATGGAGAACCGCACATGCGTCGATCCATCTTCCTGCTGCTCATACTGCTGGCCGGCAGCGCTTACGCTGACCCTTGGCTCTACCCCAGCCGCCCGCGTCCGGCGCCCGCGCCCAGCCCGGTCATCGACCCGATCCAGCAACAGCAGGACAGCCTGCGCCGCCAGCAGCAACTGCGGCAGAACCAGCTCGACAGCCAGCGCCTGAACTACGAGGACCAGCGCCTGCAGCGCCAGCAGCAGGATTTGCAGCGCCAGCAGGACAACCAGCAGCGCTGGAACGAACAGCGCCGGCAGAGCGACCAGATGATCCAGCGGCAGAAGAACGAATTGCAGCAGGACCAGCTGCGCCAGCAACAGCGCATGCTCGACCAGCAGCGCCAGCAGATCGACAACCAGCGCCGGCAGATCCAGATGCGCCCGCTCCGCTGATCGCCCCGGCGGCAGCGGCGGCGAAACCCGATATACTCCCCGGCCGTTTGCACACAGCTCCAGAGGAATCCCATGGCCAGCGCCTATCTCGACCACCACATCGCCCTGCTCAACCACCTGCGCATGATCCTTGGCGCCCTGGGCGAAGCCGAGCAGGTTCCCGAGGACAACCACGGCCTGTTCCTCGAGCGCTTCGACGAGCTGCTGGTGGAACTGCCGCGCGATCCGGAAGGCGCCCAGTACCTGGGCCAGGACCTGATCAGCCAGATCTTCCACCGCTACCCGCAGATCGCCCACCTGATCCCGCGTGACCTGCTGTGGTTCTTCGGCGGCGACTGCCTGCACTACATGCCCGACGAGGAACTGCAGATGTACCAGCAGCTCGACGAGCGTCGCTTCGAAGCCGAAGAAAACGGCGAACCCTTCGACTGGAACCGCGAGAAGCAGCTGCTCGCGCTGCCGGAAGACACGCCCAAGCACTAAGCACCGAACAGAACCAGAGAAGCCCGCATGATGCGGGCTTTTTCATGGGCGATCACCAGCTGTTCGCCGCAGTCTCCCGCATCAATTCGACGCTTCTACCTCTCGTCGGCAAGCGCTGCCCTGCAACCCGCGCAGCACCTGTGCTGCCCTGCCCGCCTAGTCCGAAACTCCCAGTCCGCCTGGGAGTATCGGCCGATGCGCATTCCCCGGGGCGTCCCCATAGTCGTGGCATGTAGCAGTAAAAGGCCAGCAGTCGAGGTCTGGCCGCCACGCATGGAAATGCCCGGGAGAACATCATGACCCTCCATAAGAAGATTGCGTCGCCAACGCGCCCCACCGCAGATGACACCAACAGCCCTTCCGTTACCACCGACCAGAACGACTATGCCCCCGGCAGCACCGCCATCATCACCGCCAGCGGCTTCACCGCCGGCAGCACCGTGAAGATCGAGGTGGACCACGCCACCAGCCCCGGCGCCGACGGCGCTTGGGGTACCCCGGATGACGTACTCAACACCAGTGCCGGTGCCGGACACGATCCCTGGTACGTGACCGACGGCGGCGCCGGCGACCTGGACGGCCAGGTCAACGGCAGCATCACCACTTCCTGGTATGTCGACCCGGACGACTCGGCAGGGGCAAGATTCCTGCTCTCCGCTTCCAGTGACGGCGCCACGGCGACCGCCACCTTTACCGACGCCGGCCCCGTCGTGTCGGCAACCGGCGTGACCGTCTCGCTGGACGAAACCGCCGGCCTGCAGAACGCCACGGCCACCCCGAGCCCGGCGGGCGACGCCAATGACAACGATATCCTCCTCGCGTCCCTGCCTGCCGCGTTCACCGCCCGCCTGACGGCCCTGGGCGCCGGCACTGCCTCGGGCGCCGCCCTGAGCGGCTATACCGGCGCGGCCGGCAACACCGGCAGCAACGCCTTCACCATCAGCGCCGCCCCCGGCGGAGCCATCACCGACATTCTCTTCACCGGCAGCAACGGCGCGCCGCTCAACGGCCTGGACAGCGGCCTGGATACCCTCGCCGGGCAGGACATCCTTCTCTACACCGACGCCACCAACAACAACGTGCTGGTCGGGCGTGCCGGCGGTCCCGCAGGCGCCATCGTGTTCGCCGCCTACATCGAGGAAACCGGCTCGCCGGTCAGCGGTGGCAAGATCTGGACCGTGGAGTACCAGCCACTCAAACACCCGGTCACCAGCAATCCCGACGACGCTCTCGACCTGCTGAACAAGGTCTTCATCGGCACCAGCCAGGACCTGACCTTCAGCCTGGCCGACGCGCCGTCCGGGCAGAACCTGTTCCTGATGTTCACCACGGCAACGCCCACGACGGTCAATGACAACGGGGTGATCCGCATCACCGACCCGACCATCATCGCCACCGGCAGGGACCCGGCCAACCAGTCCACCGGCGCCAACATCACCACCGGTGACACCATCAACACCAGCCAGGCCGGCGGCCCGACCACCTTCGGCACCAACAACCAGATGATCACCGAGCAGGAAGGCATAAGGTTCACCTTCGTCACCGGCGCCCGGCAGAACGTGACCATCCCCAACCTGGACCAGAACGAAGCGGACGTTGAAGCCAACATCGACTTCACCCAGATGTTCAATGCCAAGACCGCCAGCTTCGACGTCGTGCAGCTACAGAGCGGCAAGAGCGCCATCGTCAAACTCAGCGCCTTCAGCACCGCGGTCGAAGCGGGTAACGCCTTCATCGACGGCTATGTCGGCGACGCGACGGTCGCCATCACCAACGTCCGCGTTCTCAACAGCACCACCGGTGCGGTGCTGGAGAACTCCAACGGCCTGGTGAACGATCCAAGCATCACCATCACCATCACGGGTGGCGTGGCGACCATTACCGGCGTGCTGGCCGGCTACAAGATCGAGTACACCACCACAGCCGACCACAACCGCGTGCTGGTCGAGAACGGCTCTGCGGTCGGCGCCAAGGGAAATGACCACGCCGCCTTCGACATCGGCGGCTTCAAGCTGCTGCAGGTGTCCACCGCCACGGCGGAAATCGGCTCGAAGATGATCTTCGAGGACGACGGCCCGAGCATCAGCACCACCGGCACTGAACCCACGCTGACGGTGGACGAGTCCGTCCTCACCACCGATGCCTCGCAGAGCTTCGCCGCGAACTTCACCTCGGCCTTCGGCGCCGACGGCGCGGGTACCCTGACCTATGCGCTGAGCGTGATCGCCGGCGCCTCCGGGCTGGTCGACACGGCCACCGGACAAACCGTGAACCTGGCCATGAACGGCGCCGTGGTGGAAGGCCGCACGGCCATCAGCAACGACCTGGTGTTCACCGTCAGCGTGGCCGCCAACGGCACCGTGACGCTGGACCAGCAGCGCGCCATTGTCCACGCCAACACCAGCAATCCGGATGACTCGAAGACCCTGACCTCCGACGACCTGGTGAAACTGACCGCGACCAAGACCGACGGTGACGGCGATAGCGCCCAGGCCACGCTGAACATCGGCCAGAACCTGGTGTTCAAGGACGACGGCCCGAACGTCAGCACCACTGGCGTCGAGCCGGTGATGACGGTGGACGAGTCGGTGCTGGCGACCGACTCCACGCAGAACTTCGCCGCCAACTTCACCTCGGCCTTCGGTGCCGACGGGGCCGGCACCCTCACCTACGCGCTGAGCGTGATCGCAGGGGCGTCGGGGCTGACCGACACGGCTACCGGCGAAGCGGTGAACCTGTCGATGAATGGCGCCGTGGTCGAAGGCCGCACCGCCACCACCAACCAGTTGGTGTTCACCGTCAGCGTCACCGCCAATGGTGACGTTACCCTCGACCAGCAGCGCGCCATCGTCCACGCCGACACCAGCAATCCGGACGACTCCAGAAGCCTCACCTCGGACGACCTGGTGAAACTCACCGCGACCAAGACCGACGGCGACGGCGACAGCGCCCAGGCCACGCTGAACATCGGGCAGAACCTGGTGTTCAAGGACGACGGACCGAACATCAGCACCACCGGCGTCGAGCCAGTGATGACGGTGGACGAAACCGTGCTGGCCACCAACGCCACGGCTAACTTCGCCGGCAACTTCACCTCGGGCTTCGGCGCCGACGGCGCGGGCACGCTGACTTATGCGCTGAGCGTGATTGCCGGTGCCTCCGGGCTGACCGATACGGCCACCGGACAAGCCGTGAACCTGGCCATGAATGGCGCCGTGGTGGAAGGCCGCACGGCCATCAGCAACGACCTGGTGTTTACCGTCAGCGTCGCCGCCAATGGCGACGTTACCCTCGACCAGCAGCGCGCCATCGTCCACGCCAACACCAGCGATCCGGATGATTCCAGGACCCTGACCTCCGACAACCTGGTGAAACTGACCGCGACCAAGACCGACGGCGACGGCGACAGCACCCAGGCCACGCTGAACATCGGGCAGAACCTGGTGTTCAAGGACGACGGACCGAACATCAGCACCACCAGCGTCGAGCCGGTGATGACGGTGGACGAATCGGTGCTGGCGACCAACTCCACGCAGAACTTCGCCGCCAACTTCACCTCAGGCTTCGGAGCCGACGGGGCCGGTACCCTGACCTATGCACTGAGCGTGATCGCCGGTGCTTCGGGGCTGACCGATACAGCCACTGGCGAAGCGGTGAATCTGTCGATGAACGGCGCCGTGGTCGAAGGCCGCACCGCTACCACCAGCCAGCTGGTGTTCACCGTCAGCGTGGCCGCCAATGGCGACGTCACCCTCGACCAGCAACGGGCCATCGTCCACGCCAACAGCAGCGACCCGGATGACTCCAGGACCCTGACCTCCGACGACCTGGTGAAACTCACCGCGACCAAGACCGACGGCGACGGTGACAGTGTCCAGGCCACGCTGAACATCGGGCAGAACCTGGTGTTCAAGGACGACGGCCCGAACATCAGCACCACCGGCACCGAGCCGACTCTGACGGTGGACGAGTCCGACCTGACCGTCGACGCGACCCAGAGCTTCGCCGGCAACTTCAGCTCGGGCTTCGGCGCCGATGGAGCCGGCACCCTGGCCTATGCGCTGAGCGTGATCGCTGGAGGCTCCGGGCTGACCGACACGGCCACCGGTGAGGCAGTGAACCTGTCCATGAACGGCGCCGTGGTGGAGGGCCGCACGGTCACCACCAACCTGCTGGTGTTCAAGGTGAGCGTTGCCGCCAATGGTGACGTCACCCTCGACCAGCAGCGCGCCATCGTCCACGCCGACACCAGCAATCCGGACGACTCCAGAACCCTCACCTCGGACGACCTGGTGAAACTCACCGCAACCAAGACCGACAAGGATGGCGACAGCGTCCAGGCCACCCTCAACATCGGCCAGAACCTGGTGTTCAAGGATGCCGGCCCAAGCATCAGCCCCGCCGGCACCGAACCGGTACTGACAGTGGATGACTCGGACCTGACCACCAACGCCCTGCAGGCCTTCTCCGCCAACTTCCTCTCGTCGTTCGGCGCCGACGGGGCCGGCACCCTGACCTACACCCTGGGTTGCGTCTCGGGAGCTTCCGGGCTCACCGATACCGCTACCGGGCAGTCGGTGGTGCTCTCGCTCAATGGCACCGTGGTGGAAGGCCGCTGCGCCATCAGCAATGACCTGGTGTTCACCGTCAGCGTCAATGCCAACGGTGATGTCACCCTCGACCAGCAACGCGCCATCGTCCACGCCAACACCAGCGACCCGGATGACTCGCGGACTCTCACCTCGGACAACCTGGTGACCCTGACCGCGACCAAGACTGACGGCGACGGCGACAGCGCCCAGACCACGATCAACATCGGCCAGAACCTGATCTTCAAGGACGACGGGCCGACCATCAGCACCACTGGCAGCGAGCCGACCCTGACGGTGGACGAAACCGTGCTGGCCACCAACGCCACGGCGAACTTTGCCGCCAACTTCAGTTCGGGCTTCGGCGCCGACGGAGCCGGCACCCTCACTTACGCCCTGAGCGTGGTCGCCGGAGCGTCAGGGCTGGTCGACACCGCCACCGGGCAGGCAGTCAACCTGTCGGTCAACAACGGCGTGGTGGAAGGCCGCACCGCCGTCAGCAATGTGCTGGTCTTCACCGTCAGCGCAGCCACCAACGGCGACGTCACCCTCGACCAGATGCGCGCCGTGGTCCACGCCAATGCCAGCGATCCGGATGACACCAGGACGCTCACCTCGGACAGCCTGGTGAAACTCACCGCGACCATCACCGACAAGGACGGCGACAGCGCCCAGGCCACCCTGAACATCGGGCAGAACCTGATCTTCCGCGACGACGGGCCAGCCCTGGCTTTCGGCAACATCGTCGGCACCGGCAGCACCATTGCCCAGACCGGCTACTGGGACCATGCCTTCGGTGCCGACGGCAGCAGCGCGGCAGGCCTGGATATCGTCCTGGCGAACGGGCAGTTCACCCTGGTTCGACCCAACGGCACCACCACCACCGGGACCGGCACACTCACCGAAACGTCACCGTCGCCGGATGCCAATGGCGCCTTCCACTTCGCCGGCACCCTCACCGGTGACTTCGACAACAACGCCAGCACCGCCAACACCAGCGTCGACTACACGCTGACGGCCCTGGCCGACGGTACCTACACCCTGGACCTGGTGCAGGGCTTCAGTTCGACACTGGTACTGAGCACCGCCAATGGCCAGCTCGGCGCCGGCGGCCCGGACCCGGTGCAGACCCTGACCATCGGCACCGACGCCGTGGTGTTCTTCGCGGCCAAGGCGCTGGCACCACAGACCGGCTCGAACAGCATCCTCACCGGTATCGGCCTGGGCTTGACCGACCCCACCGAGGCGCAGTTGCAGACCAATCCGCTGCCGTCCTACATCGACGACCAGAAGGCCCTCAACGTCAGTACCTCCGGCATCGGCGTGAAGAACAACGTCCTGCAGGGCAGTGGTGCCGGCATTACCGCCGGTGACGACAGCTTCGTCGCCAACCCGCAGACGCTGCTGACCTCGGTGAAGGTCTTCATCGACAACTCGGTGGGCGGCTACGACCCGACGTCGGAGTCGCTGTACTACGTCGCCTACTACGACGACGGCACGACCTCCGGCGCACCGATCAAGGTGCTGGCGGCGAACCTGCAGAACGAGTCCGGCGGGCAGAAATCCTTCACCGTGCAGACCGTCGCCGGCAAGCTGATCGACGCCATCCAGCTGACCATGGCCGAGGGCATGATCAAGGTCCCGACCATCCAGTTCATCAAGCAGGTCGAGAACCTGGCCAGTGACGTCAAGCTGTCGTTCAACGCCACGGTGACCGACAAGGACGGCGATGCGGCGACCAGCGCCTTCTCCGCCAACCTGTTCGCCAACAAGGCTGCCGGCGGGGCCTTCGACTACGTGCTGGCGGGCGTGACCGGAACGAAAGAGGCGTTCAACATCGACCTGGCGCGCACCGAGAACAAGTACCAGGTCACCGGCTTCGACACCACGGGCCAGCGTGACAAGCTGGTCCTCAATGGCGACGCCACGTCGACCGTGCAGAGCATCGACAACAGTGGCGCCAACAGTATCGTGACGATCCACGAGACCGGCGGGCAGCTGACGACCATCACCCTGGTCGGGGTCGATATCCTCAACACCGATATCGTGCACGGCAGCGCCACGTAGTTCGCACGCGGGAAAGGTGCGGGGGTGGTGTGGAAACCACCCCCGCATCGTTTTTTCAGGACGGGGAGAACAGAGCAGGCATTCGTGCAGGCAGGTGTCGCTTCAAGTGCCTCTGAGCGAAGAGCCATTGCCCGGCGGCTGCGTCCGGTCCAGCTCCACCCAGGCGGACTCCGGCGGCTCCTCGCTGCCCGCCAGTCCGTGCTTCAACGCGTACATCAGCAGGTCCATGCGGTTGATCAGATTGAGCTTCTGGTAGATGTTGCTCAGGTGGTTATGCACCGTGTGTTCGCTGATGCCCAGGCGCTCGGCGATGCTCATGTACTTGGCTGACGGGTCCTCGACGATGGCGCTGATCAGCTCGCGCTCGCGCAGCGTCAGCCGCGCCTGCTTGGCCTGCTCGTGGTTGCACTTGAGCGGTACATGCCCACTGGCGGCGTAGCCGGAAAGCCCACCCGCCCAGGCGCGGTCCAGGCCGATATCGCGATGGTGGACATTGACGATCGCCTGGATGATCGACTCGGTCGGGTCTTCCGCCAGCACGATGCCCCGCGCCCCCGCCTCTATCGCCTGGGCGACCGGGACTGCCTCGTACAGCCCCTTGAGCACCAGCACTTTCATCTGCGCGCTGCGGGTCAATTCGCCGACCACCTCCAGCGGGTTCAGGGCATCGGGAAAGAAGCTGAAGAAGATCACGTCGGGGCGTTGCTGGTCGGCCAGGTCCAGGGCATAGGTGTAGGTCGTGGCCTGACCGCTGACCTCCATGCGTGGCTTCCTGGCATTGATCAGGTCGTGAAGACCGATCAGAACAAGCGGGCGGCAATCGATCAGCATCACCCGTATCGGCTTTCTGTGGTCAGACATGGCTGGCTGACCCCCTCTGCATAAGGATTCGCGCGCTCCAGCCCATCGGTGTTGTTCTCACCGGGCCACAGCGATTAGAAGCAAGACGCAAGCGGCGAAAGGTTCTCGCGGTGCCAGCCCCGGAGCTGGCGGACAGGGACTTCTTTGGCGCGGGCATTACCTCCGCGCACCCGGCCAAAGGCGGCTTTCCCGGGCCGGGAAATGCCTTCGCGGCGGCATGAATACGAATATCTACCAACCAGTTGCACATGATGCTGTGCTCCCTCGTCCGGTCACCTGAGTCTAGGTCAGGCCGCTTCGCTACCCGTCTTGCCACCCGTCGACCAGCGGTTCGATTTCGCGGCGAACGGTCGTGCCGCTCGTCCCTGGCGACACGCTCCACACCCGGAAAATCAAAAGCTTGGAAACGCCCGCGACACTCGCTAAGCAGCTGCCGATCACAGCCCGGCTCGTCAATTAAACGACGAGTGGCTTGGGAGAAATCACGATAAGCACAATCTCGTCAAAATCTCGTCAATCCGGCACTTTGCGGGAGCCATACACACGCAAAGACGACCGGCAGCGGGGATTCTGCTGGCCGCGCACGGGCAGACGCCGGAGTTGCGAGGGCGCTCGCGCGCCCTCCAAGAGGAGATCAGGGACGCGGGAAATCCTGGCTGCCGCCGCCGGCACTGAGCCAGCTATTCACACTCTGCACACTCTCGATCGGCGGCTTGCCCGCCCAGCGGTTGAGGGTGAAGACATTGCTGAGGAACTCGTACTGGGTCTTGAGCAGGTCGCGCCGGGCGCGGAATTCGTTGCGCACCGCGGCCAGTACATCCACCGCATTGACCATGCCGTAGCCGAGCGCCTTCTCCGCCGACTCCCGCGACTTGTGCGCCGAGACCAGGGCCAGGCGATTGGCCTGGATCTTCTCGCCGTTGGAATTGGCCGTGAGGTAGGCGCTGGTGATCTCCTTGACCACCCGCCGGCGGATTTCCTCCAGTTGCTCCTCGGCCACCAGCTGATCCTGGTACAGCCCGCGCACCCGCGCCGAAGTGGAGCCGCCGCTGTAGATCGGTACCTGCAGGCCGACGCCGGCGACATAGCTGTCGGTGCGCGGCGCCAGGGAGTTGTTGTAGCCCTCGTTGGTCTGCTGCGCGCTGAGGTTCAGGCTCAGGGTCGGGTAGTGCCCGCCCTTGCCGCTGCGCAGTGCCGCCTCCGCTGCCGCGACGCCACTCTCCCGTGCCTTGAGCGCCGGGTTGAGGGCAATGCCGTCGCGCACCCAGTTCTCCAGACTCTGCTCCGAGGCCTGCAGGCGCACGTCATCACGGACCCGGCTGAGCCGCTCCTTCACCGGCCGGCCGACGATCTCGGTGAGTGCTTCGCGACTGATGATCGCCTGGTTGCGCGCCTCCAGTTCCTGCGCCGCGAGCAGGTCCACCCGCGCCTGCAGGTCGAGCTGGTCGGTCACCAGGGCCAGTTGCTTGGCGTACAGCGCATTGACCCGGTCGAGGCTTTCCTGGGTGGTGCGGCGCTCGGCAATCACCAGCTCCAGCTCGTCCTCGGCGGCCAGTGCAGTGAAGTAGCGCCGCGCCAGTTCCACCGTGGCCTCGGCCTGGGCATCCAGCGCCTCGGATTCGGACTGCAGGGCCATGCTCTTGAACTTCTGGTAGTTCTCCCAGGCCGCCTTGTTGTAGAGGTACTGGCGCAGCACCAGGCTGTAGTTCTCGCTGTCGTAGCTCTCGTCGATCAGGTCATTGCGCTGGTGGATCTGGTTGGTCCCGGCGTTGACCGACAGCTGCGGCAGCAGCACGCCCATGGCCTCGCGCTGGTACTCCTTGCCCGCCTGCGCATGGGCGTAGGAAGCCAGTATCTGCGGGTCCTCCAGCCGCGCCTCGTGGTACAGGTGCAGCAGGTCGGTGGCGTCATCGGCGACACTGACTCCAGCGGGCGCCACCGTAGAGGTCTGCGCCAGAGCGGCTCCCGCCGCCAGCATCAACGCCCCCGCCAGCACAAAGGAAGATGCAGCCATGGTCATTCCTCGATCATCGATTGGGAAAGGGCGTTGCGCGCCGGCTGCATCAGGTACTGCAACAGGGTGCGTTGCCCGGTGATGATCAGCACGTCCGCCGGCATGCCCGGCAGCAACTTGCGTTCGCCCAGCGCACGGGCACCTTTCTCGGTGACCCGCACCCGCGTCAGGTAGTAGGCGGCGTTGGTCTTCTCACTGACCAGACGATCCGCCGAGACGTTGATCACCTCGCCCTCGATGACCGGAGTGGTCGCGCTGTTGAAGGCGCTGAAGCGAATGTCCGCGCGCTTGCCGATGGCCACGCGGTCGATGTCCACCGGCGGCACCTGGGCCTCGATCACCAGCTCGGACACCGAGGGCACGATGTCCAGCAGCGGCGTAGCCGGTCGCACCACGCCGCCCACGGTGTGCACCGTCATGCCGATCACCATGCCCGCGTCAGGCGCGCGAATGACGATGCGGCCCAGGCGGTCCTGCAGGGACGAGCTCTTCTCCTGCAAGTCGTAGATGCGCGTCTGCACCTCGGCCAGTTGCTTGGCGACCTCGGCGCTGAAGTCCTTGTCGATCTGCAGGATCTGCAGCTGCGTTTCGTTGATCTGCAGGCGCGTGCGGTTGATGGTGGAGCGGTGATCGGCGACTTCCGCACGGATCATCTCCAGCTTGCGCTGCTGCTCGAGCAGGCGCTGCTTGTCGACGTAACCCTGCTTGAGCAGGTCGGACAGCTCGCCGATCTCGCCGCTGTAGGAATTCGCCAGCTGGGCCTTGGCGCCGATCATCGATTGCAGCCCGTCGATCTGCTGGTTCAGCTGGCCGATGCGCTCGCGCAGCACGGAAATCTGGCCCTGCCGCGAGCCCTGGCGGGCGTTGAATACCTGCGTCTCGCTCTGCCGCGCCTCTACACCGCGGGGGCTGGCCAGATCGCCAACACCGTCGAAATCGATCGCGGTCTGCGCATCGCGTTCGGCCTTCAGCCGCGCCTCCATGGCCTCGGCGGCGATCAGCTGGCTGCGCGTCATGTCGAACTCGAAACGCAGCTGCGCGTCGTCGAGCACGATCAGCGGGGCATCGCGTTTGACGATGTCACCGTCGTGCACCAGCACCTCCTTGACGATGCCGCCTTCAGGGTGCTGCACCGTCTTGCGGTAAGCCTGCACGGTCACCACCCCCGGCGCGTAGACCGCGCCGTCCAGCGGTGCGAATGCTGCCCAGGTGCCGAACAGCCCGAATGTCACCGCGACGATGGCCAGCCCCACGCGGCGGACCTTGAGGTCCGACACAGGCAGGTCGGCAAAGCTCTCAATGGGGTGACTGGGCATCGGCGTCATCCTTGTGGGTATCCACCGGAGCGATGCTCGCGCCCGCCGGCATGGGCCGTTGCTGCACCTGTGGCTGCTGCCTGGCGGTGAGTTCAGCCAGCACCTGATCGCGGGGGCCGTAGAGCGTGACGGTGCCGTCGTTCATCAGCATCAACCGGTCCAGCTGGGAAACGAGGTTGGTGCGATGGGTGATGACGAACACGGTCGCGCCGCTCAGTTTGAGCTGGTGGATGGCGGCCGCCAGGGCGCGATCACCGACGTCGTCGAGATTGGAGTTGGGTTCGTCGAGCACGATCAGCCGCGGGCTGCCATACAGCGCGCGGGCCAGACCGATGCGCTGGCGCTGTCCGCCCGAGAGCATCAGCCCTTCGCTGCCGATGACGGTGTCGTAGCCATCGGGCAGCAGCAGGATCATCTCGTGGACGCCGGCGATCTTCGCCGCCTGGATGACCTTCTCCGAATCCAGCTCGGTGAAGCGGGCGATGTTCTCGCCCACGGTACCCTCGAACAGCTCGATGTCCTGGGGCAGGTAGCCGATGTGCGGGCCGAGGTCGTGCTTGTTCCAGGTACTGATGTCCGCGCCGTCCAGGCGGACGACGCCATGCAGCGGCGGCCAGACGCCCATCAGCGCCCGCACCAGGGTCGACTTCCCCGCCGCACTCGGGCCGATGATGCCCACCACGCAACCGGCGGGCACGCTGAAGCTGATGTTCTTGATGATCGGCGTCATCGAGCCGGGCGCCGCGACGACCAGATTCTCCACCTGGATATGTCCTTGCGGTGCCGGCAGCGGCATGCGCTCGGGTTGCGCCTGCAGTTTTTCGAGGATGTCGTTGAGCCGGTTGTACTGCGAGCGGGCCGAGATGAAGCCCTTCCAGCTGCCGATGATCAGGTCCAGCGGCGCCAGCGCCCGGCCGAGCAGAACGGCACCGGCGAACACCATGCCCGGTCCCACCTGGTGATCCACGGCCAGGTAGGCGCCCAGCCCCAGCACCAGCGACTGCACCAGCAGGCGGAAGGTGCGGGAAATAGTGCTGATGATCGCGCCCTTGTCGCTGGCCAGGGACTGCAGCAACAGCACGCCGCGCTGCCGCGCGCCCCAGCGGTCCATCAGGGTTTCCAGCATGCCCATGGACTCGATGACTTCGGCATTGCGCAGGTTCTTGGTGGTGTGCAGCGTCGCCGCGATGTGCTCCTTGTTGGCCTGCGCCAGGGCTGACGCGGTGAGCTTCTCATTGATGATGGCGAGCACCAGCAGCAACACCACGCTGCCCACCGCCACCCAGCCCAGCCAGGGGTGGAAGAGAAACATCACGGCGATGTAGATGGGCAGCCAGGGGGCATCGAAGAAGGCGAACAGACCACTGCCGGCGAGGAACTGGCGCAGGCCGGTCAGGTCGTTGAGTGGCTGCGCTGAGGTGTCCATCCCGCCGCTATGCAGCGCACGTTTGAAGCTGGCCTTGTAGACCTGGCGGCTGAGCAGCACATCGAGCCTGGTGCTGACCCGCACCAGAATGCGCGAACGGACCCATTCCAGGGAGCCGAGGGTGATCACCAGCAAGGTCATGATCAGCGTCAGCATGGTCAGCGTGGTCAGGCTGCCACTGGTGATCACCCGTCCGTAGACCTGCAGCATGTAGAAGGTCGGGACGAGCATCAGCGCGTTGATGAACAGGCTGAAGAATCCCACGAACAGGAAACTCTCGCGGCAGGCCTGCAGCGCGCTTCGAAGGCTTTCTTCAGGAGTACTTCGCATGGAAACCTCTGCTCGAGAGGCCAACCTGAGTGGAGCTTAGATCAGGCCAATTGCCGCTGTGCGGCCAATGGCCATGCCACCTGCGGCACGGAGCGAAGTCCGTGAAAAACTCGTGAAAAATCTGCGCACTCAGCGCGTTCGAGCGATCCGTGGCAGCTCATTCGAACCGCTCTACGGCGGCCCCTGGCACCAAATGAGACTGGTTCCGCCGAAACCCTGAAAAATCCGATCACCGGCTTGAGCAAACAAAAAAAGCCCGCGGTGAGGCGGGCTTTCTGCGTAGCGGTAGTTTGTCCGGATCAGCGCTCGGAAGCCTCGGCCTGAGCGTCCTCCTTGCCCGGGAACAGCAGGCTGGCAAGTATGCCCAGCGCCAGGACCACCAGCACCACGATCAGGCTGGTATTGGCATCGATGCTGATACCGTGGTGGAACAGATGGTCAGTGGCATTCAGGCCCAGCTTGGCGGCGATGAAGAACAGCAGAACCACCACGGCCTTCTCCAGGTGCACCAGGTAGCGCTTGAGCGCTTCCAGCACGAAGTACAGCGTGCGCAGGCCGAGGATGGCGAACAGCATGGCCGAGTAGACGATCAGCGGCTCGCGGCTGACGGCGATCACCGCCGGTACCGAGTCGAAGGCGAACAGCACGTCCGACACCTCGACCACCACCAGGCAGAGGAACATCGGCGTGGCGAACAGCGCGCCCTTGGCGGCCAAGCTGATGCCCTTGTTCTCCGGCTTTAGCACTTCGCTTTCGAGCTGCTTGCGCCCCACGAAGAAGCGGCCACCCAGCAGCTTCGGCCAGACCGGGAACAACTTGCTGGCGAAGCGGTAGGCCAGGTGCTGGGAATAGTCCTCCTCCTCGTCCTCATCGTTGCCGCCCTTGAGCATCATCACGCCGGTCCAGGCGACGATGACGGCGAACAGGATTTCCACCCAGGGGCCGAAGGCCAGCAGACCGGTGCCGATGGCCACGAAGATGGCGCGGAACACGATGGCGCCGATGATGCCCCAGTACAGCACCCGGTGGCGCAGACCGTCCGGCATCTTGAACCAGGCGAAGATGGCGATGAACACGAACAGGTTGTCGACGCTCAGCACCTTCTCCAGCGCGTAACCGGTGAGGAACAGGCTGGCCACCTGGGCCCCGTGCTGGATATAGAGGAAGCCGGCGAAGCCCAGGGAAATCGCGACCCAGAAGATCGACCAGCCCACGGCTCCCGCCAGGGAGATGGGCTTGTTGTCCCGGTGGGTCGCCATGTCCAGCAGGAGGGCAACCAGGGCCAGCCCGATGAAAACCGCCATTGTCAGTGGGGGAAAACCTATATGTGTCTGTTCCACGATTGCAGCTCTCGAAAAAGGAATGTCGATCGGATCAGGCGGCCGGGCGCGTCGGGCCGGATGTGCGCCGCCAGCGGGGATGGAAGGCCCGCCAATGCGGGTCCTGGGCGGCTCGCAGCAGGGCGTGGTCACCCTGGGTATCGCCCCAGGCGCGTAGCCGGTAATCCGTGAGGGGGCCGTACTTCGCCTGCAGGCGCAGCACCTTGTTCTCGGCCCGGCAGTTGCCGCCAACGATGCGGCCGGTGAGGCGGCCATCGACGACTTCCAGCTCAGTGCCGATCAGCCGGACGCCCAGGCGCTCGGCGAAGGGCCGCAGCACCAGTGCCGGTGACGCCGAGCAAAGGGTCACTTGCGCCCCTGACTCAAGCTCGGTGGCCACACCGCGCAACCCTTCCGGACGCAGCAGATAGCCCCAGATGAAGCGGCAGTACGCTTGCGCGCGATCCGACAGCCATTTCGCCTCGATGCCCCGCAGGAACACCGCAATCAGGCGGGCCTTGAGTTCATCGCGACTGACTCGCCGAACAAGGAATGCCAGGCTTGGCAGCATCAGGGCGGGCAGGCGCCGCAGGCATCCGAGCGTGCCGAAAGCGAACCAGAGGAACGGCAGAAAGCTGTCGTGGCGGGTCAGCGTGCCGTCGAAATCGAAAACCGACAGGACACTGCCCGCGCTCGGCGGACACTCGCGGCGGCCTGATTCCAGGCGATTCAGCAACTCCACCATTCGCTCAGCAACCTCACCAGGGCGACCAGGAATTCCCGCTCATATCGCCGCCAGGCGGCACGAACGGGGCCCGCTCCATCGCGGGGCGATCGAGCGCAGGCATTCTCGGGCGCCCATCCGGGCCGACAAACGGGATTTCCCTCAGGGGTGCGTCGGAATCTTCTTTAATGCAGGCGCGCGATGGGTTTCGCGCGGATAAGGCGCAGCCGGTTCGGGGTTCAACGGCGTGTATCGCGACGGGAGCGTGGCGGACGGACGCCGGGGAGTACGGGCTGGAGCGTCCCGATCATGGCGGCGGGACGCTTTTTCAGCGCACAAACGAAAACGCCGCCCTGATGGGCGGCGTTTCGATTCTGGAGCGGGAAACGAGACTCGAACTCGCGACCCCGACCTTGGCAAGGTCGTGCTCTACCAACTGAGCTATTCCCGCATCAACCTGCTGTAACCTTCAGCTTTCGCCGGAGGTTAACGAAAACGCCGTCCTGATGGACGGCGTTTCGATTTTGGAGCGGGAAACGAGACTCGAACTCGCGACCCCGACCTTGGCAAGGTCGTGCTCTACCAACTGAGCTATTCCCGCAGCAACTTGTTGCAACCTTCAGCTTTCGCCGAAGGGTAACGCCATTTCATCTTTCGGTCACCGCCGTGGCGATGATCGAGAATCTGGAGCGGGAAACGAGACTCGAACTCGCGACCCCGACCTTGGCAAGGTCGTGCTCTACCAACTGAGCTATTCCCGCAATGGCGTCCCCTAGGGGACTCGAACCCCTGTTACCGCCGTGAAAGGGCGGTGTCCTAGGCCACTAGACGAAGGGGACGCGGCCCGGAACTTAACATCTTTCCGACTTCGCCGTTCTGGCAGTTCTGCGTTTCGCGTCGAAGTGGCGCGCATTCTAGGGACGCTTTGTTAGGTCGTCAACCCTCCAGAGAAATATTTTTTAAATCAAAGACTTCTGAGTAAAAACTGAGCTGCCGCTATCAGCAGTATCACTAAGACATTACACTCGCGGAAAAACATCCGGAGCACTCCACGGTGTCGCCAATCGTCATTACGGTCCTGGTTCTCGTCGGTATCGCCCTGCTGGTCGCCATCGGCTACATCAATCACCTGGTGGAAAACCGCAAGCTGGAGCAGGCGCGCCTGAAGGCTGATCTGTCCGACCGCTGCCGGCGCTGCGCCGATGTTTCCGAGTCCCTGCCCGGCCAGTTCATGTCGCCGGCATTGAAGCTGCTGCTCAGCGGCTTCGAGCTGAACCTCAGCGAACGCCTGCTGGCCGTCGATAAACAGAACGCCGCGCTGAAACAGCGCATGGACGAGCTGCGCGGCCTGGTCGCCAAGGGCGAAGCCATCCCGGTGAAGAACGCGCCGCAGCCGATCCTCACCGAGGCCAAGGCCAAGGACGTGCGCTTCCTCTTCGAAGCACTGCATGCCCAGCTCACCCGTTGCGCCCAGGACAACATGCTGCCGCGCGCCGAGGCACAGAAGTGGGTGAAGGAAATCCGCCACCTGCTCACCCTCCTCCATATAGAGTTCTTCGGTAACCTCGGCCAGCAGGCGCTGCAGCAGGGCCAACCGCGCCAGGCACGCCTGGCCTTCGAGCGCGGCGCGCAGTACCTGCAGAAGCAGCCGGAGATCGGCCGCTACCAGGCGCAGCTCAAGCAGATGGAAGCCCAGCTGGCCCACGCCAACGCCCTGGTGCTGGAAACCTCCCAGCCCGCCCCGGATGAACCGAGCGAGCTGGGCGACGGCCTCAAGGCGCTGGACGAAGACGATATCTGGAAGAAGAAGAACCTTTACGACTGATCCATCGTCGAATCAGAACCCCGGCAACCTTCGCCCCAGGAGCCTTGCATGAGCCTCGTCGTCTTCGGCGCCCCGCTGTCCCCCTTCGTCCGCAAAGTCCGCCTGTTCGCCGCCGAAAAAGGCTTCGACTACCAGCTGGAGAACGTCAACCCGTTCAACCAGCCGGACTGGTACCGCGAACTGAACCCGCTGCGCCGCGTGCCGGCGATCCGCGACGGAGACTTCACCCTCGCCGACTCCAGCGTCATCTGCCACTACCTGGAAGACCGCGACCCGCAGCGCACCCCGCTGTGCGGCACAAGCGCCGAATCCCGCGCGCGGATCAACTGGCTGGAAAAATACGCCGACTACGAGCTGGCACCGCTGACTACCTTCACCGTGTTCCGCAACCGTCTGCTCAAGCCACTGATGGGCAAGGTCTGCGATGAAGTGGCGGTAAAAGGCGCCATGCAGGAGAAGCTCCCGGAGCACTTCGATTACCTGGAGAAGTGCCTGGGCGAACAGCAGTGGTTCGTCGATGACCGCTTCAGCCTCGCCGACATCGCCATCGCCTGCCAGCTGGTGAACCTGCGTCACGGCGAGGAAGAACTGGACGCCCAGCGCTGGCCGAAGCTGGCCGCGCACTTCGAGCGCACCCTGGCCCGCCCTGCCCTGGCCGAGATCGTCCAGGGCGAGCTGCAGATCATCGCCAAGATCATGGCCAAGCGCTGAAGCGGCGCCGGCCATGAAAAAGCCCCGCCTAAGCGGGGCTTTTTGTTATCGGCGAACCATCAGCAGTCGGAAAGGCGCAGGAAAATCTCCACCAGGCGCTCGATACCGGCCTGATCCTCTGCACTGAAACGGCCGACCGACGGGCTGTCCAGGTCCAGCACGCCGATCAGGCGACCGTCCTTCACCAGCGGCACCACGAGCTCGCTGTTGGAGGCGCTGTCGCAGGCGATGTGGCCGGGGAAGGCATGCACGTCTTCCACACGCTGGGTTTCACGGGTACGTGCCGCAGCGCCGCACACGCCCTTGCTGAACGGAATGCGCACGCAGGCGACCTTGCCCTGGAACGGGCCAAGCACCAGCTCTTCTTTGCGGTTCAGGTAGAAGCCGGCCCAGTTCAGGTCCGGCAACTCATTGAACAGGAACGCGGAAAACTGCGAGGCGTTGGCAATGAAGTCGCGCTCATCGGCGAACAGCGACTCCGCCTGGGCGGCCAGCAGCGCGTAGCCGCCAAGGCCGGCGCCGGCCTGTTGCAGATCGATCATGGGGTGTCTCCTTCCAGCAATTGTCGGCCCACCCAGTAGCGGGCGAATTGATAGGCACAGCGGCCATTACGGTTGCCGCGTCCGAGCGCCCAGCGGATGGCTTCCTTCTCCAGTTCCTCGTCCCAGGCCCAGGCGGCGAGCCCGGACTTCTGCGCGAGCACCTCAATCCAGTGGCGCACCACACTGAGGAAGTGCTCCTGGGTGAAGGGATAGAAGGACAACCACAGGCCGAAGCGGTCGGACAGGGCGATCTTGTCTTCGACGGCTTCGTTGGGGTGCAACTCGCCGTCGACCATCTTCCAGTTCTCGTTGTCGCTCTGTTTTTCCGATACCAGATGGCGCCGGTTCGAAGTGGCGTAGAGCAGCACGTTGTCCGGGGCCTGCTCCAGCGAGCCGTCGAGTACGCTCTTGAGGACACGGAAATCGCCCTCGCCCGCATCGAACGACAGGTCGTCGCAGAACAGCACGAAGCGCTGCGGCAGCCCCTGGATCAGCTCGACCACGCGCGGCAGGTCGGCCAGGTGATCGCGCTCGATCTCGATCAGGCGCAGCCCCTCGCCGGCCAGTTCCGCCAGCAGCGCGCGCACCAGTGAGGATTTGCCGGTGCCGCGGGCGCCCCACAGCAACGCGTGGTTGGCCGGCTGGCCGGCCACGAATTGCCGCGTGTTGCGCGCCAGTTGCTCGCGCTGCCGGTCGACACCCAGCAGGTCGGCCAGGCGCAGGTCGAGGCTGACCTTCAGCGGCTGCAGGTAGCCGCTGCGGCCGTCACGGTGCCAGCGCGCCGCCAGGCTGTGCTGCCAATCCACTGTTTCGCGGACCGCGGGCAGCAACGGTTCCAGGCGCGCCATCAGCGTTTCGGCGCGGGCGAGAAAATCGTTCAGACGGGAATCCACGTGAGTCTCCAGGCTCTACAGGGGAAAATCTCCGGGCGCATGCTCGGGAATTTCTTCGCCTTCGGGCTATCCCGACAGACGGTTCCGATGGGCTATGCTACGCCGCAGGAAAGCTTCTGCGAGGCGACGCTCCGCAACCATGGATATTGCGCTCACACATCGCCTCTCGTTCAAGCAGGCCAGCCTGACGGTGCTGGTGGCGTTCATCCTGGGCACCTTGCTCAGCCTCATCCAGGTAGGCGTCGATTATGCCAGCCAGGACGCCTCCATCAACCGCGAAGTGCGCGCCCTGCTGGACGTCAGCCACAACCCCGCCGCGCGCATTGCCTACAACATCGACGCCGAGCTGGCCCAGGAACTGGTCGTGGGCCTGCTGCGTTCGCCCGCGGTGATCCGCGCCGAGATCATCGACAACGCCAACGTGCCCCTGGCCAGCGCCGACCGGCCGCCGGCCCAAAGCCACCTGCGCGGCCTCAGCGACTTCCTCTTCGGCGAGCAGCGCTCCTACGAGGAACCGCTGTTCGTCGAGCACGCACCGGCAGAATCCCTCGGCGTGCTGCGCCTGGAGATCGACACCTTCGTCTTCGGCAACGACTTCCTGCGCCGCGCCGGGATGACCTTCCTCTCCGGCTTCGTGCGCAGCCTGATGCTCTCGCTGATCCTGCTGGTGCTCTTCTATGCGTTGCTGACCAAGCCGCTGGTGAGCCTGATCGACGCCCTCTCCCGCCACGACCCGCGCTCACCCTCGCGCCTGCGTCTGCCTTGCCCGCGCGGGCACGAGCGCGACGAGATCGGCGTGCTGGTGGAGGTCACCAACCGCCAGCTCAATCGCATCTCGGTGGAGATGGAACAGCGCC
Organism: Pseudomonas sp. PDM19; assembly: GCF_014852215.1. Taxonomy (NCBI): domain Bacteria; kingdom Pseudomonadati; phylum Pseudomonadota; class Gammaproteobacteria; order Pseudomonadales; family Pseudomonadaceae; genus Pseudomonas; species Pseudomonas sp. PDM19. Next base: position 1,269,855 of record NZ_JACVBG010000002.1, on the reverse strand, counting down.
GCGAAGCCGAAGACCGCCTGACCCAGTACCTGGAAGAACTGGAAAGCATCGTCGCCGCGCGTACCGCTGAACTGAAGGCGGCCAACGCACGCCTGACGCTGTCCAACCAGGAACTGGAACAGGCGCGGCAGACCGCCCTGGCCATGGCCCAGGCGCGCGGCAACTTCCTGGCCAACATGAGCCACGAGATCCGCACCCCGCTCAACGGCCTGCTGGGCATGCTCGGCCTGGCGCTGGATGGCCCGCTGACCGCCGAACAGCACCAGCAGCTGTCCATCGCCCATGACTCGGGCAAGGTACTGGTGGAACTGCTCAACGACGTGCTCGACCTCTCCAAGTTCGAGGCCGGCCAACTGCAGCTGGAGCAGATTCCCTTCGACCTCGGCACCCTGGTGGAAGACACCGCCAGCCTGCTGTCGCAGAACGCCGGCCCTGCCGTGGAGCTCACCTGCCTGATCAGCCCGCAACTGCCGGCGCAACTCTCCGGCGACCCGACGCGGGTGCGCCAGGTGGTCAGCAACCTGCTGTCCAACGCCCTCAAGTTCACCCGCTTCGGCCGCGTCGACGTGCGCGTCGAGCCGCTGGGAGCCGAATCCCTGCAGCAAGGCGTCCGCATCAGCGTGCGCGACACCGGCATCGGCGTGGCGCCCGAGGCCTTGCAGAAGATATTCCAGCCCTTCACCCAGGCTGACGCCGGCATCGCCCGCCAGTACGGCGGCACCGGGCTGGGCCTGGCACTGACGCGCAAGCTCTGCGAGGCAATGAAGGGCGAGCTTAGCGTCACTTCCGAGCCGGGCCTGGGCAGCGAATTCATCGTCACCCTGCCCCTGCAGACTTTGGAGCCGGCGCAACCGCTGGCGAAGCTTAGCGGCAAGCTCATCGTGCAATGTGCCGCCAGCAGCGGGCTCGCCGCGCTGCTGCAGAACTGGCTGGCAGAATGGGGTGTGGACTACCAGCGCCTGGACATCGACGAAAGCCTCGCCGGCGTGGAGCTGGACGCACTGCTCTCGGACTGCCCGGATTGCCTCGTCGTGCTGCGCCAGAACGTCGCCAAGCCGGTGCTGTTGGTCACGGCCTACGGCAACTTCCTCGAACCCGAACTGGCACAGCGCCTCGCCCCGCTGCGGCAGTTGGCGCGACCAATGTCCCGCGCGGTGCTCTACCAGGCGCTGAAACAGGCCTTCGAGCACCAGCCGCCACCCTCATCCAAGGCGACTGGCGCCACCTCACAGGAGCAGTTCTCCGCCCGCGTGCTGCTGGTGGAAGACAACCCCGTCAACCAGTTGGTCGCACGCGGCCTGCTGCAGAAGCTGGGCTGCCAGGTGGGCATCGCGATCAACGGCGAGGAGGCGCTGAAGCAGCTCGAGGGTGCCGAGTTCGACCTGGTGCTGATGGATTGCAACATGCCGGTGATGGACGGCTACCAGGCCACCCGCGAAATCCGCGAGAGTGGCCGCTGGCCGGACTTGCCGGTAGTTGCCCTGACCGCCAACGCCCTGCCGGAGGAGCGCGAACGCTGCCGCGCTGCCGGCATGGACGACTACCTGGCCAAGCCCTTCCACCGCGACGAGCTGGCGGCCATTCTCGAACGCTGGGCCGGGCCACAGCCGCGCGGCTGAGTCAGGCGTCCAGCTTCGACAACTGCAGCAGCAGGCTGTCCAGCTGCTCGCGCAGGCCGTCGGTGACGCTCAGGTCGATGCCGCTGCGGCAGAGCAACTCCTCTCGCAGCGGCAGCACCTTCTCGCGTAATGCCACCCCTTCCGCGGTCAGCCCCAGGTGCACTTCACGCTCGTCATGCTGCGCACGGCGGCGCAGCACCAGGCCCAGCTGCTCGAGGCGCTTCAGCAGCGGCGTGAGGGTGCCGGAGTCGAGCGTCAGGCGCTCGCCGAGCGCCTTTACCGACGGCTGCTGCGGGGGTTCGGCCTGCCACTCCCAGAGCACCAGCATGGCCAGGTACTGCGGATAGGTCAGGCCGAGCGCCTCGAGCATCGGCCGGTAGCCACGGATCACCGCGCGGGACACGGCGTACAGGCGGAAGCACAGCTGGTTGTCCAGCTGCAGTTCGGCCGGCAGGGATACAGCGTCTTTCATCACAGCAGCGCTTCGATCTCGGCGGACAGTTGCTCGGGCTTGGTGGTCGGGGCGAAACGCTTGACCAACTGGCCGTCCTGGCCGATCAGGAACTTGGTGAAGTTCCACTTGATGCCCTGGCTACCCAGCAGGCCGGGAGCGCGCTTCTTCAGTTGTACATAGAGCGGGTGGGCCTCGGCGCCGTTGACGTCGATCTTCTTGAACAGCGGGAAGCTCACGCCGAAGTTCAGCTCGCAGAACTGGGTGATCTCCCCTTCGTTGCCCGGCTCCTGCTTGCCGAACTGGTTGCAGGGGAAGCCGAGCACTACCAGGCCCTTGTCCTTGTACTGCTTCCAGAGCTTTTCCAGCCCCTTGTACTGCGGGGTGAAGCCGCACTGGCTGGCGGTGTTCACCACCAGCAGGGCCTTGCCGCCGAAGTCGGCGAGGGTCTTCTGTTCGCCCTTGATGGTGGTCACGGGAATGTTCAGCAATGCATCGCTCATCGGGCCTGGCTCCGGCGGAAAGTGGGAACCCCAAGAATAGTGATCAATTAAATTGCGCGCAATTCAATTGATCACGAATCACCCGATGAAATAGCGAGGAATCTAGCTTCCGACAGGTGAACGCCCAAAAGAAAAGGCCCGCTCGGTGGCGGGCCTTGGGGTCATTCCTTGGGCACCAGCTTCAAGGATGCCGAGTTGATGCAGTAGCGCAGCCCGGTCGGCCGCGGTCCATCAGGGAAGACATGGCCCAGGTGCGCATCGCACTTGCCGCAGCGCACTTCGATGCGGTGCATGCCGTGGCTGAAGTCTTCCAGTTCTTTGACCACCTCGCCGTTCACCGGCTGGAAGTAGCTCGGCCAGCCGCTGCCCGAATCATATTTGGCGTCGGAGTCGAACAGCGCGGTGCCGCAGCACACGCAGTGGTAGATACCGGGCGTCTTGGTGTCGTGGTACTCACCGGTGAAGGCGCGTTCGGTGCCGCCCAGGCGGCAGACATGGAACTGCTCGTCGGTGAGTTCGTCACGCCAGGAATCCAGGGGCTTTTCCAGCTTTTCCATCGATCTGCCTCCATTAATGGAAAAAATGCCCGATGCCTCCTTTTCCGGGAATCGGGCCGCACGTATGATGCGCGTGGTTAACGTCAGGTTCAGAATCTGCCGCACAGAGACATTCTCGCGATATAAAAGCCTTAAAAACTCTAATTTTTCGAGAATTCCACTGTTTTCCTGTCGATTTTCAGGGTCGACACCAGGGAAAAGCACTTCCGAACCGATCATTTGACGCCAGTCTGTCACCCGCGTTACAGCCTGCCAAGTCGCCGGCCGCGGACTATTTCGGAATCCCAGATCATGCAGGTCACCAAATCGAACAAGCTCGCCAACGTCTGCTACGACATTCGCGGGCCCGTGCTCAAGCACGCCAAACGCCTGGAAGAGGAAGGCCACCGCATCCTCAAGCTGAACATCGGCAACCCGGCGCCGTTCGGTTTCGAGGCGCCGGACGAAATCCTCCAGGACGTCATCCGCAACCTGCCCACCGCCCAGGGCTACAGCGACTCCAAGGGCCTGTTCAGCGCGCGCAAGGCGGTGATGCAGTACTACCAGCAGAAGCAGGTGGAAGGCGTCGGCATCGAGGACATCTACCTGGGCAACGGCGTGTCCGAGCTGATCGTCATGGCCCTGCAGGCGCTGCTCAACAACGGTGACGAGGTGCTGATCCCGGCGCCCGACTACCCGCTGTGGACCGCCTCCGTCGCGCTCTCCGGCGGCAAGCCGGTGCACTACCTGTGCGACGAGCAGGCCGGCTGGTTCCCCGACGTCACCGACATGAAGGCGAAGATCACCAGCAACACCAAGGCCCTGGTGCTGATCAACCCGAACAACCCCACCGGCGCGGTCTACTCCAGGGAAGTGCTGCTGGACATCGTCGAACTGGCGCGCCAGCACAACCTGGTGATCTTCTCCGACGAGATCTACGACAAGATCCTCTACGACGAGGCCCAGCACATCTCCACCGCCTCCCTAGCGCCGGACGTGCTCTGCCTGACCTTCAACGGCCTGTCCAAGTCCTACCGCGTGGCCGGATTCCGCTCCGGCTGGATCGCCATTTCCGGCCCGAAACACAAGGCGCAGAGCTACATCGAAGGCCTGGATATCCTGGCCAACATGCGCCTGTGCGCCAACGTGCCGAGCCAGCACGCCATCCAGACCGCCCTGGGCGGCTACCAGAGCATCAACGACCTGGTCCTTCCGGGTGGGCGCCTGCTGGAACAGCGCAACCGCGCCTGGGAACTGCTCAACGACATTCCCGGCGTCAGCTGCGTGAAGCCCATGGGCGCGCTCTATGCCTTCCCGCGCATCGATCCGAAAGTCTGCCCGATCCACAACGACGAGAAATTCGTTCTCGACCTGCTGCTTTCCGAGAAGTTGCTCATCGTTCAGGGCACCGCTTTCAACTGGCCCTGGCCGGATCACTTCAGGGTGGTTACCCTGCCGCGTGTCGATGACCTGGAACAGGCCATCGGACGCATCGGCAACTTCCTGAAAACCTATCGCCAATAACTCATCGCCAGTGAAGCCCAGCGCATAAATGGACCTGCAGATCGACGACTTCTACAAGGATGCCGCTTCCGGCCTGCTGACCCTCTACCAGGCCTTCCCGCGCAAAATCGCCCTCTATGTCGAGGACCTGATCGGCCGGGAAGAGCCCGACGAGTTCGGCCTGCCCAGCACCCGCCACCAGAGTTGCCTGGGTGCGCTGCTGTGGCTGGCCGATGAAGGCTATCTGCGCTTCGAAGCCACCATCCGTTACGAAGCTCTGGACCAGGCAGTGCTCAGCGAAAAGGCCTTCATGCGCCTGACCCGCATCGTCCCCCACGCCGTGCGCGACGGCGAGGAACTGCCGCCCAGCGTGCGCCGCGACCAGGCCACGCTGGCCAACCAGTTGCGCGAGGCACTGGCCGCCCGGCACGGAGAACGCATCGCGCGGCTGACCCGACTACTCTTCGAGAGCGACCCGGGGCGCCCGTAATACGGGCAGGCGACACAAGTTGAAATAGTCCCCGAGTTGAATCGCCTGGGGGCCAACCGTATATACCCCGCATACTATTCAGCGATCCCGTGCCTGCCTGTGCCCGGCGATCCGGAAAGCCGCGCCCCACTGCGGTTTTCGCCAATGTCACCGTGAGGAGAAGCTTTACGCCATGATGCGCATCCTGTTGTTCCTGGCCACCAACCTGGCTGTTCTGGTGATCGCCAGCATCACCCTGAAACTGCTCGGCGTGGACCGTTTCACCGGCCAGAATTACGGTAGCCTTCTGATTTTCTGCGCCGTCTTCGGCTTCGCCGGCTCCCTGGTTTCGCTGTTCATCTCCAAGTGGATGGCGAAGATGAGCACCGGCACCGAGATCATCAGCCAGCCGCGCACCCGCCACGAACAGTGGCTGCTGCAGACCGTGGAAGAACTGTCCCGCGAGGCCGGCATCAAGATGCCGGAAGTCGGCATCTTCCCTGCCTACGAGGCCAACGCCTTCGCCACCGGCTGGAACCGTAACGACGCACTGGTCGCAGTCAGCCAGGGCCTGCTCGAGCGCTTCTCCCCCGAAGAAGTGAAAGCCGTGCTGGCCCACGAGATCGGCCACGTGGCCAACGGCGACATGGTCACCCTGGCGTTGATCCAGGGCGTGGTGAACACCTTCGTGATGTTCTTCGCACGCATCTTCGGCAACTTCGTCGACAAGGCGATCCTGAAGAACGAAGACGGCCCGGGCATCGGCTACTTCGTCGCGACCATCTTCGCCGAACTGGTCCTGGGCATCCTCGCCAGCATCATCGTCATGTGGTTCTCGCGCAAACGCGAATACCGCGCGGACGAGGCCGGCGCCCGCCTGGCCAGCACCGGCGCGATGATCGCCGCCCTGCAACGCCTGCGCGCCGAACAGGGTGTGCCAGTGCAGATGCCCGACACGCTGCAGGCCTTCGGCATCAACGGCAACCTCAAGCACGGCCTCGCCGGCCTGTTCATGAGCCACCCGCCGCTGGAAGACCGCATCGAAGCCCTGCGCGCCGCTGGCCGCTGAGTTCCGGAGCGATAAAAAAGGCGACCCTAGGGTCGCCTTTTTCATGTCGTCGATTCAGCCACGACGCAGCGCGAACACCACTTCGCCCAGGTGGCTGACGCCGCGCTTGAGGAACTTCGGGTTTTCCGCCAGCACGTCCAGGCGTTCCACCTCCTCCACTTCCCAGCCCTCAACGAAGAGCCCGCGCACTTCATCTGCCAGCACGGCGAACGGCGGACCATCCATCTCGGTCTGGGGGTATTCCAGGCTGACCACCAGCCCGCGCGCCTGTTGCGGCAGGATGCGCTGCAGGTGCGCCGCATAATCGGCACGCAGATCCGGCGGCAGAGCGATCAGCGCCGCGCGGTCGTAAAGGGCGCTGCAGCCGGCCACCTGCTCGGCCGTGACGTCGAAGAAGTCCCCCTGGAGAATCTCCAGGCGCTCGTAGCTGTAACGGCGTAGCGCGCCTTCCCCGGTGATCTGCGGCGTGACGCCCAACTCGGCGAAGAAGTCGACGGCAGCCCGTTCAGCCAACTCGACACCCAGCACGCGGTAACCCCATTGCGCCAGCCAGAGCATGTCCAGGCTCTTGCCACACAGCGGCACCAGTACCTGCGACTCCTCGGGCAACTCCAGGTTCGGCCAGTGCCGTTGCAGACCGGGGTTCACCGATTGCTGGTGGAAGCCGATTTCATTGCGCGCCCAGCGCGACTGCCAGAATTCATGCTGCATAGGTCACCTGTTCAAACACTGCGCATCGAGCGCGGCAGCAGCCAGCGCCACCAGGCGCCGCGCCGCTCGCGCTGTCTCTCCCCGGCTTCGAGGATCTTCAGCCGCACCTGGCCACCACGGACCCGCTGCACACAGATCTCGGTGCCGTCCTCCAGGCGGAGGCAGTCGCCGATCTCGAGCTCCAGGACTTGCTCAACTTGCTGCATAGCCGAATTCGCCATTCGCTTCGGAAATTTCCGCAAACTCTAACGCATCGTCCGACTGACATCCTGCCAAAGCGCTCTGTGGCGATTCCCCCCCTGACTCTGCAACCGAGTTGGCACTTCCACAGCGATGCATTTCAAGGGAATGAGCACGAGCAGAACAATCGGACATACCGATCATTACTGTCAAAAACCTATACTGGATTTCGATCTTTACCCGCGTGAACATAGAGCCATTCAAGTAGCGAGGTTCGCCATGCTCCCTGCCCTGTTCATCTCCCACGGCTCCCCCATGCTGGCCCTGGACCCCGGCGCCAGCGATGCGCCCCTGAAGCGCCTGGCCCGCGAGCTGCCACGCCCGAAAGCCATCCTGGTGGTCTCCGCCCACTGGGAAACCCCCGACCTGCGCGTGACCGCATCCGCCAGGCCGGACACCTGGCACGACTTCTACGGCTTCCCGCCCGAGCTCTATGCCGTGCAGTACCCGGCCGCCGGCTCGCCGGAGTTGGCCCAGCGCGTCGTCGAGTTGCTGGCCGAGGACGGCCTGCCGGCCACCCTCGATGCCGAGCGCCCGCTGGACCACGGCACCTGGGTGCCGCTGAGCCTGATGTACCCGGCCGCCGATATCCCCGTCGTCCAGCTTTCCCTGCCCAGCCGTCTCGGCGCAACCATGCAGCACCGCATCGGCGCAGCCCTGCGTGCGCTGAGCGAGGAAGGCATCCTGCTGATCGGTTCGGGCAGCATCACCCACAATCTGGGCGAACTGGACTGGCACGCCGGACCGGAAGTCATCACGCCCTGGGCCAAGGTCTTCCGCGACTGGATGGTGCAGCATCTGGAAGCCGATGACGAAGCCGCCCTGTTCGACTACCGCCAGCAGGCGCCGCACGCAGCGCGCAACCACCCGCGCGACGAGCACCTGTTGCCGCTGTACTTCGCCCGTGGCGCCGGCGGCTCGGCGATGACGGTGGAGCACGCCGGCTTCACCCTCGGCGCGCTGGGAATGGATATCTATCGCTTCGGCTGAAGCTGCCACCCCTGCCGGGAAAGCCATCCAGGACCGGAAACGAAAAAGCCCCGCCAATGGCGGGGCTTTTTCATGCGCGGGGACTGACGAATCAGTCTTCGCGATAACGACGCAGACGCAGGGCCTTGCCAGCGACGCGGGTGTCCTTGAGCTTGGTCAGCAGACGGTCGAGGTTCTCTTCCGGCAGCTCGATCAGGCTGAAGGTCTCGCGGATCTGGATGCGGCCGATGGCCTCGCGGGACAGGCCGCCCTCGTTGAGGATGGCGCCCAGCAGGTTCTTCGCCTGCACGCCATCACGGGCGCCCAGGGCGGTACGGCAACGGGCCTTGCCTTCCGACGGCGGAGCCATGGTACGGGGTGCGCCACTGCGCTCCGGACGGTCGCCGCGCTCGGGGCGATCGCCACGCTCGCTGCGCTCGTAACGGTCGCTGCGCTCACGCGGGGCGGCCGGGGTCAGAGGCTGTTCGCGGCGGACCGATTCCAGGTCCAGCGCCTTGCCTTCGGTCAGCTTGGCCAGCAGTACGGCGGCCAGGGTGTCCATGTCGGTACCCAGGCGACGGCACAGCTCGTCACGCACGGCGCCACGGCTGGCAACGGCGTTGGCCAGCAACGGTTGCAGGCCGGTGGCCAGGCGGTTCAGACGGGCTTCGAGGACGGTTTCAGCGTCCGGCAGGCGAACTTCGCCAACCTTCTGCCCGGTCACGCGCTCGATCACCTGCAGCATGCGGCGCTCACGCGGAGTCACCAGCAGCAGGGCACGGCCTTCACGACCGGCACGGCCGGTACGGCCGATACGGTGTACGTAGGATTCCGGATCGTAGGGCATGTCCACGTTCAGTACGTGGGTGATGCGCGCCACGTCGAGGCCGCGGGCGGCGACGTCGGTGGCGATGACGATGTCCAGCGAGCCATCCTTCAGGGACTCGATCACGCGCTCACGCTGGGCCTGCGGCATGTCACCGTTCAGCGCGGCGGCACGGTAGCCCTGGCGCTCGAGCAGCTCGGCGATGTCCAGGGTGGCCTGCTTGGTGCGGACGAAACCGATCAGCGCGTCGAACTGCTCGACTTCCAGCAGACGCAGGATCGAGGCCGGCTTCTGGTCGGCGTGAACCATCAGGTGCGCCTGCTCGATGCGGGCGACAGTCTGGGTCTTGGCAGCGATGCGGACGTGCTTGGGTTCTTTCAGGTGGCGTTCGGCGATGCTGCGGATCGAGGCCGGCAGGGTCGCGGAGAACAGCACGCTCTGGCGGCTGGACGGCATGGCTTCGAAGATCACTTCGAGGTCGTCCATGAAGCCGAGCTTGAGCATCTCGTCCGCTTCGTCGAGCACCAGGCTCTTGACGGTGGACAGCAGGTTTTCGTCGCGACGCAGGTGGTCGCACAGACGGCCCGGAGTGGCGACCACAACCTGGGCGCCCTGGCGCAGGGCCTTCAGCTGCGGGCCCATGGGCGCGCCGCCGTAGACGGCAATCACGCCGACGCCCGGCATCTGCTTGGAATAGGTTTCGAAAGCGGTAGCAACCTGCAGGGCCAGCTCGCGGGTCGGTACCAGTACCAGCACCTGCGGAACGCGACGGCTCGGCTCGATCTGCGACAGCATCGGCAGCGCAAAGGCAGCGGTCTTGCCGGTACCGGTCTGGGCCTGGCCGATCATGTCGTGGCCTTCGAGGATCACCGGGATCGACTGGGCCTGGATCGGCGACGGCTCTTCATAACCGACAGCGGCAATGGCAGCGAGAACATTGGGGTGAAGACCGAGCGCGGCGAAGCCGGCGGTTTCCTGGGTCATGGGTTTTGCCTCTAAGTACATCCGCAAAGACCCAATAGCCGAGCTGCGCATGCCCTGTACGACAGTGAAGTCACCCAGGCAGCTGGAAGCGGGGATTTGCGAAATGAAGATTGGAAGAATGCGTCAAGGAAGTCCGCACTGCGGACACATAGCCCGAGTGTGAAACTGCGGGAGAATGCGGGATCCGAAACGAGGCCAGCGTTTGGCCGGCGCGTATCATACCGGAAAAACCTGACCAATGTGTTTCTTTTCGGAACATGCCCGGCGAACGGTCATTCCGTGGACAACCCCGTCCCTGCCGGCTATACCGTGCAAGCCACCCGACCGGAGCCCGCCAATGACCGCCAGCAGCGAACCGCGCATCACCGTCGAACGTCATGACCACGTCCTGCTGCTCGGCCTGAACCGGGTCGACAAGCGTAACGCCTTCGACCTGGAGATGCTCACCCAGCTGGTGCTGGCCTTCGGCGAATACGAGCGCGACGACGAGCTGCGCTGCGCCCTGGTGTTTGCCCACGGTGATCACTTCACCGCCGGCCTGGACCTGGCGAACATCGGCGAGACCTTCCGCACCGGCTGGACCATGCCCGAAGGCTCCGCCGATCCATGGGGCACCTTCGGCGGCCGGCGCCTGACCAAGCCGCTGCTGGTGGCCGCGCAGGGCTACTGCTTCACCCTGGGCATCGAACTGATGCTCGCCGCCGACATCAACCTGTGCGCCAGCAATGCGCGCTTCGCCCAGCTCGAAGTGCAGCGCGGCATCTTCCCCTTCGGCGGCGCCACCCTGCGCATGCACCAGGTGGCCGGCTGGGGCAATGCGATGCGCTGGCTGCTCACCGGTGATCCCTTCGATGCCCACGAGGCGTATCGGATCGGCCTGGTGCAGGAAGTCACCGCGCCGGAAGAACTGATGCCGCGTGCGCTCTGGCTCGCCCAGCGGGTTGCCGCCCAGGCGCCGCTGGGCATTCGCGCCACCCTGGCTTCCGCGCGCCGCAGCCTCGATGAAGGTGAGGAAGCGGCGGCGCGACTGTTGCCGGCGATGGCCAGCGAACTGCTGTCGACCGAGGATGCGCAGGAAGGTTTGAACGCCATGCTCGAGCGCCGCGAAGGCCGCTTCCAGGGCAAATGAACGCACAGGGGAAAACGCCAAACGGAACCATCGTGCGAAAAGCGCTATATCCAAGGTATTAAAAACGCCTGGCAAGTCGCCATAATCCTTTAGTTTTTCCTTTAAATTCAAAGACCTGCCAAACACAAAACGGCTATATACAAGTTCCAATTTCGCGCCTGAAAACAAACCTCTAGAACTGACTCCAGAGCAGCGCAGCGACTCGCCGGGATACCGAACCGGGCAGCCAGCTGACTGACGTTCTCATGGAGGAATTCGCTATGTCAGGTCCGATTCGTGTTTTCGCACTTTCCCTTCTCGTCGTTGCCCTCTCGCTGCAAGGTTGCAGCAGCCACGGCGGCAGCAGTCACCACCGCGCTTCCGATAGCAGCAGCACCGACGATGGCTCCGGCTCCGGCGGCGATGGCAGCGGCGGTACTGGCGGTACCGGTGGGACTGATGGAACCGGCGGGACCGATGGAACTGGCGGTACCGGCGGCACTGGCGGGACGGGCGGGACGGGCGGCACCGACGGAACCGGTGGCACCGGCGGAACAGGCGGAACCGGAGGCACTGGCGGTACCGGAGGAACGGGCGGCGGCGACGGCACAGGCGGCGGCACCACCACTCCGCCAGCCAGTACCACCGGCAATATCCTGACCAATACCGGCGAAGCGGTCTCCAATGTCGGCGACACCGTGAGCACCGTCGGCGCCGTGGTGAAGACAGTCGACCTGCCGGTGCTGGGCAATGGCGTCACGCAGAATGCCGGCACCCTGGTCCAGGAAGTCGGCGCCGGTGTAGACAGCGTCGGCACCGGCGTCACCAACGGTCTCGGCCAACTGGGCAACAACCCCAACGCCATTGGCACCACCGTCGCCGGCGCCACCGGCCTGGTCAGCCACACCGGTGGCGCAGTCAGCAGCCTGGGCGACACCGTGGCGGCCATCGGTGATGCCCCGGTGCTGGCCAACACCCCGCTCAATGGCCTGACCGGCCAGGTCGGCGGCCTGGTGGACGGCGTCGGCGGCAAGATCACCATGCTCGGCGACTCTCTCAGCGGCGCAGTCACCACCGGCCCGCTGAGCCAACTGACCACCCAGCTCAGCGGCACCACCGCCGGACTGGTCGGCAAGGTCGAAGGAACCACTCGCGGCGTCGGCGCCGCCACCGGACTGGGAACGCCGGTGAACAACCTGTTGACCACCGTCGGCGGTGTTGTGACCCAGACAGGCAACCAGGTAGCCAGTGCGAATCCGGCGCTGGCACCGGTCGGCGGAATCGTCAGCGATGCGGGTCAGGCAGTCAGCGCGGCCGGCGGCTTGGTCAATGGCAGCAATCCGGGCGGTGGTCTGCTCGGCAACGTCACCGGCGCACTGGCTGGCGCCACCGGCGGCAGTAATCCGGTGGGCGGCGTGGTCAGCGGCGTGACCGGTGCAGTGGGCGGTATCACCGGTTCTCTGGTTGGTGCCACCGGCGGCAGCAACCCGGTAGGCGGCCTGGTCAGCGGTGTGACCGGCGCAGTAGGCGGCCTCACCGGATCCCTGGGTGGCGCCACCGGCGGCAGTAATCCGGTGGGTGGCCTGGTCAGCGGTGTGACCGGCGCAGTAGGCGGCCTCACCGGTTCTCTGGGCGGCGCCACCGGCGGCAGCAACCCGGTAGGCGGCCTGGTCAACGGCGTGGCCGGCACCGTCGGCGGCGTGACCAGCAGTCTCACCGGCGGTGGCGGCCTGGTCGCCGGGGCAGGCGTGGGCATCGGCAGCAACACCCAGGGTTCGGGCGTGGCAGTCGGCGCAGGCGCCGGTACGACTGGCGGTACCAGCGGTCAGGGAGGCCTGCTGGGCAATACGCTGGGCGCCGTGGGTGGCGCGCTGGGTGGTGTGACCGGCGGACTGGGTGGTGGATTGGCGATCGGTACGCCCAAGCAATAATCCGAATTACACCCATACTGTGGTTACCAGGAGCCGCCCACGGCTCCTGGTCCTTTATCGAAGTCGGTCTCATGGAGGAGCCAGATGCGCAAACTTGCTGTCCTGCCCCTGTTGTTGGCTGCACCTTTCGCCTGGGCCGAGCGCCCCATCCAGCTTCCCGGCTCCGATATCGAACAGACCCTGCCCCGCCCCAACCTCCCTGGTGGCGACATCCGCCCCAAGGCCCCCAAGGTCACCGCGCCGGAACCTTCGGCCACCCAACCCGCGCAGATCCTCCAGCAGCGCATCCGCATCAAGCGCATCGAGCTGGCCGGCGGCAAGCACTATCCCGTCACCACCTGGAAACCCCTGCTGGAGCCCCTGACCCAGCGCACCATCCAGGTCAGCGAACTGGTGGCGGCGGCCAAGGCCATCACCCAGCGCTATCAGGACGATGGCTACTTCATCTCCTTCGCCTACGTGCCCAACCAGGACTTCCGCAGCGGCGTCGCGCGCATCGTGCTGGTCGAGGGCCATATCAGCCAGGTCCGCGCCGCAGGCGACCTGGGTGTCCACCAGCAGCGCGTGGACCGCTGGATCGAGAAGCTCAAGGCGGAAAAACCCCTGACCCGCGAGAGCTTCGAGCGCTTCAGCGTGCTGATGAGCCGGGTGCCCGGCATGCAGATGGCCATGGCGCTCAACCCACCCACCACCAGCGACGGTGGCGCGGTGCTGGAGCTGGCTGGCAAGCAAAAGCGCTTCGATACCGGGATGAACCTCGACTCGCGGCGCGGCGAGCAACGCGGGCTGTTCAACGCCGAAGTGATGTCGATGCTTGGCTGGGGCGAGCAGTTGCAGTTCAGCTACCTCTACCCGCCGGGCGACGACCACGAGTACTACCGCGCCTGGAACTACAGCCAACTGCTGGGCGACAACGGCGTGCAGTTGCTGGCCGGCTACAGCAAGTACAACTCGCGCCCCGGCGAGAACCTGCGCCTGGCCAGCGGCCTGGAGTTCGAACGCAAGCGTCAGAACGAGCGGGTCAGCGCCGGCCTGGGCATCCCGCTGATGCTGCGCCGCGACCTGACCTGGGACCTCAACCTGCGTGGCTACACAGTCAACGACACCAGCACCTACGACCTGGTCTACCCGGCCATCCCCTTCCGCATCGAACAGAAGAGCAAGCTGCGCGTGGTGGGTATCGAAACCGTCGTCCAGCAGTTCGCCGAGAAGCGCGTGCGCGCCGGCAGCGTGGCGGTTTACCAGGGGCTGAACGGCATGGGCGCGGAAGCGCCGGAGCCGATCAAGAAGAACTTCACCCGCCTGCTCGGCTTTGGCGCGCAGCAGGACCAGTTCGGCTCCAACTGGCAGGGCGTGGTGAGTGCTGCCTTCCAGTGGAGCGACGACGTGCTGCCCGACTCCGAGCAGGTCACCTACGGCGGCGGCAATTTCGGCCGCGGCTATCCGGACGACCAGGCCAGCGGCGACAAGGGCTGGGGCGCCTCCTACGAGGTGAACTATTCCTTCCTGCGGCAGAGCGTGGTGCTCAACCAGATCCAGCCCTACTTCGTCGTCGACACCGCACGCACCCGCTACAACCAGGACGGCCTGAACGAAGGCAAGCTCGGCTCGGCAGCACTGGGCGTGCGTTTCTCCAACCGCAAGCACTACCTGGTGTCGATGGAAGTCGCCAAGCCGTTCGGCGACCGCGCACTGGACAACAACGAGCGCAGCCCGCGGCTGAACTTCGCCTTCAGCTACCAGATCCCCTGAGGGATGCGGAGAGTCACTGCGCCGGGCGCAGTGACTCGATGTAGGTGCGCAGCGAATAGCCCAGTTTGGGTTCGAGCTGGCCGACGCGCTTCTTCAGGCCGCGCAGGTTCAGCTCCTGGTCGAGTTCGGCAGGAACGAAGACGATCACATTGCCCTCGGGCACCGGGCACTCCCAGTAATGCCGGTTGAAGCGTCCACGCAGCAGCGCGGCTCCCAGCGGCCGACCATCGTCGGTGCTCCACTGGTTGATCACCAGCCAGCCGCCCGGCTTCAGGCGCTCGCGGCAGGCACCGAGAAAGTCCCAGCCAATGTGCGCCGGCGCCGGCCCGGTATCTGTGTAGAGATCGAGGAAGATCAGGTCCGCCGGCTCGCACTCGGCCAGCTCCTGCACGGCGTCGCCGATGCGCAGGTTCAAGCGCTGGTCGTCCACCAGCCCGAGGTGCTCGCGAGCCAGGCGCGGGATGGACGGGCGCAGCTCGATGGCTTCCACTTCTTCCAGCGGCAGGTACTTCAGACAGGCCTGGGTCAGGCTGCCCGCGCCGAAGCCGAGGAACAGCGCGCGGCGCGGGCGCGGATGGCACAGCGCGCCGACCAGCATGGCGCGCGAGTAGTCGTACTCCAGCCAGCTCGGGTCGCCCATCAGCACGCAGCTCTGCTCAACCTCGTCGCCGAACTCCAGGTAGCGGAAGGCGCCGCTCTCCACGACGCGGATCACGCCGAAGTCATCGCGCTCCTCGACGATCAGCAATTCTTCGCTCAGCAGCTCCTCGCTCATGACCGGCTCCGGGCAGAAACGGTCGTGACAATGCGATCCGCCGGGAACGGCGAACGGCACGGATTGCCATTGAAATACAGGGGCTCGCGCACGCAATAATCCTTCGAATCAAGACGGCCAACCACGACCGACACGTCAGCAAGGCCGCAAGAATAACAGCCCAAGAGGCACAACCGGTCATGCGCCAGCGCAACACCATCAACGCTCCCTTCGCACACCACCCTTCCCCGCCCGGACTCCAGACACGGCACGCTCGCGCGCACCGCGCAGACGGCTGATCGCGCCAGCGAGTCCCGAAGACCCGTGTTCCCCTGGACAAGGATGTCCCCCCTCTTCACACGCCAGCGACCACGCGCGGGGCAAAAGCCGAGCTGATACCATGAGCGGATACTGTCCACAGCCGCGAAGACACCGCCGATGAGCCTGCCCTGGAGCCCCGATAGCTGGAGAAGCAAGCCGATCCAGCAACAGCCCGCCTACCCCGACGCCAACCGCGTGAGCGAAGTCGAGCGCACCCTGGCCAGCTTCCCGCCACTGGTGTTCGCCGGCGAGGCGCGCGAGCTGCGCCGGCAGTTCGCCGAGGTCACCGCCGGCCGCGCCTTCCTGCTGCAAGGCGGTGACTGTGCCGAAAGCTTCGCCGAGTTCTCCGCGGCGAAGATCCGCGACACCTTCAAGGTGCTGCTGCAGATGGCCGTGGTGATGACCTTCGCTGCCGGCTGCCCGGTGGTGAAGGTCGGGCGCATGGCCGGGCAGTTCGCCAAGCCGCGCTCCTCCGGCGATGAAACCATCGGCGGCGTGACCCTGCCCGCCTACCGCGGCGACATCGTCAACGGCATCGGCTTCGACGAGAAGAGCCGCGTACCGGATCCGGAGCGCCTGCTGCAGGCCTACCACCAGTCCACTGCCTCGCTGAACCTGTTGCGCGCCTTCGCCGGCGGCGGCTTCGCCGACCTGCACCAGGTGCACCAGTGGAACCTGGACTTCATCGCCAATTCGGCGCTGTCCGAGCGCTACCAGCAACTGGCCGACCGCATCGACGAGACCCTCGCCTTCATGCGCGCTTGCGGCCTCGATACCGCGCCGCAACTGCGCGAGACCAGTTTCTTCACCGCCCACGAAGCGCTGCTGCTGAACTACGAAGAAGCCTTCATCCGCCGCGACAGCCTCACCGGCGGCTGGTATGACTGCTCGGCGCACATGCTGTGGATCGGCGACCGTACCCGCCAGCTCGATGGCGCCCACGTGGAGATGCTGCGCGGCGTCGGCAACCCCATCGGCGTGAAGGTCGGCCCGAGCATGGACAGCGAGGAACTGATCCGCCTGATCGACATCCTCAACCCGGACAACGACCCCGGCCGCCTCAACCTCATCGTGCGCATGGGCGCGGACAAGGTCGGCGACGGCCTGCCGCGGCTGATCCAGACCGTGCAGCGCGAGGGCAAGCAGGTGCTGTGGAGTTCCGACCCCATGCACGGCAACACCATCAAGGCCTCCAGCGGCTACAAGACCCGCGACTTCGCGCGCATCCTCACCGAGGTCCGACAATTCTTCGAAGTGCACCAGGCCGAGGGCAGCTATGCCGGCGGCATCCACATCGAGATGACCGGGCAGAACGTCACCGAGTGCATCGGTGGCGCACGGCCGATCACCGAGGACGGCCTGAGCGACCGCTACCACACCCACTGCGACCCGCGCCTGAACGCGGACCAGTCGCTGGAGCTGGCCTTCCTCATTGCGGAAACCCTGAAGCAAGTCCGACGCTGAATCCGACGCTGTCCCCGGCATTTTCCGAAAGCCACTTCCTTCATTTGACGACAACGGGGTCGCTACCTAAAGTGGCGCCCCGCACGGCAACCGCCGCGCCATGGAAACCGTCAACCAAGGAAGATTCCGATGCAACTGCACCGCTCCCTGCTCGCCCTGCTGATCAGCGCCAGCGCCGCCCTCACCGGCTGCCAGAACATGAACACCGACAGCCTCGTGCAGTCCGGCATGATGGCCATGAAGGCCGCCACCCTGAGCGACGCCGAGATCAAGCAGGTCGCCGACGAAGCCTGCGCCAAGCAGGACGCTGAAGCGCAGATCGCGCCGGCCTCCAGCTCCTACACCAAGCGCCTGGACAAGATCGCCGCCGCCCTGGGCAACCCGCTCGACGGCACCGCGGTCAACTACAAGGTCTACCTCACCGACGACGTCAACGCCTTCGCCATGGCCAACGGCTGCGTGCGCGTTTACTCCGGCCTGATGGACCTGATGAACGACAACGAAGTAGAAGGCGTGCTCGGCCATGAGATCGGCCACGTCGCCCTGGGCCATATCAAGAAGGCCACCCAGACCGCCTACGCAGCCGCCGCCGCACGCAACGCCGCGGCCGCCTCGGGCAATGCCACCGTGGCCGCACTGTCGCAATCGCAGCTGGGCGAGATCGGCGAAGCGCTGGTCAACGCACAGTTCTCCCAGTCCCAGGAGTCGGCCGCCGACGACTACTCCTTCGACCTGCTGAAGAAGCGCGGCATCCAGCTGGAAGGCCTGGCCACCGCCTTCGACAAGCTGGCCAAGCTGAGCGGCGGCCAGGAGAGCAGCATGTTCGACTCGCACCCCGGCTCGCAGCAGCGCGCGGACCACATCCGCCAGCGCATCGCCAGCGGCAAGTGATCCCGGACGGGCCTCTGCGGAGGCCCGTTTGTTTTCAGGCCCTCGCCAGCAGCCCTTGCAGGCGCTCGCCGGAAGGCCGTCGGCAGTTCACCGCCACCCGCTCCAGCCCGAGCCAGTTCGCCATCTCGCCCAGTTGCTGCGCCAGCGCGGCGTGCCCCTCTTCGCCCAGCCCCTTTTCCTCTTCGTGGACGGCATGCACCACCAGCCTGCCGGCAGCGCGATCGGAGCGCAGATCGACCCGCGCGGCCAGGCGCTCGTCGAACAGGAACGGCAACACGTAGTAGCCGTAAACCCGCTTGTGCTGCGGCGTGTAGATCTCCAGGCGGTAGCGGAAGTCGAACAGCCGCTCGGTACGGGCGCGTTCCCAGACCAGTGAATCGAACGGCGAGAGCAAGGCACTGGCGCGCACCTTGCGCGGGATCACCGGGTCCGCCAGGCAGTAGGCCGGCGCCTGCCAACCCTGGACCTGCACCGGCAACAGCTCGCCGGCCTCCAGCAACTCGGCCAGCCGCGCCTTGCTGTCGGCAGGGTCGAGGCGGAAGTAATCGCGCAGGTCCTTCTCGGTAGCCACACCCAACGCCTGTGCCGAATGCAGCAGCAACTGGCGCTGCGCCTCGTCTTCGTCCACGTCGGGCCGCTGCAGCAGATCGGCGGGCAGGACGCGCTCCGGCAAGTCGTACAGCCGCTCGAAACCGCGACGCCCGGCGACCGTCACCTCGCCCGCGGCGAACAGCCACTCCAGCGCATGTTTCTCGTCACTCCAGTCCCACCAGGGGCCGGCGCGTTCTTCGCGGGTGGTCAGGCTGCCGGCACCCAGCGCCCCTTGCTCGCGCACAGAGCCGAGCACCCGCTGGATCACCGGTTGCTGCTCGCGCCCAAAGCGCGCCAGTTGCTGGTAGATGCCACGTCCCTCGGCCGCGCGACGCATGCGCCAGCGCATCAGCGGATAGAGTTCCAGCGGCAGCAACGAAGCTTCATGCCCCCAGTATTCGAACAGCCGACGATGCCGCCCGCCGCTCCAGGCGGCCTCTTCCAGCAGCGTCGGCGGGTAGTTGCCCAGCCGTGAAAACAGCGGCAGGTAGTGCGAGCGCACCAACGCGTTCACCGAGTCGATCTGCAGCACGCCCAGTCGTTCCAGCAGGCTGCGCACATGACGACGCTGCACCCCGCCGCCGGGCTTGCGCAGAGTGAAGCCCTGGGCGGCCAGGGCCAGGCGGCGGGCCTGCTTGTGGGACAGGGATTCGACGGTCGGCATCGTGGACTCCGGAGCTGGGCGAGCCCTAGAGCCTAACGCCAATCGCAGCGCCTGGCTGCATCAGGCGGGTTCCCCGAGCGACGTGGGTACCGGGAAGGGACGTGCGAAGGTGAAGACCTCCGCCGAGGGGCCCTCCAGCCGCAGACGCTCCAGGCGGTCGCGGGCCATCGCCACATCCGGCAGCTCGCCTTCGGGCAGCCACCACAGCGCGAGGCTCGGCGAAGGCAGGCGCTCCATCCAGTCGCGCTTGCTGCGCAGCACCTGCAGATGCTCGCCGGCGTAGACGTAATCCTTGAGCGCCTCGACCGACTCCCACAGCGACAGGTTGACAATGATCAGCGGGTCGTCGAAGACGCGAATCGAGGTGGCATCGCCCTCCTCCGTCTGCAGGCGCCAGACGAAACCGGGGCTGCGCTCGGCGAGGGCATTGATGTGATCGAGCTGGTCGACGAAGCCCTTCATCAGGGGGTGATCCAGCGGTGCGCGGGCCCTGGCGATGTTGACCTGGGCAAGGTGGTAACGGGTGGACATGGGCTTGCTTGTCATCCAGCGGGTCATGAGGCTGATCAGGCTTTTGGGAGCGGGCGGCACGACGAGGGTCCGTGCCGCCCGGCAATTTCAACGACGGACATAATCCATCCAGAACGGGCGCTCGACTTCCTGCTGGATGTCGGCACGGCTCAGGCCGATATCCTTGAGCGCCTCATCGCTCATGGTCGCCAGCTCACGACGCTGGCGGGCCAGTTCGTGCCAGTGCAGGACACGTTGCATGGTGCGTTTCCAAAGCGGAACGGGGGAGACTTTGTGGACATGGTAGGACGCTGCTACGAAACCGAGTTGACCTTTCATCATGCTTCCCTCCCTGTGGGGTTGGATGCAGTTTCAGGCTCGCGCTAAGATCAATCCAACGAATCATTCTTATGCAATCCATCTCGGAGATTGATGAATGAGCAGCTTCCCCAGCATCGACAGCGAACTACTGCGCACCTTCGTCGCCATCGCCGACCACGGCGGGTTCACCCGCGCGGCCGAGATGGTCAACCGCACCCAGTCGGCAGTGAGCATGCAGATGAAACGCCTGGAGGAGGACGTGCTGGAGCGCAGCCTGTTCGAGCGCGACGGCCGCCAGGTGCGCCTGACGCCCGAGGGGCAGATCCTGCTGGGCTACGCGCGGCGCATCCTGCGGTTGCAGGGTGAGGTGTTCAACACCTTCCGCCAGCCGCACATGGTCGGCTCGGTGAAGATCGGCACGCCGGATGACTATGTGATGCGCTTCCTGCCCAGCATCCTTTCGCGCTTCGCCGAGGCCTATCCGCTGGTGCAGGTGGAAGTGCACTGTGACTCGTCCGCGCAGTTGCTGATGCGCAACGACCTGGACCTTTCCATCGTCACCCGCGAACCGGGTACCGAGATCGGCCAGTTGCTGCGCCAGGAGTCCTTCGTCTGGATGGCGGCCGAGAGCTTCTGCCCGCAGGAGCAGCGCCCACTGCCGCTGGCGATGTTCAACACCGCCTGCTTCTGCCGCGCCTGGGCCTGCAATGCGCTGGAGGCGATGGAAGTGGACTACCGCATCGCCTACAGCAGCCCGAGCCTGTCGGCGCTGTTCGCCGTGGCCAGTGCGGGGCTGGCGGTCACAGCGCAACTGCAGAGCTTGCTCACTGGCAATCTGCGCATCATCGGCGAGGACGAGGGCCTGCCAATGCTCCCCAACGCCAGCATCGTGCTGCTACGCGGGCAGAAGATGACCCCGGTGACCGACAAGCTGGCCGAGTACATCGTCGAAGGCTTCCGTTCGTAACACGGCTCAACGAACTGCCAGCAGCACTGCGCAGACGATCAGGAAAGCGCTGAAGGCCAGACGCAGCTGACGCTCGGGCAGCGCATGGGCCAGGCGCACGCCCCAGGAAATGCTGACCAGCCCACCCAGCGCCAGCGCGCTGCCCATGCGCCAGTCCACGTGGCCATGCGCAGCATAGGTCGCCAGCGCCACGCCCGTGCTGGGCGCCGCCAGAGCCAGCGCAAGCCCCTGGGCGATCACCTGGGTCAGGCCGAAGACGGACGTCAGAACCGGCGTCGCCAGCACACCGCCGCCCACCCCGAACAGCCCACCAAGTGAACCGGCACCCAGTCCCAGCACGCCCATCCATGGCAGGCCGTAGCGCGGCGTACTGCTGCCCTGGGGCACGCGCTGGAACAGGCGCACCAGCAGATACAGGGCCAACAGCACCAGGAACACTACGAAGGCGGTGCGCATGCTGCGGGCATCCAGGTTCACCGCGATGCTGGAAGCGAAGAACGCGCAGACCAGCCCGGTCAGCGCCAGGACGCCGGCCTGGGCGAAATCGATACGGTTGCGCTGGTGGTAACGCCAGATCGCCAGCAGCACATTCGGCACCACCATCACCAGCGCGGTGCCCTGCGCCAATTGCTGATCCAGCCCGAACAGCACGCCCAGTGCCGGAATCGCCAGCAGCCCGCCGCCAATACCGAACAGCCCACCCAGGCTGCCCAGCACGACGCCGAGCAGAAAGTCCAAGACCAGGTCCCACATGACGCACCTCCACAACAAGGCGTCCATGCTAGAAAACCCCGGCTGGATGGGAAACGCAAAGCGCAGCACAATGGCTTTGCCCATCCTGCATAGCCGCCACACGCCATGAATCCTTCCAGCCTCGAAGACCAGCTCGACCTCTACCTGGACGTGCTCGACAACGGCAGCTTCTCCGCCGCCGCCCGCCTGCGCCAGCTCACCCCTTCCGCCGTGGCACGGCGCATGGACGCGCTGGAGCAGGGATTGGGATCGACCCTGATGGTGCGCAGCACGCACAACGTGCGCGCCACACCGGCAGGCCTGGCGTTCGCCGAGCGGGCGCGACGGATAGTCATCGAGCTGCGCCAGGCGCGAGCGGAAGCGGTGTCCCTGAGCACCGCGCCGGAAGGCCTGATCCGCATCGACGCCCCGGTGCCCTTCGGTCGCCGTCACCTGGCACCGGCGCTGGCGGACTTCCTCACCGCCAACCCCGGCCTGGACGTGCAGCTGCGGCTGATCGACAGCTTCACCGACACCCGCGGGGAAAACCTAGGCCAGGTCGACCTGGTGCTGCGCATCGGCACCCTGCCCGACAGCCGCCTGGTCGCCACCCGTCTCGCGCCCATGCGGCGGATCGTCTGCGCGAGCCCCGCCTACCTGCAGCAGCTCGGCACACCAGCCTCGCCACTGGAGCTGCCGGAGCACATCGGCCTCGACTGGGAAGGCCTGGCGCCGCCGCTGGCCTGGCGCTTCCTCATCGACGGCAAGCTGCAGCACCTGCGGCCGCGCCGGCTGCGCATGACCGCGAACAATGCCGAGACGCTGGTGGAAGGTGCACTGCAAGGCATCGGCATCGCTCACCTGCCCACCTGGCTGTGCAGCGAGTACCTGATCAGCGGCCAGTTGCTGCCGCTGTTCTGCGAGAACGGCCTTCCCGAACCAGAGCCCGGCGTTATCCACGCATTGCGCCTGGAGCGCGGCACCCACCCACGCAGTGAGCGCCTGCTGGGCTTCCTGCTGGAGCGTTTCGGTTTCCCGCCACCCTGGGATGCGGCACTTGCAGAAGCGCTGTTCAAGAATTAACCATCGCGCTAAATTAATGCGCAATCACCTCTTCGCTTCGAGCGCCCCGGCCAGGAGCACGCCATGACCCAGCAAGACCCGACCTGCGAAGCCCTCAAGCTGGATAACCAGCTGTGCTTCGCCCTCTACTCCACCTCCCTGCAGATGACCAAGGTCTACAAGCCTCTGCTGCAGGAGCTGGGCCTCACCTACCCGCAGTACATCGCCATGCTGGTGCTGTGGGAAGAAGACGGCATCACCGTGGGCGAGATCAGCTCGCGCATGCTCACCGACCCTGGCTCCCTCACGCCCCTGCTCAAGCGCCTCGAGGCCGAGGGCCTGATCACCCGTACCCGCAGTCAGGCGGACGAACGCGTGGTACAACTGCGCCTGACCGACAAGGGCCGTGAGCTGCGCCGACAGGCGGAGAGCATTCCGGCCTGCATCCTGGCCAGCAGCGGTCTAACGTTGGACAGTCTGAAGCGCCTCCAGGAGGAGCTCGTGGACTTGCGCGGACACTTGCAAGCCCCGTAGTCCGGGGCTTATGCCAAAGCTGCAGGTTCTTTAGTCAGAAATCTTCCAATAATTATCTTGCGCGCTAAATTAAATCGAACTAACTTTCATCTCACGAACTGCTTAGCGCACAAGATATCAAGCAGCAAGACATTCTCAACCCGACCTACCTGACAGCCAATCGGAGACCATCATGCAAACCATCAAAGCCCTCTACACCGCCACCGCTACCGCCACCGGAGGCCGTGATGGCCGCGCCATTTCCTCGGACGGCATCCTCGACGTGAAACTGTCCACTCCGCGTGAACTGGGCGGCGCGGGCGGCGAAGCCACCAACCCGGAACAGCTGTTCGCCGCTGGCTACTCGGCCTGCTTCATCGGCGCCATCAAGTTCGTCGCCAGCCAGAGCAAGAAGCAGATCCCGGCAGACGCCTCGATCACCGGCAAGGTCGGCATCGGCCAGATCCCCGGCGGTTTCGGCCTGGAAGTGGAACTGAACATCAACCTGCCGGGCCTGGACCAGGCCGAGGCCGAAGAGCTGGTCGCCAAGGCCCACCAGGTCTGCCCCTACTCCAACGCCACCCGCGGCAACATCGACGTGCGCCTGAACGTCAGCGTGTGATTCCACGAACGGCAGTAACGAAAAAGCCCGGCATCAGCCGGGCTTTTTTCTGTCTCGGATCAGGCTCAGGCCTTGACGCGGGACTTGTACTCGCCAGTGCGGGTATCGATTTCGATCGAGTCGCCGATTTCGCAGAAGGCGGAAACCTGGACTTCAGCACCGTTCTTCAGGCGAGCGGTCTTCATCACTTTACCGGAGGTGTCGCCACGGACAGCCGGCTCGGTGTAGACGATTTCGCGAACGATGGTGGTCGGCAGTTCAACGGAGATGACTTTCTCGTTGTAGAAGACGGCTTCGCAGACGTCGGTCATGCCGTCTTCGATGAAGGTCAGCACGCCCTCCAGGTCGCCTTTCTCGATCTCGTACTGGTTGAACTCGGTGTCCATGAAGACATACAGCGGGTCCGCGAAGTAGGAGTAGGTTACTTCCTTGCGATCGAGGATGATCGGCTCCAGCTTGTCGTCGGCCTTGAACACGGTCTCGGTGCCAGCACCGGTCAGCAGGTTCTTCAGCTTCATCTTGACGACCGCGGAGTTACGGCCGGACTTGTTGAACTCGGCCTTCTGGATGACCCAGGGGGCGCCATTGATGTTGGCAACCTGGCCAGCGCGGAACTCTTGTGCGGTTTTCATACGATTATCCGATTGGATTGGAGACAAAAATCAGGGGCCATATCATAGCCAATTTGTATAAAAACGCACCAGCCCCGCGGCAAGATCGGTTTGTTCGCTCAGGCGCCGCTGCCAATTGCCAATCCACGCAGCCCACTCCGGCAGCCGGATTTCCAGCTTTTGCCAGGCATCGCCGACGTCACCCAGGCCATTCCAGGCCATCCAGAACGACTGCAACTCCGCCCGCAGCGAGTCGTCCATTCCTTCGCAGAACAGCGCCAGGAAAGCTTCCAGCTTCTCCAGGTGGATGTCCTCATCCTGCTGGTAGATGTGCCAGACGAAGGGCCTTCCCGCCCATTGCGCCCGCACGAACGAATCCTCGCCGCGTACCGCGTTGAAATCGCAACTCCACAAGAGCGGGTCGTAGTCTTCCTGGCGCACGAAAGGCAGCACCTGCACACGCAGGGCCTGCTTCTGGTACTGCTCCCCGACTCCCAGTGCCCGCCCCGCCCAGCGCTCGACATCGGCAAGCACCCTGCCCTCTGGCACCAGCAGCAAGGTGGCAGTGCTGCTTCCAGCCAATGCATCCAGCCAGCCGCCCAGCGCGGCATTCTCATAAGCGAACAGGGAAATACGCCGCTCATGGGCCTGCGGGCGCACCCCAAGGCTTTCCAGAAAACCAAGGCTGGCCGCCGGATCGCTTTGGAAGGCATCGCGCCGGGCAATCAGATCGCCCTCGCGCAGCAGCCCGCCGGTAGCGGCAGTGAAGCCGGGGAAATAGAAGTACTTCTGCAGCCCGCTGGCCTGCATCGATGGTAAACCGTGGCAGGACTCCACCCAGGATTCGGCGCTGAGGTATTCCAGGTTCAGCCACAGCGAAGGCGTCTGCCGCTCGCGCATCGCCTCTATATAGGCAGCCGGCATTTCGCAGGCGAAGGCTTCGATCACCACGTCCGCCGCAGGAGTGTCCTGCCAGGGCTTGGGCCACAGTCGCACTTCCACGCCCGATTGGTGCTGCACCGCGACCGAGCCGTTGGCCGCCGGGCAGATGCGCGCGAAGGCCGCCAGGTCATCGACCCATAGCCGCACCTGTTGCCGATGCTCCCCGGCCAGCTGGCGGGCCAGCCGCCAGGTGACACCAATATCGCCATAGTTGTCGACTACGCTGCAGAAGATGTCCCAGCTGGCCATGCGCATTCCTACGTACCAGAGCGTGTCTCAGAAGGCTCCAGTGTACCCGCGATCCCGGCCATGCTCCTTAAGCCGATGAATCCCTTGGAAAAAATTTTCAAAAAAGATTTGCCAAGGAGGAAACCTTTGAGTAAAGTGCGCGCCTCGACAGACACAGCGCTGTCGAGAAATCTGGTGAGGTGTCCGAGCGGTTGAAGGAGCACGCCTGGAAAGTGTGTATACGAGAAATCGTATCGAGGGTTCGAATCCCTCCCTCACCGCCAGATTCAAGAAAAAGCCCGGCTAAGCAATTAGCCGGGCTTTTTCGTTTTCCCCTTCACACTTTCTTCACCTGTTGCGGCCTAGTTGCAAGTTGTCAGTTGGACAAATGCACAACGGCGATTAAACAGTTGTTCGACCATTGTCGACAGTCATCTGACAGCTTGGTTCCACAGGCCGGAAACCCGCCTCAGACCCCGCCTGACACCTGTTGGCAACACTCCTTTGCCAGATTGGACAGTTTTTGCCCAAATCGGCCTCGCACAACTGCTAACAGCACCCGTAACATGAAAAAAAAGTGCCGTACTTGCGCTTGGTCAGTTTACTTACTACAAGTAATGGGTACTATGTAGTCCGGCTAATTTCCCAGTCATGGGAGATTGCTTTTAATGGAAATGTCCACCTTAAGGGGAACACGATGAACAACGTTCTGAAATTCTCTGCTCTGGCTCTGGCTGCTGTTCTGGCCACCGGTTGCAGCAGCCACTCGAAAGAAACCGAAGCACGTCTGACCGCTACTGAAGACGCCGCTGCTCGCGCTCAAGCCCGTGCCGATGAAGCCTATCGCAAGGCTGACGAAGCTCTGGCCGCCGCTCAGAAAGCCCAGCAGACCGCTGACGAGGCTAACGAGCGCGCCCTGCGTATGCTGGACAAAGCCAGCCGCAAGTAATAGATCTTCGGATCTGTTCGAAAAAACCGACCCCTCGGGGTCGGTTTTTTTATGCCTGCCTGTTTTGTCCCCTCGACAAACAGGCAGGCAACAAAAAGCCCGCTCGACCGGTAACGGTCGGCGGGCTTCTTAGTGCGCGCTGCGAGTTACTGCAGCGGCACCGCGTCCTGGTCAACAGTAGCGGCAACCGAACCACCCTGCTGCACTTGCTGCGGCTGGGCAATGGCTACCGGCAGGCCGTCTTCGGCGGCAACCACTTCACGCACCACGTTCCAGTCCATCTGCATCTGGCTGGCGATGTCTTCGCGCTTGAGCAGGGCGTTGATCACCGCAGTGTGCTTGTCGACCACGGACGGGTCGCCGTTGTCATCGATGGGCGCGTGGGCTTCGAGGTAGATCTTGCCTTCGCTGCGACCGAACTTGTACGGCTCGTTGATGATGCGCACCTTGGTGCCCACCGGAATCATCGAGAAGAGCTGGGTCACGTCCCAGTTGTACATGCGGAAGCAACCGTGGCTGGTACGGGTGCCGATGCCGAACTTCTTGTTCGAACCGTGGATCAGGTAGCCATGGAAGCCCAGGCTCATCTTGTACGGACCCAGCGGGTTGTCCGGACCCGGCGGCACTACGGTCGGCAGCGGATCGCCGTCGGCGGCGTGCTCGGCGCGAATCGAGGCCGGCGGGTACCAGGCCGGATCCTTGGTCTTGGCGATCACGCTGGTGCTGCCCACCGGCGAACCCCAGCCCTCACGACCGATCCCCAGGGCGTAGGTGTAGACGACGTTCTTGTCCTTGGGGAAGTAGTACAGACGGTATTCGGCGAGGTTGATCACCACGCCTTCGCGCGGACCTGCCGGCAGGACGAAACGGGTCGGAATGATGACCTCGGTGCCCACGCCCGGCAGCCAGGCATCGACGCCCGGGTTGGCAGCGATCATCTCGGAGTAGCCGAGGCCGTACTTCTCGCCCAGGTCGGCGAAGGTGTCTTCGTACTTGGCCTTGATGACCTGGACCTGGCCGACGATATCGTCGCCCGGCGCCGGCAGCGGCAATTCAATGGCGGAAACGGGGCCGGCCGAGAGCAGCGCGGCGAGGGACAGCGAGCAGGCGGCAATGACGCGCGACAACATCCGAGGATCCTTGACGTGGGCAATGAGCAAAGGGTGATCAGTTTACCACCGCAAGCCCCGTCAACGGGAGATATCAGATGAGCCAGGAACTGCGCGCGCCGCGCTTTTCCTCTTCGAGTTGTTTCAGACAGGCCGCGCAGATGCGCCGATCGCGCAGCAGCGGTTTCTCGGCACCGCGCCACATCGGCTGTGCCGGCAGCAGGCTGCCACACAACGTGCGGTCAGCCGGGGTTCCCAGCTCCAGCTGGCGCGCGACCAGATGCACCCGGACCTCGCGGCAGGCGAACAGGTCCAGCTGTTCATCGGGTTCGATCAGCTGGTAGGCGAAGAGGGTCCAGGCGGGGCGCGACATAGGGGGTTCCAGAAGGGTGCGCAAACATAGCCGAAAGGCCGGGCGCGGGGAAGCCTCGATTCCGTGGTTTATCCGTGCTGCCATTCATTACAGCAGGGGCTTGAGCGTCGGCCACACGTTGTCGAGCAGTTTAGGCTGAGCCGCCACCGCCGGATGGATGCCGTCAGCCTGCATCATGTCCTGCACGCCCCCTACCCCTTCAAGGAAGAACGGCACCAGTGGAATCTTCTGTTCGCTGGCCACGCTGTCGAAGACCTTGGCGAACGCGTCGGTGTAGCGCTGTCCGTAATTGGGCGGCAGGCGCATGCCGAGCAGGATCACCTTGGCGCCCGACTTCTGCGACTGCTCAACCATGCCGCTAAGATTCTGTTGCAATTGCGCCGGCGCCATTCCGCGCAGGCCGTCGTTGCCACCCAGCTCGATCACCACCAGCTTCGGCTTCTGCTCCGAAAGCAGCGCCGGCAGCCGCGCGAGGCCTCCTGCAGTGGTGTCGCCGGAGATCGACGCGTTCACCACCTTGTAGTCAAAACCCTGCTCCTGAAGACGCTTGTCCAGCAGGTTGACCCACCCCAGGCTGGTATCCAGCCCCAAACCGGCGCTGATACTATCGCCGACGACCAACAGCGTCTGCGCCGCGGCCTGCTGCGTGATCAGAAGCAACGCCAGGCAGCCGCCCATTAGCCATGCACGCATCGGATTCTCCATGAGCGAAAGCATTCTCACCGCGCGGAACCTTAGCAAGGTTGTTTCCAGCGCGGAAGGCAAGCTGACCATCCTCCACGACCTCTCCCTCGACCTCGCCCGCGGTGACAGCCTCGCCATCGTCGGCAGCTCCGGCTCGGGCAAATCCACCCTCCTCGGCCTGCTCGCCGGCCTGGACTTGCCCAGCGGCGGCGAGATCGTCCTGCTCGGCCACACCCTGGGCAGCCTCGATGAAGACCAGCGCGCGCGAGTACGCGCCGCCCACGTCGGCTTCGTCTTCCAGTCCTTCCAGTTGCTCGACAGCCTCAATGCGCTGGAGAACGTCATGCTGCCGCTGGAACTGGACGGTCGGAAGGACGCCGAGCAGCGCGCCCGCGAATTGCTGGAACGCGTCGGCCTCGGCCAGCGCCTGACCCACTACCCGCGCCAGCTCTCCGGTGGCGAACAACAGCGGGTCGCCATCGCCCGCGCCTTCGCCGCCGAACCGGACGTACTGTTCGCCGACGAACCGACCGGCAACCTCGACACCCACACTGGCGAGCGCATCAGCGACCTGCTCTTCGAACTGAACCGCGAGCGCGGCACCACCCTTGTCCTGGTGACCCACGACGAACGCCTCGCCCACCGCTGCCAGCGCCATATCCGCCTGGAAAGCGGCCACCTGATCGACCACGTCGAACCCTGACGGACGAGAGCCGATGAAGCCACTGTCGCTGCCCAACCTGTTTCGCCTGTCCCTCCGCCAGCTGTGGCGCGAGGGGCGCAGCGGCGAACTGCGCGTGCTGTTCTTCGCCCTGCTGGTGGCGGTGGCGGCGAGCTCCGCCATCGGTTATTTCAGCGCGCGCCTGAACGGCGCCATGCTGGTGCGCGCCGCCGAATTCCTCGGCGCGGACCTGGTACTCACCGGCACCCAGCCGGCGCAGCCGGAACAGATCGACCGCGGCCTCAAGCTCGGCCTGCAGCACGCGCAGAGCGTGGAATTCTCCAGCGTGGTGGCCACCGACAACGGCATTCAACTGAGCAGCGTGAAGGCCGTCGGCGACAGTTATCCCCTGCGTGGCGAACTGAAGAGCGCGCCAGCCCCCTTGCAGCCGGAAGTCGAAGGCGGCCGCCCGGCGCCGGGCGACATCTGGGTCGAATCGCGCCTGCTCGCCAGCCTCGATCTGAAGATCGGCGACAGCGTCGACATCGGCCGCAAGTCCCTGCGCATCGCTCGTGTGCTGACCTACGAACCGGATCGCGCTGGCGACTTCTACAGCCTCACCCCGCGCGTAATGATGAGCCTGCACGACCTGGACGCCACCGGCGTGGTGCAGCCCGGCAGCCGGGTGCGCTATCGCGACCTCTGGGGCGGCGCGCACGATGCGCTGCAAACTTACCGGCAAGCTACCCAAGACAACCTGGCCGCCAACCAGGAACTGCAGGACGCGCACCACGGCAACCGTCAGATCGGCGACGCCCTGGGCCGCGCCGAACGCTACCTGAACCTCGCCAGCCTTGCCGCCGTGCTGCTCGCCGGCGTGGCCGTGGCGCTGTCGGCCAACCGCTTCGCCACCCGCCGCTTCGACGCCAGCGCACTGCTGCGCTGCTTGGGTCTGTCGCGCCGCGAAGCCCTTCTGCTGTATGGCAGCCAACTGTTCGCGCTGGGACTGGTTGCCAGCGTCTGCGGCGCCTTCCTCGGCTGGCTCGCGCAGCTGGGCCTGATGCACCTGCTGGGCAACCTGCTGCCGCCGGAAATTCCCGAAGCCGGCATAGTCCCCGCGCTCGCCGGCATGGCGACCGGGCTGGTCGCGCTGGCCGGCTTTGCCTTGCCACCGCTCGCCGCGCTGGGCCGCGTACCGCCGCTGCGCGTGCTGCGCAGCGACCTGCTGCCGGTGCCGATGCGCACCTGGGCCGCCTATGGCTGTGCGCTGCTCGCCCTCGGCCTGATCATGTGGCGCCTGAGCCTGGACCTGAAACTCACCCTCGCCCTGCTCGGCGGCGGCGCCATCGCCGCAGTGATCCTCGGTTTCATCCTGCTGCTGGCCCTGCGTGGCCTGCGCCGCGCCCTCCAGGGTGCCAGCCTGCCGTGGCGCCTGGGCCTGGGCCAACTGCTGCGCTACCCGCTGGCCGCCGCCGGACAGAGCCTCGCCTTCGGCCTGATCCTGCTGGCCATGGCGCTGATCGCCCTGCTGCGCGGCGAACTGCTGGACACCTGGCACTCCCAGTTGCCGCCCAATGCGCCGAACCACTTCGCTCTGAACATCCTGCCGGCCGAGAAAGACGGTTTCGAGCAACGGGTGAAGGCACTGTCGCCCAACGCCGAAGACCTCTATCCGATGGTGCCTGGCCGGCTGGTGGCGGTGAACGGCAAGCCCGTCCAGACATTGAAGGAAGACGTGCGCAGCGAGCGCGCCCTGCACCGGGACCTCGGCCTGACCTGGTCGGAGCGCCTGCCTGCGGGCAACCAGATAGTCGCCGGTGATTGGTGGCAGGCCGGCGAGAACAGCGAACTGCCGAGCGTCTCGGTGGAAGAGAAGCTCGCCGGCAACCTCGGCCTGAAAGTCGGCGATCACCTGAGCTTCACCGTCGCCGGGCAGACTCGCGAAGCGCAGATCCGCAGCCTGCGCTCGGTGAAATGGGACAACTTCCAGCCCAATTTCTTCATGGTCTTCGAGCCCGGCACCCTGACCGACCTGCCGGTGACCTACCTGACCAGCTTCTACCTGCCGGTGAGCCAGGAGCGCCAACTGATCGAACTCGCCCGCGCCTACCCCACCGTCACCCTGCTGCCAGTGGACGCGCTGCTGGCGCAGCTGCGCAGCATCCTCGACCAGGTGACGCTGGCGGTGGAGTACGTGCTGGTGTTCGTCCTCGCCGCCGGCTTCGTGGTGTTGTTCGCCGGCCTGCAGGCGACCCTCGACGAGCGCCTGCGCCAGGGCGCACTGCTGCGCGCGCTGGGCGCCGAGCGCGGCCTGCTGATGCGCACGCGGCGCAGCGAGTTCGCCCTGCTCGGCGCGGTCAGCGGCCTGCTGGCGGCGCTGGGCTGCGAGCTGATCAGCTACCTGCTCTACCGGCTGGTGTTCGACCTGCCGTGGAGCCCGCATCCCTGGCTGCTGGGGCTACCGGTGCTGGGTGCGCTGCTGGTGGGCGGCGCCGGCCTGCTCGGCACTCGACGCGCGCTCAACGTGAGCCCATTGCGCCTGCTGCGCGAGAGCTGATCGGGTAGACTGCCCCGATCACTCTCGCCGCACTGGATGCCATGAGCCGCTATCGTCCGCCCCGCCCTGCCGGTACCCCGCTGATCACTCCCGAAGGCGAAGCGCGCCTGCGCGCAGAACTGCATGAACTGTGGAACGTGCGTCGGCCACAGGTGACCCAGTCGGTCAGCGAGGCCGCCGCGCAAGGCGACCGCTCGGAGAACGCCGAGTACACCTACGGCAAGAAGATGCTGCGCGAGATCGACAGCCGCGTGCGCTTCCTGCGCAAGCGCCTGGAGAACTGCAAGGTGGTCAGCGAGCGCCCGGCGGATCCGAACAAGGTCTACTTCGGCGCCTGGGTCACCCTGGAAGACGAGGACGGCGAACAGGCCCGCTACCGTATCGTCGGCCCGGATGAGCTGGACCTGCGCAACAACCACATCAGCATCGACTCGCCACTGGCCCGCGCCCTGGTGGGCAAGGAGCTGGACGCCGAGGTGATGGTGCGCAGCCCGTCCGGCGAGAAGATGTGGTTCGTGGTGGAAATCGACTATCCCTGAGGCCGCGCCAAGGATCGCGGATCAAACTCCCTGTAGGAGCGGGCCGCTTGCTAGAAATGCAGGGCCGCGATCGCGCCCATGGGGCGCTCCTGCAGGGGGCTCAGGCGTTCAGAACGACGGCGGACGCCGGGTAATCAGCCCTTGCCGGGCGACACGGGTGAGTTCGTGAACGGCTGACTCCAACTGCTCGGCCACCGGCGACTGGACGACGGCGAAGTCGAAACTGTCGGACGGAAAGCGCGCGAGATCGGCAAAGGTTTCGGCGAACTGGATCAGGAAGGTGCGCGAGCCGTTCCAGCGCTTGGGCCAGCCATCGAGGTAACGGACAAGGGTGGGCTGGTGATTGCCGCCCAGGAGAATCTTCGGATTGCGCCGCACCAGGCCAGTGGTGATCGGGGCCAGGCGCACATGCGGGTTGGGACAGGTCATGGTGTCACGTCTCCGCCTCAGGGGTCCTGCTGGACGCGGCGAGAGGCACACCGAACCAGCGCTTTAGCGGTATTTCGATGTCAGCTGTCGCTTGCATCCGCGCCCCGCAAGTTGCTACTTAAATCGGCGCTGTGCGGCATCCTAGAGAAGCCCCGGCAAAGCTGTCAAGGAGACTTCAGTCGATGACCACACCCCCCATGCGGCTGTTCTTCGCCCTGCCCTGCCCGGCTGAACTGGCGGCGCGCATCTGCACCTGGCGCGACAGCCTGCACCACGACGGCCAGCCCGTATCCCAGGCCAACCTGCACCTGACCCTGGCCTTTCTCGGCTCCGTGCCGCGCGGGCGCAAGGCCGAATTGCGCGCCATCGGCGAACGCCTGCCACGCCAGGGCTTCAACCTTGAACTGGACCACATTGCGCGCTGGAACAACGGCATCCTGCACCTGGCGCCCAGCAACGCGCCGGCCGCCCTGCACGAACTGGTGCACGCCCTGCGCGAAGAGCTGCATGCCGGTGGATTCGAAGTCGAGCATCGCCCGTTCCATCCGCATATCACGCTCGCTCGCCATGCCCACCATACGCCGACGGCCCAAGCCGCCTTCCTGCTGCCAGCCCAGGCGGTGACGCTGTTCAGCTCGGAGAACAGCCCCACCGGGGTGCGCTACCGCGCCATCGGCGAGTGGCCGCTAGACAGCGTCTGAGCGCGCCGCCCAGTCCTGGGCGTAATCGAGGAAACGACGCAGGCCCGCCGTGGGGTACTTGTCGATATGCAGCGCAAGGAAGAAGGTCCGCCGCAGCGGCCCCAGCGGGTTATCCAGACGCACCAGTTCGCCGCGCGCAAGCTCCGCCTGCACGACGCGTTGCGACAGACAGCCGACGCCGAAACCGCTGCCCACCAGATGCTTGATCGCCTCGGCGTTACTCACCTCCAGAGGCGCGTTGACGCTGCCCAGGCGTGGCAATACCTGCTGCTCGAATGTCACGCGGGTACCGGAACCGGCTTCGCGCAGCACCCAGCGCGCCGCCGCCAGATCCTTCAGGCTGATGCGCTCGGCCAGCGCCAGGGGATGTTCCGGCGCCACTACCAGCAAGAGTTCATCGGCCATCCAGGGCGTGAGCTGGATCTGCGGATGCTGGATCGGCGCCTCGATGAAGGCCACGTCCAACCTGAACTCGGCCAGCGCCTCGATCACCCCGCCGCTGTTGGCGACCTGCAACTCCAGACGGCTTTCGGGCAGCTCGCCGAGAAAACCGGCCATTACCTGCGGCAGCAGGTAGCCACCAATGCTGCGGCTGGCACCGAGGCTCAGCTGTACCGGAGCCGATTCGAACAGGCTCTCCAGCTCCGCGCTCTGCGCCAGCAAAGCACTGGCCTTGGGGTAAAAGGCGCGGCCGTTGTCGTTCAGCGCCAGGCGCTTGCCGCTGCGGTCGAACAGGCGCGTACCGAGCGCGCGCTCCAGTTCCTGCAACGCCTGGCTGGCGGCGGACTGCGACAGCGCGATGCGCGCTGCCGCCTGGGTCACGTTGCCCAACTCGGCGATGGCGGTGAAGGTCGCCAGTTGGCGAAGAGTAATGCGCGGGCCCATATCGATAAAACCGGTCAACCTAATAAGAACAATCCGTTTTTACACTAAGCAACGCGGCGGCACCATGGCTTCACCTTACACAAGGAGCCTGTAATGAACGCCCTTCGCCGCCTGCCCTACTACGTCCCTGGCGCCCTGCTCTGCCTGGGCATCGCCTTCGGCTCCCGCCAGCTCATGGAAATCCCCGCGCTGCAGCACCTGGGACTCGGCAGCCTGACCCTGGCGATCCTCATCGGCCTGCTGGCCGGCAACCTCGGCCTCGCCCGCTTCGGCAGCATCCGTTCCGGCATCGACCTGTCGCGCCAGCAACTGCTGCGCCTGGGCGTGGTGCTCTACGGCCTGCGCCTGACCTTCCAGGACATCGCTGCCCTCGGCCCAGCCGCGCTGATCATCGACGTGCTGATGGTCGCCAGCACCCTGACCGTCGCCTGGTGGATCGGCGAGCGCTGGCTCAAGCTGCCGCGTGAAAGCGCCCTGCTGATCGGCGCCGGCAGCGCCATCTGCGGCGCCGCAGCGGTGATGGCGAGCAGCCCGGTGCTCAAGGCGCGCGCCGAACACACGGCCGTCGCGGTGGCTACCGTTGTCCTGTTCGGCACCCTGGCGATGCTGCTGCACCCATTGATCTACGCTGCGCTGCCCAACCTGTTCGGCAGTGAGCAGGCCTTCGGCGTGTTCACCGGCTCGACCATCCACGAAGTCGCCCAGGTGGTTGCTGCCGGCCGCGCCATGGACCCCGCCGCTGCCGACGCTGCGCTGATCAGCAAGATGCTGCGCGTCCTGCTGCTGGCCCCGGCCCTGCTGATCCTCGGCCGTGTGGGTTGCGCCGAAGCCGCCGAGCCGGGTGCGCGCCGCAAGCTGCACATCCCGGGCTTCGCCGTGTTCTTCCTGCTGGTGACTGGCCTGCGCTCGCTGGGCTGGGTCCCGGAAAGCTGGCTGGCGCCGCTGCAGCAGCTGGATGATGTGATGCTCGGCATGGCGATGGCCGCCCTGGGCCTGGCCACCCGCCTGGGCGACCTGCGCAAGGAAGGCCCGAAGCCGCTGCTACTGGGCGCCGGACTGTTCGTCTTCCTGCTGGTGGGCGGCGGCCTGATCAATGGCGGCGTGCAATATCTCTTCCACTGAATCGCGCTCCTCCGATTCAGAGACAAACAAAAAGGGCGGACACCTGAGGTGTCCGCCCTTTTTCGTTACCGCCTTCTGCTGATGCCTTGGCGATCAGCTGGACAGCTTGCGGTCCAGGGAGAACGGGCCGGCACCGCTGATCAGCAGCGCAACGCTGATCATGATCAGGGTAAAGGCGTATTCGAAGCCGTTGGCGGTGATGAAGAAGCCGTTGGCCAGGTGCACGCTGAACACGGCCACCAGCATGGCGACGATCAGTGGGATGCTCGCCAGGCGCACCAGCAGGCCAAGGACCAGGGCCAGGCCGCCGAAGAATTCGGCGCTGCCGGCCAGAGCGGCCATCAGGTAGCCGGGGGTCACGCCGAGGGATTCCAGCCAGCCCGCCATGCCTTGCAGACCCGGGCCACCGAAGGCGCCGAAGAGTTTCTGCGAGCCGTGTGCCATGAAGGTCAGGCCGGTGGTGATACGCAGTACAGCGATGCCGGCGCCAGCGTTGGTGGTCAGGATGGATTTGATCAGCGAGTTCATGGTGCGTCCTTATGGAAGCTCGAGTGGGAGCGAAGGGTTGCGTAGGAAGTGGGTGACAACCGTGGTTGCTTGGCGACCACTATATCCAGTTTTTCCGATATAAAAAGCGCAAAATCGCGCTAATAACTATCGAAAAAACCGATTACTTCTTGATTGCCGCCACGCTTTCACGTGGCTCGAGGCCATCACGTTCGCGCTGATATGCAAGATAGTACTTGTTGACGCTGCTGACGTAGTTCACCACGCCCATGCCCAGTTGCTCGGCCGCCACGCGCTCGACCTGGAAGAACCACTGGTTGGGGTTCAGGCCCTGGCGCTTGGCCTCCGCGCGCAGGCTTTGCACCCGCTCGGGACCGGCGTTGTAGGCAGCAAGAACGAAGGCCATGCGGTCACGCTCATTGATGCGCGGGCTGGAGAAGAAGCGCTTGCGCAGCATCGCCATGTAACGGCTGGCGGCCTGCACATTGCTGTCCTTCTGGTGCACGGTATCCACGCCCACGGCGCGGGCCGCCGCCGGGGTGATCTGCATCAGCCCGGTAGCGCCGCCAGCGCCGCGCGCGCTGGCATTGAGATTGGATTCCTTGAAGGCCACGGCGGCCAGCGCCAGCCAGTCGACCTTGTTCTGCTCGGCGTAGCGCTGCAGGGTCGGGCGCACGGCTTCCAGGCGCTTGCGGTCAGGCACGACCAGCGGATTGCGCACCTGGTAGGCGCGGCGATAAAGGCGCTGGAAGGCCACGTCCTGGTCCGCCGGCGCGCGGTAGTCCTTGAGGAAGCGGTTGACGCTGGCACGCAGCATCGGCGCGTCGCGGCGCACGTACCAGGCCATCGGCTCGCTGTTGTCCAGCACCAGATGACGGTCCACGCGCAGCTTGGTGAAGACCTTGCTCCAGCGCTCGGCGATGGGTTGCTCGACCACGGTGTAGTTGAAGATGCCGGCCTGGACCATCTCCAGCACGTCTTCCACGGCCAGGGAGGAATCGGTCCACTCCAGCACCAGGGGCGCCATGCGCTTCTGCGCCAGACGCTCGTTGACCTTGCGCACGGCCTCGCCAGCGGCGCTGCCGGCCGGCAGGGTGATGGTGCGCCCGGCGAGCTGCTCCAGGCGCACGAACTTGCGGTTGCCCTGCTTGGTCACCAGCACCAACGGCACGTCGGCCTTCCACGGCAGGCTGGGGCTGACGTTCTGGCCGTCGCGGGCCAGCAGGACTTCCCCGGGCGCGACCAGATCGCCTTCGCCACGCTGCAGCGCGCCGAGCAATTGATCCTTGGCCTTGGGAATGAACTTGATGGTGAGCGGCTTGCGCCCCGGGGCGCTGTCGTTGAGGTACTGCTCGAAGGCGCGCAGGCGACGGTATTCGACGCCGATGGGTTCGCCCTTGATTTCGCCGGAGCTGTTGCGGCTCTGGTTGACCAGAACCCGCAGGGTGCCGCCGGAACGAATGGTGGCCAGGTCGCGGGCGTCGCTGCTTTCCTGCTCCCAGTTTTCCGGCTGGGCCGTCAGGCGCGCGGCCGCCGGCAGTGGCGTCAGGGCCACGAGGCACAGCAGTAGCAGCAACAGTCGGGTCATCCAGCTCTCCGGGGGCTCGCACTCGGCGGTGGGCCGATTAGAGTGCGGTTTCGACCGGTAGTTCCCGGCCGCCAAGGGCGCGCAAGACTCTCACAGGAGGGGATAAACACCAACCCGAAACTTCCGATAGATCTTCGGAATATTCCTCAACCTGTTGTTTTTGAAGAATTTTCGTCAAAAAAGCGGCTTTTGCTATGCTCCGCTTCCGAACAAAGGGAACAAAAATGCAACTGATCGACATCGGCGTCAACCTCACCCACCCCAGCTTCGTCCCGGAACGTGAAGCGGTCCTCGCTCGCGCCATCGAGGCCGGC
Organism: Pseudomonas sp. PDM19; assembly: GCF_014852215.1. NCBI lineage: Bacteria > Pseudomonadati > Pseudomonadota > Gammaproteobacteria > Pseudomonadales > Pseudomonadaceae > Pseudomonas > Pseudomonas sp. PDM19. Next base: position 1,231,573 of record NZ_JACVBG010000002.1, on the reverse strand, counting down.
GTCGTGCAGATGGTGCTGACCGGGACCAGCCTGGACGACAGCGAACAGGCCCTGGAGCTGTGCCGGCAACTGGACGAAGAACAGCGTCTTTACTGCACTGCCGGCGTCCATCCGCACGAAGCCAGCCACTGGAACAGCGGCAGCGCCAAGGTTCTTCGCGGCCTGCTGGCCGAGGACCGGGTGAAGGCGGTCGGCGAATGCGGACTGGACTTCAACCGCGACTTTTCGCCGCGCCCGCAGCAGGAGAAGGCTTTCGAAGAACAGCTGGGCCTCGCCGTGGAGTTGCAGTTGCCGGTGTTCATCCACGAGCGCGATGCGGGCGAGCGCCTGCTGGCGATCCTCAAGGACTTCCGCGACAAGCTGCCGGCCGCCGTGGTGCATTGCTTCACCGGCGAGCGCCGCACGCTTTATTCGTACCTCGACCTCGACCTGCACATTGGCATCACCGGCTGGATCTGCGACGAGCGCCGGGGCACCCATCTGCAGGAACTGGTGCGGGAGATTCCCGAAGGCCGGCTGATGCTGGAGAGCGACGCACCTTATCTATTGCCGCGCACCCTGCGGCCGAAGCCCAGGAATGGCCGCAACCAGCCAGCTTATCTGCCGGAGGTTCTGGCCTGCATCGCCGAACATCGCGGCGAAAGCACCGAAGCAGTCGCGGCCCACACCACGGCCTGCGCGCGAGCGTTTTTCAACCTGCCGGAAATTTGAACCAACTCTCAAGATCGCGGCTCGTCGGCCGATAAGTCGGGGGCAGAAGGTGGCTTGATCGGTATCAATGGCCAACCTTCCCCCTTTTCACGACAACAATGGCGCCTTGCCATTATTTGACCGACAAGAAGAGATTTATGGCCGCCTGGATCCGCGATATTTCCCTCAAGTACAAATTCTGGGCCGTCAACGCGGTCGCCTTCGTCACCACCTTGCTGCTGGTCGTGTTCGCCATGCACCAGGAACTCGACGGGCGCAACCAGCAGGCACGCCAGGGTGCCGAAGCCCAGGCCCAGTTACTGAAGAACTGGCCGGCAGGCTCGGCACTGCCAACCTCGCCGAACCTCGTCACCTTTGCCAGCGGCAGCGCGCCGCAGATCAGCGGTGTCGACGGTTCCGCCCTCGCCCGCACCAGCGGCTGGGTTGACCTGAAGGGTGCACAGACCCGCAATGGCGCCCTGGCAGGCGCCTACGTGCAGGACATCGGCAACGGCCAGCGCGTCGCCGTGCTCGCCCCCGGCGCCGATTTCTGGAGCGTCTTCGAGGACCGCGCCCTGCCCTTCGCCGGCGCCGTGCTGGTGCTGATGCTGGCCCTGCTGGCCGCCTCGCAGTTGCTGATCCGCTTCATCCTCACCCACCTGCTGACCCTGCGCGACGTGATGCTCCACGTGGAGAAGAGCGGCGACCTGGCCGCCCGTGTGCCGCTGGAAAGCCGCGACGAAGTCGGCCAGATGGCAACCGCCTTCAACGCCATGCAGGCCGGCTACCAGCGCGTGGTCGGCACCGTCGCCCAGGCCGCCGGACGCCTCGACGAAGGCGCGCGCAGCCTCGCCAGCAGCATGGGCCAGGTGCGCCAGGGCATGCTCGGCCAGCAGAGTGAGACCGACCAGGCCGCCACCGCCATCAACGAGATGTCCACCACCGTCCACCACATCGCCCAGCACGCCGCCGACACCCGCGACCAGTCGCAGGAAGCCGACCGCCTCGCCGGCAACGGCCAGCAGGTTGTCGGCCGGGTCGGCCAGTCCATTGCCGGTTTGTCCCAGGGCGTGCAGCAGACCGCCGAGATGATCCAGCAACTGGCCCAGGACAGCCACAAGATCAGCAGCGTGGTCAGCGTCATCCACGGCATCGCCGAACAGACCAACCTGCTCGCCCTCAACGCCGCCATCGAGGCCGCCCGCGCCGGCGAGATGGGCCGTGGCTTTGCCGTGGTCGCCGATGAGGTGCGCAACCTCGCCAAGCGCGTACAGGACTCCACCGACGAGATCACCCAGATGATCAACGCGCTGCAGTCCGGCACCCGCGACGCCGTGGAGTTCATGCAGGAAAGCTCGATCAAGGCCGACGGCTGCGTCGAGGAGGCCCGTGAGGCCGGCGAAGCGCTGGCGGCCATCGCCTCCGCCGTGGCGCTGATGCGCGAGAGCAACACGCAGATCGCCGTGGCCGCCGAGCAACAGAGCCAGGTGGCCGAGGAAATGACCCGTTCGGTCGTGGGCATCCGCGACGTCACCGAACATACCGTGCAGCAGACCGTCGATTCGGCCGGCACCAGCCACCAGCTGGCGGACCTCGCCGGCGAGCTCAGCCGTGCCATCCGCCAGCTGCGCCTGTAATCCCTATCGCCCACATAGCCTGCGCCCATTGGCGCGGGCTCCGGGGCAACACCTAGACTGCTGACATTCCGCCCACCTGCACTCAGGCGGGCTTTTCAGTCTCGGGAGCAGCACCATGGGCAAACGTCACCCCAACCTCCTCGCCTGGCAATGGCAGGGCTACGCCGCCAACCACCGTAACCCGACCAACCTCGCGCTGCACATCATCGCCGTGCCGCTGTTCATCCTCGGCGCCCTGACGCTGCTCAGCGGGCTGTTCAGCCTGAGCCTGTCGGCGATCCTGCTGGGCGTGATCGGCATGGTCGCCTCGCTGGCCATCCAGGGCCGAGGTCACAAGCTCGAGGAGCAGGCGCCCGAGCCCTTCAGCGACCGCAAGGACGCCGTCGGTCGGCTGCTGGTCGAGCAATTCGTCACCTTCCCGCGCTTCGTCCTGAGCGGCAAATGGTGGCGCGCCTGGCGCAATCGCAACAGCTGAGCCGGCCATCACGGCAGGGCGCGGCATTTCGGCCATTCAAGTCCCTGGCAGGTTCGCCGATATAATCGTCGAGATTTCGTCACGAGCTGTTGAGATGTCGGCTTTTCGTCATTTTATTGGCATTCTGCTCTGCCTGTTTATTGTCATGCCCGCGCACTCAGCCCCCGATCCGGCGGCCGAGCGCACCGTGCTGACCATCGCAGTGAAGGACCAGCCGCAGCTCCTGCGCCATTACAGCCTGCGCGACCTCGAAGCGCTGCCGCAGACCGAGCGGCGCTCCATGCTCCCTGATGAATCCCACGTCTATGGCTGGCAGGGCGTGCGCCTGAGCACCCTGCTCGCCGGTTTCGACCGTACCGATTCCCAGCGCCTGCGGGTCGAGGCGCTGAACGACTATTCCGCGCTGATTCCGCTAAGCGACCTCGACGCCTTCGACCCCATCCTCGCCTACCGCCGCGATGGCCAGGCCATCGGCATCGCCGAGCGCGGCCCGCTGTTCGTCATCTACCCGATGCTCGATCACCCGGAGTTGCGGACCCAGGTCTACTTCAACCGCACCGTCTGGCAGGTAAGCCGCATTACCCTGGAGTGATCGCCGTGCCCCCGCAGCCTCCCAGGCGGCGCTATCGCCGCCTGACCGTCATCATTCTCAGCGGCCTGATCGCCGCGCTGACCGCCGGCGCCGGTGCGGCGCTGCTGATGGTGCACCAGCACGTCCGCCAGCTGGCCCATCCCGACGCCCACAGCGAGCTGTGGCAGGCCTACCAGTTGCGCGCCGAGCTGGAACGCTCGCTGAACACTGCCCGCCAGGTGCTCGCTGGCAAGAGCGACAGCGATGCCCTGGCAACCCGCATCGAGGTGCTCGCCAGCCTCCTGCCGCCCCTGCGCACCACGCCTGTCTACCGCTACCTGGTGGAGCCGCGTCCGGAAGTGCAGGCGACGCTGGAGACGATCCAGCAGCTGAGCGACGCCTGGCTCCAGCGTGCCCCCTGGGGCCAGCCGGCGGCGGCGAAGGTGCTGGCCGGCGAGATGCTGCGCGAACTGCCCCCGCTGCTCGAACCCACCCATGAACTGGTGGTGGTCACCAACATCGCCCTGACCAACTACATGGACGCCGAACGCCTTGATCTGCAGCGCGCCTTCAACCTGCTGGCCTGGGTGCTCTTCGGCCTCGGCCTGTGCAGCGTGCTGCTGGCTCTGCGAGTGATCGCCAACTCGCGGCGCAAGCTGCAGCTCACGCAGCGCCTGCACGACCTCAACCAGTCGCTCGAGCAACGCGTCGAACAGCGCACCCAGGAGCTGAGCGAACGCAAGGCACTGCTGCGCTACATCCTCGACACCAGCCCCAGCGACGTGGCGCTGCTCAGTGACGAAGACTCCCGTGCCCATTACGTCAGCCCGCGCCTGTTGCAGCGCACCGGCATCCGTCCGCACGAGCCCTTCACCCTGCACCGCCTGTTCGATGACCCGGACGAGGAAGCCCGCTTCCGTCAGTCGCTGGCCGACAATGGCCAGTTGGACAGCTGGGAAACCCGGCTGGCGGGCAACCCCGCTTACTGGGCGATCGTCTGGGCGCGCAGGATGGAAGTAGAGGGCCGCCCCGCCTCGCTGGTGTGGAGCTTCGACATCAACCAGCGCAAGGCCATGGAACAGGAGCTGCGCCTGCTGGCCACCACCGACCCGCTGACCGGCCTGCAGAACCGCCACGCCTTCGTCAAACGCGGCGTCGCCCTGCTCAAGAGCGCGCAGCGCTATGACCGCCAGTGCGCGGCGCTGATGCTGGACATCGACTTCTTCAAGCCGATCAACGACAGCCACGGCCACGCCTTCGGTGATGCGGTGCTGCAGGCCGTAGCCAAGGAGCTGACGCAAGGGTTGCGCGAAGTCGACCTGCTCGGCCGCCTGGGTGGCGAGGAGTTCGCCGCGATCCTCCCGGAAACCGACCTGCAGCAGGCGCTGCAAGTCGCCGAACGGGTACGCAACAGCGTGCAGGCGCTGTCCTTCACCAGCGCGGACGGCAACCGCGTGCGCCTGACCCTGAGCATCGGCGTGGCCGAGCGACGCGAAGGTGAACTGCGCCTGGAAGACCTGCTGGCCCGCGCCGACCGCGCCCTGTACCGAGCCAAGGCCGGCGGGCGCAATCGTACGGAGACCGCGGCCGGTCTCTAGCTGGAAGGCTTCTAGCCGAAGATGGTCACCGTCTGCCGGCCGATTGCCAGGAGCTGGCCGTCCGCCGACCAGGTCTGCGCGGCGATGTGGCCGTAGCCATCGCGGGCATGTTCGATGGTTGCCAGGTACTGGCACCAGCCATTGGCCGGCATCGACGGCAGCGGCTGGACGAACTCCACCGTCCAGGTCAGCGAACTGGAGGGCGCCGGCGATTTCAGGTGCGGCAGGTTGGCCGGCGGCCAGGCGTCGATCAGCGCCAGCAGGTGGCTGGTCTCCATCGGTTCGTCGCCCACGTCATCACCACGGAAACGCATCCAGCCCCCCATCTCGCGCTCGCGACTGGCCGAGAACGGCATGTGTCCGACGGCCCAGCGCATGGCGATATTCTGGGTGAAGGCCGGCATGATCTTGCGGATGTAGGGCAGCTCCTGGCAGTCCTCGATAGCCTTGAACGCCGGCGGCGGCAGGCCCTCCATCTGCACGCTGGATTCGCGCGCCACGCCGAAGCTGCCCTGGGCCAGCAGGACCACCTGGCCGTTCTGCACGGCGCGGCAGAACACCTGACTGACCGACTTGCCCTCGCGCAGGACTTCGGCCTCGAAGCTCACCGGCACTTCCACCTCGATGGGGCCGACGAAGGTGATCGCCAGCGAGCGCACCGGCCGCCCCGCCTCGGCCACCGACGCCATGGCCTCGTAGGCCAGCGCCGCCACCAGGCCGCCAAAACTCGCGCGGCCCTGGGCCCAGGCGGCGGGAATGACGATGGACAGCGGCGCAGTACGCACCGCCCGGAGCATTTCGCTGAAGGACATGATCGGACTTCCCTGAGGCTTCTGGAGAATGGCAACTGGCTGCGATCTTAGGACCAGCGGCAGCCCCGGCAAACCATCCAAAGCCTTGTCACTTGCAGGAAATGCCCGGTCATCAATGGCCTCTATGCAGAGCCTTTTCCAGGGCCTCCAGGCTCTCGTCGGCGAGGCGCTCGGCGAGGTCGTGGCGGGCATTCCAGTGCGGTTGCAGCTGCATCAGGTCCAGCTCGCGCTCGCTGCGGATCAGCCACTGCTCATAGTCATGCCAGTCGCCCAGGGCCGATTGCGCGTCCTTCAACGGCGCCAGCAGGCGTTGCGGCACGGCGGACTCCTCGGGATAGGCCTCCAGCGAATAGCGCACCCGCTTGATCAGCAGGCGCAGGCGATGACGGTCGTGGGCCGGGTCCTTCAGGGCGTCACGCAGCTTCTGCCACTCCCGGGCCAGGCGCTTTTCCACCTTGCGGTGCAGGCCCTTGAGCACACCGTGGCGCTCGGACGTGCGCCACAGCTGCGGCCAGCCGTCCAGGCGCATCATCAGGCGCTCCCACTGCGGGCTGGCAAGCAGCGTGGCGTAGCCGGAGATCAACGCCGGCCGGCGCAGCGCGGCGGCACGTTCGTAGCCTTCGGCCTCCAGCACCGGCAGCAGCACTTCGAGGTCGCGCAGCGGGCCGCTGAGCCGGCCCATGTCGCCCAGCGCCTGTTCCAGTTCGTCGATACCGGGCATGCCGCGCACCGGGTGCAGCAGGCTGCGCAACCGGCGCACGGCGATGCGCAGGTCATGCAGCGCTTCCGGGTCGGACGCGGCCTTCAGGCGGGAAGACGCGGAGAACAGCGCAACCTCCTGCTCGATCAGATGGCTTACCAGGTAATCGCAGAAGGAGGTCACGGCAGGCTCCACTCAGAGAATGAAATATCAGGTTAGCCCCTGCCGACGCAGCAACAAGGGGCGCAATGTCACGTTCCTTTTCCGCGCGATAGCCGCAGGCGCCAGGGCAGCTCGCGGCGCAGGCGTGCAAGGTGCCCGCGCAGCTCGGCTGGCGACGCAGCCGCGCCGCCGTAACGCTGCTTTTCGAAGGCATCCAGGTAGCTGCGGATCGCCTGTGCATGGGCCGGCAACACTTTAATGGCACGCCGGCAGAAGTCCCTGCCGCCCTCCCCCGGCTCCCGGCGTACGCCCAGCGGCGCGAGCATCCGCTCGAAGCGCTGGAAGCTGCGCAACTGGACATCGGCGCTGCGTCGCCAGGGCTTGAACAACACCAGTGCCAGCAAGCCCAGCAACAGAGCGCCGCCGCCAACCAGCAGGGCGCCGCCCCATTGCCGGTCGAGCCCGCCGAACCAGTTTTTCAGCATGTCGCCCTGCTGCTCGGCCTGGTAGCCCAGCACCCAGCGCTGCCAGCCGTAGTTGGCGTCGTCCCACGCCATGCGCAGCTGGTTGAGCAGCGCGAAATGGCGGTAGCGCAGGGGCGAAAACGGATCGGACTCCAGGAAGCTGCCTTCCTGGCTCAGCGCCGCCTCCAGCCCCTGCTCGATGCGTTCGGGCGCCACGGCGCCCGTCGGGTCGACCCGCGTCCAGCCCCGCCCCGCCTCCCAGTACTCGACCCAGGCATGGGCGTCGAACTGGCGGATCGCCAGGTAGTTGCCCGAGGTACTCGCCTCGCCGCCCTGGTAGCCGGTGACCACGCGAGCCGGAATACCGGCAGCGCGCAGGACGAAGGTCATGGCGCCGGCGTAGTGCTCGCAGAAGCCGGCGCGGGTGTCGAAGAGAAAGCCGTCGATGCGTTCCGGGCCGGCATCCGGCGGCCGGAGTGTGTAGCGGAACGGCTGCTCGCGCAGATGCTGGAGCATCGCCTGCACCAGCGCTGCCGGCTGCGGGTAGCGTTCGCGCAGTTGCTGCGCCCAGGCGCGGGCTCGTGGGTTGCCGCCCTGTGGCAAGGCAAGGTTGATCCGTTGCGCGCGGGCGGCGTCATCCGGCTCCAACTGTGCGTCCGGCCAGGAGGTGGCACGGTACATCAGCCCCTGGCGCACCGGCAGACGTCGCTCCAGGTGGAAGTCGCTCATCATTCGCGCATCGCCCAGGCTGATCTGCGCCACGTCGAGGGCGAACAGCCAGGGCCGGCCGTTGGGCTCCATGATCACCTGGTACTGCAACGGCTGGCCCCGCTGCTGCCATTGCGGCGGACGATCGCCACGCTGGAACGCGGTGCTCCAGCGCACACCGTCGAAGCGCTCCAGGGTCAGCGCCCGCCAGTACAGCTGCGAACGCGGCGGCGGCTGACCGTCAAAACTCACCCGGAAAGCCAACGCGGGTGACTGGCTCAACTCGACCATGTCCCCTGGCGCCATGCTGTCGCTCAGCCCGGTCATGGCCTTGTCGCCCGGCATCGGCAGCGACCACAGCGGCCCCATCCGCGGGAACAGCAGGAACATCAGCAGCATCAGCGGCAGCGCCTGCAACAGCAGGCCGCCGGCCAGGCGCAGGGTCGGCATCGGGCGCGCGGCGAAGCTGCTCTGCTGCAGGCCGATGGCCGCCGCCAACAGGGCCAGCACCGGCAGCAGGCTGAATGCGGCAGCGATGATGTCGTCCTGGAACAGGTAGCTGGTGGTCACGGCGAAGAATCCCAGCAGGATCAGCACCCAGGCGTCGCGGCGGGTCTTGAGCTCCACCAGCTTGACCACGAAGGCGGCGATCAGCAGCACCACGCCAGCATCCAGCCCGATCACCGAGCCACGGGAGAACCACACTCCTACCCCGGCCGCCGCCACCAGCGCCAGCTTGGCGACGCCGCTGGGGTAGTTGGTGCGCATGCGGAACACCTGGATGCGCCAGGCCGCACAGCCCAGCCAAAGCGCGACGATCCACAGTGGCAGGTGCTCCAGGTGCGGGATGATCACCACCGCCTGGGCTACCAGCAGCCAGGTGAGCGCGACCCGTGGAATCGGTTGGGTGGAAGCGGCGGCAGCGCTGCTCATCGCTTCGTCCCGTGCAGCGCCAGGGCGCGAAGGCAGGCATCGCGATGGGTATCGTCCAGGCCGACCGCCAGTTGCGCATCCGGCAAGCGCAGACCGAAGGGTTGCTGGCGCAGCGACAGCTGCAGAACCCAGAAACACAGGCGTGAAAGGCGTCCCTCGGTATCGCCGCCCAGGCTGTTGAACTCCAGCCAGACGTTGCGTCCCGCCAGCGCAGAGAAGTCCTTCACCAGCAGGCCCTGGCCGCGCGAATAGGCCTTCCAGTGCAGACGCCGGCGCGAGTCGCCCGGCTGGTAGGGCCGCAGCCCCTGGAAATCATCGACGCCACGGCCGCTGGGACGCACACCCTCTTCGTCATTCTCAGCTGGCCCGCCTTCGAGCGGCAGATCGCCGGGCTGCGGATGCGGGTAGACCAGCACCGACTGGTCCAGGTCCACCCAGCTCCAGGCCACCAGCAGCCCCAGCGGGAAACGGCTTTCCACGCGCAGGCGACCGGGGCGCAGCCAGCCGCGTCGCTGTGCCGTCATCGTCAGCAGCACTTCTTCGGCATGCTCTGCCGTGACATCGGCAAACTGCATGCGCTCGGTTTCCCAGCCCAGGCCGATGGCCTGTCGGGCGCGCCCTTCGCCTTCCAGGCGCACGCGAAAAGCTGCCTGTTCGCCGACGAATACCGGCTGCGCGCCGAGCGCCGTCAGGCGCAGGCCGCCCAGGTTCCGATAGGTGTGCAGGATGGCGACGATGAACAGCGACAGCAGCAGGAAGGTCAGGCCGTAGGCCAGGCTGTTCTGGTAGTTGATGGCGGTGAGCAGCATCAGCAGCAGCGCGACGCCGAACGCCATCCCCTGCCGGGTCGGGATAATGAAGATACGCCGCTGGTTGAGCTGCAGCGATGGCGATGGCGGTATGCGCCGGGCTATCCAGCTCTGCCACAGCGGCCTGACCCTGACGAGCATGGCATGCCCCTCAGAGAGCCGGAACTTCGCGCAGCAACCACTGCACCAGCGCGCCGCCGCCATGGCCGGCCGGGTCGGCCTGGTCACGCAGGCGGTGCCCGGCCACCGAAGGCAGCACGGCCTGCACATCCTCGGGAATCACATAGTCGCGCCCGGCCAGCAGTGCCCAGGCACGAGCGGCCGCCAGCAACGCGAGGCTGCCGCGCGGCGACAGGCCGAGGGCGAAGGCCGGCTGGGTACGCGTGGCTTCCACCAGGCGCAGCACGTAATCCACCAGGGCATCGCTGGCACGCACCTCCAGCACTTCACCCTGCAGCGCCTGCAGTTCCTGCGGGTCGAGCATCGGCTCCAGGCGCGGCAGCAGGTCCCGGCGCGCCTCGCCCAGCAGCAGCGCCTTCTCGGCGGCGCGGCCGGGGTAGCCCAGGGACAGGCGCATGAGGAAGCGGTCAAGCTGGGACTCGGGCAGCGCGAAGGTACCGCCCTGGGTCACCGGGTTCTGCGTGGCGATGACGAAGAAGGGTTCGGGCAGCGGACGGGTCGCGCCCTCGATGGTCACCTGGCCCTCCTCCATGGCCTCGAGCAGCGCGCTCTGGCTCTTGGGCGTGGCGCGGTTGATCTCGTCGGCCAGCACCAGCTCGGAGAAGATCGGCCCGGCGTGGAAGACGAACTGCCCGGTGTCCTTGTCGAACACCGAGGTGCCCAGCACGTCGCCGGGCAACAGGTCGGAGGTGAACTGGATGCGCTGGAAGCTCAGCCCCAGCACCCGCGCCAGCGCATGGCTCAGGGTGGTCTTGCCCATGCCGGGCAGGTCTTCGATGAGCAGGTGACCGCGGGCCAGCAGGCAGGTCAGTGCCAACCTCACTTGCACTTCCTTGCCGAGCAGTACCTGATCGACTGCCTTCAGACAATTCTCCAGCTTGGCGTGCATCCTGACCCTCTCTTCCCCGGAAAACTCCGATCCTACTGGTCCGGAACGGAGCATCAAAGGTTTCGACACATTTAGTCCGCAATCTGTGATGCAGAGCTGTGATCCAGAGCGCCTAGCGCCCCAGCAGGCGCTCCGCCAGCCAACTCGCGGCGGGGCCCAGCCGACGCTGCCGCGACCAGATCACGTCCACCGCCACCCGGCGCGGCCAGCCGGCGACCTTCAACTCCTTCATACGCCCGCTGGCGAAGCGTCCTACCATCCAGCTGGGCAATTCGATCCAGCCAAAGCCCAATACAGCCATGTCCAGCAACAGCAGGTAGTTTGGCGCGCTCCAGCAGCGGCCGCCGAGCATCGGTGCGGCGTCATCCAGGTAGGTGTTCAGGCGCAGCGCCCGGTACGCCAGCAGGTCCTCGCGCTCTACCTGGGCGCGGCCGGCCAGCGGATGGTCGCGGCTGACGAAGAGGCCGAACTCAGCCTGTTCGCTCAGCGTCGCCGAGCTGACGTCCGGTGGGTAATCCTTCTGTGCCGCCAGCAAACCAAGGCTGGCGCGGCCCTGGACGACCAGGTCGAGTACGTCGCTGTCCTCGGCGATCAGCCATTCGAACTCCAGGTCCGGATAACGCGCATCGATCTCCGCCAGCCGGGCTTCGAATTCGGCCGACTGGTAGGTGTCCGACATCGCCAGGGTCACCCGCGACTCCAGTCCGCCGACGAGCTGATGGGCGAGCTGCCCGAGGCGGTCGTTGGCCATCAGCACCTCCTCCACCCGCCCGAGCAGCGCGTGGCCGGCCTCGGTCAGCTGCGGCTGGCGACTGCTGCGGTCGAACAGGGTCAGGCCGAGGTCGATCTCCAGGCGGGCGATGGCCTCGCTGACGGTGGACTGGCTCTTGCCCAGCTTGCGCGCGGCGGCGCTGAACGAGCCCAGGCAGGCGGCCTCGGCGAAGGCCTGCAGGGATTCGGGGGAATATTGCATGGTGGCAGCCTCTTCCATCGGTTAAGCCGATGGTATCCAACTTAGATCCAGCCGGTCGACCGATGATAATGGCGCCGGACCGACGGAGTCGGCCTTCTCGTGAATTGAGAGCTTGATGCCTGGAGATACCCCATGACTCCCACTAAAACCCTGAAAGAGCGGATGTTCCACGCCGGCCTTTTCGAATTGCTGGCGGTCGTCATCTGCGCGCCGACCCTGGCCTGGCTGATGGACAAACCGCTGGGCCACATGGGCGCCATGACCCTGATGTTCTCGGCCATCGCCACCGTGTGGAACATGCTGTTCAACGCCGCCTTCGACCGCGCGCAGAACCGCATGGGCTTCAGCCGTACCCTGTCGGTGCGCATTCTGCATGCCTCGCTGTTCGAACTGGGCCTGATCATCCTGCTGGTGCCGCTGGCCGCCTGGTGGCTGTCGGTGAGCCTGCTGCAGGCGTTCATCCTCGACATCGGCCTGGTGCTGTTCTTCCTGCCCTACGCGCTGGTGTTCAACTGGGTGTACGACGTACTGCGCGAGCGCTGGGTCGGACGGGCGCAGTCAACCGCCCAGGCCCACGGCTGAACGAAAAGCCGAAACAGAAAAGCCCGCATCACTGCGGGCTTTTTCATGTCCGAAGAAAGCTTCAGGCCAGGCTGGCAGCGATCTCGGCCAGGGCCTTGGCCGGGTCGGCGGCCTGGCTGATGGGGCGACCGATCACCAGGTAGTCGGAGCCGTTGTCCAGCGCCTGGCGCGGGGTGAGGATGCGACGCTGGTCGTCCTGGGCGCTGCCGGCCGGGCGGATGCCGGGGGTGACCAGTTGCAGCGCCGGGTGCGCGGCCTTCAGCGCGGGTGCTTCCTGAGCGGAGCACACCAGGCCGTCCATGCCGGCCTTCTGCGCCAACGCAGCCAGGCGCAGCACCTGCTCCTGGGGCTCGACGTCCAGGCCGATGCCGGCCAGGTCCTCGCGCTCCATGCTGGTCAGCACGGTCACACCGATCAGCAGCGGCGACGGGCCATTGAAGGCGTCCAGGGTCTCGCGGCAGGCGCTCATCATGCGCAGGCCGCCGGAGCAGTGCACGTTGACCATCCATACGCCCATCTCGGCGGCGGCGCGCACGGCCATCGCGGTGGTGTTGGGGATATCGTGGAATTTCAGGTCGAGGAAGACTTCGAAACCGCGGCTGTTCAGGGTCTCGACGATACCGGCGGCGCAGCTGGTGAACAGCTCCTTGCCCACCTTCACCCGGCACAGCTTCGGGTCCAGCTGGTCGGCCAGCGCCAGCGCGGCTTCGCGGGTGGGGAAATCCAGGGCGACGATGATCGGGGTCTGGCAGGCGGACATGGGCTCTCTCGCGGGTATCGAAAAAATCGGCGCGCATTGTCGCAGAAACGCGCCGACTTCCGTAGCCCGCCCGGCAGGAATGCTGCGTCGCCGACGGCGATCAGGCACTCAGCCGCTCGCGCAGGCGGCCGAGCATGCCCAGCAGGCTGCCGACCTTCTCCCGCTCGCGCTCCTCGCGCGGCACCTCGGCGATGCGCGCGACCTTTTGCTCGGGCTGCGCGCGCCACAGCAGCGCCTGCTCGGCGGCGGCCTTCAGGCCCTTCTCGAACAGCCCGCGGCGGATAGGCTTGGGCAGGTAGCGGAAGATCTGCGCCTGGTTGATCAGCGCCAGCAGGTCCTGGGTGTCGCGGAACGGCGTGACGACGATGCTCAGCAGGCGCGGATGGGCCTGGGCCAGGGACTTGAGCAGCGGCGCGGTGTCTTCGCCGGCGAGCTTCAGGTCGCTGACGAGGATATCGATCGGCTCGCTATTCAGCCGCACGATGGCCTCGGCCAGGTTGCGCGCGCGGTGCAGCCGGTGGGTGCCGGCGCTGCAGAACTCACCGACGCAGGCCAGGGTTTCGGGGTCCTCGTCCAGCAGCAGCACGTTGAGCGGCGCGACCACGCGGCTGATGGCCTTGGTGTCGATGGGCTCGGCCGGCGCCTGGCGCAAGGCGATCTCGGCCGCCTGGCGCAGGGTGAAGGCCATTTCCTGCGGGTCCCAGGGCTTGGTCAGGTAGCGGAAGATGCCGCCGCTGTTGAGTGCATCCACCGCCGCGTCGAGGTCGGAGTAACCGGTCAGCAGGATGCGCAGGGTATCCGGAGCGATCTCCTGGGCCTGGGCCAGCAGCTCGGCGCCGGTCATCTGCGGCATCCGCTGGTCGCTGACGAGGATGTCGATGCGCTCCTCGCGCAGGCGCTGCAGGGCTTTGTGCGGGTCAGTCTCCACCTGCACGTCGTAGTGCCGGCGGAACTGCATCGCGAGGCTGCGCAGGATGCGCTCCTCGTCGTCGACGAAGAGGATGCGGACAGGCTGCTGGCTCATGTTCAGGCGCTCCGTTTCAGTTCGCTGGCCTGCTGGATCGGCAGGCTGATGAGGAATCGCGTGCCGCGTCCGGGTTCGGACGCCACGCGGATGCGGCCGCCATGGTCCTGGACGATCTTGTAGCTGATCGACAGGCCCAGGCCCGTGCCCTGCCCCACCGGCTTGGTGGTGAAGAAGGGATCGAAGATGCGCGCGCGCACCTCCTCGTTCATGCCCTTGCCGTTGTCCTGCACCGAGAGGTGCACATGGGTTTCGTCCGCCCAGGACTTCACCTGGATCAGGCCGAACTTCTCCATGGCCTGGGCGGCGTTGGTCAGCAGGTTGAGCAACACCTGGTTGATCTGGCTGGCGGCGCAGGCGACCTTGGGCAGCGCGCCCAGCTGGGTGGCGACCTCGGCCTTTTCCTTGATGCTGTTGCGCGCGATCAGCAGCGCGCTGCGCACGCAGTCGTTGAGGTCGACTTCCTCGCTGCGGGCGCGGTCCAGGCGAGCGAAATCCTTCAGGCCGCCGACCAGCTCGCCGATCTGCGCAAGGCCGAAATCGGTGTCGCCGAACAGCTGGTCGAGATCACCCACCAACTGTTCCAGCGCCGCGTCGTCACGGGCCTGCTCGAAGGCGGCACGGGCGCGGGCCAGTTGCTCGGGAGCGCAGGCCGTATCGTCCAGGCACTCGTTGAGCAGGGTTTGCGCCTCGGTCAGGCCGAGCAGCGGGATCAGCAGCTCGCGCAGCAGCGCGACGTTGTTCTTCACGTAGCCCAGCGGGGTGTTCAGCTCATGGGCGACGCCAGCGACCATCTGCCCGAGGGAGGCCATCTTCTCCGACTGCACCAGTTGCGCCTGGGATTCGCGCAGGTCCTGCAGGGTCTTGTTGAGCACGCGATTGCGCTGGGCGACGCGCTGCTCCATGGCCTTGAGCAGGTCAAGCACCGTGCCGAGGCCGAGGTAGCGGCCCTGCTCGTCGATCAGCACGAAGTCCTCGGTGATCGGGTAGCTCAGTTGCGCGGTGACCTGCTGCGAGGCCTCTTCGAGGCTCAGGTCGGCGCGCACCTTCAGCGGCTGTGCGTTCATCACGTCGCTGGCCGGACGGCGCCCCCAGAGGTCGCGGCCGAAGCGCTGCATGAAGATGTCCTGCAAGCCGTTACGGCTGACCAGCCCCAGCGGCATTCCGGCGACATCCACCACCGGCAGCGAAAGGAAGGAACGGTGCTCGGCGTCGAGGAAGCGCTCAGCCACGTCGCTGATGCTCAGTTCCGGGGCCAAGGGCGCTACCTGGCGCAACAGCTCGTGCAGGGCGCGGGTGGTCATCGGCGAATCTCCGGTCGCTGGGATGGGCGCCAGTAGACCAGCGGCAGATTGCCATCCTGTGACAGCCGTCGCGTGCTCGGGAAGCTTCACGGCGCGGTCATCGCACTGCAACAAGCGCCGCTGCGGCGCACCCGAACGGGACGCGCGAAACACCCTCGCACCGCTTCGAAGCAGGCGAACAGGTGGCGAATGTTCACGAAACGACGCGATCAGGCCGTTTGCGACCGGGCTCCGTGGAATGGCACGGCCACTGCACGACGACAGGGGTCGTGTCTTTCATCCTCTGTCCTGGAGACCTCGCATGAGCACGCAACTCAAACCCACCCTGGGCACCCTGCACCTGTGGGGCATCGCCGTGGGCCTGGTGATTTCCGGTGAATATTTCGGCTGGAGCTATGGCTGGGGCGTGGCCGGCACCCTCGGCTTCCTGGTCACCACCCTGCTGGTGGCGACCATGTACACCTGCTTCATCTTCAGCTTCACCGAGCTGACCACCGCCATTCCCCATGCCGGCGGCCCCTTCGCCTACAGCCGCCGCGCCTTCGGCGAGAAAGGCGGCCTGGTGGCCGGACTGGCCACGCTGATCGAGTTCGTCTTCGCCCCGCCGGCCATCGCCATGGCCATCGGCGCCTACCTCAACGTGCAGTTCCCGTCCCTCGATCCGAAGCACGCGGCGGTCGGCGCGTACCTGATCTTCATGACCCTGAACATCCTCGGCGTCAGCATCGCCGCCACCTTCGAGCTGATCGTCACGATCCTCGCAGTGGCCGAGTTGCTGGTGTTCATGGGCGTGGTGGCGCCGGGCTTCAGCTTCAGCAACTTCGTGCTCAATGGCTGGGCCGGTTCCGACAGCTTCGGCGGCGCGGCCATCGGCGGGATCTTCGCGGCGATCCCCTTCGCCATCTGGTTCTTCCTCGCCATCGAGGGCGCGGCGATGGCCGCCGAGGAAGCCAAGGACCCGAAACGCACCATTCCCAAGGCCTACGTCAGCGGCATCCTGACCCTGGTGGTGCTGGCCCTCGGGGTGATGCTGTTCGCCGGCGGCGCAGGCGACTGGAAGGCCCTCTCGGGGATCAACGACCCTCTGCCGCAAGCCATGAAGATGGTGGTCGGCGAGAATTCCGGCTGGCTGCACATGCTGGTGTGGATCGGCCTGTTCGGCCTGGTCGCCAGCTTCCACGGCATCATCCTGGGCTACTCGCGGCAGTTCTTCGCGCTGG
Organism: Pseudomonas sp. PDM19; assembly: GCF_014852215.1. Lineage (NCBI taxonomy): Bacteria > Pseudomonadati > Pseudomonadota > Gammaproteobacteria > Pseudomonadales > Pseudomonadaceae > Pseudomonas > Pseudomonas sp. PDM19. The sequence goes on along the minus strand of NZ_JACVBG010000002.1, from coordinate 1,215,082 downwards.
CCCGCGCCGGCTACCTGCCGCGCGGCCTGGCCAGGCTGTCGCGCTTCCAGACGCCGCACCGGGCGATCATCGCCGGCGGCCTGGTGGGCATCGCGGCGATCTACAGCGACGGCCTGATTGCCCTGCAGGGTATGAGCCTGACCGCGGCGATGATCACCATGAGCGTGTTCGGCGCCATCGTCATGTACATCATGAGCATGCTCAGCCTGTTCAAGCTGCGCCGCAGCGAACCGGACCTCGAACGCAGCTTCCGCGCGCCGGGCTTCCCCGTGGTGCCGGGCATCGCCCTGGCGCTGGCCGTGCTGTGCCTGGTGGCGATGGTCTGGTTCAACCTGCAGATCGCCGGGATATTCCTGGCCTTCATGGCTGCCGGCTTCGTCTACTTCCAGCTCACCGCCGCCCATCGCGCCAGCGCCCCGGCGGACGCTATGCTGACGGGAGCCTGACAGCCACCCACTGTGCGCCGGCTTTCGCGGCCGGCGCGCAGCCACCGGGACGTTCGCATGCCGTACCAGACCACCGTCGGTAGCCTGACCTACCGCTTTGCCGACTTGAAGACCCTGCTCGCCAAGGCCAGCCCGGCGCGCTCCGGCGATTCCCTCGCGGGCCTGGCCGCCGACAGCTACGAAGAACGCATGGCGGCGAAGATCGCCCTCGCCGATGTGCCGCTCCAGCGCTTCCTCGACGAGGCGCTGATCCCCTACGAAGCCGATGAAGTCACCCGGCTGATCATCGATAGCCACGACACCGCCGCTTTCGCACCGATCCGCCATCTCAGCGTCGGCGACTTCCGCGACTGGCTGCTGCTGGACAGCACCGACAGCGCCACGCTGACTGCCGCCGCCAGAGGCATCACCCCGGAGATGGCCGCCGCGGTGAGCAAGCTGATGCGTAACCAGGACCTGATCCTGGTGGCTAAGAAGTGCCGCGTGGTCACGCGCTTTCGCAACACCATCGGCCTGCCCGGCCACCTCTCGGTACGCCTGCAGCCCAACCACCCCACGGACGACCTGCGCGGCATTGCCGCGAGCCTGCTCGATGGCCTGCTGTACGGCGCTGGCGATGCAGTGGTGGGCATCAACCCGGCAAGCGATTCGCCAGCCACGCTGATGCAGCTGTGGCGGATGATGGATGAACTGCGCCAGCGCTTCGAGATTCCCCTGCAAAGCTGCGTGCTCACCCACGTCACCTCGCAGATCCAGGCCATCGAGGCCGGCGCGCCGATCGACCTGGTGTTCCAGTCCATCGCTGGCACGCAGAAGACCAACGAGAGCTTCGGCATCGACCTCGCCCTGCTGCGCGAGGCCCACGCGGCCGCGCTATCGCTGGGGCGCGGCACGCTGGGCGACAACGTCATGTACTTCGAGACGGGCCAGGGCAGCGCACTCTCCGCAGGCGGCCACCACGGTGTCGACCAGCAGACCTGTGAAGCCCGCGCCTACGCCGTGGCCCGCGAGTTCCGCCCGTTGCTGACCAACACCGTGGTCGGCTTCATCGGCCCGGAATACCTCTACGACGGCAAGCAGATCATCCGCGCCGGGCTGGAGGATCACTTCTGCGCCAAGCTGCTGGGCGTGCCCATGGGCTGCGACGTCTGCTACACCAACCACGCCGAAGCCGACCAGGATGACATGGACAACCTGCTGACCCTGCTGGGCGCGGCGGGCATCACCTTCATCATGGGCATCCCCGGCGCCGACGACATCATGCTCAACTACCAGAGCACCTCCTTCCACGACGCCCTCTACCTGCGCAGCACCCTGGGCCTGAAGCGCGCACCGGAATTCGACGCCTGGCTGGCGAAGATGGCGATCACCGAAGCCTCGGGACAGTTGCGCCCGATCAGCCGCGGCCACGCTCTGCTGCGGGCCTTCTGAGGAGCTGGAAACATGGACCTGATCCAGAACGACCCCTGGGACGAGCTGCGTGCGCACACTTGCGCGCGCATCGCGCTGGGCCGCGTCGGCTCCAGCCTGCCGACCCGCGAGGTGCTGAAGTTCGGCCTGGCCCACGCCCAGGCCCGCGATGCGGTGCACCACCCGCTGGACTTCGAGGCACTGCAGCAGGCGCTGGCCCACGAGGGCTTCCGCGTCCTGCGCGCGCGCAGCGAGGCGCCGGACCGCCAGACCTACCTGCTGCGCCCGGACCTGGGCCGCGCGCTGCACCCGGACAGCCAGTGGCAGCTCAAGGGCGAGAAGATCGCTGCGGAGCTGGTCATCGTGATTGCCGACGGCCTCTCCTCGTTCGCTGTCCAGCAGCACGCACTGCCGCTGCTGAGCGCGCTGCGCGAGCGCTTCGCCACCGATTGGCAGCACACCCCGGTGGTGCTCGCCGAACAGGGTCGCGTGGCCATCGGCGACGGCATCGGCGAGGCGCTGGGAGCGAGGCTCGCGCTGGTGCTGATCGGCGAACGCCCCGGTCTCAGCTCGCCGGACAGCCTCGGCCTCTACCTCACCTGGCAGCCGCGCATGGGACGCATGGACAGCGAGCGCAACTGCGTCTCCAACGTGCGCCCACAGGGCCTGCCCTACGAGCTGGCGGCACACAAGCTCGCCCATCTGCTGCAACAGGCCCTGCGCCTGCGGGTGAGTGGCGTGCGGCTCAAGGACGACAGCGACCTGCCCGAAGCAATCGATCGGAACCGGCCCGCGCCTGACAAGGTCTGAATCACAGCGTATCGTGACGCTCTACTGCCACTGTCGGAGACGGGACCATGCCCTGGTATGCCTGGTTGATCATCGCCCTAGCCCTGGGCTCCATCGTCGGCGCACTGATGATGCTGCGCGACACCGCGAAGAAGCTCCCGCTCACCGAGGAACAGCTCAAGCGCATCCACGAGCGCAACGCCGAGATGGATGCCAAGGAAGCCGACGACAAGCGATGAAAATCGCCTAACTGACTGACGCTTCAGTCAAAAACTGGCCATAGCCATGGCCAGCGGCAGTCGAAATTGCCTAGACTGCGCCTCCTTGTTGGAGGAAAGAATGCTCAGGAAACTCCTGCCGCTGCTGCCAATCGTGTTGTTGCTCTGCGGATTCGCGCTGGGTTTCGTCCAGCCGGTGGGGTTGCTGATCGGCGCCGTTTACGTCGCCTGGACCCTCTACGGCGAGCATCGCCTGCCGCGCCTGCTCTGGTGGCTGGTGTGCCTCGTGCTCAGTATCGCCCTGGCCGCGCACCTGCTGCCGGGCACTACCTCCTGGACCCTCTGGCCGGTGCGCCAGCTCAGCCCGGACGCTCCCGTCTACGCCCTGCACCTGTCCTGGGACAAGGCGCTGGTGGGCGCAACCCTGCTCGCCTGGTGGCTGCGCCGCGACCCGGTGCCGACGGAGAAACGCTCGCCGGACTTCGCCGCCATCGTCATCGTCACCACGCTATTCGCCGTGCCGCTGGTGGCCGTCGCCGGTGGCCTGGTGGTGTGGAATCCGAAATGGCCGCCCGGCTTCTGGCTGTGGATGCTGGTCAACGTCTGCGTGATCTCGCTGACCGAGGAAGCCTTCTTCCGCGGCCTGCTGCAGACTGAGCTGGTGCGCCGCTTCGGCGCTTTCGCCGGGGTGGCAGTCGCCAGCGTGCTGTTCGGCATGGTGCACTGGCCGATCAACCCGCTGTTCGCGGTGGTCGCCGGCGTCGCCGGCCTGGGCTACGGCCTGGCCTTCCACTTCAGCGGCCGCCTGGCGGTGCCGGTGCTGCTGCATGCGGCGGTGAACTGCCTGCATCTGCTGCTGTTCAGCTATCCGTTGCGGATTATCTGAGAGGGGCAGCGGCAGGCTTCAGGCTTTAGGCCACAGGCGGCGTCAATGCGCTCTTGCCTGCAGCCTGTAGCCTGCCGCTTGTAGCTAATCCCGAATCACCAGCAACAACGCCTGCTCGGCCAGCTCGTCGAGGGTCAGGCTGCCTTCGGGGCGGAACCAGGTGATGGACCAGGACAGCGCCCCGGTCAGGAAGCGCCGCAGGATGAACGGGTCGCCCTGGCTGAAGCCGGCCGCGCGGGCCTCTTCCAGCACATCCAGCCACATCTGCTCGTAGATGTCGCGCAGGCTGAGGATGTAGGCCTGGCCCTCTTCCGATAGCGAGCGCCATTCATAGACCAGCACCGCCATCGCCTCGCCGGTGCCGCCGGTGATCGACTGCAGCTCGCAGCGGATCAGCGCCAGCAAGCGCTCGCGCAAGGTCGTCGCATCGGCCAGCGCGGCACGCATCAGGGCGGTGTTGTAGAGGATGGTTTCCTCCATCACCGAGCGGAGGATTTCGTCCTTGCTCTTGAAGTGATGGAAGATGCTGCCGGACTGGATGCCCACGGCGCCGGCCAGGTCGCGCACCGTGGTGCGTTCGTAGCCCTTGCTGCGGAACAGGTGCGCGGCGGTGTGCAACAGCTTGCCGCGGGCGCTCTCCGGGTCGGTGATCTGCCCGGTCTTGACCAGCTCCAGCATGACTTCGCGGGCTTTGCGGTCATCCACGCTGTTCTCTCCCCATGAGGCCCATCGGCCGATCTGCTCAGGGCGATTCATCGAAACGCCCTGCAAGTGCTTGTGTTGTCTGACGAAATGTAAGCCCCCGAAGCCCAACCAAGCAAGCGCTTGGCCATCCATTGGTTGGGGTTGTCGTACTTTCGGGGCTTTTCAACCAAGCGCTTGCTTGGTAATGTCGATCCATCACTCAGCGTCACGGGCAGAACAATGACTAGAACCGTACGTATCGGCTGCGCCTCCGCCTTCTGGGGCGACACCTCCACCGCCGCCGCCCAACTGGTGCGCGGTGCGGAAATGGACTATCTGGTATTCGACTACCTCGCCGAAATCACCATGTCGATCATGGCCGGCGCCCGCCTGAAGAATCCCGAGGCAGGCTACGCCACCGACTTCGTCGAAGTGATGACACCCCTGCTGGGTGACATCGCGGCGAAGCAGGTGCGCGTGATCAGCAACGCTGGCGGGGTGAATCCCTCGGCCTGCGCCAGCGCCCTCGCCACCGCCTGCGAGAAGGCTGGCGTGGCGCTGAAGATCGCCGTGGTGCACGGCGACAACCTGCAGCCGCGCCTGGGCGAGCTGGCCAAGGCCGGCATCCGCGAGATGTTCTCGGGCGCACCGATGCCGCCGATGTGCGTCTCGGTCAACGCCTACCTTGGCGCCCCCGGCATCGTCGAAGCGCTGAAGGCTGGCGCCGATGTCGTCATCACCGGCCGCGTGGTGGACAGCGCGGTGGTCAGCGCCGCTCTGGTGCACGAATTCGGCTGGGCCTGGAGCGACTACGACAAACTGGCCCAGGCCGCGCTGGCCGGGCACATCATCGAGTGCGGCGCGCAGTGCACCGGTGGCAACTTCACCGACTGGGAAAGCGTGCCAGACTACGAGCACATCGGCTTCCCGCTCGTCGAAGTGCAGGCCAGCGGCGACTTCGTGGTGACCAAGCCGCAGGGCACCGGCGGGCTGGTGACGCCGCTGTCGGTGGGCGAGCAGATGCTCTACGAGATCGGCGACCCGCGCGCCTACCTGCTGCCTGATGTGGTCTGCGATTTCACCCAGGTCGAACTCGCCCAGGTGGGCGACAACCGCGTGGCCGTCATCGGCGCACGCGGCCTGCCGCCGACCGGGCAATACAAGGTCAGCGCCACCTATCCGGACGGTTTCCGCTGCACCGCCAGTTGCCTGATCGCTGGCATCGACGCGGTGAAGAAGGCCGAACGGGTCAGCCAGGCGATCATCGCCAAGACCGAGGAAATCCTCATGGAACGCGGCTGGGGTCCGTACCGTGAGGTCAGCGTGGAGTTGCTCGGCAGCGAGGCCACCTACGGCCCGCACGGGCGCCGCAGCGACAACCGCGAGATCGTGGTGAAGCTCGCCGTGCGCCACAGCCGCAAGGAAGCCCTGGTGCTGTTCTCCCGCGAGATCGCCCAGGCCGCCACCGGCATGGCGCCGGGCCTGACCGGCATCGTCGGCGGCCGCCCGACCGTGTACCCGGTGATCCGCCTGTTCTCCTTCCTGATCGACAAGGACAGCTGCGAGCTGGCCGTGGACATCGACGGTGAGCGCCACGGTGCCGCCCTGCCCGCCCTCGACACCTTCGACCCGACCGCGCTGGCCGACGACATTCCGGTACCGGCCGCCAAGGGCCCGGCCCAGGCCAGCGTGCCGCTGGTGAAGCTGGCCGTGGCGCGCTCCGGCGACAAGGGCAACCACAGCAACATCGGCGTCATGGCCCGCAAGGCCGAATACCTGCCGTGGATCGCCGAGGCGCTGAGCGAAGGCGCCGTGGCCGAATGGATGCAGCACGTGCTCGACCCGCAGCTGGGTCGCGTCAGCCGCTGGCACCTGCCGGGCAGCCATAGCCTGAACTTCCTGCTGGAAAACGCCCTGGGCGGCGGCGGCGTTGCCAGCCTGCGCATCGACCCGCAGGGCAAGGCCTTCGCCCAGCAGTTGCTGGAATTCCCGGTGGCGGTGCCGCAACACATCGCCGATGAAGTGATGTAAGAGCAAACCCTCACCCTAACCCTCTCCCGAAGAGAGAGGGGACTGATCGGTGCAGGATGAAACCGTGGCGCTAGCCGGCACGGACAGCCCCCTCTCCTAGGGGAGAGGGCTGGGGTGAGGGGAAATCGCTGGCACCGGAATTCCTCAAAACGCACGACGAACGATTGAGCAGGACGAAAACAACAATGAGCTACGACTCGATCTTCAAAGCCGGCCTGTTCGACGGCCAGACCATCATCGTCACCGGCGGCGGCAGCGGCATCGGCCGCTGCACCGCCCACGAGCTGGCGGCCCTCGGCGCCCACGTGGTGCTGGTCGGGCGCAAGGCGGAAAAGCTGGAGAAAACCGCTGGCGAAATCATCGAGGACGGCGGCAGCGCCAGCTGGCACAGCTGCGACATCCGCGACGAAGAAGCGGTGAAGGCACTGGTGGCGCAGGTCATCGCCGAGCGCGGGCCGATCCACCACCTGGTCAACAACGCCGGCGGCCAGTACCCCGCGCCGCTGGCCTCGATCAACCTGAAAGGCTTCGAGGCGGTGGTGCGCACCAACCTGGTGGGCGGCTTCCTGATGGCCCGCGAAGTGTTCAACCAGAGCCTGAGCAAGACCGGCGGCAGCATCGTCAACATGCTCGCCGACATGTGGGGCGGCATGCCCGGCATGGGCCATTCCGGCGCCGCCCGCGCCGGCATGGAGAACTTCACCAAGACTGCCGCCATCGAGTGGGGCCACGCCGGGGTGCGGGTCAACGCCGTGGCGCCCGGCTGGGTCGCTTCCAGCGGCATGGACACCTACGAAGGCGCGTTCAAGGCCGTGATCCCGACCCTGCGCGAGCACGTACCGCTCAAGCGCATCGGCACCGAGTCGGAAGTCTCCGCCGCCATCGTCTTCCTGCTCTCCCCCGGCGCCGCCTTCATCAGCGGCAACACCATCCGTATCGACGGCGCCGCCAGCCAGGGCAGCCGCGCCTTCCCGCTGGTGAAGGGCAAGCCGGGGCAGAGCCGTTCCTACAACGGCTTCCACCGTGCCTACCTGCCGGACGTCCTCAAGGATCAGGAGTAAGCGATGCCCGTCATCCAATCCGAAGTCGATCCCCAGGGCGAAGAATTCGCCCGCAACCGCGAGGCCATGCTGGCCGCCGTGGCGAGCTTCCGCGAGGTCGAGCAGAAGGTGCTGGACAAGGCCGCCGAGGCCAAGCCCAAGTTCGACAAGCGTGGCCAGCTGCTGCCGCGCGAACGCCTGAACCTGCTGCTGGACGCCGGCGCACCGTTCCTCGAGATTTCCTCGCTGGCCGGCTACAAGCTGCATGACGACAAGGACGGCACCCAGGCCGGCGGCGGCATCATCTCCGGCATCGGCTACATCGCCGGGGTTCGCTGCCTGGTGACCGCCAGCAACAGCGCGATCAAGGGCGGCACCATCTCCCCCACCGGGCTGAAGAAGACCCTGCGCCTGCAGCAGATCGCCTTCGAGAACAAGCTGCCGGTGGTGGCACTGACCGAGAGCGGCGGCGCCAACCTGAACTACGCGGCAGACATCTTCGTCGAGGGCGCGCGCGGCTTCGCCAACCAGGCACGCATGTCGGCTGCGGGTATTCCGCAGGTCACCGTGGTGCACGGCTCGTCCACCGCCGGCGGCGCCTACCAGCCGGGGCTGTCGGACTACGTGGTGGTGGTGCGCGGCAAGGCCAAGATGTTCCTCGCCGGCCCGCCGCTGCTCAAGGCGGCCACCGGTGAAATCGCCACCGACGAAGACCTCGGCGGCGCCGAACTGCACGCCCAGGTCGCCGGCACCGCCGAGTACCTGGCAGAGAACGACGCCGACGGCGTGCGCCTGGCCCGCGAAATCCTCGCTGCGCTGCCGTGGAATGCGCAGCTGCCGGCGCGCCCGCAGCAGGAATGGGATGCCCCGCTGCACCCCGCCGAGGAACTGCTCGGCGTGGTGCCGGCGGACGCCAAGAAGCCCTATGACGTGCGCGAGATCATTGCGCGCATCGCCGACGGCTCGCGCTTCCTCGACTTCAAGAACGAGTTCGACAGCCAGACCGTCTGCGGCCACCTGCACATCGAAGGCCACGCCTGCGGACTGATCGGCAACAACGGCCCGATCACCCCGCAGGGCGCGGCCAAGGCGGCGCAGTTCATCCAGCTGTGCGAGCAGAGCAACACGCCGATCCTGTTCCTGCACAACACCACCGGCTTCATGGTCGGCACCGAGTCCGAACGCCTGGGCGTGATCAAGCACGGCTCGAAGATGATCCAGGCGGTGGCCAACGCCACGGTGCCCAAGCTCACCCTGGTCGTCGGCGGCTCGTACGGGGCAGGCAACTACGCCATGTGCGGCCGCGGGCTGGACCCGCGCTTCATCTTCGCCTGGCCCAACAGCCGCACCGCCGTGATGGGCGGCGCCCAGGCCGGCAAGGTGTTGCGCATCGTCACCGAGGAGAAGCACGCCAAGGAGGGCAAGGAGCCCGACCCGAAGATGCTCGACATGCTCGAACAGATGACCGCACAGAAGCTCGACGCCCAGTCCACCGCGCTCTACGGCACGGCGAGCCTGTGGGACGACGGGCTGATCGACCCGCGCGACACCCGCGCGCTGCTCGGCTACCTGCTGGACATCTGCGCGGAGGCGGCAGTACGGCCGCTGAAGAACAACCGTTTCGGCGTCGCACGATTTTGACCGTAGGGCGCATGACGCCGCCGGCGTCATCCGCCAAGCCGGCGGATAAAGCGTTCCGCTTTATTCGCCCTACCTGACTTGAAAGATCCCACGGAGAACAAGAAATGATCTTCACCCAGGAACACGAAGAACTCCGCCGCACCGTCCGCAACTTCGTCGAGCGCGAGATCAACCCCTACGTCGACGAGTGGGAAAAGGCCGGACGCTTCCCGATCCATGAAGTCTTCAAGAAGGCCGGCGACCTGGGCCTGCTGGGTATCTCCAAGCCGGAGAAATTCGGCGGCATGGGCCTGGACTACAGCTACTCGGTGGTCGCTGCCGAAGAGTTCGGCACCATCCATTGCGGCGGCGTGCCGATGGCCCTGGGCGTGCAGACCGACATGTGCACCCCGGCCCTGGCGCGCTTCGGCTCCGACGAGCTGCGCGAGGAGTTCCTGCGCCCGGCGATCGCCGGCGAGATGGTCGGCTGCATCGGCGTCTCGGAAGTCGGCGCCGGTTCCGATGTGGCAGGCCTGAAGACCACCGCGCGCAAGGATGGCGACGACTACGTCATCAACGGCAGCAAGATGTGGATCACCAACTCGCCGTCGGCCGACTTCATCTGCCTGCTGGCCAACACCTCCGACGACAAGCCCCACGTCAACAAGTCGCTGATCATGGTGCCGATGAAGTCCAAGGGCATCAGCGTCAGCCCGCACCTGGACAAGCTCGGCATGCGCAGCTCGGAGACCGCCCAGGTGTTCTTCGACGACGTGCGCGTCCCCCAGCGCAACCGCATCGGCGCCGAGGGCGCGGGCTTCATGATGCAGATGCTGCAGTTCCAGGAGGAACGCCTGTTCGGCGCCGCCAGCGGGATCAAGGGGCTGGAATACTGCGTCAACACCACCATCGAGTACTGCAAGGAGCGCAAGACCTTTGGCCAGTCGCTGATCGACAACCAGGTCATCCACTTCCGCATGGCCGAGCTGATGACCGAGATCGAGTGCCTGCGCGCCCTCACCTACCAGGCCACCGAGCAGTACATCCGCGGCAAGGACGTGACCCGCCTGGCCTCCATGGCCAAGCTCAAGGTCGGCCGCCTGGCCCGCGAAGTCACCGACGCCTGCCTGCAGTACTGGGGTGGCCAGGGCTTCATGTGGGAAAACCCGGTCTCGCGCGCCTACCGCGACACCCGCCTGGTTTCCATCGGCGGCGGCGCCGACGAAATCATGCTGGGCATCATCTGCAAGATGATGGGCACCCTGCCGGGCAAGAAGAAGGGCTGAGAGGGGCTGCAGGCGACAGGCTGAAGGCGGCAGGAAGAGAGCCGCTTTCACCTGCAGCCTGAAGCCTGCTGCCTGAAGCGTCTTTTATGAGGATCCCGGCATGAATGAATTGCCGAACTGCGAAACCCTGCTGTTGGAAGCTGACGGCGGCGTGCTGCACGTCACCCTGAACCGCCCGGACAGCCGCAACGCCATGAGCCTGGCGATGGTCGGTGAACTGCGCGCGGTGCTCGCCGCCGTGCGCGACGACCGCGGCGTGCGCGCCATCGTCCTGCGCGGCGCCGGCGGGCACTTCTGCGCCGGTGGCGACATCAAGGACATGGCCGGCGCCCGCGCCGCCGGTCCCGATGCCTATGCCGCGCTGAACCGTGCTTTCGGTGGCCTGCTGGAAGAAGCACAGGCGCAACCCCAGGTGCTGGTCGCCGTGCTGGAAGGCGCGGTGCTCGGCGGCGGCTTCGGCCTTGCCTGCGTCTCGGACATCGCCCTGGCGGCGGTGGACGCGCAGTTCGGCCTGCCGGAAACCAGCCTCGGCATCCTGCCAGCGCAGATCGCGCCCTTTGTGGTGAAGCGCATCGGCCTGACCCAGGCGCGCCGCCTGGCGCTCACCGCCGCCCGTTTCGACGGCCGCGAGGCGCTGCGACTGGGCCTGGTGCATGCCTGCGCGGACAGCGCCGAAAACCTCGGCGAACAGCTTGCCCAGACACTCGAGCAGATCCGCCGCTGCGCCCCCGGTGCCAACGCCGCCACCAAAGCGCTGCTGCTGGCCACCGAGAGCGAAGCCCTCGGCCCGCTGCTGGACGACGCTGCCCGTCAATTCGCCGCCGCAGTGACCGGCGCGGAAGGCGCCGAAGGCACCCTGGCCTTCGTGCAGAAACGCAAACCGAACTGGGCGCAGTAGCCCCGAGGAAACCGTCATGCCCAGTTTCGACAAGATCCTCATCGCCAACCGTGGCGAGATCGCCTGCCGGGTGATCCGCACCGCCCACGACCTGGGCTACCGCACCGTGGCCGTGTACAGCGAGGCCGACGCCAATGCCCGCCATGTACAACTGGCCGACGAGGCGGTGTGCATCGGCCCGGCACCGGTGGGCCAGTCCTACCTGAAACCCGAGGCCATCCTCGATGCGGCGAAACGCACGGGAGCAGGCGCCGTCCACCCCGGCTACGGCTTCCTCTCGGAGAACGCCGACTTCGCCCGCGCCTGCGAGGCCGCCGGCATCGTCTTCATCGGCCCTGGCGTGGAAGCCATCCACCTGATGGGCAGCAAGCGCCTGTCGAAGATCGCCATGCTCGAAGCCGGCGTGCCCTGCATCCCCGGTTACGAAGGCGCGGAGCAGGATGACGCCACCCTCACCCGCGAAGCGCAGCGCATCGGCTACCCGCTGATGATCAAGGCCAGCGCCGGCGGTGGCGGGCGCGGCATGCGCCTGGTGACCCGCAGCGAAGACCTCGCCGAACAGTTGCGCACCGCACGCTCGGAAGCGCAGAACGCCTTCGGCAGTGGCGAGCTGATCCTGGAAAAAGCCGTGGTGCAGCCACGCCACGTGGAAATCCAGGTGTTCGGCGACAGCCACGGCCATATCGTTTATCTGGGCGAGCGCGACTGCTCGGTGCAGCGCCGCCACCAGAAAGTCATCGAGGAAGCGCCCTGCCCCGTGCTCAGCGAGGAACTGCGCGCGGCCATGGGCGAGGCCGCGGTAAAGGCCGCCGCTTCGGTGAACTATGTGGGCGCCGGCACCGTGGAGTTCCTACTGGACGCCAGCGGCGCCTTCTACTTCCTGGAAATGAACACCCGCCTGCAGGTGGAGCACCCGGTCACCGAGCTGGTGACCGGCCAGGACCTGGTGGCCTGGCAGATCCGCGTCGCCGAAGGCCACCCGCTGCCGCTCACCCAGGAACAGATCCAGCTCAAGGGCCACGCCATCGAAGTGCGCCTGTACGCCGAGGACGCAGGTGGCGGCTTCCTCCCGCAGACCGGCCAGGTGTTGCGCTGGACACCGCCGCAGCTGGACGGCATCCGCATCGACCACGGCCTGCGCGAGGGCCAGCCGGTGACGCCGTTCTACGACCCGATGCTGGCCAAGGTCATCGCCTATGGCGCCACCCGCGACGAGGCGCGGCGCAAGCTGATACGAGCCGTCGAGGACTGCGTGCTGCTGGGCGTGACCGGCAACCAGCGCTTCCTCGCCAACCTGCTCAAGCACCCGGAATTCGCCGCCGGCAAGGCCACCACCGCGTTCATCGGTGAGCAGTTCGCCGGCGACCCGAGCCTGGCCCCGCGCCAGCCGCCGGCGCTGGAACTGGCCTGTGCCGCCGCCCTGCTCTACCAGGCCTCGGCCAGCGACCGCGCGCACCAGCCCGGCCTTTCCGGCTGGCGCAGCGCCGGCAGCGCACCGTGGCGCTTCTCGCTCAAGCATGGCGAGGAGAAATTCGTCGTCGAACTGCAAGTCCGCGAGCACGGCCCCCGGCCGACGCTGCTGGCGCGCATCGGTGACAGCGAGATCAACCTGCGCCTGCTCGGCGAAGAGAACGGCGACGCCGTCCTCGAAGCCGACGGCATCCGCCGCAGACTGCCCTTCCATCGCGAAGGCGCGCGCCTGTGGCTGTATGGCGCGGACGGCAACCTGGAACTGCAGGACGTCACCCATGAACCGGCCGGTGCTGCAGCAGGCGCAGGCTCCGGCACGGTAAAGGCGCCGATGGATGGCGCCATCGTCGACGTGCTGGTGGCCGAGGGCACGCGGGTCAGCAAGGGCCAGCTGCTGCTGGTGCTGGAAGCGATGAAGATGGAGCACCCGCTCAAGGCCGGCGTCGACGGCGTGATCCGCCGCGTGCAGGTGAGCAAGGGCGAGCAGGTGAAATCCCGGCAGTTGCTGGTGGAGGTCGAGGCCGAGGAAGCCTGATCCCGCACTCCCTGTAGGAGCACGCCATGCGCGCGATCGCGGACATGGCCCGCTCCTACAGAAATGACACCGAAACCATTCCGTCAGAACAAGACCACAAGAACACGGAGCCCCAACCATGTCCCTGAAAGGCAAGACTCTCTTCATCACCGGTGCCAGCCGCGGCATCGGCCGCGAGATCGCCCTGCGCGCCGCCCGCGACGGCGCCAACATCGTCATCGCCGCCAAGAGCGCCGAGCCCCACCCGAAACTGGAAGGCACCATCTTCAGCGTCGCCGAGGAAGTCGAGGCCGCCGGTGGCAAGGCGCTGGCCCTGCAACTGGACGTGCGCGACGAAAACGCCGTGCGCGATGCCATGGCCAAGGCTGCCGAACACTTCGGCGGGATCGACGCGGTGGTCAACAACGCCGGCGCCATCAAGCTGGTCGGCGTGGAGCGCCTGGAGCCCAAGCGCTTCGACCTGATGTACCAGATCAACACCCGCGCCGTGATGGTCTGCAGCCAGGCCGCACTGCCCTACCTGAAGCAGAGCAAGGGCCACATCCTCAGTCTGTCGCCGCCGATCAACCTGGCCGGCAAGTGGTTCGCCCAGCACGGCCCCTACACCGTCACCAAATACGGCATGAGCATGCTCACCCTGGGGATGCACGAGGAGTTCAAGAAGTACGGCATCAGCGTCAACGCCCTGTGGCCGAAGACCATGATCGCCACTGCCGCCATCGAGTTCGAACTGGGCAGCCGCGACGCCTTCAAGCGCGCCCGCACGCCGGCAATCATGGCCGACGCCGCCTACGCGATTCTCTCCAGCAGCGAGCGCGCCATCAGCGGACGCCTGCTGATCGACGAGGACATCCTCCGCGAACAGGGCCAGAGCGACTTCGAGCAGTACCGCTTCGACCCGAACGGCGGCAGCCTGGTACCCGACCTGTTCCTCGACTGACCGCTGCCACCCATCGCACCACGGCCAACGGCGGATAACCGCGATCGGTTATTCGCCCTGCGTCCCTTCCAGGCACCAGCTCCCCGTAGGGCGCATAACGCGGCACGCGTTATCCGCCGAAAGGGCGCCAATGCCCCGCCCCGCGGCATTTACCAATCGACACAATCCCGCCCTGGCCGCCCGGCCATCCGCTCCTAGACTGCGATGAATGCTCATCGGCCGGTTTGCCGATCTGACTTGCGCCAGGCGCATCAGGGCCATAGCCGAGCGTCAGGGAGCGACCTAGAGTCGCGCAGACCTGTCTGCACGCCACGGACAACAATGACAATAAGGGCACGCGTCAATGAGCCACGCCGATATCATCACCCCGACCCGCTTCCTCGCCCACCTGCCGGCCACCCTCGGTCGCGTGCCACGCATGCTGCGCGGGCTGTACTACACCGGCATCCGCAACCGCGAGAAGAATCTCTCCCTGGGCTGGGCGCTGGAGCGCGCCGCGCGCCTCTACCCGGACAGCCCGGCGTTGATCGACGAACGGCGGCGCCTGTCCTACGCGCTCTTCAACGGCTGGGCCAACCGCCTGGCGCGGGCCTTCCAGGCCGAAGGCGTAGGCCACGCCAGCGTGGTTGCGGTGATGCTGGAGAACCGCGCCGAACTCATGGTTGTACTTGCCGCCCTGGCCAAGCTCGGCGCCATCGGCGCGCTGGTCAACACCACCCAGCGCGGCCAGGTGCTCAGCCACAGCCTCAACCTGGTAAAGCCCAGCCACTTCGTGGTCGGCGAGGAACTGCGCGAGGCTTTCGAGGACGTCCGCCCGGCCCTGGAGAACAGCGGCGGGCGCTGCTACTGGATCGCCGACGGTGAAGACTCGGCACAGGCCCCGGCCGGCTGGCAGAGCCTGATGCGCCTGGCGCAGGAACAGGATTCGAACAACCTCGCCGAGACAGCGCGGGTACGTCTGAAGGACGCCTGCTTCTACATCTACACCTCCGGCACCACCGGCCTGCCGAAGGCCTCGATCATGAGCCACGGCAAGTGGATCAAGGCCTACGGCGGCTTCGGCCACTCAGGGCTCGGGCTGACCAACAGCGACGTGCTCTACCTGACCCTGCCCTGCTACCACAACAACGCCGTGACCGTCTGCTGGAGCGCCGTGCTCGCCGGTGGCGCGGCCATCGCCCTGCGCCGCAAGTTCTCCGCCAGCGCGTTCTGGAAAGATGTGCAGGCCTACCAGGCGACCTGCTTCGGCTACATCGGCGAGCTCTGCCGGTACCTGCTCAACCAGCCGCAATGCGAAGAAGAGCGCGGCAACACCCTGACCTGCATGATCGGCAACGGCCTGCGCCCGTCGATCTGGAACGAGTTCAAGGAACGCTTCGGCATCGAGCGCATAACGGAGTTCTATGCCTCAAGCGAGGGCAACATCGGCTTCACCAACGTATTCAACTTCGACAATACCGTGGGCTTCTCGCCGGCAACCTACGCGATCGTGCGCTATGACCTGGAAAACGACCAGCCAGTGCGCGGCACCAGGGGCTTCATGGAAAAGGTCGACAAGGGTGAGGCGGGGCTGCTGATCAGCGAGATCAGCGACAAGTGGCCGTTCGACGGCTACACCGACCCGGCCAAGAGCGAAGCGGTGATCTACCGCAACGTGTTCAAGGAAGGCGATACCTGGTTCAACACCGGCGACCTGATGCGCGACATCGGCTTCAAGCACACGCAGTTCGTCGACCGCCTGGGCGACACCTTCCGCTGGAAAGGCGAGAACGTCTCCACCACCGAAGTGGAAAACGCCCTGGGCGCCTTCCCCGGCGTGGAGGATGCGGTGGTCTATGGCGTGGAGATTCCCGGCACCAACGGCCGCTGCGGCATGGCCGCGCTGCGCCTGGCCGACGGCGCCAGCCTGGACGCCGCGCTGCTGGCGGCGCACCTGGACCGCGAGCTGCCGGCCTACGCGGTGCCGCTGTTCCTGCGCCTGCTGGTCCAGGTGGAGACCACCGGGACCTTCAAGTACAAGAAGACCGACCTCAAGCGCAACGCCTACGACCCCTCAGCCGTGACCGAGGCGCTGTTCGTGCGACTGCCCGGCGAGGCGGACTACCGGGCGCTGGACGGGGAACTGTTCGAGGCGATTCGCGGCGGTGTGCACCGCTTCTGAACTACCCCATGGCGCGCACAACTTTCGCGGTTGTGCGCGGCCCTCACCTGCACTGAGAAATCAGTTGCGGAACTGAAACTGCAATTCGGCGCCGCGGATATCCGAGTGCCAGCTGTCGTCGTTGGTTTCGCGCTCATTCGGCTCGCGCGAGATCAACCGGCCACCCACCTGGAACGGGCTTTGCCCGGTCTTTTCACCGAACATCTGCGGCAGCAGCGGCTTGTCTTCCAGCTCGGCCAGCGGCTTTTCAGGGTCGAGCTGGTGGAGCATGTCCTTGGGCAGACGCAGGTCGAGCTTCACCGGCGGCAGCGGCTGCTTGACCACGGGATCGACCGCCTTCTTCACCTGTGCCGGGGTCTTCGACGGCGCCTTGGCCTCGGGCTTGATGGCCGCTTCGACCGCCGGCGCCTTGGGCGAGGCCACGGCCTTGGCCGCAGCGGGCTTGGCTTCCGATTCGCGCGGTTGCTCGGCGGCCGGCTCGGGCGCGGGCGCGCTGGCCGCTGGCGCCGGCACTGCAGCGGGCGCTGGAGCCGGAGCGGCAGCCTTGTCCTTGTGCTCATCACCACAGGCGGCGAGCAGCAGGGACAAACTGGCGACAATGAGAATTCGGGACTTCGTCATGGAGCGAACCGTCAGAAAAACCGCGCAATGCTGGCGCGAGATGCGAGGCAGAGCAAGAGCCTTGCCATGACAAACCATTACGGCGATCAGTCTGACAGGCGCGCACTGAACCCGGCCTGTCATTGATCAAGGGTTGTCAGGCAAATCCCTCAGGGCCTGATCGATATCCAGGTCCAGGAAGCGCTGCCGCAAGCTCTCGCGCACCCGTTCAGCGTCCTCCTTCTGCCCCTTGTTCTGCAAGTCGCGCAGATGCAACAGGCTGGTGCGCGGCTCGTCGGCCTCCGCCGCCAACGCCTGCACCTTTCCCTGTGCCTGCCTGTCTGGCTGCTCCTGGGCATCAGAAAGCTCGCGAGTCTCTGCCTGAGCCTTGGCCTTCGCACTCTCCATGGCCATTTTCTTGCTCATCGGCGCAGGCTTGGCGAGCTCTTCCATAGAGACGCCGGCAGCCGCGCTATCCCTCTGCGGTGTGGCCATGCTTGGCTCCGCCGCATAGGGCGCGGCAGCCGGAGCCGCTGGCGGCGCCATGGCCGGAGCCGGAGCCGGCGCGCGCATCATCGCCGGAGCCACTGGTGCATCGAAGCGATCCGGCGCCTCTTCGTAGGTGCGCAGGGTCAGGCTCAGGCCGACGCCCAGCGTCGCCAGGCCCGCCACGGCGACACCCCAACGCTGCCGGCTGCCAGAACCCAGCAGCCAGTGGTGCAGGCGCTGGGCGAGGCCGGGCTTCTTCTCCTGCACGGCAGCACGGGCGGCGGCCAGGATGCGCGCGTCCAGCTGCGCCGACGGCTGCTCATCGCTGTGCCGGCGGTAGTGCTCGAGCATGTCCTGCTCGTGCGGATCGCGATTCATGGATTCACCTCCTCGGTCACCGACGGGTCGGACAACAACCGACGCAGTTTTTGCATGGCATAGCGAAGCCGGCTCTTTACCGTTTCGGCCGGAGTCTTCGTCAGTTCGGCAATTTCGTTCAGCTCCAGGTCGCCGTGGGTGCGCAGCAGGAACACTTCGCGCTGCTCTTCCGGCAGTGACTCCAGCGCGCCCTGCAGGCGCTGCTGGTCGCGACTCAGGCTCAGCTCGCGCTCTGGGTCGACGCTTTCGCCAACCAGGGCCTCGCCATGCAACTGCTCGTCGAAGCTCTCCTGACGGCTCTGGTGTCGGCCCAGTTTGCGCCAGTGGTCGATCAGGCGGTTGCGGCCGATCTGGTACAGCCAGGTCTTGAAGCTGGCCGCCCCCATCGGCTGGCTGTCGCTGCGGATCAGGCTCATCCAGGTTTCCTGGAACACTTCCTCGGCCTGGGCGTGGTCGCCACACAGGCCACAGAGGAAGCGGAACAGGCCGAGGCGATGGCGAGCATAGAGCTCAGCGAAGGCCTCGGCATCGCCTTGTCGGTAGCGTCGCAGCAATGCCGCGTCGCTTTCGTCCTTGGGGGATATCTTCAACTCTCTCGATCCGTAACGGGGCAGGTTTCGACTGGCTTCTCGCCAGCGGCCGAGCAGCGCCGATGGCGCGGGCGCCGGGATAGCGCCGTGGCTATCAGACAGAAGGATTGGCGTGGCAAGCGGCACGGTGGCGGCCTCGTCGAAGGATCATCTTCCTTGGACGAGACGGCGCCGGTAGTCGGGTTAACCGTCGACAAGCATTGACCCCGACCGCGATGGTATCCGGCGCGCTGCGGACCTGTCGCGGACAGACCCGCCACTGCGCAAGCCGGACACTTACGCGGCGATCAGCTCCTCCTGGCAGAGCTGGCAGGCCAGCATGCCAAGGGTCATGATCGCCCGCTCCGCCTCGCGGTCCCAGGGGATGCCGCAGGTCAGGCGCAGGCAGTTGTTGAACTGCTCGGTATTACTGAAGATCAGCCCCGGCGCGATGCTGATGCCCTGCTCCAGCGCGCGCACGTGCAGCTCCTTGGTATTCACCTTGGCCGGCAGGCTGACCCAGAGGATGAAGCCGCCCTTGGGCCGGGTCATCTGCGTGCCTTCGGGGAAGTACTGCTGCACTGCCAGCTGGTAGGCGGTCATGTTCTTGCGGTACTCCTGGCGGATGTAGCGCAGGTGCCGGTCGTAGCCGCCATTCTCCAGGTACGCCGCCACGCCCATCTGGGTGACGGTGCACGCCGAATGCGTGGTGAAGGTCTGCAGGCGGCGGATTTCCTCCTGGTAGCGCTCGGTGATGATCCAGCCAATGCGCACGCCGGGGGAAATGGTCTTGGAGAAACTCGAGCAATACACCACGCGGCCATCACGGTCGTGGGCCTTGAGCGCCTTGGTCTGGCCCTGGTCGAACATCAGTTCGCCGTAGATATCGTCCTCGATCACCCCGATGTTGTGCTCGGCGGTGAGCTTGAGCAGCGCTTTCTGGCGGTCCTCAGGAATGGTGCCGCCCAGCGGGTTGCTCAGGCGCGCGGTCAGCACCAGCGCCTTGATAGGCCACTGGTTGGCGGCCAGTTGCAGGGCCTCCAGGCTGATGCCGGTCAGCGGGTCGCTGGGGATCTCGATAACCTTGAGGCCGAGGATGTCGGCCAACTGCAGCAAGCCGTAGTAACTCGGCGACTCGGTGGCGATCAGGTCGCCCGGACGGGTCATCACGCGCAAGGCCATGTGGATGGCGTCCACGCAGCCATGGGTGATGGTCACCTGGGTCGGGTCGACCACCACGCCGGCATCACGCATGCGGATCGCCACCTGGCGACGCAGCGGCTCGTAGCCGGGGCTGAACATGTAGCTGAAGGCGCGCGGACTGGAGAATCGCGTGACCTTGGCCAGTTGCTGGTGCAGCGCGCGAACCGGGAGGTAATCCACGTGCGGCACGGCAGCCCCCAGCGGAAACACGCCTTCGCGGCGCGCTTCGGCGAGCACCTGGTTGATGATGCTGCTGCGCGTGACCAGGCCGGGCCGCTCGACTCGGGCGATGTCCGGGGTCGAAGCTGTCAGCGCCGGCGTGCGGTGTACGTAGAAACCGGACTGCGGGCGCGCGCGGATCAGCCCCTGGTCTTCGAGGGTGGCGTAGGCCTGGAGCACCGTGGCATGGCTGACGTTGAGCTGGGTGCTCAGCTTGCGCACAGACGGCACGCGCTCGCCCGGCTGGTAGACACCACGACGGATGTCTTCCGCCAGTTGCTGGGCGATGCGCTGGTACAGCAGCAGATTGGACATGACGGCCATCCCTCGGTCATTGAACCGAAACAGTAGCCAAAAAGTGCAAACTGTTCCAGAACAGTCGGAGGCATTCCGTCCGATACAGTTACGCCGCCCTGCCCGCTCAGATCTCCCCGAGCCAGTCCAGCAGCCCCGCCACCACCAGTTGCGCGTCGGTGGTCAGGCCGAGCTTCTGCATGGCGTTGCGCTTGTGGGTGCTGATGGTGGAGACACTGCGGTTGGTCCGCTCGGCGATTTCCCCCACCGTGGCGCCATGGGCCAGGCGGCGGATGATATCGATCTCGGTCGGGCTCAGCGGCTTGCCGGTATGGCGCGGCGGTCGCAGCATCGGATCGATGTAGGTCTCGCCCTTGCGGATGCGGGCGATGGCGTCGTCCAGCAGGCTCAGCGGGTTGCGCTTGCAGACATAGCCCACGGCGCCGCACTTGACCGCTGCGGTCGCCAACAGTGGCGCGCCCATGACCGAGTAGACCAGTACAGGTACTTCCGGATGGTGGCGCTGCAGCCATTCGATCAGGTGCACGCCGTCACGCCCGCGGGCGCCGGGCAGCGCCAGCTCGACAATGGCCAGGTCGACCTCGGGATGGGCAGTGAGCACATCCAGCAGGCTGTCGGTGTCGCTGACGAAGGCTTTCACCTGCGCCAGTTCGCGCTCCAGCAGATAGCGTTCCAGACCCCAACCGATCATCGGTTGCGGGTCCGCCACGATTACATTGAAAAGCTTCTTTTCCGATGACATCTCGTTCTCTCGTCTACAGCTCCCCTGAGGGGATTAGTCGCACTTGGCTATTTTCGCCAAGCTGCCACTCGAAAGATTTCGAGATCCCCCTGACAAAAAACCCCGGAGCCGAGGCTTCCGGGGTTTTCCTGTGACGGGATATTGCGAAGGGATCAGCGTTCGGCGCCGAGCTGGCCCTTCTCATCGGAGAAGACGATCTCCACCCGGCGATTCTGCGCGCGCCCCAGCGACGAGGCGTTGTCCGAGATCGGATAGGCCTCGCCATAGCCCTGCACCTGCACGCGTTTCTCGTCCACACCCAGGTCGGTCAGCGCGTCAGCCACGGCCTGCGCGCGGTCCTTGGACAGCTGCAGATTCTGCTCGCGGTCGCCTTCGCCGTCGGTGTAGCCCTCGATGCGGATCACCCGGCGCGGGTTGAGCTGGAGGAACTGCACCAGCTTGAGCACGGTGCGATTGGCGGCGGGCTTGAGGTCCGCTTCGCCGCTGTCGAACAGCACGTCGCCGAGGGTCAGCACCAGGCCTCGCTCGGTTTCGTTGGTGGCGAGGCTGACCATCTGCTGCTCCAGCCACTTGCTCTGTTCCTGCACGTTGAGCAGGCGTGCTTCGCGCATCGCCAGCTGCAGGCGCTCGCGCTCCATCTGCTGCTTGCCCAGGCGCTCCTGGTTCAGCGCCAGGTTGCTATGCTCGCGAGCGATCTCGCTGTAGCGCTGGCTGAGGTAGGAGTACTGCAGTACGTCGTCACTGCTACCCCAGTAGTTGGACAGACGCTCGGCACGGGCCAGCGACTCGCCGGCGCGGATCACATCCTTGGGCGCACTGCGCAACACCGAGGAGTCTTCCTTCACGGCCTGGAACTGCAGGCGGGCCTGCTCCAGGGACTTCTCGCTGAGCTGGCTGTTGGCGCAGCCGGCCAGCAGCGCGACGGCGGAAAGAGCCCCCAGCCACGAGGAGCTACGGCGCAACAGTTGTGCGGAAGTCATTGCACTTCTCCCAACTGTTTGCGCAGGCGGTTGATGCTCTTGCTCTGCTCGGCCAGTTGCTCGGCGCTCTTACGCGTCAGCTCCTTGGCCTCGGCCAGGCGGGCGTCGAGCTCGGCCTGTTCGGCGAGCTGCCGGGCCTTCTTGTTCGAGCCGACTGCCAGGGCGCCCCTGGCGGCCTGGTACTTGTCCTCGGCGAGCTTGAGCTCGGCCACGTCATCGGTCGCACCCACGGCCTTGGCCTGTTCCAGCGCCTGCTCGGTGAGGCGCATCTGTTCGTTGGGTGCCGGGTCGTTCGTCGCACAGCCGGCCAATGCAAACAAAGCCAGGCCGGCGACCATCATCCGTCGATTGATCACGAAATCTATTGTCCTACTCGGTGGGAGTGCTGGCAGGCTGAAGCTGCTGGGCCTTCCAGCGGGCCAGGTTGTCCTGCAGCAGGCGCTGCGGGACTCCGGCGGCCGTCAATTCTGTCATTTTTTTTGCCAGTTGTCCGCGCAGCCACGGGTCATTGCAGGCCGAGTTGTGCGCTACGGTCAGGTACAGACCTTCGCTGGAGATTGGCGGTTCCAGCGGCTGCAGGTCGTCGGCCATGCCGAGGGTATCGGCGACTGCCAGGCCGGGGTAGTGCTCGTAGATCACATAATCCGAGCGCTTGAGCAGCAGTTTCTGGAAGGCCTGGGTCAGGCTGGGCACCTCTTCCAGGGTTAGCTCCTGCTTGGCGAAGCTGTCGAAGTCCGGGCCGAAGCTGTTGTTCACCAGGGTGCCGCCCTTCAGGCCGCGCAGGTCGTCACGACCGGTATAGGGCGTGGTGGCGTCCTTGCGCATCCACACCACGTTGTCGGTGGTGAGGAAGGCCGGATGGATGTAGTCCATGGTCTCCAGGCGCGGCGGCGTGAGGAAGGCACCGGCAATCAGGTCGACCCGACCCAGCCGCGCCTCTTCCTGAGCGCGCGCCCAGGAACCGGTGTAGATCACCCGGATATTCACCCCGACCGCCTTGCCGATCTGCTCCAGCAGGTCGGCGTTGGCGCCGATCAGGCGCTCCGGCTGCGCCGGGTCGCGCCACAGGTAAGGCGGGTATTCCGGATTGCCGGTGGCCACCAGGCGTTCGCACTTGCCAGCCGCGGAACCGGCCAGGGGAATGGAGAAAGTCACCAGCAACAGCGCCGCACGGATCAGCGTGGAGCAATCAGGCATCGGTAGTCTCGCTCGCCAGAAGAAAGAACGGCCATGCTTAGAGCCGCAAAATGCTAGCGTAAAGCACACCGACCCGATTTGGTAATAAGGACTTCTCATGAAGAAAGCCCTTCTGGCCCTTCTCCTGGCGATAGCCGTCACCGCTGGCGTGCTCTACGCCTTCCCCTCCACCCTGCTGGCGACCGCGCAGTACGTCGAAAGCGCCCGCGCCCGGCTGTCCACCAACAGCCTGCAGGTCGACGACCTCGACATCACCTACTACGAAGGCGGTCCGGATAAGGCCCAGACCATCCTGCTGATCCACGGCTTCGGCGCTGACAAGAGCAACTGGCCACGCTTCGCCCGCTTCCTGACGAAGGACTATCACGTCATCGCGGTCGACCTGCCGGGCTTCGGCGACAGCAGCAAACCTGCAAACATCAGCTACGACGTCGGCACCCAGGCCGAGCGCCTGGCGGATTTCATGCGCGAACAGGGCATCGGCCGCTTCCACGTGGTCGGCAACTCCATGGGCGGGCATATCGCCGCACTGCTGGCCGCGCGGCATCCGCAGGAAGTGCTGTCGGTCGGCCTGTTCGACAATGCCGGCGTCATCGCACCGCACCCGAGCGAGCTGTTCGAGCGCCTCAAGAACGGCGAAAACCCGCTGGTACTGCGCTCGGTGGACGACTTCCCCGCCCTGCTCGACTTCGTCTTCGTGCAGAAGCCGCCGCTGCCGTCGCGGCTGCAGGACTATCTGGCAGAACGCTCGCTGGAGCGCAGCGCGTTCAACGGCATGGTCTTCCAGCAGCTACGTGAGCGCTATATCCCGCTGGAACCCGAGTTGCCGAAGATCACTGCGCCGACCCTGCTGCTGTGGGGCGACCGCGACCGCGTGCTGGACGTTTCCAGCATCGATGTGATGAAGCCGCTGCTGAAGAAACCCAGCGTGGCCATCCTGCGCGATTGCGGCCACGTGCCGATGATCGAGCGCTCGGAGGAAACCGCCCGCCTCTACCTGGACTTCCTCCAGCGCAATCACACGCCCGTGACCGCATCGAACTGAAGCAGGCTGGAAAACAGAAACGGCGCCCGAAGGCGCCGTTTCTACTGGGGCAAACTCAGAGCTGGATCAGATTCGGAATCTGCACGTCCGGATTGACGTCCTGCTCGTAGTCCACGCCAGCGATCTCGAAGCCGAAGAGTCGCAGGAACTCGGACTTGTAGCCGGTGAAGTCGGTCAGCTGGTACAGGTTCTCGTTGGTCACCTTGTTCCACAGGTCCTTCACGGTGTCCTGCACATCCGGCTGCAGTTCCTTGTAGTCGGCGCGCAGACGACCATCGGCGTCCAGGTGCGGCTCGGCTCCGTACAGGCTTTCACGGAACAGGCCGTCGACCTGCTCGATGCAACCTTCGTGGGTGCCCTTCTCCTTCATCACCTTGAACAGCAGCGACAGGTACAGCGGCATCATCGGGATGGCCGAGCTGGCCTGGGTGACCACGGCCTTCAGCACGGAAACACGAGCGTCACCACCGGTGGCGGCGAGTTTCTCGCGAATCCCCAGGACCTTCTGGTCCAGGTCCTTCTTGGCGGCGCCGATGGAGCCGTTCCAGTACAGGTCGTGGGTGATCTCTTCGCCCAGATAGGTGAAGGCGGTGGTCTTGGCGCCATCGGCCAGCACACCGGCTTCCTGCAGGGCGTCGATCCACATCTGCCAGTCTTCACCGCCCATGACCGCGACGGTGTTGGCGATTTCCTCAGGCGTCGCCGGCTCCATCACGCTTTCCTTGATCACTTCCTTGTCGGTGTCCAGACCACGGAAGTTGACCGCCTTGCCCACCGGCTTGAGCACGGAGTTGAAGACCTCGCCGGTCTTCGGGTGGGTACGGCGCGGAGCGGCCAGGCTGTAGACGACCAGGTCGACCTTGCCCAGGTCCTGCTTGATGGTGTCGATGGTGACTTTCTTCACTTCATCGGAGAAGGCGTCGCCGTTGATGCTGCGCGCATACAGGCCCTTGGCCTTGGCGAACTTCTCGAAGGCAGCGGAGTTGTACCAGCCGGCAGTGCCCGCCTTGGTCTCGCTGCCGGGACGCTCGAAGAACACGCCCAGGGTGTCAGCGCCGGCGCCAAAGGCGGCGCTGATGCGCGCGGCCAGGCCGTAGCCGGTGGAGGAACCGATGACCAGGACCTTCTTCGGACCGTTGGCGATGGGGCCGTGCGCCTCGACGTACTCGATCTGTTCCTTGACGTTGGCTTCACAGCCGGTCGGGTGGGTAGTGACGCAGATGAAGCCACGCACGCGCGGTTTGATGATCATGAAAACCTCGGTAGCCAGGTGTCGATTGAACACATTCAGGAACTGGAGACGTCGCGCATTGTAGATGAGACACCTTCGCCGGTGGACTTCTCGGCAAAGATTCGTGACCAATGGGTCATCGGCGCAGCAGAACGCTCATTTCCCGAGAAAAATCAGGGACCTGAAATGAAAGAACCCGCCACGGAGGGCGGGTTCCTTCAACAAGCGGATCGGGCTCAGATGGCCTTTTCCAGCTCCGGTACGGCTTCGAACAGGTCGGCGACCAGGCCGTAGTCGGCAACCTGGAAGATCGGCGCCTCTTCGTCCTTGTTGATCGCAACGATCACTTTCGAGTCCTTCATGCCCGCCAGGTGCTGGATGGCGCCGGAGATACCGACGGCCACGTACAGCTGCGGAGCGACGATCTTGCCGGTCTGGCCGACCTGCATGTCGTTCGGCACGAAGCCGGCATCCACTGCAGCGCGGGAAGCGCCGACGGCAGCGCCCAGCTTGTCAGCCAGGGAGTAGAGGATGCTGAAGTTGTCGCCATTGCCCATGCCACGGCCGCCGGAAACGACGATCTTGGCAGCGGTCAGTTCCGGACGGTCGGACTTGGCCAGTTCCTCGCCCACGAAGGCGGACTTGCCAGCATCGGCCGGGCCGGAAACGGCTTCAACAGCGGCGGAGCCACCTTCGGCAGCAACGGCGTCGAAGCCGGTGCCACGCACGGTGATGACCTTGACGGCAGCCGAGGACTGCACGGTAGCGATGGCGTTACCGGCATAGATCGGGCGCTTGAAGGTGTCGGCGCTGACCACTTCGATGATCTCGGAGATCTGGTCGACGTCCAGCAGGGCGGCGACGCGCGGCAGGAAGTTCTTGCCGTTGGTGGTGGCGGCGGCCAGCACGTGGCTGTAACCCTTGCCGAGCTCAGCGATCAGCGGAGCGACGTTCTCCGGCAGTTGGTGAGCGTAGGCGGCGTTGTCGGCGACCAGCACCTTGGAAACACCGGCGATCTTGGCAGCGGCTTCAGCCACGCCACCGACGTTCTGGCCAGCGACCAGGACAGCGATGTCACCACCGATCTTCTGCGCGGCAGCGACAGTGTTCAGAGTGGCAGCGCCCAGTGCGCCGTTGTTGTGCTCAGCGATTACCAGGATAGCCATCAGATTACTTTCGCCTCGTTCTTCAGTTTCTCGACCAGTTCGGCAACGGACTTGACCTTGATGCCAGCGCTACGGGCAGCCGGAGCTTCGACTTTCACGGTCTTCACGGTGGAAGCGGTGGAAACGCCCAGGGCGTCCGGGGTCACCACGTCCAGCGGCTTCTTCTTCGCCTTCATGATGTTCGGCAGCGACGCGTAGCGCGGCTCGTTCAGGCGCAGGTCGGTGGTGACGATTGCCGGCAGGTTCAGGGCAACGGTCTGCAGGCCGCCGTCGATTTCACGGGTGACGTTGACCTTGTCGCCAGCGACTTCGACCTTGGAGGCGAAGGTGCCCTGGGCGTAGCCGGTCAGCGCAGCCAGCATCTGGCCGGTCTGGTTGTTGTCGCTGTCGATGGCCTGCTTGCCGAGGATGACCAGCTGCGGCTGCTCTTTGTCGACGAGGGCTTTCAGCGACTTGGCGATGGCCAGGGAGCTCAGTTCTTCGTTGGTTTCAACGAGGATGGCGCGATCAGCACCCAGAGCCAGCGCGGTACGCAGTTGCTCCTGGGCAGCGGTCGGGCCGACGGAGACCGCAACGATCTCGGTGACGACGCCTTTCTCTTTCAGGCGTACGGCCTCTTCCACGGCGATTTCGCAGAAGGGGTTCATGGACATCTTGACGTTGGCGAGATCGACGCCGGAGTTGTCCGCCTTGACGCGGACCTTGACGTTATAGTCAACCACTCGTTTGACAGCTACAAGAACCTTCATGGATTCCTCGTTTTTCTCCGGTGAATAGGAATGTCGCCAGACAGGCCTGGCCGGTAGTGCACGCCATCTGCGACTACATCCAGCGCAACGCGACCGCAAAACCGCAGGTATCTTGACTGCATCGACCGGGCGGGTCAATACACGAAAATACCCCTTCATAAGCCGCGGACCCCGATTCTATCAGGGTTACACGCGATTCAAACAAACGTTTGTATTGCGTTCGATAAAGGGTTTAGATATAGCAACAGGTCTAGCTATAATGCGCCCCGCTCTTACTGGGTGGGGGCACGCCCATCCCAATACCTACAAAATACCCAGAGCCTTGATTCAGGAGAGATCGATAGTGGAACGCGAATTTATGGAATTCGACGTCGTCATCGTCGGCGCCGGCCCTGCCGGTCTGTCCGCCGCATGCCGACTGAAACAGAAGGCCGCCGACGCGGGTCAGGAAATCAGCGTCTGTGTGGTCGAGAAGGGTTCCGAAGTGGGCGCCCACATCCTCTCGGGCGCCGTGTTCGAGCCCCGCGCGCTGAACGAGCTGTTCCCCAACTGGAAGGAGCTCGAAGCGCCGCTCAACACCCCCGTCAAGCGCGACGACATCTATGTGCTCAAGAGCCCGGAAGCAGCGGCCAAGGTGCCGAACTTCTTCGTGCCCAAGACCATGCACAACGAAGGCAACTACATCATTTCCCTGGGCAACCTGTGCCGCTGGCTGGCCCAGCAGGCCGAAGGCCTGGGCGTCGAGATCTACCCGGGCTTCGCCGCCCAGGAAGCGCTGATCGACGAGAATGGCGTGGTGCGCGGCATTGTCACCGGTGACCTGGGCGTCGACCGCGAAGGCAATCCGAAAGAGGGTTACTACACCCCGGGCATGGAACTGCGCGCCAAGTACACCCTGTTTGCCGAAGGCTGCCGTGGCCACATCGGTAAACAGCTGATCAAGAAGTACAAGCTCGACAGCGAAGCCGACGCGCAGCACTACGGCATCGGCATCAAGGAAATCTGGGACATCGACCCGTCCAAGCACGAGCAGGGCCTGGTGGTGCACACCGCCGGCTGGCCGCTGAACGACGACAACCCGGGCGGCTCCTTCCTTTACCACCTGGAGAACAACCAGGTGGTGGTCGGCCTGATCATCGACCTGTCCTACACCAACCCGCACCTGTCGCCGTTCGACGAATTCCAGCGCTACAAGCACCATCCGGTGATCAAGCAGTACCTGGAAGGCGGCAAGCGCGTGGCCTACGGCGCTCGGGCCATCTGCAAGGGCGGCCTGAACTCGCTGCCGAAGATGGTCTTCCCCGGCGGCGCGCTGATCGGTTGCGACCTCGGCACCCTGAACTTCGCCAAGATCAAGGGCAGCCACACCGCCATGAAGTCCGGCATGCTGGCCGCCGATTCCGTGGCCGAAGCCCTGTTCGCCGGCCGCGAAGGCGGCGACGTGCTGAACAACTACGTCGATGCCTTCAAGGGCAGCTGGCTGTATGACGAGCTGTTCCGCAGCCGTAACTTCGGCGCGGCGATGCACAAGTTCGGCGCCATCGGTGGTGGTGCGTTCAACTTCATCGACCAGAACATCTTTGGCGGCAAGCTTCCGTTCACCCTGCACGATACGACGCCGGACTACGCGACCCTGAAGAAGGCCAGCGAAGCGCCGAAGATCGACTATCCGAAGCCGGACGGCAAACTCAGCTTCGACAAGCTGTCCTCGGTGTTCCTGTCCAACACCAACCACGAGGAAGACCAGCCGATCCACCTGAAGCTGACCGACCCGAACACCCCGATCGCGAAGAACCTGCCGCTCTACGACGAGCCTGCGCAGCGTTACTGCCCGGCCGGCGTATACGAAGTGGTGAGCAACGACGACGGCAGCAAGCGCTTCCAGATCAACGCCCAGAACTGCGTGCACTGCAAGACCTGCGACATCAAGGACCCGGCCCAGAACATCACCTGGGTTGCCCCCGAGGGCACCGGCGGTCCGAACTACCCCAACATGTAATTGAGTTGGCGGTAACGAAAAAGGCTCCCTCGGGAGCCTTTTTTGCAAGTTCGAAAAAGTTGTAGCGAAGCCGGAATCGAACTACCGGCCGCGTTCGGACCAGCAGGTCACGGTTGCGGCGCAATGGGGAAGAACTCCCCCGAACTCCAGACACCCAACCAGTCAACGCCGTCGATCTCGCGGGGAACCGCCAGCTCCACCAGCTGGTAGAACACGTTGCGGTGAATCAGCGCTTCCAGGTTCACCCGCACCAGCACGTAGGGCGACGGCTCCTGGGTCTGCGGGTCCAGCTCGACGCGGATCGGGTGCGTGGCGTCGGCTACCACCTCGTCCTCGACGTTGGTGGTGAAGCGCAGCACCTGCTGCTCGCCCTCCCCTTCGACCGCCAGGGTGACCGCGACGAAAGGCGCGTCATCGACTGTGATCCCGCACTTCTCCACCGGAGTAACCAGGAAATAGTCGTCGCCATCGCGGCGGATGATGGTGGAGAACAGCCGCACCATCGGCTTGCGGCCGATCGGCGTGCCCAGGTAGTACCAGGTGCCGTCGCGGGCGATGCGCATGTCGATATCGCCGCAGCAATCGGGGTTCCACAGATGCACCGGCGGCAGCCCCTTGTCCTTGCTGGCGGGAATCTGCGCCAGCAGGTTGCCGGCCCGGTCCGATTGAGTCTGTGGATCAGTCATTGGTACTCCTCTCGCGTCTTCACCCCCAGCAGGCTGCGGGCATAGTCTTCCAGCGGTCGCCCGATCAGATCCTCGGGGCTGGCGTCATAGAATGTCAGAAAACCGCCGCGGCTGCGGATAGTCGCACTGTCCACCAGGTAGCGGTTGTCGGTCTCGATCAGCATCACCTGGATCACGCTGCGGTCGCGGCCCACGGCGTTATCGGTGTCTTCGTACTGCTCGTAGGTTCCGGCATTGTCCTCCCCACGGGCGAAGCGCGTATACAGCAGATAATTGGCGCCTGCCGCGCGCGCCTCCTGCATGGCGCCCTCGAGCCCCAGCGGGCTCTTGGCCCGGCGTACCAGCGGGAAGTACTGGACGAAGCCCTTGAACGCCTCCTCCGCCACCACGTTGGGCCGCGCGTAGGGATGGCCGGGCGGCACGAACGGGCCCTGGGCGATATAGATGAAGGAGTCCTGCTGCAGGCGCCAGTTCGAGGTGCGGCGGGTCTGGCTGTGATCGAGGAAGCCCGCGTCGCGCAGGTAGTAATCGGTGCCGTCGGCCAGGTCGTTGGGGCTCATGCAGCCGCCCAGGGCGGCGAAGGCAAGGATCAGTATCAGTTGGCGCATGCAAGGTCTCCGAGGCCGGCGACGAAAAACCGGCATTCGAACAGGCAATGCAGCTTCCGCGCCATCACAGGCCGCGCTGCCATTCCTGGCGCAGACGCGCACGCTGGGGCTGCTCGATGGCCTCCCGAACCTGGGCAAGCAATCTTGCCTTGTCCGCCCCCAGCGTGCCCTTGAGCACCAGGTAGTTGGACGCGTGGTCGCTGCGGAACACCGTGTCGCGCAGCTCCAGCGCGCTCAGCAGGCGCTCGATCTCGACGAACAGCTCGGCCTGCGACAATGGCTGGAAGTCCGGGAAGCCGGCGCGGTAGCGCTCTTCGCCAGTGGGAAAGCTGACAACCAAAGTTGAGAGGAACTCCGGTTGCGCTTCGTTCATCAGGCGCGCCGAGTTGTCGGCGTGCTGGGCGCTCAGCGTGCTGCCACCCAGGCCGTTGAGGATCATCACCGAGCGGGTGATTCCCGCCTCGCCCAGCTTCCGCAGGGCATCGAGCGTGGAGGCATAGGTCTCGCCCTTGTTCACCCGCGCCAGCACTTCGTCGTCGCCGGACTCGGCGCCCACGTAGGCCATGCGCAGGCCGGCGTCGGCCAGTTCCTTCAGCTCCTCCACCGACTTCTTGCGCAGGTTGCGCGGCAGGCAGTAGCTGGAGACGCGGTCCACCTCGGGCATGTGCTCACGGATCGCGCGGAGGATGTTGAGCAGGCGCCGCGTCGGCAGCACCAGCGCATCGCCATCGGCGAGGAACACCCGCTGGACGATCAGGCGCTCGCCACAGCGGCGAATCTCCTCCAGCACTTCGGCCTCGTCACGGGCGCGGAATTTCTTTTGCGGTTGCGTATACATCTCGCAGAAGCCGCACTGGTTCCACGAACAACCGTTGGTGACCGGAAGAATGAGCGAGTTCGCCTCGCTCGGCGGCCGGAAGACCGGCTCGATATAGGAAATGGGGAATTCGTTGGGCATGGGCTAATCAGGTCTGGGGGCGGTCTCAGCCGCCGATGATCTTCATGATGGTGACGCCGCCGGAGAAGGCGACTTCCTGCTTGTCCGCCAGGGCGCGCACCAGCAGCCGTTGCAGGGCCGGCAGCGCCTGGTGGCGCGGCTTGTCCAGCAGGTCGCCGACGTAATGACGGTTGCTCGACGACAGGCAGCCATGCAGCCAGCCGGTGGAGGACAGGCGCAGGCGCGAACAGGTCCGGCAGAACGGCACGCTCTCGTTGGCGATCACGCCGAAGAAGCCCTGCCCCGGCACCTCATAGCGCAGCGCAGTGGCATCCACCGGCGCATCTGCCTGGATGTAGGGGTGACGCTCGCCAATCAGCTCGAGCAGCTCGGCCATGCCGATGAACTGCTGGCTGAAGCCGTTCGGATCGCGAGCCAGGTGCCCCATGCGCATCAGCTCGATGAAGCGCAGCTCGAAGCCATGCTCCAGGCAGTAGTCCAGCAGCAGCACCACCTGGTCGAGGTTCTGCCCGCGCAGGGGCACCATGTTGAGCTTGATCTTCAGGCCCGCAGCGCGAGCCTCGTCGAGCCCCTTGAGCACGGTGGCAAGATCACCGCCACGGGCGATGCGCCGGAAGGCGTCGGCATCCAGGGTATCGAGGGACACATTAAGGCGGCGGATGCCGCAATCGAGCAACAGCGGCAGCTTCTTCGACAGCAGCTGGCCGTTGGTGGTGAGGGCGATATCCCGCAGGCCGAGGCGGCTGACGCCGTGCAGGAAGGCGTCCAGTTTCGGGCTGACCAGCGGTTCGCCGCCGGTGACCCGCAGCCGCTCGATGCCGGCGGCCTCGATCAGGTAGGCGACGCCGCGCACCAGCAAGTCAGCGGAGAGTTCGTCCTGCGCGGCAACCAGACGCTTGCCGTCCGGCACACAGTAGGTGCAGGCGTAGTTGCATGCGGCGGTCAGGCTGACCCGCAAGTTGCGGAAGCGCCTGCCCTGGCGGTCGACGATCATGCTCGGCTCCGGTGGGAATCACTCATGCAAGTATATCCCCACCCTCACCACAAGCCCTGTCGCAACTGCGACGATGGGCCATCTGAATGGCGACTCAGGCGGCCGGCGTATCGCCGTCGCGCTTGCGCTTGTTGCCCATGCGCACGCCGATGTCCATGAGGAACTGGAAGAAGCCCTCCTGGTCCTCCAGCACTTCGCGCCAGAACGGCGAGTGGTACAGCGCTACGGCGCCATGCACCAGCGCCCAGGCCGCGCAGTAGTGGAAGTAGGCCGGCACGTCTTCCAGCTTGCCCGCCGCGATGCGTTCCTTAATCAGCTGGCTCAGGCGCTCGAAGTTGGATTCGCGGATCTTGTGCAGCTCCTCGACCATCTCCGGGACCTGGCTGGTCTTCACCACCTTTTCTTCGAGGCGGTCGAACAGGCGGTAGCGCTGCGGGTCACGCATGCGGAACTCGAAGTAGGCGCGCGACAGGCGCTCCTTGTCGCGGGCGACGTCTTCGGAGTGGAACAGGTCGGCCAGATCGCGCTCGTAGTCCAGCATCAGGCGCAGGTAGATCTCCGCCTTGGACTTGAAGTGCTTGTAGATGGTGCCTTTGCCGATACCCACGGCATCGGCGATCATTTCGACCGTGACACTGTCTTCGCCCTGCTCAAGGAACAGCTTGAGGGCGGTGTCGAGGATTTCCTGTTCGCGACGACGGAATTCGCGAACCTTGCGCGGCTCTTTCTGCATAAAAAGACTGTTCGGTCAAAAATAGTCAAAATTCGAAGCCGCGTATTATGCCTATTCAGCGCCAAATTGCACGGATCATCCGACATGATTAGCTTTTCTTCCGAGTTTCCCCATCAAACCGGCCTGCGCTACCTGAACCACGCGGCGGTCGCCCCCTGGCCCAAACGGGCCGCAGACGCCGTTGCCGCCTTCGCCCAGGAGAACATCCTGCAGGGCGCCCGCGACTACCCGCAGTGGCTGACCATCGAGAAGCGCCTGCGCGAGCGCCTGATGCGCCTGGTGAACGCCCAGACCACCGGCGACATCGCACTGGTGAAGAACACCTCAGAGGCGCTGTCGTTCGTCGCCTTCGGCCTGGACTGGCGCGCCGGCGACCAGGTGGTGATCAGCGACCAGGAATTCCCATCCAACCGTATCGTCTGGGAAGCGCTGAAGCCGCGCGGCGTGGAAGTCATCCAGGTAAGCCTGGACGGCGATGACCCGGAAGGCGACTTGCTCGCCGCCTGCACCCCACGCATACGCCTGCTCTCGATCAGCGCGGTGCAATACGCCAGTGGCCTGCGCATGGACCTGGAGCGCCTCGGCGCCGGCTGCCGCCAGCGCGGCGTGCTGTATTGCATCGATGCCATCCAGCAGCTTGGCGCCCTGCCCTTCGACGTCCAGGCCTATGACTGCGCCTTCGCCATGGCCGACGGCCACAAGTGGATGCTCGGCCCGGAAGGCCTGGGTGTGTTCTATTGCCGCGCCGCCGAGCGCGAGCAACTGGCGCTGCAGGAATACGGCTGGCACATGCTGGAAAACGCCGGCAACTACGACCTCGCCGACTGGCAGCCGGCCCGCAGCGCGCGGCGCTTCGAGTGCGGCAGCCCGAACATGCTCGGCGCGGTGGCGCTGGAGGCCAGCCTGAGCCTGCTGGAGGAAGTCGGCATGCCAACGGTGGGTGAGTTGGTGCAGGCGCGCGTCCAGCAACTGCACGACGGCCTGGGCCGCATCGACGGAGCCTCGCTGCACAGCCCGCTGGACCCGGTTCGTCGCGCCGGCATCCTGACCTTCAGCCTCGCTGGCTGGGACAACACCCGCCTGCTGGAGCGCCTGCGCGCCGAACAGGTGGTGTGCATCCAGCGTGGCGCGGGTATCCGCTTCTCGCCACACTTCTACACCAGCGAGGCGGTCATCGAGGAAACCCTGGGGCTGATCGGGGCTCTGGCGGCACAATGACGCAGGCGCGACCGAGAAAACTGCTCAGCCCGGTGTGATGTATTCCAAATCCGTTTAAAAAACACCGGGCACCCTGTGGCAGTCGCCGCATCTTGGCCAATACTTGTAGATACCGGTGCGCGGCATCTCCCCCCAAGTGCCCCGCCGGTGAAGGTACCGAGGATCGCGTACCTTATTGTTACACTCCTAATGGTCTTGACCCGGATTCATCCCCCAGAACCCGGGTTTTTTTTGTGCGCAGGAAATGTATCCGCGCCAGGACAATTCGACGTGAAGACGATCAGGTAGCGAGCGGGAACAACCGGCGGAAGTTGGCGGTGGTCTGCTCGGCCAGGGTCTCGAAGCTCACCCCACGCAGTACGGCCAGGTACTCGGCGACCTCGCGCACATACTCGGGCAGGTTCGGCTTGCCGCGGTGAGGCACCGGCGCGAGATAGGGCGAATCGGTTTCCACCAGCAGGCGATCCACCGGCACCTGGCGGGCCACTTCGCGCAACTGCTCGGCATTGCGGAAGGTGACGATGCCCGACAGCGAGATGTAGAAGCCGATATCCAGCGCCGCCTTGGCCATCTCCCAGTCTTCGGTGAAGCAGTGCAGCACGCCGGCCTGCGGCAGCGCTGCCTCGCGCAGCAGCGCCAGGGTGTCGGCGCGGGCTTCGCGGGTATGCACGATGACCGGCTTGCCGGTGACCTTGGCGGCCTCCAGGTGCAGGCGGAAGGCTTCCTGCTGCAGCTCGGCGGCTTCGGGCTCGTAGTGATAATCCAGGCCGGTCTCGCCGATGGCCACCACGCGCGGGTGGTTCAGCTCGCCCAGCAGCCAGTCCAGCGCCGGCGCGGCGCCGGGCTCCAGGTCCAGCGGGTGAACACCTACCGAGCAGTGCACGTCGGCATAGCGATCGGCCAGGTCCTTCACTGCCCGGGCATTGTCCGCGCTCACGCCGATGCACAGGAACTGGCTGACGCCACGCGCGCGGGCGGCGTCCAGCGCGGCATCCAGCGACCCATCGTGGGCGGCGAGATCGAGGCGATCGAGGTGGCAGTGGGAATCGACCAGCATGAAAACACTCTCCGGAAAATGACGAAGCGCCCATGCGGGCGCTTCGTGGTTGCAGCCTGTAAAGCTTGCAAATTCTACATGGTATGGGTTGGGCGGTCCGACTTCAGCGCACCGGCGAGGTAGGTCTCGATCTTGTTGCGCGCAGTATTGTCGCCATCGTTGAACTGCACGCCAATACCGGCGGCGCGGTTGCCCTGGGCGCCCTTCGGAGTGATCCAGACCACCTTGCCGGCTACCGGGATCTTCTCCGGCTCGTCCATCAGGTTGAGCAGCATGAAGACCTCATCGCCCAGCTTGTAGGTCTTGTTGGTCGGAATGAACAGCCCACCATTGCGGATGAACGGCATGTAGGCGGCATACAGCACGGATTTGTCCTTGATGGTCAGGGACAGGATTCCGTTACGCGGACCCAGATTTGGTGGCAAGCTCATTCAGCTGTCCTGGCAGATTTTTCCGATGGCCGGATTCTAGCCCGGCCCGGGCAGACTTGCCCACTGTACGAGCAAGGCTTCGAGAAGCAAGGCACGGTTGAGGTTGGCTTTATTGAGGACTTTCTGCCGTTGCAGCAGCAGCCAGTCCTGCATCGCCAGCACCTTGGGCTGTGTCGATTTCTCGGCGAGATACTGCACGACCTTGCGCATGTCCGCGAGCCCGAGACCCTCTTCGTCGCGGGCCAGCTGGTAGCGCAGCATCAGCAGCGCCCAGTCGCAGAACCAGTCGAACAGCAGCGGCAAGGGTACGCCATTCAGGCTTTCCGCCAGTTGACTGGGCGCAACCTGTTGCTTGAGCAGCTTCTTCACGCCCTCCACCACCTGAGCGCGCTGCTCGCGCACACCCTGGCCCTGCAGGCGCTGAGCGGTCAGCGGCGAGCCACCGGCCAGCACCAGGAGCTCGTCCAGCGCCTCCGGCGACTCATCCGGCAGCGCACTGGCCAGCCAGGCACGCGCCTGCACGGCCGTCGGCTGCGGGCAGGCCTGCTGCACGCAGCGGCTCTTGATGGTCGGCAGCAGACGGCTGGGCTGGTGACTGATCAGCAGCAGCACGGTATTGCCCGAGGGCTCTTCCAGGCTCTTGAGCAGCGCGTTGGCGGCGTTGAGGTTCATCGCCTCGGCCGGCTCCAGCAGTACCACCTTGCGACCGCCGAGCTGCGCGGTCTGCACCACGAAGTTCACCAGTTCGCGGACCTGGTCGACGCGGATCGGCTTCTCCGCCTCTTCCGGCTCCAGCAGGAAATAATCCGGATGGGTGCCGGCAGCCAGCAACTGGCAGGCCTTGCATTGACCACAGGCCTTGCCGCCTTCAGGGCGCTGGCAGAGCAGGAAATGCACGAAGTTTTCCGCCAGCACACGCTTGCCGATTCCGGCCGGGCCATGCAGCAGATAGGCATGGGCATGTTGCGGGCGGCTGCTGAGCTGCTGCCAGAGGCCCTGCTGCCAGGGGTAGATGTCAGCCATTGAGGCGCTCCAGCAAGGCCGGCAGCAGCTTGTCCAGGTCGCGCTGTACCTCGGCCAGCGACTGCGCGGCATCGAGGATGTGATAGCGCCCCGGTTCGGCGTGGGCGCGCCCCAGATAGGTGTTGCGCACCGCCTCGAAGAAGGCGCGGCCTTCCTGCTCGAAGCGATCCAGGCGCCCCCGGGCGGCGGCGCGGGACAGGCCGATTTCCACCGGCAGGTCGAAGACCAGGGTCAGGTCCGGGCGCAGGCTGCCCTGGACGAAGCTTTCCAGTTGCGCGATGCGTTCTACTGGCAGGCCGCGACCGCCACCCTGGTAGGCATAGGTGGCGTCGGTGAAGCGGTCGCAGAGCACCACGGCGCCGCGCTCGAGTGCCGGGCGGATCACCTGGGCTATGTGCTGCGCACGGGCAGCGAAGACCAGCAACAGCTCGGTATCCACCGCCATCTGTTCATCGCTGGGGTCCAGCAGCAGCTCGCGGATGCGCTCGGCCAGCGGCGTGCCGCCGGGCTCGCGGGTCAGCTGGACCTCGATGCCTCGCTCGCGCAGGCGCTCGGCCAGGTACTCGCGGTTGGTGCTCTTGCCCGCGCCTTCGGGGCCTTCCAGGGTGATGAACAGGCCGGTCACTCGGCTCACTCCTTGTGTTATCGGGCTACTGCGCTGCAGGAGAATCTGCAGCGGGAGCGTCTGCATCCGACGTCTGCGCCGGCAGCGGGACGGGCGCCGGACTGGAACGGTAGTCGGCGCGACGCTTGATCTGGAACTCCTGGACGGCCTTGTTGTGGTCGTCCAGGTTGTCGGAGAAGGTATGGCTGCCGTCGCCGCGGGCGACGAAGTACAGGCTCTGCCCTGCTACCGGGTTGAGTGCGGCATGGATGGCTTCGCGGCCGGGCAGCGCGATGGGCGTCGGCGGCAGGCCGGCGACCACGTAGGTGTTGTACGGCGTCGGCGTGCGCAGGTCGGCGCGGGTGATCCTGCCGGCGTAGCGCTCGCCCATGCCATAGATGACAGTCGGGTCGGTCTGCAGCAGCATGTTCTTCTGCAGGCGGCGCACGAAGACGCCGGCAATCTGGCCGCGTTCCTGGGGCACGCCGGTTTCCTTCTCCACCAGCGAAGCCATGATCAGCGCCTGGTAGGAATCCTTGTAGGGCAGCTCCTGCGCGCGCTTGTCCCACTCTTCCGCCAGGATGCTGTCCATGCGCTGGTAGGCGTGCTTGAGGATGTCGACGTCCTTGGTGCCGCGGACGAAGCGGTAGGTATCGGGGAAGAAGCGGCCTTCCGGGAAGACACCGGGCTTGCCCAGCTTCGCCATGACCTCGGCATCGCTGAGGCCATTCAGGGTCTGCTCCAGCTTGGGCTGACGGGCAAGTAGCTCTCGCACCTGGCGGAAGTTCCAGCCCTCGACCAGGGTCAGGCCGTACTGCACCACATCACCTTCGCGCCACAGATCGAGCAGTTGGGCGGCGGTCATGCCGGGCGTCAGGCGGTATTCGCCACTGTGCAGCGCCTCACCGGCCAGGTTGAAGCGCCAGTACAGACGCAGCCAGAAGCCGCCGTGCAGGACGTCTTCGTCCTCCAGGCGGGTCAGCAGGCGGCCAGGGGTGGCGCCGCTGGGAGCATCAAGCAGACGCTCTTCGGTGAGCTGGAGCGGCTGCTGCAGCGCACGGTGCTGCTCCCAGGCCGCCAGGCCCAGCACGAGCCCGGCCAGCAGCAGGCCGCCTTCCAGCAGCACCAGCAATTTGCGCATCACGTATCAGGAATCCAGAAGTTCGCGGAGTTGGCCCTGCAGTTTACGGGTCAGCGGCCCGACCGGCCAAGCGTGCTCGGCGATGCCGCGCACCGGCCAGATACCGTAGAGACTGTTGCAGAGAAAGACCTCATCGGCTTGCGCCAGTTCGCCGTGCTCTACATCACGGACGATGACCGGCAACCCCAGATCGCTGGCGCGCTCGATGATTTCGGCACGCATCACACCAGCGACGCCGCAGCGGCAGAGCTCGGCGGTGATCAGTGCGCCCTGCTTCACCAGGAACAGGTTGCTGAACACGCCCTCGACGATCCGCCCGGAAACATCGCGCATCAATCCTTCTGCGAAGGCCGGGTCGCGCCACTCGGCGCGAGCCAGGACCTGCTCCAGGCGATTGAGGTGCTTGAGGCCGGCGAGCAGTGGTTGCTCAGCCAGTCGAGTGGCGCAGGGGAAGAGCGTGACGCCCTGCTCACGGTTCTTCGCCGGGTAGGTCGGCGCAGGCGAGGCCAGCAGCAAACGGCGCACCTGGGCATCGGCCTGCGGCGCATAGCCGCGCGCGCCTTCGCCACGGGTCAGCATCAGCTTGGCAACGCCATCGCCGAGCAAGGCGGAAAAACGCAGGAGTTCGTCTTCGACGAGGTCGAGAGAGACTGGAAGCGACAGGCGTCGAACGCCTTCCTCCAGCCTCGCCCGATGGCGTGCCAGCAGGCGCGGACGGCCTGCGGACACGCGAATGGTCTCGAACAGCCCATCACCGTAGGCCAGCCCGCGATCACGCGCGGACAGGGCCTCGGCGCTCTGGCCGTCGATCCAGCTCAGCATCAGCCGTGGAACCGGCGGAATACCAGGGAGCCATTGGTGCCACCGAAGCCGAAGGAGTTGGACAGGGCGACGTCGATCGGACGCTCCTTGGCCTGATGGGCGACCAGGTCGAGGTCGCAGCCTTCGCTGGGGTTGTCCAGGTTGATAGTTGGCGGAGCCACCTGATCACGCAGCGCGAGCACGCAGAAGATCGCCTCGACCGCGCCGGCAGCACCCAGCAGGTGACCGGTCATGGACTTGGTGGAGCTCATCGACAACTGGTAGGCGTGGTCGCCGAAGATCGACTTCACTGCGGCAATTTCCGCGATGTCGCCGGCCGGCGTCGAGGTGCCATGGGCGTTGATGTAGTCGACCTGCTCGGGGTTCAGCCCGGCATCACGCAGCGCGGCATTCATGCACCGGGCAGCGCCGGCGCCGTCTTCCGGCGGAGCGGTCATGTGGAAGGCGTCGCCGCTCATGCCGAAGCCAACGACTTCAGCGTAAATGCGCGCACCACGAGCCTTGGCGTGCTCCAGCTCTTCCAGCACCAGCGCACCGGCGCCGTCGGAGAGCACGAAGCCGTCACGGTCCTGGTCCCACGGACGGCTGGCCCTGGTCGGCTCGTCGTTGCGGGTGGACAGCGCGCGAGCGGCGCCGAAGCCACCCAGACCAAGACCACAGGCCGCCATCTCGGACCCGCCGGCCACCATCACGTCAGCGTCACCGTAGGCGATGTTGCGCGCGGCCATGCCGATATTGTGGGTGCCGGTGGTGCAGGCGGTGGTAATGGCGTAATTGGGGCCCTGCAGACCGAGGTTGATCGACAGGAACCCGGAAACCATGTTGATGACCGAGCCGGGCACGAAGAACGGCGAGATGCGCCGCGGGCCCTGCTCGAACAGAGAACGACAGGTGTTTTCGATGTTGGTCAGACCGCCGATGCCCGAACCGATGGCAACGCCGATGCGCTCCCGGTTGGCGTCGGTGACTTCCAGGCCGGAATCACGCACCGCCTGATAGCTGGCGGCCAGACCGTACTGGATGAACAGGTCGAGTTTGCGAGCTTCCTTGGCGGACATGTATTGCTCGACGTCGAACCCTTTCACCGAGCCGCCGAAACGGGTGGCAAAGGCGGACAGGTCCATGTGTTCGATCGGGGCGATACCGCTGCGCCCGGCGAGAATGCCTTCCCAACTGCTCGGCACATCCACACCCAGGGGCGACAACATACCCATGCCAGTGATGACTACGCGTCTACGCGACACTGTGACTTCCTCTCATGTGTTTCACGGCAATAACGCCGGCTGATGCCGGCGTTAAAGAAAAGCCGCACGCCTTTGCAGGCCGTGCGGCTTCTTTCGTCGGGGAACCGACGACTACGTCTTATGCCTGGTGGGCAACGATGTAGTCGATGGCTTCCTGAACGGTGGTGATCTTTTCGGCTTGCTCGTCGGGGATTTCGGTCTCGAATTCCTCTTCCAGAGCCATCACCAGCTCAACGGTGTCAAGGGAGTCGGCGCCCAGGTCTTCGACGAAGGAAGCGCTGTTGGTGACTTCTTCTTCCTTAACGCCGAGTTGCTCAGCAACGATCTTCTTGACGCGTTCTTCGATGGTGCTCATACCTTGTTTTCACTCCTATGGACAATCCGTACAGCTGGGCTGCGGGTAAGTGTATAGAAAGGGTTTTCTGCATTTCAAGCTGAACGCTGACGCCCCTTCGCGGCAACCCAGATGCTCTGTCTATTCCAGCGTTACGACGCTTGGAAGATTTTAGACAGCGCATATGACATCGCCACGAAGCAACTCGTCACATCAGCTCATGTACATTCCGCCATTCACCGGTACCGTGGCACCCGTAACATAAGCTGCGCCCTCGGAAGCGAGGAATGCTACCACTTTGGCGATCTCTTCGGCTTGTCCCAGTCGACCCAGCGGAATCTGGCCGAGCAGCGCTTCACGCTGGGCCTCCGGCAGTTCGCGAGTCATGTCGGTGTCGATGAAGCCCGGAGCAACCGCGTTGACAGTGATAGCACGGGAACCGACTTCGCGCGCCAGGGCGCGGGTGAAGCCTTCCAGGCCGGCCTTGGCGGCGGCGTAGTTGGTCTGCCCGGCGTTGCCCATGGCACCGACGACGGAGCCGATATTGATGATGCGACCCCAGCGTGCCTTGGTCATGCCGCGCAGGACGGCTTTCGACAGACGGTACAGGCTGTTGAGGTTGGTGTTGACCACATCGAACCACTCATCGTCTTTCATGCGCATCAGCAGGTTATCGCGGGTGATGCCTGCGTTATTGACGACGATAGCCGGCGCGCCGGATTCTTTCTGGATGGCTTCGACAACGGCGGTCACGGACTCGTCGTTGGAGACGTCCAGGACCATGCCCGAACCCTGGATGCCGTTTTCCTTGAGGTACTCGGAAATTTTCTGCGCGCCGGACTCGCTGGTGGCAGTGCCCACCACGGTAGCGCCCATACGACCCAGTTCCAGTGCGATGGCCTGGCCAATACCACGGCTCGCGCCAGTAACCAGGGCAACCTTACCTTGCAGACTCATGCCTTATCTCCTGTTCAAGCCAGAGCCGCGCGGGCTGCGCCGAAGGCGTCCGCGGAATCCAGGTTGTGGGTGGTCACGCCCTTGGCGCAACGCTTGTTCAAACCAGCCAGCACCTTGCCCGGGCCGCACTCGACCAGGTCGGTGACGCCTTTCTCGGCCAGCAGCTGCACGCTTTCGACCCAGCGGACCGGGCTGTAGAGCTGTGCCAGCAGGTCGCGCTTGAGCGCGGCAAGATCGACCGGGACCTGGGCGGTAACGTTCTGCACCAGGGCGATTTGCGGCATCTGCCACTGGACGGCTTCGACAGCCTCGGCAAAACGCTCGGCAGCCGGGCGCATCAGCTCG
Source organism: Pseudomonas sp. PDM19 (assembly GCF_014852215.1). Lineage (NCBI taxonomy): Bacteria > Pseudomonadati > Pseudomonadota > Gammaproteobacteria > Pseudomonadales > Pseudomonadaceae > Pseudomonas > Pseudomonas sp. PDM19. The sequence goes on along the minus strand of NZ_JACVBG010000002.1, from coordinate 1,172,631 downwards.
CAGTGCGACGGCACGCTGACCGGCAGCGCGACAGCACGCTTGGCGCCACGAGCCTTGCACGCCTCGATGGCGCGCTCTACGGCCTTGGCCGCACCAGCGATCACCACCTGGCCGGGCGCGTTGAAGTTCACGGCACTGACCACTTCGCCCTGAGCCGCTTCAGCGCAGGCGGCGAGTACGTCAGCGTCTTCGAGACCGAGAATGGCGGCCATGCCACCAGTGCCGGCAGGAACAGCTTCCTGCATCAGCTGGCCACGGCGCTCGACCAGCTTCACCGCATCGGCGAAGGCCAGGCTGCCAGCAGCAACGAGAGCGGAGTATTCGCCCAGGCTGTGGCCGGCGACGTAAGCCGGCTGCACGCCACCTTCGGACTGCCACAGGCGCCACAGGGCGATGGAGACAGTGAGGATGGCAGGCTGGGTCTTGTCGGTCTGGTTCAGGCGCTCTTCCGGGCCGTCCTGCACGAGAGCCCAGAGGTCATAACCCAGCGCGGAGGAGGCTTCGGCGAAGGTATCGCGCACGATGGCGTGTTGAGCGCCCAGCTCGGCAAGCATGCCGAGCGACTGCGAGCCTTGACCGGGGAATACGAAGGCGAGGGATGCGGACATTGCAACAGGTCCCTTTTGTATGTGTCGTCAAATGGATAACGCCGGCGAGAGCCTGGCGCATTGAACTGACAGTTGGATGACGGTCTGACGACCGCGGTCACACATTAGAGCAGATGTTCCAGACGGCCATGCAGCCGCTGGGGCAGATTCTCGCGAACTTCCAGCAGCGCGCGTCGCAATGCGCTCTGGATGCCCTCCTCCTTCGCACTGCCGTGACTCTTCACCACGATGCCCTGCAAACCGAGGAAACTCGCGCCATTGTGCTGTGACGGCGTGAGGTCGCCACGCAGCCGGCGCAGGAAAGGCATCGCCATCAGGCCGACCGCCTTGGCCGGCAGGCTGGAGCTGAACAATTCTTCCAGGCGCGCCGCGACCATAGCCGCCAAGCCCTCGCTGGATTTGAGCAGGATATTGCCGACGAAACCGTCGCACACCACTACATCGGCCAGCCCGCGATACAGGCCGTCGCCTTCGATATAGCCGATGTAGTTCAAACCCTGCGCCTGCCGCAGCAGACTGGCCGCCAGCTTCACCTGCTGGTTACCCTTGATGTCTTCGGTGCCGACATTCAACAACGCTACACGCGGATTGCTCTTGCCCAGCGCTTCCGCAGCCACAGCCCCCATGACGGCGAACTGATAAAGGTGCTCGGCACTGCAATCGACATTGGCGCCCAGGTCGAGCAGATGGCAGTGGCCGGTCTGCGTCGGCACGGCTGTCACCATCGCCGGGCGGTCGATGCCGGGCAACGTCTTGAGCAGGTAACGGGATAGCGCCATCAACGCACCGGTATTACCGGCACTGACGCAGGCATGAGCCTTGCCATCACGAACCAGTTCGAGGGCAACACGCATGGAGGAATCGGGCTTGCCACGCAACGCCTGGGACGGACGCTCGTCCATCGTGACGATTTCGCTGGCGTGATGGATATGAAGACGCTGGCGCTCGACCGGAGAAAGGCCGCGCAGGTGTTCTTCTATCAGAGGAGCTTGGCCGACGAGGACCAGCTGGAGGGAGGCATATTCGGCCAGAAAGGAAATGCAGGCCGGAACAATGCAGTGGGGACCGTAGTCCCCACCCATTGCATCAATCGCGATGATTGGTGCGGACAAAGATTACTCGTCAGAGCCTTTGTCTACGACCTTGCGGCCGCGATAGAAACCGTCCGGGGAGACGTGGTGGCGCAGGTGAACTTCACCGGTGCTCTTTTCCACGGACAGAGCGTTCGCGTCCAGGGCATCGTGCGAACGACGCATGTCACGAGCGGAACGGGATTTTTTGTTCTGCTGAACAGCCATGATTGATTAACTCCTAAACGTTTGGGTCACGCTTCAACTGCGCCAGTACGCTGAACGGATTGGGCCGTTCTTCGACGTTCTCGCTCGGTTCGGGCGCTGTAGCGTATCCCACCGGCTGCTGGCAATCCTCAGGGTCATGGACCGGCACGATGGGCAAGGCGAGCAGCAACTCGTCCTCAGCCAGCGAGGTCAGGTCGATGGGGTCATCCCCCACTTCCAACGCATCGTAGCCACTGGGCAGATCATCGATCGACTTGCCTTCCGGGATGATGACGTAATCGTACTCACCACCCACATGGAATTTGGCCGGCTCGAGACAGCGCTGGCATACCATGCTCACCTCGCCATTGAGCTCGACGTGCATGACCGCCAGCTTCTGCTGATCACGGAAGAAGGAAAACTTCGCGTGAACATCGCCATCACTGCTGGTCAGTTGCTCGCTGAGACGTGCCATCTTGGCGATCGGCAGCACACCCTCGAGGGTGGCGGCGCGCTCTACCAATTTGCGCGGATCAACGTGAGGTGGTATCGGTCCATTCAACATAAGCGCGCCATTATAGGGATGCACCCGAAGCTGTCAAAGGAAATTAGCCATAAACCGCTGTATGGACAGCCCTTTTCGTTAGAATCGCAGTGACGCTCCGAAGGAATTCCCCATGCTACCCCTGATCCTCGCTTCCAGCTCGCCCTACCGCCGCGAATTGCTGCAGCGCCTGCGCCTGCCGTTCGAATGCGCCAGCCCCGACATCGATGAAACCCCACTGCCCGGCGAGAGCGCCGAACAACTGGTGCGCCGACTGGCGGAATGCAAGGCTCGCGCCCTGGCCCAGCGCTACCCCGCCCACCTGATCATCGGCTCGGACCAGGCCGCAGTTAACGGCAGCCGGATTCTCGGTAAACCGCACGACATCGCGCGCGCGACGGAGCAACTGAAGGACGCCAGCGGCAAAAGCGTCAGCTTCCTCACCGGACTCTGCCTGCTCAACAGCCAGAGCGGTGAAGCCCGAATCGACTGCATTCCCTTCACCGTGCACTTCCGCGACCTCGACGAAGCACGCATTCGCCGCTACCTGGAAGCCGAACAACCCTTCGATTGCGCCGGCAGCTTCAAGGCCGAAGGCCTGGGCGTCAGCCTGTTCCGCTCCACCGAAGGCGAAGACGCCACCAGCCTGATCGGCCTGCCACTGATTCGCCTGGTGGATATGCTGCTTGCCGAACAGATACAAATCCCCTGACCTGGAAGGCCTGAAACGAAAAGGCCCGGCAATCGCCGAGCCTTTTCCTTCCTTATATAAGGAAGCGCACTCAGCGCAGGACCGGACCCTGCCAGCCCATCCACATCGCCATGCGCTCGGCGACGCTCGCGCCCAGCTTTTTGGTGAAGCGGTCGAAGGCCGTTTCCTGGACGGTGTAGTCCACGATTTCCTTCTCCTTGATGATCTCGCGCGCCACATAGCTGGAGCTACCCAGACCATCGATCAACCCGAGCTGCAGCGCCTGCTCACCGGACCAGATCAGACCGGAGAACAACTCGGGATGATCCTTGTCCTTCAGGCGATCGCCGCGCCCCTTCTTCACCACATCGATGAACTGCTTGTGGGTGGTATCCAGCACCTGCTGCCAGAAAGCGGTTTCATCCGCCTTCTGCGGCTGGAACGGATCAAGGAAGGCCTTGTGCTCACCCGAGGTATAGATACGACGATCCACGCCCAGCTTCTCCATGGTGCCGACGAAGCCGAAAGTCGCCGCCGTCACACCGATGGAACCGACCAGACTGGCCTTGTCGGCGTAGATCTCGTCGGCCGCACTGGCGATGTAATAGGCACCGGAAGCCCCCAGATCGCTGATGACCGCGTAGACCTTGATATCCGGATGCTCACCGCGCAGGCGCTTGATTTCATCGTAGATATAGCCGGACTGCACCGGACTGCCGCCCGGACTATTGATACGCAGAACGATACCCTTGGTGCCGGCATCCTCGAACGCGGAACGCAGCGCGCCAACGATATTGTCGGCACTGGCAGGCTCGTTGTCGGCGATCATGCCCTTCACCTCGATCAGCGCCGTATGACTGGCACTGCGCGACGCAGACTTGGACAAGCCACTGAAGGGACTGAACAGCGCCAATGCACCGAACAGATACACAAAAGTCAGCAACTTGAAAAAGATGCCCCAGCGACGCGACCGACGCTGCTCCTGGACACCAGCCAGCACAGCCTTCTCCAGCAACTTCCAGCTCTTGTCGTCGCCTGCCGCGGCTTGCGTAGCCTTGCTATCGTCCGCCTTCCATTCATCCGACATCAGTTGCCTACCTCGAGCAGCGGTTTGACCGAGCGCCCGGCGAGCCAGGCGCGCAATTCATTGAAATGATTCACTTCCAGCGCCGGAGCATACTCCCGAAGGATCTCCAGCGACTGAGCACCATAGCCCACCGCCACCGAATCCATGCCGGCGCGGCGCGCCATTTCCAGATCGAAAGGCGAATCACCCACCATCAGCGCATCACGCGCGTCGGCCCGGCAATGCTCAAGAATCTCGTGCAGCATGCGCGGGTCCGGCTTGCTCGCCGATTCATCGGCGGCGCGGGTGATATCGAAGAAATCCGTCCAGCCCTGCCCCGCCAGCACGCGATCCAGCCCGCGGCGATTCTTGCCGGTAGCGACCGCCAACTGGTAACCGGCGCTGCGAAATTCCGCCATCGCCTCAGCCACGCCCGGGAACAGCGGCGAAGGCTGCACTTCCAGGCTCAGGTAGTGGTTACCGTAATCAAGCCGGAAGCGATCCAGCGGCTCGCCATCCTCTACCTCCGGGTACAGCGTCTGGATAGCTTCCGGCAGGCCCAGGCCGATGATGCCCTTGATAGCCTCATCGTTGCGTTCCGGAAGGCCGGAACCAACTGCCGCCACCCGCATCGCCTCGACGATACGACCAATGGAATCCACCAGCGTGCCATCCCAATCGAAGATCAGCAGGGAATACTCACGCATCCAGGCGCTCCACGGTGCGCAGCCAGACTTCGTCCACCGGCGCTTCCAGCTCCAGCACACCACCATCAGGCAGCGGTACGCGCAGATAGGCCGAGTGCAGGAACAGGCGCTTGCCGCCCAGCTCGCGGATTTCACGGGAGAAATCTTCGTCGCCGTACTTGGGATCACCGGCAATGGAGTGGCCGGCGTGCTTGGCATGCACACGGATCTGGTGGGTACGCCCGGTGATCGGACGCGCCTCGACCAGAGTGGCGAAGTCACCGAAGCGGCGCAGCACCTTGAACTCGGTCAGCGCTTCCTTGCCTTCGGGATTCACCTCGACCACACGCTCACCCGAGCGCAGGTTGTTCTTCAGCAGCGGCACGGCGATCTGCTTCTTCGCCGCCGGCCAGTTACCGCGCACCAGGGCGTGGTAGCGCTTGTCCACGATGCGCTCGCCACGCAGGGCGTCGTGCAGATGGCGCAGCATGCTGCGCTTCTTGGCGATCATCAGCAGACCGGAAGTATCGCGATCCAGGCGGTGCACCAGCTCCAGGTCCTTGCACTCCGGACGCAACTGGCGGAAGGCCTCGATGACCCCGTAGTTCAGGCCGCTGCCGCCATGCACGGCAATACCGGTGGGCTTGTTCACCACGATCAGCGCCTTGTCTTCGTAGACGATGGCGGCTTCCAGACGCTCCAGCAGGCCCTGGGCCAGCGGCACCGGCTCGTCGCGCTCGGCCAGACGCAGCGGCGGAACACGTATCACGTCGCCGGCCTGCAGCTTGTACTCGGGCTTGATCCGGCCCTTGTTGACCCGCACCTCACCCTTGCGAAGGATGCGGTAGATCAGGGTCTTGGGCACGCCCTTGAGCTGGGTGCGGAGGAAATTGTCGATTCGTTGGCCGGCATACTCCGGCGCGACTTCAAGCAGCTGAACGCCGGAAGTCGGAGGGGCGGGATTCGTCATCCGGATATAATAACAATTTTTCATTCAATTGAAGCACTTAATCATTGCTGCTATATTCGGGAGGCCGCCAAAAGTGGCCAGGCCTGCGGATGATCGCGTAATCGCCATCCCCAACCGCCTGCAAACACATTGAACGGACACGAGGCAGTCCCCGGAAGCGTTGCAACGGCCCGAGCGATTCTCGCGCCGACAGCGCCTCGAAACCCAGGCCTTGAGACATGACCACGGCCACCAAGGTAGCCGTGATAAAAGCCAACCCCGCTCCCGGATTCAGCGAGTGGCACCCGGCTCTTAGGGAAATGTGCAGGGCGGAGATGCACAACTGTCGGATTGCGTTGCGTTCATGCCTTGAACGCATGCCTTGAACGTAGACGCACTTATCGTCCGCATCTGACAGCCAATTCCTCCTCCTGATGAGTGCTTGTTCTTACTCGACAAGCAGGAAACGTAGTCGCGGCACAGCAGATTTATCCTGCTGCCGCTGGACACTGGAATGGTCCGCCGTTCCTGAGTACGTGCCTTAGCACCGACCGTGAGAGTCGTGTGTGCCGATCGCCGTTTCCGGTGGCCCCGGAAACCATTGGTACTACATGAAAAGAATGCTGATCAACGCAACTCAACCCGAAGAGTTGCGTGTAGCGCTGGTAGACGGCCAACGCCTGTTCGACCTGGACATCGAGTCCGGCGCGCGCGAACAGAAGAAGGCCAACATCTACAAAGGCCGTATCACCCGCATCGAGCCGAGCCTCGAGGCCGCATTCGTCGACTTCGGCGCCGAACGCCACGGCTTCCTCCCCCTCAAGGAAATCTCTCGCGAGTACTTCAAGAAGAATCCTGAAGGCCGCATCAACATCAAGGACGTCCTGAGCGAAGGCCAGGAAGTCATCGTCCAGGTCGAGAAAGAAGAACGTGGCAACAAGGGCGCCGCCCTGACCACCTTCATCAGCCTCGCCGGCCGCTACCTGGTGCTCATGCCCAACAACCCGCGCGCCGGTGGCATCTCCCGCCGCATCGAGGGTGAAGAGCGCAACGAACTGCGCGAAGCCCTGAACGGCCTGACCGTTCCCGGCGACATGGGCCTGATTGTCCGCACCGCGGGCCTGGGCCGCAGCTCCGAAGAGCTGCAATGGGACCTGGACTACCTGCTGCAACTGTGGGGCGCCATCAAGGAAGCCTCCGGCGAGCGCAGCGGCCCGTTCTTGATCTATCAGGAAAGCAACGTCATCATCCGCGCCATCCGCGACTACCTGCGCCAGGACATCGGCGAAGTGCTGATCGACAGCATCGACGCCCAGGAAGAAGCCCTGAACTTCATCCAGCAGGTCATGCCGCAGTACGCGAGTAAGGTAAAGCTGTACCAGGACAGCGTTCCGCTGTTCAACCGCTTCCAGATCGAGAGCCAGATCGAAACCGCCTTCCAGCGCGAAGTGAAGCTGCCGTCGGGCGGCTCCATCGTCATCGATCCGACCGAAGCCCTGGTGTCCATCGACATCAACTCGGCGCGCGCCACCAAAGGCGGCGACATCGAAGAAACCGCCCTGCAGACCAACCTGGAAGCGGCCGAGGAAATCGCCCGCCAGTTGCGCCTGCGTGATATCGGCGGCCTGATCGTCATCGACTTCATCGACATGACCCCGGCGAAGAACCAGCGCGCCGTGGAAGAACGCGTCCGCGAAGCCCTGGAAGCCGACCGCGCCCGCGTGCAGGTTGGCCGCATCTCGCGCTTCGGCCTGCTGGAAATGTCCCGTCAGCGCCTGCGTCCGTCCCTGGGCGAGACCAGCGGCATCGTCTGCCCGCGCTGCAACGGCCAAGGCATCATCCGCGACGTCGAATCCCTGTCGCTGGCCATCCTGCGCCTGATCGAGGAAGAAGCCCTGAAGGACCGCACCGCCGAAGTTCGTGCGCGCGTGCCGTTCCAGGTTGCTGCCTTCCTGCTCAATGAGAAGCGCAACGCCATCACCAAGATCGAACTGCGCACCCGCGCGCGCATCTTCATCCTGCCGGACGACCACCTGGAAACTCCGCACTTCGAAGTTCAGCGCCTGCGTGACGACAACCCCGAACTCCTGTCCGGCCACGCCAGCTACGAGATGGCCCCGGAAGAGCACGAGGAAGTCCAGCCGGTCAGCGCCACCCGCACCCTGGTTCGCCAGGAAGCCGCCGTGAAGACCGTTTCCCCGCAGAGCCCTGCCCCGCAGCAGGCTGCCGCCGAAGCACCGGTCGCTGTCGAAGCCACCAAGCCCATGCCTGAGCCGAGCCTGTTCCAGGGCCTGGTGAAGTCGCTGGTAGGCCTGTTCGCCGGCAGCAAGCCGGAGCCGACCCCGGTTGCCGCCGAGAAGCCCGCAACCGAGCGCAGCGAAGGCCAGGGCGAGCGTCGCAATGGCCGTCAGCAGAACCGTCGCCGCGACGGCCGCGATGGCGGTCGTCGTGATGACGAGCGTAAAGAGCGTGGTCGCCGCGACGAGCGCGGTGAGCGCACTGAGCGCCCGGCTCGCGAAGAGCGTCAGCCGCGCGAAGAACGCGCCGAGCGTCAGCCCCGCGAGGAGCGCCAGCCGCGCGAAGAACGCGCCGAGCGTCAACCGCGCGAGGAACGCCAGCCGCGTGAAGAGCGCGCCGAACGTCAACCGCGTGAAGAGCGTCAGCCGCGTGAAGAACGCGCCGAGCGCCAGCCGCGTGAGGAGCGTCAGCCCCGCGAAGAGCGTGGTGAGCGCGCCGAACGCCAACCGCGTGAAGAACGCCAGCCACGCGAAGAGCGTCAGCCCCGCGGTGAGCGTGGCGAACGCGCCGAGCGTCAGCCCCGTGAAGAGCGTCAGCCGCGCGAAGACCGTCCGGCTCGCGATGCCGCCGCCCTGGAAGCCGAAGAGCTGCCGAACGAGGAGCTGCTGGATCAACAGGACGACGAAGGTTCGGACGACGAGCGTCCGCGTCGCCGCTCCCGTGGCCAGCGTCGCCGCAGCAACCGCCGCGAGCGCCAGCGCGAAGCCGGTGTGGATGGTGTTGAAGGCGCCGAAGGCGAAGTAAATGCCGAAGGCACTGCTGAACAGGCTGCTTCGGACACCCCGTCGCCTGCCGCCATGGTCGCTGCCGCCGCTACCGCTGTAGCCGTTGCTGAAGCCGCCGCCGAGCAGGAGCAGCCCGCTGCCCAGGCTCAAGCCGAGGCCCAGCCGCTGGAGTCCGGCGTGGTTGAAGCCGTACGCACCGAAAGCGCCCTGGAACAGACCATCGAGTTCCTGGCCAAGCCCGCCGAACAGGCTGCCGAGCCGGTAGAAGCTGCCAGCGAGACCGTTGAAGTGGCTGCCGCCGAGCCGGTGGCTGCGGAAGAAGCGTCGGCTCCGGCTGCTGAAACCGTGATCGAAGCCGTCGCCCAGCTGGTCGAAGAGCCTCAGGTGGAAGCTCCGGTGGTTACCGAGGAAGCTCCGGCTGCCACTGCAACTGCTGTCGAAGAAGCTCCGGCCGTTCCGGCCAACGCGACCGGCCGCGCCTCCAACGACCCGCGCGAGCGTCGTCGCCAGGAACGTGCCGCCCGCGAAGCCGCTGCTGCCGCAGCCGCCGCTCCGCAGGCAGAGCAGGCGCCGGTCGTCGAAGCCGTGGTTGAAGAAGCCGCTGCCGTGGAAGCCGAAGTCGTGGTCGAGCCGGCTGCTGAAGTCACTGTCGAGGCCGTCGAAGCCGAAGTCGTGAACGAAGCCGCTGAAGCCACCGAGCAACCGGCTGCCGAACCGGCTGAAGGCGACAAAGTCGAGAAGACCGAGAAAGAACAAGGCACCGTGGTGGAAAAACACCACAGCTGATAGCTTCCTGATCCGAAAAAGGGGATGCAGCTGCATCCCCTTTTTTATTGCCTGCAATTCGTGGCTTCGGAACGATCCTACAAAAGCCCCGCTCCGAGGAAGCAGACACAAAAAAGGGGATGCCTTGGCATCCCCTTTTCGCATCCGAAGCGAATTCAGTAGAGATTCGGCTCCATCTCCAGCTCCACACCGAAGCGCTGCTGGACATCGTCACGGATACGCTGAGCCAGTGCATGCAGCTGCGCCCCTGTGGCGCCGCCGTAGTTCACCAACACCAGCGCCTGCTGGGCGTGCACACCCACCGAACCGTCGCGGAAGCCTTTCCAGCCGGCCTTGTCGATCAGCCAGCCGGCGGCCAGCTTCATCTGCCCATCACCCTGCGGATAGGCCACCAGGTCGCTGTAGCGCTGGCGCAGCACGTCGGTCTGGTCCACCGAAACCACCGGATTCTTGAAGAAACTGCCGGCATTGCCCAGCACCGCCGGGTCGGGAAGCTTCTCGCGGCGGATTGCGCAGATCACTCGCGAGACATCGGCCGGCGTCGGCGCAGTCACGCCCTCCTCCGCCAGACGCTGGCGCACCGGACCGTAGTCCAGATGCAGTTTCGCGACGCGGCTCAGGGCGAAGCGCACCCGCAGGATCAGCCAACGGCCCGGCTCACGCTTGAAGCGACTTTCGCGGTAGGCAAAGGCGCAGTCCTCAAGGCAGAACTCGCGCAGCTCGCCGCTCTCACGGTCCAGCGCGGTCAGGCCGGCGAATACGTCCTTGATCTCGACGCCGTAGGCGCCGATGTTCTGCATCGGCGCAGCGCCGACAGTGCCTGGGATCAGGCTGAGGTTTTCCAACCCGCCAAAGCCCTGAGAGAGGGTCCAGCGCACGAAGTCGTCCCATACCTCACCAGCTTCCGCCTCGACCACCACGCGCTCGCCGTCGCCACTGACGACACGCACACCATGGGAAGCCATGCGCAGCACCAGCGCCTCGACGTCACGGGTCAGCAACAGGTTGCTGCCGCCACCGATCACCATCAGCGGCAGGCCCTTCTCGACAGCGGCGGCGATAACGGCGTGCACCTCGGCATCATCATGGGCCTGGGCGAACCAGCGCGCCGCGACTTCGACACCGAAGGTGTTGTAGGGCTTGAGGGAAACGCGTTCTTGCAGTTGCAGCGTCACAGGCGCCCCTTCACTTCCGTCAGCAGGCCGTCGCAGGCCCTTTCCACCAGGTCCAGCACCTGCTCGAAACCGTCTTCGCCGCCGTAATACGGGTCGGGGACTTCATCGACTTCCAGCTCGTAGCGGCGCAGGAACAGGTCCAGCTCCGCCTTGCCGCTGCTGCCGCGAAGATGCTTGAGGTCGCGCAAGTTGGCGTTGTCCATCGCCAGGACCAGGTCATAGCGGGAGAAGTCGGCGACGTTGACCTGTCGCGCCCGCAAGCCCGACAGGTCATAGCCACGGCGCAGCGCAGCTGCGCGGGTACGCGCATCCGGCGCCTTGCCGACGTGCCAGTCGCCGGTGCCAGCCGAATCGATCTCGATGCGATCCTCGAGGCCTGCTCCGCGGACCTTCTGGCGGAACACGCCTTCGGCGGTCGGCGAGCGGCAGATGTTGCCCAGGCAGACGAACAGGACCTTCATCAGGCCCCCAGGATGCGCCGGACGCGCTCCAGGTCTTCCGGGGTATCGACGCCGGCCTGCGGCGCCTCCAGGGCGTCAGCCACGTGGATACGCACGCCATGCCAGAGCGCGCGCAGCTGCTCCAGGCACTCGGTATCTTCCAGCCAGCACGGGCCCCAGGCCACGAAGTCGCGCAGGAAGCGCGCGCGGTAGGCGTAGATGCCGATGTGGCGGCGGTACGGCACGTTGGCCGGCAGGCTTTCGCGGTCCACCGCGAAGGCGTCGCGCGCCCAGGGCAGCGTGGCGCGGCTGAAGGTCAGGGCCAGGCCGTTCTTGTCGCTGACCACCTTGACGATGTTCGGGTTGAACAGCGCGGCCGGGTCATGGATTTCTTCGCACAGGGTGGCAATGCCCGCTTCCGGGTGAGCCGCGAGGTTGGCGGCCACCTGGTCGATGATCGACGGCGGCACCAGAGGCTCGTCGCCCTGCACGTTGACCACGATGGCGTCGTCGGCCAGACCCAGCGCGTCGGCGACTTCCGCCAGGCGGTCGGTGCCGGAGTTGTGGTCGGCACGGGTCAGTACTACCTGGGCACCGAAGCCCTGGCAAGCGTCGAAGATACGTTGATCGTCGGTGGCGACCACCACCTGGGTGGCGGAGCTTTTGCCGGCCTGCGCCCAGACGTGCTGGATCATCGGCTTGCCGGCGATGTCCTGCAGCGGTTTGCCGGGCAGGCGGGTGGAGGCGAAGCGGGCGGGAATGACGACGGTATAGGCCTGGGTCATGGCGTTACTTGTCCAGACGCTCGTCGACGTTCAGGGTGCGCGCCTCGCCTTCGAGCATCACCGGAATGCCGTCGCGCACCGGGTAGGCCAGGCCGTCGGTCTTGCAGATCAGCTCGGACTTGTCGTCGGTGAGCTTGAGCGGGCCCTTGCACAGCGGACAGGCGAGGATATCGAGGAGTTTCGGGTCCATGGTGCGTTCCTTGAGCTTGAACAGCGAACAATTTGAATGCGAGCGACGCCGGATTACGACGGCGGATCAGCGGGCGAGCAGGCGCTCGAGCTGAACGTCGAACCAGGCGACGAAGGCCGGCGAGGGCTGCGCTTCGACGGCGAGGTACCACCAGTCGGGCGCGGCGAAGGACCGGCATTTCACCGCGTCCTTCTCGGTCATGACCAGCGGCAGTTCCGGCGTAAAGCGCAGCTGCTCGGCGGTATAAGCCGCATGGTCGGGGAAGGGATGCGGAATCGGCCGCCAGTTTAGCGCCTCGAGCGTTGCGAAGAAACGCTGCGGGTTGCCGATTCCGGCCAGTGCATGCAGCGATTGCCCGTCGGGAAAATGCTCGACGCCACGCCGCTCACCACTGGCCAGGTTGACCAGGGCAGAAGGTCGCAGGACGAAGGAGAATGCGCCAGGCGGGTCGGACGGTGCGCCGTTGTGCAGCACGGCATCGACTTCGGCCAGTCGCTCGGCCGGTTCGCGCAGCGGCCCGGCAGGCAGGCAGCGGCCGTTGCCCAGGCCACGGGCGGCGTCGATCAGCACCAGCTCCAGGTCGCGGGCCAGGCGGTAATGCTGCAGCCCGTCGTCGCAGAGGATCAGGTCCAGCGGCTCTTCGGCCAGCAGCGCACGCACGGCGCTGGAGCGGTCCGGGTCGATCATCAGCGGCACGCCACTGCGGCGCACGATCATCAGCGGTTCATCACCCGCCTCCGCCGCCGACTGCTCGGCGCGCACGCGCCAGGGTGTCCGTGGCGGCTTGGCGCCATAGCCACGACTGACCACACCGACCTTCAGCCCACGGGCGCGGCAGTGTTCGATCAGCCAGAGGATCATCGGCGTCTTGCCGGTGCCGCCCACCGTGACATTGCCGACCACGATGATCGGTACGGGAGCGCGGTAGGCCGGCTTGGCGCCGGAGAGGAAATCCTGCCGGCGGCCCTGGGCGACGCGCCGGTAGAGCAGCTCGAGCGGCCTGAGCAGGGCAAGGGCCGGGTGGCCCTTGTACCAGGCGTCGAGCAGGCGGTCGGAGAGCGCCATCAGGGGGTCTTCTTGTCCGCCCGGGACTCGATGGTGGTGATGCGCAGGTGGGTGAAGCCCAGCTTGCCGGCGGCATCCATCGCGGTGACCACGGACTGGTAATCCACCTTGCCGTCGGCGGTGATCACCACTGGCAGGCTGTTGTCACCGGCGGACTCACGCTGCATGGCGTTCATCAGGTTTTCCAGGTCATCGCGCGCCAGGCTCTGGCCGTTGAGCGCGTAGTGACCTTCGAGGCTGATGGAGATTTCCAGCTGCTTGATCTCGGTGGCTTCGGGCGGCGTACCGCTGACCGCTTCGGGCAGTTCGACCTTGAGCTGCGACGGCTTGGTGAACGAGGTGGCGACCACGAAGAACAGCAGCAGCACGAAGATCACGTCGATCAGCGACGCCAGGTTGATGAAGACGTCCTCGCGAGCCGCTCCGCCCGCTCTGCGGCGGAATTTCACGCTTTGCCTTCCTCGACGAAATCGACTTCGCGATCGCCCTGGGTCACTTCCACCAGCTTGATGGCTTCCTGCTCCATGGCGATGACCAGTTCATCGACGCGGCGCAGCAGGTAACGGTGGAAGAACACTGCCGGGATCGCCACGATCAGGCCGGCCGCGGTGGTGATCAGGGCCTTGGAGATACCGCCGGCGAGCATCGGCGCATTGGCCATGCCGTCGCCCATGAAGGCGCTGAAGATCTGGATCATGCCGAACACGGTACCCAGCAGGCCGAGCAGCGGCGCCATGGCGGCGATGGTGCCCAGGGCGTTGAGGTAGCGCTCCAGTTCGTGGATGACGCGGGACGCGGCCTCCTCGATGCACTCCTTCATGATCTCGCGACCGTGCTTGGAGTTGGCCAGGCCAGCGGCAAGGATTTCACCCAGCGGGGAAGACGCGCGCAGGTCCTTCAGGGCCTGGCTGTTCATCTTCTTGTCCTTGATCTGCTTCCACACCTGGCCGAGCAGCTGCGGCGGGGCCACACGACTCAAGCGCAGGGTCCAGAGACGTTCGGCGACGATCGCCATGGCAGCGACGGAGCTCAGCAAGATCGGCAGCATCATCCAGCCGCCAGCTTTGACCAGTTCCCACACAGTGGTGAATCCCCTGAAAAAAAGTGGCGCCACTCTAGCACAGGGGCCGTGGCGAACCGACCGCCCGAGGCTCAATTTTCCTGCCAGAAATGTGCGCCTTCCCGCACTCCCCGGACCTCGCCATGGGCACCGAGCGTCAGGGTCAGCGCGCCCTGCTCCGCCGTATCCTGAATCCGGATGCCCAGCGTGCGGAAGCGCTCGACGACCGACGGGTGCGGATGGCCATAGGGGTTGTTGGCGCCACGGGAGATGATCGCGGTGGAGGGCCGGATCGCTCGCAGGAAGGCAAGCCCGGAAGAGCTGCGGCTGCCGTGGTGGCCGGCCAGCAGCCAGTCCACGCGCTCACCCGGGTGCGCCGACAGCCAGGCGAGCTCGGCCGGTTGCGGCAGGTCGCCGGTGAGCAGGATGCGCTCGCCGTTGGCCTCGACTTCCAGCGCGCAGGAGCGGTCGTTGCTCTCGCTGGCGCCTGCCCAGGCCCAGCTGGAGAGGCGAACGCCATCGATTATCCAACCCTCGATGCCACAAGGCCGGCCCTGCAACTGCTCCGGCAAGCGCTCGGGCTCGCCACTGATGACCTGGTCCGGCCGCAGCGAACGCTTCACCGCCATGGCGCCGCCGGCGTGATCGTTGTCCGCGTGACTGAGCATCAGCACGTCCAGGCGCCCGATACCCAGGCTGCGCAGCGTCGGCACCACGACGCGCTCGCCGATATCAAAATCGCCATTGCGCGCCCCGGTGTCGTAGAGCCAGACCTGGCTACGCGTACGGATCAGCACCGACAGCCCCTGCCCCACATCCAGCACGCGGATCTCGGCCATGCCCGGTGCGGGCAACGGGACTGTCGGCCAGAACACCGGCAGGAACATCGCCAACCCCAGCGCACGCAATGGGACACCAGCGGGCGCAAGCAGCAGGAGTGCGCCCAGCATCGCCAGCACCAGCGCCCAGATCGGCGCAGCTACCGGCTGCCAGGCGGGCGCCAGCTCGGCCATCCAGCCCAACAGCCGGAACAGCAGTTCCAGCAGGCCGCCCGACACCCAAAGCAGCGTCTCGCCCAGCCAGGGAACGCCAAGCGCCAGGCTCCCCAGCAACGCCAACGGCACGACGACCAATTCGACCCAGGGCACGGCGATCAGGTTGGCAACCACGCCGGAAACACTCAGCGGCAATCCCAGGGCGATGGACGCCGGCAGCAGACCGACCGCCATCAGCCATTGCGCGCGCAGCCAGGTACGCCAGGCGGTCCAGCGCCCAAGGCGCCCCGAGAAGCCGAAGATCAGCAACGCCACCGCTGCATAGGACAGCCAGAAGCCCGGCAACAGCACCACCAGCGGCTCGACCAGCAGCACCGCGAGCAAGGCACCGAGCAAGGGCGTCCATAGCCCACGATGGCGGTAGCGCAGGCGCCACAACAGGACAATGGAGACCATCACGCAGGCGCGCTGCAATGGCACCTCGAATCCCGCCATCAGGCTGTAGGCCCAGGCACCGCTTGCGGCCAGCAGGCAGGCGGAGGGCAACCACGGGACTCGCGCCGGCCAGCAACCGAAGCGCGCCAGCGCGGCCACCAACGCATAAAGCAGGCCGGCCAGCAGCGAGATGTGCGAGCCGGAGATCACCATCAGGTGCAGGGTTCCGGTGTCCTGCAGGACTTGCCAGTCCGCCGTGGTCAGCCCGGACGCATCGCCCAGCACCAGCGCGGCGAGCGCCCCGGAGCGCCCATGGGCATCCACCGCCAGCAGTCGTTGCCGCCAGGCTTCGCGCCAAGCGCGCTGGCCGCTGGAAGCCTCCAGGCGCTGCCCGTCCTTCACGCTGCCGGTAGCGCCGATGCGCTGGGCGGTGAGCCAGGCTTCGTAATCGAACCCCGCGCCATTGGTCATGCCGTGGGGACGCTTGAGCTTCACCGCCAGCCGCCAGCGCTCGCCGCCCTCCACCGGGGGACCGCCGAACCAGGACAGGCGCAGTGTGGCCGGGACCTTCGCGCGAGGGCTGGAGACCTCGGCGAGCTGGAAGCGCACCGATGGCCCGGAGCGATCCGGCAGGCCCTCTACCCTGCCCTCCAGCCACAGCGTGCGGCCATTCAGCTCCGGCGCCAGACGATCATCCAGCGCCCACTGCGCCGACTGGCAGGCCCAGGCGAAAGCGAGCAGGAACAGCCCGACGACATAGCCGCGAGTGAACAACAACGGCAGCGCGACCAGCGCGAGAAGCAGCAGAACCCAGCCGGATGGCAGCGCCGGCATCCAGCGCAGCGCCAGCAACCCCAGGGCCAGCGCGAACATCCCTGTACGAGGCAACGGAGCGACTCCCTGACCCCGGCGCAACCGCCGATCCGATTGGCCTGCGGCGGTTACACACGGACATAGTTGGCAACGAATGACTGTCACCTAGCTAGGCATAATGAGCCGTCGTCCGTCTGCCAGAGATTTCCTCCATGCCGCGCCGAATCTTCAAGCGCTACATGCCCGATCCGGAGAGCATCAGGAACCACAAGGGCCTGCGCTTTCTCGGACCGCTGATCCAGTCGCCCAACCTCTGGCACCTGAATCGCCGCTCCGTGTCCCGCGCCATGGGCATGGGGCTGTTCGCCGCGTTCATCCCGATCCCACTGCAGATGCTGCTGGCCGCCTCGCTGGCGGTATGGGTGAGGGCCAACCTGCCGATCTCGGTGGGGCTGGTCTGGCTGACCAACCCGATCACCATGCCGCCGGTGTTCTACTGCACCTACAAGATGGGCGCCTGGATCATGGGCATTCCCGCGCGCGCCCTGCCCGACCACCTGACCTGGGAATGGATCAGCGGCGAGCTGGCGATGCTCTGGCAGCCGTTCCTGCTGGGTTCAGTGATCTGCGGCATCCTGGTGGGCATCCTCGGCTACCTGCTCACCGAGAGCTACTGGCGCTGGTGGATTGGCCGCAGCTGGCGGCGGCGTCGGGCGCTGCGCAACCTGCAGAACGGCCTGTAGACGCAATCGCCGCCTCGGCAATTACGTTTTTTCGTAGAAACGAGCTTGCTCCTACAGGTACAAAAAAGCCGCCCCGAAGGGCGGCTTTTTCATGGGCCGGTGATCACTCGTACCGCAGCGATTCCGCCGGCTGGGTCGAGGCCGCGCGCCAGGCCGGATACAGCGTGGCGAGGAAGCTCATCGACAGCGCCGCGACGCAGATCAGCACGATGTCGCTGATCTGCGGGTCGGACGGCAGGTAGTTGATGAAATAGATGTCCGAGTTGAACACGTGGGTGCCGGCGACGCGCTCCAGGGTCGAGACGATCGCGGTGACGTTGTACGCCGCCAGCACGCCCAGCACGCAGCCGATGACGGTGCCGATCAGGCCGATCACCGTGCCCTGCACCATGAAGATCGCCATGATCTGCTTCGGTGTGGCGCCCAGGGTTCGCAGGATAGCGATGTCCGCACGCTTGTCGGCCACCACCATGATCAGGGTGGCGATGATGTTGAAGGCGGCGACCGCGACGATCAGCAACAGCAGCAGGCCGATCATGGTCTTTTCCATCTTCATCGCGCTGAACAGGCTGCCCTGGGTGTGGGTCCAGTCCACCGAGCGATAGCCGTCGCCCAATTGCCTGGCGATGGCCGCACCGACTTCCGGCGCCTGGAACAGGTCCTTCAGGGCAATGCGCACGCTCTGCACCTGGCCGGGCTGCCAGCGCATCAGGCTGGCAGCGTCGTCCACATGGATCAGCGCCAGGGTGCTGTCCAGCTCGGCGCCGACCTTGAAGATGCCGACCACGTTCAGGCGCTGCATGCGCGGGGTGATGCCGCCAGGCGCGGTGCTCGGCTCGGGGACGATCAGCAGCAGGCTGTCACCGACGTTGACGTGGAAGCGCCGCGCGGTGATCTCACCGATGACCACGCCGAACTCGGTGGCCTTGAGGTCGTCGAGGCTGCCGCGAACCATGTGCTGGCCGATGATCGACACCTGGGTTTCCAGCGCCGGATCGACGCCATCGACCTCGATGGGTTGCATCATGCCCTTGTAGGAAAGCATGCCGTCGACTTCGGTGTAGGGCACCGCGCCGACGATCTTCGGGTTCTGCTTGGCCACTTCGGCAACGTGCTGCCAGTTGTCCAGCGGGCCGCTGGCCTGCTGCAGCACGGCATGCGGGACCATGCCGAGGATGCGCGAGCGCATTTCCTTCTGGAAGCCGTTCATCACCGAAAGCACCACGATCATGGCCAGCACGCCCAGGGCGAGGCCGATCATCGAGGTCAGGGAGATGAACGAGATGTAGTGGTTGCGGCGCTTGGCACGGGTGTAGCGGGTGCCGATGAAGACGGACAGGGGTCTGAACATTCCGTTATCCCTCAGGCGGCGACCAGCCGGCCCTCCTCCAGGCGCAGCACACGATCCATCTGCTGGGCGAGGTGAGTGTCGTGGGTCACCACCAGGAAGGCAGTGCGAAGGGACTGCGACAGTTCCAGCATCAGCTCCTGGATACCGTGGGCGGTGTGCTGGTCGAGGTTGCCGGTGGGCTCGTCGAGCAGTACCAGCTTCGGCGTGTTGACCAGGGCACGGGCGATGGCCACGCGCTGGCGCTCACCGCCGGACAGCTCCGACGGCTTGTGGCTCAGGCGATGGCCCAGACCCACGCGCTCCAGCAGCGCAGTGGCACGCTGGCGCGCCTCCGGGATCGGCGTCTTGCCGATCAGCAGCGGCATGCAGACGTTCTCCAGGGCGGTGAACTCCGGCAGCAGGTGGTGGAACTGGTAGACGAAGCCCAGCGCACGGTTGCGCAGCAGGCCTCGCTGCTTCTCGTTCAGCGCCGACAGCTGTTCGCCGGCCAGCCAGACGCTGCCGGTGCTGGGCGTGTCGAGGCCGCCGAGCATGTTCAGCAGGGTGCTCTTGCCCGAGCCGGAGCTGCCGACGATGGCCACGCGCTCGCCGGGCAGCAGCTCCAGCTGTACGCCGGAGAGCACTTCGACCGACTGCGGACCTTCCTCGTAGCGCTTGCCGAGGTCGCGGCAGCTCAGAACGGCCTGGTCGTTGGGGGTCGGCTTACTCATAACGCAGGGCCTCCGCGGGCTGGGTGCGTGCCGCACGCCAGGCCGGATACAGGGTGGCGAAGAAACTCAGGATCAGCGCGGCGCTGCACACCAGGATCACGTCCTCGCTCATCAGTTGCGAAGGCAGGTAATCGATGAAGTAGACGTCCGCGTTGAGGAACTTGTGGCCCAGCAGGCGCTCCAGCAGGGCGATGGCGGAGCTGACGTTGAGCGCTGCAAGGATGCCCAGCACGCCGCCGATGAAGGTGCCGATCACGCCGATCACCGTGCCCTGGACCATGAAGGTCGCCATGATCTGCCCCGGCGTGGCGCCCAGGGTGCGCAGGATGGCGATGTCGGCCTTCTTGTCGGTGACGACCATGACCAGGGTGGAAATGATGTTGAACGCGGCGACCGCGACGATCAGCAGCAGCAACAGGCCGATCATGGATTTCTCCATGCGGATCGCCTGGTACAGGTTGCCATGGCTGCGAGTCCAGTCGCGAGCGAAGTAGTCGTTGCCCTTCAGGGTGCGGGCGATTTCCCAGGCGGTGCGCGGCGCCTGGAACAGGTCGTCGAGCTTCAGGCGCAGGCCTTCGACCTGGCCTTGCTTGAGGCGGCGCATGCGCGCGGCGTCGTCGATGTGGACCATGGCGACGTAGCCGTCCAGCTCGCCGGCGCCGACATGGAAGGTGCCGACCACGGTGAAGCGCTTCATGCGCGGGAACATGCCGGCGGGGGTGACCGAGACCTCCGGGGCGATGAAGGTGACCTTGTCGCCCAGCTTCACGCCGAGGTTCTTCGCCGCCTTGTCGCCGATGATGATGCCGAACTCGCCAGGCTTGAGGCTGCTGAGCGAACCCTGCTGGAAGAACTGGTCGATGATCGAGACCTTGCTCTCCTCGTTCGGGTCCACGGCATTGATCAGCACCTTCTGCACCGTGCCGCCTGCGCTGAGCAGGCCCTGCATCTGGATGAAGGGCGCGACTTCCAGCACGTTGGGGTGCTGGGTCTTGATCTGCCCGGCGATGCCCTGCCAGTCGGAGATCGGCTGGTAGGACTCCACCGTGGCGTGGGGCACCATGCCCAGCACGCGGGTGCGCATCTCGTGGTCGAAGCCGTTCATCACCGAGAGCACCACGATCATCACCACCACGCCCAGCGCAAGGCCGATCATGGAAGTGAGCGAGATGAAGGAAACGAAGTGGCTGCGGCGTTTGGCGCGTGTGTAGCGCGTTCCGATGTAGACGGAAAGGGGTCTGAACATGTGGGGCCGAATGAGAAGGTGAAGAGTGCGTCGGGCGTCAGTTCCATCTGGCGTGCGACTTCCGTGTGGCGAGGCCAGGCAGGCGGCTTTACACTCAGACCATCACTGCTGCCGTGGGTTCGCCATGTCCACTCCAGACGCGGATGACCGCCGCGAATACTATCGTATTGAAGACACGCTCGCATTGGAATTTCGCCCGCTGCGCGAGGACGAAATCCAGTCGCAAGAAGTGCTTCAGGATGATTCCGCGCTGTTCAACCTGCTCAGCGACCTGCACCTGACCGACTTCGAGTCGCAGCACCTGCTGCGCCATATCAACGAGCGCGACCGCCCGCTGGCCAGCTACCTGAAGGTGATGAACAAGCGCATCGACCTGATCGCCCAGGCCCTGACCCAGAGCCTGCTCAGCGAGATCGGCCCGGCGCGCAAGGTCACGCTGTCCGAAGGCGGCATCAATTTCCGCGATACCCAGCCACTGGCGGTCGACCAGGACCTGGCGCTGAAGATCGTCCTGCTCCCCCACGGCCTGGGCCTGCTGCTGCGCGCCAAGGTCACCCATTGCCAGCAGCAGCCCGAGGGCGACTACGAGATCGGCACCGAATTCGAGATGCTCGGCGACGCCCAGCGCCAGTTGCTGGCCCGCCACATCCTCCAGCGCCAGGCATTGGAACGCCGACAGGCCAAGGCCCGCGAAGAATGAACCCAGGGATATCCATGCGCCATCTGCTGCTCCTGTTGAGCCTTGTCATCCCGCTGCCACTGCTGGCGGATACCATCGAGATACCGGTGGGCACCCAGGGCGACCCGCACATCGTGCTGCCGGCCCGTGGCGAGAGCCAGAAGGCCGTGCTGGAACACTTCGGCCTGCCGGACGAAGAACACCCGGCGGTGGGCAAGCCGCCCATCTCGCGCTGGGACTACCGCGAATTCAGTGTCTATTTCGAGAGCGGGGTGGTGGTCGATGCCGTCCGCCAGCACCGTTCGCCCTATCTCAAGGACCTTTCACCGACTCCCAAGGAGCCCCAGTGACTCTGATCTATGGCCATCGCGGCGCCAAAGGCGAAGCACCGGAAAACACCCTGAACAGCTTCCAGCGCTGCCTGGAACATGGCGTGAAGCGCTGCGAACTGGACCTGCACCTGTCCCGCGACGGCGAGCTGATGGTGATCCACGACCCGACGCTCAAACGCACCACCGGCCGACGCGGCAAGGTCTCCGAGCAACTGGCAGAGGATCTGGTGACCCTGGACGCCCGCGACGGCGGTCCGGGCTGGGTGCGCCCCTGCCCCATCCCGCGCCTGGCGGAGCTGTTCGAGCGCTGCGAGTTCGAGCACTGGCAGCTGGAAGTGAAAAGCGCATCGAAGGATCGTGCTGGCCGCACGGTGCAGGCGATCCACCAGTTGGTAGGCCGTTTCGGCCTGCGCGACCGGATCACCGTGACCTCAAGTTCGCGCACGGTGCTGCGCGCGCTGGAGGAACTGGCGCCGGAGCTGTCACGCGGGCTGGTGGCCGAATACGCCTGGCTCGACCCGCTGAAGGTCGCCGCGCACTACGGCTGTGATCTGCTGGCGCTGAACTGGATGCTGTGCACCCCGGAGCGCTTGCTGAAAGCGCAGAAGCAGGGGTTGCATGTGTCGGTGTGGACGGTCAACGAGCCGGCGCTGATGCGCCGGCTCGCTGATTTTGGCGTGGATAGCCTGATCACAGACTTTCCCGGTTTGGCCACTGCCACGATCGGGAATCGCTGAGCAGGTTCCCCCCGACCGGCTCAGGCCGCCGGTCGGGGTACTTCAAAAAATCCGGTTCAGGCCGTCGAACGCCGCTACGCGGTAGGCTTCGGCCATGGTCGGATAGTTGAACGTGGTGTTGACGAAGTACTTCAGGGTGTTCAGTTCGCCCGGCTGGTTCATGATCGCCTGGCCGATGTGGACGATCTCCGAGGCCTGGTCGCCGAAGCAGTGCACACCGAGGATTTCCAGGGTGTCGCGGTGGAACAGGATCTTCAGCATGCCCACCGGCTCGTTGGAAATCTGCGCGCGGGCCATACCCTTGAAGAAGGCCTTGCCCACCTCATAGGGAATCTTCGCCACGGTCAGCTCCTGCTCGTTCTTGCCGATCGAGCTGATCTCCGGAATGGTGTAGATGCCGGTCGGCACGTCGTTCACGAAGCGCCAGCCATCGTGCTCGACGATGTTGCCGGCAGCCGAACGACCCTGGTCGTAGGCGGCGCTGGCCAGGCTCGGCCAGCCGATCACGTCACCGGCGGCATAGATGTTCGATACCGAGGTGCGGTAGTTCTCGTCGGTCTCGATCTGGCCGCGGCTGTTGACCTTGATGCCGATGTTCTCGAGGCCCAGACGGTCGGTGTTGCCGGTACGGCCGTTACACCACAGCAGGGCGTCGGCCTTGATCTTCTTGCCCGACTTCAGGTGCAGGATCACCCCGTTGTCCAGGCCTTCCACACGCTCGTATTCCTCGTTGTGACGGATCAGCACGTTGTTGTTGCGCAGGTGGTAGCTCAGCGCATCGGAGATTTCGTCGTCGAGGAAGCTCAGCAACTGGTCGCGGGTGTCGATCAGGTCCACCAGCACGCCCAGGCCACTGAAGATCGAGGCGTACTCGCAGCCGATCACCCCGGCTCCGTAGATGATCAGGCGACGCGGGGTGTGGCTCAGGGACAGGATGGTGTCGCTGTCGTAGACGCGCGGGTGGTTGAAGTTGATGTCCGACGGACGATACGGACGCGAACCGGTGGCAATGACGAACTGGTCGGCCACCAGGCGCTCCACGGCGCCGCTGGGGGTGACGACTTCGACGGTGCGTTCATCGACGAAACTGGCGGTGCCGTTGAACATGTCGATGCGGTTGCGGGCGTAGTAGCCGGTGCGCGAGGAGACCTGCTTGGAGATCACCCGCTCGGCGCTTTTCAGCACGTCCGGGAAGGAGAACCAGCGCGGCTCGCCGATCTGGCGGAACATCGGGTTGGTGTTGAACTCGATGATCTGCTTCACCGAGTGACGCAGTGCCTTGGACGGGATGGTGCCCAGGTGCGTGCAGTTGCCGCCGACCACGCGACGGCTGTCCACCACCGCCAGCTTGCGCCCGTACTTGGAGGCGTTCATCGCCGCCCCCTCGCCTGCCGGGCCCGTGCCGAGAATCACCACGTCGTAGTTGTAGACAGCCATGCGTACTCCTTCAGAACAGGCCGGGGCGCTCGCTTGGCGCTCCCGGCAAAACCTCGGCACCACATGCGCCGAGGCGGATCGAAATCATTGGCGCAGCTTAGCCCTGCGGCAAAAGGCTGCACATTAGCGGTTGGTCGGCAGGTAGGCGAATTTTGCCGCTACTACATGCCGTTGCCAGCCTGCGGGCCGCCATCATGCCCGCCGAAGCTTTCATTCAGGCGACGGAAACAGCGCTTCGAAGCGCGTCGTCGCGCGGGCCACGAAGCCCTCGCCCTGGCGCACGATGAAGAAGGCTGCCAGCCCATTGCGCTCGGCAAAGGTATAGCCCTCCTCCGGCCCCAGCACCATCAGCAGGGTCGACAGGCCGTCGGCGCGCAGGGCCTGGGCTTCCGCCACGGTGACCGCCGCCAGCGCGTGGCGGACCGGCGTACCGGTGCGCGGGTCGAAGGTGTGCGAGTAACGCTGCCCACCCTCCTCGAAATAGTTGCGGTAGTCGCCGGAGGTGGACAGGCCGATGCCATCCAGCGCAACCGAGCGCTCCACCTGCCGCTCGCGCTCGCCGCTGGGCACTTCAAGGGCGATGCGCCACGGCGCGCCATCGGGCTTGTGGCCCACGGCCTTGAGCTCGCCGGTGATCTCCACCAGGTAATCGGTCAGGCCCAGCTCGGCCAGTCGAGCACTGACCTGATCCACCGCGTAGCCGGCGACGAGGCTGTCGAAGTCCAGTTGCGCATCGACGTCCTTGCACAGCTGATCGCCTTTCAGTCGCAGATGCTGGTGGCCGACACGGGCGCGCTCACGCTGCAGGGCAACGGCATCCGGAACCTTCTCGCCGCGCGACTGCGGGCCGAAGCCCCAGAGGTTCATCAGCGGCTCGACGGTGAGGTCGAAGGCGCCGCCGCTCTGCTGGGAAAGCTGTTCGCCGTAGCGCCAGAGTGTCAGCATGTCCGCCGGCAAGGTCATGCAACTGCCGGCTGGGCGAGCGTTGAAGCGCGAAAGTACCGAGTCGTCGCGGTAGGTGGAGAACTGCTCGTCCAGGCTCGCCAGGATTGCCTCTACTTCAGCCTTGAGCTTTGCAGTGTCAGGCGCCTTGCCCGTGGTCACGTATTGCACCGTGTAGCTGCTGCCCATGGTCGGGCCGCCAAAGCGTTCGACCGACTCCCCGCATCCCGCCAGGGCAGTCACCAGCACCATCAACAGCCAGCCTCCACGCAACACTCGGCACCTCCTGCCGTCCATCACCCGCCCAGCGCCGGGCATTCTACCGCAAGCACCCCGAGCCACTGTTTCCGCTCTGGCAAAGGTGCATTACCAAAAGAAAACGGGAGCCGAAGCTCCCGTTTCTCAACCGGATCAGGCGTTGGCCTTGGCCGGGGACTTGCGCTTGAACAGGTAGCACACACCCATCAGCACGATCCACACCGGAATCGCGTACACCGACACGTCGATGCCCGGGATCTGCAGCATGATGGCGAGGATGAACACCACGAAGGCCAGGCACAGCCAGTTGCCGTAGGGGTACCACAGGGCGCGGAAGAACGGTTGCACGCCCTTGGCCACCATGGCCTTGCGGAACTTCATGTGGGCCAGGCTGATCATCGCCCAGTTGATCACCAGCGCGGCGACCACCAGCGACATCAGCAACTCCAGCGCCTGGTGCGGGATCACGTAGTTGACCACAACACAGGCCAGGGTGATGAACGCCGAGACGCCGATGGCCAGCAGCGGTACGCCGCGATCATCGACCTTGGCGAAGGCGCGCGGGGCATCGCCCTGCTCGGCCAGGCCGAAGAGCATGCGGCTGTTGCAGTACACGCAGCTGTTGTAGACCGACAGCGCGGCGGTAAGCACCACGAAGTTCAGGATGTGCGCCGCGTACTCGCTGCCCAGCAGCGAGAAGACCTTGACGAACGGGCTGCCGCTGTAGGGATCGCCGGCGCTGTTGATGCTCTGCAGCAGGGCATCCCAGGGGTACAGCGAGAGCAGCACGGCCAGGGCGCCGATGTAGAAGATCAGGATCCGGTAGATGACCTGATTGATCGCCTTGGGGATGACCTTCTTCGGCTCGGAGGCTTCGGCGGCGGTGATACCGACCAGCTCCAGTCCACCAAAGGAGAACATGATGATCGCCAGGACCATCACCAGGCCCTTCCAGCCATTGGGGAAGAAGCCTCCGTGGGCCCACAGGTTGCTCACCGAGGCCTGCGGACCACCGTTGCCGCTGGCCAGCAGCCAGACGCCGAGCAGGATCATGCCGATGATGGCGACGACCTTGATGATCGCGAACCAGAACTCGGTCTCGCCGAAGGCCTTCACGTTGAACAGGTTGATGGCGTTGATCAGGACGAAGAACACCGCGGCCGTCGCCCAGGTCGGGAAGTCCGGCCACCAGAACTGGATGTACTTGCCGACCGCGGTCAGCTCCGACATGCCCACCAGGATATACAGCACCCAGTAGTTCCAGCCGGACATGAAGCCGGCGAAACCGCCCCAGTACTTGTGCGCGAAGTGGCTGAAGGAGCCGGCAACGGGCTCCTCGACGATCATCTCGCCGAGTTGGCGCATGATCAGGAAGGCGATGAAGCCGCCGATGGCGTAGCCGAGGATCATCGACGGGCCGGCGGATTGCAGCACGCCGGCAGAGCCCAGGAACAGGCCGGTACCGATGGCGCCGCCGAGGGCGATCAGCTGGATGTGGCGGTTCTTCAGACCGCGCTTCAGCTCGCCTTCATGCAGATGTTGTCCATCCATTTGAAGTCTTTCCAGGTTCGGGAATTGGCAGATTTTATTGATGGTTATGGGGGTGCCACTAACGAAAAACGGGAGCCCGAGAGCTCCCGTTTATCTAGACCGCCTGAATCAGCGCGGGAAAGCCGGCGGGTTCACACCAGCCATGTCTTCCATCACGCGGACGACCTGGCAGCTGTAGCCGAACTCGTTGTCGTACCACACGTACAGGACGACGCGGTTGTCGTTGGCAATGGTCGCCTCGGCATCGACGACGCCCGCATGGCGGGAACCGACGAAGTCGGTGGAAACCACTTCCTGAGACGACACGAAGTCGATCTGCTTCTGCAGGTCCGAGTGCATGGCCATCTGGCGCAGGTACTCGTTGATCTCTTCGCGGTTGGTGGCCTTTTCCAGGTTCAGGTTGAGGATGGCCATGGAGACGTTCGGCGTCGGAACGCGGATGGCGTTGCCGGTCAGCTTGCCCTTCAGAACCGGCAGAGCCTTGGCGGCAGCGGTAGCGGCGCCAGTCTCGGTGATCACCATGTTCAGCGGCGCGGCGCGGCCACGACGGCTGCCCTTGTGGAAGTTGTCGATCAGGTTCTGGTCGTTGGTGAACGAGTGAACGGTTTCGACGTGGCCGTTGACGATGCCGTACTGGTCGTTCACAGCCTTGAGCACCGGCACGATGGCGTTGGTGGTGCAGGAAGCGGCGGAAACGATCTTGTCGTCAGCGGTGATGTCGCCATGGTTGATGCCGTGAACGACGTTCTTCAGCGCACCCTTGCCCGGAGCGGTCAGGATCACGCGGTCGATACCCGGGCACTTCAGGTGCTGGCCCAGGCCTTCGGCATCGCGCCACTTGCCGGTGTTGTCGACCAGCAGGGCTTTCTTGATGCCGTACTGGGTGTAGTCGATCGACGCCGGGTCGTTGGAGTAGATCACCTGGATCAGGTTGCCGTTGGCGGTGATGGTGTTGTTTTCTTCATCGATGGTGATGGTGCCGTCGAACGGACCATGCACGGAGTCACGACGCAGCAGGCTGGCGCGCTTGACCAGGTCGTTCTCGGCGCCCTTGCGGACGACGATGGCGCGCAGGCGCAGGCCGTCGCCACCACCGGTCTTCTCGATGAGGATACGGGCCAGCAGGCGGCCGATACGACCGAAGCCGTACAGGACCACGTCGGTGCCTTCGCGGGCGCCGCCGTTCTGCTTGCCGACCACGTCGGCCAGCTCGTCCTTGGTGAACTGCTCGATGCTGCGGCCGTTACCTTCGGTCTTGAACTTGGCAACCATCTTGCCCAGGTCTACCGAAGCTGCGCCCAGCTTGAGCTCGCTCATCGCCTTGAGGATCGGGAAAGTGTCGTGAACCGACAGCCCGCCTTCTTCGGCCAGGCGGTGACGGGCGAAACGGTGCGCTTTGAGGATCGCGATCACCGAACGGTTGATCAGGCCACGGCCGTAGATCGAGGTCACCACGTTGTTGTTACGGTACAGCTGACCGATCAGCGGAATCATGGCTTCCGCGAGGGCTTCACGATCGATCCACTCACCGAGACACTGGTCGGGCTTCTGGGTCACGGGCAATACCTTCCACATGTAGGAGAAGAAAAAAGGGGCTACATTATGACGGCGCGAACAATCGCCGGCAATCCGCAGCGGTCGTATGACTGACATCCGTCAATCGGGATAGTTACAATCCGACCGGTCAAATTCCTCGACCGGAGCCAAGACTGCCCGTGTCCGTATTGCGTATCCCTACATTGCCGACCGCAGCCGGCAAACAATCCTGGGGCAACCTCCCCGGGGCCGCCCTGAGCCTGGCCATCGCTGAAGCGGCCGGGCCGGCGAAACGTTTCACCCTGTTGCTGACCGCCGACAGCCAGAGCGCCGAGCGCCTGGAGCAGGAGCTGCGCTTCTTCGCGCCGGATTTGCCAGTGCTGCAGCTGCCGGACTGGGAAACCCTGCCCTACGACGTGTTCTCGCCGCACCAGGACATCATTTCCCAGCGCGTCGCCACGCTCTATCAGTTGCCCGAACTGCGCCGCGGCGTGCTCGTGGTGCCGATCACCACCGCCCTGCACCGCCTGGCGCCGGCCAAGTTCCTGCTCGGCAGCAGCCTGGTGCTGGATGTCGGCCAGAAACTCGACGTCGAGCAGATGCGCAGCCGCTTCGAGGCTGCCGGCTACCGCTGCGTGGACACTGTCTACGAACACGGTGAGTTCGCCGTGCGCGGCGCGCTGATCGACCTGTTCCCGATGGGCAGCGAACTGCCCTACCGCATCGACCTGTTCGATGACGAAATCGAGACGCTGCGCACCTTCGACCCGGAAACCCAGCGCTCCATCGACAAGGTGGAGAGCATCCGCCTGCTGCCGGCGCGCGAGTTCCCGCTGCGCAAGGAAGCGGTGACCGGCTTCCGTGGCCGCTTCCGCGAGCGTTTCGACGTCGACTACCGCCGCTGCCCGATCTATCAGGACCTCGCCAGCGGCCTGACACCCGCCGGCATCGAGTACTACATCCCGCTGTTCTTCGAAGATGGCGAGACTTCGACGCTGTTCGACTACCTGCCACAGGACACCCAGGTGTTCTCCCTGCCGGGCATCGAGAGCGCCGCGGAACAGTTCTGGACCGACGTGCGCAACCGCTACGAAGACCGCCGCTACGACCCGGAACGCCCGCTGCTGCCGCCGGCCGAAGTCTTCCTGCCGGTGGAAGACTGCTTCGCCCGCCTGAAGAACTGGCCGCGCGTGGTGGTCAGCCCCGAGCCGATCGAGAGCGGCGTCGGCCGCGAGCGCTTCCCCGCGCAAGCGCTGCCCGAACTGGCCATCGAGGCCAAGGCCAGCGAGCCGCTGGCGCGCCTGCGCCAGTTCATCGAGCAGTTCGACGGCCGCATCCTCTTTACCGCCGAGTCCGCCGGCCGCCGCGAGGTGCTGCTGGAGCTGCTGGCGCGACTGAAGCTGCGCCCGCTCGAAGTCGAGGGCTGGCCGGGCTTCCTGGCGCACAAGGACCGCCTGGCGATCACCATCGCGCCGATGGACGAAGGCCTGCTGCTGGACGCCGACAAGGGCCAGCCGGGCATTGCCCTGGTCGCCGAAAGCCCGCTCTTCGGCCAGCGCGTCATGCAGCGCCGGCGCCGCGAGAAAACCCGCGACGGCGGCGAGAACGTCATCAAGAACCTCACCGAGCTGCGCGAAGGCGCGCCGGTGGTACACATCGACCACGGTGTCGGCCGCTACATGGGCCTGATCACCCTGGAGATCGACGGCCAGAACGCCGAATTCCTCGCCCTGCAGTACGCCGACGAAGCCAAGCTCTACGTGCCGGTGGCCAACCTGCACCTGATAGCCCGCTACACCGGCAGCGACGACGCCCTGGCGCCGCTGCACAAGCTGGGCTCGGAAACCTGGCAGAAGGCCAAGCGCAAGGCCGCCGAGCAAGTCCGTGACGTCGCCGCCGAACTGCTGGACATCTACGCCCGCCGCGCCGCGCGCAAGGGCTATGCGTTCAAGGACCCGCAGGTCGACTACGCCACCTTCTCCGCCGGCTTCCCCTTCGAGGAAACCCCGGACCAGCAGACCGCCATCGAAGCCGTGGTGGCCGACATGCTCGCCGACAAGCCGATGGACCGCCTGGTCTGCGGCGACGTGGGCTTCGGCAAGACCGAGGTGGCCATGCGCGCCGCCTTCGTCGCGGTGCACAGCGGCAAGCAGGTCGCCGTGCTGGTGCCGACCACCCTCCTCGCCCAGCAGCACTACAACAGCTTCCGCGACCGCTTCGCCGACTGGCCGGTGAGCGTGGAGGTCATGAGCCGCTTCAAGTCCGCCAAGGAAGTCGAAGGCGCCGTGGCGCAGCTGGCCGAGGGCAAGGTCGACATCGTCATCGGCACCCACAAGCTGCTGCAGGACGATGTGAAGTTCAAGAACCTCGGCCTGGTCATCATCGACGAGGAGCACCGTTTCGGCGTACGTCAGAAGGAGCAGCTCAAGGCCCTGCGCAGCGAGGTGGACATCCTTACCCTCACCGCCACGCCGATCCCGCGCACGCTCAACATGGCGGTAGCCGGCATGCGCGACCTGTCGATCATCGCCACGCCGCCGGCGCGCCGCCTGTCCGTGCGTACCTTCGTCATGGAGGAGCAGAAGTCGGTGATCAAGGAAGCCCTGCTGCGCGAACTGCTGCGCGGGGGTCAGGTGTACTTCCTGCACAACGAAGTGAAGACCATCGAGAAGTGCGCCCGCGACCTGGCGGAGCTGGTTCCCGAGGCGCGCATCGGTATCGGTCACGGGCAGATGAACGAGCGCGACCTGGAACGGGTGATGAGCGACTTCTACCACAAGCGCTTCAACGTGCTGGTGGCCTCGACCATCATCGAGACCGGCATCGATGTGCCGAGCGCCAACACCATCCTCATCGAGCGCGCCGACAAGTTCGGCCTGGCCCAGCTGCACCAGCTGCGCGGGCGCGTCGGCCGCAGCCACCACCAGGCCTACGCCTACCTGCTCACCCCGCCGCGCAAGCAGATGACGCCGGACGCCGAGAAGCGCCTGGAAGCCATCGCCAACGCCCAGGACCTGGGTGCCGGTTTCGTGCTGGCGACCCACGACCTGGAAATCCGCGGCGCCGGCGAGTTGCTCGGCGACGGCCAGAGCGGACAGATCCAGGCGGTGGGTTTCACCCTCTACATGGAAATGCTCGAACGCGCGGTGAAGGCCATCCGCAAGGGCGAACAGCCAAACCTCGAACAACCGCTGGGCGGCGGCCCGGACATCAATCTGCGCGTACCGGCGCTGATCCCCGAGGACTACCTGCCGGACGTTCACGCCCGCCTGATCCTCTACAAGCGCATCGCCAACGCCGCCGACGAGGACGGCCTGCGCGAGCTGCAGGTGGAAATGATCGACCGCTTCGGCCTGCTGCCTGACCCGGCGAAGAACCTGATCCGTCTGACTTTGCTGAAACTGCAGGCAGAAAAGCTCGGGATCGTGAAGGTAGATGCCGGCCCACAGGGCGGACGGGTAGAATTCGCCGCCGATACCTGCGTCGACCCGCTGGTGCTGATCAAGATGATCCAGAGCCAGCCCAATCGGTACAAATTCGAAGGGGCCACCCTCTTCAAGTTCCAGGTGCCCATGGAGCGCCCGGAAGAACGGTTCAACACGCTGGAAGCGCTGCTCGAGCGCCTCACGCCACAGACTCATTAAGGACCCTGTGCATGCGCCTGTTCCAACCCTTGCTGCTGTCGCTGGCGCTTCTGTCGCCAGCCGCCTTCGCCGAGCCCTACCAGGTGGAGCTGATCCTCTTCCAGCAATCTGGCGACGCCGTGTTCGCCAGCCGCCCCGCACCCGACGACTGGGCCAAGGGCGCGCAACCGCCGGGCCCGGACAGCTCGCGCCCCACCGCAATGGACGCCCAGGTGGCCAAGCTCAAGCAGAACGAAGGCTTCCAGGTGCTGATGCACAAGGCCTGGCGCCAGGAAATCGATGCCAACCCGGTGAAGATTTCCCTGAGCGAAGGCGCCCAGCGTGACGGCCACTTCCCGGTGGAAGGCACCGTCACCCTCAGCCAGCAGCGCTTCGTGAACACCCAGACCGACTTCTGGATCAATCAGTTCGGCCAGGACGGCCTGCTCGCCGCCAGCCAGCACATGGTCCAGGAAGCCAGCCTGAAGAACAGCGTGCTGACCTACCTCGACCACCCGAGCCTGGGCATGCTGATCAAGGTGACCCCACTCAACGCCAAGCCCGCCTCCGCTCCGCCGCCCGGCATGGAAGACGAAGCGCCGACCGGCCCGGATGCGCCGCAACAGCAACAGGCTCCGGCCGCACCGGCAGACGGCGGCTTCGAAGCCCCACCGCCGGCACAGCCCGCGCAATAAACAAAAAGCCCGGCATTCGCCGGGCTTTTTCTTGCTCTTCAAAGAAGCGGGCTTGCTCGCGAACCTGCAAGGCACGGCGCCAAGCGATTCGCGGGCATGGCCCGTTCTTGCAGAGAGCGTCAGCTTATGAGTACACGCCCCAGCACCTCGCGCACCTTGCCGATGCCTTCGTGCAGCGCCTGCTCGATCTCGGCCATGGTGATGATGCCGCTGGACTTGCCGGCTGCCGGGTTCACCACCAGCGACAGGCAGGCGTAGGGCAGGTCCAGTTCGCGGGCCAGTGCGGCCTCGGGCATGCCGGTCATGCCGATGATGTCGCAACCGTCACGCTCCAGCTTGGCGACTTCCGCCACAGTCTCCAGGCGCGGGCCCTGGGTCGCGGCATACACGCCATGGCTGCTGTAGGCATAGCCTAGCGCCTGCAGGGCGGCGATCAGCTTGAGCCGCAGCGGCTCGTCATAGGGGTGGCTGAAGTCGATGTGGGTAACGTGCTCGATATCACCGGCGAAATAGGTGTGCTCGCGGCCCCAGGTGTAGTCGACGATCTGATGCGGCACGCAGAGATGGCCGCTGCCCATGGCGGCGTGGATGCCGCCCACAGCGTTCACCGCAAGGATGGCTTCGGCGCCAGCCTGCTTCAGCGCCCAGAGGTTGGCGCGGTAGTTCACCTGGTGCGGCGGGAAGCGATGCGGGTGGCCATGGCGGGCGAGGAAGAGCACCTCGCGACCGGCGAACTCGCCGCGCTGGATGGCCGCCGAAGGCGCGCCGTAGGGCGTATCCAGCTCGATGGCGTCCTTCAGGGTCAACCCTTCCAGCTGGGTCAGGCCGGTGCCGCCGATGATGGCGTAGACAGTCATGGCAAATCCTTAATCAATCAGTTGTGCGGCGCGCAGTTCGCCGACGGCTTGTTGCCAGCGCGGTTGCTGCTTGTATTCGACACCCGGCCAGGCCTTGGCGCGCATGCGTTGCAGACGCTGCGGCACGCTGACCTTGAGGCGCTGCAGGGCGCTCAGGGCCAGTTCGGCGGAGGCGCGGTCATTGCACACCAG
Organism: Pseudomonas sp. PDM19; assembly: GCF_014852215.1. NCBI lineage: Bacteria > Pseudomonadati > Pseudomonadota > Gammaproteobacteria > Pseudomonadales > Pseudomonadaceae > Pseudomonas > Pseudomonas sp. PDM19. Next base: position 1,139,154 of record NZ_JACVBG010000002.1, on the reverse strand, counting down.
GCCCATGTCGCAGCCAGCGCTCAGCGCAGCCTCGATGCGATTGGCAGCATCGCCGACCACATGGGCGCCGGCCATGGACAGGTCATCACTGAAGATCACCCCGTCGAAGCCCAGCTCGCCACGCAGGATGTCCTGCAGCCAGCGGCGGGAGAAGCCGGCGGGGTTAGGGTCGACCTGCGGGTAGATCACGTGGGCCGGCATCAGCGCATCCAGCTCGCCGGACAGGCGCTGGAACGGCACCAGGTCCACGGCGCGGATCTGTTCCAGTGTGCGCTCGTCCTCGGGAATCCCCACATGGGAATCCACTTCCGCCCAGCCGTGGCCAGGGAAGTGCTTGCCGGTGGAAGCCATGCCGGCGGCGCGCATGCCACGGATAAAGGCGCCAGCCAGCGCCACGGCGCGCTCCGGATTGCCTTCGAAGGCCCGGCTGCCGACCACGGCGCTGCGCTGGTGATCCAGGTCCAGTACCGGGGCGAAGCTCAGGTCCAGCCCTACCGCCAGCACCTCGGTCGCCATCAGCCAGCCGCACTGCTCGGCCAGTCGTTCGGCATTGGCGTTATCGGCGATGGCGCGCATCGCCGGCAGGCGCAGGAAGCCCTGGCGCAGGCGCTGCACGCGACCGCCCTCCTGGTCCACTGCCAGCAGCAGGTCGGGGCGTACGGCGCGGATGGCAGCCATCAGCTCACGCACCTGGCGCGGCGATTCGATGTTGCGGGCAAAGATGATCAGGCCACCGACTTCCGGGTGGCGCAGGATCTGGCGGTCCTCGGCGGTAAGCCAGGTGCCGCCGATGTCGAGCATCAGGGAGCCTTGCATGTGCATTCCTTTCAATTCAGTTGCGCCACCTGCCACTCGGGACAGGCGGGTTCTTCGATTCGGACCCGGCAATGGAGCGGCACCTGCGGGAAGAGTTCCAGCAGGTCATCATTGCGCAGGCGGACACAGCCGTGGGACAGCGGCGTGCCCATGGGCTCGCAGTCCGGCGTGCCGTGCAGATAGATGTAGCGGCGGAAGGTATCGACCTCGCCCATCCGATTGCGCCCCGGCTCGCAGCCGCTGAGCCAGAGGATGCGCGAGAGGATCCAGTCGCGGCCGGGAAATGCCTCGTGAAGCACGGCCGTCCAGGTCTCGCCAGTCCAGCGTCGGCCCTTCAGTACCGCGCCTTTGGGCAAGCCATCGCCGATGCGTGCACGGACCTGGTGCAAGCCGCGTGGCGTGCAGCCGGAGCCGTTGCGCTCCCCCGCGCCGTTGGCAGCGCTGGATACCGGAACGCGCACGACAAGACGCCCTGCGGCGAAGCCGTAGAGCATCTGGTCAGCAAGGGAGATATGGAGAAGATCGAGATCAGCCATGGCCGGCTACTGTAGCCGATCGGGCCGACGCAGCCCAGCGTGAAGCCGGGCCCGGATCAGACCTTGGCGGGCGCCTGGGCGGCACTCGACTTGGTGCGCGGCTTGAGCTGCGCACCCGCCAGCGAGGGATCACTGACGCCGCTGTCGGCACGCATGCCGGCAGCAAGGAACGGCACCATCAGGCGCATCACCTGCTCGATGGAAGTGTTCACGCCGAAATCGTTCTCGGCCATGGCGCGCAGCGCCTTGATGCCGGACATGCTGAACACCGCGGTACCCAGCATGAAGTGCACGCGCCAGAACAGTTCCAGCGGCGGCAGGCGCGGCGCGGACTCATGCACCAGCAGCATGTAGCGGCGGAATACCTTGCCGTAGACCTCTTCGAGGTACTTGCGCAGGTGGCCCTGGCTCTGACTGAACGCCAGGCCCAGCAGGCGCATGAAGATCGACAGGTCGTTGCCGCTACGCGGCTTCACCGCCATGGCCTGGACCACGAGCAGTTCGAGCAGCTCCTCCAGGGTGGCGCGCGGCGCATCGGGCTTGGCCTGACGGCGATCCAGCTCCTTCTCGAGGCTGGCGCAGAACGGGCCGAGGAAGCGCGAGAAGACCGCCTGGATCAGCGCCTTCTTCGAGCCGAAGTGATAGTTCACCGCCGCGAGATTCACCCCCGCCTTGCTGGTGATCAGACGCAGGGAGGTTTCGGCGAAGCCTTTCTCCGCGAACAGCTGTTCCGCAGCATCCAGGATGCGTTCGACGGTTTCCGACTGGGCCATGGCTACTCCGCCTGACAAACACTTGTTTGAAACATACGTTTCAGCGTCTTGTATTGTCAAGCAAAGTGCGATGGATTGTTACCAATATCATGGCAATGCGACGAGACGCCTGAATCGATGAGGATCTACAGCAAGACGCCTGCCAACGCCCAAAGGTTACATGCACGAACGTTCCACCGACAGCCGCACCCAATAAAAGCATTGCCAGCCCGCCATCACTGTATATAATTCCAGGCACTGTATAAAAAGCCAGAGTATGGACATGCTGAAGCTCACGCCGCGCCAAGCCGAGATCCTCGCCTTCATCAAACGCTGCCTGGAAGCCAACGGCTACCCGCCCACCCGCGCGGAAATCGCCCAGGAGCTCGGCTTCAAGTCGCCCAACGCCGCCGAGGAGCACCTGAAGGCCCTCGCCCGCAAAGGTGCCATCGAGATGACCCCGGGCGCCTCCCGTGGCATCCGCATCCCCGGCTTCGAGCCCAAGGCCGCCGCCAATGACGACGAATTGCCGATCATCGGCCGCGTCGCCGCCGGCGCACCGATCCTCGCCGAGCAGAATGTCGATGACACCTGCCGGATCAACCCCACCTTCTTCAACCCGCCGGCCGACTACCTGCTGCGCGTGCGCGGCCAGAGCATGAAGGACGTTGGCATCATGGATGGCGACCTGCTCGCCGTGCATGTCACCCGCGAGGCGCGCAACGGCCAGATCGTCGTCGCCCGCCTGGGTGAAGAGGTCACGGTGAAGCGCTTCAAGCGCGAAGGCAGCAAGGTCTGGCTGCTCGCCGAGAACCCGGAGTTCGCCCCCATCGAGGTCGATCTCAAGGAACAGGAACTGGTCATCGAAGGCTTGAGCGTCGGCGTGATCCGTCGCTGAACAGGAGACACCCATGCAGTACCCGCAGCCGCAGAACCTGCCGCAACTCCCGCTGTTCCAGGAAGCACTCTGGGCAAGCGGTACTGCTCCCCTGCTTCCGGAGCTGATGGAAGAAGAGCCCGTCGCCGACGAAAGCGCCTTCAGCGAGATCGCCCTGCGCGGCCTCCCCGGCCAGTGCCTGATGTTGCTGGCGCCGATGCTCCGCGAGCTGAGCGAGGAAAGCGATTCGCGCTGGCTGACCCTGATCGCTCCGCCGTCCAGCCTGACTCCGGACTGGCTGCGCAAGGCCGGCCTGAACCGCCAGGGCATCCTGCTGCTTCCGGCCCGCGATCAGGCCGCCGCCCAGGCCCTGGCCTGCGAAGCGCTGCGCCTGGGCAACAGCCACACCGTGGTGAGCTGGCTGAATCTCAGCGCGAAAGCGCGCGCGCAACTGTCCCGCGCCGCCGTTGCCGGCCAGGCGCAGAGCCTGAATATTCGTATGGGTTGATCTGATCGGGAAGCTTCGCCGCGAACGCGGCGAAGCGGAAGAACTCAATGCAGGACGCGCGGACCTTCGTCGTCCATGCTCATGTCACCGCCTTCGGCGAGACGGCCGGCCATCTGTACACCCACATTGAACATCGCCTTGGCGATCTCGATGTGCTGGCCCTGCAGGAAGCCCTTGGCATCGGCGGAGAACTCCAGGGTCACCAGCGCCTCCTCCTCGTCCGCACGACGCAGCACGATACGCCCGTCAGGCAGCTCGACAATTTCCAGAAATGAGGTTGGCATAGCGACGTTCTCCACAGCAGAACGCGTAGTGTAACAGCCACACCCGCCGCACCCTAGCCAAAGCTTGCGCGGACCGACCGGAAGGCCGGCGGGTTGTGATGCAGGGATCAGAGCTCGGTAAGCGATGCGCGGAAGCGCAGCACCAGGTCTTTCAGGGATTTGCGCCAGGTTTCCAGCTCGTCATTGCCCAACTCGACCGGCGCCTCGTCGTCGACATTCACCGCCTGGATCAGCGGCTGGGTCGGATCGACCTTGGCTTTCCTCGGCTCGCTCGGCGGCTGGAACAACGCGGCATAGGCGGCCAGCAGGCGACCCAGCCAGGCTTCCGGCGATTGCGCCAGCTCGACCATCTCCGCCAGCTCCGGGCTTGGCGCGGCAGCCAGTACCTCGGCATTCAGCAGCATATCGACGCGCGGCGCGCCGGCCTGGGGCAGGCGGTAGTAGCCAGCGATCTCATGGGCTACGCCCAGCACCGCTCCGTAGAGATGGAACAGCGCCGCTTCGCGTTCAGCCTGGATGCGCGCCTGGGCATTCATCGCACGCGCCGCTTCGGCGCTGCGCCAGGCTTCCAGGGCAAGGCCGGCGAAGAACAGCTTCTGGTTGGTACGGGTATAGAGTTCGTTCGCCATGACCGGGCCCTCTGCAGTCGACTGCGGCAGTATAAGCACGCCCCGCCTCAGCGGGGCGCGCCTTCCATCAGCGCTTGTCTTCGACCTTCCACTTGCCACCGTCGAAGAACGCGCGCCAGCCGGTGGGCTTGCCATCAACCTCGGACTGTACGTACTGCTCCTTGGTCTTGCGGCTGAAACGGATTACCGCCGGGCGGCCATCCGGGTCTTTCGCGGGAGCTGCGAGCAGGAAGTGGTACTTAGGATCCAGCTCTTCCTTGTGCGGCACCAGCTCGGCAACCAGCGGAGCACGGGTCTCGCGGTTCTTCGGGAACTGGCTGGCGGCCAGGAACAGGCCGGAAGCGCCGTCACGCAATACGTAGATGTCGTCCACCTTCTCGCACTTGAGTTCCGGCATGCGGATGGCGTCCATCTTCGGCGGCGCGGGCTCGCCGCTCTTCAGCAACTTGCGGGTGTTCTTGCAGGTCGGGTTGGTGCAGCCGAAGAACTTGCCGAAGCGGCCGGTCTTGAGTTGCATCTCGCTGCCGCACTTGTCGCATTCCAGGCTCGGGCCTTCGTAGCCCTTGATGCGGTACTGGCCTTCCTCGATCTCGTAGCCGGCGCAATCCGGGTTGTTGCCGCAGATATGCAGCTTGCGCTTCTCGTCGACCAGGTAGGCGTCCATCGCGGTGCTGCAGATCGGGCAGCGGTGCTTGCCGCGCAGTACGCGGGACTCGGATTCGCCCTCGTCATCCGCGGCGATTTCGTCGCCCGGAATCAGGTTGACGGTCGCCTTGCAGCGCTCTTTCGGCGGCAGGCTGTAGCCCGAGCAGCCGAGGAACACGCCGGTGGAGGCGGTACGGATCATCATCGGCCGGCCGCACTCGCGGCAGGGGATGTCGGTCAGGGTCGGCTGGTTGGCGCGCATGCCGTCGTTGGAGGCTTCGGCCAGGTCGAGCTTCTTGCGGAAGTCGCCGTAGAACTCGTCCAGCACGTTTTTCCAGTCGCGCTCGCCCTGGGCCACGTCATCGAGGTTCTCTTCCATGCCGGCGGTGAAGCCGTAGTCCATCAGGTTGGAGAAGCTCTCGTTGAGGCGGTCGGTGACGATGTCGCCCATCTTTTCCGCGTAGAAGCGGCGATTGTGGGTGGTGACGTAGCCGCGCTCCTGGATGGTGGAGATGATCGCCGCGTAGGTGGACGGACGGCCGATGCCGCGCTTTTCCAGTTCCTTGACCAGACTGGCTTCGGAGAAGCGCGCCGGCGGCTTGGTGAAGTGCTGGCTCGGATCGAGCTTGAGCAGCTTCATCGCGTCGCCCTGGTTCATTTCCGGCAGGACGTCATCCTCGCCCGGCTTGCTCTGCTGCGGCAGCACCTTGGTGTAGCCGTCGAACTTGAGAATGCGGCCCTTGGCGCGCAGCTCGAAGTCACCGGCAGCCGCGCTGACGGTGGTGGACAGGTACTCGGCCGGCGGCATCTGGCAGGCCACGAACTGGCGCCAGATCAGGTCATACAGGCGCTCGGCGTCGCGCTCCATGCCCGACAGCTGGGTCGGACGCAGGTTGACGTCAGAAGGACGAATCGCTTCGTGAGCCTCCTGGGCGCCTTCCTTGCTGGAGTAGAAGTTCGGCTTGGCCGGCAGGTATTTCTTGCCGAACTCGCTGTCGATGAAGCCGCGCACCATGTCGATGGCGTCGGCCGACAGGTTGGTCGAGTCGGTACGCATATAGGTGATGTAGCCGGCTTCGTAGAGACGCTGGGCCATCATCATGGTCTTCTTCACCCCGAAGCCCAGGCGATTGCTCGCGGCCTGCTGCAGGGTGGAGGTGATGAACGGTGCCGAGGGCTTGCTGGAAGTCGGCTTGTCTTCGCGCTTGGCGATGCTGTAGCTGGAGGCCTTGAGCTTCTCCAGGGCAGCGGTGGCCTGGGCTTCGTTCAGCGGCTTGAAGGCTTCGCCCTTCTCGCGCACCACTTCGAAGCGGACCTTGTCGTTCTTCGGCGTGCCGAGGTCGGCGTGCACTTCCCAGTACTCTTCGGGAACGAAGGCGCGGATCTCGCGCTCACGCTCGACCACCAGCTTCACCGCCACCGACTGCACGCGGCCGGCGGACAGGCCACGGGCGATCTTGGCCCACAGCAGCGGCGAGACCATGTAGCCCACCACGCGATCGAGGAAGCGGCGTGCCTGCTGGGCATTCACGCGGTTGATATCCAGCTCGCCGGGCTGGGAGAAGGCCTCCTGGATGGCCTTCTTGGTGATTTCGTTGAAGACCACGCGCTTGTAGCGCGAGTCGTCGCCGCCGATGGCCTCGCGCAGGTGCCAGGCAATGGCCTCCCCTTCGCGGTCCAAGTCGGTTGCGAGATAGATGGTGTCGGCATCCTTGGCCAGGCGGCGCAGCTCCTCGATCACCTTTTCCTTGCCGGGCAGGATCTCGTACTTGGCCTTCCAGCCGTGCTCCGGATCGACGCCCATGCGGGTGACGAGCTGGCGCTTGGCCTTCTCCTTCGGCGACAGGGCCGGCGCCTCGGCAGCGGTCTTGCGCGTTTTTGCCGCAGGCTCCTTCGACGCGGACGAGCCGCTGGTGGGCAGGTCGCGGATGTGGCCGATGCTCGACTTCACCACGTACTGGTTGCCCAGGTACTTGTTGATGGTCTTGGCCTTGGCCGGTGATTCCACGATGACCAGCGATTTACCCATGGATCGGAATATTCCTGCGTCGAAAAGATGAATTTATAAGGAGGGAGGAGCTAGGAGCGGCACCGCTATATATAGTGGCGGTCGCGCCAAGGTCAAGCTTGGGTTTCGCCGGACGGGCCGGTCTGAAGACCCAGCGGATCGTTTTCGGCGCTCACCAGAGCAAAGCGCGGAACGTTCTCGCCATTCACTTCCACCGCCTCGGTAAACATGCTCAGCGGGCGTACCCAGAGGCCGAATTCGCCGTACAGCGCCTGGTAGATCACCAGCTCTTCCTCGGTCTCCGAGTGCCGGGCGACGCCGAGAACGCGGTACTGCTGTCCCTTGTAATGTCGATACAGTCCGGGCTGCAAGTGCATGTCGGTTCTCCCTCGGCCGGCCAAAAGGCGGCGATTGTGCTCATTGCGCGGCCGTCGGGCAATCCCCGCCCGACAAAAACGAAAGCCGGGGCACAAGGCCCCGGCTCTCCCATCGACGAAAGCTTAGACGCGTTCGAAGACGGTGGTGATGCCCTGACCGAGGCCCACGCACATGGTGGACACGCCCAGGGTGCCACTGTTCTGCTTCATCACGTTCAGCAGGGTGCCGGAGATACGCGCACCGGAGCAGCCGAACGGGTGACCCAGGGCGATGGCGCCGCCGTGCAGGTTGACCTTCTCTTCCATCTTGTCGAGGATCTTGAGGTCCTTCAGCACCGGCAGGGCCTGTGCGGCGAAGGCTTCGTTGAGCTCGAAGAAGTCGATGTCGTTGATGGTCAGGCCGGCACGCTTGAGCGCCTTGTTGGTCGACGGAACCGGGCCGTAGCCCATGATCGCCGGATCAACGCCCGCCACAGCCATGGCGCGAACCACGGCCATCGGCTGCACACCGAGGTCCTGGGCGCGCTGGGCGCTCATGACGATCATGCAGGAAGCGCCGTCAGTGATCTGCGAGGAAGTACCCGCCGTCACGGTGCCGCCCTTCGGGTTGAAGGCCGGCTTCAGGGCCGCCAGGCTTTCCAGGGTGGTTTCCGGACGGATGGTTTCGTCGAAGTCGAAGACCTTCAGGAAGCCGTTCTCGTCGTAACCTTCCATCGGGATGATTTCGTCTTTGAACTTGCCTTCCTGAGTCGCTTTCCAGGCCAGCTGGTGCGAACGCACGCCGAACTTGTCCTGCGCCTCGCGGGTGATGCCGTGCATCTTGCCCAGCATTTCGGCGGTCAGGCCCATCATGCCCGACGCCTTGGCGGCGTACAGGGACATGTGCGGGTTCGGGTCGACGCCGTGCATCATGCCGACGTGGCCCATGTGCTCCACGCCGCCGATGACGAAGACGTCACCGTTGCCGGTCTGGATCGCCTGCACGGCAGTGTGCAGGGCGCTCATGGACGAGCCGCACAGGCGGCTGACGGTCTGGCCGGCGCTGGTGTGCGGGATCTGGGTCATCAGCGACGCCATGCGTGCGATGTTCCAGCCCTGCTCCAGGGTCTGGTTCACGCAGCCCCAGATAACGTCCTCGACTTCCGCCGGGTCGATCTTCGGGTTGCGCTCCAGGAGCTTGCTGATCAGGTGCGCGGACATGTTCTCCGCGCGGGTGTTGCGGTGCATGCCACCCTTCGAACGGCCCATCGGGGTGCGGCCGAAGTCGACAATGACGGCGTCTCTCGGATTCAGGCTCATAAATTCACTCTCGCTCTATTCGTTGCGCACTCAACCGAAGAACTTCTGGCCGTTCTTGGCCATTTCACGCAGCTTCGCGGTCGGGTGGTACAGCGCACCCAGGTCGGCGTACTGGTCGGCCAGTGCGACGAATTCGGCCACACCGATGGAGTCGATGTAACGCAGGGCACCGCCACGGAAGGGAGGGAAGCCGATGCCGTAGATCAGGCCCATGTCGGCCTCGGCAGCGGTTTCGACGATGCCGTCTTCCAGGCAGCGCACGGTTTCCAGGCACAGCGGGATCATCATGAAGTTGATGATGTCCTCGTCGGTCAGCTCGCGCTGCTCGGTGACGATGGACTTCAGCAGCTCATAAGCCTGCGGATCGGTGACTTTCTTCGGCTTGCCGCGCTTGTCGGTCTCGTAGGCGTAGAAGCCCTTGCCGTTCTTCTGACCCAGGCGGTTGGCGTCGTACATCACGTCGACGGCAGTCTTGCCTTCCACGGCCATGCGGTCCGGGAAGCCTTCAGCCATCACGTCACGGCCGTGGTGGCCGGTGTCGATGCCGACCACGTCGGACAGATAGGCCGGGCCCATGGGCCAGCCGAACTTCTCCATGATCTTGTCGATGCGCACGAAGTCCACACCGAAGCCCAGCAGCTTGGAGAAGCCGCCGAAGTACGGGAACAGCACGCGGTTGACCAGGAAGCCGGGGCAGTCATTCACCACGATGGGGTTCTTGCCCATCTTCTTGGCGTAGGCCACGGTGGTGGCGACGGCGACGTCACTGGACTTCTCGCCGCGGATGACTTCGACCAGGGGCATCATGTGCACCGGGTTGAAGAAGTGCATGCCGACGAAGTTTTCCGGACGCTTGAGCGCCTTGGCCAGCAGGTTGATGGAGATGGTGGAGGTGTTCGACGCGAGGACCGCGTCTTCCTTCACTACGCCTTCAACTTCGGCCAGAACGATCTGCTTGACCTTCGGATTCTCGACCACGGCTTCGACGACGATGTCGACGTTGCCGAAGTCGCCGTAGGACATGGTCGGGCGAATGGCGTTCAGGGCCTCGGCCATCTTGGCCGGGGTCATGCGGCCTTTTTCGACGCGCTTGCCCAGCAGCTTCGAGGCCTCGTTCAGACCCATCTGGATACCCTCTTCGCGGATATCCTTCATCAGGATCGGAGTGCCCTTGGAAGCGGACTGGTAGGCGATGCCGCCACCCATGATGCCGGCGCCCAGTACGGCGGCCAGTTTCACGTCCTTGGCGATCTCGTCGTACTGCTTGGCCTTCTTCTTCAGGTCCTGGTCGTTCAGGAACAGGCCGATCAGGCTCTGCGCAACCGAGGTCTTGGCCAGTTTCACGAAGCCTTGGGCTTCGATTTCCAGCGCTTTGTCGCGACCGAAGTTGGCGGCTTTCTGGATCGACTTGATCGCTTCGACCGGAGCCGGGTAGTTCGGGCCGGCCTGGCCTGCGACGAAGCCCTTGGCGGTTTCGAAGGCCATCATCTGCTCGATGGCGTTCAGCTTGAGCTTTTCCAGCTTCGGCTGACGGCGGGCCTTGTGGTCCAGCTCGCCGGCGATGGCGCGCTTGACCAGGTCCAGGGCGGCGGCTTGCAGCTGCTCCGGAGCCACAACGGCGTCGACGGCGCCGACTTTCAGCGCGTCTTCAGCACGGTTTTCCTTGCCCGAGGCGATCCACTCGACTGCGTTGTCGCAACCGATGATGCGCGGCAGGCGAACAGTGCCGCCGAAGCCCGGGTAGATGCCCAGCTTCACTTCCGGCAGGCCGACCTTGGCGGTGGCGCTCATGACACGGAAGTCGGCAGCCAGGCACATTTCCAGACCGCCGCCCAGGGCGATGCCGTTGATCGCGGCTACGGTCGGAACGTTCAGGTCTTCGAAGTCGCTGAAGATCTTGTTGGCTTCGAGGTTGCCGGCCAGCAGCTCTTCGTCAGGCAGCTTGAAGTTGTCGACGAACTCGGTGATGTCGGCGCCGACGATGAACACGCCCTTGCCGCTGGTCACGATCACGCCCTTGACGGACGCATCGGCCTTGATGGTATCGACTGCTTGACGCAGTTCATTCAGGGTGAGTCGGTTGAACTTGTTGACGGACTCGCCCTTGAGGTCGAAATTCAGTTCGACGATGCCGCTCTCAAGAGCCTTAACCGTGATGGCTTTACCTTGGTAAATCATCAACTGATCTCCACGCTAGGGAAGCTTGAAATCACACGTCGGACACCGTGTATCGGGACAGCTCGGCAGTGCCGAGGTTAGTCCCAAAGCTTGCGGCACACCCGCCGACGCGATAGCCGGGGCGTTATGTTGGATCCTTCGCACGTGGCAAACGATCGATTCATACGCCCGTTTGATTTGGGTGCGCCCACCTTCTAGCAAAAGCCAATGCTTGTCAATCGGCGAGACGTAACAGTCGCAAAGCGGCCGGGGCGTCTGGGCCGGAGCATTCAGCGCAACCCTGATGAGCTATTCACCACGCCTATCGTGACAATTGTTACCTGGCACCGACGTCCCGACAGCCACTGTTCAAACCCCATGGCCCGCGCTAGAGTCGGGCGCAATGGCGATCTGCCTTCTGCCAACGCCGGCAGACGCCTGGAACCTGTGGAATACAAAACAACAAGAAGCCCATGGCTCCAAGGAGTTGGAACGATGCCCAGCCGTCCGCTAGTGCGTCTGCTGTCTGCGCTCGCGCTCACCGCCCTGCCCCTCATCGCTGCCGCCGACGCCGCCAGCGACCTGCTCAATGTCCACCAGACGCGCCTCGCCGCCCAACGCAGCCTCGGCGACTTCTTCATGTTCAATGCGATGGAGGGCGACCAGAAGTACGCCAGGATGGTCGAGACCTCGTCGCAGAGCGCCACCGACGCCCTGGGCAAGCTCGGGGAAATGCCCGGCACCGAATCGAAGAAGCTCAAGACCGAACTGCAGGACGAATGGAAGGCCTACGCGGCTCAGTTGCACGTCCTCACCGGCGCGCTGGACAAGAGCGGCTACACCGACCTGCAACCGGTGGCTGACCTCGCGGCGCAGAACCGCAAGCTGCTGGACACCGCAGAGCAGCTCTACGCGAAAATCCAGGAGGAAAGCGGCAGCAAGGTCCCGCCGCTGACCCAGCAGACCCGCGAGCAGAGCCTGCTGATGCAGGACATCGCGGTGGACTACGCCTCGCGCAACGCCTCGGTGGGCGCCAGCTTCTTCGGCGGCGGCGAGGAGCGCCCGCTGGACGACCTGGCCAACCGCTTCGCGATCAACCTGGTGAAGCTGCAGCAGGCGCCGCAGACCACGCCGGAGATCGGCCAGGAGCTACGCGGCGTGGCGATCAAGTGGCGCTACATCGAGAAATCGCTGCAGAACTACAACCAGAACAGCGTGCCCTTCCTGATCAACAAGTACTCCGACCGCATCATCGAAGACCTGGAGAAAGTCTCCGGTCTCTATGCCGCGCAGCAGAGCTGATCGCCTCAGGCATGCTGTTTAAGGAAGCTGGCGACCCGCTCGAGGTCGCTGCTGTCGCCCCGCTCGCCCCAGTACAGCGCGAGGAACTGGGGTGTCGCCTCGACCTTGTAGACGTCCTTCGGCAGACTGGCCAGCGCCTGGGCCAGCTCGGCAGGGGCGCTCGCCTCGCGCCAGCGATCCAGCCAGACGCCCGGCTCGCTCTGCCAGTAGCACCAGACATCGCGGTTCTTCCCGCGGGCGCGGTGGTACTGCGCGCACTGGCGCGGCGGCTGCCGTTCCAGCCAGTGGGGCCATTCCTGCTGCGCCATCTGCATGGCCAGGCCCAGGCGTCGCGCCTGCAGGCGCAGGTCCATCTGCCCGCGCTGGCCGCGCGAAGGGATCAGCCAGGTCAGCGGGCTGAGCACCAATGCAATGAGCAGGATTACCATCCACGTGGTCATATCGGTTATACCGGTCAAACAGGTCAAGCACGGCCATTGGGGCCATACTGATTAATAACGAGTCCCCCGGAGGAGACGCTCATGCCCTACCAACACATTCTGGTCGCCGTCGACCTTACCGAAGAATGCGATCCGGTGATGAAGCGGGCGGTCGCACTGGCCAAGGCCAACGATGCCCGGCTCTCGGCGGTGCATGTGGTCGAGCCCATGGCCATGGCCTTCGGCGGCGACGTGCCGATGGACCTGTCGATGCTGCAACAGCAGCAATTCGACCAGGCCAAGGAACGCCTGCACCAGTTCACCCTCACCTACGCCGAAATCACCAGCTCCCAGTGCCACCTGGTCTACGGCCAGCCGCGCCAGGAAATCCACCGCCTTGCCGATGAGCAGGACTGCGACCTGATCGTCGTCGGTAGCCACGGCCGCCACGGCCTCGCCCTGCTGCTGGGCTCCACCGCCAACGACGTGCTGCACGGTGCGCCCTGCGATGTCCTCGCCGTGCGCCTGCAGAAAACCAGCTGAGCCAACCTGGGTAGACGGCGGGCCCTGCGGGGCCCGCTTCGTTTCAGGCCCCTAGCATGTCCCCGCTCATCAGCAGCGGCCGCACCTTCTGCAGTTGCGCCTCCAGCGAATAGCTCATGCTCGACGCCATGGAGAAGAAGCTGAGGAAAGCCTTCAGGTTCGAGTCGCCGTCGCAGGTCTCGTGAATCCGCTGCCAGAACGCCTGGTTCACCAGCTGCAACTGCTGGAACTGCTTCACCAGCCCCTTCAGCTCCCAATCCGCATGCCGCCCTTCACGGAAGTTGAAGTACTGGCGCATCAGGTACAGCGACACCGCGCGCAGGATGAACTCCTGGTTGCTGGCGAACGGCAGGTGCTGTTGCGCCATCGGCTTGAGCTTGCCCAGCAGCGGGCAGGCACTGGTGGCCATGATCACCCCGAGCAGCGCGCGCAGGCCCTCTTCCAGCCCCGCGTGCTTGATGTACTCGCGCTCCGGCGTGCGTACCTGCACCGAGACCTTCTTGAAGGCCGGCAAACCACGAAAATCCTCGATCACCCGGTGCAGGTCCACCGCCGCCGGGCAGTGGCTGTACTGCGCCGGGTTCAGCGGGCAGTTGCTGCAACGGTTGTTCTCCAGGCGCGTCCAGCGCGGGGTCTGGGCGGCTATCTGGGCGTCGTACTGGCGCTCCAGCTCGATGCGGTAACTGAACTCGTGCTCATCATCCAGGGTGATGCGGTACTCGATTGCCATTCGGCCATCCCTAACAGTCTTTGATCAGCGATACGCACGGGCACATCACCGGACCGAACGGATCACTCTTCCAGTTCGGCCCAGCGTTCGATCAGTTGGTCCAGCTCCCCTTGCAGCGACCCCAGGCGATCCAGAACAGCCTGCGCCTCGGTGGGCGGACGCTGGTAGAAATTCGGCGCTGCGGTTTCTGCTTGCAGCGCAGCCATTTCTGCCTCCAGAGCGTCAATCTGCCCGGGAATGGCCTCCAGCTCGCGCTGCAGCTTGTAGCTCAGCTTCTTCTTCGGCGCCGCCGCTTCCACCGCAGCAGGTGCCGCCACAGGCACTTCGGCGACTGGTGCGGCAGCGGGCTTGTCGCCCTTCTCCTCACCCACGCCGAGCAACTTGGGCGAGCCGCCCTGGCGCAGCCAGTCCTGGTAGCCACCGACGAATTCGCGCACGCGCCCTTCGCCTTCGAACACCAGGGTGCTGGTCACCACGTTGTCGAGGAAGGCCCGGTCGTGGCTGACCATCAGTACGGTGCCGTCGAAGGTCAGCAGCACTTCTTCCAGCAGTTCCAGGGTTTCCACGTCCAGGTCGTTGGTCGGTTCGTCCAGCACCAGCAGGTTGGCCGGCTTGCTGAACAACTTCGCCAGCAACAGGCGTGCCCGCTCGCCGCCGGAGAGCGCTTTCACCGGGGTCCGGGCGCGCTGCGGGGAGAACAGGAAGTCGCCAAGGTAGCTGAGGACGTGGCGATTCTGCCCATTGATCGTGATGAATTCGCGACCTTCGGAAATGTTGTCGATGACGGTCTTTTCCGGCTCCAGCTGGTGACGCAGCTGGTCGAAATAAGCCACTTCCAGTCGGGTGCCTTCCTTGACGCTGCCCGAAGTCGGCTGCAGGTCGCCCAGCAGCAGCTTGAGCAGCGTGGTCTTGCCGGTGCCGTTGGCGCCCAGCAGGCCGATACGGTCGCCGCGCTGCAGCACCAGGGAGAAATCACGGATCAGCGCCGGGCCGCCCGGATGGGCGAAGCCGGCCTTCTCGACGACGATCACCTGCTTGCCGGACTTCTCGGCCGTCTCCATCTGGAAGCTGGCCTTGCCCTGGCGCTCGCGGCGTTCGGCGCGTTCGTTGCGCATCGCCTTCAGCGCGCGCACGCGGCCTTCGTTACGGGTGCGGCGGGCCTTGATGCCCTGGCGAATCCACACTTCCTCCTGGGCCAGGCGCTTGTCGAACAGCGCGTTGGCCGCCTCTTCCGCCGCCAGTTCCTGCTCTTTATGGACGAGGAAGCTCGCGTAGTCGCCGTTCCAGTCGATCAGGTGGCCGCGGTCCAGCTCGAGGATGCGGGTCGCCACGGCCTGCAGGAAGGAGCGGTCGTGGGTGATGAACAGCACGGCGCCGGGGAAGTCCGCCAGGGCGTTTTCCAGCCAGGCGATGGCGCCGATGTCCAGGTGGTTGGTCGGCTCGTCCAGCAGCAGCAGGTCGGGCTCGGCCACCAGCGCCTGGGCCAGCAGCACGCGGCGGCGCCAGCCACCGGAGAGCTCGGCGAGGGTCTTGTCGGCCGGCAGCTGCAGGCGGCTCAGGGTGGTGTCCACCAGTTGCCCCAGGCGCCAGCCATCGCGGGCTTCGAGGTCCTGCTGGACGCGCGCCAGCTTGTTCAGGTCCTCTTCGCTTTCGATGTGCATGCTCAGGTGGTGGTACTGCGCCAGCAGCTCACCGACTTCGGCCAAGCCTTCGGCGACCACGTCGTAGACGGTGCGATCGTCGGCCCGCGGCAGCTCCTGCGGCAGCTCGCCGATCTTCAGCGAGGGGGCGCGCCAGATGTCGCCGTCATCGGGCTTCTGCTCGCCCTTGACCAGCTTGAGCATGCTCGACTTGCCGGTGCCGTTGCGGCCGATGATGCAGACCCGCTCACCGCGAGCGATCTGCCAGGACACCTTATCCAGCAGCGGAGTGGTGCCGAAGGCGAGGGACACGTCGGTTAACTTGAGCAGGGTCATGAGGGCATCTTCCGTAAAACAGGGCGCGCAGTTTAAGGGAAAGCGCGGAAAAGTCAGAGGGGTGCGGACAAAGTGCCGGGGCGAGACATTCGTCCGCCTTTGAGCCAGGCAGCCCTGGTGGCGCTTTCACCCCCCGCGCGCAACAGGCTAAGCTACCCGGCAGCGGGCGCGCGCCATCCAGCGCCCACCGATCATCTTCCCGGAAGAGCCATGCGCGGTCGCCTTTTCTCACTGTTTTCCTGCCTGATCCTCAGCCTGTCCGCTTCGACAGCCAACGCAGCGTCCCTGCCCCAGCAGCGCCAGATGTACGACGAGGCGCAGAAGGCCCTGGCGCGCGGCGACAGCGGCCCGTACTTCAGCTACCAATCGGCACTGGCCGATTATCCGCTGCAGCCGTACCTGGCCTACGACGAGCTGACCAACCGCCTGAAAAGCGCCAGCAACGCCGAGATCGAGCGCTTCATCGAACAGCACGGCGACCTGCCGCAGATCAACTGGCTGAAGCTGCGCTGGATGCGCCAGCTGGCCGATCGCGGCGACTGGAACACCTTCGTCCGTTATTACGACCCGAAGATGAACTTCACCGAGCTGGACTGCCTCTACGGCCAGTACCAGTTGGGCCACGGCAACAAGGCCGACGGCTACGCCACCGCCGAGAAGCTCTGGCTGGTCGGCAAGCCGCAGCCCGATGCCTGCGACACGACCTTCGCCCTGTGGCAGGCCGACGGCCAGCTCACCGAGGAAAAGGTCTGGAAGCGCCTGAAGCTGGCCGCCGAGAAAGGCAACTACAGCCTCGCCACGGTGCTCTCCAAGCGCCTGCCGACCCTCGGCAGCCAGGGCGCGCTGATGGTCAATGTGGCGCAGAATCCTGCGCAGTTGAGCCAGACCACCCGCTTCGGCGCCCGTGACCACGCCACCGCCGACGTCGTCGGCCTGGGCCTGCGCCGCCTGGCCAAGCAGGACCCGGAAAAGGCCATCAGCCTGCTCGACTACTACAGCTCGGTGCTGCCCTTCTCCAGCGACGAGAAAGTCTCCATCGCCCGCGAGATCGGCCTGAGCCTGGCGCGCCGCTATGATCCGCGCGCGCTGCCGATGATGGTCAAGTACGACCCGCAACTGCGCGACGACACCGTCACCGAATGGCGCCTGCGTCTGCTGCTGCGCCTGGGCCGCTGGGAAGAAGCCTACGAACTGACCCGCGCCCTGCCGCCGTCGCTGGCCGAGACCAACCGCTGGAAATACTGGCAGGCTCGCTCGCTGCAACTGGCGCAGCCGCAGAACAAGCAGGCCATCAGCCTGTACCAGCCGGTGGCCGGCGAGCGTGACTTCTACGGCTTCCTCGCCGCCGACCGGATCAACGCCCCCTACCAGCTGAACAATCGACCTGTTTCGCCCGATGCCGGGACGATGCAGCGCGTGCGCAACGCACCGAGCACCCGCCGCGCCCTGGAGTTCTATGCCCGCGGCGAGATCATCAACGCCCGCCGCGAGTGGTACCACGCTGCCCGCCACCTGAGCCACGACGAACTGCTGGCCCAGGCGAAGATCGCCTACGACATGCAGTGGTACTTCCCGGCCATCCGCGCGATCAGCCAGGCGAAGTACTGGGATGACCTCGATATCCGCTTCCCCATGGCCTACCGCAACACCCTGGTGCGCGAGGCGCGCAATCGCGGCCTGCACTCCAGCTGGGTGTTTGCCATCACCCGCCAGGAAAGCGCCTTCATGTCCGATGCGCGCTCCGGCGTCGGTGCCACCGGGCTGATGCAGCTGATGCCGGCCACCGCCAAGGAAACCTCGCGCAAGTTCGGCATCCCGCTGGCTTCGCAGCAGCAACTGATCGTGCCGGACGTGAACATCCAGCTCGGCGCCGCCTACCTGAGCCAGGTGCACGGCCAGTTCAACGGCAACCGTGTGCTCGCCACCGCCGCCTACAACGCCGGCCCCGGCCGTGTGCGCCAGTGGCTGAAGGATGCGCGTCACCTGGCCTTCGACGTCTGGGTCGAGACCATTCCGTTCGACGAGACCCGCTCCTACGTGCAGAACGTGCTGTCCTACGCGGTGATCTACGGGCAGAAGCTCAACGCGCCGCAACCCATCGTCGACTGGCACGAACGCTTCTTCGACGAGCTCTGATCCCTCCCCCGCCCGGCACCGCCGGGCGGTCTTCATCCCTTCAAGGAAAAGGAAATTCCATGCGCCAGTCGCTCCTCTCCCTCACCGTCCTGGCCGCCGGCCTGCTCAGTGCCGATCTGGCCCTCGCCGCCTGCGAGAAACCGCGCAACGCCTTCGACAGCGTGTACTGCCTGAGCACCGAATACGCCCAGGTGGACCGCGAGCTGAACAATGAATTCGGCACCCTGCGCAAGATGCTCAACGACGGCCAGAAGGCCGCACTGAAGAAGAGCCAGATCGCCTGGATCAAGGACCGCGACGCCCAGTGCAGCTACGAGCGCGACGGCGGCTATTTCGTCAACCTGCAGTGTGCCGTGGACAAGACCAACGAGCGCCTGGTCGTGCTGCGCGAGCGTGAGCGCGAGTGCCAGAGCACCGGTTGCGTCGACAGCAAGCTGTAAATCCCGCGTCATCCGGCGCGCCCGTCCGGGCGCGCCGCCTCAGCGTCGTTCCAGCGTTATTCCAGCACTTCCACCGGCATGCCCAGTTTCAGCTCGCCACGGTTCTCCGCCAGCAGATTCTGGCCGAACAGAGCCTCGCCATTGACGTTGCGATAGCCCAGCAGGGTCGCCAGCGGCTCGCGGGCGGCATCGCGCTCGCCGGTGTGCGGGTCGATGGTGGTAAGGATGCAGCGCGAGCAGGGCTTGGCCACCTTGAAGGTGACGTCGCCGATGCGGATGCGTTTCCAGCCGTCTTCGGCGAAGGGTTCGGCGCCGGTGACCACCAGATTCGGGCGGAAGCGCAGCATCTCCAGCGGGCGACCGACCTTGGCCGACAGATCATCCAGCGAACCCTGGCCGATCAGCAGCAGCGGGAAGCCATCGGCGAAATGCACGTGCTCACCGGGTTCGGCGTAGGCGGTATCCACCTGGCGCGCGCGCTGCTCGGGCATCTGCACCAGGCGCACGTCGCGGCCGAGGAAGCTGCTCAGCCACTGTGCCGCCTCATCGCCGGCGTCCGGCACTTGCAGCATGTCGCGCCAGATCAGCACGCCGCGCAGGTTGGCGTCGCTTTCAGGCACTGACACGAAGATATCTTGCGCTCCCGGCGCACGCAGGCGCAGACCATGGAAGTCATCCTGCCAGCGCGCCTCGATGCGCCCCATCTGCGGCAGCAGGCGCTGGGTCAGGAAGCGGCCATTGGACGCCTCCACCACCATCCAGCGGCGATCCCCTTCCAGGCCCAGGGCGTCCAGGCGGACGGACTCCAGGGGCTCGTAGGCGGTGGACTTGACCGGGTAGCGGTAGAGCTCGCTCAGGCTGTACATCGGAAGCTTCCTTTCATGCAGGCGGAAGCGACCTTATACGGCGTGGGACGGGCGTCTAGCAATGGGGGCGCATTTGTCGCGGGCATGGCCCGCTCCTACGAAAGCGACGCGGGGCTCATCCTGCAGGAGCGGGCCATGCCCGCGAACCGTCGGCAAGGCCGACGGTCAGGCATTGCGATCAGGCGGGGACTTTCTGCAGCCGACGACGCACCACTTCCACCAACTGGTCCGGCTGGAATTTGGAGAGGAAGTCGTCGCAGCCGACCTTCTTCACCATGGCATCGTTGAAGCTGCCCGACAGCGAGGTGTGCAGCACCACGTAGAGGTCACGCAGGCGCGGGTCGTTGCGGATCTCGGTGGTCAGCCGGTAGCCATCCATCTCCGGCATCTCGGCGTCGGTGAAGACCATCAGCAGCTTGTCTTCCATGTCGTGGCCTTCGTCGGCCCAGCGCTTGAGCTGCTGCAGCGCACGCAGGCCGTCAGTGGCCACATGCAGGCGCAGGCCGAGCTGGCCGAGCGTGTCGCGCAGCTGGGAAATGGCGACGCTGGAGTCATCCACCACCAGCACTTCACGACCACGGGTCTGGCTGAGCAGCTTGTCGTCCAGGCGGTCACTGGAGACGCGGGTGTTCATCGGCACGATCTCGGCCAGCACCTTTTCCACGTCGATGATCTCCACCAGGCGGTCTTCCACCTTGGTGATCGCCGTCAGGTAATGCTGGCGGCCGGCGCCACCGGGCGGCGGCTGGATCGACTCCCAGTTGAGGTTGAGGATGCGCTCCACCCCGCCCACCAGGAAGGCCTGCACCGAGCGGTTGTACTCGGTGACGATGATGGTGCTGCTGGCATCCGGGGTCAGTGCGCGCATGCCGATGGCGCGCGACAGGTCGATCACCGGCAGGGTCTGGCCGCGCAGGTTGATCACCCCGCAGATCATCGGGTGGCGCTGCGGGATCAGGGTCAGGCGCGGCAGCTGCAGCACCTCCTGCACCTTGAACACGTTGATCGCGAACTGCTGCCGCCCGGCCAGGCGGAAGACCAGGATTTCCAGGCGGTTCTCGCCTACCAGTTGGGTGCGTTGATCGACAGTGTCGAGAATACCGGCCATGCCTGCTCCAGATTCGGAATGAGTCGTGCGGGAACGCTATCGGCCGCATCTGGCGAAACAAGATACTGGCCGTGCGCCATCATGCACGACTTGCCCGGTCCGGGCCAGACCGATCAGCCCTTCGGCGTGCAGAGCCGCCCAGTGGCCGAGAGCAACGGGGAATCCGCCGGCAGGTGCATCGAGAGCGCCGCCGGGCGCACCTCGAAGCGCAGCTTGCGGCCCTCCAGCGGCTCGCCATCGAGGTTGACGTCCAGCCACTCGCGAGCCTCCACCTCGACCCAGGGCACCCGCGCGCGGATGAACACATCCTGGGTGCCGAAACCGCTGCCGAGCAGTGCGCCGAGCGTGCCGACCATGTCCTGCGGGGTCGGCAGGATGCTCACATCCAGCAGCCCGTCGTCCGCCGTCGCCTGCGGGCAGAGCACGTGCCCGCCACCTGCCTGCCGGCCGTTGCCGATGCCCAGGGCAAGGAACTCGCCTTCCCAGCTGAAGTCCGGCCCGGTGAATCGCCCCTGCGCCGCGTGCACCTCGGAGAAACGCGTCAGCCCGGTGAGCAGGTAGGCCGCGCCGCCGAGCAACTTCTTCAGGTCTTCCGGGGTATTGGCCGTGACCTTCGAGCCGAAGCCACCGGTAGCCATGTTGAGGAACATCTGCCCATCCACTTCGCCCAGGTCGATGGGCCGTGCCGGCACGTCCAGCAGCGCCAGCGCGGCAGCCGGCTCCAGCGGCACGCCGGCAGCGCGGGCGAAATCATTGGCGGTGCCCAGCGGCAGGATTGCCAGGCTGGCCTTGCCGCCGGCCTGAGCCAGCGCCTCGGCGACATCGCGCACGGTGCCGTCGCCGCCGCCAGCGATCAGCGTCGTGTAGCCCGCCGCCAGCCCCTCCTCCACCAGCCGCCGGGCGTCGCCGCCCTCCCAGGTCACCCTGACATCCAGCGCCCGACCCGCCTCGCGCGTGGCCAGCACGGCGGCGCGCACCTCGTCGTTGGCGGCTTGCTTGCCATGCAGGATCAGCAGGGCCTTGGGTTGCGTCATGGCGGGTTTCCTCCCGGTGAGTCCATCGGATATGGACTCAGACTAGCGCGAGGGGATTTCCTCCCACTTGATTTGCCGCTCAGGCCGGATAGCCGGTGATCTCCCGGATGCTCTGGTACAGCGGCTTGAGCTGCTTGTACATGCGCTGGTAGACCTCGCTGTACAGCCGCTCGTAGGTGCGCTGCGCCTCGGGGCTCGGGTGGAAGACCTCGCCGACGCGGGTCATGGCGGCGATGGCGCTGGTGAAGTCCGGATAGAGCCCCAGCCCCACCGCGCAATCGATGGCCGCGCCCAGGCCGGATGCCTCGTAGACGTGCGGGCGCTCTGCCGGCAGGCCGAAGATGTCGGCGGTGAGCTGCATCGCTGCGTCACTCTGCGATCCGCCCCCGGCCACGCGCAGGCGCTGGATGCGGGTGCCGGAGCGCTTCTCGATGCGCTCCTTGCCCTGACGCAGCGCGTAGGCGAGGCCTTCGAGGATGGCGCGGTAGATGTGCGCGCGGGTATGCACGTCGCCGAATCCGATGATCGAGCCCTTGGCTTCCAGCCCCGGCTCGCGGATGCCCGGCGTCCAGTAGGGTTGCAGCATCAGGCCCATGGAGCCGGCGGGCACGCTGTTGACCAGTTCGTCGAACAGCTTCTCCGGCTCGACGCCCAGCTCCTGCGCACGCTGCATCTCGCGCAGGCCGAACTCGCGCTTGAACCAGCTGACCATCCAGAAGCCGCGGTAGATCATCACCTCGGTGTTGAAGTGATCGGGAATCGCCGCCGGGTACGGCGGGATCAGCGGAATGGTCTCCAGGTAGCGCGAGCGGGTGGTGTTGATGGTCGCGGTGGTGCCGTAGGACAGGCAGGCCACGGTCGGATCGATGGCGCCCGCGCCGAGCACCTCGCAGGCCTTGTCGGCGCCGGCGGCGATCAGCGGCAGGCCTTCGGGAATCCCGGTCAGGCGGCTGGCCTCGGCGGTGATCCCACCGAGCTTCTCACCCGGCTTGAACAGCTCCGGAAGCTGCTCGCGGCGCACGTCCAGCACCTGCCACTTCCAGTCGCGCGGCGCCGCCCATTGCAGCTTCTTGTAGTCGAACGGCAGGTAGGCAACGCTGCAGGCGACCGAGTCCACGTAGCGTCCGCACAGGCGCTGGGTGAGGAAGCCCGAGAGCAGCAGCACCTTGTGCGTGCGCTGGTGGATGTCCGGTTGCTGCTGGGCGACCCAGTTCACTTCGGCCTGGGTGCGGAAGTAATCCACTGCGCCCTGCGCGCCCACCAGCTTGAACAGCCAGCCCCAGGGCCCCTTGATCGACCCTTCCAGTTCGGCGCGGCGCTGGTCCAGCCAGATGATCGCCGGGCGCAGGGCCTGGCCGGCCTGGTCGACGTGGATCACCGTGCCGCGCTGGGTCGTCAGCGAGACGCCACAGATGCGGCTGCGATCAATGTCCACGCTGGCCCACAGCCGCTTGCAGGCTTCGCCCAACTGTTCCCAGTAGTAGTCCGGGTGCTGTTCGGCCCAGCCGGGCTGCGAGGAAAAATAGGCTTCCAGCTCGACCTTGCCCTTGCCCACCAGGTTGCCCTGGAGATCGAAGAGCAGCGCGCGCACGCTCTGGGTGCCGTTGTCGATGGCCAGCAGGTAGTTCTTGTTATCCATGGGGCTCTTGGTCAATGAGACGTCGGTCAGATTGGAAGGCTGTAGCAGCGACGCCACAGCGCCAGATAGTCCTGTTCTTCACGTTTCCAGCGCGGGTCGTCCCAGCCCAGGCGTGGCTGGCACAGCGCGCGAATTCTCGGCAGCTCGTGGGCGCCGCCTTCGGCCAGCAGCAGGCCAACGCGGGTACGGCGCAGCAGCAGGTCGTCCAGATGCAGCACCAACTCGCCTTCCGCCGCCCAGGCCAGTTCGGCCCAGAGTGAATCGGTATGGCCGATGCACTCGCTGCCCACGGTTTTCAGTACCCGCGCCAGCTCCGGCAATGCGCGGCCATGACGACCGCGCAGACGGGTCTGTTGCAGCGGAGTCAGCCCGGGCAGATCCACTGCGTCGACAGGTTCGAAGACCTGTTCTCCCGCCGCCTCCAGCGAGCGCTCCAGCATCGGTGCGCAGGCGGCGAGCACCTCCAGCGCCAGCAGGCGGAAGGTTGTGAGCTTGCCGCCGGCCAGGGTTACGCAGCCGGGCTCGACCCACAGCGCATGTTCGCGCTTTTCATCCGAGGGCTTGAGCGACGGTGCGCCATCGCTGACCACCGGGCGCACGCCGGCCCAGGTGGAGCGCACGTCTGCCGCGCTGATATGCGCAGACGGGAACTGCTGCGCACAGGCCGCCAGCAGGTAATCCACTTCCTCGCGGCTGATGGCTGCGTCGTCGTCCAGTGTGTCGCGGTGATCGAGGTCGGTGGTGCCGACCACGGTCGCGCCTTCCCAGGGGAAGACGAACACCGGGCGTTTGTCCTGCCCGTGCATGAAGCTGAAGGCGTGGGCAACCGGCAGGCGCCAGGCCGGCAGCAACAGGTGACTGCCGCGCAGCGGGCGGATGTGCTCGCTACTGTGTTTCTGCCGCAAGGCATCGGCCCAGGCGCCGGTGGCCAGGGCAACGGTGCGCGCACGGAAAGTGAAGCGTTCGCCACTCTCGCTGTCCTCGGCGACCAACCCCTGCACTCGACCGTCGCGGCGATCCAGCTCGATCACTTTCAGGCCGTTCAGCGCTTCGCCGCCTTCAGCGCGAGCCTCTCCGAGCACGCGCATCACCAGGCGTGCGTCGTCGGTGACTGCGTCCTGGAAGCGCGTGCCGCCGAGCAGGCGATCTTCCCTCAAGCCCGGCGCCAGGTAACGCAGCTCTTCCAGGCGATAGAACAGATGATTGCGCCGCCCCGCCAACGCGTCGTAAAGCGACAGCAGCGTGCCGAACACGCGGGGGCCGGGGAAGCCGCCCTGGTAGTGCGGCATGATGAAGCTCAGCGGATCGACCAGCCCCGGCGCCTCGCCCAGCAGGCGCTGGCGCTCGCGAACCGAATCGCGGGTCAGGCCGAACTGGCCCTTGGCGATGTAGCGCAGGCCGCCATGGACCATCTTCGAAGAGCGACTGGAGGTGCCCCAGGCGAAGTCGCGCTGCTCGACCAGCAGGCAACGCCAGCCGCGCCGTGCGGCTTCACGGAGGATGCCGGCACCGGTGATGCCGCCGCCGACCACGATCAGGTCCCAGTCGCGCTCCGCCAGCTCCGGCAGCGCCTTGGCGCGCCACGTCGCATTCCAGCCCATGGGCTCAGTCCTGCAGCAGAGTGCCGGGGTTCAACCGGCCGGACGGGTCGAAATGCCCGGCCAGCGCCTTGATCGCGGCCATGCCCAGCGGGCCCTTCTCCACCGGCAGATAGGGAGCGTGGTCCTTGCCCACGCCGTGCTGGTGGCTGATGGTGCCGCGATTGTTGGCGATGGTCTGGCTGGCGGCGTGCTTGAGCTTGCGCCAGCGCTCGTGGGTTTCCGCGTAGCTGGCCGCCGGGCGGAACACATAGGTGGTGTAGATGCTCGAGCCCTCGCCGTAGACGTGGGACAGGTGGGTGAACACGTGCACGCGCTCGCCCTCCGCGGCCAGGCCATCGCGCAGGCTGGCTTCGATGCGGTTCAGCAGGTTGTCGACGTTGGACCAGTCGGTGGCGGTTTCCAGGGTATCGACCACATAGCCGTTCTCCCACAGCGCCTCGCGCAGGTAGGGGAAGCGGAAGCGGTTCTGCGCCCACTTCCTGCCCAGCAGGGTGCCGGTGAACACGCCGCCGAAGGCCTTGAGAATTCGCCGCGCGGCTCGCAGCGAAGTCGCGTTCTGGGCACGGTCGCCGGTGACGCCAAAGGTCAGCATGCACTTGCCCTCGGCCGCACCGCGCAGCTTCAGGTAGCGCTCCAGCCAGGCAATCTGCCCCGGATGACCGGCCAGCGCGAGCTGGGTGGTGGTTTCCACGGCGTTGGACAGACGCAGCATGGACAGCGGTACACGCGCCTGCACCAGGGTACGGATGCCTTCCAGCGCCTGCTCCCACGACGGCAGGAACACCGCGTAGAAGCGCTCGTCCTCGGCGATGCGCGTGACCCGCACCTTCACCGACGACAGAATGCCGAAGCGGCCTTCGGAGCCCATCACCACTTCGCGCAGGTCGGGGCCGGCGGCGGATGCCGGGAAGGTCGGGATGTCCAGGCTGCCGGCGAAGGTTTCCAGGGTGCCGCCAGCGAACAGTTGCTCGATGCGCCCGTAGCGCAGCGACTGCTGACCGCTGGAGCGGCTGGCGACCCAGCCACCGAGGGTGGAGAGCTCCCAGGACTGCGGGAAGTGGCCCAGGGTATAGCCACGGGCGCGCAGCTGGCTTTCCACCTGCGGGCCGTTGGCGCCGGGGCCGAAGGTGGCGATCAGGCTCTGCTCGTCCAGCTCCAGCAGGCGGTTCATGTGCTCCAGGGAAACGGTGAGCACCGCCTTGTCGGAGGTTGGCGGGTTGATGTGGCCGGCCACCGAGGTGCCGCCACCGTAGGGGATCACCAGGCAGTCCCAGAGCTCGGCGAACTTCAGCAGGTCGCGGATCTGCTCGGCGGTCTGCGGGTAGGCCACGCCATCGGGGAACACGCCGAACTCGCCTTCGCGCATCGCCAGCCAGTCCGGCAGGCTCTGGCCACGGGCGTGCAGCAGGCGGTCGCGGGCCTCGCGCCCCACCAACGGATGCTCGGGCAGGCGCGAGGCCGGCACCTTGGCCAGCACCTGTTCCAGCGTCGCGTCCGGCAGCGTCAGGCCGGGGCCAACCAGTTCGGCGAGAAAATCACGCCCGTTGCCGGGCAATTCCACCACCGTCGTTTCTTCACCCCAGCCGTTCCAGCGTCGCATGCCCGCTCCTTCTTGTTCAGGGTCTGAACCCGCTAATTCGATTGCTATTTCGGTGCCGCTTGATGGCTGCCTATACTAGCCAGCCGCCCTGCCCTGTCACTGTCGGATCAAGACAGGCGCAGTTGCCGATCGAGACACCGAAGAACAAGAACTCACGCCATGCATTCCCTCGGCTATACATCCGTCCCCGCACTGCTGAAATACCTGCGCCACGCCGAGTCTCTCGGCATGGACCTGGACGTCGCCCTCCAGGCGGCGGGCCTGGAACGCTCGCAACTGAGCGACAACAGCCAGCGCCTGCCCAGCGAGGCCCACGAGCGCCTGCTACAGCACCTGTGCGCGCACTCGGGCGATCCATTGTTCGGCCTGCACTCGGCGCGCTTCGTGCAGCCGGGCTCGTGGAGCGTGCTGGGCTACATCACCATGAACTGCGCCAATCTGGGCGAGGCCATGGGCCGCATCATTCCCTACGAGAAGCTGGTCGGCGACATGGGCGTCAGCCGCCTGGAGCCAGGCGAAGGCCACATCAAGCTGATCTGGAACTGCCGCCACGAGGCCGCGCAGATCCGCCGGCACATGGTGGAAAACGTACTGGCTTCCTGGCTGCTTTATGCGCGCTGGATCGCCGACACCAACGGCTCGCCGCAGGAAGTCTGGTTCGAACACGCACAGCCCGAGGGCGCCGACGTCACCGAATACGAGCAGTTGTTCGGCTGCCCGGTGCGCTTCGAACAACCCTTCAGCGCCCTGCTGGTGCCCATGCAGTTGCTCAGCTACCCGCTGCGCCAGGCCGACGCCAACCTGCTGCGCACCCTGGAAGAGCACGCCCTGGCGCTGATGGCCGAACTGGACGACGACGAGCCGCTGCCGCTGCGGGTGAAGAACGCCCTGCGGCTGCTGCTCAAGGACGGCCTGCCGCGCAAGGAGCGCGTCGCTGAGCGCTTCGAGATGACCGTGCGCACCCTGCAGCGCCACCTGCAGCAGGCCGGCACCAGCTACCAGCAGATCCTCGATGAACTGCGCCAGGAACTGGCCGAGCATTACCTGGTGCACAGCGACCTGCCGATCCAGGACATCGCCCAGTACCTGGGCTTCACCGAGTCGCGCTCGTTCCACCGCAGCTTCAAGGGCTGGACCGACCAGACGCCCGGCGAGTATCGCCAGCAGCATAAAAAAACGCCGGTCTGAGACCGGCGTTTTTCATTGCGTTCCTGGCGCTCAGTCCAGCAGTTCGCTTAACGGAATGAAGGTCAGCCAATCGCCTTCGGCCAGCGTCATCCCCTCGCGCACTTCCGCCAGCCCCTCGGCCCAGGCGGCGCTGCGCAGCACACCGGAGCTCTGGTTGGCATAAGGCACCGCACGGCCATTCTCCAGGCGCGCGCGCAGGTACTCGCGGCGGTTGCCCGGCTTGGTCCAGTTGAACCCGGCCGGCACCTGCAGGCGCAGCGGCTCGACTTTCTGCATGCCGAGGCGACGCATCAGGTACGGCCGCGCCAGCAGCGCATAAGTCACCAGGGTGGAGGCAGGATTGCCCGGCAGGCCGATCACCGGCACCTGTTGGTAATGGCCGACGGTCAGCGGCTTGCCCGGCTTGATCGCCAGCTTCCACAGCGCCAGCTCGCCCGCTTCACGCAGGGCCGCACCGAGGAAGTCCGCCTCGCCGACGGAGACGCCGCCGGTGGAAAGGATCAGGTCCACGTTGGACAGGCCGGACAGGGCCGCACGGGTGCGCTCCAGGTCGTCCGGGAGGATACCGGCGTCCACCACCTCACAACCGAAGCGCTGCAGCCAGGTGCGCAGCAGGTGACGGTTGCTGTTGTAGATCTGCCCGAGCGCCAGCGGCTTGCCCGGTTCCACCAGTTCATCGCCGGTCGACAGCAGCGCCACGCGCGGACGACGACGCACAGTCAGCTCGGCCTGGCCGAGCGATGCGGCCAGGCCGATCTCGATCGGGCCCAGGCGCGTGCCGGCCGGCAGCACACAGTCGCCCTTGCGGGTTTCCTGGCCTTGCGGGCGTACGTGCTGACCTACCTTGAGCGCTTCGAGGAAACGCACGCGGCCGTCTTCCAGCACCTCGACGTTTTCCTGCATCTCGACGCAATCGGCGCCGCCAGGCACCGGTGCGCCGGTAAAGATGCGCACGCAGGTGCCCGGCAGCAGCGGCTCGCCCGCCTGCCCGGCGAAGATTTTCTGGCTGACCGACAGCGGCTCGCCCTGCCAGTCGGCCTGGCGCAGTGCATAGCCGTCCATGGCGCTGTTCGGCCACGGTGGCAGGTCCAGCCCGGCGAGCAGCGGCCCGGCGAGCACGCGGCCGTCCGCTTCGCTCAGCGGTAGGGCTTCGGTATCGAGGATCGGCGACTGTTCCGCCAGGCTCAGCAGGCGCGCCAGGGCGTCCTCGACCGGGAGCAGGCCGGGTTTGTCGCAGCAGCTCATCCGCGGCTCTCGCAGGGCGCCGCCTTCTTCAGGTGCGGCACGAAGTTGCACGGGCGGTGGCTGGCGTCCAGTTGCTCGCCGAGGATGCCGTCCCAGGCGGTGCGGCAGGCGTTGGTGGAGCCCGGCAGGCAGCAGACCAGCGTACCGTTGGACAGGCCGGCCAGCGCGCGGGACTGCACGGTGGAGGTGCCGATGTCAGCCACGGAAATCTGCCGGAACAGCTCGCCGAAACCGTCCACCACCTTGTCCAGCAGGCAGGTCACGGCCTCCGGGGTGCTGTCGCGGCCGGTGAAGCCGGTGCCGCCGGTCACCAGCACGACCTGCACTTCGTCCTCTGCGATCCAGGTCGCGACCTGGGCGCGGATGCGGTAGAGGTCATCCTTGAGCAGGACGCGGGCGGCCAGGTTATGGCCGGCGGCCTTCAGGCGGTCGACGAACAGCTGGCCGGAGGTGTCGGTTTCCAGGGTGCGGGTGTCGCTGACGGTTAGGACGGCGATGTTCAGCGGGACGAATGGCTGCTCGGCCTTGTGGCTCATGATGAGGGCCCTTGCTTGTGAGGTTGGAATGCGCGGTGTTATATCACAGGCCCGCCCCGGAGACCCTGACATGCCACAAGCCCCGCTGCCCCTCTGTTCCGTCCTGATTCTCGCCGGAGGCCGCGGCCAGCGCATGGGCGGCCAGGACAAGGGCCTGCTGGAGTGGCAGGGCCGCCCGCTGGTGAGCTACGCCGCCGCCCTCGCCCGCCCTTTCAGCGACGACCTGATCATCTCCTGCAACCGCAACGCGGACGTCTACGCCGGCTTCGCCGACCGTCTGGTACAGGACGACAGTGCGGACTTCCCCGGCCCGCTCGCCGGCATCCGCGCGGGCCTGGCCAGCGCGCACCATACCCACCTGTTGGTACTGCCCTGCGATGCGCCACTGCTGGACGCCGACCTGCTTGAGCGCCTGCTGCGCGCATCGGCCGCAGCGCCGGACGTCGTGCACATGCTGCGCTGCGGCACGCAGTGGGAACCGCTGTTCAGCATCATCCCGGTGGCGCTGCGCGCCCGGATAGAGGAAGCCTGGAACCAGGGCGACCGCAGCCCGCGCCATGTTTTCTCGAACCTCGGCCTGCAGGCGGTGGATTGCCCGGCCAACGACCCGCGACTGGCCAATCTGAACACCCCGGAGCTGCTCTATCACGCCCGATAGCGACAGAGTCGAAAATTTTCCGGGAACTATGCTGCAAGGCACCCGGTCAGACTTTTCGTACTTTTTTGTTCGCTCATCAGGAGATTCACCCATGAACAAACGGATGCTTCCCGCCTTCCTGCTCGCCCTGGGCTTTAGCGTGCTCGCTGGTTGCTCCACTCCGTCCGTCATCACCCTGAACGATGGACGCGAGATTCAGTCGGTCGACAAACCCAAGTACGACGAAGAATCCGGCTTCTATGAGTTCGAACAGCTGGATGGCAAAACCGCCCGCGTGAACAAGGATCAGGTACGGACCGTCAAGGACCTCTGATTCGCCCGGCGGTGAAAACGCCCCGCAGGCCCTGAGCGGTCTGCGGGGCGTTGGCGTTTTCACGGGGGCGAAAAGATTTTTCAAATATTTTTCGCTAACCCCTTGTGCATCAAAAGTTTTTCGGTAGAATGCGCGCCATCAAACGGAGCGTAGCGCAGCTTGGTAGCGCGTCTCGTTCGGGACGAGAAGGTCGCTGGTTCGAATCCAGTCGCTCCGACCAAATCCCGAAAAACCCGCCTAACGGCGGGTTTTTTATTGCCTGCGACTTTTCCCCAGAAGTAGTCACAGGCACAAAAAAGCCCGTCCACCAGGACGGGCTTTTTCATGGGCGAATCAGAGCTGACCGGACTTGCGCAGCGCGACCTGCGACAGGGCGCTCCAGTCCCGCTCGCCATCACCGTGTGCGATGGCTTCGAGCAGATTGTCACGCAGAAGGCTGGCGAGTGGCAGCGGCACGCGCTGCTCATGCCCGGCCGACAGCGCCAGGCCAACATCCTTGAGCCCCAGCACCAGGCGGAAGCCGGCCGGGTCGAAGCGCTGCTCGGCGATCTGCGCGCCGTAGTTGCGGTACACCGGCGCGTTGAACAGCGTGTTGCCCATGATTTCCATGAACTCGCCCGGCGCCACGCCGTAGGTCTTCACCAGCGCCGCGCTCTCCCCCATCGCCTCGATAGCGCTGGCGATCATGAAGTTACCGGCAATCTTCACCGCGACCGCGCGCAGCGGGTCGTCGCCCAGCGGCCAGGTCTTCTGCCCCAGCACGTCGAGTACCGGCTGCGCCTTGGCGATGGCCGCCTCGGGGCCAGCCACCAGGATGTTCAGCTTGCCGGCGGCGGCGACATCCGTGCGCCCGAATACCGGCGCGGCGACGAACTCGACGCCCTGCTCGCGGTGCAGCTCGATCAGCTCACCGACGAAGGCGGTGGACAGCGTGGCCATGCTCAAGTGC
Organism: Pseudomonas sp. PDM19; assembly: GCF_014852215.1. Classification (NCBI taxonomy): domain Bacteria; kingdom Pseudomonadati; phylum Pseudomonadota; class Gammaproteobacteria; order Pseudomonadales; family Pseudomonadaceae; genus Pseudomonas; species Pseudomonas sp. PDM19. The sequence goes on along the minus strand of NZ_JACVBG010000002.1, from coordinate 1,107,983 downwards.
ACCAGGCCGGCCCTGGCCGATGCCAGGGCACCGCTGTCGAGCAGCACGGCGCGGGTGGAGGCATCGTCGGCCAGCATGGAGATCACCAGCTCGACATCGAACGCCTGCACAGGGGTGGCAGCGGCGATCGCGCCCAGTTCCACCAGCGGCTCGGCGGCGCCGGGCGAGCGGTTCCACACGACGACCTGGTGGCCGGCCCTGATGAGGTTGGCAGCCATGGCAGCACCCATGCCGCCCAGTCCGAGAAATCCGATCTTCATTGCAATGCGCCTCGCATCGGTTGATTGAGGAGAGGGAAAGCCGCCGAAATCTTCAGCAGCCGAGGAAAGCGGCGACCTGTGCGGCGTCGAAGGGCCAGTTGAGCTCTGCGCCGGAATCGCAGCGACGCAGCACGGGAATGCTCAGGCCGTATTGCTCGACCCATTCGTCGCGGTCGGCGATATCCACCAGTTCGACCAGCAGGCCGTGTTCGACGAAGGGCATCAGCACCGCCTCGGCCACTTCGCAGAGATGGCAGCCAAGGGTGCCGAAGAGCTGGCATTCCGGGGGCAAGGTGGGCTCCTGGGTTGGCGACATGGGTTCAGACTCCGGCGTGCTTGAGCAAAGTGTCGGCCACGGCGCGGGCTTCTCGCCCCTGCTGCGCCGGGCCCTGCATGTGCGCCATCACCAGCACGCCTTCGAGCAGGTATTGCAGCTGGCGCGCCAGGGCTTCCGGCTCCGGCGCCCCCAGGTGCAACAGCTGGGCCGCGAAGAAGCGGCCAAGGAAGGCCTTGTGCTCGGCGGCCTGCTGGTGGATGGGGTGTTCGCGGTCGTGGAATTCGCCGGCGGCGTGGATGAAGGCACAGCCGCAGAAGTCCGGGCCGTTGAGCACTTCCTGCAGGCCGTCGAAGACCGCCAGGATCGCCTCGCGTGGCGCGAGGATGCGTTCGGCGACTTCCATGCGCTCGACCATGCGGGCGTGGCGCTCTTCCAGCGCCGCCATGATCAGCTCGTCCTTGGACTTGAAGTGCTTGTACAGCGTCATCTTCGCGACGCCCGACTCGGCGAGGATGCGGTCGATACCGGTGGCGTGATAGCCCTCGCGGTAGAACAGATCCTGGGCGGTGGCGAGCAGCAGCTCGCGTTTGCTGGATGCCATGGCATTACCTCCTGACCGGACATTATGCGCGAGGCTCGGCGCCCGTGGGGAGCGAGAGCGGCAGCGCCAGGTCGAATAGCGGACGGTCATTTCGCTTGAACTATACAGACCTGTCTGTCTAATATCTATTCCACCACTCCACCGCAGCCGTCCCACAACAACATCGCAAAGGACTCCCGCCATGAAACTCCATGACGTCGCGCTTTCCGGAAACTGCTACAAGGTTCGCCTGTTCCTCGGTCTTATTGGCCAGAAGGCCGAGCTGCTGCCGGTGGACCTGATGGCCGGCGCGCACAAGCGCCCGGCCTTCCTGGCGATCAACCCGCGCGGCCAGGTGCCGGCGCTGGAGGATGGCGAACTGCGCCTGGGCGATTCCCACGCCATCCTCGCCTACCTCGCCCGGCAGTACGCCGAGCCGCACTGGTACCCGCAGGACGCCGTCACCCAGGGGCGCATTGCCAACTGGCTGAGCTTCTCGGCCAACGAGGTGCAGCACGGCCTGGCGATGGCGCGGGTGATCCAGCTGTTCAAGCGCCCCGGCGACCTGGCCGCCGCGCAGGCCAAGGGCCGCCACGCACTGGAGTTGCTGGACGCTACTTTGGCCGACCACCGCTGGCTGGCGCAGACGGACAAGCCGAGCATCGCCGACATTGCCGTCTACCCCTACGTCACCCTGGCGACGGAAGGTGGTCTGGAGCCATCCGGCTATCCCTATGTGCAGGACTGGCTGGCCCGCGTGCGCGCCCTGCCCGGTTACGTCGCGCAACCCGCCTTCTGATTTTCTTCTGACTGGCCACGCCGCCGCTTGCACGGCGGCGCGTCCCTCCGCTCACCGAAAAGGAAACTCCGATGCGTCTGCCATCCCTGCTGCTGGCCGGGCTGTTCGCCCTCGCCTGCCTGAATGTCCAGGCCGCCGACCTGCGCTTCTCGTTGATCCGCACTTCCGGTGTCACCACCCTGGATGCGTTCACCGTGGCCGGCGGCAACTGGACCGAGAAAGTCCCGATGAACCACACCGCTGTGCTGATCCAGCACCACGCGGCCACCTTGTTGTTCGACACCGGCCTGGGCAGCCAGGCGGACGCACAGTTCAAGCAGGACATGCCCTGGTGGGACAAGCCTCTGTTCCAGTACGAAGGCCTGAAACCGGCACGCGAGCAATTGCAGGGCAGTGGTATTTCCATCGATCGGATCATCCTGTCCCATGCGCACTGGGACCACGCCTCGGCGCTGTCGGACTTCCCAGAAATCCCGGTCTGGGCAACCTATGACGAAATCAACTACGCCCATATCGCCCAACCGCCGGCAGTGTTCCCCAGCCAGTTCCGCCATCCGGTGAAATGGGTGCCCTTCCAGTTCGATTCCGGCCCCTTCCTGAGCTACGACCGCAGCCTCGACCTGTTCGGCGACGGCAGCCTGGTCCTGGTGCCCATGAGCGGCCATACGCCGGGCGCGGTAGGGCTGTTCATCACCCTCGACGACGGCCGACGCTACTTCTTCAGCGGCGACACCACCTGGCGCCTGTCCGGCTTCACCGGCCCCCGCGAGAAGTTCTGGGTCAGCCGCAAACTGGTGGACAGCAACCGCGACCAGACGCTGGCCGAAGTGGCCCGCGTCCACGAACTGATGCTTGCCTATCCAAAGCTCACCGTTGTCCCCGCCCACGATGCCCAGGTGCAGGACAAACTCGGCTACTACCCCCACTGGATTCAGTGAAAGCCACGCCCGCCGCCCCCCAGCGCTTCAATAGCCAGCTTACTAATCAGCGACTAAGGTCTAAGAGTCGTCAACATTCGGTAATGATTTAGTAGATAGGCTGTAACAGATTGACATGCCGACCCTGATCCAGTCGGCATCATCAAACTGCCCCAAGCGCTCGAGGAGACAATAACAATGAGCAAGACCCCGATCGCCCGTGCCGTGGCTTTGGCCGCGCTGGGTACCAGCTTTATCCTTCCGACACTCGCCCACGCTGACTTCATCAAGGACAGCAAGGCCACCGTCGAACTGCGTAACTTCTACTTCAACCGCGACTTCCGCCAGGACAGCCCGGCCCCTGCCCAGAACAAGGCCGAGGAATGGGCCCAGGGTTTCATCCTCAAATATGAGTCGGGTTACACCGACGGCACCATCGGTGTCGGCGTCGACGCCCTGGGCACCCTGGGCCTGAAACTCGATTCGTCGCCTGACCGCAGCGGCACCGGCCTGCTGCAGCGCTCCTCCAGCGACAAGCGCGCCGAGGACAGCTACGGCGACCTGGGCGTTACCGCCAAGCTGCGTGCGTCCAAGACGACCCTGAAGGGCGGCACCCTGATGCCGAAGATGCCGGTGGTGCAGTTCAACGACACCCGCCTGCTGCCGCAGACCTTCAGCGGCTTCGCCCTGAACTCCGCTGAGCTTGACGGCCTGACCGTCGACGGCGGTCGCCTGTACCAGGTCAACCAGCGCGATTCCTCGGACTACGAGGACATGACCATCACCGGCGGCGGCAAGCGCAACATCAAGCTCGGCGATAGCCTCACCTCCAACAAGTTCCTGTTTGGCGGCCTCACCTACAAGTGGACCGACAGCCTGAGCACCAGCTACCACTACGGCGGCCTGGAAGACATCTACAAACAGCACTACCTGGGCCTGATCCATGTGCTGCCGATCGCCGACAAGCAATCGCTGAAGTCCGACATCCGCTGGGCCAAGTCCGATGACGATGGCGGCAGCAACGTCGACAACAAGGCGCTCAACGCCATGTTCACCTATGCCCTGGGCTACCACGCCTTCGGCCTCGGCTACCAGAAGATGAGCGGCGACACCGGCTTCGCCTACATCAACGGCACCGACCCCTACCTGGTGAACTACATCCAGATCGGCGACTTCGCCAACAAGGACGAGAAGTCCTGGCAGGCGCGCTACGACTACAATTTTGCCGGCCTCGGCATCCCCGGCCTGACCTTCATGACCCGCTACGTGAAAGGCGACAACATCGACCTGATCACCACCGACGGCGAAGGCAAGGAATGGGAACGCGACACCGACATCGCCTACGTCTTCCAGGACGGCCCGCTGAAGAACCTCGGCGTGAAGTGGCGCAACGCGACCATGCGCACCAACTACACCAACGATTACGACGAGAACCGTCTGATCGTCAGCTACACCATGCCGCTCTGGTAACTCCCGCGGCGTGACGAAAAAGCCCGGCATCTGCCGGGCTTTTTCTTTGCCTCACCATGGAGCAATCAGTCCTGGCTGAGCGCTCCGATCTTATGGATCGACAGGTCGGCGCCGTAGTACTCCTCTTCCTTCGTCAGGCGGATACCCACAGCCGCCTTCACCAGGCCGTACACCAGCAGGCCTCCGGCGAAAGCCACCGCCACACCGAGCAGCGTGCCGATCGCCTGGCTGGCCAGGCTGACCCCACCCAATCCGCCCAGCGCCTGCTGACCAAAGATGCCGCAGGCAATGCCGCCCCAGGCGCCGCACAGGCCGTGCAGCGGCCAGACGCCCAACACGTCGTCGATCTTCCAGCGTACCTGGGTCGCGGTGAACGCCCAGACGAACAGCGCGCCGGCCAGCATGCCGGTGGCCAGGGCGCCGATGGGGTGCATCAGGTCGGAACCAGCGCAGACCGCCACCAGTCCGGCCAGAGGGCCGTTGTGCAGGAAGCCCGGGTCATTGCGACCGACCAGCAGCGACGCCACGGTGCCGCCGACCATCGCCAGCAAAGAGTTCACTGCCACCAATCCACTCGCGCCCGCCAGCGACTGCGCACTCATGACGTTGAAGCCGAACCAGCCGACAATGAGAATCCACGAACCCGCCGCCAGGAACGGAATGTTCGACGGCGCGAAAGCGACCAATCGCCCCTCGCGGTACCGGCCATTGCGCTGCCCCAGCAGAACCACCGCCGCCAGCGCCAGCCAGCCGCCGAAGGCATGCACCACGACGGAGCCGGCGAAATCATGGAAGGCAGCGCCGAATTCGGCCTTCAGCCAGGCCTGGAAGCCGAAATTGCCGTTCCAGATCAAGCCCTCGAAGAACGGATAGACGAAGGCCACGATCAGCGCCGTAGCGCACAACTGCGGGCCGAACCGGGCACGTTCGGCGATGCCGCCGGAAATGATCGCGGGGATCGCCGCGGCGAAGGTCAGCAGGAAGAAGAACTTCACCAGCGCGTAGCCGTTTTCGTGCGCCAGCGTCGCCGCCGGCTGCAGAAAAGTGACGCCATAGGCGATCCAGTAGCCGATGAAGAAATAGGCCAGGGTCGAGATGGCGAAGTCCGAGAGGATCTTCGACAGGGCATTCACCTGGTTCTTCAGGCGCACCGTGCCCACTTCCAGGAAGGCAAAGCCCGCGTGCATGGCCAACACCATGACCGCGCCCATCAGGAGGAACAGCGTGTTGGAACCGTGGACCAGCGTCTCTACGGCACTATTGAGGTTTTCCATCGCTACAGGCAGCCCCGGAGGTCAAGGGGAAAGCACCAAAACGGCTCGCGGCGACCCTGCGTCGCACCACACTGAAGCAGCGGCGCACCACAGAGGAGCCGAGCGCTGAACCAGCATGGCTCACAAGCCATCCGACCAGCTTCGCAATTTCTTGTACTTCCTTATGTTTTTCAGTGGTTTGAGCTCATATCCCCGGCCGTTTCAGACACCGGGAACGCCCCGCCATGGGGCGCTCAGCTCTCCATGCGCACCAGAGAAATGCAAGCGGCATACCACCGGAGCAGCATTCAGCGGCTAGGCTTCAACTCGCACGCGAGAGCGGCCCCATGATGAATTTATGAGAAACTTTCCAGCGACCCTGGGGCTCGAAAACTAGGAACCTCAACCCGCACAAGGAGCATCACATGCCTCGCAAGACCGCAGTGAACGCCGCCAAGGATGAACTCCTGGCCGAATTCCAGGCCCTCGTCAGCGACACCGAGAAACTCCTGCAGAGCTCGGCTGACCTGGCTGGCGCCGAAGCCGACCAGATGCGCGCGCAGATCCATGAGAGCCTCAAGCGCGCCCGCGATGCCATCTATTCCACCAAGGACTCCGTGCGCGACCAGGGCAAAGCCGCCGTGGACGCCACCGAAGACTATGTCGGTGATCACCCGTGGCAGGCCGTGGGTATCGCCGCCGGTGTCGGCTTCCTCCTCGGCCTGCTGGTCAGCCGGCGCTGATCGATGAGCGACGGAATGGACGCCGGGCCGAAGTCCTCGGCCAACTCCCCTTCCCCGCGGCGCTTCGGCGCCGCGGTCCTCGGCCTGCTGCACGGGCACGTCGAACTGCTCGGCATCGAGCTGCAGGAGCAGAAGACCCGCACCGTGCAGATGCTGCTGATGGCCGGCCTGGCGCTGGTTTTCGCTCTGCTCCTGCTGGTCGCCCTGTCGGTGCTGGTGCTGATCCTGTTCTGGGACAGCTACCGTTTGCAGGCCGCCATCGGACTGTGCCTCTTCTATGTCGGCGGCAGCCTGTTCTGCGCCTGGCGTCTGCATAGGCTGGTCAACGACGAAAGCTCGCCGTTCAGCGCCACCCTCGAAGAACTGGCCCGTGACCGGGAGCGACTGTTGCCATGAGCGAAATGCCCGACGCCCGCAACCTGACCCGCGCCGAACTGCGCAAGGCGATCGTCCGCCTGCGCCTGGAAATGCAGCGCCAGCAGATCCGCCAGGAAGGCGAACTGCTGCTGCAACCCCTGAAACAGGCACGCAATCTCGGCCAGAACCTGCGCAGTGGCCTGGGCGGCAGCACTCCGCTGTGGGGCGCTGGCGGCGCCGCAGCCCTTGCCCTGCTGTTCGGCCGCAAACGCCGCTGGGTGCGGCTGCTGCGCGTAGGGATCGCCCTGCTGCCGATCCTCCTGCAGATGCGCAGCAAGCCCGAACCCAAGGACCCGCCCGCCCCCTCGACGCACCTCTGACGTCTAGACTGGCCACATTCTTGCTAAGTGACAGTGAGCTGCGCGCGAGCGCTTCCCTGTCACGCCACTAAGGATGTGTCCCTTGATCGACGGGCAACCCATCGCCTGCTTCCAGCCCTTCATCGACACCGCGACCGGCCTGATCGCCGGTGTCGAAGCACTGGGCCGGTTGCGCCAGGACAACGGTGATCTGCAATCGGTCGGCCCGCTGTTCTTCAACCCGCGAGTCGGCCTGGCCGAACTGCGCCGTCTCGACCGGCAGATCCGCGACGCCGCCCTCGCCCGCATCCACGAAGCGCCCAAGGACTGGTTCCTCAGCCTGAATATCTCGCCGCGCTGGATCAGCCGCCTGCGCCCGAACCAGCCGCTGCCCAGCCTCAAGCAACTGCAACAACAGGGCGTACCACCGGAGCGCGTAGTCTTCGAGATCACTGAACTGGGCGGTGCCCACCAGCGCCTGCCGGAAGTAGTGGCTCGCTACCGTGATGCCGGCGCGCGCATCGCCATCGACGACTTCGGTGCCGGCTACTCGCAGCTGGACCGCGTACTGGCGTTGCAGCCGGACATCCTCAAGCTGGACATGCGTCTGTTCCAGGAAGCCGCCCGCGGCGGCCCCAGTGGCGAAGTGGTGAAGGCGCTGGCGCAGATGGCGGAGAAGACCGGCTGCTGGATCATCGCCGAGGGCGTGGAAACCGAAGACGAAATGGACTTCGCCCTGGAGTGCGGCGCACGCTACGTGCAAGGCTTCCTGTTCGCCAAACCGGCTCTGGAGTTCCCTGCCAGCGACGCCTTCCGCGAAGCCTTCGCCCAGCGCCGCGACCACTATGTGCATCGCAAGCTGCAGGAGCGCTCCAACCTCATCCAGCTGCGCCAGCAACTCTCCGAACTGATGAACATGCTGCGCCCCTGGGCCGAAGGCGGCGCCATGCTCAGCAGCCTGCCGCCGGCGCCGGATTCCTTCAGCCGTCTGCTACGCATTTACCAGTGCGACCGCCACGGCACCCAGACTTCGCCGAACCTGGAATGGAACGGCCTGTTCTGGAAGGAGAACCGCCGCTACCTGGGCCACAACTGGTCCTGGCGCCCCTACTTCTACCAGTTGCTCGCCGAGGGCTGGGAAGAGCGTCGCCTGACACTCTCCAACACTTATCGCGATGCCACCACCAACCAGTACTGCATGACCGCCGGCCAGTTCATCGACCAGGGTCGACGCCTTCTGCTCATCGATATCGACGCCGAAGGCCTCTAGCGCCGCGATTGAGATTGCCGGCGCGAACGGCTAGCGTTGCCGGTAACTCTCTGGATTGCGGAAAGAAGAATGGATTGGCACACCCTGCTCCCCCGGGAGCGCCTCGGCAAACCGGTGCACAGCAGCGCCGAACTCGGCCGCAGCGCCTTCCACAAGGACCACGACCGCATCATCTTCTCCGGTGCCTTCCGCCGCCTGGGGCGCAAGACCCAGGTGCACCCGGTATCGAGCAACGACCACATTCACACCCGCCTGACCCATTCACTGGAGGTCGGTTGCGTCGGCCGCTCACTGGGCATGCGCGTTGGCGAGATCATTCGTGACCGCCTGCCGGAATGGTGCGACCCCGGGGACATGGGCGTGATCGTCCAGTCCGCCTGCCTCGCCCACGATATCGGCAACCCGCCCTTCGGCCACTCCGGCGAAGACGCCATCCGCCACTGGTTCCAGCAGGCTGCCGGTCGTGGCTGGCTGGATGGCATGAGCGACGGGGAACGCTCGGATTTCCTGCACTTCGAGGGCAACGCCCAGGGCTTCCGTGTCCTCACCCAACTCGAATACCACCAGTTCGACGGCGGCACACGCCTGACCTACGCCACCCTCGGCACCTACCTGAAGTACCCCTGGACAGCACGCCACGCCGACTCTCTTGGCTACAAGAAGCACAAGTTCGGCTGCTACCGCAGCGAGCTGCCACTGCTGGAGCAGATCACCCAGAAACTGGGCATGCCGCAGCTGGAAGATGAACGCTGGGCGCGCCATCCGCTGGTCTACCTGATGGAGGCCGCGGACGACATCTGCTACGGCCTGATCGACCTGGAAGACGGTGTGGAAATGGAGCTGCTCGACTACAGCGAAGTGGAAGCGCTGCTGCTCGACCTGGTCGGTGACGATCTACCGGAAACCTACCGCCAGCTCGGCCCGAAGGACTCGCGCCGGCGCAAGATGGCGATTCTGCGCGGCAAGGCCATCGAACACCTGACCAATGCCGCAGCCCGCGCGTTCGTCGAACAGGAAAAGACCCTGCTCGCGGGAAGCCTGCAAGGCGACCTGGTAGAGCACATGCATGGCCCCGCCAAGCGCTGCGTGCAACGCGCGAAGGCGATGGCGCGAGAGAAGATATTCCAGGACAAGCGCAAGACCCTGCACGAGATCGGCGCTTACACCACCCTGGAAATCCTGCTGAACTCTTTCTGCGGCGCCGTGCTGGAGCAACACCGCCAGAGCACGCCGTCATTCAAGAACCAGCGCATCCTCGACTTGCTGAGTCACTACGCGCCGGACCCGAGCTGGTCGCTCTATCGCTCCTTCTTGCGTGTAACGGATTTCATCGCCGGGATGACCGACAGCTATGCCACCGAGATGGCGCGCGAGATGACCGGCCGCTCCAGCCCGAGCTGAAGCGGCCGCGCGGGCTAGGCGGCCAGCTTGCGCAATTGCTGCAGCAAATCGTCCTGCAAGGTCGCCATCGCCTGCTCCACCGCCAGTGCCCGGTTGCCCAGCTCCCGGCTGTCGAGACCATCCTTGCAGCCACCTTCAAGCTTGCTGCAGAGGTCCTGGAGCGTGTCCGCATTGACCAATCGCGCTGCGCCCTTCATACGGTGGGCCAGATCGGCAAGCTGCTTCCAGTCGCCGGCCTCCCAGAGCGGCCGGACCTGGTCGATATCGATCCGGTTGCTGCTGTGCAACTCCTCCAGCAGACGGCGGATCAGGCCAGGATTTCCGCCGGTCATCTCCCGTAGGGGCTTCAGGTCGAAGCCATCGACCTGCTTCTCCACAGATTCCTGATCGTCGTGAGCCGCTGACAGCTTCGGCACTGCATCCAGCCGCACACGCAGGTTATCCAGGCCTATGGGCTTGAACAGGCAGTCATCCATGCCGGCCCGCCGACAGTTCTCGATCTCGTCGGGCTGGGCGTTGGCGGTGAACCCGAAGATCACACAGGGTTCGGCTTCCATCTCCGCTTCAAGCTCGCGAACCCGCCGAGCCAGGCCATAGCCATTGAGCACCGGCATATTGCAGTCGGTGATCAGCAGATCGAAGTCACCCGGATGCCACAGCTGCAGTGCCTGGGAGCCGTCGGAGGCGACCTCGACCTGATGCCCCAGATGCTCCAGTTGCTGGGTCAGCAGCATCCGGTTGGCCACATGGTCGTCGACCACCAGAACCTTCAGCGAATGGGCGGTCCTCGGGACCATCACGGCCGGCCCAACTTCGCATTCGGGCAGGCTTTCCAGGGTCTGCAGCAACAGGCGCACCGTGACCGTGGTGCCCTCGCCGGGACGGCTTTCCATGCGTACGGTGCCGCCCATCATCTCCGCCAGCTTGCGGCAGATGGTGAGCCCCAGCCCCGTACCACCTCGACTGGCATCGCCACTGCGGGCCACCTGGCTGAAAGGCTCGAACAACTGGCGCTGTTCATCCTCGGAAATGCCGATCCCACTGTCCTGCACGCTGACCTCGAGGGCCAGGCGCTCGCCGGCGACACGCTCGCCGTAGACGCGAATCTTCACATGCCCGAAGTCGGTGAACTTGATGGCGTTACTGACCAGGTTCGACAGAATCTGCTTGAACCGCAAGGGATCGATCAGCACGTCACAGGCGGCTTCCGCCTCGATTTCCATCCTGAGCTCCAACGCTTTCTGCCGCGCCAGCCCATCGAACACGCGCGCAACGGACTCCACCAACTCGCGCAGGTGGGCGCGCTCCGGCATCAGCGTCAGACGCCCGGATTCGATCTTGGCCACATCGAGGATGTCGCCGATCAGCGTCAGCAGAGAACGCGCCGAGTCGTAAGCCACCTCGACTGGCTCCCGCTCCCAATGCCCCTGATCCGCGCGGGTGAGCGCCAACTCGAGCATGCCGATCACCGCGTTCATCGGCGTGCGAATTTCATGGCTCATGGTAGCGAGGAAGGTACTCTTCGCGCGGTTGGCTTCCTCGGCCAACTCCTTCGCCGCTTCCAGCTGGTGGTGCAGCCGCTCGCGCTCGGTGACATCGATCCAGCCCGTGACTACCCCGGAGATATCACCACCCGACCCACGGTAGGGAGTCGCCCAGTAATGTATTTCCCGAACTTCGTTGTGAATCTGCAGGACCAGATCGGAGGCCACTTTCCCGTCCTGCTCCATGGCCTGCTGATGAATCAACTGCAACGCTAGCGCGTCAGGCGCCTGCAGCCAGGGGTAATCGACGACGCGGGAACCTTCCACCGACTCGCGCGGCATTCCGGTTTCCTTCAGGAAGCCGATATTGCAGGTAACCAGCCGCCCTTCACGATCACGTACCGCCACCGGCTGAGGAATACCATCGATCAATGCACGCTTGAATTCGAGGCGGTAACTGAGCTCTTTCTCCGAATCCCGGCGCCGGCGCACCTTGCGCCAGAGCCACCCGTTCCACAGCAACACGATGAGCAATGCCAGCGCTGCCGCCCAGGCAAGCTGGATGAACTGCTTGCGGTAGCCCTGCCAGACGCTGTCCGGCCTGTCCACGCTGGCAGACCAGCGGGTAGTGATATTGCTCAGGTCTTCGGGCGCGATGGCCAGTAACGCCTTGTTCAGGATACTGAGCAGCTCCGGGTCCGACTGTGACACCGCCAGCGAGAACTGTCCGGGCTCGCGGTCCAGGGCCAGGGCGATCTTGAGGTCCGGGTAATAGCGGGAGATCAGGTAGTTGGCCGACGACAACAGGTGAATGCCGGCGTCCACCTTGCCTTCACTGACCATGGACAGGTCGTCGACATTGTTCTCGACCTCCAGCAGTTTCACCCGAGGGTGGCGGGCACGCATGAAGTCCGCGATGACCGAGCCCCTGGGGACGGCGACAGTGTGGCCATCGAGATCCCCCAGGCTGTGCAACCAGTCGCTCCCCTCTGGAACCAAGACAACGAAGGATGCGGTCATGTAGGGACGTGTGAAACTCAGCCATTCCTCGCGCTGCGCCGTTGGAGTCAGCGCCGCGATCACGTCGGCCTTGCCCGTACGCACCTGCTCCAGCATCGCCGTGACGCTGGCCTGCGGGCGTACATCAAACTCGATCCCGGTTCGGCTCTGGACCAGCTCCAGCAAATCGGCAGCGATTCCGCGGAACTGGCCCTGGGCATCGAAGAACGAAACAGGAGCCAACGCCTGATCGATCACGACTTTCGGTCGCGGGTGACGGTCCACCCAGCGTTGCTCCTGAGGCGTCAGGATAAGGCGCTGGCCGGCAATGGGGCTGCTTCCGCCCGGACTCCAGCGACGCTGAATGGCCGTCTCGCCCTGTCGCGGAATCGCATTCAGGGTATGGTCGATGATGTCCAGCAACGTCCGATCGGATGCATTCAGTGCAAAGCTGAAACCCTGGCCGTTGAAGCTGGCAAAGTTGAGCAGTTTGAGATTGGCCAGGTATGCCTGGCTGATCAGGTACTGCGCACTGAAGGCATCGCCGACGAACAGGTCCGCCTGGCCGAAAGCAACCGCTTCCAGTGCACGGCGCACCGACTGATAGCTCTGTACAGTGGCGCCGGCCAGGAACCTGTCCCGATCATTTGCCGGGAAGTAGTCGGTGACCACCGCAATGCGTTTGCCGGCGAGTTGCTCACTACTTTCCAGACGCGTGCCTTCCGGCCCGATGATGACCGGCTGGTTGGAAAAGTACGGTACGGACAGCACAACGTCCGGTCGCGCAGCCTCATACCCCGTGGCACGGCTCAACAGGTCGATTTCTCCGCGAGACAGCGCGGCCACGGCGGCATCCCTGTCAGGATAACGTCGTACTTCAATTCGAACATTGAGCGAGTCGGCAATGATTCCTGCGACGTCGGCCGTGATGCCCTCAAGGTCCGTGCCGCTGCTGGTGATATCGAACGGGGCGTAATCGGGTGCGGTCACGCCCAGGCGCAGCGTACGTTTGTCCCTGAGCCAGTGCCAGTCGGAGTCGCTGAGTTGCACCTTGACTGGCTCGTCGCCCGAACGAGCCAGCAGGTTGATCGAGGTCCAATCGTGCTGCTCCGCCATCACCCATCCGCAACAGACGAGTAGCAACACACTGACGATGAAGCGGAAGCGGCACATCAAACACCTCAGACCAGCGCGTTCCGCTTGGCGAACTCGATCAGGTCAACCAGCGAATGAGCATTGAGCTTCAGCAGCAGCCGGGTCTTGTAGGTGCTGACCGTCTTGTTGCTGATGAACATCTGTTCGGAGATTTCCTTGTTCGAATAACCGTTAGCGAGGTACTGGAGGACAGCCATCTCACGATCCGAGAGGCGCTGGATCAGCTCCTGATCGTCCATCTGTCCATTGTTGCGACGAGTCTGGCGCACCGCCGTGCTGGGGAAGTAGTTGTAGCCGGCGACCACAGCGTTGACGGCGCTGATCAGTTCGGACAAACCGCCTTGCTTGCAGACGAAGCCTGATGCACCCGCCTGCATGCAGCGCATGGCGAACAGCGAGGCGCTCTGCCCGGTCAGCACCAGCACCTTGAGTGGCAGCTCGAAGGCAGAGATACGGCTGATCACCTCCAGGCCATCAAGCCGGGGAATACCGATATCCAGAACGACCAGGTCGGGAATCAGGTCCTTGACAAGCGAAAGCGCGTCCACGCCATTGTCGGTTTCACCAACGATGACATGGCCTTCCTTTTCCAGCAGCACACGCATTGCCATGCGAATGACTGGGTGATCATCGACAATTAGAACTTTGCTCATCAGCTTCCTCCCTCAGACCCTTCTTAAAAATGTCCTTCGGTAAGATATATGCAGAGCCAGCGCTGTCGAGATTACCCACCCTCAATATTGACCATTAGAGGGCTTTCCTACACAACATCTAAATAATTCCTACAAGTAACCTTAAATATTTTGACGTCACCTCAAAATAGGCAAGGAATTTCTGATGAGAGACGAGCGAAAATCTGACCACGATTCCTGACAATTCGCTTCCCTATCGCTGCTTATCCCATCTACCGAACGCTCGATAGGAGCCTGAGCCTTCCTCGCGACCCGCCCTCCATCACTCCGCCCGCGGGATCAGCGCGCCTTCCCGGCAGCCATTGAAACTACACCACCCGCTCTAGATCAGCTATTTAGCCATAGCTCAGCCTGGCCGCAGTCATTGACGCACTCCTCCAACGCTGCCCTTGATCACACTTTCTGTCGGCCGCCGTCTGACAAGCACCCTGCCTCTTCCCCTCGCCAGACAGATCAGCTATCGAACACTGAACAGTTAATTCAACCCCTCTTCAGTAAACCTCAGCAATCAGGATAAACATGGAACATCCCGAACAAGATCAAATCGTAGAACCAAATAATTACCCAGAATAAACAAGCACAAGAAAGCCCTTCGCCGGAAAACTTAAAACTCACTCAACCAGGTAACCAGCCCGACACATTGACTCATCAACTTACCCATCGGCAATCAAGCTGCATATCGATCGACACACCGAAGATGGAAAGCACCAAACTTATCAACTGCAATTGTCGATCCCCCTGACAGCCTGGAGTTTCTTACGTGCAGGAAAACAAATTCAGCATCCTGATAGTCGAAGACCATCCCTTCCAACTGATCGCTACGCAAATGCAATTGAACAGACTGGGATTCTTCCGATTGACGCCCGCTCTCGATGCCAGTGAAGCGCGTGAGGAGTGTGCACGTCGCAACGAACCTTTCGACTTGCTGCTCTGCGATATCAACCTGCCGGACACTGACGGCATAGAACTGCTCGGCGAACTGGCCGAAGCCGGTCATATTCGCCACGCAGTCTTCCTGAGTTGCCGAGATGCCGATGAATTGCAGGCCTTGCGCAGAACCCTCCGCGACCAGGGACTACGCGTCCTGGCCTGCCTGTCCAAACCACTCGATGAGTGGGCGCTGATGGAGTCCCTGGCAGCGGACGAGAGCCTCAGACTCAGGATGCGGGCAGATTGACTGGCTGGTCCGGGTACCACGCATCGATCAGCGAGCTGAGACTGAAACCTGCGAGCTCCGGCTGCTGCTTGAGCCATCCGTCGATCAACTCGCGCTGCTCCGCACTCACCGAGCCGCGCCGAGCAAGGCAGATGAACCCGTACTCGTCGCAACCGCTATAGACCAGGTCGTTGGGTTCGACCGCGACACCTGCAAAACGCTTGATGAATGCGTCAATAGCCTCTTCGCTCGTTCCTTCCTTGTACAGAAAACTCAGTTCGAAGCCGAGTTCCTGGAACTCATCGACACACAACTTCTTGCGTAAACGACGGGAACGATGGGTCGCCATCTGAATCTCTCCTCAGGAGGGCTTTCGCCGCTCGATGCACGGGTGTGTCCGGAACATATCCGGGACTTGCACGAACAATGACTCGACAAACCTCTCCGAGACGACTGGCATCCGAAGGCCAGCGCATCCTCGAACGGCTTGCGGCATAATGTGCCGCAGCTCCCGGTCCAACAGGGAGTATTTCATCTGTAGTGTTGCGCTTCATCTTTTCATTTTTTCAAGTCAATGCCCGACCACTGGGATGTCATCTTTTCTATGTTCAAGTCTCTGCGTGTCCTCGCTCTCGCTACATTGTTGCCATTCGCCTTGCCGGCCGTTGCCCAGATCAACTCCACCCTGCCCGAGCGCGTACAGAAGGCGCTGAGGGCCAGCAAGCTCACCGACGACGCCCTGTCGCTGGTGATGATTCCCCTGGAAGGTCCCGGCAACGCCACCTATTTCAACGCTGACGTCTCGGTGAACCCGGCGTCGACCATGAAGCTGTTCACCACCTATGCTGCCCTGGAAATGCTCGGCCCGACCTACCAGTGGCAGACCGAGTTCTATACCGACGGCCAGCTCAAGGACGGTACCCTCAACGGCAACCTCTACCTCAAGGGCGGCGGCGATCCGAAGCTGAACCTGGAGAAGCTCTGGCTGATGATGCGCGACCTGCGCGCCAACGGCGTGAACAAGGTCACCGGCGACCTGGTGCTGGATCGCAGCTATTTCAACATCCCGCAATTGCCGGTCTTCAACGACGACGGCGGCGACGACAACAAGCCGTTCCTGGTCGGCCCGGACTCGCTGATGATCAACCTGAAGAGCGTGCGACTGGTGATCCGCACCGAAGGCAGCAAGGCCACCGTGCTGATGGACCCACCGCTGGCAAACGTGCGCATCGACAACCAGATCCAGGTGAGCAAGGCCGCAGCCTGCCCCGCCTGGCCGAAGCTGCGCTTCAACCCGGTGACCCAGTTCGACGGCACCTCGCTGGTCGCCACCGGGCAGATTCCCCAGGGCTGCAGCGCCCAGACCTACATGTCCCTGCTCGAGCACCCTGCCTACACAGCCGGCGCCGTGCGCGGCATCTGGCAGGAGCTGGGCGGCAGCATCCTCGGCAAGGACCGCGAAGGCACCGTGCCGAAGAACGCCACCCTGGTGGCTCGCGCCATGTCTCCGGACGTCGTGGAAATCATCCGCGACATCAACAAGTTCAGTAACAACACCATGGCCCGCCAGCTGTTCCTGTCAGTCGGCCGCCAGTATCGCAATGGTGCCGACGCGGACGATGCCCAGGCTGCCCAGCGGGTGATCCGCCAATGGCTGGCGCGCAAGGGCATTACCGCGAGCCACCTGGTGATGGAGAACGGTTCGGGCCTGTCCCGCGACGAGCGAGTCAGCGCCCGCGAAATGGCGGCCATGCTCCAGGCCGCGTGGCATAGCCCCTACGCCGCGGAGTACATCTCCTCGCTGCCGATCGTGGCGAAGGACGGCACCATGCGCAAACGCCTGCGTGGCACGCCCATGGCCGGAGAAGCCCATGTGAAGACCGGCACCCTGAACACCGTGCGCGCCCTCGCCGGCTTCAGCCGCGACGCCAACGGCCGCACCTGGGTCGTAGTGGCCATCCTCAACAGCAACCGGCCGTGGGGGGCCTCGTCGATCCTCGACCAGGTGTTGCTGGACCTCTACAGCAGCACCAAGCACTGATCCCCACGCGAACCCCGGCCAACTGGCCGGGGTTTTCGCATCAGGCTTCGACCTTCTCCAGACGATCCCGCCCCAGCCGCTTGGCGCGATACACCGCGCGGTCCACCTTGCGCATCAGGTCGTCCGCGCTTTCGCCGGGGCTCCAGGAGGCAACGCCGAAGCTTGCCGTCACCACGCCGACACCCTCCATCGGCTGCCCGCGCAAGGCCTTCCAGAGCGCCTCCGCCAGTAGCCAGGCCTGGTCCGTGGTGCTTCCCGGGCAGAGCACCACCAGTTCCTCGCCACCGATCCGGCAGAACACATCGACTTTGCGCAGGCGCTGCGCAATGCGTTGACACAGGGTGACCAGCACGATATCGCCCGCCTCGTGGCCGAAGCGGTCATTGATGTCCTTGAAGTGGTCGATATCGAACATCACCAGCGACAACGGCTCGCCATTGCGGGAACAGCGCGCCATGGCCTGATCCAGTTGCTCCTTGAAATAGCGGCGATTGTGGATGCCCGTCAGTGCGTCGGTGACCGACAGGCGCCGCAACTCCATCTCCGCCTCCTTGCGCCGGGTAATGTCAGTGGCGATGCCCAGATACGCCGTGGTGTTGCCCGCCGAATCGCGCACACCGGTAATGATCAGGTTGATCTTCAGTTGCCGGCCATCACGGCGCACGCAGGTCCACTCGTGCTCCTCGTGCCCCTCGCCCACGAGGGCGCCGACGACGTCGAAGCCGCGAATCTCGCGCCCGAGGATGCTCGACAGGTCCTGCGCGCGGCGACGGATCTCGTCCCTGACGAAGACATTCTCCGGCACCGGCCGCCCGATCACTTCCTGGGCGCTGTAGCCGAACATGCGTTCGGCGCCCACATTGAAGCTGCGCACGAAGCCACGCAGATCGGTCGAGACGATGGCAACCTGGGTCGCCGCATCGAGCAGGCCGTGCAGGCGACTGTTGACCTCGCCCAGCTCCAGCTCGGCAGCCTTGCGCGAACTGATGTCGGTCTGGGTGCCGATCATGCGTCGCGGCGAACCATCGTTGTCGCGCTCGACCACCTGACCGCGATCCAGCACCCAGAGCCAGCGCCCACTCTTGCAGCGCAGCCGGTGCTCACTCTGGTAAAGCGAGGATTCGCCGCGAAGATGCCGTCGCAGCGCCTCGCAGCGCACGTCCTTGTCATCAGGATGGACCCGGCTCAGGCTCTCGTCGGTGGTCGTGCCCACCTCGCTGTCGCGGTAGCCGAGCATGGCCTTCCAGGCATGGGAATAGAACACGTTGCCGGTATCCAGGCTCCAGTCCCAGACACCGTGGCCGGCGCTGTCCATGGCGAAGTGCAGGCGCGCTTGATTCTCCTGCAGCTCCAGCTGGTTGGCCCGCAACTCGGCGGTGCGCTCGTCCACCAGCTGCAAGGCCCGCTGGCGCTGGCCCAGCAGTGCCAGCACATATCCCGCCAGCAACAGCGAAGTCAGCCCGCCCGCGAACGCCACCCAGAGCTGCGGATGCCCCTGGTTGCGCCGCAGAAAGTCGCTGGAAGGTTCGACGCGCACCAGATAGTCACGACCGGCAAAAGGCAGGTGTCGCTCGGAAACCAGTCCTGCCGTCTGATCAGCCGCTACCTGGCTGCGATACAACGGCACATCCGGACGCGGGTCGCCGGCATCGCGCAGTGTCAGCGCCAGCTGCTCACCGCGCGCTTCCGAACCCTGTTCGATGAGCAGGCGGTAGCTGATCGCCGCCAGCAGGATGCCCTGGATTCCGACGCGGGTTTCGGCTGTCGGGCTGGGCGTCGTACTGCTGCGATAGAGTGGCGCCGCCAGCAGCAGGCCGGTGGAGTCCGCCGGCGGCGCACCAGGCAGGACCACGGGCATCGAGGCAGCCACCGAGCGCGTCTTCATCACACGCTGGGTCAACTCACGCCCCGGCAGGGTCGAGTTCAGATCCAGGCCCAGGGGCATCTCCTCCAGATACTCGGAAGCACCATAGAGGACGGGAAAATAGCGCTCGCGCACCTGCGCCGGAATCGGCTGGCCCTGCAGGTCCAGCTCGAAAAGCATGTAATCGAGCATGCCGGCATCATGGGCGCGGGCTTCAAAGGCGTCGCGCTGACGCTGATCCACGCGCGGCAGCCAAGCGTACCCCAGCGTGTCGCCCAGCAGTGGGCTGACGAAGTGCTCGAACTCCTCACGGGAAACGTTCGTGGAGTTCTCAAAGAAGCGCTGGATCGACTCCAGCTCGCTCTGCTGATTCGATAGCCGCTCGCGCACGCGCTCGATCCGCTCGTTGGCGGCGAGGGAAAATTGCTGTTCCAGAAAGGTGCGGGCGTTGCGCCACACACTCCAGCCGAGCAGCGCCGTCAGCAAGAGGCCAGCCACCAGCACGACGCCGGCGGCACGCAGGGCCTTCTTCTGGCTGGCGACTCCCTGAGCGGCGGGCAACTGCTCATAGGCCGGCAACTGAGTCATGCGCTTTCCCAACTCTCAGGGTGACTCAGTTTTTATAGCAGCCGATGGCCATTTGCCCAGCTTTGGCACGACGCACGGCCCAGGCCGCGCGCCGCTCGGGCCTCAACGTACGCTGATGCGCCAGGCGCGGTGGATCTTGCTGTTGCGGGCAAAATCCTGGTCCAGCGTCTGGGCGCTGATTTCCTCGACCTGGTAACGCGCTGCCAGCCCTTCATCCAGTTCGAACTTGCGGAAGTTGTTGGAGAAGTACAGCACCCCGCCCCTGGCCAGTCGCGCCATGGCCAGGTCGATCAGTTCAACGTGGTCGCGCTGCACATCGAAAACGCCTTCCATGCGCTTGGAGTTGGAGAAGGTCGGCGGGTCGATGAACACCAGGTCGTATTCGCCGCGGTCCTCGCGCAGCCACTCCATGACGTCGCTCTGCACCAGGCGTTGCTTGTCGGAGAAGCCGTTGAGCGACAGGTTGCGCCGCGCCCAGTCCAAGTAGGTCTTCGACAGGTCGACGCTGGTGGTGCTGCGCGCATCGCCCTTGGCGGCATGTACGGTGGCCGTGGCGGTGTAGCAGAACAGGTTGAGGAAGCGCTTGCCGGCAGACTCGCGCTGGATGCGCAGGCGGATCGGCCGGTGGTCGAGGAACAGGCCGGTGTCGAGGTAGTCGGTCAGGTTGACCAGCAGTTTCACGCCGCCCTCTTCGACTTCCATGAAGCGGCCTTCGGCGTTCTGCCGTTCGTACTGCTTCTTGCCGGTCTGGCGCTCGCGACGCTTGATCACGATGCGCTCAGTGGGAATGCCCAGCGCCTGCGGCAACGCGGCGAGCGCGTCGAGCAGACGGATCTGCGCCTTCTCCGGGTCGATGGACTTGGGCGCCGCGTATTCCTGCACGTGAGCCCAGTCGCGGTAGAGGTCCACGGCCAGAGCGTACTCGGGCATGTCGGCGTCATACACCCGGTAGCACTCGATCTTCTCCTTGCGCGCCCACTTGCCGAGCGCCTTGACGTTCTTCTGCAGGCGGTTGGCGAACATCTGGCCGCCTTCGCTCAGGCGAGCCTGTTCGATCACGGCGGCGCCCTGAGCCGGAGCGGCATCGCTGCGTTCGCCACGCTCGCCGGTCACGAACTGGCGCGGCTCCACCTCGAGCATGATCAGCTTGCACGGCAGAGCGCCGTTGAAGAAGGCGTACTGCTTGTGGCTGCGGATGCCCATGCGCTTGCCGAGCTCCGGCGCGCCGGTGAACACGCCGGCGCTCCAGCCCAGGCAGCTCTGGCGCAGACGCTCGCCCAGATGCTGGTACAGGTACAGCAGGCTCGCTTCATCACCCAGGCGCTCGCCGTAGGGCGGGTTGCAGATGATCAGGCCCTTCTGGCCCTTGTCCGGGCGTGGCTCGAAAGTGGCCAGCTCACCCTGGTAGATCTTCACCCACTCGGCCAGGCCGGAGCGTTCGATGTTGTTGCGCGCCGGCTGGATCAGGCGCGGGTCGGCTTCATAGCCGCGAATCCACAGCGGAGTCCTGGCAAGGCCCGCCTCGGCACGCTGCTGGGCTTCCTCTATAAGCTTCTTCCAGATCGCCGGCACATGGCCCAGCCAGTTGCTGAAGCCCCAGCGCTCGCGCTTGAGGTTTGGCGCGATGTCGGCAGCAATCAGGCCGGCTTCGATGAGGAAGGTGCCAACGCCACACATCGGGTCAGACAATGCGCCGCCTTCAGCGGCGATCTTCGGCCAACCGGCGCGGATAAGGACCGCAGCGGCGAGGTTTTCCTTCAGCGGCGCGGCGCCCTGCTGCAGGCGGTAGCCACGCTGGTGCAGGCTGTGGCCGGAAAGGTCCAGCGACAGCACGGCCTGGCCGCGATCCAGGTGCAGGTGCACGCGGATGTCCGGGTTGACCTTGTCCACGGTCGGCCGCTTGCCGAACTCGGCACGCAGGTTGTCGACGATGGCGTCTTTCACCTTCAGCGCGCCGAAGTGGGTGTTGTCGATGCCCGAGCCCTTGCCGCTGAACTCCACCGCGAGGCTGCCGCCGGCATCCAGGTGGTCGCTCCAGGATACGGCGTTGACGCCCAGATAGAGGTCTTCGGCGTTGCTCACCGGGAAGCGCGAGAGCACCAGCAGCACACGGTTGGCCAGGCGCGACCAGAGGCACAGGCGGTAGGCCGTCTCCAGGTCGCCCTTGCCGCGAATGGCCGAAACCTGGGCGCGCGCCTCGGTCAGCCCGAGCGCCTGGGCTTCCTCCAGCAACAGGCCATCGAGCCCTTTCGGGCAGGTGAGGAAGAGATCGTGCAAATCCGACATGCAAATAGTTCCCGGGCCGCAGCCCTTTCATCAAAGCCGCTTATGGCCTTGTCGGCCACCTTGGGTTCATTCGAGTGAACCCAGGCGACCCCTGTAGTCATTTTCAGGGATGGACCGGCTACCGGCCTGCGGCCTCGCGTCGCAGAAAGTCATCCCACTCGTCGGAACGAGAGGTGGTCTCAATTAGACACACATTCCTCTTGATCCTCGGCAAGCTCCCGCCCCTGGCGGGTTATGCCGTACTGGCATTTTGCAAACCGGGCGAACCTTATGGCCCAAACCCATAAGAGTTACGTCCTTATGACAAATTGGTCATTCACAGCCCCGGAACCTTTAGATAGAACTCGGGGTAATCCTTCACCGCAATGGTGTCGGGCGGGGCGCGTCACGCCGGCAATGCGCCCCATTGGCGGAATATTCCGCCCGGCCTCCCTGGGGGGCCAACGGGACATAACAGTCAACAAGTGAGGGCAACACCCTATGAGAAGACTTAAGCGTGATCCGTTGGAAAGAGCCTTTTTGCGTGGTTATCAGCACGGCATTACTGGAAAATCTCGCGACCTCTGTCCGTTTACCCATCCCACTACCCGGCAATCCTGGCTCAACGGCTGGCGTGAGGGCCGCGGCGACAACTGGGATGGTTTGACCGGCGCCGCCGGTATTCAACGAGTGAACCAATTGCAGCACGCAACAGGCTGAATCCAGGGTCACCCACGACTTCCCCAAGCCGCCCCATCCGGGCGGAAAAGGGCGCAAGCCCAAGGGCTCCGAAAGGAGCCCTACTTATTTCTGCTACCTGTCCTTACGCCCGCTTGGCCGCCGCAATGGCGTCCACCGCCTCGCGGATCAGTGCCGGGCCCTTGTAGATGAACCCCGAATAGATCTGCACCAGGCTCGCACCCGCAGCGATCTTCTCCGCCGCATGCGCGCCTTCGGTGATGCCGCCGGCGGCGATGATCGGCAGACGGCCGCCCAGCTCACCAGCCAGCACCTTGACGATATGGGTACTCTTCTCGCGCACCGGAGCGCCCGACAGGCCACCCGCCTCGTTGCTGAACGGCAGGTGCTCGACGCCTTCGCGGCCCAGGGTGGTGTTGGTGGCGATCACCGCGTCCATACCCGACTCGATCAGCGCAGCGGCGACCATCGCGGTCTCCTCATCACTCATGTCCGGCGCGATCTTGATCGCCAGCGGCACCCGGCGGCCGTGCTGCACGGCCAGGTCTTCCTGGCGCAGGCGCAGCGCTTCGAGCAGTTGCTTGAGCGAATCGCCGAACTGCAGGCTGCGCAGGCCGGGGGTATTCGGCGAACTGACGTTGACCGTGACATAGCTGGCGTGGGCGTAGACCTTGTCCAGGCAGATCAGGTAGTCATCGACCGCGCGCTCGACCGGGGTGTCGAAGTTCTTGCCGATATTGATGCCCAGCACGCCCTTGTACTTGGCCGCCTTGACCCGTTCGATCAGGTGATCGACGCCGTGGTTGTTGAAGCCCATGCGATTGATGATCGCGGTAGCTTGCGGCAGGCGGAAGATGCGCGGCTTGGGGTTGCCCGGCTGCGGACGCGGGGTGACGGTGCCGATCTCGACGAAACCGAAGCCCAGCTGGGCGAAGCCGTCGATGGCATCGCCATTCTTGTCCAGGCCGGCGGCCAGCCCCACGGGGTTGGCGAACTCCAGCCCCATGACCTTTACTGGCAGGCTTTTGGGTGCTTGCGTCAACAGCCCGTTGAGGCCCAGACGGCCACCCGCGCCGATCAGGTCGATGGACAATTCATGGGAGGTTTCCGGGGAGAGCTTGAACAGGAGCTCGCGGGCCAGGCTGTACATGGTCGGGCATCGGTCGGCAAAATGGGGCGCTATTATAGCCAGCCCGTCCTCGCTCACGCGAGGCGACGCAGCGCCAGCAGCCGCCCGGAATCGTCGAATTCCAGCTCGAAGCTGCCGTGAACTCCGGAGTGAGTGACGAATGGACGCAGGTGATGCGCCGGCAGATTGACCCGCCGACCATCACGACCGGTCACCTGGACCCGATTGGCATGCCCGCGATAGAGCGCTTGCAGCCGGTCCGCCGACAGGGATATATCCAGCACAACGCAAGCCATGGAGGCCTCCAGCAAGTGAAGGAAAGAATTTTGCCACAACGCATGCGCCCAACAGCGCCAGGGTTTTCTATGCTTAGGGCAATTCGCCGCGCATCGGGCCCGGCGCTTCCTGCACTGACCAGCCGGCCATCGGGAGTCTTGCGTCGTCCATGAGTCAACCACCTCGCCCCCGCAGCGTGACCAGCCGGCTGGCCGCCCTCGCCCAGCGCCTGGGCATCGGCAGCGCCGATGGGCGCAACGTCGCCGAACGCAGTCGGAGCCTGTCCCTGCCCTTCGAACCGCTGCCGGACTGGCCTGCCGGCCTGGGCTGGCATTCCGGCGCGCCGCTCTACCGGCTGATCGACCTGCCGCGTGGCGCGCTGTCCGGGCCGGTGCAGGAAGACAAGGCGCGCATCCATAGCGTTCTCAAGCGCCTGGTGGCCTGCCACCGCGAAGAGCATCCCGCCGTCGATATTCGAAGCATCGATGGTCTCTGCTGCCGCAGCCTGCTCGACAGCCCCCTGGCGGGGCTCGAAGAGCTTTCCAACTGCGAGCAGTGCCGCAAGGTGCGGATCATCAGCTACAACGACTTCACCAAGGTGCTGGGAGTAGCCCTGCCCGGCTTCGAGCGCAAGGCACCTCTGCAATTGCGCAGCGCAGGCTGGCACGGCGCGCGGTTGTTCTGGGACGACGACAATCACCCCTGCGAACTGGCCAATGCGGTGGTCTACGCCCGCCGCCGTGGGCTGGAGATCATCCTGCCCGCGAACATCCAGCGCTTCGAACTGCAAGTCACGGTACTGGATGAGCTGGAGCGCGACTTCCACATCCTGGCCATGCCGGCCAAGGCCTGGAGCGACGCGTCGTTCATGGAGCTGTTGCTGGAGACCGGCATGCCCTATGCCCGTTTCGGCCTGTTCAACTCGGAAACCCCGGAGAGCCTGCTGCTGCCTCGGGACCATCCGCAGTCCGATGCCTTCGGCCAGGGACTGCGGGAGGCTGGCGCGCCGGATGTGATCGCCTACCTGCGCCGCGCTGGCAAGGCGGGTTGACCCGCAGCGTCACTCCTCGAGCGCATCCTCACCGAGCTGGCGCTCTTCCTCGTCCAGGCTTTCCAGCACCTCATGATGCCGGGCTCGCCACTCTTCCAGGCTGAGCCCCAGGGTCGCCAGCAGTTGCGGATTGCTCTTCACCAGGTAGACCGCCGCGCGCTGGGCGGAGTCCTCCACCTTCCAGTTCACCTCGTCCGAATCGATCGGCGCTTCATAAGTGATCCAGCGGGCGAAGTCCGGGTACACGCTGCAGACCTTCTGGAAATCCAGGTCACGCATGCGCTGGTTGCCGTACTCGATGTTCTCCACATCCTTGGCCTTCATGCCGACCGTCTCGGCGAAGGCGCGGCGCGACAGCCCGGTCAACGAGCGAAGCGCCCGTAGTCTTTCTCCCGCAGTAAACAGGAAACGTTTCTTCATCATGCGTCATCCATCTCCGAGACTGCCAAAGCCCGGAAAAACACCCTAACAATTAGGATAAATTCGCGATCCAGGCCGTAGCGGAGGCCGTGGATCAAAGCGACGGGATGGTGCGGGACACAGCATGAACGATGAAAGCGGATTCAGCCCTGACCTGCTCGCAGGTGGCTATTACGTGACGCCTCAGCGCTTTGCGGAGCTGGTCGGTCTCAAAGATCGTCCCGCCATTGTGCAAGGCTGGATCGATGAGGGGGCGATACCGACACGCCGCCTGGGCGGCCAGGTTCTCGTCGACCTGGGCGCCCTGCTGCTGATGACCCAGCCGGATCAGGCCTGATCCGATTCCTGGGCGGCCTGCAGCGCCGGTACGGCGGGAATGCCGATGTCCACGCAGAGTGCCAGGACGCGCTCCAGGTCATTGCGGTAGACCAGCACGCACTGCAGTTCGGTATCCAACGGCTCGCTGAAGTCCACGAGCACGTAGCCGCCTTTTTCCGGGTAAAGCGCGCCGAGCTGGGTCTGGATGCGGTTCAGCGCGGCCAGCGGCT
The DNA here is from genome assembly GCF_014852215.1 of Pseudomonas sp. PDM19. Classification (NCBI taxonomy): domain Bacteria; kingdom Pseudomonadati; phylum Pseudomonadota; class Gammaproteobacteria; order Pseudomonadales; family Pseudomonadaceae; genus Pseudomonas; species Pseudomonas sp. PDM19. The sequence continues at coordinate 1,081,930 of NZ_JACVBG010000002.1, read as the reverse complement.
CAGTCTTGCGCAGTTGCTTGGCCTGCAGCACAAAGCTCACGCTCGGGTCGAAGGAAGCGCGGATCTCGCCGAACAGCTCTTCAAAGCTGTCGCCCATGAACAGCACGATTTCCGGCAGGCTGCCCACCACCACCCACTCACCCAGCGGGATGGGGAAGTCCTCGTCGTAATTGATGTCCGGATTGGCGGCGAGGAAGGCCGCCGGATCGGCGTAGGCCTGCGAAGCTTCGTCGGCGATCTGCTGGATCTCCTCTTCGCCCAGGCAGCCGGAGCTGATCAGCGTAAGAAGTTCGGCAAGTTGCGCTTTCATGGGGAGGTCCTGCAGAGAGATGAACAGCCGGAAAGGATATCCGTATTCGCTGTAAAACGCCGCAGCCGGGAACTTTCTGTCAGAAAAAGGCGTCCGAAGTCGCCAGAAACGATACCCACTATTGAACGGGATGATTTCTGCTCGCTTCGAGCGGTTGATAGCCTGACAACCATCCCGAACCAGCCTGCGTGTGAAAACCATGAACCGTGCCCTCGCCCTTCTCTCCATGACCCTGCCTTTGTGGCTGGTGGGCTGCGCCAGCCAGCCGGCGCCGCAGCAAGAGCCCTACAGCGATGAGCAAGTGAAGTCCTTCGCGCTGAAGATGCTGGGTGCCAGCAACATGTCCGACGAGCTGTACGCCAAGTACCGTCGGGCACTGACCGAGCCGCACGAGGATGGGCGGAGCGGGAGCTGATCCTGCTGGTTGTCACTGTTATCCGCTCCGTTCCTACAGAAACGGAGCTTCTCCGCGAAGCCATCGCGGCGGAATGCGCTCCTCCTCTGGAATTCTGAAGTCCTACGTGCCTACTGATTGGCACGCTCTTACCTTGATGTTCGCGAGCAAGCTGCGTCCTGCCGCTGCCACCGGCGGGTGCTTTCGTAGGATGGGTCGAGCCTAGACGATACCCATGCTGTCGGTGCGCCGGATCGATGGGTATCGCTACGCTCCACGCCATCCTACGGTGGCGCTCCATCGTGATGCTGGTGCGGGGCACGGCATGGCCCGCTCCAGCAGGATTCCCCTCATAGCCGAAAAAAAAGCCCCGCATGAGGCGGGGCTGGAGCATGAAAAGGCTTTAAAGGCGTTGAGTGTCAGACCGGGCAGGAGCCCTGCTGGTTGCTCTGCGCCAGGTCGAGCAGCTCGCGGTTGGCCACGGCGTACATGGCGTAGTCGGTGCTGGTGGAAGCCCGCAGCTCGACGAGCATGGCGCGCCAGCGGGCCACCATCGGGGCGTGCTGGTCCAGCCAGAGCGACACGCGCGCATCGATCTCCGCCGGGCCGTCCTGCATCTGCAGCACGGAGACGGTGATCGCCCGCTGCTGCCAGTCCAGGTCGTCGCGGAAGGCTTCGCGGGCCAGCGCCTGCCAGTTGTTCTCCACCGGCAGGGAGCTGATCTGCTGCAGGTACCAGGTCAGTTCCAGCTCGCTGCCCAGGGCGAAGTAGGCGCGCGCCACGTCGGCCGGGTCGCGGCCGGTGACGTCCGCCGCTTCGATGATCGGCAGCAGGGTGTAGAGGTGGCTGGTACCGGCGACCATGCGCGCCAGCAACTCAGGCACGCCAGCGTCGACGTAAGCCTGGTAGCGTGCCTGCCACAGCTCGCGGGTCGGGCCTTCGAGCAGTTCGTTGAGTTTCAGGCCCAGGGCGGCGATACGCGGGCCGAAGTGCGCGACGTCGCGGGCGGCGTCCTGCTCGTTGCGACGGCTGCGCAGGAACCAGCGGGTCGCGCGGCGGCCCAGGCGCATCAGTTCGTCCATCAGGGTCAGCTGCACTTCCGCCGGCACCTGATAATCCAGCGCCTCGATCTGGCGGAACCAGTGCGGCAGATGGAAGACATCACGCACGATAACGTAGGCACCTGCGACGTTCGCCGGCGTCATGCCGGTGGACTCCTTCAGGCGCTGCACGAAGGTGATGCCCATGTGGTTGATCAGGTCGTTGGCGATCTGCGTGCTGACGATCTCGCGCTTCAGGCGGTGCTTGCGCATGGCCGGGCCGAAGGTGTCGACCAGGGTCTGCGGGAAGGCCGTCTCCATGTCGCGGGTCAGGTAGTCGTCGTCCGGCACCAGCGAGCCCAGCAGCTGCTCCTTCAGATCGATCTTGCTGTAGGAAATCAGCACGGCCAATTCAGCGCGAGTCAGACCCTGTCCGGCAGCGATACGCTCGGCGAGGCCTTCGTCGGTGGGCAGGAATTCCAGCGCGCGGTCCAGCTTGCCGCGGCCTTCCAGGTCGCTCATCAGGCGCTTGTACTCGGCAATGCGCTCGCGGGCGCGGCGCTCGGCCAGGGACAGCGCCTGGGTCTGCTTGTAGTTGTTGCCCAGCACCAGGTCGGACACCTGGTCGGTCATTTCCGCCAGCAGCTTGTTGCGCTGCTTGCTGGTCATGTCGCCGGCGGTCACCACCTCGTTGAGCAGGATCTTGATGTTCACCTCGTGGTCGGAGCAGTCCACACCACCGGCGTTATCGATAAAGTCGGTGTTGCAGGCGCCGCCATTGAGGCCGAACTCGACCCGCGCCAGCTGCGTCATGCCGAGGTTGCCGCCCTCGCCCACCACTTTCACCCGCAGGTCGCGGCCGTCCACGCGCAGGCCGTCGTTGGCCTTGTCGCCGACGTCGGCATGGGTTTCATCGCTGGACTTCACGTAGGTGCCGATGCCGCCGTTCCACAGCAGGTCCACCGGCGCCTTGAGCAGCGCGTGGATCAGCTCGGTCGGGGTCAGGCGCTCTGCATCGATGTCGAAGCGTGCGCGCACTTCCGGGGTCAGGGTGATGCTCTTGGCGCTGCGCAGGAAGATGCCGCCACCGGCGGAGATCAGCGAGGCGTCGTAGTCGGCCCAGCTGGAGCGTGGCAGGTTGAACAGGCGCTGGCGCTCGGCAAAGCTCGCCGCCGCATCCGGGTTGGGGTCGAGGAAGATGTGCATGTGGTTGAACGCAGCAACCATCTGCAGCTTGTCCGACATCAGCAGACCATTGCCGAACACGTCGCCGGCCATGTCGCCAATACCGATGACGGTCACATTGTCCTTCTGCACGTCGATGCCGCGCTCGCGGAAGTGGCGCTGCACCGAGACCCAGCCGCCACGGGCGGTGATGCCCATGCCCTTGTGGTCGTAGCCGGCGGAGCCGCCGGAGGCGAAGGCGTCGCCGAGCCAGAAGTTGTAGTCGGCGGAGATGCCGTTGGCGATGTCGGAGAAGGTCGCGGTGCCCTTGTCCGCCGCCACCACCAGGTAGGGATCGTCCGGGTCGTGGCGCACCACGTTGGCCGGCGGCACGATCTGGCCTTCCTTGATGTTGTCGGTGATGTCGAGCAGCCCGGAGATGAAGATGCGGTAGCAGGCGATGGCCTCGGCCTGGATTTCATCGCGGCTGCCGCCGACCGGCAGGCGGCGCGGGATGAAGCCGCCCTTGGCGCCGGTGGGCACGATCACCGCGTTCTTCACCTGCTGCGCCTTCACCAGGCCCAGCACCTCGGTGCGGAAGTCCTCCTCGCGATCGGACCAGCGCAGGCCGCCACGGGCCACGTCGCCGAAGCGCAGGTGCACGCCTTCCACGCGCGGGCAGTAGACGAAGATTTCGAACTTCGGCGTCGGCCGCGGGATTTCCGGGATGGCCTTGGGATTGAACTTGAAGCTGAAGTAGCTCTTGTTCTGCCCGGCGGCGTCCGGCTGGTAGAAGTTGGTGCGCAGGGTGGCCTTGATCAGGTCGAGGTAGCGCCGCAGGATGCGGTCCTCGTTGAGCACCTGGACATCGTCCAGGGCGGTGAGGATGGCCTGCTCCAGCTTCTGCTGCTTGTCTTCCAGGTCCTCGGCGGTGAGCTTGCGGGCCAGGTAGAAGCGGGTCTTGAACAGGCGCACCAGTTCGCGGGCGATATCCACATGGGCGTTCAGCGCGCTGGCGATATAGCCCAGGTCGAAGCCCAGGCGAATCTGCTTGAGGTAGCGGGCGTAGGCGCGCAGCAGCGCCACGTCGCGCCACGGCAGGCCGGCGGTCAGCACCAGGCGGTTGAAGGCGTCGTTCTCGGCATCGCCGTTGACGATGTGGACGAAGGCGTCCTGCAGGGTCTCGTTGAGCTCCTGGATGTTGACGTCCAGGCCTTCGGCGTAGGTGAAGGCGAAGTCATGGATCCAGTATTCGCGGCCGTTGGTGTGGCGCAGGCGGTAAGGGAACTCCCCGAGCACGCGCAGGCCGAGGTTCTCCAGGATCGGCAGGACGTCGGACAGCGCCAGCGGCGTGTCGGCGTGGTACAGCTTGCAGTGCAGCTGCTGCTCGCCCTGGGCCAGCGGCTGGTAGAAGCTCATCACCAGCGGGCGGCTTTCGGACAGGCTGGACAGGTGCTGCAGGTCCACCACCGCGAAGTGCGGGGCGAAGCGTTCGCGGTAGCCCGCCGGGAAGCCTTTCGGGAAATCTTCCAGCAGGTTGTTGCCCTGCCCTTCGCCGAAGTTCTCCAGCACCAGCGCGGCGTAGTCGTCCTGCCAGGAGCGGCAGGCCTGGATGGCTTCCTGCTCAAGCTGGGCGGCGTCGACGTCGATGCGGTTCTTCGGGTCGACGCGCAGGATGAACTGCACGCGGGCCAGCGTGGACTCGGAGAAGAAGGTCCAGAACTCGCAGTCGCTGGCCTTCAGGCGCTCCATCAGCACCTGCTGGATCTTCATCCGCGTTTCGGTGGAATAGATGTCGCGCGGCACATAGGCCAGGCAGTAGGCGAAGCGGCCGTACGGGTCCTTGCGCAGGAACAGGCGGATCTTGTTGCGTTCCTGGATCTGCACGATGGACATGGCGGTGTTGTACAGCTCGTCCACCGGGGTCTGGAACAGGTCGTCGCGCGGCAGCACCTCGAGGATCTGCGCCAGCTCCTTGCCCAGGTGCGCCTTGCTGTCGAAGCCGGAGTTCTTCAGCACCGCAGCGACCTTGCCACGGATGAACGGGATGTCGAACACGCTCTCGGCGTAGACCGCCGAGGTGTACAGGCCGAGGAAGCGGAACTCGCGGACGACCTTGCCCTTGGCATCGATTTCGCGGATCGAAACGTAGTCCGGGTAGGCCGGACGGTGCACGCGGCTGGGCTGCGAGGCCTTGGCGAAGGACAGCAGCACCGGCTCGCGCAGGTACGCGACCGCGTAATCCTCGATGTGCAGGTCGTCCTTGTTCAGACCGGCGCGCAGGGTGCGGGTCAGGCCGAGGAAGGCCTTCTCGTCGTACACCAGGTGGCCGCCGTCGGCCTCTTCCTGCACGGTGAATTCTTCATAGCCGAGGAAGGTGAAGTGGTTGTCCAGCAGCCATTCGAGGAAGGCGCGCACCTCGGCGGTCTCTTCCGCACGGGCCTTCGCCTTGGATTTGCCCAGCCAGGCCAGCAGCTCTTCAGCCTTGGTGCGCATGGCCGGGAAGTCGGCGACGGCCAGGCGGACTTCGCCGAGCACGTCCAGCAGGGCCTTCTCCAGGGTGCGCAGTTCGCCGGCCTGGGAGACACGGTCGATCTCCAGGTACATCAGCGATTCCTGGTGCACGTCCTTGCCGGTGCTGTTCTTCGGCAGGATTTCCAGCAGCTCGCCCTTGGCGTTGCGACGCACGCTGAGCACGTTGGTCTGCAGGGTGTGGATGCTGTAGCCGCGGCGGTTCAGCTCCATGCGCACCGAGTCGACCAGGAACGGCTGGTCGGGGTGCAGCACCTGCACGGCCGTGTGGGTGGACTGCCAGCCGTGCTTTTCGTAATCGGGGTTGTACACCGCCACTTCAGGCTGCGTGGGGTCGAAGCGTTCCAACAGGCGCCAGGAAGACAAGGTGCAGCCGACCAGGTCGGACAACCTGCGCTGGGTCAATTCGTCGAGGGAGATGAAGCCGAAGAACTGCTCGGCGAACAGGGCCACTTGTGGCAGACCCTTGTCGTCGACGTGCTGCGCCAGGGCCGCTTTCAGTTGTTGCTGGAAGTCGGCTTTGCTGGCTGCGGTGAAGAACGCCATGTTGTTACTCCGCTGGGCTCGTTTTGTTGGATTGAGCGTAGAACGCATATCGTCTTGTGTCGGGCCACAGGTATAGACGGGCAGTGTGACCCTCGATTGACAGCCCCGACCGGGCGGTCACCGATCCCACCGAGCTTATCGGGAGTCACCCGGCGCTGGCTTACGGGGCTGCGACATATTCGGTCAACGGCATGCAGGCGCCATGTCCACGCAGAGACGACCGATTTCGCAGTACGATCGTTCCGCATCTGCCACAGGAAATATCAAAGCGCTATCATGGCGATTCCTGCCCTGGAACGGACGCCATGCAACGCCACCCGCCCCTGCACCGCCCATTGCTGCGCCACCTGGACAACCTGCTGGTCACCCTGCTGGGCGTGGCGCTGCTGGTGCTGGCCTGGCTGTTCCTTGACGAGGCCGTGCGGCCGCTACTGATCGGCGCCGTCCCGGTCTATCTCGGCGTACTGCTGCCGCGCATCGTCGGCCGCGCCGAACGCCTGCGCCGTGTCGAAGCTGCGCGCGAGCGCTCGGTGCGCGAGTGGGGCTTCTGCAGCCGCGACCGCAACGGCCCGTGGATCAACTACATCGACTTCCCGCTGGTCTGCGAGGACCCGGTCTTCGACGGTCGCTTCTTCTATAGCGAGTGGCTGGTGGTGCACGACGGCCGCATCATCATCAACCCCGGCCCGGCGCGGGTAGACCTCGCCGCTGGCACCGTCGGCTACGACTTCGGCTGCAACCGCACCTACGCCTGGGACGGCTGCTCGCCGAAGGTGCCGTTCTTCTGGGTCGCCACACTCGGTACGCCGGACTGGTGGGAACACCTGGAAAGCGTGCAGTGCCTGCGCCATGGCCAGCAGAAGGAGCGCGTGATGTTCTGGCCGGTTGCACACCACGCCAGCCTGGTGCATGACGCGCTGTACCAGTTCCTCAACGTTGCCCCGGTGACCAAGGCCGAGGCGGACGAGCTGTTCCACCGCATGCTGTTGCGCGCCGGCATGCCGCGCCTGGTGGCCTGGGTCTACCGCTTCGCGGTGGTCCATGGCGGCGCGCGCGACATGCGCCGCCAGCGCAACCCCAATACCTCGCTGCGCTGCCTGACCCCACTGCCCGGCCTCGAAGTCCATCGGGAACCACTAGCGCCGCACAAGGCTCGAAGCGCAGCGCTGCAAGAGTGACGGCCGATGCAGTAAAGTAGGCGGCCCGACAGCCCCACCCTTCGTCCAGGAAATCCACGCGATGGAACATCGTGAGTCGCTCCTTGCACTGCGCCAGTATCTCTCCAGCCAGATCCTCGGCCAGGAAAAGCTCATCGAGCGGCTGCTCATCGCCCTGATTGCCGACGGCCACCTGCTGGTGGAAGGCGCACCGGGGCTGGCCAAGACCAAGGCGATCAAGGACCTGGCCGAAGGCCTGGAGGCCGAGTTCCACCGCATCCAGTTCACCCCCGACCTGCTCCCGGCCGACATCACCGGCACGGAGATCTATCGCCCGGAAAACGGCAGCTTCGTGTTCCAGCAGGGGCCGATCTTCCACCACCTGGTGCTGGCCGACGAAATCAACCGCGCGCCGGCCAAGGTGCAGTCCGCCCTGCTCGAAGCCATGGCCGAGCGCCAGGTCAGCGTGGGCCGCAGCACCTATGACCTGCCGCCGCTGTTCCTGGTGATGGCGACGCAGAACCCCATCGAGCAGGAAGGCACCTACCCGCTGCCCGAAGCCCAGCTCGACCGCTTCCTCATGCACGTGAAGATCGGCTACCCGGAAGCCTCCGTGGAGCGCCGCATCCTCCAGCAGGCCCGAGGCGAAGCGCTGCATGGCGAGACCAAGCCGGAGCGCCGGGTTACCCAGGAAGCCATCTTCGCCGCCCGCCACGAAATCCTTGGCCTGTACATGGCCGACGCCGTGGAGGAATACCTGGTGCAGCTGATCATGGCCACGCGCACCCCGGCCAAGTACGACGCCGAGCTCGCCGAGTGGCTGTCCTACGGTGCCAGCCCACGCGGCTCCATCGCCCTGGACCGCTGCGCACGCGCCCATGCCTGGCTGGCCGGACGCGACTTCGTCAGCCCCGAGGACATCCAGGCGATGCTCTTCGACGTGCTGCGCCATCGCCTGATCCTCACCTTCGAGGCGGAAGCCGCCGGGATCGACCAGGACCGTGTGGTCCAGCGCATCCTCGACGTGGTCGCCGTCGCCTGACATGCACAACGTCCTGGCGCCCGGCGTGGCCGTCTCGCTCGGCGAGCTGATCGAGATCCGTCACCGCCTGCGCGAAGTCCAGCTGTTCTCGACGCCCTCGCGGCGCAGCCCGTTGATCGGCCTGCACCACTCGCGCCTGCGCGGCCGCGGCGTGGACTTCGACCAGGTGCGCGTCTACCAGGCCGGCGACGACGTGCGAACCATCGACTGGCGCGTCACCGCGCGCACCCAGGAGCCGCACACCAAGCTGTTCCATGAGGAACGCGAGCGTCCGGTGTTCGTGCTGGTCGAGCAGAGCGCCCGGCTGTTCTTCGGCTCCGGCCTGTGCTTCAAGTCCGTACTCGCCGCGCGCGCCGCCGCCTTCGTCGGCTGGGCCGCGCTGGCGCACAATGACCGCATTGGCGGGCTGGTGTTCACCGACAGCGAATGCCACGAGATCAAGCCACGGCGCAGCAAGCAGAGCCTGCTGCAGTTGTTCAACCTGATCGTGCGCGCCAACAACGCCCTGCTCGCCGGCTCCAACCTCAGCCACACTGGCGACGGCTTCGGCATGGCCCTGCGCCGCGCCCGCGAGGTGCTGCGCCCCGGCAGCCTGATCATGGTGATGTGCGACGAGCGCGCGCTCAGTGACGTCGCCGAGCAACAGCTGTCCCTGCTGGCGCGCCACACCGACCTGGTGATGTTGCCGGTGTCCGACCCGCTCGACCATGCCCTGCCCGCCGCCGGCCTGTTGAGGTTCGCCGAGGGTCAGGCGCAGCTGGAACTGGACACCCACATCGACGAGCAACGCCTGGCCTACCGCGCCCTTGGCGAAGCGCGCCGCGAACGCTGGCAGCGCCTCGCCCTGCGCCTTGGCGTGCCGCTGCTGCCGCTGACCACCCAGGAAGAACTGGTGGAACAACTGCGCAACCTGCTGGAACAGCACCAGCCGGGCTACGCGAAATGAATCCCCTCGACCAGCTGCAACCGCTGATCGAACCCGCTGCGGTGCCCTGGTGGCCGCCGGCGCCGGGCTGGTGGCTGCTCGCCGCGCTGGTGCCGCTGCTGCTCTGGGGGCTCTGGCGCAACCGCCAGCGCTGGCTGCCCAGGCGCAAGGCCAAGGTGGTTGCCGAGGTGGCACTGGACCCGCTGCGCGAAGCCGCGCTGGAGGAACTCAAGCGCCTGCCACGCCCTTACGACCGCGCGCCGGCCGGCCCCTGGCTGCAATCGCTCAATGGCCTGCTCAAGCGCCTGTCGCGCGCCCGCTGGCCGGAGAGCCACAGCCATACCCTGAGCGGCCGCGCCTGGCTGGCCTTCCTCGATACGCGCTGCCCGGCCGCCGGCCTGACCCGCTGGATGATCCTGGTGGAAGGCGGCTACCGCGCCGAGTGCAAGCTGGACGACAAGGCCATCGACGGCCTCGCTGCATCGGTGGAAACCTGGGTGCGCAAGCATGTTTGAGTTCGCCTGGCCCTGGATCTTCCTGCTCGCCCCGCTGCCCTGGGTGATGCGCTTCATCCTGCCGCCGGCCGACAACGGCGAGGCGGCGATCAAGGTCAGCTTCCTCAAGGAACTCGAAGGCCTCGCCGGCCGCCGTGCCCGCGCACGCCTGCCGGCGTGGCGCCAGCAGGCGCCCTTCGCCCTGCTCTGGCTCTGCCTGCTGCTGGCCGCCGCGCGCCCGCAGTGGGTCGGCGAGCCGCTGCCGATCCCGGCCACCGGCCGCGACCTGCTGGTGGCGGTCGACGTCTCCGGCTCGATGGATTACGCCGACATGACCTGGGACGGCGCGCCAGTCAGCCGTCTCGACCTGGTAAAGAAACTCTTCGGCGACTTCATCGAGGGCCGCCGGGGCGATCGTGTCGGATTGATTCTGTTCGGTACCCGCGCCTACCTGCAGGCGCCGCTGACCTTCGACCGCCACACCGTGCGCATCTGGCTGGACGAGGCGCTGATCGGCATCGCCGGCAAGGACACCGCCCTGGGCGACGCCATCGGCCTGGCGGTCAAGCGCCTGCGCCAGCGTCCGGCCGAGAGCCGCGTGCTGGTACTGATCACCGATGGCGCCAACACCGCCGGCGAGATTTCCCCGCAGACCGCCGCCAAGCTCGCTGCCGAAGAACAGGTGAAGGTCTACACCATCGGTATCGGCGCCGATCCCAAACAGGGCGGCGTCGCCGGGCTGTTCGGCCTCAATCCGGGGCTGGACCTGGACGAACCGACACTCAAGGCCATCGCCGAAAGCACCGGCGGCGAATACTTCCGTGCGCGCAACGGTGAAGAGCTGCAACGCATCTCCGACAGCCTCGACCAGCTCGAACCGGTGGAACAGAAGCCGACCCAGGCACGCCCGGCCATCGCGCTGTACCGTTGGCCGCTGCTGCTGGCCCTGCTGATCAGCGCGGCGCTGGTCGTCGGAACGTTGTGGCCGCCCGAGGACTGGCGCTGGCCGGCCTGGATGGCGCGTCTGCAGAAGGAGCGCCGGCCATGAGCCATTTCTGGCCGCACCTGCTGCACCCGCTCTGGTTGATCCTGCTGCTGCCGCTCGGCTGGCTGCTGTGGAAACTCTGGCACCGCGAACGCCGCGCCGGCCGCTGGCAATTGCTGCTGCCACCGGCCTTCCATCCGTGGCTGCTGTCCGGCGGCAGCGGCCGCCATGAGCGCCGCCCATGGATCTACCTCGGCATCGCCTGGCTGCTGGCCGTGCTCGCCCTGCTCGGCCCAAGCTGGGAGCAGGTGGAGCAACCGACCATGGAGCGCAGCGACCCTCTGGTGGTGGTGCTGGAACTCACCCCGCAGATGCTCGCCACCGACCTGAAGCCGACGCGCCTGGAGCAGGCCCGGCACAAGCTGCTCGACCTGCTGCAGAGCCGCAGCGACGCGCAGACCGCCATCGTCGTCTACGCCGGCAGTGCCCACACGCTGGTGCCGCTGTCCAATGACCTGGGCACCGCGCGCAACCTGCTGGACGCCCTGAAGCCGTCGATCATGCCCGAACCTGGCGAGCGCGCCGACCTTGCCGTGGCCCAGGCGCGCCGACTGCTGGACAACGGCGCCGAAGGCAACGGCCGAATCCTGCTGATCACCAGCGCGCTGGACGCCCGCGAACGCCAGGGCATCCGCCAGGCCCTCAAAGGCAAGGGCAAGGACCTGCTGCTGCTCGCCGTCGGCACCCCCGGCGGCGCGCCCATCGCCCAGGAAGACGGCACCTTCCTCAAGGACGACCAGGGCAACATTCTCGTGCCGCGGCTGGACGAAAACTCGCTGCGTGCCTTCGCCACCGACATGGGCGGACGCTTCCAGCGCCTGCGCGCCAGCAGCAGCGACCTGCGCTCCCTCGGCCTGCTGGACAGCACCCAGGGCCTGCAGGTGAGCGAGGAAGATGCCCTGCTGCGCCTGCAACGCTGGGCCGACCAGGGCTACTGGCTGCTGTTGCCGCTACTGCTGCTCGCCGCCTGCGCCGGCCGACGCGGCTGGCTGTTCAGCCTGCCGCTGTTGCTGCCGCTGCTGTGGGCGCCGCCGCAGGATGCCAACGCCTTCGAGTTCAACGACCTCTGGCTGCGGCCGGACCAGCAGGGCCAGCGCCTGCTCGACGCGGGGCACCCCGCCGAAGCCGCCGAGCGCTTCGACGACTTCCGCTGGAAAGGCCTGGCGCTGTACCGCGCCGGCGACTACGTCGACGCCGCCCAGGCCTTCGCCCAGGGCGATGAGGCCGCAGACCACTACAACCGCGGCAACGCCCTGGCGAAACAGAACGAGCTGGAGGCGGCCATCGACGCCTATGACCAGGCGCTGGAGCGCGAGCCCGAGCTGGAGTCGGCCAAGCGCAACAAGGCGCTGCTCGAAGACCTGCTGCGCCAGCGCAAGGACAACCCCGCGGGCGATGGCGCCGACCAGCCGCCGCAGCAGAACCAGGACCCTGCCCAGAGCAGCGATCCCCAGGCCGCCAAGCCGCAGGACCAGCAGCAGGAGGAAGAACATTCCAGCGAACGCGACTCGCAGCCGGCGCCGGCGGCGAAGAACTCTTCGCAGGAAGCCGACCGCCCCTCCGCCAGCCACAGCGACAAGCCCGGCGAGGACGCCCGCGAAGAACAGGAAACCAACCCGGAAGATGCCGGTCCACTAGGTGACGAGCGCCGTCAGGCCCTGGAACAGTGGCTGCGGCAGATTCCCGACGATCCGTCCGAGCTGTTGCGCCGCAAGTTCTGGTACCAGCAACAGCAGCAGCGCCAGGAACCCAACCCATGAAAAGGCTGATCTGCCTGACCCTGCTCTGCCTCGTCGCCTTCCGCGCCGAGGCCAGCCTCACCGCCAGCGTCGACCGTGCCCGCCTGAACCAGGGCGAGAGCGTCGAGCTGACGCTGGAATCCGACGACCCCACGCTGTTCGGCAAGCCCGACCTGAAGCCGCTGGACGAGCAGTTCGTGGTGCTCGGCACCCGCCAGGTCAACCGCCTGACCACGCTCAACGGCAAGTCCCAGGCCACCACGCGCTGGATCATCACCCTGCAGCCGCGCAACGAAGGCAAGGTGGAAATCCCGCCGATCCACCTGGGCGGCAATGCCAGCGAACCGATCAGCCTCGACGTGCTCAAGGCCGAGGACAGCGCCGAGGGCCAGAAGCTCGCCCCGGTGTTCATCGACGCCAGCGTCGACCGAGAGGAAAGCTGGGTGCAAGCTCAGGTCATCCTCACCCTGCGCATCTACCACTCCGTGTCGCTGTACGACGACAGCAGCCTCAGCCCGCTGCGCATGAACGACGCCCGCGTCGAGCAACTGGGTGAGGCGCGCACCTACGAGAAGGACATCAACGGCGTTCGCCACGGCGTAATCGAAGTGCGCTACGCGATCTTCCCGCAGAACAGCGGCACCCTGGAAATCCCCGGCCAGACCTTCAACGCCACCCAGGTCGCGCAGCGCCGCAACGAGGACAACAATCCCTTCGGCCCGCCAACGGGCAAACAGATTCGAGTGGTCTCGCCGAGCATCCCGCTGCAGGTCGATCCCAAGCCCGCCGATTACCCGAAAGACGCACCGTGGCTGCCTGCCCGCTCGCTCAGCCTGACCGAGACCTGGAGCCCGCAGCCGGAAGAGGCCAAGGCCGGCGAGTCGCTGACCCGCAACATCATGCTGCGCGTGGAAGGCCTCTCCAGCGCCCAGCTGCCGCCGCTGCCCATCAGCCTGCCCGAAGGCCTGCGCCATTATCCGGACCAGCCGCAGCTGGCCAACGAGGCCAGCGACCAGGGCATGATCGGCAGTCGCGAAGAGCGTGAAGCACTGATCGCCGACAAGGCCGGCCCGGTGGAGCTGCCGCCGGTGGAAATCGTCTGGTGGAACACCCAGGAGCGCCGCGTCGAGCGCACCAGCCTGCCGGCGCGCACGCTGCAGGTCGCTGCCAACGCACAGCTCGAAGAGCACGCCGAGCCCCCCGCCGCGCCCAGCGAAGCGCCGGTCAGCGACACGCTGCTGTGGCCCTGGCAGCTCGCCTGCGCCCTGCTCAGCCTGACCACTCTGCTCGGCTTCGGCCTGTGGTGGCGCGCCCGTAGCCAGCCGGCGGTGATCCGTGTGGCGCAGGCTGGCCCCAGTACCCGCACGCTGCTCGACGAGCTGCGCCGCGCCTGCCAGGCCAACGATTCCCACGCCACCCGCCAGGCGCTGGACGCCTGGGCCCGCCAGCAGCCGGAAACCCTGGCCGACATGGCGGCGCGCTTCGTGCCATTGTCCGATGCGCTGGACGGTCTGAACGGCGCGCTCTACAGCGACAGCGAAGGCGGCCGCAACTGGCAGGGCGAAGACCTCTGGCGCGCCATCCGCACCCTCCCTGGCGCCGACCCGGACGCGCCACCAGCGCCGGAAGCCAGCAGCCTGCCGCCGCTCTATCCACGCTGACAGCTATGCTGGAGGCATCCCCGCCAGAGGTGCCTCCATGCCCGCCCACCGGCTGATTCCAGCGCTGGCTGCCGGCCTGCTGCTGATCTGCAACCTGCTCCAGGCAGCCCCGCTGAGCACTGCCGAGGTCCTGCCACCGCCCCAGCCACTGCAGGGCCCCGGCGGCTCGAACTATGTCCACGCCGACGTGCGCCAGTGGCACTTCACCACCGACGGCAACGAGTACTGGGTGTTCACCCCGGACCGCCCGGTCCCGCCCACGGCGCCCGTGGTGGTCTTCACCCACGGCTGGAGCGTCATGCAGCCCGACCTCTACCGCGCCTGGATCGAGCACATCGTCCGACGCGGCGCCATCCTCATCTACCCGCGCTACCAGGCGACGCTGAAGACGCCGGCGGCGGAGTTCCTGCCCAACGCCGCCGACTCCGTGCGCCGCGCTCTCGCCGATCTGCAGGCAGGCAAGCTGGGGGTGAAGCCGCAGCTGGAGCACGTCGCCTATATCGGTCATTCGGCGGGCGGCCTGATCGCCAGCGGGCTGGCAGCCTCCTGGCAACGCCTCGGCGTGCCACAACCGCGCGCGCTGATGGCAGTTGAGCCGGGCAAGAGCAGCGGCCCGCGCTGGCGGCAGGTGCCACTGGAACCACTGGCAAACATTCCCGCCGGCACCTTGCTGCTGGCTGTTTGTGGTGATGAGGACGAACGCGTCGCCTGCGATGACGCGCGACGCGTCTACGCGGAGAGCACCCAGGTCGCATCGCGCGACAAGGACCTGCTCCTGCTGCGCAGCGACCGCCACGGCAGCCCGCCGCTGCTGGCCAATCACGCAGCGCCGACCGCGCCGCGTTTCGATCCGCGCTACCCGCCCAGCGACTGTTCCAGCTGGCTGCTCAACCGCGTGCAGGAACGTGTGAAGCAGCGGCTCAAGCAGGGGCAACCCTCGGCGCACAATGCTCTGGCCACCGATGCGATGGACTGGTTCGGACCGTGGAAGTTGTTCGATGCGCTGTGCGATGCGGCCTTCTACGGCCAGGACCGCGACTACGCGTTGGGCGGCGGGCCGGCGCAGCTGTCCATGGGGCGCTGGAGCGATGGAACTCCGGTCAAGGCGATCCAGCGGTTGTCCCAATCCCGCCCCTGATGGTTCGGGCGCAGGGCGGGTTCGCGAGCAAGCTCGCTCTCACGAAGAGCCACGCCGCTCTGGCTCTGATGAGACTTCCAGAGAAACATCCGCACGCGCTGAATGCCCCGTTCAACGAGGGTATTTTTCGCCTAAGCGAAAAACCGGATGTCCGGGGCAAGACCTTTGCCTTCTTTGGGTGGGGCGGCCATCCGTCGTTTGCCAAAGAAGGTCGCCCGAGGGGGAGAAACACGGAGTCCACGCGCATGCTGAAGCGGCGCCGAAATACCCAAGTCGAAGCAGCAAACCTGCAACACCAGAAAAACGTCGGCCCTGCCGACGGATCGCGGGCATGGCCCGCTCCTACAGGGCCCAGTCGACTCAGTTGGCGCTGCTCTCCATCACCGCGCCCTTGAACACATCGTCCAGCGGCACCTGGTAGCCGATGGCAAGGCGGTTGGTCTCGTTGGCCATGGCCACCACCGCCATCAGCTCGCCGAGCATGGCGTCGTCCATCCCGGCCTTGCGCGCCGCGGCGCCGTGGGAGCCGATGCAGTAATTGCAGTTGTTGGTGACGCTGACGGCGACGTAGATCAGCTCCTTCACCAGCGGATCGAGCTGCCCCGGCCCCATGACTTCCTTGAGACTTTCCCAGGTGCGCTTGAGCGTCTGCGGATGGTTGGCGAGGGCCTTCCAGAAGTTGTTCACCCAGTCGATCTTGCGGGTCGCCATGATGTCGTCGTAGACGTCACGGACTTCAGGACTGGCTTCGGCGTACTCGATGAGCTGGAAGGACATGGGGTCTCCTAACGGAAAGGAATAAGAAAAGCAGAATTCAGAATTGGATGGCGGATCAGACGATGGAGAAAGATAAGGCGCTTTCTCCCATCCCCGTCAAGGAATCAGACCCATGCAACGCCTCCCCGCCCTGCTCTTCACCGCCGCCCTGCTACCCGCCGCAAGCCAGGCTGCCCAGCCCGGCCTGTGGGACACCTACGCCAGCCTCAAGCAACACACTTTCGTCGACCTGACCCACTCGTTCGACAACAACACGCCGCACTGGAAAGGCTTCGAACCCATGGGCCGCAAGACGCTCTACACCGTGGACAAGGATGGCTTCCAGGTGGAGCTGTACAGCCACGTCGGCCAGTGGGGCACCCACGTCGACCCGCCGGTGCACTTCCACAAGGGCCTGCGCAGCGTCGACCAGCTCGATGTGAAGGAGCAGTTCCTGCCGCTGGTGGTGTTCGACATCCATGAACAGGTGGCGAAGAACCCCGACTACGTACTCACCCTCGCCGATGTGAAGGCCTGGGAGGCCAGGCATGGTGCGGTACCGGAAGGCTCCTTCGCGGCGCTACGCACCGACTGGTCCCAGCGCTGGCCAGACCAGGCGAAGATGCAGAACCAGGACGCCAAGGGCGTGGCGCACTATCCGGGCTGGAGCAAGGAGGCGCTGGTGTACCTCTATGAGACGCGCAAGATCACTGCATCGGGCCACGAGACCACCGACACCGATCCGGGCATCGCCACCAGCAAGGACGACTATTCGCTGGAGTCCTACATCCTGGGCACCAACCACTACCAGATCGAACTGCTCGCCAACCTCGACAAGGTGCCCGAAGCCGGCGCGCTGGCGGTGGTGAGTTTCCCGAAGATTGCCCAGGGTACGGGCTTCCCGGCGCGGGTGTTTGCGATTCTGCCGTGAGGGCGGCCCTTACGAAGAACATAAAAAAACGCGGCCCGAGGGCCGCGTTCTTTATTGCTCGAGCGTCGATCAGTGAACCAGGATCGAAGCCTTCTTCTGACGCACCTTCTCCGGGTTGATCAGGAAGCGCGCCAGCGCCGGCAGCAGCCACAGGGCGCCGAACATGTTCCAGAGGAGCATGAAGGTCAGCATCAGGCCCATGTCGGCCTGGAACTTGATCGCCGAGAAGATCCAGGTGGCGACGCCAATGGCCAGGCACAGGCCGGTGAACAGTACTGCTTTGCCCGTGGACTTCAGGGTCTCGTAGTAGGCTTCCTGCAGGGACAGGCCCTGGCGCAGGAAGGACTCCAGGCGGGTGTAGATGTAGATGCCGTAGTCCACGCCGATACCCACGCCCAACGCGATCACCGGCAGGGTCGCCACCTTCACGCCGATGCCCAGGGTCGCCATCAGCGCGTTGCCCAGTACCGAGGTGAGGATCAGCGGCAGCACGATGCACAGGGTCGCGGCGAAGGAGCGGAAGGTGATCAGGCACATCAGCGCAACGCAGATGTACACCAGGATCAGGATGGTCAGTTCCGAGTGCTTGATCACGTCGTTGGTGGCGGCCTCGATACCGGCGTTACCGGCGGCGAGCTTGAACTTCAGGTCGTCCTTCTCGTTGGCCTTGGCGAAGTCCTGAACGACGGCCACGGCGCGGTCGAGAGTCTCGGCCTTGTGGTCGTTGAGGAACACCAGCAGGGGTGCCAGCGAGCAGTTGCTGTTGAACAGGCCTTCGGCGCGGCTGATGGAGTTGTTCAGCACGTCCTGGTTGCGCGACAGCGACTCCCACTTCAGGTTGCCTTCGTTCATGCCCTTGATCATCTGCTTGGAGACGGTGACCAGGGAGATGGCCGACTGCACGCCCTGGGTGTTCTCCAGGCGCCAGGCCAGCTCGTCGATGGCGGACAGGGTCTTGTGGGTGGAGCAGCCTTCGGCCTCGGACGCCACCATCACCACCAGCACGTCGGAGCTGGTCGAGTAGTTGCGGATGATGAAGTCGTTGTCCAGGTTGTAGCGCGAATCCGGACGCAGTTCCGGCGCGCCCTGGTCGAGGTCGCCGATCTTCAGGTGATGGCCCTGCCACATGCCGCCGGCGAACATCGCCAGGGCAATGACCACGGAAATCGGCGCCACCGACGGGCTGGCGAAGTTGGACAGCGCACGCCAGAAGGGATGGTCGCGCACGGCGTCTTCCTTGCTGCGCTGTACCGCCTTCTTGCTGATGCCGATGTAGGAAATGGCAACCGGCAGCAGGATCAGGTTGGTGAACACGATCACCGCCACGCCGATGGACGCGCCGATGGCCAGTTCGCGGATCACGCCGATGTCGATCACCAGCAGGGTGATGAAGCCGACGGCGTCCGCGAGGATCGCGATCATGCCCGGCAGGAACAACTGGCGGAAGGTGCGGCGGGCGGCCAGCAGCGGGGTTTCCGCGTCACTGGACTGCAGGGCGATACCGTTGATCTTCTGCACGCCATGGGAAATACCGATGGCGAAGATCAGGAACGGCACCAGCATCGAGTACGGGTCCAGCCCGAAGCCGATGATGTGCAGCAGGCCCAGCTGCCAGATCACCGCCACCAGGGTGGTGGACAGCACGGCGATGGTGGAGCGCACGCACTTGGTGAACCACAGCAGCAGCACCAGGGTGATGACGAAGCAGATGCCGAAGAAGCCGACCACCATCAGCAGGCCGTCGATCAGGTCACCGACCTTCTTGGCGAAGCCGGTGATGTGGATCTTCACGTTGGGGTTCTGCAGCTGGTACTTGTCGCGGATCTTCTCTTCCAGCTCATGGGAGAACTGGCGGTAGTCCAGCTTCATCAGCTTGCCCTGGTCCTTCGGGTCCGGGTAGACCTCCAGCAGCGGCACGTCGACGATGCTCGACTTGAAGTTGTTGGCCACCAGGCGGCCGATCTGGCCGGACTTGAGCACGTTGTTGCGCAGCAGGTCCAGGGCCTTGGCGGAACCGTCGTAGGTCTGCGGGATCACCTCGCCACCGGCGAAGCCTTCCTCGGTCACTTCGGTCCAGCGCACGCTCGGGCTCCACAGCGACTTCATGCCGGAGCGGTCGACGCCAGGGATGTAGAAGACCTCGTCATGGATCTGCCGCAGCGTCTCCATGTATTCCTTGGTGAAGATGTCGCCATTCACCGCTTCCACCGAGATGCGCACGGTGTTGCCGAGGTTGGCCAGGTCGTTGCGGTGCTCCAGCATGTTCTGGATGAACGGGTGCTGCAGCGGGATCATCTTCTCGAAGCTGGTGGACGGACGCACTTGCGTGGCCGACCAGGCGAGGAAGACGGTCACCAGCAGGCACGCGATGATCACGAACGGCCGGTGGGTGAAGATGATGCGTTCCAGGAAAGTCGCCTTGTCCTGTTGATGCTTGTTCAGAGCGTTCATTGCGGCTCCCCGGCTTATTGTTGTTCTGTCAGCTCGGCGCCGGTCGCCGAAGCCAGGTGGATACCGCCCTGGCCGACCAGGACCAGGTTGCCATTGCCGGCCGCGCTCACGCCCGCGAGGGACAGGCGATCCGGACGGTTGACGACACTGAAGCTCACGCCGTCGTCCTTGCTCTCCAGCACGCTGCCGCCATGGCCGACGACGACGATGGTGCCGTCATCCAGCAGGCTGCCTTCGGAGAGGCCGAACTCCAGCTCGCCGCCGTTGGCGGTGGGCAGGCTGACCTGCTGCCAGGTGCTGCCGAAATCGGTGGAGCGGAACAGGTGGCCGCGCAGGCCGTAAGCCAGGACGGTGCCGACCTGGGTGGTGCCGGTGGCGCCGAACAGCGAGCCTTCGTACGGGCCCTGGAGTTTTTCCCAGGTCTCGCCCCAGTCCTTGGAGCGGAACATGCTGCCCGCCTCGCCGACCACGAACAGGCCGGAATCCTTCACCGCCGTGATGGCGTTGAGGTGGAACTGGTCTTCGTTGTCCAGGCGGTCGCTGACGTCTTCCCAGTGCTGGCCGCCGTCGGTGGTTTCCAGCAGCGCGCCATAGGCGCCCACGGCCATGCCGTGGTTCTCGTCCTGGAACCAGATGTCCAGCAGCGGCGCTTCGCGCTTGAGGTCCTCGAACTGGCGCACCCAGGTGGTGCCGCCATCGGTGGTGGCCAGGACCTGGGCGTCATGGCCGACGGCCCAGCCCTTCTTGTCGCTGATGAAGAACACCGAGGTCAGCAGCTGGCGGGTCGGCACGGTGGCCTGGGTCCAGCTCTTGCCTGCGTCGTCGGAATAGAGGATGTGCCCGTGATCACCCACCGCGATCAGCCGCTTGCCGGCATGGGCAATGCTCAGCAGCAGGCTGCTGGAGGCCTTGGCGGAAACGATCGAGTTGGAATCACTGGCGGCGTCCGTTGCGGCAACGGCATGCAGCGGAGCCAGGGACATCATCAGGAAGGAAAACGCGCCGAGCAGGGAAACCGTCTTGCGCGACATCGGGAAGGAGCTTCGCACTCCCGATACGGGCTGCTCGCTCGAAGTGCGCCACAGGGGCTCACGCATATGCCTTTACCTCTTTTTCTTATGCAGGCGGTATGTAGTTTGGAGCTATATAGCCAGCCTTTTCCGAGGCTGACAATTAACGGCACGTTATCTTTTGTTAAGCCCTGGCCGCTTCACTCGAAAGGATGACTGCGTTTTGCCATCTCAGCCGAAAGGCGCGCAGCTGGGGGCTTTCAGCGGGTTGAGCGGTAACACTTTTCGTCTCCGCCCTACAGGGTCTGGCGACTTTTCGACCACAAATGAAAAAGCCCGCCGAAGGGCGGGCTCTTTCAGGCATGACACGAACTCAGCGGGTGCCGCGGCGACGCAGTGCGGACGGGCTGAAGTAGGAGTCGTCCGGTACGGCCTGGCCGAAGTCGATGGTGCTCGGCTCTTCGTTGTCCAGGTTCTGTACGTGGTAGCGACGGGCCTGCAGGTCGTGGAAGGTATCCAGAGCGGTCCAGGTGGTGGGCAGCTCGTAGTAGTTCTTCAGGTAGGCCAGCGAAACACGCCACAGCTCGCCGCGACCGTCGTACTGGTCGACTTCGGCGGCACCCCAGCTGTCTTCGTCCAGGAACAGCACGCGCTTGGAGTAGATGTGGCGCGAGCCCGGCTTCAGGGTGCCTTCGACGACCCACACGCGGTGCAGTTCGTAGCGGGTGTACTTCGGGTTCAGGTGGCTGGGGGTCAGCAGATCCTTGTACTTAACCTCAGGGCTGGAAACCTTGTAGTTGTTGTACGGGATGTACATTTCCTTCTTGCCGATCAGTTTCCACTCGTAGCGATCGGGCGAACCGTTGAACATGTCGGTGTCGTCGGCGGTACGCAGGCCGTCAGCGGCAGCGATCGGAGTGTCGTAGGCCAGGTTCGGCGCACGGCGCACGCGGCGCTGGCCAGCGTTGTAGCCCCAGGCCTGACGCGGCTCCTTCACCTGATCCAGGGTCTCGTGGACCAGCGCGGCACCACCGGCCAGGCGAGCCGGGCTCTTGGTGAACGACAGGTAGTAGAACAGCAGGTTGTTCAGGTCAGCGAAGCTCTTGCCCTGGACGTAGTACTTGAACAGTGCTTCCTGCTGCGAGGTCACCAGCGAGTAGTCACCATTGCGCTGCACGGCCACTTCGGACGCACGACGCACGATGAAGGTACCGCGGTAACGAGCGATGTGGTTCCACACCGCCTCCACGCCGCTCTGCGGGATCGGGAACGGGATGCCGCCGAAGGCATCGACGAAGCCGTTGCCGCCCTCGGCCAGCTTGGCGCTGGTGGCGTTCTTCAGGGTGTTGTCATACACCCACTGCGGTGCCGAACCACTGCGGCGGCTCGGGTACACCGGCATCTGGAAGGTGTCCGGGTAGGTGGCGAACAGCGCCAGGGTGCCCGGCGTCAGGTTGGCCTTGTACTGGTCCAGGTTCGCCTTGGTGATGGTGTACAGCGGCTTGTCGGCGGCAAACGGGTCGATGTGGTGCTGGCCCGGCTTGTAGCCGGCCGGCGCCTGGGTGATGCCACCGGTCCAGGCCGGAATGGTGCCGGCGGCGTTGCCGGCCTTTTCCGCGCCCATCGGGGTCAGGGTCGACTGCAGCTTGGCCGCGTCCTGCGGGGAAACCGCTGCCAGGGCGCTGCCGGCCGACAGGGCCAGGGCCACTGCGGCGCCAACCAGGGTACGCATGTTGCGCATGTTGCTTCTCCGTGAGGTGTGCGCGGCGGGTACTTCTGAACCCCGCCGCGCGGCTTTCATAGGATCTGTTTTCGTTAGAACGAGTACTTGACGTTGAAGCCCACGTTGTCGCGGTCGCGTGCGGCGTTGTTCTGCCCGGCGCCGTAGAACTCGGTGTATTGCAGCTCGGCTTCCAGGGCGTTCAGGTAGGTCGCCTTGACGCCCAGGGTGTAGGCCTTGCGGCCTTCGATGAAGTTGCCGGTCTGGTAGGAGTTGCCTTCGAAGTCGTCCTTGTAGACGGCGTAGGGCGAGATGTTCACGCCGGCGAAGACGTCGTTCCAGGTCCCCGACAGCAGCAGGGTGTAGCCGTAGGCGTTCTTGTTCACCTGATCGTCGCGGTCGTAGCCGGAGATGTAGGCGCCGTTGCTGCGGCCGGAGTAGTAGCGGGTGGTGCCGTCGTACGCGGTGTATTTCAGGTCGCTGCCGCGCAGGTGCTCGGAGGCCAGTTCCGCCACGCCCATCAGCGAGTCGAAGGACAGCGAGGGACCGAAGTTGTAGATGGTACCCAGCGAGGTGTTGAAGGCCTCGACGCGCTCGTAGTTGTGGATCTGGTCGCTCATCGAAACCTGGCCGCCACCGATATTCACGGTCTTGCCGCTGGCCAGACCCGGAGCCTGGACCAGCAGGTCGCCGAGCAGGTCGTTGGTGGTGGCGATGCCGATCGGCAGGTTCGGACGGTAGGCCAGCTCACCGAACACCGAGGCATCGCCCACGGTGGTGTTGAAGCTGAAGCCGTACATGCGGATGTTCTCGACGTACTCGCGACGGGCGTTGACCTGGTTGGCCACGTCCACGGAGGTCGCGCCGTTGACCAGGCTCAGCACCTGGCCGGCCAGGGCGTTGCCGCCGCCTGCTGCCGAGACCAACTGGTCGTAGGAACCGAAGCCGCCAATACCGGCCAACTGGTCGAGGTTCACGCCAGCGTAATCGCTGTTCAGGTCGGCGTAGATGGTCGGCTCTTTCGAGTGGTAGTTGACGAAGTAGAAGCCGAACTCGGTGGAGTTCAGTTCTTCGGCCACGTAGTGGAAGGCGACGCCGAACTGACCATCGTTCTTGGCGTTGATGTCCTTGCCGACGTTGGCGACCTTGAACACCCCATTGGAGTCCAGGTAGCTGGTGCCCTGCAGGCCGCCCACATTAGCGGCAGACAGCTGCGGGTAGAGCGTCTGGAACAGCGGGTTGGAGAGCGCGCCCACGGTGGTGTAGGCGGTGTTGCCACCATCGGCGAACAGGTCGGTTTCGGAGAAGAAGGTGCCGACCGGATCGATGCGGGTCTCTTTCCAGTTCCACTGGTAGAAGGCGTCCATCGACAGGTTGTCGGTCAGGCCGATGTTGAAGCTCGCGGCTTCAACCGGCATCAGCACTTCCTTCAGTTCGGCGCCCGGCAGGCGGAACTTGGCGGCGTCCACCGGGTTGGTGGTGTTGACGCCACCACGGTAGAAAATGCCCTCGCCCCAGTTGAACACCTGGCGGCCCAGGCGCGCGGTCAACGGATGGTCGGCCACATCCCAGTTGCCATAGACGTAGGCATCGAGGATCTCGGCGCGGTTGCCGGCGGCGTCACGGGTCTCGCTGGTGAAGCGGTCGCTGTTGGGGTAGGTCTGGCTCGGCTGCGCCGGGTGGTTGTTGTCGTAGTAGTCGTTGCGCTTATCCATGATCTGGGTGTCATAGAAAGCCGAACCACGTACGAACAGGCCGTAGTTCTTGTAGGTCGCTTCCAGGTCGGAAGTGATCTTGTACACCTCGGAAACCAGGCCGGTGTCGAAGTTGCGGTTGCCGTCGTTGCCGTTGATGTCGTTATTGGTCTTGTCCTGACCCTGTACGCGCCACAGCGAGCCGTAGGAAACGGTGCTGTCCAGCGAGCCGGTCACCTCGTTGTCGAGGAAGCTGAACTCCACGGCGGTCGCCGGGGCGGACATCAGCAGAGGCAGGATGCCTGCCAGGGCGAAGCCCGCACGAGCAGGCGCATAACGCAAGACGGGCTTGCGAACTGGGATTTCCATTAGGACTCACTCCATGGACTGATCATTCTTTGGCGGTGCCGCCACTGCGGGCGGTTCACCGTTTTCAGCCGTTATTCCACGGCCTTGTTGTCGTCGATCTGAAGGAAACTCCCCCAAGGTGCTCGACATGCCTCCCGCCCCATCGGACGGGCAAAGGCTAAGCGGGGTCCGTCGGTGCAACCCCAGTGCCAACAGCACCGATGTATCCGATTCTGCTTACAAAAAATAAAGAATCTGCGCGCTACTTTTTGTGACTGGTCGTTCACTGATCAAATCAAGTGGCTGATTGCGCCATTTGACACCCCTGATGGCGCAATCGGCCCCTGAAGGCGCGACGCAGACACATCGGGGTTTTTCGCCCAATATCACAAAGCGATAAGAATGATATCGGTTAATTTCGATAGGTAACAAAAAGGTGTTACCAACAAAAGTTGGTAACACCTTTTCGAAAGTGCATTGCGCCCCTGGGACGGGGCGCGGCGGGTGTGTTACGCGAGGCTCTTGCTGACCACTTCGTATACATCGCTGGACAGCTCGCCGGACGCGAGGATGCGTTCCAGCTCGGCCTTCATCAGCGCCTGACGCGTCGGCGCGTACTTGCGCCAGCGGGTCAGCGGGGTCAGCAGGCGCGAGGCGATCTGCGGGTTGAGCGCGTTGAGGGTGATGATCTGGTCGGCCAGGAAGCGGTAGCCGGCGCCGTCTGCGCGGTGGAAGTTCACCGCGTTCTGGTTGGCGAAGGCGCCGATCAGCGCGCGGATCTTGTTCGGGTTCTTCAGGGTGAAGGCCGAATGCTTCATCAGTTCCTGTACACGCTCCAGCCCGCCCGGCAGGGTGCAGCCGGCCTGGACGCTGAACCACTGGTCCATCACCAGCGGGTCGTCCTTGAAGTAGTCGGCGAACATCGCCAGCCCCTCGGCCTTTTCACTCTCGAAGGACGAGTTGACCAGCACGGCCAGCGCGGTCAGGCGCTCGGTCATGTTGTCGCAATCCTTGTACTGCTCCTGGCAGGCAGCGAGCACCTCGGCCTTGCCGCTCTGCATGAGGTAGGAGAGAGCGATGTTCTGCAGGCTGCGGCGGGCGATATGCGAAGCCTCGGCGACGTAGGCGGTCTCGCGGGACTGCTTGCGGTGGGCCTGGTAGCGCTCCCACAGCGGCTCGTGCAGCGCCGCACCGATCTGCTGGCGGGCGAACTCGCGGGCGGCGTGGATGGCCTCGACATCAGCCACTTCGCTGATCTCGGTGAGGTACGCCTCGCTGGGCAGCGAGAGCATCTCGGCGACCATGGCCTGGTCCAGGCCGGTATCCAGCAGCAAGGTTCGGAAGGCGGTGATCAGGCGATCATCCAGGACAAGCTTCTCGCCACGCTGGTGCTGGCCGATCAGCTCCTGCAGGACTTGTACGGACAGCTGCTGGCCGGCTTCCCAGCGGTTGAAGCCGTCCTCGTCGTACTGCATGAGGAACATCAGCTGGTCGCGGTTGTACGGGAAGCTCAGTTTCACCGGCGCGGAGAAACCACGCAGCAGCGACGGCAGCGGCTTCTCGGCGAGGCCGACGAAGGTGAACGATTGTTCGGCCTCGGTGACCTGCAGCACGCGATCGCTGCCATGGGCGTGCTCTTCGCCCTGCAGGCGCAGCGACAGGGCGTTGCCCAGCTTGTCGATCAGGCCCATCTGCACCGGAATGACGAAGGGCTGCTTCTCGCTCTGCCCCGGCGTGGCCGGGCAGCTCTGGCGGAAGGTCAGGGTGTAGCTCTGCGCGGCGGCGTCGAAGCTCTCCTCCACCGCCAGACGCGGGGTGCCGGACTGGCTGTACCAGCGCTTGAACTGGGTCAGGTCGACGCCGTTGGCGTCTTCCATGGCCTTGACGAAGTCGTCGCAGGTCACGGCCTGGCCGTCATGGCGCTCGAAGTACAGGTCGGTGCCCTTGCGGAAGCCGTCGGCGCCCAGCAGGGTGTGGATCATGCGCACCACTTCCGAACCCTTCTCGTAGACGGTCAGGGTGTAGAAGTTGGAAATCTCGATGAAGGAATCCGGGCGCACCGGGTGCGCCATGGGACCGGCGTCCTCGGCAAACTGGTTGGTGCGCAGGAAGGCCACGTCCTCGACGCGCTTGACGGTGCGCGAGTTCATGTCGGCGGAGAACTCGCTGTCGCGGAACACGGTGAAGCCTTCCTTGAGCGACAACTGGAACCAGTCGCGGCAGGTCACGCGGTTGCCCGACCAGTTGTGGAAGTACTCGTGGGCGACGACACCTTCGACGCGCTGGTGCGCGGCATCGGTGGCGGTCTCGGCCTTGGCCAGTACGCAGCTGGAGTTGAAGATGTTGAGGCCCTTGTTCTCCATGGCGCCCATGTTGAAGTCGTTGACCGCGACGATCATGAAGATGTCCAGGTCGTACTCGCGGCCGTAGACCTTCTCGTCCCAGCGCATCGAGTTCTTCAGGCTGTCCATGGCGTGCTGGACCTTGTCGATGTTCTCCGGCTCGACATAGATGCGCAGGGTGACTTCGCGCTCGCTCATGGTGGTGAACTGGTCTTCCACGCACCAGAGGTCACCGGCGACCAGGGCGAACAGGTAGGCCGGCTTCTTGAACGGGTCCTGCCAGGTCGCCCAGTGGCGGCCGCCCTCTTCCGAGCCGCTGGCCACCGGGTTGCCGTTGGAGAGGAGCACCGGATACTGGTGCTGCTCGGCCGACAGCGTGGTGGTGAAGCTGCTCATCACGTCCGGGCGGTCGAGGTAATAGGTGATCTTGCGGAAGCCTTCGGCTTCGCACTGGGTGCAGAACATCTTGCCGGACTTGTACAGGCCTTCCAGTGCGGTGTTGCTTTCCGGGTGGATGCGCACGGTGCTGTCGACGGTGAAGGTCTTCGCCGTCGGCTGCAGGGTCAGGTGGTTCTCGTCCTGCTGGTACTGGCCGGCTTCGAGGGTCTGGTCGTCCAGCGCCACCGACAGCAGCTCCAGCTGCTGGCCGTCGAGCACCAGCGGCGGCAAGCCGTCGCCGCGCTCCGGATTGCGGCGCATCACCAGCTGGGCGTGGACCAGGGTGTGGTCCTCGTACAGCTCGAAGGTCAGGTTGGTCTCGTCGATCAGGTACTCGGGCGCCTGATAATCCTTGAGGTAGATGACTTTCGGTTGCTCGGTACGCATGGCTTTTGGCCCCTTGGAAGGCGGCAGGCGGGATGGGCCGGCCGGAGGAATACTGACTCTAGCGATTGGGAACGGCGCGGGCGAGTCGGGAACGCATCTATCCCTAGATGCGTTCCTCGTGCCGAAAATTCAATGCAGGTTCGATCAGGCGCTGATGGCCAGCTGGTACGCGGTGAACTTGCGCACGTTGATCACGCCGGTATCGAAGATCAGGTACTGGCCCTTGATACCCTGCAGGGTACCCTCGACCACCGGCGTCTTGTCCAGATCGAAACTGGTGATCTTGGGCAGGTAGGCCTCCACCGGGTAGCTGATCTCGATGGGGTCCATGTCGATCACCGGCTGGATCGCCTGCAGGCCGAAGCGCTGCTGCAGCGCGACGATGCCCTCGGCGCAGGCATCGAAGATCTGCTCGCGGATGGCTACCAGGTCCAGCGGCTCGGCCTCGCCCTTGAGCAATGCGCGCCAGTTGGTGCGGTCGGTGACCTGGCTACGCAGCAGGTCCTCGACGAAGCCGGACTGCTGGCGGGTCGCCACGCGCATGATCGGCAGCGCCTGGCGCGCGCCCTGGTCGATCCAGCGGGTCGGCACCTGGGTGGCGCGGGTGATGCCCACCTTGGCTCCCGAGGAGTTGGCCAGGTAGACCACGTGATCCGTCATGCAGAAGCGCTCGCCCCACTCCGGCTCGCGGCAGGAGCCGTCCTCGAAGTGGCACTTCTCCGGGCTCATGATGCAGCTGTCGCATTGCGCCAGCTTGGTGAAGCACGGGTAGCAGTAGCCCTGGGCAAAGCTCTTCCTGGTCTTGCGCCCGCAGTGGCAGCAGTTGATCTCGCCCAGGTACTCCAGGCGCACGGTCTTGCCGATCAGCGGGTTCACCGGGACCTGCGCATCACCCAAGCGGAAGGCGTACTGCACGGGGCTTTCCAGGCGCGCCGACATCTTGTCCAGGGCGCCGCGTCCAATCTCTTGCATCAAAACCCTGCCATCAGTGCAGCGAATTGGAGGAGAAGAGGATGTTCGGGATCGGCTCGGCGTGGGATTCGCAGGCCTGCGGGCCCATGTAGCCGGTGCGCTGGTCCTCGGGCAGGTTGTCCATCTCCCAGGCGATCATGGCCTGCAGCGACAGCTCCTTCTGCTCCTGGGACAGCTTGCGGCCGTCGGGCCACTTGCCGATTTCCACGGCCAGCTTGAGGCTCTCGTAGATTTCGGGGGTGATGTTCTCGATCATTTCGGCGAAGGACGACATGGGCCGGCTCCTGCAGGGGAAAAACGAAGCCGGCATTCTACCGGGCGAAAGCGCTGTGCGCACGAACGCCGGTCAATCGGTTGCGCGGCTCCCGTTCATCCAGGGGCGCTTTCGTAGGATGGCGTGGAGCGAAGCGATACCCATCGATCCCAGCACCGACAGCATGGGTATCGCCTAGGCTCCACCCATCCTGCGAAGTCGCCAGCCGGCAAGGATCGGCCGATGATGAGACGCCGCAATGCGGCTCAGCGCGCCGCGCGCCGAGCCAACAGCCCGCCGACCAGACCACTCAGGCAACCGGCCACCAGCCCGCCGACGTGGGCGCCGTTGGCGATGGAGCCGAAGCCGAGCAGGTCGATCACCCCCGACAGGCACACCAGCAGCCAGATCAGCATCATCGCCACCACGCCCCTGGGCAGGTGATAGGCCGGCGTCGGCGCCATGCGCTGGAAGATCCAGCAGTGGCCGAGCAGTCCGTAAAGCACGCCGGACAGCCCACCGAACAGGCTCGGCCCGCTGAAGCCGTACTGCACCAGGTTCGACACCAGGCCGAAGCCCAGGCTCAGCCCCAGCAGCATCCAGGCGCCCTGGCGATACTCGATGCGCCGGCCCAGCTCCCAGTACCACATGGCGTTCATCGCCAGGTGCAGCCAGCCGAAGTGGATCAGCATGGGCGTGAACAGGCGCCACCACTGCCCCTGCGCCAGCGAGTCGGACAGCGGATAGAACAGCGCGCGATCCTCGCCGACCATCTGGAAATTCTGGAAAGTGAACCAACGCAAGGTCTCGGGGGAGGTGCCCAGCAGAGTGATGGCCGCCACCACGAAGGTCACCAGCAGCACCGCCGCCGTCATGCGGCTCATCTTCAGTTGCTGGACGAAACCCGGGCCGCGGCGCAGGGTCTCGGCCTGCACGGCGAATTGCGGGTCACCCTGCGGATAACGCTCGTAGAGCGTGCGGACCTGCTCCGCCAGTTGCGCGTTGGGCACCCAGAGCACCTGCTCGCCGGATTCCTCGCTGACCCGGAACGGCACGTTCAGGCGCTGCAGCAGGGTGACGAACTGCCCCAGGTCGACCGCCGCAGGCAGTCGCATTGCTTCAATCGCGCTCACTCATCGCCCTCCGGACGCTTTACATCCACCCAAACGAACTTGTTGCGGTCCAGCCGCGTTTCCTCGTCCAGCCGGTAAGCCGCGAGCTTGCCGTACATCACTGCGCTGTAGTCCAGGCAGGCGAGGTTCGGGCGGATCGGCGCCGGGGTGCCGCGCCGCCAGTAGTGGCCGACGAACAGCAGCGGCTCGTCGGGGCCGTAGGTGAGTAGGCGGGACTTCTGCTCCTCGCTCAGGCGCTCGCTGGCCACTTCGTCAGGCAGCGCGTCGGGCTGGAACACGATGTCGCCGTAGGTTTCCGGCGCGCGGTCTTCTTCCCAGAACTTGGTGCGGAAGAAGGCGCGGGTGAAACCGTCGCTGCCGGTCAGCGTCAGGCCGTTGGGCAGGCGCATGTCGGTGCCGCGCAGCAGGCGGTCGCAAGCCTGCTGGGCAAAGCTGCCCGGCTCGGCAGTGGCCATGAGGAAGGCTTCGTCGATGCGCCCGTCAGGAAACTGCTGGCGCAGCGTGTCGATCACGTCGTGGTCCCAGCAGGCGTGGACCATGCGGAAACGCCCGGAATCGAGGAACAGCGGCATCTCCTGGAACCAGCCGAGGAAGTCGCGCCAGTCCGCCGGGTGGCCTTCGAACTGCTCCAGCGTCTCGCGGATCAGCCGGGCATGGCGAGGCGTGTGCTCGCGCACGTACTGGCGGCCACTGCCCGGCGCGGCGGGCGTGGACCAGCCGAGCGCGTTGAATTCATGGTTGCCCATGATGCACAGCGCCTCGCCGGCGGCGACCATGTCGTGCACTCGGTGCAGCGCCTCACGGATGCGCGGGCCACGGTCGATGAGGTCGCCCAGGAACAGCGCCTGTCGCCGCGCATGTCGCCACACGCCACCCTGCGAGCGATAGCCGAGGCGCTCCAGCAGATGGTCGAGGGTGTGCGCGCAGCCGTGGATATCGCCGATCAGGTCATAGCCACGTGCGGGGTCGAGTTCCATCACTCGCTGCTCCCGAGGCGGCTGCCCCAACCCAGCTTGGTCCGGCAGACCTCGTAGTAGTTGTGGTCGATGGGATGGATCAGGCGCAGCTTCTGCGGCTTCTTGCTCACCGTGACGGTGTCGCCCGGCGCGCAGGTGAAGTGGTTCTGGCCGTCGCAGGACACCTGCGGGTAGATCTGCATGTTCGGTGAGACGACGATCTTCAGCTCGCTGTTGCCGTCGACCACGATGGGGCGGCTGGACAGCATGTGCGGGTACATCGGCACGACCACGATGGCATCCAGCTTGGGATGCATGATCGGCCCGCCAGCGGACAGCGCGTAGGCGGTGGAGCCGGTCGGGGTGGCGACGATCAGGCCGTCGGCCTTCTGGCTGCAGACGAACTGGCCATCGATGTACAGCTCGAACTCGATCATCCGCGTGGACTTGCCGGGGTGCAGCACCACGTCATTCAGCGCGTCGCCCTGGCCGATGGATTCGCCGTGGCGGCGCACCAGCGCGTCGAGCAGGAAGCGGCTTTCGACGATGTACTGGCCGCCGAGCACTTCGGCGACCTTGGTTTCCAGTTCGTCAGGGCGGATATCGGTGAGGAAGCCCAGGCTGCCGCGGTTGATCCCCAGCACCGGCACCTTGTGCCGCGCCAGGGCCCGCGCGGCGCCGAGCATGCTGCCATCGCCGCCGACCACGATCACCAGGTCGCAGATCTCGCCCATGATCTTCCGCGAGCAGGTCTGCAGGCCGTGGCCCGGCAGGACCTCGGCGATGGTGTCCTCGAGGATCACGTGCAGGTGGCGCTCGGTGAGGAATTTCTTCAGCCGACGGATGGTTTCCAGAACCTGGGTGCTGCCCAGGCGGCCGATGATGCCGATATTGCGAAAGGGTTCCATGGGACTCCGGACGGCGTTGCGCTACTCGAATGGCGGAATTATGGGCGAAAGGCGGAAGCAGCGGCAAACCGCAGCGTGGCCGGAGCGGGTGCGCAGCGGCTAGTCTTGGGGCATGACCGACTTCACCGCCCTGCTCGACGAGCTGCTGATCGACCTGCGCCAGCCGCAGGTTCGCGACCTCGCCTGGACGCTGCTCTCGCCGCCCCTGCTGCACTCCGGCAGCCCGGCGCTGCGCCATCCGTTGAGCGCCAGTCGCTGGTACTCGCAGCCCGAACTGCTGGCTGACTGGCTGCGCGCCCAGGAGCGCTCGCCGGGCGAACTGCTGGCGCAGCTCGAGTCCGCGCCGCACCAGCGCCTGGGCCGCTACTACGAACGGCTCTGGCAATACGCCCTGGAGCGCGCGCCGGACCTGCGCCTGCTGGCGGCCAACCTGCCGGTGCGCGACAACGGCCAGACCCTCGGCGAGCTGGACCTGCTGCTGGAGGACGATGACGGCCTGCATCACCTGGAACTGGCCATCAAGCTCTACCTCGGCCCCAGCGACGACGGCCCCGACTCCTGGCTCGGGCCGGGCGCCGAAGACCATCTGCTGCGCAAGATCGAGCACTTCTACCAGCACCAGCTGCCACTCTCCGCCACCGTCGAAGGGCTTGCTGTGGTGCGCGAGCACAGCGATGCCGAGCCGCGGCCTGGCCTCTGGCTCGGCGGCTACCTGTTCTATTCCTGGCCGACACCCTGCCCGCCACCCGCGGGGGCCAGCGACAACCACCAGCGCGGCCGCTGGCTGCATCGGCGCGCCTGGCCAGCCTACCAGGCGCAGCAGCCGGATGGCTGGCAGGCGCTGTCGCGCAAGGGCTGGCTATCCCCGGCCGCCGAAGATGAAAGCTGGAGCACGGAGCGCTTCGCCACTTGGCTGGCAGAATTGCCGGAAGACGGCTTCCCGCAGATGCTGGCGCGCATGGAGTTCCATGAAGGGCGCTGGCGGGAGCAGGAGCGCCTGTTCCTGGTGGGTGACCGCTGGCCACGGGTGCACAGCGGCTATTCGCGCTGAGCCGCCAGTGCCTTCAATTGCTCATCCAGCGCCCGGCGCCCCTGCAGACCGCCGCTGTGGATGGCAACGATGCGGGCACCGCGCGCGATGCGCCCCGCCGCGATTTCATCGTGCAACGCCAACAGCAACTTCCCGGTGTACAACGGCTCCAGCGGCACGCCGCACTCGGCTTCGGTCGCCAGGATGAAGCGCGCCAGCGTCGCGTCGATCCGCGCGAAGCCCCCACGGCTGGCATCCAGCAAACGGTATCCGACATCGCTGGAGCCACCCTCCCTTAACAGCTCGGGCACCTGTGTTTCGATACCGTGCCCCGGCGGCACCGCCAGGGCGCCGACCACCGGATGCGCTCCCCCCTCGCCGAGCACCAGGCCGGCCAGGGTCGTGCCAGTGCCGCACGCCACCCAGAGCTGCTGATAGTCCCCCCAGCCGAGAGCACCGAGTTGCCCACGAATCTGCGCAATCAACGGCGAGCAGCCCTGCGCACCGGCAAGCCCGCCGCCGCCCTCGCCCACCGCCAGCAACTGCGGATAGCGTTCGCGCCAGGGCGTCCAGAAGTCGCTGTCGTGCCGTCGGCGATAACCCCCGTAGCCGAGCCAGTGGAGCTGCATGCCGAGCTGGCGCAGATCGGCCACCGTGGGATTTTCCTGCTCGTCTCCACGCAGCAATCCGACGGTCTCGAAGCCGAAGCGCGCACCGGCCGCCGCAACCGCGTGCAGGTGATTGGAATGGGCGCCGCCCAGGGTCATCACGCCGCTCAAGCCGAGGTCGGCGGCCTGCTTCAGGTAAGGCGCGAGCTTGAACCATTTGTTGCCGGAGACCTGCGCATCCACGAGGTCCAGGCGCAACAACGCCAGCTCGACGCCGGCGCGGTCGAGCCATTCCAGGTGGACGCGTTGCAGGGGGGCTTCGGGGCGCCAGTCGGGGAACCGCACGGCGCCCCGGTCAGCCGGTGGTGACGCTGCGCAGCCGGCCGGCGGTCTTGTGCCGGGAGCAGCAGTTGCTGTCGCCTTCGACGAAGCGGCCGGGGGTTTCCACGCGGTCGATGGGCATGGCGCAGCGTTCGCCGTTGGACAGGCGTCCTTCGCAGGCGGGTTGCTGGTAGTGGGCGAGCCAGCTGCGGTACTGGTCTTCGGCGACGAAGCACTTGGCCGCGGCGTAAGCCATGGGGTTTTCCTGGTAACGGGCGACATCCTGCAGCGACAGGGTCAGATGACCGGCGCCGGGATGGTACACCACGAAGATCACCCCCATGCCGGCCAGGCGCTCCAGCATCGAGCTGTCGGCCGCCTTGGCCGCCAGCGCATCCAGCTCCAGGCGCAAGCCCTCAGCGCCCTGCTGCAGCTGCCCGGCGAGCTCGCGCAACTGGGCGGTTTCCCCGCGCAATTGCTCGGCTTCCTGGCGCAGCTGCTGGTTCTCCTGCTTCAACTGCTGGTCCAGCTCGTTGCGGTAGCTCAGCTCGACGTCGCGGACGGAAATCTGCTCCTTGTAGCGAGCCTCCAGGCTGGCCAGGCGGGTACGGGATTCCTCCTCGATCTGCTGGCGCAGTTGCTCCAGCTCGTCACGGCCGCTTTCTTCGATATGGCGCAACTGTGCGGTCAGCTCCTCGCGTCCGCGCTGGAAGCCATTGGCCTGGCCATCCAGTTCACGGCGCAGGCCGGCGTTGATCTCTTCCTCGCGCTTCAGGCCTTCGCGCAGTGCGGCGAGCTCGGCCTGCAGCACCTTGACCTGCTCCTGCGCGCCGAGCTTCAGGCGACTGAGTTCCTGCTCGTGCTGCTGGCTGATCTGCGACAGGCGGGTTTCATGCTGGCCGAGCAGTGCGGCGGTCTTCTGCTGGTGCTCCTCGAGCATCGCGCGGGCGAGCTTCTCGGCCTCCTCGCGGGACTCCTCGGCGGGTGCATACCACTGGTGCTCGTCGGCCATCTGCAGGCGCGCGAGCTCCACGGCGGCAGGCTCTTCTTCCACCAGCACACCGAGGTTGTTGCGCTTGATCGATTCGCGCAGCTGCACCAGATGGTTCTGGGCGGCGTCGAGAGTCGGGTCCCACAAGTGCATCTGGTGCCAGGACACCGGGCACTGGCTGCGGCAGGCCAGGCGGATTGGCCCGGCGCCCATGTCGGGGCCACGGCCGGCACGGTCGGCCAGGTTGCGCAGCGGCAGGTTCCAGCCTCTGTCGGCTTCGCCCTTCTCGTCGAAGTCCAGGTAGAAGAACACCACGGCCTTGACCAGCAAGCGCGGGTTGATCAGCACATAGGCGAGTTGCATCTGCTGATCGGCGTATTCCGGCATCTGCACGACGTTGTCGAGCAGCGCCTCGAATTCGGGGTAGAGCATTTCCCTGCAGACGCCACGGTCGTTGAAGAAGACCACGGCTTCCACCATTTGAGGCTTCTTCTGCATGCTCATCGATTGACCTCTGGGCTGGTGCGGGAGGAAGTCTGAAAAAAGGGTCTGTCAGAAATGCAGCACCCAGACAGCGGGAAAATCCCGACATCCGAGCAAGTCTAGGGGAATTAATGTCGCAGGCAATGTGACTCGGTTGGCACCCGCCCCGGCGGTTGGGCCGGGCGGTTAACCGGTTGGAGAATTCTGTGACGCGGTTGGATTTCTGGAGGGATATCCGGGCCCGGAAGGGAACTTTTCCGGGCCCGGCTTTGTGATACGGATCTCAGCCCACTCAGGATTCGGCCTGATCGGGCTTCAACCGAATCAGATTTCGGCAGCGAGGCGCGAACCCTGGTTGATGGCGCGCTTGGCGTCCAGCTCCGCAGCCACGTCGGCGCCGCCGATCAGGTGCACGCTCTGGCCTGCAGCGACCAGGCCGTCGTGCAGTTCGCGCAACGGGTCCTGGCCGGCGCAGACAACCACGGTGTCCACCGGCAGCACCTGCGGTTCGCCGCCGGCGATGCTGATGTGCAGGCCATCGTTGTCGACCTTGAGGTACTCGACGCTGTTGAGCATCTGTACCTGCTTGTTCTTCAGGCCGGTACGGTGGATCCAGCCGGTAGTCTTGCCCAGGCCGTCGCCGACCTTGGACTTCTTGCGCTGCAGCAGGAACACCTGGCGCGCCGCAGCGTGTGGATGCGCCTGGATGCCGGCGATACCGCCACGGGCATCCAGGCTCTCGTCGATCCCCCACTCCTGCCAGAAGGCATGGCGATCCAGGCTGGTGGATTCGCCGGCATGGGTGATGAACTCGGAGACGTCGAAGCCGATGCCGCCGGCGCCGATCACCGCCGCGCTGTTGCCGACCGGCTTGCGCTCGAGGATGGCATCCAGGTAGCTGATCACCTTGGCATTCTCGATACCCGGAATGGCCGGGGTGCGCGGCACGATGCCGGTGGCCAGGATGATCTCGTCGAAGCCGCCCTCGACCAGGTCGTCGACGCTGACGCGGGTATTCAGCTGCAGGTTCACACCGGTGGTTTCCACCTTGCGCTTGAAATAGCGCAGGGTCTCGTAGAACTCTTCCTTGCCCGGCACGCGCTTGGCGACGTTGAACTGACCGCCGATCTCGCCGGCGGCGTCGAACAGGGTCACCTCGTGGCCACGCTCGGCCGCCACGGTGGCGGCGGACAGGCCGGCGGGGCCGGCGCCGACCACGGCGATCTTCTTCACGTGGGTGGTCGGGATGTAGTTCAGCTCGGTCTCGTGACAGGCACGCGGGTTCACCAGGCAGCTGGTCAGCTTGCCGCCGAAGGTGTGGTCCAGGCAGGCCTGGTTGCAGCCGATGCAGGTGTTGATCTCGTCGGCGCGGCCTTCGGCAGCCTTGTTGACGAAGTCCGGGTCAGCCAGGAACGGACGGGCCATGGAGACCATGTCGGCGTCGCCTTCGGCCAGTACCTGCTCAGCGATTTCCGGGGTGTTGATACGGTTGGTGGTGCAAAGCGGGATGCTGACTTCGCCCTTGAGCTTGGCGGTGACCTTGGTGAAAGCCGCGCGCGGCACCTTGGTGGCGATGGTCGGGATACGCGCTTCGTGCCAGCCGATGCCGGTGTTGATGATGGTCGCGCCGGCCTTTTCGATGGCCTTGGCCAGCAGGACGATCTCGTCCCAGGTGCTGCCGCCTTCCACCAGGTCGAGCATCGACAGGCGATAGATGATGATGAAGTTCGGGCCTACGGCCTCACGCACGCGGCGGACGATTTCCACCGGCAGGCGCATGCGGTTCTCGTAGCTGCCGCCCCAGCGGTCGGTACGGTGGTTGGTGTGGGCGACCAGGAACTGGTTGATGAAGTAGCCTTCCGAACCCATGATCTCGACGCCGTCGTAGCCGGCCACCTGGGCCAGGCTCGAGCAATTGACGAAGTCGGCGATCTGCTTCTCGATGCCCTCTTCATCCAGCTCGCGCGGCTTGAACGGGTTGATCGGCGCCTGGATGGCGCTGGGCGCGACGGACTTGGGGCTGTAGGCGTAACGGCCGGCGTGGAGGATCTGCATGCAGATCTTGCCGCCCGCTTCGTGCACCGCCTGGGTGACGATCTTGTGCTTCTCGGCT
This sequence comes from Pseudomonas sp. PDM19, assembly GCF_014852215.1. NCBI lineage: Bacteria > Pseudomonadati > Pseudomonadota > Gammaproteobacteria > Pseudomonadales > Pseudomonadaceae > Pseudomonas > Pseudomonas sp. PDM19. The sequence continues at coordinate 1,044,898 of NZ_JACVBG010000002.1, read as the reverse complement.
TCTTCGACGGTGCTCAGCTTGGCCGCGCCGGAATACACGCCGCCCTCCTCGTTCGGGCCGATGCCGCCGGTGACCATCAGGCCGACGCCGCCACGGGCGCGCTCGGCGAAGTAGGCCGCCATACGCTCGAAGCCCTGGGGCTTCTCTTCCAGGCCGGTGTGCATGGAGCCCATCAGGGTGCGGTTGCGCAGGGTGGTAAAGCCCAGGTCCAGCGGTGCGAGCAGGTGCGGGTAAGTGGCGGTCATGGTTCCTCCGGCATTCACGATGATGCCGCGCCCTCAGCCTGCGGGGGCAAGGCATGGGGCGCGGTCGGTATGGGGCAGACTCTAAGGAGCGCACCCTCGCCGCTCAATGATCGTAAATGACAAGTTACTGACCAAAGATGACACCCCGTCTTGGCAAGGCCCGGCTCAACCCCTACCCTGTGGTGCATCCCATGAGTACCCGTCCTTTATGCGCAAGCTGATCTTCCTCGTCCTGGTCATCCTCTTCGCCGGTTATGCCGGCTGGGCGGAGCGCCGCCCGGTGGGCCACTACCTGTCCGACCTGCGCAGCGAAGTCTCGCTCAACCAGGGCCAGCCGTCCGAACGCGGCAACCTGCTGGGCGTGCAGCCGGAGCTGTTCACCCAGGACTACCAGAGCGTCGAGCGCCTGCGCCTGAAGTTCCATGCCTACCTGGCCAAGGCCCGCGACGAAGGGCTGATCAACCCGCGCACCGTGGTGGTCTTCCCGGAACACATCGGCACCTGGCTGGTGGCCGCCGGCGAGAAGCCCGAGGTCTACCAGACCGAGCACCTCGCCGAGGCCATGGAATGGATGGCCGCCAGCAACCCGCTGAAACTGGCGCGCGGCTGGCTCGGCGCCAAGGGCGAAGACCGCATGGCCGACGCCCTGTTCCGCATGAAGGCGGTGGACATGGCCCACGACTACCAGACGCTGTTCGGCTCTCTGGCGAAGGAGTTCAGCGTCACCATAGTCGCCGGCTCCATCGTGCTGCCCAACCCGCGCATCGTCGAAGGGCAGATTCGCACGGGCAACGGCCGCCTCTATAACGTCAGCCAGGTCTTCGGCAGCGACGGCCTGCCGCTGGGCAAGCCGCAGCGCAAGCTGTTCCCCATCGACGACGAGAAAGGCTTCACCCGTGGCGGCGACGCCGGCGACCTGCAGGTCCTGCAGACCCCGGCCGGGCGCCTGGGCGTGCTGGTCTGCGCCGACAGCTGGTACCCGGCCAGCTACAGCGCGCTGGCCGCGAACAAGCCTGACATCATTGCTGTACCGGCCTTCCTTACCGGCAACGGCAGCTGGAGCAAACCGTGGAAGGGCTACAACGGCGGCGCGACGCCGAACGACGTGACGCTCAAGCCCGGCGAACTCTCCGAAGGTGAAGCCTGGGAACGCCTGGCGCTGGCTGGCCGTCTCGGTGAGAGCGGCGCACACGCCGGCATCACTGTGTTCTTCCGTGGCCATCTCTGGGACCTGGGCAGCGACGGTCGCAGCCTGGTCGTGAATGGCGACAGCCATACCCTGGCGCCCGACGGCGCCGGCGCGCGTCTGATCAACCTCTGGCTATGAATCGCCCGACCATGCGTCTCGGCGACCTTTCGGTGGGTTTTGTCCACAGCCTCGCCGACGCGCTGGCGGAAAGCGGCGTCGCCCCGCAGCCCCTGCTTCAGCAATACGGACTGGACGCGGCACGCCTGGGTGAACCCGGCGCGCGCCTGTCGATCCCCCGCTACATGCGCCTCGGCCACGCGGCCATCCAGCAGAGCGGCGACCCCGCCCTCGGCCTGCGCATGGGGCAATTGAGCCGACCAAGCCAGAGCGGCCTGGCTGGCGTCACCGCCGCCCAGGCACCCAACCTGCGAGCCGCCGCCCGCGCGCTGATCCGCTTCGAGCCGCTCTACGCGCAGAACTACCGCGGCCAGAGCAGCTTCATCGAAGACGCCAGCGGTGCCTGGCTGCGCTTCTACTCCATCAGCCCGTACAACGCGTACAACCGCTTCGTGGTGGATTCGGTTCTGGCCGGCTGGGTGAGCATGCTCGGCAGCATCGGTGCGCAGCCGCTGCGCCCGGAGAAGGTCGAGATCGAGTACCCGGCACCCGCCTGGGCGTCACGCTTCGAAGAGAGACTTGGCTGCCCGGTGGAGTTCGGCGCCGAACACAACCAGCTACGCCTGGACCAGGCAACACTGGCGCGCGCCAACCCGGACCACTGCCCGAGCACCTGGCGGCAATTGCTGGATATCTGCGAGAAGGAACTGGAGCAACTGACCCGCACGCGCAGCCTGCACGAGCGTGTCGCCCAGTTGCTGGGACCGATGCTCAACGGCCGCGAACCGGACCTGGAGGAAGTGGCCGCGCGGCTCAAGCTGCCGACCTGGACACTGCGTCGCAAGCTGGCCGAGGAAGGCACGCAGTTCCGCAGCATCCTCAACGACACCCGGCGGGACCTGGCGATGATCTACATTCGCGACACCGACCTGGCCTTCGGCGAGATCGCCTACCTGCTCGGCTTCGCCTCCGCCGAGGCCTTTCAGCGCGCCTTCAAGCGCTGGAGCGGGCAGACCCCCGGAGAATTCCGCCGCGCTCAGCGCCACAGCGCCTGATCACATTTCCGTGGCGTCGTCAGCCGGCTCCGGCAGATCCTGTTCCACCGCGTGCAACTCCAGCAGTTCTTCCTGATAGTCGTCCATTGGCTTTTCTCCTGACCGTTCGATCCGGTTTTAGCAAAGACCATGGGAAAAAAGCTAGACGGCAAAGGTGAAGGACCTGTGACAGCGTCTTACAGAAGGACTGTGGGAATTTTCGGGCGGAAACGAAAAAACCCTCAGGTACTGCTACCTGAGGGCTTTCGAATATGGCGCAGCGGACGGGACTCGAACCCGCGACCCCCGGCGTGACAGGCCGGTATTCTAACCGACTGAACTACCGCTGCGTGTCGGTTGGACTTTCGTCCGGTACAGCAACCTCCTTGCGCCTGGAGTGAATCACTCGACAAGCCGGTTCGGGGTAGGAACCAAGGAGGGGGAAATGGCGCAGCGGACGGGACTCGAACCCGCGACCCCCGGCGTGACAGGCCGGTATTCTAACCGACTGAACTACCGCTGCGCGTAACTTGCGAGAGTGGTGGGTGATGACGGGATCGAACCGCCGACCCTCTGCTTGTAAGGCAGATGCTCTCCCAGCTGAGCTAATCACCCTTCGTCTCGAAGTGGGGCGCATTCTACAGCCGGCAGAACCTAAGTCAATGCCCTGATTGAAATTTTTTTCATTTCTCGCGAAAAAAGTTCGGCGCACCGGCGCCGAGCTCGGTGCGGCCCCAGGTTCGCGAGCAAGCTCGCTCCCACAGAAGAGCTCCGGCGCCAATCCTGCAGGAGCGAGCTTGCTCGCGAACAGACCAACACCTGCACTCCCCGGCGCGGGCCGGAAATGAAAAAGGGCGACCCTCGGGCCGCCCTCCTCTTCCCCACCCCGACACTCAGTCGAGGTAGATCATCTTGCGCGTCATGCCGCCGTCGATCACCAGCTCCTGGCCAGTGACGAAGCCGGCACTGTCGCCGATCAGCCAGGCCACCGCCGAGGCGATGTCCTCTACCGTGCCGACACGGCCGACCAGGTGCTGGTCATGATCCAGCTCGGTCAGCGGCTCGGCCTCGCGCTCGCGCAGGTCGCGGGCATCGATCCAGCCGGGGGAAATCGCGTTGACGCGGATATCCGGGCCCAGGCTGCTGGCCAGGGCGTGGGTCAGCGACAGCAGCCCGCCCTTGCTCGCCGCGTAGGCCTCGGAATTCGGCTCGGACTGGTGAGCCCGAGTGGAAGCGATGTTGACGATGGCGCCGCTGTGCGCGCGCAGGTACGGCGCACAGTGCTTGGCCAATAGCATCGGACCGGTGAGATTCACCGCCAGGGTACGGTTCCACTCGTTCAGGCCCAGGCTTTCCAGCGCCGTGTTGTGCGGCCGGGCGATGGCGGCATTGCTCACCAACGCATCCAGGCGGCCAAACTGGCCGATCAGCTCGGCCACGGCCGCAGCGACCTGCCCTTCACTGGCCACGTCCAGCGCGATGAAGCTGGCGCGCTCACCGAGCGCCGCAGCCACTTTCGGGCCGCGCTCGCGGTCGATGTCCGCCAGCACCACCTGCCAGCCCTCGGCGACCAGCCAGGCAGCGACACCCAGGCCGATGCCGTGTGCTGCACCGGTGACCAGCACCACCTGGCCGTTGCCGAGGGCGTCCATTACGCTCACAGCGCCGCCAGGCCTCGCGCCAGGTCGGCCTTGATGTCATCGACATCTTCCAGGCCCACGGCAACGCGGATCAGGTTGTCACGGATGCCGGCGTTCTCGCGCTCCAGCGGCGACAGGCGACCGTGGGAGGTGGTGGCCGGGTGGGCGATGGTGGTCTTGGTGTCACCCAGGTTGGTGGTGATGGAGATCATCCGGGTGGCGTCGATGCAGCGCCAGGCTGCGGCCTTGTCACCCTTCACCTCGAAGCTCACCACCGCGCCGAAGCCCTTCTGCTGACGCTTGGCCAGCTCATGCTGCGAGTGACTGGGCAGGCCAGCGTAGTAAACGCGCTCCACGCCCGGCTGCTGCTCGAGCCACTCGGCGACCAGTTGCGCCGAGGCGCTGTGGGCCTGCATGCGCACGCGCAGGGTTTCGAGGCCCTTGATGAAGATCCAGGCGTTGAACGGGCTGAGCGTCGGGCCGGCGGTACGCAGGAAGCCGACAACCGGCTCCATCTGCGCGCGCCGACCGGCGACTACGCCGCCCATGGTACGGCCCTGGCCGTCGATGTACTTGGTCGCGGAGTGAATCACCACGTCCGCGCCCAGCTTCAGCGGCTGCTGCAGCGCCGGGGTGCAGAAGCAGTTGTCCACCGCCAGCAGCGCGCCCTTGGCATGGGCGATCTCGGCCAGCGCGGCGATATCCACCAGCTCGGCCAGCGGGTTGGACGGCGACTCGACGAAGAACAGCTTGGTGTTCGGCTTGCAGGCCGCTTCCCAGGCCTTCAGGTCGCTCAGCGGCGGGTAGTCCACCTCGATACCGAAACGCTTGAAGTACTTCTCGAACAGGCTGATGGTCGAGCCGAACACGCTGCGCGAGACCAGTACGTGGTCGCCAGCACTGCACAGGCTCATCACCAGCGAGAGGATGGCCGACATGCCGGTGGACGTGGCCACCGCCTGCTCGGCGCCTTCCAGCGCGGCGATGCGCTCCTCGAAGGTGCGCACCGTGGGGTTGGTGTAGCGCGAGTAGACGTTGCCCGGCACTTCACCGGCGAAACGCGCGGCCGCATCGGCGGCACTGCGGAACACATAGCTGGAGGTGGTGAACAGGCCTTCGCCGTGTTCAGCCTCCGGGGTGCGGCGTTGCCCGGCGCGCACTGCGAGGGTGTCGAAACCGACGCCCTCCAGGTCGCTGTCCAGCCGGCCGGCTTCCCAATCCTGAGCCATGCCCTGCTCTCCCTATTCGTGTCTGAATCAGTCGTTGTACAGATCGATGATGGCGCTGACCGCGGCACCCTTGGTCTTGGTGGAGTCGTTGCGCGCCTGGTCGATCTTGTTCAGATAGGCTTCGTCGACGTCACCGGTGACGTACTCACCGTTGAACACGGCGCAGTCGAAGTGGTCGATCTTGATCTTGCCGCCCTCGGTGGATTCGATCAGGTCCTGCAGGTCCTGATACACCAGCCAGTCGGCGCCGATCAGCTCGCCGACTTCCTCGGTGCTGCGGTTGTGCGCGATCAGCTCGTGGGCGCTCGGCATATCGATGCCGTAGACGTTGGGGTAGCGCACCGCCGGAGCGGCGGAGCAGAAGTAGACGTTCTTCGCGCCGGCCTCGCGGGCCATCTGGATGATCTGCTTGCAGGTGGTGCCGCGAACGATGGAGTCGTCCACCAGCATCACGTTCTTGCCGCGGAACTCCAGTTCGATGGCGTTGAGCTTCTGGCGTACCGATTTCTTGCGCGCGGCCTGGCCGGGCATGATGAAGGTACGGCCGATGTAGCGGTTCTTCACGAAGCCTTCGCGGAACTTCACGCCCAGGCGGTTGGCCAGTTCCAGCGCGGCGGTGCGGCTGGTGTCCGGGATCGGGATGACCACGTCGATGTCGTGGTCCGGACGCTCGCGGAGGATCTTGTCGGCCAGCTTCTCACCCATGCGCAGACGCGCCTTGTAGACCGAGATGCCGTCGATGATGGAGTCTGGACGCGCCAGGTAGACGTGCTCGAAGATGCACGGCGCGTACTGCGGGTTGGCCGCACACTGGCGGGTGTAGAGCTTGCCGTCTTCGGTGATGTACACCGCTTCGCCCGGCGCGAGGTCGCGGATCAGGGTGAAGCCGAGGACGTCCAGGGCCACGCTTTCCGAGGCGATCATGTACTCCACGCCGTTCTCGGTGTGACGCTGGCCAAAGACGATCGGGCGGATCGCATGGGGATCGCGGAAGCCGACGATACCGTAGCCGGTAATCATCGCCACCACGGCGTAGCCACCCACACAACGGGCGTGCACGCCGGCAACGGCGGCGAACACATCTTCCTCGGTGGGCTGCAGCTTGTTGCGCACCGCCAGCTCATGGGCGAACACGTTGAGCAGCACTTCCGAGTCGGAGTTGGTGTTCACGTGGCGCAGGTCGGATTCGTAGATTTCCTTGGCCAGCTGCTCGACATTGGTCAGGTTGCCGTTGTGCGCCAGGGTGATGCCGTAGGGCGAGTTGACGTAGAACGGCTGCGCCTCGGCGGAGCTGGAGCTGCCCGCGGTCGGGTAGCGCACGTGTCCGATGCCGATCTTGCCGACCAGACGCTGCATGTGGCGCTGCTGGAAGACGTCACGGACCAGGCCGTTGTCCTTGCGCAGGTACAGACGGTCGTCCTGACAGGTGACAATCCCCGCAGCGTCCTGGCCACGATGCTGGAGAACGGTGAGCGCGTCATAGAGCGCCTGATTCACGTTCGACTTGCCCACGATACCGACGATGCCACACATGCGACGCAACCCCTAGTTGGTGTTCAGGCTAAAACAATTCCATATTCGGCAGTATCCACCGGACCTGCCGTAGCGGCGACGGCTACCCGTCGCCTCCGCCCGCCCGTCACTGGGCCGGCAGCAAGCCACCCACTCCGGAAGGCGGAGTGATGGTAACGCCGGACATCCACTGCCCGGCAAAAGTCAGGATGAAGTTCTTCGACCAGTCGGCGACCATCAGGAAATGCGGCATCAGCACCGATTGCTGCCACCACGGGTCCTGTTGCACCGGCGCAAGGCTCAGCAGACCGACCAGCAAAACCACCAGCAGCACGCCACGGGCGCCACCGAACACCATGCCGAGCACGCGGTCGGTGCCGGACATGCCGGTCACCCGCACCAGCTCGCTGATGAGAAAATTGACGAGCGCGCCCAGCAGCAGCGTGACGACGAAAAGAAGAGCGCAGGCGGCGATGACACGCCCCGAGGGCAGCTGAATGTAGGGTGCGAGATGCTCGGCCAGGGCGCCGCCAAACATCCAGGCGACCGCACCGGCTACGATCCAGGTGACCAGCGACAGGGCTTCCTTGACGAAACCACGACTCAAGCTGATCAGGCTGGAAACGACGATGATGCCGATCATCGTCCAATCGACCCAGGTAAATGCCACGTTGCGGCCCAGAAACGGAAAGGCCCCGCATTTTAGCAGAGGCCTTCGATTTAGAAGAGCCCCAGTTTGACATGGGGCTGATTGAGAGAAGCTAACGAACGGGTTCAGCCACGCTCTGGCTGGAAACGCACCACGAAACCATTGAGTTTCTGCTGCTTGCCGAGCTGGTCGCGCAGGCGATCCGCCTCGGCGCGTTCGACCACAGGGCCGACAAAGACGCGGTTCATGCCGTCGAAACTGCGCACGTAGGCGTTGTAGCCCTGGCTGCGCAGCGACTTCTGCAGTTCATCGGCACGAGCACGGTTGGACAGGCTGGCCAGTTGCACGGACCAGCTCACTGGCAGGTTGTTGCTATCCAGACGCTGGGCCGGCTGTTGCGCTGGAGCGGCAGGAGCGGCGGCCTGGGCAGGCTGCTGCGCCGGCACGGCCGGTTTGGGAGCAGCCGGCTGCGGGGCCGGAGCCTTGGGCTGCGTCGGCTGAGCCTGCTGGGTCGGCAGACTGGCGATGGGCGCGGAAGGCGCCTGCGCCGGAGCCGCTTCGGCCGGCGGCACGGCGTTATCCGCATCTTCGGCCTGCGGCTCGGGAACTTCGGTGGGTTGCACTTCGACGGTAGGCATCGCCGGCGGCTTGGGCATCACCGGCGCTTCGACCACCACCTGGCGTACATCATCCTCGCGGGAGAACAGCATCGGCAGGAAGATCACAGCCAGTGCCAGCAGCACCAGCGCTCCGACTACCCGCTGCTTGAGCCCCTTATCGAGCAACGCCATGCACAACTCCCCTTAGGTCTACTTATTGAGCAGCCTTGGCGAGCCACTCCAGGGCATCCGCCACGCTGTAGAACGAACCGAACACCAGAATCTCATCATCGGTGCCCGCCGCATCGCACTGCGCCACCAGCGCCGCGGCGATATCGCCATGGCCACTGACCTGCGCCCCGCGTGCCTGCAGCGCGGCCTCCAGCTCTGCGGCCGGACGGCTGCGCCCGGTGGGCAGCGGCGCGACGGCCCAATCCTGCACCAAGCCGAGCAAGGGTTCCAGTACGCCGTCGAGGTCCTTGTCCGCCAGCAGGCCGAACACCGCGTGGCGCACACCCTTGGGCGGCGCCGCACGCAGGCGGCTGGCGAGGTATTGCGCTGCGTGCGGATTATGCCCGACGTCGAGCAACAAGTGGCGCTCTTCGCCATGCCATTGCACGGTTCGGCGATCCAGGCGCCCGGTCACGCGGGTGCGCTGCAGTGCGGAGACCAATTGCTCGGACTGCCACGGCAGGTCCAGCAAGGCATACACCTGCAAGGCCAGCGCCGCATTCTCCATCGGCAGGTCGAGCAGCGGCAGGTTGTGCAGGCTCAGCGCCTCGCCGGTGGCGGAACGGCCGCGCCAGTGCCAGTCGCCCTCGCCCATCGCCAGGTCGAAATCACGCCCGCGCAGAACCAGCGGCGAGCCGAGCTTGCGAGCCTGCTCCATGATCGGCGCTGGCGGCTCCAGATCACCACAGACGGCAGGCTTGCCGGCGCGGAAGATACCAGCTTTCTCGAAAGCCACGCTTTCGCGGGTGTTGCCCAGCCAGTCGGCGTGATCGATGCCGATGCTGGTGACCGCCGCGACGTCGGAGTCGATCAGGTTGACCGCATCCAGGCGACCGCCCAGGCCGACTTCCAGCACCACTGCATCCAGGTTGGCGCGCTCGAACAGCCAGAAGGCCGCGAGGGTGCCCATTTCGAAGTAGGTCAGGGAGATTTCGCCGCGAGCCGACTCGACTGCGGCGAAGGCTTCGCAGAGTGCCTCGTCGCTGGCTTCGACGCCATCGATGAGCACGCGCTCGTTGTAGCGCAGCAGGTGCGGCGAGCTGTAGACGCCGACGCGCTGGCCCTGCTCGCCGAGCAGGGCGGCGAGGAAGGCGCAGGTGGAACCCTTGCCGTTGGTGCCGGTGACGGTCACCACGCGGGGCGCGAGGCGCCCCAGGCCAAGCCGGCCAGCTACTTCACGGGAGCGATCCAGCCCCATGTCGATTGCCGTGGGGTGGAGTTGTTCGAGATAGCTGAGCCAGTCGGCAAGGGTACGTGGGGTCATCCTGCGAGCGCGGCACTTGGAGTGTGGGTGAATTTGGCCAGCAGGCTGGCGAGCCGCTGACGCATTTCCGAACGGTGGACGATCATGTCGATGGCGCCGTGCTCCAGCAGGAACTCGCTGCGCTGGAAGCCCTCAGGCAGCTTCTCGCGCACGGTCTGCTCGATCACCCGCGGGCCGGCGAAGCCGATCAGCGCGCGCGGCTCGCCGACGATCACGTCGCCGAGCATCGCCAAGCTGGCGGAAACGCCGCCGTACACCGGGTCGGTCAGCACGGAAATGAACGGGATGCCCTCTTCGCGCAGGCGGGCCAGCGCGGCGGAGGTCTTGGCCATCTGCATCAGGGAGATCAGCGCTTCCTGCATGCGCGCGCCACCCGAGGCGGAGAAGCAGATCATCGGGCAACGGTTTTCCAGGGCGCAGTTGGCAGCACGCACGAAGCGCTCACCGACGATGGAGCCCATGGAGCCGCCCATGAAGGAGAACTCGAAGGCGCTGACCACGACCGGCAGGCCCATCAGCTTGCCGCTCATGGAGATCAGAGCGTCCTTCTCGCCGGTGTCTTTCTGCGCGGCGGTCAGGCGGTCCTTGTACTTCTTGCTGTCGCGGAACTTCAGGCGATCCACCGGCTCCAGCTCGGCGCCCAGCTCCTCGCGGCCTTCCTCATCGAGGAAGATATCGATGCGCGCGCGGGCGCCGATACGCATGTGGTGATCGCACTTGGGGCAGACGTCGAGGGTCTTTTCCAGCTCCGGACGGTACAGCACCGCCTCGCAGGACGGGCACTTGTGCCACAGGCCTTCCGGTACCGAGCTCTTCTTCGCCTCGGAACGCATGATGGAAGGGATCAGCTTGTCTACCAGCCAGTTGCTCATGCTCTCGTCTCCAGTGCAGCGGCACGGCGCGATGGGTTGCGCGTGCCCCTGAGCAAATTCATCGTCGCGGTTCCGACCTCAAGGCCGGAACCCCTCGCAAACAAAGGCGCCGCCTGGGGCGTCGCCACGGATACAGCACTCGATGCGGGTCGCCGATGGACAAGACTGCCAACACCGACAACTCCCAGCGCCACCCACGGGCAGCGATTGGGTAGTGGACGGCGGCAGGCCGCTCGTCGTCACATGAAGATTCAGCGTCACGCCACCGAACGACACTGCGCGATGAAATCGCGGATCTTCTGCGCATCCTTGATGCCCTTGCTCGCCTCCACCCCGCCGCTCACATCCACGGCGTAAGGGCGCACCTGGGCAATGGCATCGGCCACGTTGGCGACCGTCAGGCCGCCGGCCAGGATCAACGGACGCTGCACATCCTTCGGCACCAGCGACCAGTCGAAAGCCAGCCCGGTTCCACCAGGAATGCCCTCCACGTAGGTATCGAGGAGGAAGCCACTGGCCTGCGGATACTTCGCGATCTGCGCCGCCACGTCGTCGCCCGGCTTCACGCGCAGGGCCTTGAGGTAGCGCTTGTGCCAGCCGGAGCAGGCCTCGGGCGTCTCGTCACCATGGAACTGCAGGACGTCCAGCGGCACCGCATCGAGGATTTCCCCCAGCTCGCAGCGACTGGCATCGACGAACAGGCCGACGGTACTGACGAAGGGCGGCAGCGCAGCGACTATCGCCCGCGCCTGCTGGATGCTCACCGCGCGCGGGCTCTTGGCATAGAACACCAGGCCGATGGCGTCGGCCCCCGCCTCGGCGGCGGCCAGGGCATCCTCGACTCGGGTAATACCGCAGATTTTGATGCGAACGGCGGACAAGATGCAGCAACCTTCAGGCAAGTGATCGATCGATGGTAGCAAATGACCCCGGCATCGTCAGCCGACGATATCCGGCAAACTTGAAAGGAAATGTGGCCCCACATACCGCTCGGGCAGCACGAACTCCTCCGGGTACTCCACGCCCACCAGGTACAGCCCGTAAGGGTGCGCGGTGATGCCGCTGGCGCGCCGATCGCGCGCGGCCAGCGCTTCGGCCGCCCATTCCACCGGGCGCTCGCCGGCGCCGATGGTCATCAGCATCCCGGCAAAGTTGCGCACCATGTGATGCAGGAAGGCATTGGCGCGGACATCCAGCACGATGAAGCGCCCGTGCTCGATCACCTCGAGGTGGTGCACCGTCTTGATGGCCGACTTGGCCTGGCACTGCACCGCGCGGAACGAGGTGAAGTCATGGGTGCCGACCAGCGCGCGGGCCGCCTCGCGCATGCGCGAGACATCCAGCGGGCGGTGGTTCCAGGTGACCTCTTCGGCCATGTGCGCCGGGCGGATCTGGTCGTTGTAGATCACGTAGCGATAGCGCCGCGCCATGGCAGTGAAGCGCGCATGGAAATGCGCCGGCATCACCTTGGCCCAGGTCACGCTGATGTCGTTGGGCAGGTTGGCATTGGTGCCCATGACCCAGGCGATGAGCGAGCGCTCGGCGGTGGTGTCGAAATGCACCACCTGCCCGCTCGCATGCACCAGCGCATCGGTACGACCCGCGCACATCAGGGATACCGGATGGTCAGCCACCCGGGACAGCGCTTTTTCCAGCGCGCCCTGCACGGTCGGTACACCATTTTCCTGGCGCTGCCAGCCGCGATAGCGCGAGCCTTTGAATTCGACGCCCAGGGCAATCCTGGAAACGCCAACGGCGGCCGATTCGGCCGCCGCTGAGGGTACTGCTTCAATCATCTATCTGGAGCCTTCCGGCTCAGGCGATACGCCCGAGCAGTTCGCGAGCTTCCTGCTGCTGGTTGTCGTTACCCTCGGTGATGACTTCATCGAGGATGTCGCGGGCGCCTTCAGTGTCGCCCATGTCGATGTAGGCACGCGCCAGGTCGAGCTTGGTGGCCGCTTCGTCGGCGCCGGAGAGGAAGTCGAAATCGTCTTCGTCGTCAGCACCTTCGCCCGGCAGGTCCAGATCGCTGGCGGCGAAGCCTTCGTCTGCCAGCGGCTCGACCGGAGCCTGCGGCTCTTCGTTCTGCCCGGAGAGACGGTCCAGCTCGGCGCTGACCTCGTCCAGTTGGGCGGCGAAGCTGTCGTCGGCCTTGGTCGGCGCCGGCTCGTCATCCGCCAGGGACAGGTCGAAATCGTCCGGCAGGTCGTCGGCTTGCGGCGCCTTGCTCTCGATATCCAGGGTGAACTCCTCGGGGCTCACGCCGGACAGCGATGCGGTGTCGTCGTCCAGGCCCAGCAGGAAGTCATCTTCCGCCGAAGCCAGGGTGGATTGGGTATCTTTCTCCAGATCCTTGTCCAGGTCCAGGGAGAAGTCGCTCAGGTCATCGACCAGCGACGGAGCCTCGACCTTGGCAACCGGCTCTTCCGGCAGATCCAGATCGAAGGCGAAGTCGTCCTCGGCCTTCGCGCTTGGAGTCACGGCCGGCGAACCGCCCAGGCTCAGGTCGTCGTCCAGGTCGAAGCTGCCGAAGGACAGTTCGTCGTCCTGCTGCGCGACCGGAGCGGCGGGCTTGTCGTCACCCAGTTCGAGGTCGTCCAGCGCCAGGTCGAAGGCGTCATCCAGATCACTGTGCGACTGAGTGGCAGGCTCGGCGGCCGGCGGAGTCGGCTCCACTTCGAAGTCGTCCAGGCTGAACCCATCGAGGTCGTCGTCAGCAGACGCTGCGGCAGCAGCAAGACCACCACCCACGGCAGCGAGGGTGACCATGCCTGGGTAACGGGATTTCAGTTGCTCGACCTGCGGCTCGGCGCCGCCGATCTCACGCAGTTCGTTTTCCTGACGGGCGAAACCTTCGCGATCACCGATCTCGGCATAGACCTCCATCAGCTTCAGGCGCAGGTCGGTACGCTGCGGCTCGTCGTAGATGGCACCCTGCAGCAGTTCGGCAGCCTGGTTGAAGCGGCCGTAGGCGATGTAGATGTCTGCCTCGCCCAGTGCATCGCTGGTCTGCGCAGCCACACGCTCTGGCGCAGCCTGAGCCGGGGCGGCAACCTCGGCGGCCGGCGGCACGACCAGGGCATCCAGCTCGCTGCCGGCAAGGGTCAGGTCGTCATCGAGATGCGGCTCGTCATCACCGGCGTAGGCAGCGAGGCTTTCCTGCTCCTTGGCGGCGCGACGGCGGGAAATGATCATCAGCAGGACCAGCAGGGCCAGCAGCGCGCTGCCGGCGATGGCACCCAGCCAGATCGGATTGGCGAGAATCTCGTCCACGATGCCGGTCTCGGCCTGCTCGACCGGTGCGGCAACAGGAGCGGGAGCCGGTTTCGGCTTCTCCGCTTCCGGCGCGGGGGTCGCTGCGGCAGGAGCCGGTGCGGGCGCCGGAGCCGGTTGCGGTTGCGCCTCGGCGGCAGGTGCCGGCGGGGTGCCTGCGTCGCCACCCGGAGTCGGCGCAGCCGGTTGTTCTGCGACGGCCGGAGCCGCCGGAGTCGCGGGCTGGGCAGCCGAATCGGCGCCCGGCACGGGAACCGGAACGGCGCCATTGGCGGCAGCAGCCTTGTCGTTGCCCAGTTCGTTCTGCAGCTTGGCCAGTTGGGCATCCTTGAGCGCGATGAGCTTCTGCAGCTTGTCCATCTGGCTCTGCAGGTCGGTCATGCGGCTGTTCAGCTCGTCGTTCTCGCGACGGGTGCTGTCCAGGCTTTCCTTGGTGACGGCCAGCTTGTCAGCGACGGCCTGGCCGTCCTTGCTGCCCTTGTCGCCACCCTTGGCCTTGCCATTCTCACCAGAGAGCAGGCGCAGGCTGTCCTTGGTTTCGGCCTGGGCCGGAGCGTTACCGGCATTGGCGCGCGGCGTGGCATCCAGCTGACGGGCGCCGCCGGTGGGCAGGCTGCGGCCTTCGCGCCAGGCGGTGTACTGCTGGTTGACCTCGGTCACTGCAGCCGGCTGGGTGCGCGCCTTGATCTGCTCGGCATCGGGCAGACGCAGCACCTGGCCGCTCTTCAGGCGGTTGATGTTGCCGCCGAGGAAGGCATCGGGATTGAGGTCCTGGATCGCCAGCATGGTCTGCTGGACGGAAACGCTGCCATCCGGGCGCGCACGAGCGGCGATTTCCCAGAGGGTGTCATTCTTGCCGGTGCGGTACTCGTTGCCTTCCAGGCGACGAGCCGGCGCAGGCGGAGTAGCGCTGGGCGCGGGAGTCGCACGCGGCGCGGCTGTGGCGGACGGGCGCACTACCGGAGCGGGCACGGCCATCGGCGCGCGCGGCACGGCGGCGGCGGTCTGCGGCGAATACAGCGGCGGGTCCAGCAGCACGGTGTACTCGCGCAGCAGACGGCCATTGGGCCAGAGCACTTCCACGAGGAAGTTCAGGTAGGGTTCCTGCACCGGCCGGTCGGAGGTCACGCGGATGACGCTCTTGCCATTCGGCTTGACGATGGGCGTGAATTTCAGCCCGGTCAGGAAGTACTGACGGTCGACGCCGGCCTTGTTGAAATCCTCCGGCGAAGCCAGCTTCGGGATTACCTCGGCCGCGGACAGGTCTCGAACTTCGACCAGCTCGATTTCGGCATCCAGCGGCTGGTTCAGCGCCGAACGCAGGTGGATATCCCCCAACCCCAACGCATGCGCCATGCCCGAGGTCAGTGCCGAAGCAGCTGCGATTGCCTGCACCAGTTTGCGAAGCCGGACCATATATTAATCCCTTGTTTTAATAGCTTTTTTCTGGATTAGAACAACGTCTAACGGGCGCCGCTGCCCACTACACCTTCCGTTTTCACGGCGGTGCTCTCCCCTGTCAGCGACGTTCCCGGCCAGTATTGCCAAGCTAGAATACTTCTTCAAATATTCGGTAAGTATCTTTTACAGATAGTGTTTTATCAACAATTCGCCCAAGTTCACAGCATTTAGGGCTGCGCCTTTTCTCACATTATCTGACGCAATCCACAAATTCAGTTCGCACGAATCTGTCAGACCGGTCCGTAGGCGACCGACGTAAACACTATCCTGCCCCTGTGCATCACCGATGACAGTCGGGTAATCGCCTTCCAGCAGCTCGATGCCGTCCGCCGCATCCAGGGCAACGCTGACTGCCGCCAGGGAAACCGGCGCTGCCGTCCTGATGGAAAGCATCAGGGTATCGCCGAAGAATACCGGCGCCAGACTGCAGGTAACGCTCAGGCCATCCTTCAGCTCGGGGAACAGCACAGCGAGCTCTGCCGCGATGCGGCGCTCGACCACGGAATAACCCTGCGCATCGACGTCGCCCAATTGCGCCAGCATGTTGAAGGCGAACTGGCGATCCACCAGTCGCGGCTCCAGCGGACGAGCATTGAGCAGCTCCGCGGTCTGCCGCGCCAGCTCCTGCACACCCTCGCGCCCCAGTGCGGAAGCGGACAGGCAGGCGCTCACAGTGACCTGGCGAAGCTCCAGCACGCCACGCAGCGCGGCAAGCACTTCGGCAACCTCGGCGGCCGGCGCTGCCGGGGCGGCAATCACAGCGGGCAGCTGCAGGGTTTCGACAGCCTCAGCATTCACGCAGGCCTGGGCCAGCAGCGCGGCGGCATTGCTCAGCGATGCACCACTGAGATCGATCACGCTGCAACCGGCGGCGCTGGCACGGGCGGCGCAATCGGCAGCGGCCTCGGCGCCTACGGAAAGGAAGGCCAGGCGCACCTTGGCGAAGTCGAAATCATCGAGCTTGCCGACCCGGATGTTGCGCCCGCGGAAGGCAACCGACTTGCCGGCGGATTCGCCGCTGGCCAGCAGATACAGGTTGGCGACGGGGAAGTCGCGCTCTTCCAGCAGTTCGACCAAAGCCTCGCCAACGAGTCCTGTGGCGCCTACTACGGCGATGTCGAGTGTTTCAGGCATCCGGTGTCTCACAATCGGTGGGTAAAGTAGCGCAGCACTTTACTGCCCCCACCGGCGGCGAAGCAATCGAGGGCTCCGCCGCCTATCGCCGCAGATCAGGGGCGCGGCGCACCGTCCGTAGCCTGGGCGGTCAGCGGCGCCGTCACCTGGGCGACGCCCCCGGCTGCAGCCTGCGGATTGCCTGCCTGCGGAGCGGCCTGGGTCTTGGCCCGATCCTGCTCGGCCAGACGCGCAATCAGGCCGGCGATCTGCGAGTCCTTCAGCTCGATCAGCTTGTTCAGCTTCTGGGTCTGGCTCTCCAGGTCGGAAATCCGGCTGCGCAGTTCATCGCCCTCGCGACGGGCGCTGTCCAGACCTTCCTGGGCCACGGCCAGTTGCTCGGCCTCGACCTTGCCCTTGTCCTTGCCCGGCTGGCCGGAGATCAGGCGCAGGTTGTCGCGCTCTTCGGCCTTTGCCGGCGCGCTGCCCGCCTCCGCCTTGTGGGTGGCGTCCAGCTGGCGCCCCTGCTGGGCCAGTTGCGGATTGCGCTTGGCTTTCCACTCGGAATTCTGGGTTTCGACATGGGCCACTGCCTGGGCGTGGCTCTGCTCGCGAACCTGCTGTTCGCTGGGCAGGCGCAGCACCTGGCCGACCTTGATGCGATTGACGTTGCCGTCGACGAAGGCATCCGGGTTCATGCGCTGGATCGCGGCCATGGTCTGCATGACCGAAACACCGCTGGACGGACGGTTGCGCGAAGCGATGTCCCACAGCGCGTCGTTGCGCTGGATGCGATAGCTGTCAGCCGGCGCATTGGCGACCGCCGGCACCAGCGGTTGCGCCTGCGGCGCGCGAACTGCAGCCACCGGCGCGATGGCCGGCGGCGTCACGGGACTGGCCACATAGGTCGGCGGGTCCAGCAGCAAGGTGAATTCGCGCACCAGGCGACCCTGCGGCCAGACCACCTGCAGGACGAAGTTCACGTAGGGCTCGCGAATCGGCTTGGACGAGCTGACATGAATGACGCCACGGCCGTTCTTGCCAACGTCGGGCGTGAACTTCAGCCCGCTGGTGACCACGTTGCGGTCCACACCCAGGCGCTCGAAGTCATCTGCCGAGGCAAGACTCACCACCACCTCCTCGGAGCTCAGGTCAGCCACGCCGCGCAGGTCGATATTGGCCGAGAGGGTCTGCCCCAGCGCTGCCCGCGAGGAGATGTCACCCAGCTCCAGGGCGCCTGCCATGCCCGGCATGAACGCCGCGGCGACTGCCGTCGCCAACCACAATCTGTGTAACCGAGCCATTTTCTCCCCCGCTGCTTGCTTGCCGTCGGCCGGCGCGAAAGGCGCGCCGAAACCTGTCCCCATGGACGGGCTGCGAGGATAACGACTGGTTCCCGGTGGCTTTTCCGGGTGCGTCACAGAAACCGGCGCCAAAGAGCCGACAGTCAGACGGGCTGGCGTTTTTGTGCGGCGGTTCACCTACACACAGGGAACTTCTCGTGCTCCACAAAGCACGACGCCGGCTCAGGGCCGGCGTCGTGGGTGTCACTCAGAGGCGAATCAACGCTCGAGCAGGATGCGCAGCATGCGGCGCAGCGGCTCGGCGGCGCCCCACAGCAGCTGGTCGCCCACGGTGAAGGCGCCCAGGTACTGAGTGCCCATGTTGAGCTTGCGCAGACGGCCGACCGGAACGCTCAGGGTGCCGGTGACGGCCGCAGGAGTCAGTTCGCGCATGCTGATCTCGCGCTGGTTCGGGATCAGCTTGACCCAGGGGTTGTGCTGGCTGATCAGGCCTTCGATGTCCGCGATGGGTACATCCTTGTTCAGCTTGATGGTCAGCGCCTGGCTGTGGCAGCGCATGGCGCCGATGCGCACGCAGATGCCGTCCACCGGGATCGGGTTCTTGAAGCGGCCGAGGATCTTGTTGGTCTCGGCCTGGCCTTTCCACTCTTCGCGGCTCTGGCCGTTGGGCAGTTCCTTGTCGATCCACGGGATCAGGCTGCCGGCCAGCGGCGCGCCGAAGTTCTCGGTGGGCATGGCGTCGCTGCGGATGGCTTCGGCGACCTTGCGGTCGATGTCGAGGATGGCGCTGGACGGGTTGGCCAGGTCATCGGCGACGGAAGCGTTGATGGCGCCCATCTGCTTGATCAGCTCGCGCATGTTCTGCGCGCCGGCACCCGAGGCCGCCTGGTAGGTCATGGCGCTCATCCACTCGACCAGGCCGGCTTCGAACAGGCCGCCCAGGGCCATCAGCATCAGGCTGACGGTGCAGTTGCCGCCGATGTAGTTCTTGGTGCCGGCATCCAGCGAGTTGTCGATGACCTTGCGGTTCACCGGGTCGAGGACGATGACCGCGTCATCCTGCATGCGCAGGCTGGAAGCGGCGTCGATCCAGTAGCCCTGCCAGCCGGCTTCGCGCAGCTTGGGGAAGACTTCGCTGGTGTAGTCGCCGCCCTGGCAGGTCAGGATGACGTCGAGGGTTTTCAGTTCCTCGATGCTGTAGGCGTCCTTCAGGGAGGCAATGTCCTTGCCAATGGACGGACCTTCGCCACCCACGTTGGAGGTGGTGAAGAACACCGGCTCGATCAGGTCGAAGTCCCGCTCTTCCAGCATCCGCTGCATGAGCACCGAACCCACCATGCCACGCCAACCGATCAGACCTACACGCTTCATCGCTACTACACCTTCAAATATTTAGAGGGCCGTCGTTCCCGCCTTCGTACAAGAGCGCGGGAACGAGCGAGCCGGACAGATTACAGATTCCGCAGTGCTGCGACTACCGCGTCGCCCATTTCGCGGGTACCGACCCTGGTGCAGCCTTCGGACCAGATGTCACCGGTACGCAGGCCCTGGTCGAGCACCAGGCTCACGGCCTTCTCGATGGCGTCGGCGGCGGCGCCTTCGTTGAAGGTGTAACGCAGCATCATCGAGACCGAGAGGATGGTCGCCAGCGGGTTGGCGATGCCCTTGCCGGCGATGTCCGGCGCGGAACCGTGGCAAGGCTCGTACATGCCCTTGTTGTTCGAATCCAGCGAGGCAGAAGGCAGCATGCCGATGGAGCCGGTGAGCATGGAAGCCTCATCCGACAGGATGTCGCCGAACATGTTGTCGGTGACCATCACGTCGAACTGCTTGGGTGCGCGGACCAGCTGCATGGCGGCGTTGTCGACGTACATGTGCGACAGCTCGATGTCCGGGTAGTCCTTGGCGACTTCCTCGACCACTTCGCGCCACAGCTGGCTGGAAGCAAGGACGTTGGCCTTGTCCACCGAGCACAGCTTCTTGTTGCGCACGCGAGCCATGTCGAAGCCGACACGGGCGATGCGGCGGATTTCGCTTTCGCTGTACGGCAGGGTGTCGTACGCCTGGCGCTCGCCGTTCTCCAGCACGCGCTGCTCGCGCGGTTGGCCGAAGTAGATGCCGCCGGTCAGCTCGCGCACGATGAGGATGTCCAGGCCGGCGACCACTTCGGGCTTCAGGCTGGAGGCATCGGCCAGTTGCGGATAGAGGATGGCGGGACGCAGGTTGCCGAACAGGCCCAGTTGCGAGCGGATCTTCAACAGGCCGCGCTCGGGGCGGATGTCACGCTCGATCTTGTCCCATTTCGGGCCGCCCACGGCGCCCAGCAGCACGGCGTCGGAGTTGCGCGCGCGCTCCAGGGTCTCGTCGGCCAGCGGTACGCCGTGCTTGTCGATGGCGGCGCCGCCGATCACGTCTTCGGTCAGCTCGAAGCCCAGGGCGAACTTGTCGTTGGCCAGCTCCAGCACCTTGACCGCTTCGGCCATGATTTCCGGGCCGATGCCGTCGCCGGGGAGAACCAGAATCTGTTTGCTCATCTTTCTGCTCACTTTTTGAAAGTCGCTTGGCAAATAAAGCCGCTTGGCAAATAACGTAACGCCCCGGATGGCTCGCACCATCCGGGGCGGTCAGAACCTTGAGATCAGCGCTCCGCCCAGAGCACCAGCACGTCGGTGCTGAAGGAACCCTCGGCGTCGATCTCGAAATACTCGCGCACCTCGTCGCCCATCGAAAGCTGCAGGGCACGAATGGCCTGGCGCATCACCTCGGGGGTGCGCATGCGCTCGACCCAGGAAGTGAACTCCAGGCGCAGGCGCTGGCGCTTCTGCGCAGTCACCGCAAGACCCGTCTCACCCACTAAACGCGCCCACTCCGACGGGGAGTAGTCACGCACATGGCTGGTGTCGCGCAAGACCTCGACAGTCTGCAGATAGGTGTCCAGCAGAGGCAAGCCCGGCGCCGCGACATCGATGAAGCAGACCACGCCGCCCGGCTTGAGCACCCGGCGCACTTCGCGCAGCGCCTGGCCGACATCCCGCCAGTGGTGCGCGGAATAGCGACTGAAGACGAAGTCGAACTCACCATCCTCGAACGGCAGCTGCTCGGCGGCACCACAGCGCGTGGCGATGTTGCCCAGGCCGCGCTCGGCGGCGGCCGAGGCCACCACGTCGAGCATCTGCTGGGACAGGTCGTAGGCCACCACCTCGCCGGCCAGCGGCGCGACGTTGAAGCTCACATGCCCTGCCCCGCACCCCAGATCGAGCACGCGCGCACCGGTAGTCGCCGACAGTCGCTCGCGCAGCTGGGCGAATTCCTCGCCCTGGGCGTGTACGGCACTGGTCAGGTAAGCGTTGGCCTGGGCGCCGAACTGGCGCTGGACCACTTGCTCGTGGCGACTCTCGGTCATGCTGCTCTCCTTACAGAGTGATGCGGCGCCGCTCAGGCGTCGCGGAACAACCAGGGCTGCTGCTGCTTGTAGCCGCCTTCGAAACTGCGGATCGCATCGGCGTCCTGCAGGGTCAGGCCGATGTCGTCCAGGCCGTTGAGCAGGCAGTGCTTGCGGAACGCGTCCACGTCGAAGCTGTACTGCTTGCCGTCCGGGCGGGTCACGGTCTGCGCGGCGAGGTCGACGGTCAGTTGGTAACCCTCGGTGGCTTCGCACTGGGCGAACAGCTCGTCGACTTCCTCGTCCTTCAGGATGATCGGCAGCAGGCCGTTCTTGAAGCTGTTGTTGAAGAAGATGTCGGCGAAGCTCGGCGCGATCACGGTACGGAAGCCGTACTCGTCCAGCGCCCACGGCGCGTGCTCGCGGGAGGAGCCGCAACCGAAGTTCTCACGGGCCAGCAGCACGCTGGCGCCCTGGAAGCGCGGGAAGTTGAGGACGAAGTCCTTGTTCACCGGACGCTTGGAGTTGTCCTGGTTCGGCTGGCCCACGTCGAGGTAGCGCCACTCGTCGAACAGGTTCGGGCCGAAGCCGGTGCGCTTGATCGACTTGAGGAATTGCTTGGGGATGATCTGGTCAGTGTCGACGTTGGCGCGGTCGAGCGGCGCAACGAGACCGGTGTGCTGGGTAAAGGCTTTCATGTTCGGTCTCCTCAGGCCTGCATCAATTCACGTACGTCGATGAAACGACCGGTCACGGCAGCCGCGGCGGCCATCGCCGGACTCACCAGGTGGGTACGACCACCGGCGCCCTGGCGGCCTTCGAAGTTGCGGTTGGAGGTGGAAGCGCAATGCTCGCCACTCTCCAGGCGGTCCGGGTTCATCGCCAGGCACATGGAGCAACCCGGTTCACGCCATTCGAAGCCGGCTTCGATGAAGATCTTGTCCAGGCCTTCCTGTTCGGCCTGGGCTTTCACCAGGCCCGAGCCCGGTACGACCAGCGCCTGCTTCACGGTGGCGGCGACCTTGCGGCCCTTGGCCACGGCGGCGGCAGCACGCAGGTCTTCGATGCGCGAGTTGGTGCAGGAGCCGATGAATACGCGATCCAACTGGATGTCGGTGATCGCCTGGTTGGCGTTCAGGCCCATGTACTTGAGGGCACGGACGATGGAATCGCGCTTGACCGCATCGGCTTCGGCCGCCGGGTCCGGCACGTTCTGGTCGACCGCGAGGACCATCTCCGGGGAAGTCCCCCAGCTGACCTGCGGCTTGATGTCCTCGGCACGCAGCTCGACGATGGTGTCGAAGTGCGCGTCGGCGTCGGAAACCAGGTCACTCCAGGCTTCAACAGCCTTGGCCCAGTCGCTGCCTTGCGGCGAGAACGGACGGCCCTTCACGTATTCGACGGTCTTCTCGTCGCACGCCACCATGCCGACGCGAGCGCCCGCCTCGATGGACATGTTGCAGATGGTCATGCGGCCTTCCATGGACAGGTCGCGAATGGCGCTGCCGGCGAACTCCAGGGCATGGCCGTTGCCGCCCGCAGTGCCGATCTTGCCGATCACCGCGAGGACGATGTCCTTGGCAGTCACGCCGAAGGGCAATTTGCCTTCCACGCGGACCTGCATGTTCTTCATCTTCTTGGCGACCAGGCACTGGGTGGCGAGCACGTGTTCCACTTCGGAGGTGCCGATGCCATGGGCCAGCGCACCGAAGGCGCCGTGGGTCGAGGTGTGCGAGTCGCCGCAGACCACGGTCATGCCCGGCAGGGTCGCGCCCTGCTCCGGGCCGACGACGTGGACGATGCCCTGGCGGACGTCGTTCATCTTGAATTCGAGGATGCCGAAGTCATCGCAGTTCTCGTCCAGGGTCTGGACCTGGATGCGCGACACTTCATCGGCGATGGCCGCGAGGCCACCCTTGCGCTCGACCTGGGTGGTCGGCACGTTGTGGTCCGGGGTCGCGATGTTCGCGTCGATGCGCCACGGCTTGCGGCCGGCCAGGCGCAGACCTTCGAAGGCCTGCGGCGAGGTCACTTCATGGAGGATGTGGCGGTCGATGTAGATGAGCGACGAACCATCGTCACGGCGCTTCACCTCGTGCATTTCCCAGAGTTTGTCGTAGAGCGTCTTGCCGGCCATCAGAGAGTCCTCATCAGCGTCTTTCTATGCCCCTTGGGCTTGTGGGGATGATCCTATGGAAAGGCGCCGAATAACTCAAATTCATATTTTTTATCCAAAGGATTCCCACGAGGAATACGGTGCGTTATAAAAGTCGGGCGCCGCTTCCAGAGCGCAGGGAGTCGACATGGACCTGACCAGCCTCAACACCTTCCTCGCCATCGCCGAATCCGGCAGCTTCTCCGAAGCCGGCGAGCGCCTGCACCTGACCCAGCCGGCGGTGAGCAAGCGCATCGCCGCCCTGGAGAACCAGCTGGGAGTAAGGCTGTTCGACCGCGTCGGCCGCGAAGTGACCCTCACCGAGTCCGGCCGCGCCCTGCTGCCGCGCGCCTACCAGATCCTCAGCGTGCTGGACGACACCCGTCGCGCGCTGACCAACCTGAACGGCGAGGTGAGCGGCCGGCTGGTCCTGGCCACCAGTCACCACATCGGCCTGCACCGACTGCCGCCGCTGCTGCGCGCCTTCACCAAGGCCCACCCGCAGGTGGCGCTGGATATCCAGTTCTGCGACTCGGAAGTAGCCTACGAAGAAATTCTCCATGGCCGCGCCGAACTGGCCGTGATCACCCTCGCCCCGGAAACCGCCGAACCGGTGCGCGCCGTGCCGGTGTGGGATGACCCGCTGGACTTCGTCGCCGCCCCCGAGCACCCGCTGTCGGTGCAGGGCCCGGTATTCCTCGCCGACGTGGCGCGGCACCCGGCGGTGTTCCCCGGCGGCAACACCTTCACCCACCACATCGTGCGGCGCATGTTCGAGGCCGAGGGCCTGACGCCGAACATCGGCATGAGCACCAACTACATGGAGACCATCAAGATGATGGTTTCCATCGGCCTGGCCTGGAGCGTCCTGCCGCGCACCATGCTCGATGACAGCGTCGTGCGCCTGCCACTGCAGGACATCCAGCTCAGCCGCCAGCTGGGCTACATCCTGCATACCGAACGCACGCTGTCCAACGCCGCGCGGGCCTTCATGCGCCTGCTCGACGCCCAGGCGGCCGGGCTTGCGCCTGTCGCGGCCTAACCTCTATTGTTCTGACAGAACTAGAAGAAGGGGCCCGAATGCCCGTCCGCACACCCGTTCGCGTTAGCCGGCCCCACTTGGCCGGCGCCGCCAGACTCAGGGGGAGCGCCGCATGAGCCGCGATCCGCACACGCCCCCGCACGCCTCCGACGGACAGGACAAGTTCGCCAAAGCCTTTCATACCGCGCCCGACGCCATGGTCATCACCGACCGGGACAGCGGAAAATTCCTCGAGCTCAATGCCAGTTTCGTCGACCACTTCGGCTGGAGCCGCGAAGAAGCCCTCGGCCGCACCTCGGTGCAACTCGGCCTCTGGCACAGCCTCGACGAACGCCAGCGGATGCTCGACAAGATCACCGCCGAGCGGCAGATCGACGGCTTCGACGTCACCCTCATCACCCGTACCGGCGAAGTCCGCAGCGCCCGCGTCTACGGCTGCCAGATCGAACAGGACGGCCGCCCCTGCCTGGTGCTGACGGTCCGCGACATTACCCGCATGCGCGCCCAGGAACGCGCCCTGCGTGACAGCCAGGAGCGCCTGGACCTGGCGCTGGACTCCGCGCAACTGGGCATCTGGGACTGGCACATCCCCAGCGGCCTGCTCTACGGCTCGGCCCGCGCCGCCGTGCTGCACGAATTGCCTGACCGGGACTTCCACGGCCCCTTCGGCGAGTTCTTCGCCTGTGTCGACAAGTCCGACCGCCAGCGCATGCGCCAGGCCTACGCCCGGCTCGCCCGCGGCCCGGAGAGCGACTACCAGTTCACCTACCGCGCGCAACTCGACTCCGGCGAAGTGCGCTACCTGGAAAGCCGCGCGCGGCTCTACCGCGACGCCCGCGACAAACCGCTGCGCATGGCCGGCACCCTGCTCGACATCACCGAACGCGTGCTGCGCGAACGCAGCCTGCAGGCCTCGGAGGAGAAATTCGCCAGCCTGTTCCAGGGCAGCCCGGACCCGATCTGTGTGTCGCGAGTGCGCGACGGCGAGTTCGTCGAAGTGAACCCGAGTTTCTGCCGCACCTTCGGCTGGCTCGCCGAGGACATTATCGGCCGCTCATCCCACCAGGTGACTTTCTGGGCCGATCACCACCAGCGCTCGCGACTGTTCGAGCAACTGATGCGCGACCATTCGCTGCAGAACGTCGAAGTGCAGTTCCTCACCCGCGAAGGCCAGACCATCACCTGCATGGTCGCCAGCCGGCTGATCTGGGTCGACCGCCAGCTGTGCATCCTCTCCAGCTTCCGCGACGTCACCCGCCGGCTGCAGGCCGAGGCCGCACTCAAGGCCAGCCAGGAGAAGTTCGCCAAGGCATTCCACTCCAGCCCCGACGCCATCACCATCACCGAGCGCGCGACCGGCCGCTACATCGAGGTCAACGAAGGTTTCCACCGCCTGACCGGCTACCGCACCGACGAGGTGATCGGCCAAACCTCCCTGGGCATCAATATCTGGGCCGATCCCGACGAGCGCCTGAACATGATCGCCGCGCTGAACCGCGACGGCTTCGTCCACCACCTGGAAATGCGCGGCCGCCACCGCGACGGCACGATCAAGACGGTGGACGTGTCGGTAGAACCGATCGAACTGGGCGGGGTGGACTGCCTGCTGCTCACCGCCCGCGATACCAGTGAGCTGCGCGAGGCCGAGGCGCGCATCCAGCACCTGGCCTACCACGACGCCCTGACCGACCTGCCCAACCGGGCCCTGCTGATGGACCGCCTCAAGCAGCAGATCGCCCTGCTGCAACGCCACAGCCTGCGCGGCGCCCTGCTGTTCCTCGACCTCGACCACTTCAAGCACATCAACGACTCGCTCGGCCACTCGGTCGGTGACTCCATCCTGCAGATGGTCACCGCGCGCCTGGAAGCCAGCGTGCGCCAGGAAGACACCGTGGCGCGCCTGGGCGGCGACGAATTCGTGGTGCTGATCACCGGCATCGAGGGCAGCCGCCTGGAAACCGCCCAGCAGGTGCGCCAGCTGGCGGAAAAACTCCGCGACCTGCTGGCCGAACCCATGCTGCTGGACGGCCATCGGCTACAGATCACCCCGAGCATCGGCATCGCGCTGATTCCCGACGACGGCGCGACCCCGGACGACCTGCTCAAGCGCGCCGACATCGCCATGTACCGCGCCAAGGACGCCGGGCGGAACACCGTGCAGCTCTTCCACGAATCCATGCAGCAGGCCGCCAGCGAGCGCCTGCGCCTGGAGAACGGCTTGCGCATGGCCCTCGCCCGCCGCGAGTTCAACCTGCACTACCAGCCGCAGGTGGACGCCCGCGATTCACGCATCGTCGGCGCCGAGGCGCTGCTGCGCTGGCGCCACCCGACTCGCGGCCCGCAATCGCCGGCCAGCTTCATCCGTGTGCTGGAGGACAGCGGGCTGATCGTCGAAGTGGGCCAGTGGGTGCTCGAGGAAGCGTGCCGAACCGGAGCGCGCCTGCTCACCGAGGGGCGCATCGACATCGACAGTTTCAGCCTGAGCGTGAACATCAGCCCCCGGCAGTTCCGCCAGAGCGATTTCGTCGAACGCCTGCTGGCCCTGCTGCACAAGACCCGGCTGCCGCCCAGCCTGCTGAAACTGGAGA
Source organism: Pseudomonas sp. PDM19 (assembly GCF_014852215.1). Classification (NCBI taxonomy): domain Bacteria; kingdom Pseudomonadati; phylum Pseudomonadota; class Gammaproteobacteria; order Pseudomonadales; family Pseudomonadaceae; genus Pseudomonas; species Pseudomonas sp. PDM19. The sequence continues at coordinate 1,017,999 of NZ_JACVBG010000002.1, read as the reverse complement.
TCACCGAGGGCATCGTGATCCAGCAACTGGACGACACCATCGCGCGCATGGAGCGCCTGCGCGAAGCCGGCGTGCAGTTCGCCATGGATGACTTCGGCACCGGCTACTCCTCGCTGACCTACCTCAAGCGCCTGCCGGTGGACAGCCTGAAGATAGACCAGAGCTTCGTGCGTGACGCCCCCAACGACAGCAACGACGCAGAGATCGTCCGCGCCATCATCGCCATGGGGCACAGCCTCGGGCTGGAGCTCGTGGCAGAAGGGGTGGAAACCCCGGAACAGCTGGCACTGCTGGCGGAACAGGGTTGCCATCTGTACCAGGGCTACCTGTTCGGCCGACCGGTACCGCTGGAGGACTTCATCGCCCTGCTGCCCCGCAACGATACCCAGCAGGCAACCTGAGGCTCGCTATTGCGCGGGCCGCAACTCCGACATCACCACCATCACCTGGGCCTCGTCGGCTTCGCCGTCGTTGAGGTAGAGGTGGCCAACGCTGCTATCGAAATAGGCCGTCTCGCGCGTCCCGATGCTCACCGACTCGCCCGTCTCGAACTGGATGCGCACACGACCGGCCACCACCATGGCGAACTCCTGGCCGGGGTGGCGGACGTAATCATCGAACTCACCCACCTCGCGGGCAAAGATGCGCGCGTACAGCGGCGTCATGCTGCGCTGCGGGAAATCGCCGGCGATGGGGTAGTACTCGTAGCCGCCGGTGTCGTAACCGGCAGCGTTGTCGATGCCAGTCTTGACGAAAGTCTTCAGTCCCATCAGCCCGCCGACGGACGGCAAAGGGCGGAACAACTGAGCGATATCCACCTGCAAGGCGCGGGCGGCGGCGGCCAGCTTGTCGTAGCTCACCGCCACCTGTGCCAGCTCCATCTTCGACAGGGTGGAAACCGCCACGCCAGACAGGTCGGAGAGCTGTTTCAGGGTCAGTTTCTGCTGCTTGCGAACCGCCCGCAGACGCGCACCGACTTCGTCTCGATCCAGTTGCTGGGGCTTGGGTAGTGCCTGGGCGGTTTCGCTCATGGGACTTCTCGTGAGGGGGCCGACGAAAGTTTACCGGGCCTTGCCTTTCGCGCAAAAATTCTCATATCTTAGATTTCTCACATACGAGAAAATCTGCAGAAGGCCCTTGCAGTGAGCCATTTCGATTTCGTCATCATCGGTGCCGGCATTGCCGGCGCCTCCCTCGCCTACCGCCTTAGCGAGACGCACAAGGTGCTGGTGCTGGAGCGCGAAGAGCAGCCCGGCTACCACTCCACCGGGCGCTCCGCCGCCATGTTCATGGAGGCCTACGGTACGCCGCAGATCCAGGCGCTGACCCGCGCCAGCCGGGCCTTCTACGAGAACCCGCCAGCCGGCTTCAGCGAGCACCCGATCCTCACTCCGCGCGGCTGCCTGTACGTCGGCGGCCCGGAACACCTCGAGCTGCTCAAGCAGGCCGAAGCCACGCCCGGCGTCAAGCGCATCAGCACCGAACAGGCGCTGGAATTCCTCCCCGTCCTGCGCGCCGACGCCATCATCGGCGCACTCTACGAGCCGGACGCCCGCGACCTCGACGTGCATGCGCTGCACCAGGGCTACCTGCGCGCGCTGCGCCAGCGCGGCGGCGAACTGCGCTGCGACCGCGAGCTGCTGTCGGCTGACTATGCCGATGGCGCGTGGACGCTCGAACTCAGCCAGGGCGAAACCGTCCAGGCCGCGCAACTGGTCAACGCCGCCGGCGCCTGGGCCGACTACGTGGCCGAGCGCTGCGGCATCCGTCCGGTGGGCCTGCAACCCTGCCGCCGCACCGCCTTCACCTTCCCGGTGCCCGACGGCTTGGACATCAGCCGCTGGCCGACGGTGATCGGCATCGACGAAAGCTTTTACTTCAAGCCGGACGCCGGCCAGTTGCTCGGTTCCCCCGCCAATGCCGACCCAGTGGAAGCGCAGGACGTGCAGCCCGAAGAACTCGACATCGCCCTGGGCGTTTACCACATCGAGGAACACACCACCCTGGCGATCCGTCGGCCGAACCACAGCTGGGCCGGCCTGCGCTCCTTCGTCGCCGACGGCGACCTGGTGATCGGCCAGGACGCGCAGAACCCGGCGTTCTTCTGGCTGGCCGCCCAGGGCGGCTACGGCATCCAGTCCGCCGATGGTGTGTCGCGCCTGGCCCAATCGCTGCTGCTCGGCCAGCCGCTGCCCGAATCCCTGCGCCAGGAAGGCGTCGACCCCCAGCGCCTGAGCCCGGCGCGCCTGCGTTGAACTCCCCCGGAGACCTTAGAATGAGCGATATCCAGCGTTACCCCAGCAGCCTGCCCTTCCCCTTCTCCCGCGCCGTCAAGGCCGGCGGCTTCCTGTTCCTGTCCGGGCAGATCCCGATGACCGCGGACGGCCAGGTGGTGAAAGGCGACATCCAGACCCAGACCGAAGCGGTGATGACCCGCATCGCCGAAAGCCTGGAAGCCTGCGGCGCCAACTACTCGCAGGTGGTGAAGGCCACCGTATGGCTGTCCGACATGGCGCACTTCGCCGGCTTCAACGAGGTGTACAAGCGCTACTTCGAACAAGGCCTGCCAGTGCGTTCCTGCGTGGCTTCGGCACTGGCGCTGGGCGTGGACGTCGAGGTGGAAGTCCAGGCCTACGTCGGCCAGGCGTGACCCTTTCCGGCCCCGCCGCGAGCGGGGCCGCTCTCATAACAACAACAGAGTCTCGATCATGAAAACCAGTCTCAAGCTCGGCGGGGCCTACATCGGCCTGGTGGTGGGCGTCGGCTTCGCCTCGGGCCAGGAGATCCTCCAGTTCTTCGGCGGCTTCGGCATCATGGGCCTGGCCGGCGCGCTGGTGGCGCTGGCGCTGTTCGCCTTCCTGCTGATGAACCTCTACCAGATCGGCAGCCGTCTGCAGACCCAGTCGCACAAGGAAGCCATGGAGTACATCTGTGGCAAACCGCTGGGCCGCGTCGTCGACCTGATGCTGACCTTCTTCCTGTTCGGCACCATGGTGGTGATGTTCGCCGGCGCCAACTCCTCCTTCGAGCAGCAACTGGGCATCGGCCACTCCATCGGCGGCATGGTCCTCGGCGTGCTGACCATCATCACCGTGTGCCTGGGCCTGAAGCGGGTGATCACCCTGATGAGCCTGATCACACCGGTGCTGATGGTCATCGTGGCCATCATTGCCGTCTACGCGTTGACGCATATCCAGAAGCCGCTGGCGGAGCTGGAGCAGATCGCCCTGGCGGTGCCGCACCCGGCGCCCAACTGGCTGCTCGGCGCGCTGCTCTACGTCTCCTACAACGTCGCCGCCACCGCAGCGGCCGTGGTGGTGATGGGCGGCAGCGTGGCGAACCTGCGCACCGCGGCAATGGGCGGCGTGTTCGGCGGCATCGGCGTGGGCGTGCTGATCCTCGCCATGGCCCTGGTGATGCTGGTGCAGATCGACGTGATCGGCGGCAGCGCCATTCCCACCCTGCTCCTGAGCAACAACATCGCGCCCTGGTTCGGCGATGTGATGCTGGCCCTGCTGCTGGTGAAGCTGTACTGCACCACCAGCGGATTTGCCTACACCCTGGCCGCGCGCTGCGCCGCCTACGGCGTGCCGTTCCGCGTGGCGACCGTGGTCGCCGTGGTGCTGGCCTTCATCGCCAGCCAGGTCGGCTTCGTCAAGCTGGTGGGCCTGGTCTATCCGGCCATGGGTTACCTGGGCTTCGTGCTGATGGCAGCCATCGTCTTCGCCTGGTGGCGCAACCGCTCGGCACCGCTGCCGGATCAGCAGAAGGTCTGATCGGCAGCTGATCGAGGCACCAACGAAAACGCCCGTCTCCTGCGAGACGGGCGTTTTGCCTGGCGGCTACGGCCCGACTGATGCCGGGGCGCTGCTTAGCCTTCGATGGCCGGGTTCTGGCCGTTGATGGCGATCCGCTTGGGCTTGGCTTCTTCCGGAACGATGCGCACCAGCTCGACGCTGAGCAGGCCGTTCTTCAGCGATGCGCCCTGGACCTCGATATGGTCGGCGAGGCGGAACGACAGCTTGAAGGCGCGCTGGGCGATGCCCTGGTGCAGGTAGGTGACGCTCTCGGAAGCCTTTTCGCGCTTGCCGCCGTTGACGGTCAGCACACCGCGCTCCACTTGCAGCTCCAGGTCTTCCTCCTGCAGGCCGGCGGCAGCGATGACGATGCGGTACTGGTCGTCACCATGCTTCTCGACGTTGTAGGGCGGGTAGGAACTGCCGCCTTCACTGCGCAGGGCGGACTCGAACAGATCGTTGAAACGATCGAAGCCGACGGACTGGCGGAACAGCGGGGCGAGGGAAAGGACGTTGCTCATGCGAATCTCCTGAAATTTTCAGCAAGGTATGATCTGGAGCCTGAGGTCAGAACTCCGGTGCGGGACCCGTCTTCGGCCTCCCGCAGGAACATAGATTGGGCTGCGCGAATCCATTTCAAGCCCCCTTCACAACAGGAAGAGTTTCCATGGACAAGGTCATGCTGATCACCGGCGCCAGTCGCGGCATCGGCGCCGCCACCGCCCTGCTCGCCGCCGAGCGCGGCTTCGCCGTGGCGCTCAACTACCGCCGCGAACGTGAAGCGGCCGAAGCGCTGGTCGCGCAAATCACCGCAGCCGGCGGCAAGGCACGCGCCTTCGCCGCCGACGTGGCGAACGAGGAAGACGTGCTGCGCCTGTTCCGCGAAGTGGACGAAGCCTTCGGCCGCCTCGACGCGCTGGTAAACAACGCCGGCATCCTGGAGCGCCAGATGCGCCTGGAAGACATGGACGTGGCGCGCCTGCAGCGGGTGTTTGCAGTGAACGTTACCGGGACCTTCCTCTGCTGCCGCGAGGCAGTGAAGCGCATGGCGCGCCAGCACGGCGGCAAGGGCGGAAGCATCGTCAACGTGTCGTCCATGGCTTCACGCCTGGGTTCGCCCAACGAGTACATCGACTACGCCGCCGCCAAGGGCGCGGTGGACAGCCTGACCATCGGCCTGGCCAAGGAAGTGGCGGCGGACGGCATCCGCGTGAACGCCGTGCGGCCGGGGCTGATCCGGACGGATATCCACGCCAGCGGCGGAGAACCGGGGCGCGTGGAGCGCCTGCAATCGGCGATCCCCCTGGGGCGTGGCGGCGAGGCGGAAGAAGTGGCGCGGGCGATCCTGTTCCTCGCCTCGGACGAGTCCAGCTACAGCACCGGCGGTTTCATCGACGTCAGCGGCGGGCGATAACCTGCAAGAGCGCGACATGCGCGCAATCGCGGGCATGGCCAGCTCCTACAAGGTGTCTGCCGTTGCGTCAGGCGGCGACTTCGATCTCGACCTGCAGCATCCGGTCGAGCGCTTCGCAGTCGTGCTCGCGGCGCACCTGGGCGAACAGCTCCACAGCTTCGGGATAACTGCGGGTAAGCATCCCCAGCCACTGCTTCAGGCGCCCCGGTGCATACCGCGGCGCCAGCTTGCGCCGGGCCTGGCGCCAGAAGTCGTCGAGCAGCACGCGCACTTCCGACCAGGGCATCGGCACCACTTCGCGGCCATCGCGCCACGCGGCGATCTGCCGGGCGAGGTCCGGGCGGGAAACCAGTCCGCGGCCGAGCATGATGTCCGCCACACCGCTGATGGAACGGCAGCGGTGGTAATCCTCCAGCGTCCAGACTTCGCCGTTGGCGAACACCGGCACTTTCACCGCATCGGCCACTTTCGCCACCCACTCCCAATGTGCCGGCGGCTTGTAGCCGTCGGCCTTGGTCCGCGCGTGCACCACCACATGGGCGGAGCCGGCGTCGGCCAAGGCGCGTGCGCAGTCGATGGCGCCGTCCGGGCTGTCGTAGCCCAGGCGCATCTTCGAGGTCACCGGAATGTGAGCCGGCACCGCGCGGCGCACCGCCTCGATGATGCTGAACATCAGCTCGGGTTCCTTGAGCAAAACCGCTCCGCCACGGGACCGGTTCACCGTCTTGGCCGGGCAGCCGAAGTTCAGGTCGATGACCGGAGCACCCAGCTCGCAGGCCTGCACGGCGTTTTCCGCCAGCAGTTGCGGGTCGGAGCCGAGCAATTGCACGCGCATCGGCACGCCGGCGCGGGTACGACTGCCATGCGCCAGCTCCGGAGCGAGCGCCAGGAACGACGACGGCGGCAACAGCCGGTCATTGATGCGGATGAATTCGGTGACGCACCAGTCGATGCCGCCGACGCGGGTCAGCACGTCGCGGAGGATGTCATCTACCAGCCCCTCCATCGGGGCCAGGGCGATCTGCACGGGGGAATCTCGGACTATGGCGAAGGCCGCGGATTGTAGGAAATGCGCCGCGCCGGGAAAAGCGCGGCACGACGGATCACGCGCCGGCGGCCACGGCCTCCGGGGCGAGCAGCGCGCGGCCGTAGCCTTCGATGAACTCCACCGGCATGCGTTTGGGCTTGCCGCTGGACAGCTCGATGCAGACGAAGGTGGTCTGTGCGCGCAGCAGGGTCAAAGCGTCCGCCGGGCGCACCAGCTGGAAGTGGCGGGTCATTTTCAGGCGCTGGTCGGACTGGACGATCCAGGTCGCCAGTTGCAGCTGCTCGCCTTCATAGGCGGCCGCCAGGTAATCCACTTCATGGCGCACCACGGCCATGGCGCGATCCAGCCGGCGGTACTCGGCCAGGTCCAGCCCCAGGCTCTGGGAGTGGCGCCAGGCGCAACGCTCCAGCCAGCTGACGTAGACGGCGTTGTTGGCATGGCCGAGGCCGTCGATGTCCTCGGACTTGACCTCGATGTCGATGACGAACGGGTCGGGCAACTGCCAACTCATGAAGCGTGCTCCAGGCTTGCGGCCAGCGCGATCGCTTCGGCGGCCAGTTGGGTGATCTGGTCCCAGGCGCGGGCGCGGACCAGGCTGGGCGGCGCGATCCAGGTTCCGCCGACGCAGGCGACGTTGGGCAGGCGCAGCACGTTGAGCAGGTTTTCCTGGGTGATGCCACCGGTCGGGCAGAAGCGGATGCCGGAGAAAGGCGCCTTCAGGCTCTTGAGCATCTTGATTGCCGCGTTGCCGTCGGCCGGGAAGAGTTTCAGCGAGCGGTAACCGTACTCCAACGCCACCAGCACCTCGGAAGGCGTCATCACTCCGGGCAGGAACGGGAGTTTCGCGTCGTCGGCGGCGGCCACCAGGCGCGGCGTGCAGCCGGGGCTGACGGCAAACTGCGCGCCGGCATCGCGGGCTTCCTGGAACTGCTCGGTGTGGATCAGCGTACCGGCGCCGACGATCATGTCCGGCAGCCCACGGCGGATTTCGGCCACCGCATCGAGCGCCTGCGGTGTGCGCAGGGTCACTTCCAGCACCCGCACACCACCGTCGTACAGGGCGCGGGCCAGGTCACCAGCCAGCGCCACATCATCGATCACCAATACCGGCATGACCGGGCGCGCCTTCTGCAGCACCCAGTCCAGCGACAGATTCATGCATTCCCCCAATCGACCACCCGCGTGCGCAAGACCTCGCGCCCAGGCCGGGGCGGCCGGAAATGCCCGAAAGTCTACGCCAGCGCGCCGGGCCTGACGACCCGCACCGGGCCATCATGCAACGATAACGACGGCCTTTAGCCGCCGTTATCAGGCCGGTGAATGGCTCAGGAAGCCAGCGCCAGAGGTAAAGGCATCTCGACCTCTTCCAGCAACTCCAGAATGGCTTCGGTGACCACTGCATCCGCCAGTACGCGGTGATGCCCGCCATCCTTCAGGCGCAGCAGCCTACTGCGCGGCCAGGCCTCGTGGATGGCCGTGGCCTCGCCGACCCGCACGTACCGGTCGTCCTCGGCGTGTACCACCAGGCCGGGGAAGTCCAGCTCATAACGCGCGACGTCCAGCTGCTTGGCCGCAATACCCGCGCGCGCCTCGATCATGCGGATGAAGCGCGAGCGTGCCAGCGGCGCCAGGCCGACCATCCTGGAGAAGCCGCGCAGGACTCCCAGGACATTGCTCGGCGCACCGATGGTCACCAGCGTTTCGGTACGCAGGCCCATCTGGGTCGCCAGCAGTGCGCTGGCGCCGCCCATGGAATGACCGATCACGGCCCGCAGCGGCGGCAACTCGCTGGCTGCCTCCAGCAGGGCGCGGGCGAACAGCACGATGTCCGCTTCGTGGCCGGGCGAGCGGCCGTGCCCCGGCCCGTCGAGGGCGATCACGCCATAACCGGCGCCCACCAGCTTCTCGATCAGCGTGGCGAACTGGGTAGGCCGACCTTCCCAACCGTGCATCAACAGCACAGCCGGCCCCTCCCCCCAGCGCAAGGCAGACAACCCGAAACGCAGGGTGACACGCTCGGAGCTGGCCAGCAGCGGCAGCTCCCAGTCACGCGGGGCATATTCGTTGGGCGTCACGAACAGCTGACGCATGCGCTGCGCCGCCCATGTCGGGGCGACGCGGCCCAGGGTGGCATTGATTCCTCGAACCCAGCTCAGACTGTTCATTTGCCGTACCTCCTCAGATCACCGCTTTCTTCGCGGCACGCAGGACACGATCGGACAGGTCGCCGGTGCCCAGGGCACGAGCCAGCGCCAATCCGCCAATCATCAGGGCCATGTCGCTGAGCACGGTGTCAATTTCCTCGGGGCGGCCGGCCAGCGCCGCGACCATCAACTCCACGTGCTCTTCCAGGGTCTGGCGGAAAGCTTCCGGCAGATCGGCGATCTCGTTCAGTGAACTGGGGATCGGGCAGCCCTCCTCCTCGGTATCGCGGTGCTTGCGCGACAGGTAGTACTGCGCCGTCAGTGCACGGCGCTCGGCGAAGCTCAGTTGCGGATCTAAGCGCTTGAGGCCTTCGCGACGCTTGGCGAGCAAGTCGCGGAAGGCCTCCAGCATCAGCGCGTCCTTGCTCTCGAAGTGCGAGTAGAAGCCGCCCACCGTCAGCCCCGCCGCCGACATCACCTCGCCCACGCTGGGGCCGACCGGCCCGTGCTGGAGCAATGCGCTGGTGGCGGCGGAAAGAATGCGTTCGCGGGTCTGGGCTTTCTTGTCGCTCATGGCTGGCTCTCGCTCGGACAAATATTATGGGGAGAATATTATTCTCATAATAAAAATCGGCAAGCAGAAAGCGCGACCGCTGGTCGGAGGAAAATTTTCTGGAGGGAGAAAAACAAAAGGGCCACTGAAAGTCTCAGTGGCCCTATAGGCATCGCAGAGCGATAAAAATGGCGTCCCCTAGGGGACTCGAACCCCTGTTACCGCCGTGAAAGGGCGGTGTCCTAGGCCACTAGACGAAGGGGACATATCCTTCGAAGAAACCCACCTGAGGGTGGATTCTGGCTTCATCCCGTATGGGAATTTGGTGGAGCTAGACGGGATCGAACCGTCGACCTCTTGCATGCCATGCAAGCGCTCTCCCAGCTGAGCTATAGCCCCAGATGACTCTGGCTGACGACGCGAACGCATCGTCGCTGGATAAGTGGCGTCCCCTAGGGGACTCGAACCCCTGTTACCGCCGTGAAAGGGCGGTGTCCTAGGCCACTAGACGAAGGGGACGCAAAACCTTCGATTTCAGTCTTGCCCGGACCAGGCAAGACCTACTGGACTCTTAGTCCATAAAAATTGGTGGAGCTAGACGGGATCGAACCGTCGACCTCTTGCATGCCATGCAAGCGCTCTCCCAGCTGAGCTATAGCCCCAAAGTACCGCTGGATCTACCGTTCCGCTTCGTTCTGTCAGTTCAGTTCGTCGCTGGAACGGGGCGCATCTTAGGGGTGAGGCGAACCCCTGTCAACAACATTTTTTCAGATTTCTTATTTTTTTCTCCCAAAGAACAATCACTTATGTGACCGCCCCGGTTTCCGCGCGGCGAAATCCGCGGCTCGCCTGCCCTCCTCCGGCTCATCCGCAATCACCGGAGCCAGCATGAAAAAGGCCGGACGCTTCGCAGCGCCCGGCCTTTTTCACTGTAGGAAAGAACTCAGGAGCCGATGGCGTCGCGAATCTTTTCCCACTCCTTGGCTTCTTTCTTCGACGCACCGCCCAGCAGCTCCAGGGCCTGGCGCAGGCGATAGCGCGACAGATCGGCGCCGAGTATCTCCATGGCGTCGAGCACCGACACCGAACTGGCCTGGCCGGTGATGGCCGGGAACATCAGCGGCATCACGTCACGCAGCTTGAGGCCGAGGTGCTCTGCCACGGCCTGGATGGTCGCGGTGATGCGGTCCTTTTCCCACTGGCGCAGCGCTTCAAGCTTCCACAGCACCAGTTGCAGGACCTGGCGTACCTGGGTGGCGTCGAGCTTCTTGTGCTCGAACAGCTTGGCGTCCGGTTGCACGCCACCACTGAAGAAGAAGCCGGCCAGCGGGGCGATCTGGCTGAAGTTCTCCACGCGGCCTTGCACGTGCGGGGCGATCTTCATCAGGTACTCCGGGTTGAGCGCCCACTTCTGCACTTCTTTCGCAAAATCCTCCACCGACAGCTCGCGAATCCACTGGCCGTTCAGCCAGGAGAGCTTCTCGATGTCGAAGATCGGGCCGCCCAGCGAGACGCGGGACAGGTCGAAGTGTTCGATCATCTCCGCCAGGCTGAACTTCTCGCGCTCGTCAGGCATGGACCAGCCCATGCGGCCCAGGTAGTTCAGCAGCGCCTGGGGCAGCAGGCCCATGCGCTCGTAGAAGGTGATGGAGGTGGGGTTCTTGCGCTTGGACAGCTTGCTCTTGTCCGGGTTGCGCAGCAGCGGCATGTAGCAGAGCACCGGCTGTTCCCAGCCGAAGTACTCGTACAGCTTGATCAGCTTGGGTGCCGAGGGCAGCCACTCTTCGCCGCGCAGGACGTGGGTGATGCCCATCAGGTGGTCGTCGACCACGTTGGCGAGGAAGTAGGTGGGCAGGCCGTCGGCCTTCATCAGCACCTGCATGTCCATGCGGTCCCACGGGATTTCCACGTCGCCACGGAGCATGTCCGGCACCACGCAGACACCCTCGGTCGGCACCTTCATGCGCACCACGTGGGATTCGCCGGCGGCGATGCGCTTGGCCGACTCCTCTTTCGCAAGGTGCATGCAGTGGCCGTCGTAGCGCGGGGTTTCCTTGCGCGCCTGCTGCTCGGCACGCAGTGCGTCGAGGCGCTCGGAGGAGCAGAAGCAGGGGAAGGCGTGGCCTTTCTCGACCAGCTCGTCGCTGTACTGCTTATAGATAGCGCCACGCTCGCTCTGCCGGTACGGGCCGTGCGGGCCGCCGACGTCCGGGCCCTCGTCCCACTCGATACCCAGCCAGCGCAGCGCGTCGAAGATCTGCTGTTCCGATTCGCGGGTCGAGCGCACCTGGTCGGTGTCCTCGATGCGCAGAATGAACTGACCGCCGTGCTGGCGGGCGAAGCAGAGGTTGAACAGCGCGATATACGCGGTGCCGACGTGCGGGTCGCCGGTGGGAGACGGCGCGATACGGGTGCGGACTGTGGTCATGAAGGCTCTCGTGTGCAGCAATTCTTCGTGTGAAGCGGACAGCGCGCGACGGCGCGCGCGCTCATGGGTGCGATGGTATCAGGCGGGCCACCTTCGGCTCCAGCCAGCGACCGGGATCCAGGGGCAGGTTATTGATCATGAAGTCGAGGAAAGCCTTTACCTTCATTGCCTGGAAACGCCGCGACGGGTAAACGGCGTACAGCTCGCCCACCGGCAGCTGTACCTGCGGCAGCACGCGCACCAGGCTTCCGCTGGCCAACTGTTCGTCGACGATCAGCTCCGGCAGCGAAGCAATTCCCACTCCAGCCAGCACGGCTTCGCGGGCGAAAGTGATGTTGTTGCACGACAGCACCCGGTGACACGGCACGGTTTCCCCGCGCAACGGCCAGTAGCGCTGGGAGTCGGCCTGCAGCAGCACGGCGCGGTGGCCGGCCAGCTCTTCCACGGTTTCCGGGCGACCATGCAGCTCCAGGTAATCGGGACTGGCGCACAGGCAGCGGCTGGTGGTCAGCATGCGCCGGGCGATCAGGGTCGAATCCTCCGGCTGGCCGACCATGATGACGATGTCCACACCCTCCTCCAGCGGATCGACGGTACGCGAGGTGAGCTCGACCTCGGCGGTGATCTGTGGATAAAGGTTCATGAAGTCGCCTACCACCTTGGCCAGGTACATCTGGCCGAACTCGATGGGCGCGCTGATCCGCAACAATCCCGAAGGCGCCTGCTGCAACTGCATCACCGCCTGCTCCGCCTCGGCGAAGTCATGCATGATCTGCCGGCAGCGGTCGTAGTAGGCCTGGCCCACTTCGGTCAGCCTCAGCTTGCGCGTGGTGCGGTTGATCAGGCGCACGCCCAGGCGCTCTTCGAGCAGCGCGATACGCCGGCTCACCGTGGATTTCTGCATCCCCAGGCTCTGCGCCGCCTGGGTGAAACTGTGCAGTTCCACGACGCGAGTGAAGATCAGCGCATCATCCAGCCCCATGATTGTTCCCTATAAGCAACAAAGTTTCCGAAGTGTAGCGGCTACGTGCCGCCACGGAACACTGTTACATTGGCAAACATTTTTTTGGCCAACCAAACGCTCGTTTACCTATGCCTGCACAATTGAAACGCCGCCTGTCCGTATTCTTCGTCATCCTCGTGGTGGTCGCCCTCGCCTTCCTGGCGCGCTGGTACTTCATCGGCCGCTTCGTCGAGAGTACCGACAACGCCTACGTGCAGGGTGAGATCACCCGCATCGCCAGCCAGCTCGGCGCCCGCGTCGACGAGGTACTGGTGCAGGACAACCAGCACGTCGAGAAAGGCCAGTTGCTGGTGAAACTGGAGGCTGCCGACTTCCAGCTCGCCCTGGACCGCGCCAAGGCCACCCTGGCTACCCGCGAGGCGGAACTGGAACAGGCGCGCAGCAAGCTCAAGGGCCAGACCAGCATGATCGCCGCCAGCGCGGCCGACGTGAACGCCAGCCAGGCCACCCTCGGCCGCACCGAAGTCGACCTCGGCCGCGCCCAGGCCCTGCGCAAGCCCGGCTACGTGTCGGAAGAGCGCGTGACCACCCTGGCCGCCGATTCCAACGTCGCCCGCTCCCAGGTGGCCAAGGCCCAGGCCGACCTGCAGGCCCAGCGCGTGCAGCGCGAAACCCTGGGCACCGACGTGCAGCGCCTGCAGGCGCAGATCGAAAGCGCCCGCGCCGATATCACCCAGGCCGAGATCAACCTCGCCCGTACCGAAATCCACGCGCCGGTCAGCGGCCTGGTCGGCCAGCGCGGCGCCCGCGTCGGCCAGTACGTGCAGGTCGGCAGTCAGTTGCTGTCGCTGGTGCCGGACGACGGTATCTGGGTCCAGGCCAACTTCAAGGAAACCCAGATCGGCAAGATGCGCCCCGGCCAGACCGTCCGGCTGGTGTTCGATTCCTTCCCCGACCAGCCCATCGAAGGCCAGGTACAGAGCCTGTTCGCCGCCTCCGGTGCGCAGTTCAGCCTGCTGCCGCCGGACAACGCCACCGGCAACTTCACCAAGGTGGTGCAGCGCATTCCGGTCAAGATTACCTTCGCCACCGACACCCCGCTGCAAGGGCTGATCCGCCCGGGCATGTCGGTCGAGGCCGAGGTCGAGCTGCGTGGCCGGTGATCAACTGATCCGGCCGGTCGGCGAGCCGACCCGCCGCGACTGGATTGCCGTGTTCAGCGCCATGCTCGGCGCGTTCATGGCGGTGCTCGACATCCAGATCACCAACTCTTCGCTGAAAGACATCCAGGGAGCGCTGGCCGCCACCCTGGAGGAAGGCTCGTGGATTTCCACCTCCTACCTGGTGGCCGAGATCATCATGATCCCGCTCACCGCCTGGTTGGTGCAGCTGCTCTCGGCGCGTCGGCTGGCGTGGATGATCTCCGTCGGCTTCCTGTTCTCTTCGCTGCTCTGCTCGTTCGCCTGGAACCTGGAGAGCATGATCGTGTTCCGCGCCATGCAGGGCTTCACCGGCGGCGCGCTGATTCCCCTGGCCTTCACCCTGGCGCTGATCAAGCTGCCGGAGCACCACCGCCCCAAGGGCATGGCGCTGTTCGCCATCACCGCCACCTTCGCGCCCTCCATCGGCCCGACCCTGGGCGGCTGGCTGACGGAAAACTTCGGCTGGGAATACATCTTCTACATCAACATCCCGCCGGGCCTGCTGATGATCGCCGGCCTGCTCTACGGCCTGGAGAAGAAGGAAGCGCACTGGGAGCTGCTGAAAAGCACCGACTACGCCGGCATCGTCACCATGGCCATCGGCCTGGGCTGCCTGCAGGTGTTCCTCGAAGAAGGCCACCGCAAGGACTGGCTGGAGTCGAACCTGATCGTCAGCCTGGGCAGCATCGCCCTGGTCAGCCTGATCCTCTTCGTGATCCTGCAGACCTCGCGACCGAACCCGCTGATCAACCTGGGGATTCTGCGCAACCGCAACTTCGGGCTGTCGAGCATATCCAGCATCGGCCTGGGGATGGGCCTGTACGGCTCGATCTACGTGTTGCCGCTGTATCTCGCGCAGATCCAGGGCTACAACGCCATGCAGATCGGCGAGGTGATCATGTGGATGGGCGTGCCGCAGCTGTTCCTCATCCCGCTGATTCCCAAGCTGATGAAGATCATCGAGCCGCGCCTGCTCTGCGCTATAGGCTTCGGCCTGTTCGGCATGGCGAGCTTCTTCTCCGGCGTGCTCAACCCGGACTTCGCCGGCCCGCAGTTCAACCAGATCCAGCTGCTGCGCGCCCTCGGCCAGCCGATGGTGATGGTCACCATCTCGCTGATCGCCACCGTCTATCTGCAGCCGCAGGACGCAGGCTCGGCTTCCAGCCTGTTCAACATCCTGCGCAACCTCGGCGGGGCCATCGGCATCGCCCTGCTGGCCACCCTGCTGGATAGCCGCGCCAAGGTCTATTACGACTACCTGCGCGAAGCGGTAGTGCCGGTGAATGGCGCGGTGGACGAGCGACTGGCGCAGCTGACCGCGCAACTGGGCACGCAACAGGCGGCGCTGGGCAAGATCAGCGAGATCGTCCACCAGCAGGCGGCGATCATGGCCTACAACGATGCCTTCCACGCCATTGGCATCGTGCTGGCGATCAGCATGGTGGCAGTGCTGCTGACTCGCCCGCTACCGGCGGGCATGGGGGCTGGCGCAGGAGCCGGGGCGCACTGAGCGCCCCGCCCTCCTCTTACCCCATCGACACCATGCGGTCGCGCAACTTGCCGATCTCGTCGCGCACCCCGGCCGCGGCCTCGAACTCCAGGTCGCGGGCCAGCTGGTACATGCGCTCCTCCAGTTGCTTGATGCGCTTGCCGATCTCGTCGGGCGTACGCAGCTCGTTTTCGTACTTCCCGCTCTCCTCCGCCACTTTCGCCAGGCTGCGTCGCTTGCCCTTGGCACCCGGCACCACGGCACCTTCGAGGATGTCCTTGATGTCCTTCTTCACACCCTTGGGCACGATGCCGTGCTTGGCGTTGAACTCCAGCTGCTTGGTGCGGCGGCGCTCGGTCTCGTTGATCGCCCGCTGCATCGAGCCGGTCATGTTGTCGGCATAGAGGATCGCCTTGCCGTGCAGGTTCCGCGCGGCGCGGCCGATGGTCTGGATCAGCGAGCGCTCGGAACGCAGAAAGCCTTCCTTGTCCGCATCGAGGATGGCCACCAATGCCACCTCGGGCATGTCCAGGCCCTCGCGCAGCAGGTTGATGCCCACCAGCACATCGAACTTGCCCAGGCGCAGGTCACGGATGATTTCCACCCGCTCCACGGTATCGATGTCCGAGTGCAGGTAGCGCACGCGCACGTCATGGTCGCCCAGGTAGTCGGTAAGGTCCTCGGCCATGCGCTTGGTCAGGGTGGTGACCAGCACGCGTTGGTCCAGCGCCACGCGTTTGCCGATTTCCGAAAGCAGGTCGTCGACCTGGGTCGTCGCCGGGCGGATTTCCACTTCCGGGTCGACCAGGCCGGTGGGGCGTACCACCTGTTCGACCACGCGACCGGCGTGCTGGTCTTCATAAGGGCCGGGCGTCGCGGAGACGAAGATGGTCTGCGGGCTGATCGACTCCCACTCCTCGAAGCGCAGCGGGCGGTTGTCCAGCGCCGAGGGCAGACGGAAGCCGTACTCCACCAGGGTTTCCTTGCGTGAACGGTCGCCCTTGTACATGGCGCCGACCTGGGGAACGCTGACGTGGGATTCGTCGATCACCAGCAGGGCGTTGTCCGGCAGGTAGTCGTAGAGCGTCGGCGGCGGCTCGCCGGGACCACGCCCGGAGAGGTAGCGCGAGTAGTTCTCGATGCCGTTGCAGTAGCCCAGTTCGAGGATCATCTCCAGGTCGAAGCGGGTGCGCTGCTCCAGGCGCTGGGCTTCGACCAGCTTGTTGTTGGTGCGCAGGTAGTCCAGTCGCTGCTTCAGCTCGGCCTTGATGTGCTCGACCGCCTCGAGCAGCGTCTCCCGCGGGGTGACGTAGTGGCTCTTGGGGTAGAAGGTGAAGCGCGGCAGCTTGGTCAGCACCTCGCCGGTCAGCGGATCGAAGGCGGCGATATTCTCCACCTCGTCGTCGAACAGCTCGATGCGGATTGCCTCCAGGTCCGATTCCGCCGGGAACACGTCGATGACATCGCCGCGCACACGGAAGGTCGCGCGGGCGAAATCCATGTCGTTGCGGGTGTACTGCAGGCTGGTCAGGCGGCGCAGCAGCTCGCGCTGGTCCATCTTGTCGCCACGGTCCAGGTGCAGGACCATCTTCAGGTAGGACGCCGGGTCACCGAGGCCGTAGATCGACGACACGGTGCAGACGATGATGGCGTCCTTGCGCTCCAGCAGCGCCTTGGTCGCCGACAGTCGCATCTGCTCGATGTGGTCGTTGATCGAGGAATCCTTCTCGATATAGGTGTCCGAGGACGGTACGTAGGCCTCGGGCTGGTAGTAGTCGTAGTAGGAGACGAAGTACTCGACGGCGTTGTTCGGGAAGAAGGTCTTGAACTCGCCGTAGAGCTGCGCGGCCAGCGTCTTGTTCGGCGCCAGCACCATGGTCGGGCGCTGCACCTGAGAAATGACGTTGGCGATGCTGAAGGTCTTGCCCGAGCCGGTCACCCCCAACAGCGTCTGGTGCGACAGCCCCGCTTCCAGTCCTTCCACCATCTGTCGGATGGCTTCGGGCTGATCGCCGGCGGGCTCGAATCGCGAATCCAGTTGAAAAATCGACATGGGAACCTCGCTTTGGCGTGTGACGCTTCGGTCGCCAAAGCGTCATACCAGTCGAAAAGCACGCGCGACAACTCGCCGCCTGCTGTAGAGGCCTATATAATACCGGCCCGTCGACGCAACCCCCAGCGCCGTGTGCGGGTGGGTTGCAATTGCACTTCACTCCCGCCTTAGAGCTGCTGCCAAAATGAGTCTGTTCTCCGCTGTCGAAATGGCCCCCCGCGACCCGATCCTGGGCCTGAACGAAGCTTTCAACGCCGATACCCGTCCGGGCAAGATCAACCTGGGCGTAGGCGTTTATTACAACGAGGAAGGCCGTCTCCCGTTGCTGCGCGCCGTGCAGGCCGCGGAGAAAGCCCGCATCGAGGCCCACGCACCGCGCGGCTACCTGCCGATCGAAGGCATCGCTGCCTACGACTCGGGTGTGCAGAAGCTGCTGTTCGGCGCTGATTCCGAGCTGCTGGCCGAAGGCCGTGTGGTTACCACCCAGGCCGTCGGCGGTACCGGCGCGCTGAAGACCGGTGCCGACTTCCTCAAGCGCCTGCTGCCCAACGCCACCGTCGCCATCAGCGACCCGAGCTGGGAAAACCACCGCGCGCTGTTCGAAGCCGCCGGCTTCCCGGTGCAGAACTACCGCTACTACGACGCCGCCACCAACGGCGTGAACCGTGCCGGCCTGCTGGAAGACCTCAACGCCCTGCCCTCGCAGTCCATCGTTGTGCTGCATGCCTGCTGCCACAACCCGACTGGCGTCGACCTGACCATGGACGACTGGAAGCAGGTCCTGGACGTGCTCAAGGCCAAGGGCCACGTGCCGTTCCTCGACATCGCCTACCAGGGCTTCGGTGACGGCATCGACGAAGACGCCTCCGCCGTGCGCCTGTTCGCCAAGTCGGGCCTGAACTTCTTCGTGTCCAGCTCCTTCTCCAAGTCGTTCTCGCTGTATGGTGAGCGCGTTGGCGCCCTGTCGGTCGTGACCGACAGCCGCGAGGAATCCACCCGCGTCCTGTCCCAGGTCAAGCGCGTGATCCGCACCAACTACTCCAACCCGCCGACCCACGGCGCCAGCGTCGTCGCCGCCGTGCTGAACAGCCCGGAATTGCGCGCCGTCTGGGAAGAAGAGCTGGGCGAAATGCGCACCCGCATCCGCGCCATGCGCGTGGCGATGGTCGAGCAACTGGCCGCCCTGGGCGCCAAGCGCGACTTCAGCTTCGTTGCCGAGCAGCGCGGCATGTTCTCCTACTCCGGCCTGACCGCCGAGCAGGTCGAGCGCCTGAAGAACGAGTTCGGCATCTATGCCGTCGGCACTGGCCGCATCTGCGTCGCCGCGCTGAACAACGGCAACCTGGACACCGTTACCCGCGCCATCGTCCAGGTGCTGTAAAAAAATCAGGGGAAGTCGTCGGCACGATGTTGACTTCCCCTTTTTAATCAGTAAGATACGCCCCGTTGTTCCGCGATAGCTCAGTCGGTAGAGCAAATGACTGTTAATCATTGGGTCCCTGGTTCGAGTCCAGGTCGCGGAGCCAGAATTCAAAGCCCTCGGCACACGCCGGGGGCTTTTTTATTGGGCCTCTGGACTCTCTCCAGGGACTGCGTCCCAGGTGATTCCCCCTTCGGGGCCGCGCTGAAGCGCGTTCGGCTGACGCCGTCGAGTCCAGGTCGCGGAGCCAGAATTCAAAGCCCTCGGCACACGCCGGGGGCTTTTTTATTGGGCTTCTGGACTCTCTCCAGGGACTGCGTCCCAGGTGATTCCCCCTTCGGGGCCGCGCTGAAGCGCGTTCGGCTGACGCCGTCGAGTCCAGGTCGCGGAGCCAAATTCGAAGCCCTCGGCACACGCCGGGGGCTTTTTTATCGGGCTTCTGGACTCTCTCCAGGGACTGCGTCCCAGGTGATTCCCCCTTCGGGGCCGCGCTGAAGCGCGTTCGGCTGACGCCGTCGAGTCCAGGTCGCGGAGCCAGAACTCAAAGCCCTCGGCACACGCCGGGGGCTTTTTTATCGGGCCAAAGAATGCTCCCCAATGAAAAAGCCGGTCAGTGACCGGCCTTTTCATTTCGACTGGCAAAGGCTCAGAGCGAAATCCTGTCCCGGTTCTTGTCCAGGGTGCCCTTGCCGATACCCTTCACTTCCAGCAGCTGATCGACCGTGGTGAAGGGGCCGTTACTGGTTCGGTAGTCGACGATCGCCTGGGCCTTCACCTTGCCGATGCCTTTCAGGGACTTCTGCAGTTCCTCGACGGATGCCGTGTTGATATTCACCGCCTCGACCTGGGAGACAGGCGCCTTGGCAGCGGGAGCCGGAGCAGGAGCTTCGGCCGCCGTCTTGGTGGCAGGCTGATCATTGGTGGCTGCCTGGGCAAAACCACCAAAAGAAAGGCTGGTGAACAGAATCAGACTGGCGATGGAGAGCAGGTTCTTCTTCATGAGTCATTCCTTGGAATGAGAGGCTTCTAGGCGGGCGCGACGGCGCCGCCCAGTGACCATATCGCCAGGAACACTCGCAAAAACCTTGGTTTAGAGAGTCGGCAGCAGTTTCCGGCGCCGCCGACAGATCGCCAGGAAAGGACTGACGATGCACGCAGACGCGACGACGACCGCGTCTGCTAGGAACCCTGGATCAGGGCTCCATCCGCCGCTGCTGGTGAATCAGGTCGACGATCTCGCCCTCGGGGCAATAACCGCTGACGGTTTCCCGCAACAATTGCCGTACCCGCGCGTAGTTGCCCTGATCCACCGCCTTGAGCAGATCCGCCAGGACGAGCTTGAAGCCCTCCCAGTGCATCAGCTCCTCGTTGGCCTTCATGATCATCGGATGCTCGGTGGCGCTGACGTTGTCGCCGATCAGCAGCTCCTCGTAGAGCTTCTCGCCGGGCCGCAGACCACTGAACTCGATGGAGATATCACCGTGAGGCGTGCGCTCGGAGCGAACGCTGAGGCCCGACAGGTGGATCATCCGCTCGGCCAGTTCGAGGATCTTCACCGGCTGCCCCATGTCCAGCACGAAGACATCGCCGCCGCGCCCCATGGAGCCAGCCTGGATCACCAGCTGAGCCGCCTCGGGGATGGTCATGAAATAGCGGGTGATGCCCGGATGGGTCACGGTGACCGGCCCGCCGCGCTTGATCTGCTCGCGGAACAGAGGAATGACTGAACCCGACGAGCCCAGCACATTGCCGAACCGGACCATGGTGAAACGGGTCTTGTTGACCTGGTGTACGCCGGACTTGTCGCCGAACAGCACCGGAGCTGACTCCTGGCTCAGGGCCTGCAGGATCATCTCTGCCAGGCGCTTGGTGCTGCCCATGACATTGGTCGGGCGCACCGCCTTGTCGGTGGAGATCAGCACGAAGTGCTCGACACCGGCCTGTACCGCCACCTGCGCGGTATGCAGGGTGCCCATCACATTGTTCAGCACGCCCTCGGAGATGTTGTGCTCGACGATGGGCACGTGCTTGTAGGCCGCGGCGTGGTAGACGGTGGCGACCTTCCAGGTGCGCATGACGTCCAGCAGGCGCTCGGCACTGCGTACGGAGCCGAGGATCGGCACCAGCTGAACCGCGAGAGACTCGCGCTTGATACGGTTTTCCAGCTCCTGGTGCACGCGGTAGAGGTTGTATTCGCTGTGCTCGAACAGCACCAGCACGGTGGGCGATGAGCCGAGGATCTGGCGGCAGAGCTCAGATCCGATGGAGCCGCCAGCACCGGTGACCATCACGACTTCGCCGCGAATGCAGTGCTCGAACAACTCCTTGCGCGGCTCGACCGGATCGCGCCCGAGCAAGTCCGCAATATCCACTTCCTGGATGTCATCCACCCGCACGCGGCCGTTAGCCAGCTCGATGAACCCTGGCACGCTTCGTACGTGAACCGGGTAGGGCTCGAGCAGACCGAGGATTTCACGGCGCCGGGCGCGGGTGGCAGAAGGGATCGCCAGCAGCACTTCCTGCACGCCAGTCTCGTCGATCATCTGCTGGATATGCTTGGGCTTGTAAACCCGAAGGCCCGCAATGACGCGGTTGGCGATCTCGTCATCGTCATCGATGAAGGCCACCGGGCGCATCGCACGCCCCAGGCGCAACGCCGCCACCAGCTGGTTGCCGGCAGAACCGGCACCATACACCGCCACCTTGGGCAGGCCATCCTGTTGCTTGAGGAAGGGAACCGCCTGGACCGTGCTGTACCAGTCGCCCATGAAATATTGGCGCATGGCCAGGCGCAGGCCGCCGATCATCAGCAGGCTCAGCCACCAGTAGTTCAGCACCAGTGAGCGCGGGACCATTTCGGTCACCGAGCGGTTCCAGTAGACCACCAGCGAGAGCAGCAGCGCCGAGATCGTCACCGCCTTCCAGATCGCGATCAGCGCGTCATTGCCCAGGTAGCGCATCACCGCGCGGTACATGCCAAAGCGGATGAACAGCGGGACGGCAACCACTGGCGCCGCCAAGAACAGCCAACTGTGGACCCGGAACGGATACTCCAGATCGTCGGTGCCCAGGCGCACGATGAACGCCAGCCACAGCGAGAACCACACCAGCAGAATATCCGTGGTGACCTGCAATAGCCGTTTATGTCGTCTCGGAAGCCTCAGCAGGCGTTCTCGAAGCATCAGCGCTTGTCCTTAATCCCGAGCGGAGGAAAGTTCCTCGCCCGCTACATTGACCACCAAATCCGGCGGAGTTCAGCTCACATCCTGTTCATCCGGACGACCTGCACCCAGATGAGCTACGACAAGCACCAAGGGAGCATAGGCCACAATCAGCCCCAGCAAACCCGAAACATGCCCCAGTGCCACCAGCAACGCCAGCGGCATGAGCCACAGCACGTTGATGGCGGCTACCGCCAGCGACACCCGCAAGTGGCTGCCGTATCGGCGCGAAGCGCGCTGATAGGCATGGCTGCGATGCGCTTCGTAGACACGTTCGCCACGCATCAGTCGGTGGATCAGCGTGAAGGTGGCATCCACCACGAACACACCGAGCAGGATCAGCCAACTCCAGATCAGCGGCGCGAACACCGTCCCCGCCTGCAGCGCCAATCCTCCGAGCATCAACCCGAGAAAACCACTGCCCGCATCCCCCATGAAGATCCGCGCCGGGGGAAAGTTCCAGACCAGGAACCCCGCCGCCGCCATGCCCAGGATCAAGGGCAACCACACCAGTTGCGACTCGCCGACGAACCACCCGCAGAGGGCTCCGCCCAGGCAGACGCTGATAGCTTCCAGGCCGGCAATCCCGTCGATGCCGTCCATGAAGTTGTACAGGTTGAGCAGCCAGACCAGGAACACCACGCCCAGCAGGTCACCGGCCAAACCCAGGTCCAGAGGCCCCCACGGCATAGTCAGCGCAGGCAGCCCACCCAGCCAGCCAAGCAGCCAGGATGCGGCGACAAAATGCCCGAGCAGCCGCCAACGCGCCGGAATATGACGGTGATCGTCGAGGAAACCAATGACTGCAACCAGAGCGCCGGCCGGCAACAGGGCCAACAGGCTGCTCCCATCCACCGCACCTAGAACACCGGCCAACGGCAGACAGCCCAGGAAACCCAGCACAATGGCCACACCACCGCCCCGGGGCGTGGGGATCTGGTGCGAACTGCGGGCATTGGGAATGTCCATGATGCTGCGCGCCAGCGCGTAGCGGCGCACACCGGCCGTCATCACCCAGGATGCGATGAACACGGCCGCCAGCAGAATACCCATGCTCATCGCCCCTGCTCCTGACCACACCCCTGCGCTGCTGCCCTCAGGGCCTGCTCGACACTGACCGGCGGATTCCAGCCCAATCGACTGCGCGTCTTGGAAATATCCACCTGCAGCGATCCCAGCAAGCGCTGCACCTGCTGGCTCCGCCCGGTCAGCAGCCCCAGCAGGCGCAGCAGCGCAGCCGGAACCGGCAGCAGTCGCGGGCGAACGCCCAGAGCCTTGCTCAGACCACGGCACAGCGCTGCCGTCGACAAATCTTCACCGTCGCTCACCAGGAACACCTGCCCGGCGGCCGCCGGATGACGCGCGCAAAGCAGCAGCAGATCGACCAGATTGTCCCGCGCCACCAGGCTGCGGCGATTGTCGATGGAGCCGAAGGGCAACGGCAGTCGGCGTTGCAAGGCGCGCATTAGGCTGGCGAAATTGGCCTTCACGCCCGGCCCATAGACCAGCGGCGGACGCACCACGGCGACTTCGAGACCGGTCTGCCGGGCAACGTCGAACAGAGCCTGCTCAGCTTCGAGCTTGGACTGCCCGTATGGGTCCTGCGGTTGTGGCTCGGCGTCGGCAGTGAAGGGATGGCCCGGCGCAGTCTCCTCGCCATTGACCTTAATCGAACTGACAAAGACGAAGCGCTTCACGCCAGCTGCGGCGGCCTGTTGCGCCAGATGCCGGGTAGCCTCGACGTTCACCGCACGAAACTCGGCGAGCGGGTCCGCTGCCTGCTCGTCCATGACATGAACGCGGGCAGCGCAGTGGATCACCACATCAACCCCCTGCAGGGCCTGCGTCCAGGACTGCGCCACGCTCAACCCGTCGATGAGCGAAACTTCAACACCTTCGGGGTATTGCGCGCTGCCGCCACGCTGGGCGACGCGAACCTGCACGCTGTCTTCCCGGCACAAACGCGCCAGCACGCCTCGGCCGACAAAACCGCTCGCGCCCGTGAGTAGAACCTTCAATCCAGTACCTGCAGAACCTGACGCCTACGGCGTCTTCCATGTTTGAGCGAGCGCGTCAGAGCGGCGAAATGACCGGCCGCAGAGCATTCCAAGCGTGACAACTGGGACATTGCCAGTGCAGTTCGCGACCGGCAAAACCGCACTTGCCGCATCGATAGCGCGGCATTGTCTTATACAACCCGATGATTATTGGAGCGATTTTTCCCGTCGCCGAGTCTTTTTCAGTGTCGTTTCCCACCACTTCCAGGTATTCGCCCACGCCTTGCCAGGAGGGATGGCGCTCCACTCGCTCCAGCAGGCTTTCGCGCCAGCTGGAAGAACGCCCTGGCTGATCGCTTTCAGCCAACAACGCGAGGATCGCCGGAGGCACTTCCTCCCCCCCTGCCAGCTCGCGCAAACAGGCCAGCACCTCGGGCCGGGCAAGGCCGTCGTGGCGACGCAGCAGGGGCACTATCTCGCCCAGGAAGGCCTTGGCATCGCTCGCCAGCTCGCCGATGGTAGCGACAGCAGCGGCCGGATCCTTGCGCCACAACTCGCAGTCCAGCCGCATCAGCAGAGCGCGTACGCAGCGCTTGTCGACGCGACGAGCCTCGCGCAGCAATTCCTGCATGGCACTGCGATCCCCGGTCTTGCCTTTCTCCTGAGCGAGCTCGCAGTAATAGTTGGCCAGCGCGGCGCTCAGCTCGGGGCGGCTCGGTACCAGCCGGGCGGCCAGTTCGATGGCGCGCGACCAGTTCTTCTCGCGTTCGCAGATCAGCCGCTGCTCGTCGAGCGCCTCGAGAGAGATGGGCTCATCACGCTGCCGAGTCAGTTCGTCCAGCAACTCCTCGGCACTGCCGAGCAAGCCGCCAGCGATGTAGTCACGGGCCAGTTCCAGGCGTACTTGCGCCACCAGTGAGCCATCCTCGCCAGCGCGACCCAGCAAATCCTGGTGGATGTGGATGGCCTTTTCGATATCGCCGCGACGGCGGAACAGGTTGCCAACGTGCAGGTGACTTTCGAGCGTTTCCGGGCTGACGACCAGGCCCTGGGAAAGGCTTTCCAGCGCGTCGTCGGAATGTCGCTCCAGCAGATTGTGCATGCTGTGGACGCGCGCCCGGAGGTTCGATTCGGGCGCTGGCTGGGTGCGGGAAAGCGAGCGACGCCCCATCCACCAGCCGATGGCCAGGGCGCAGAAGAAGAACAGCGTGGCAATGACGCTAGGCATGGTCCGTCAGCGACTTTTCACGCAGCGCGTCATTCTCCTTGCGGAAACGGGTAACTTCGGAGCGCAGCCCGGTCATGCGGACGTGCGTCTTCGCGCGGAAGGGAATGCTCAGCAGCAGGCCGATCACGCCGCCGACGATGAAGGCAAGGGAGATGAAGACCACCAGCGGCCACTGCGGCGACTGCCAGCCGAGGAAGGTCAGCTGCGCGGGCTGCAGGTTTTCAAGGACGAAAACCACGACGACGGCGGCCAGGACGACCAGCGCCAGAATCAGCAGGAAACGTTTTGCCCGAAGCATGGACACTCCTTCTTGAAGACGGATACCCCGGGGTCACTCGGGTTCGTTGACGCGGTCGCGCAGCTCCTTGCCGGGCTTGAAGTGCGGGACGAACTTGCCGTCCAGGCGCACGGACTCGCCAGTCTTCGGATTACGGCCGGTGCGCGGCGCACGGTAATGCAGCGAGAAGCTACCGAAACCCCGGATTTCGATGCGATCCCCAGTGGCCAGAGCCTGGGACATTTGCTCAAGCATGGTCTTGATCGCCAGCTCCACATCCTTTGCGGAAAGCTGCCCCTGATGGGTGACGATTCTCTCGATCAACTCCGACTTGGTCATGGTTTTCCCTTCTTTTTCAAGCGGCTAGATCAGCTCTAGGTTCTTTTAGCATGCTGGTCATGCTTTGAACAGCCCGAACGGAAAGGATGTGTTTTCATCCGGTCAAGTAGTTGGCAAATAAAAAATGGCCGATCCCCGGGAGGCGATCGGCCACGGTCGCGTCCAGGAGCGGAAGGACGCGCAAGGGAGAAAAGCAGATCAGGCGATGGCGGCGAGCTGAGCCTTGGCCTTGGCCAGGCCCTTCTCGGCGAATTCACCGCCCATGTTCAGGCCCTCGGCATGGATGAAGGTCACGTCGTGGATGCCGACGAAGCCCAGCGCCTGGCGCAGGTAAGGCTCCTGGTGATCCAGCGCACCGCCGGCGTAGACGCCACCGCGACTGGTCAGGACGAAGGCGCGTTTGCCGGTGAGCAGGCCCTGCGGGCCGGTCTCGGTGTACTGGAAGGTGACGCCGGCGCGCAGCACGTGGTCCAGCCAGGACTTCAGGGTGCTGGGGATGGCGAAGTTGTACATTGGCGCAGCCAGGACCAGCACGTCGGCAGCCTGCAGCTCGGCGGTCAGTTGGTTGGAGCGTTCCAGCGCGGCGCGTTCGATCTCGCTGTGCTCCTGCGCCGGCTTCATCCAGCCACCCAGCAGGTTGGCGTCCAGGTGCGGCACCTGTTCTACGGCCAGGTCGCGGACCTGGATGTCGTCGGCCGGGTGGGCGGCCTGCCACTGGGCGATGAAATCGCGGGTCAGCTGGCGGGAAACGGAACCTTCCTGACGGGCACTGCTTTCGATAACCAGAACGCGGGACATGGACTGGACCTCCATCGGTCGCTGAATGTGTCGATGGAGGCCATCCTAAAGATGAACAAATCGATAAAAAAGCGTAAATAGTCGCTTCTAATTATCGAATAAATTGATTTCTTGCGTGACTGCTTCTAGGCTTGGAGGAACTCAGGAAGGGTTACAGGTCAGCTTGATGCGCAGCTTGATCACTGCGCGGCTGAAGCTGGAAGTCAGGTTGGCCTCCTTGCCAGGTGCAATGGTCGCCTTGCGCACATGCGGTGTCTCGGGACCGTTGACGAAGACCGCGGTGCAGGTCACCGGCTGCTGGCCGCCGTTGCGCAGGAGGATCGCCCCCATCTGGTCGCCGATATCCTGGGTCTCGATGTCCATCTCGGTGCCATTGAGGCTCTTCTGCACTTCGATGGGATAGGCCAGGGCGGTCAGCGGCAACATGGCCAGAACGGCACAACAGAATTTTTTCATGGCGGTCTCTTGTTGGTCTTCTGCGGACCGCCAGAGTAGACAAGAGGAAGCGAGGATGAAAGCGCCCCGCGTTACCCTGGATCAGTGGAGAACCCTGCAGGCCGTGGTCGATCACGGCGGCTTCGCCCAGGCGGCCGAAGCCCTGCACCGTTCGCAGTCGTCGATCAGCTACACCGTGGCGCGTATGCAGGAGCAGCTCGGCGTGCCGCTGCTGCGCATCGACGGACGCAAGGCCGTGCTCACCGAGGCCGGTGAAGTACTGCTACGCCGCTCGCGGCAACTGGTGAAATCCGCCGGCCAGCTGGAAGAACTGGCCCACCACATGGAACAGGGCTGGGAGCCGGAAGTGCGCCTGGTCGTCGACGCCGCCTACCCCACCGTGCGTCTGGTGCGTTCGCTGTCGGCCTTCATGCCACAGAGCCGCGGCTGCCGCGTGCTGCTGCGCGAAGAGGTGCTGTCGGGTGTGGAGGAAGCGCTGGTGCAGGGCCACGCAGACCTCGCCATCAGTGGCCTGAACATTCCCGGCCACCTGGGCGCCGATCTCTCCATCGTCGACTTCGTCGCTGTCGCCCATCCCGATCATCCGCTGCATCGCCTGCAACGCGAGGTCACCCACCAGGACCTGGAAACCCAGATGCAGGTGGTCATCCGCGACTCCGGCCGCCTGCAACCGCGCGACGTCGGCTGGCTCGGCGCCGAGCAGCGCTGGACCGTCGGCAGCCTCGCCACCGCCGCCACCTTCGTCAGCAACGGCCTGGGCTTCGCCTGGCTGCCGCGGCACATGATCGAGCGCGAACTGCGCGACGGGCAGCTCAAGCCGCTGCTGATGAAACAGGGCGGCGTGCGCGAGAGCCGCTTCTATCTTTACCCGAACAAGGAAAAGCCCCTGGGCCCGGCCACGCAGATCCTCGTGGAACTGCTGACCACCTTCGCCAACGTGCCCCTCGACGCCCATTTCGCCGCCCCGGAAAGCCCGGCCTGAAGCCACAGCCCGCACGAACAAGGAGCTCGTCATGCCGTTCTTCGACCACGCCGGTCACCGTCTGCACTACGAGGAAAGCGGACTCGGCACGCCGGTGCTGCTGGTGCATGGGCTCGGTTCCAGCACCCGCGACTGGGAATACCAGGTGCCGGAGCTGGAGAAACGTCATCGGGTGATCGCCCTCGACGTACGTGGCCACGGCCAGTCGGACAAACCGCGCCAGCGTTACAGCATCGCCGCCTTCGCCGAGGACGTGATCGCCCTGCTCGATCACCTGGGCCTTGGCCGCGTGCATCTGGTGGGCATCAGCATGGGCGGCATGATCGGCTTCGAACTGGCTACCCGCTGGCCGGAGCGGCTGAACAGCCTGACCATCGTCAACAGCGCCCCGGAAGTGAAGCCACGCAGCCTGCGCGAGTACCTGGAAGTGGCGCGCCGGCTGTTCCTCGCCCATGTGCTGGGCCTGGACACGGTGGGCAAGGCGCTGGGCAAGATGTTGTTCCCCAAGCCCGAACAGAGCGACCTGCGCCGCAAGATCCAGCAGCGCTGGCCGCAGAACGACAAGCGCGCCTACCTCTCCAGCCTGCACGCCATCATCGGCTGGGGTGTGCAGGAACGCCTGGCGCGCATAACCTGTCCAACCTTGGTGATCAGCGCCGATCGCGACTACACCCCGGTCTCGCTCAAGCAGGCCTACGTCGGGCGCATGCCCAACGCGCGCCTGGTGGTGATCGAGGACTCGCGCCACGCCACGCCGCTGGACCAGCCGGAAAGATTCAATACCACCCTGCTCGACTTCCTCGAGCAGGTCGACCATCCCTAGAACCTTCAGGAAACATCCGCCAAATGACCCTGTTCAAACGCTTCCTGCTCGCTGCCTGCTCCCTGGTCCTGGCCGGCTCGGCAATCGCCGCCGACGCCAACAAGCCCCACGTGCTGCTGTCCACCACCTCGGGTGAAATCGAAATCGAGCTGTACGCCGACAAGGCGCCGATTTCCGTGAAGAACTACCTGTCCTACGTCGACAGCGGCTTCTACAACGGAACCATCTTCCACCGCGTGATCCCCAACTTCATGATCCAGGGTGGCGGCTTCACCGAAGCCATGAAGGAGAAGGACACCCAGGCGCCGATCAAGAACGAGGCCGACAACGGCCTGCTCAACGAGCGCGGCACCCTGGCCATGGCCCGCACCAGCGACGTGAACTCCGCCACCAGCCAGTTCTTCATCAACCTGACCGGCAACGACTTCCTCAACCACGGCGCCCGCGACTTCGGCTATGCGGTATTCGGCAAGGTCGTGCGCGGCATGGGCGTGGTTGACCAGATCGCCGGCGTGAAGACTGGCAACAAGGGCATGTTCCAGGACGTACCGACCACCCCGGTGGTCATCCTCTCCGCCAAGCGTCTGTGATTCTGCGCAACCACGGCTGACGGAGGCCATTCAAGGCGAGCCCGGGACGGGCTCGCCAACACAACCCGAGAGCCATCATGCTTTACCGTCGTTTCGAGCGTCTGATCGATCCCTTCCGCGACGTCCCCGAGCGCATGCCGCCTTCCGACGTCGTCCGCTTCTACGTCTACTACCTGCGCCAGGTCTGGCCGGTCTTCCTCGCCCTGCTCTTCGTCGGGCTGATCGTCGCACTGATCGAAGTCGCGCTGTTCAGCTACCTGGGGCGCATCGTCGACCTCGCCCAGGGCACCGCCCCCGCTGACTTCTTCACCGTACACGGCCGCGAGCTGATCTGGATGGCCGTGGTCGCACTGGTCCTGCGTCCGGTGTTCAACGGCCTGCACGACATGCTGGTGCACCAGAGCATCAACCCCAGCATGACCAACCTGATCCGCTGGCAGAACCACCGCTATGTGCTCAAGCAGAGCCTGGGCTTCTTCCAGAACGACTTCGCCGGGCGCATCGCCCAGCGCATCATGCAGACCGGCAACTCCCTGCGTGACTCCGCCGTGCAGGTGGTCGACGCCATCTGGCACGTGCTGATCTACACCATCAGCGCCCTGGTGCTGTTCGCCGAGGCCGACTGGCGCCTGATGATTCCGCTGGTGCTGTGGGTAGTCGGCTACGTCGGCGCGCTGGGCTACTTCATTCCGCAGGTGAAGCAACGCTCGGTGATCGCCTCGGATTCCCGCTCGAAACTCATGGGTCGGATCGTCGACGGCTACACCAACATCACCACCCTCAAGCTGTTTGCCCACACGCGCCAGGAAGAGGACTACGCCCGCGAAGCCATCGACGACCAGACCCGCAAGGCCCAGCGCGCCGGGCGCGTGGTCACCTCGATGGACGTCACCATCACCATCTTCAACGGTCTGCTGATCGCCGGCACCACGGGCCTCGCCCTGTGGCTGTGGACCCAGTCGCTGATCTCGGTGGGTGCCATCGCCCTGGCCACCGGCCTGGTCATCCGCATCAACAACATGTCCGGCTGGATCATGTGGGTGGTCGGCGGCATCTTCGAGAACGTCGGACAGGTGCAGGACGGCATGCAGACCATCGCCCTGCCCCGCCAGGTGACCGATGCGCCGGACGCCAAGCCGCTGGTGGTGAAGCACGGCGAAGTGCGCTTCGATCAGGTGAACTTCAGCTACGGCAAGGGTGGCGGCCTGATCAGCGGCCTCGACCTGACCGTGCGCCCCGGCGAGAAGATCGGCCTGGTCGGCCCCTCCGGCGCCGGCAAGTCGACCCTGGTGAACCTGCTGCTGCGCCTCTACGACCTGGAGGGTGGACGCATCCTGATCGACGGCCAGGACATCGCCCACGTGACCCAGGAAAGCCTGCGCGCGCAGATCGGCATGGTCACCCAGGACACCTCGCTGCTACACCGCTCGATCCGCTCCAACCTGCTCTACGGCCGCCCGGATGCCGGCGAGGCCGAGTTGCAGGACGCGATCCAGAAGGCCCGCGCCTCGGAGTTCATCCCGCAGCTGAGTGATGCCGAGGGCCGCTTCGGCCTGGACGCCCACGTCGGCGAGCGCGGCGTGAAGCTCTCCGGCGGCCAGCGCCAGCGCATCGCGATCACCCGCGTGCTGCTCAAGGACGCGCCGATCCTGATCCTTGACGAGGCCACCTCGGCGCTGGATTCGGAAGTGGAAGCAGCGATCCAGGAAAGCCTGGAGACCCTGATGCAGGGCAAGACCGTGATCGCCATCGCCCACCGCCTCTCGACCATCGCGCGCATGGATCGCCTGGTGGTGCTGGAGCATGGCCGCGTGGTCGAGAGCGGCAGCCATGCCGAGCTGCTCGCCCACGGCGGGCTCTATGCGCGGCTGTGGCGGCACCAGACGGGCGGGTTCGTCGGGGTGGATTGAATCCGGAGCCACACTGCAGGAGCGTGCCATGCCCGCGATCGCGCCCATGGGGCGCTCCTACAGGGTGCGCCGCTTTATCCAGCGCGCATAAAAAAGCCCGGCACAAGGCCGGGCATGTCCAGATCAGGACAGCTCAGTGTGTGTCCAGCAGCGCCAGTGCCTCGCGGCTCAGGCGCTCGACCGTGGCCCAGTCGCCGCTGTCGATGGCGGCCTTGGGCAGCATCCAGCTGCCGCCCACGCACATCACGTTGGCCAGCCGGTAGTAGTCGTTGAGGTTGTCCGGGCCGACGCCGCCGGTGGGGCAGAAACGCACCTCCGGGAACGGCCCGCCGAAGGCCTTGAGCGCTTCCACGCCGCCGGCGACCTTCGCCGGGAACAGCTTGAAGCGGCGCAGGCCATGACGGTACGCCGCCATGATTTCCGAAGCGGTAGCCACGCCGGGCAACAGCGGCACCGGGCGGGTCACCGCGTACTGCAGCAACTCGTCGGTGCAGCCGGGGGTGACGATG
This sequence comes from Pseudomonas sp. PDM19, assembly GCF_014852215.1. NCBI lineage: Bacteria > Pseudomonadati > Pseudomonadota > Gammaproteobacteria > Pseudomonadales > Pseudomonadaceae > Pseudomonas > Pseudomonas sp. PDM19. The sequence continues at coordinate 986,357 of NZ_JACVBG010000002.1, read as the reverse complement.
AACTTCGCCCCCGCCTCTTCCGCCTGGGCGAAGGTTTCCGGGTCGAGCACGGTGCCGGCGCCGACAATCAGCTGCGGGCGCTGCTCGCTCAGCTGGCGAATCGCGGTGAGGCCCAGCGACGTCCGCAAGGTCACTTCCAGAACGGTGATGCCGCCGGCTGCCAGAGCATCCGCCATGGGCAGAATGTCCGCCTCGCGGTCGATGGTGATCACCGGCAGGATGCGAGCACGCTGCGCGAGGGCATCGATCTGCTGGATGTGTTGTTCAGACATTGCGGTAACTCCGTGCGTCAAGGGCACCAGTGGATCGAAAGAGGCGAACGCAGGAACGCATTGATGGGCATGCGCTGGTCGTCGTTGTCGCTGAGCGCCTGGCTCAGGGTGGCGAGCTTGGACTCGCCCTGGATGGCCAGTATCTGCACCCGCGCGCCCTGCAGCACGGCGCGCGTCAGGGTCAGGCGCTGGTGCGGTACGGTCGGCGCCCACATCGGCAGGCAACGGCGCGTGCCGGCCGGGTCGAGCGCCTCCACCAGGTTGGTGCTGCCGGGGAACAGCGAAGCCGTGTGGCCATCGTCGCCCATGCCCAGCACCAGCACATCGATGGGCAGCATCAGTTCATGCAGGCAACGATCGGCCTTGTCGGCCGCTTCTTCCAGGCTGGCTGCCGGCTGGTAGATGCCGATGAACTGCGCCTTGGCTGCCGCGCCCTTGAACAGGTGACGACGCAGCAGGCCGGCGTTGCTGTCCGGATGCGACTCGGGCACCCAGCGCTCGTCGGCAAGGCTGACGGCCACTTTCGACCAGTCCAGCACGGCGCCACTCAGGGCTTCGAGAAAAGCCACCGGGCTGCGCCCGCCGGACACCACCAGCAGCGCGCGGCCGCGTTCGATCAATGCCTCGCGCAGCGCATCGGCTACCGCCTCGGCCAGGCCGCGAGCCTGCTCGGCGGCGTTGTTCCAGGTCTTCCAGGCCATGCCTTCAGCCAGTTGGGGTTCAAAGATCGCCATACCAGTCCCTCCCGTCGCGTGCGATCAGGGCAACCGAGGCCTGCGGTCCCCAGCTTCCGGCCGGATAGGGCTTGGGCTCCTCGCCCAGGCGCCCCCAGCCGTCGATCAGGCCGTCGCACCATTTCCAGGCGGCCTCGATCTCATCCTTGCGGACGAACAGGTTCTGGTTGCCTTGCGTGACTTCCAGCAACAGTCGCTCGTAGGCATCCGGCGTCCGGGCGGTCTGGAAGGTTTCGGAGAAATTCAGTTGCAGCGGGCCGGTGCGCAGTTGCATGCCCTTGCCCAGGCCCTGGTCCTTGGTCATCACCTGCAGGGAAATGCCCTCGTCCGGTTGCAGGCGGATGATCAGCCGGTTGCTGATCAGCGAGCGCTGCTCCGGGGCGAAGATGTAGTGCGGCGGTTCCTTGAAGTGGATGACGATCTGCGAGTGCTTCTGCGGCATGCGCTTGCCGGTGCGCAGGTAGAACGGTACGCCGGACCAGCGCCAGTTGCGGATGTCCACGCGCAGGGCGACGAAGGTCTCGGCATCGCTGTTGGGGTTGGCGTTTTCCTCGGCGAGGTAGCCGGGCACTGCCTTGCCATCGATGTAGCCGGCGGTGTACTGGCCACGCACTACGCGGGTTGCCAGCTGTTCGGGGGCAATGGGCTCCAGCGCGCGCAGCACCTTCACCTTCTCGTCACGGATGCTGTCGGCGGTAAGGTCCGCCGGCGGGTCCATGGCGATCAGGCAGAGCAGTTGCAGCAGGTGGTTCTGCACCATGTCGCGCAGCTGGCCGGCCTTGTCGAAGTAACCCCAGCGGCCTTCGATGCCAACCTTCTCGGCTACGGTGATCTCCACGTGGGAGATATGGTTCTGGTTCCACTGGGTCTCGAACAGGCTGTTGGCGAAGCGCAGCGCGATGAGGTTCTGCACCGTCTCCTTGCCCAGGTAGTGGTCGATCCGGTAGATGCGGTTCTCGGGGAAGAAGCGCGCCACCGCGTCGTTCACCGCGCGGGACGATTCCAGGTCGTGGCCGATGGGCTTTTCCAGGACTACCCGGGTGCGCTCGGCGAGGCCGGCGGCAGCAAGGTTCTCGCAGATACCGCCGAATACCGAGGCGGCGGTAGCGAAGTAGGCGACCAGGGTCTTCTCGTCACCCACAAGCTCAGCCAGCGCCTGGTAGGAACCGGCATCGAGGAAATCCATGCTCAGGTGATGCAGGCGCGCCTGGAAGCGGGCCCAGACGGTTTCGTCCCACTCCTTCGCCGGCACGGCCTGGCGCAGGCGGCTCTCGATGGTCGCCAGGGGGGCTTCACTGGCGCCGTCGTCGCGGGCCAGCGCGAGAATGCGGGTGTCGCGGTGCAGCAGGTCTTCACGGTCGAGCTGGTAGAGCGCCGGCAGCAGCTTGCGCAGGGCGAGATCACCCAGGGCGCCGAACAACGCGAGGGTGCAGGGCAGAACACGGACTTCAGGCATTTGTTGTTACCAACCAAATTTTGGACGATAGTTAGCCTTCTACGCCGGCATTAAGACAAATATGTAGTAATTAAACAACATATTTTTGCCGCTTCGCGCCGTTGTTGGTCGCCTGCCGGCCTGACGTTAGGATAGCGCCGCTGGCCGCACCTACCCGGCCAACCGTCGATTGCCCAAGGAGCACGGATGAAAAACCTGCTGGAGCAGATCCAGAGCCGTCTGGAAGAGCTGAACAAGGCCGAGCGCAAGGTCGCCGAAGTGATCCTGCGCGACCCGCAGCAGGCCACGCGCTTCAGCATCGCCGCGCTGGCCCAGGCCTCCAGCGTCAGCGAGCCGACGGTGAACCGCTTCTGCCGTTCCTTCGGCATGAGCGGCTACCCGGAGCTGAAGATCCAGCTGGCCCAGAGCCTGGCCAGCGGCGCGGCCTTCGTGACCCAGGCGGTGGCCGCCGACGACGGCCCCGAGGCCTACACGCGCAAGATCTTCAGCAGCACCATCGCCTCGCTGGACAGCGCCCACAAGGTGCTCGACCCGAAGCTGATCGACCGCGCCGTGGACCTGCTGATCCAGGCCCGGCAGATTCACTTCTTCGGCCTCGGCGCTTCCAGCTCCGTGGCGCTGGACGCCCAGCACAAGTTCTTCCGCTTCAACCTCGCGGTCTCGGCGCAGAGCGATGTGCTGATGCAGCGGATGATCGCCTCGGTGGCGCACACCGGCGACCTGTTCGTGGTGATCTCCTACACCGGGCGCACCCGCGAGCTGGTGGACGTGGCGCACCTGGCGCGGCAGAACGGCGCCTCGGTGCTTGGCCTGACCGCCGCCGACTCGCCGCTGGCCCGCGCCAGCACCTTGAGCCTGGACATCCCGCTGCCGGAGGACACCGACATCTATATGCCGATGACTTCGCGGATCATCCAGCTGACCGTACTCGACGTGCTCGCCACCGGCGTGACCCTGCGCCGTGGCGTGGACTTCCAGCCGCACCTGCGCAAGATCAAGGAGAGCCTGGTGCCGACGCGCTACCAGCTCGACGAGGAAGACTGAACGCCGCCGCTCCCGCAGTTAGAATCCTGCGCCTGCCTCTGACTCGATTCGTGCCTGATCAGTCATCCGCGCCCGGATCGAGCCCCGGGAACAGCACCTCGGTAAAGCCGAACTTGCTGAAATCGGTAATGCGCGATGGGTACAGGCGGCCGATCAGGTGGTCGCACTCGTGCTGCACCACGCGGGCGTGGAAGCCGTCCACGGTGCGGTCGATGGGCTGGCCCTGCGGGTCGACGCCCTGATAGCGGATGCGCTGGTAGCGGTTCACCGCACCGCGCAGGCCCGGCACCGACAGGCAGCCTTCCCAGCCCTCCTCCAGCTCATCGCCGATGGGCGTGATCACCGGGTTGAGCAGGATGGTCGGCGGCACCGCCGGCGCGTCCGGATAGCGCTCGCTGCGCTCGAAGCCGAAGATCACCAGCTGCAGGTCGACACCGATCTGCGGCGCGGCGAGGCCTACACCACCGACGTGGTGCATGGTCTCGAACATGTCGTCGATCAGTTGCTGCAGCTCGGCGCTGCCGATCATCGACTCGGGCACCGGTGGGGCGATGCGCAGCAGGCGCTCATCGCCCATCTTGAGAATCTCGCGGATCATCTCGGCCTCGTTCGCCGTTGCGTGAAAGCGGCATGCTTCCAATGAGAGCTGCATCCTCGGCCCCCGCAACCGGTCTTGGCAACCCCGCGACCGCCGGGCAGCGCCCCGGAGCCCGCAGCGCCGCGGTGTTAGACTGATCTGCGACGACAACCATCGAACGACGGATATTTGCCGAATTTCACGGCAGATGGCGGTCGAACCCTGGGGGGAACTTTCATTCCGAGGGGCGTGAGGTTCGTCATGAACAGGCATTACTACATCAGCGACAACCTGGACGACCTGGAGCAGGTCGAGCAGGAACTCTCCGAAAGCGGCATCGGCATCGAGCAGATGCATGTGCTCAGCGACAGCGACGCGGAACTGCAGGAGCACCGCCTCCACGAAGTGCCCTCGATGATGAAGAAGGACGTGGTGCACTGGGGCAAGATCGGCCTGATGATCGGTGCCGCGCTGGCCGTGCTGGTACTGGTGGTCGGCTACCTGAGCGGCTGGACGCAGACGGCGGCCGGCTGGATTCCGGTGGTCTTCCTCGCCGCGGTGCTGCTGGGCTTCAGCCTGTGGGAAAGCAGCTTCTTCGGCCTGCAGCGCCCCAGCGGCGACGTGCGCCGCTTCCAGGACAACCTGCATGAAGGCCGCCACGTGTTCTTCGTCGACGTGAAGCCCGAGCAGGAACCGGTGCTGGACATGGTGGTGCGCCATCACCCGCGCCTGGAGATCGCCGGCTTCGGCAGCGCCATGCCGGCCTGGTGGCTCTCCGTCGAGCAGGCCTGGAACCGCTTCCGCCACATGATGTGATGCGCACCGGCCGCGCGCCGGTGGTTATGCGGACCCTCCCCTCCGCGCCCGTGCGGCCAGCGGCCTGGCAGTTGTGCGCCGCGCAGAGCACTGTTGGCAGGACGAGAATGGCTGCCGTTCAGGAATCATTCAGAAACCGTTAGCTTGCTATTGATACATGTCAGCCGCGCGCCTCCGGTCGACCTCGAAACTATTCGAGTTCCCCATTACTCAGGAGGCTGGGACATGTCTTCATCGCCCAACCAGAAACTCGGCCTGGCCGCGCTCACCGCCCTGGTGGTCGGCTCCATGATCGGCGGCGGCATCTTCTCGCTGCCGCAGAACGTCGCGAAAAGCGCCAGCCCCGGCGCCGTGCTGATCGGCTGGGCCATCAGCGGCATCGGCATGCTGATGCTCGCTTTCGTCTTCCAGAGCCTGTCCAACCGCAAGCCGGAACTGGACGCAGGCGTCTACGCCTACGCCAAGGCCGGCTTCGGCGACTACATCGGCTTCAACTCGGCCTGGGGCTACTGGATCAGCTCCATGCTCGGCAACGTCAGCTACTTCGTGCTGATCTTCAGCGCACTGGGCTACTTCTTCCCGGTGTTCGGCGAGGGCAACACGGTCATCGCCTTCGCCTGCTCTTCCCTGCTGCTGTGGGGCCTGCACTTCCTGATTCTGCGCGGGATCAAGCAGGCCGCCTTCATCAACCAGGTCACCACGGTCGCCAAGGTCGTGCCCATCGTGCTGTTCATCCTGATCGGCCTGGTGGCATTCGACATGGACCTGTTCACCGCCGACTTCTGGGGCCATGGCCACGTCGATTTCGACAGCGTGATGAGCCAGGTGCGCAACATGATGCTGATCACCGTCTGGGTGTTCATCGGCATCGAGGGCGCCAACCTCTACTCGGGCCACGCGAAGAAGCGCTCGGACGTCGGCACCGCCACGGTGATCGGCTTCGTCTCGGTGATGGCGCTGCTGGTGCTGGTGAACGTGCTGTCCATGGGCATGATGAGCCAGGCGCAACTGACCGGCCTGCCCAACCCGTCCATGGCCTATGTGCTGGAGCACGTGGTCGGCCACTGGGGCGCGGTGCTGATCATCTCCGGGCTCGTCGTCTCGCTGTTCGGCGCGCTGCTGGCGTGGATCCTGCTCAGCGCGGAGATCATGTACGCCGCCGCCCACGACCACACCCTGCCGAAGTTCCTCGCCCGCGAGAACGACAAGGACGTGCCGGTGAACGCGCTGTGGATGAGCAACGCCACGGTGCAGGTGTTCCTGGTGGTCACCCTGTTTGCCGCCAGCACCTACACCAGCCTGGTGTACCTGGCCGCGTCCATGGCGCTGCTGCCCTACCTGTTCTCCGCCGGCTATGCCGTGCTGCTGAGCCTGCGCGGGGAAGGCTACGAAGGCCTGCTGCGCGAGCGCCGCAAGGACCTGGTAATCGGCACCATCGCCCTCATCTACAGCCTGTGGCTGGTGTATGCCGGCGGCATGGACCACCTGCTGCTCTCGGCGCTGCTCTACACCCCGGGCGTGGTGCTGTTCATCATGGCCAAGCGCGAGCGCGGCGAGCGCGTGTTCAGCAAGGCGGAATGGCTGATCTTCGCCCTCCTGCTGGCCGCGACCCTGGCCGCCGGCTACGGTCTGTATGCGGGTCAGCTGAGCCTCTGAGGTGCAGCGCCGATGCCCGCGGCTCAGGCCGCGGGCTTTTGCTTTCCAGGAGAAATGGCTGACTTCAGGAGAAGAGAATGAGCACACCCACCGAGGTCACTATCCATTCCAGCACCGGCCTCGACCGCCAGCAGTACCGCATCCGCCTGAGCTACACGGTGGAGAACGCCGCCAGCCGGGATGCGCTGGTGAAGTTCGAGCTGGACGGCGAGATCGACGGCCAGCCATTCAAGGATGGCTTCGACCTGCCCGGCGACCTCGCCTTCAATTTCGCCGGCAGCGCCACGCGCATCCTGCGCCGCCACGGCCTGCGGGTCTGCCGCGGGCCGGTGCTGCGCTTTCGCAGGGAACATGACCGGGTGTTCGACGACCTGCGTCGTCGGCTGAAGGCAGAGCCAGGCACGCCGGTCGACCTGCAGCGCATGGGCTCGCTGGCCCCGGCCGAACCACGTTGCGCGGTGGCCGAGTCCATAGTCCGCGGGCGCGGTTGAGCCGGTCAGACCAGTTCGATACCGTCGTCGTGGATGACGATCAGGCCCTGTTTGAACAGGCCGCCGATGGCCTTCTTGAAGTTGCCCTTGCTGACGCCGAACTGCTGCGCGATCAGGTCCGGCGGGCTCTTGTCGCTGAGCGCCAGCTGGCCGCCAGCCTCGCGCAGGGCCTTGAGGATCTGCTCGCTCAGCGCATCGGACAGGCCGGCGCCAGCCGGCTGCAGGCTCAGGCTGATCTTGCCGTCGGCGCGCATTTCCTTGATGTAGCCGGTCTCGCGCAGGCCATTGCGCATGAACTTGAAGACTTCGTTCTTGTGGATCAGGCCCCAGTGCTTGCCATCGATGATGGCCTTGTAGCCCAGGTCGGTGCGCTCGACGACGAGCAGGTCCACCTGCTGGCCGGCCTTGTAGTTGGCTGGGACATTGTCCAGGTAGCGGTCCAGGCGCGCGGTGGCGGTGATGCGACGGCTGCGCTCGTCGAGGTAGACGTAGACCACGCAGTAGTCGCCGACCTGCAGCGGGCGCTTCTCTTCCGAGTGCGGCAGGAGCAGGTCCTTGGGCAGGCCCCAGTCGAGGAACAGGCCAACGCGGTTGACCTCCACCACCTTCAGGCTGGCGAAGCCGCCGACCTGCACCTTGGGCTTCTGGGTGGTGGCGATCAGGCGGTCTTCGCTGTCCAGGTAGATGAACACGTTGAGCCAGTCACCCACTTCGGTAGGTTCGTTCTTCGGCACGTAGCGCTTGGGCAGGAGGATTTCGCCGTGGCTCTCGCCATCCAGGTAGAGACCGAAATCGGTGTGCTTGGCCACCTGCAACGAATTGAACCGACCTATGACTGCCATGACGCTTACCTCGTGAACGGGGCGGGCATTCTACGCGCATTGGCGCGTTATGGCTGCCGCCGGTTGCCGGATCGGGCGCGCGTCATCGACGCGCATCGCGGGCATGGCCCGCTCCTACAGGTGTTCCGCCTGGCCGAACTGGAGTTCCGCCAGCCGCGCATATAACGGATTGCTGAGCACCAGCTCGGCGTGCCGCCCCAGCGCCACCAGGCGACCGTGCTCGATCACCGCAATGCGGTCGGCATTGAGCACCGTGGCCAGGCGGTGGGCGATCACCAGCGTGGTGCGGTCGCGCATCAGCCCCGGCAGTGCCTGCTGGATCAGGTGTTCGCTCTCGGCATCCAGCGCACTGGTGGCTTCGTCGAGCAACAGGATAGGCGCGTCCACCAGTAACGCACGGGCAATCGCCAGGCGCTGGCGCTGGCCGCCGGACAAGCCCAGGCCGCTCTCGCCCAGGTGCGTCCGGTAGCCCTGCGGCAGGCGCAGGATGAACTCGTGGGCATGGGCCGCGCGGGCGGCGGCCTCGACTTCCGCATCGCTGGCGCCGGGGCGGCCGTAGCGGATGTTCTCCTCCACCGTGCCGAAGAACAGCGCCGGGTTCTGCGACACCAGCGCGAAGCTGCGGCGCAGGTCCGTCGGATCGAGCCGGGCGATGGGCTGGCCGTCGATCAGGATGCGCCCCTGCTGCGGGTCGTAGAAGCGCAGCAACAGGTCGAACAGGGTGGACTTGCCGGCGCCGGACGGTCCGACCAGCGCCAGGGTCTCGCCCGGTTCGACGCGCAGGTCGATGCCATCGATGGCCCACTGCTCCGGGCGCGACGGATAGGCGAAGTGCACGCCCTGCAACTCGATACTGCCGACGATGCGCTCCGGCAGGTGCAGCAGGTCGCTGGTCGGGGCATGGATTTCGCTGCGCGCGCGCAGCAGTTCGGCGATGCGCTCGGCGGCACCGGCCGCGCGCTGCAGCTCGCCGATCACTTCGCTCAACGTGCCGAAGGCCATGCCGACGATCAGGCTGTAGAACACGAAGGCCGCCAGGTCACCGGGGCTGATGCGCCCGGCGATCACGTCCATGCCGCCGACCCAGAGCATCACGCCGACCGCGCCGAGTACCAGCAGGATCACCACGCTGACCAGCCAGGAGCGTTGCATGATGCGCTTGCGCGCGGTGTCGAAGGCGTCCTCCACTGTGCGGCCAAAGCGCGCGCGGTCCTGCGCCTGGTGGTTGTAGGCCTGCACCGTCTTGATCTGGCCGAGGGACTCGCCGACATAGCTGCCGACGTCTGCCACGCGGTCCTGGCTGAGCCGCGACAGGCTGCGCACGCGGCGGCCGAACAGCAGGATCGGCGCGATCACCAGCGGCAGCGAAGCGACCACGATGCTGGTCAGCTTGGCGTTGGTGAAGAACATCAGGATGATCCCGCCCAGCAGCATCAGCACGTTGCGCAGCGCCATGGACAGCGAGGAACCGATCACCGACTGCAGCAGCGTGGTGTCGGCGGTCAGGCGCGACTGGATCTCCGAGGACCGGTTGTTCTCGTAAAAACCGGGGTGCAGTTCGATCAGGTGGTCGAACACGCGCTGGCGGATATCGGCGACGAAGCGCTCGCCGATCCACGACACCAGATAGAAGCGCACGAAGGTGCCCACCGCCAGACACAGCACCAGCAGGAAAAAGATGCCGATGGCGCGGGTGAGCAACTGCTCGGACTGGGTGATGAAGCCCTGGTCCACCAGCAGGCGGATGCCCTGCCCCAGGGACAGGGTGATGGCGGCGGTGAACAGCAGCGCCAGCAAGGCGCCGAGGGCCCGCCAGCGGTAGGGAGCGAGAAACGAACGAGCCAGGCGCAGGGCATTGCGCTGGCGGGACGACAACAGGGACATGGCGGGCTCTGAACGGCCGGAATGGGCAGAGGGTAGCACCGCCGCAGCGCGCCGCGTGAAGGACGATTCAGGCAGAGCAATGGGACCGTTCGTTCCATAACCGCCCCGAAAGGTGCTCGTTTGATGTACAATAGGCGGCCAATTTGCGCAGACAGGTATGGCAGATATGACTACCAAGCCCTCCACCCGCCAGAAAGCAGCCCCCAAGGCCCCCGCCGCTACCGCGACCAGCGAAGCCCTGGAAGCCCAGATCGCGGCCTTCCTGAACTCCGGCGGTGAGATCCAGCAGATCGCCAAGGGCGTGACCGGTCAGAACTACGGCGCACCGAGCCGCCACATCAGCCTCGGCAAGAAGTAATATTCGCAGGCAAGCCTGCCGGCTCCCGGCAGGCTGCCCGCCTCCCCCGCTTCGCCCGTCCTGCGTTCCCCCTCCCTGATACCTCGCTTTACACCAAAGCCTCCGCAATTCCGTCGATCCTGTGTTGCCTGTGCGCCTTGCACTCGGGCAGAGTCCGCCCATAGTCAGGACTTGGCCTATCCCAGGCCACTCGCAAGGAGCACCCCATGCTGCCCTCTCCGGAAAAGCTGCTGTCGCGCAACCTGCTCGATGTGCTGATCCGCGCCGGCCTGATCCTGTTGCTGGCCGTTTTCTGCTTCCGCATCTTCCATCCCTTCCTCGACCTGATGCTCTGGTCGGTGATCCTCGCCATTACCCTCTACCCCATGCACCAGTTGCTCAGCGGCTGGCTGGGCGAGCGCCCGAACAGCGCCGCGAGCCTGATCGTGGTGCTGGGCCTGGTAATCCTGCTGGTGCCGGTGGTGGTGATCGGGTTGTCCATGGCCGATTCGGTGCGCGACCTGGTGCACGCCATCCAGAACCGCACCCTGCAGATCCCGCTGCCGCCGGACTCGGTACAGAACTGGCCGGTGATCGGGCAGTACGTCTATCCCTTCTGGCATCGCGTGGCCACCGACTTCATGGGCGTCGCGCACCAGTTGGCGCCGCACCTGCAGGGCGTGGCGAAGAAGGTCGCCGGGCAGGCGGCGGGCGTCGGCATGGGGCTGATGCAGTTCCTCGCCGCCTTCGTCATCGCCGGGGTGATCATGGCCTACGGCAAGCTGGGCAGCCGTACCGCTTGTGACATTGCCGTACGCATTTCCGGCCCTGACCGTGGCCCGGGCCTGGCCGAGCTGTGCACCGGCACCATCCGTGCGGTGGCCCAGGGCGTGGTGGGCGTGGCCTTCATCCAGACGCTGATCCTCGGCCTGGGCTTCATCGTCATGGGCATCCCCGGCGCCGGCCTGCTGGCTCTGGGTGTGCTGCTGCTGGGCATCACCCAGCTGCCGGTGGTGCTGATCACCCTGCCTGCAGTGGCCTATGTGTTCATGACCAACGATTCGCTGCTGGTGTCCATCCTGTTCACCGTCTGGACGGTGGCCGGCGGGCTCTCCGACAACGTGCTCAAGCCGCTGATGTTCGGCCGCGGCAGCAAGGTGCCGATGGCGGTGATCCTGATCGGCGCCCTGGGCGGCATGCTCAGCAATGGCATCATCGGCCTGTTCGTCGGCCCCGTGGTGCTGGCCCTGGGCTATGAGCTGTTCATGTCCTGGGTCCACGAGCGCGAGGCGCCGGTCGCGCCGCCGGTCGAACCGACGCCCTGATGCCGTAAACCTGACACCCGCCCGTGGCATGAGCTACGGGCATTCACCCGCAATGGAATGCACACGATGTCCAAACGCTGCACCCTCACCGCCGCCCTGCTCGCCACCGGCCTGCTGCTCTCCCCGCTGGCCTTTGCCGAACAGGCCGCCGTCGTCTGGCCGGCGGCGGTCAACGCCGCCGACCAGCAGCGCCTGACCACCCTCGACGCACAGGTCAAGCAACTGCTCGACCAGCTCCAGCAGAGCGAGGACGAAACCACCCGCAACGAAGCGCTGAACCTCTACCGCATCGTGCTGGAAGACCCGGAACCGCTTGCCGACGCCGCCCTCACCGGCAACTGGAAGTGCCGCTCGGTGCAGCTCGAAGCACAAGCGCTGTACGGCTACCCGAACTTCAAGTGCTCGGTGCGGCAGACGCCCAAGGGCCTGTTCCTGGAGAAGACCAGCGGCTCGCAGCGCATCAGCGGCTACCTGCAGCGCCTGGACGACAGGCAGCTGGTGTTCGTCGGCGGCGCTTCGGTGAACGACGACCCGCAGGTCGGCTACAGCGGGTTGGAGCAAGCCGCCGCGCGCGAGTCCGACGTGGTCGGCGTGGTGCGCAATTCGTACGATGGATTCGTGTTGCTGGTGCCCGAACAGCTCGGTGGCTACAACCTGTTCCGCTTCACCCGCTGAGCCCACTCTCGCCAGGAAAGGCTCAGAGCAGCGCCACCATCTCCTTGAGGGTCACCGCCCAGGTCCCCTTCGCATTCAGGTAGCGATAACCGAAGCGCGAACCGTTGGCCTGGGTGGTCAGCACCGCGTTCCAGGCCAGCCCGCGCTGCAGGTCGTGGGCCGGGTCGAGGAGGAAGAAGGCGTCGTCGCTCATGCCCACCGCCAGGCACCAGTGGCGGATGTCACTGTCCTTGCGGCCATGGAAGCCGAGCACCACCGGGATGTTCTCCTCCAGGTGCCGCCGGGTCAGCTCGACCATCCGCGTGCCGTTGCCACGCTCGACGCGGTACTCCTTGTCACTGATGACCTTGAGCAGTTCCAGCAGGTCGGCGCCCGTGGTGCCGACGCGCACCAGCGTCTCGTGCTGGTTCAGCGCCTCCATCAGCCGCCCGTAGCGGGTCCGCGAATCCACCGGCGCCAACCCCTTGGCCTGGCGCCGCGCCAGCTGGTTGCGGGCGAGCATGGCCATCACCAGGCAGTAGGGCCCGCAGGCGCCGTCCATGTCGCCCTGGCGCAGGTGCACCTTCTCGCCACGCCGGTTGGTCAGGCCGCCGGTGCCGTGCTCGTCCAGGTCCCAGCCCAGGCCGTCGATCAGGGTGATCCGCATCGCGCTTCCTCGTTGCTTGGTCTGAGGTTGTGACCGGACACCGCGCGGATCATTCCACCGGCTTGCGGTTACAATGAACGCTTTCCCCTGCCTGGTTACCCGAAATGTCCGAAGCCATCCGCCTGTCCAAGCGTCTCGCCGAGCTGCTGCCCTGTTCGCGCCGCGACGCCGAGCTGTACATCGAGGGTGGCTGGGTCACGGTCGACGGCCAGCGCGTGGAGGAACCGCAGTTCAAGGTCGATACCCAGCGCATCGAACTGCTGCCGGGCGCCTCTCCCGACCCAATTCCGCCGGTGACCATCCTCGTGCACAAGCCGGTCGGCCTGGGCAGCGGCAACGGCGCCAACTCCGCCCAGCAACTGCTGACGCCGGACAAGCGCTGGACCGAAGACAACCTGCAACAGCGCCTGCTGCGCAAGCACTTCGGCCACCAGTTCAACACCACCGTGCTGGAGACCGACGCCAGCGGCCTGCTGGTCTACACCCAGAGCCGCGGCGTGCAGCGCCGGCTGGTGGACGAGGCGGACAACATCGAGCACGAGTACGTGGTCGAGGTCAGCGGGCAGATCGCCGACAACGGCCTGAAGCGCCTCTGCCGCGGCATGCTGATCGACGGCCGCGAACTGCCGCCGCTGAAGGTCAGCTGGCAGAGCGAGACCCGCCTGCGCTTCGCCGGCAAGCAGTTCCGCCCCGGCCAGATCGCCGCCATGTGCCGCGCGGTCGGCCTGCACGCCGTGTCGATCCGCCGCCTGCGCCTGGGCGGCGTGGCCATGGGCAAGCTGCCCGTCGGCCAGTGGCGTTTCCTGCAGCCGGGCGAGAAGTTCTGACCGTCTACCCGACCAAGGTCGCGGGCGCCCGCGGATAACCAGGGCGCCCCTCTAATCCGCGGCTTACAGCCGCTATCGATAACGTCGATAGTCACCAGTCGACGCATTCAGTTCTCTTGATAGTCCGCGCGCGGCATCTTTGCCCCATCAACTCGCTGGCAGGAGATTCGCCGGCCCCGCAGTCGGGCCGCAGGGGCGAACAGGCTACTCGCGAGACGCCCCCAAACGGATCGTCAAGAGGACACCACCATGCAAGTCATTCTCGATTTCCTGCTGCTCATTGGCTCCCTGGTGGAGCTGCTGCTGTACGTCGCTCTGGCCAGCGTCGTACTCGCTACCACGCTGCTGGCCGGTGGCATCGCCGTGCTGACCCTGCGTTCGCCGGGCTCGGCCGTGATGATCCCCGACCGCCGTCCCTCGGTCAGCCGCCAGCCGCGTCCGGCGGTGAAGCATCAGCTGGTCCGCCCCGTACTGGTCGCCGTAGCGAACGAACCGATCCTGGCGAAAACCGCGTGAAGCCGTCCTCGCCAGCGATTCAGCCCGGGTAGCGCCCGAGTGCGGCCCCCAGGTCGCGCTCAAGATCCCCGTCCTGCTGGCCGCCGTTGTCCATCATCCAGCGCACCCGCTCCAGCGTTTCCGGCGCCGACATTTCACCGACGAAGCGCTGCGACTCCTCCACCAACGCCGTCTGATCCGCCGCCGTCACCTGCTCCACCAGCGCCTTCACATGGGCGATGCCCGCCGCCGGGAAGGCCGCAATGCGTCGCGCCAGGGCCTCGCAGAACCCCTCCAGCTCCGCGTCCGCCAGGGCCCGGTTGATCCAGCCGTAGCGCTCTGCCGTATCCGCATCGAAATCCTCGCCGCCCAGGCAGACCTCCAGCGCCCTGCCCCGCCCCAGCATTTGCGCAAGGCGCACCGTGCCGCCCGCACCGGGCAGCAGACCGACCGCCACTTCCGGCTGGCCGAGCAGCGCCCGCTCGCGGGAGGCGAAGCGCATGTCCAGCGCCAGGAGGAATTCGCTGCCGGCGCCCCGCGCGCGGCCGCGCAGTTCGCCGATGGTCACCTGCGGCAGCCGGCTGAAGCGGCTGAACAGCGCACTGAGCGGGCTGGCCATGCCGGCCGGCAGCTTCATCGGCGGCGCGTCCAGCTGGCTGCCGAGGTCGTAGTGGGCAAGGAAGAAATCCGGGTTGGCGCTGCGCAGCAGCACCACGCGGGTATCGCTGTCTCGCTCCAGCTCATCGGCCAGGTGCAGCAGGTCGATGACCATGGCGCGGTCGACCAGGTTGATCGGCGGGTGGCAGAAGCTCACCACGGCAACGCCGTCGCGGTCTTCACGGGTGAAAGTGCGGTAGTTGCTCATCGATGGGCCTCCATTGCGAAGGCCCGAGGATGCGCCGGGGCGCGCGTGGCGCCCCAGCACTATCGATGCGCGGAATGGCCGGTCAGTGGTGGCCGATGCCCTGGTCTTCCAGGTGGTCGGCCTCGAACAGGGTTTCCAGCTCCTTGCGCGCCTCGCGGGCGGTCTGGATCACCGCGGTTTCGTCGTCGTAGACCCGGTACTGTGCCATCAGCACCGCTTCGTCGTGGCGCTTGAAGCGGCGGATGCGCGCGGCGACCTGTTCCTCGGTCAGGCCCAGGCCGGTAAGCAGCAGGCGGCTCATCTCCAGGCTCGAGTGGAAGGTCTCGCGCACCGGCGTCGCATCGGCGTCCAGCAGGTGGTAGACGTGCTGGCGGTTGCGGGCCCGGCCGATAACTTTCAGGTGCGGGTAGAGCTTGCGCACCAGGCGCGCGGTCTCGATGTTGGTCTGCGGATCGTCGGTGGCGACGACGAAGAACTCGGCCTTCTCCACCTGGGCGGCGCGGAGGATTTCCGGGCGCAGCGGGTCGCCATAGAAGATCGGGATATTGCCGTAGCTGCGGGTCAGCTCGATGGTGTCCACCGAGGTATCCAGTGCGACGAAGGGCACGCCCTGGGCGCGCATGATACGGGCAACCACCTGGCCCATCCGGCCCATGCCGGCAATCACCACGCGCGGCGCATCATCCGGCAGTTGGCGGTATTCAGGCGGCGGCTCGCGCAGCACGGCGGGCTTGGGTTTGATGCTGCGCGCCAGGGCCAGCACCAGCAGTGGCGTCATCGCCATGGACAGGGTGATGCACAGCACCAGCAGCGAGTGCAGCTTGCCGTCCATCAGCCCCTGGGCCAGGGCCAGCTTGAACACCACGAAGGCGAACTCGCCACCGGCGCCCAGCAGCACGCCCAGGCGGATCGCCGAGACCTTGTCCAACCCGCCGGCCAGACGGCCGATGAGGAACAGCAGCGGCAGCTTGATGCCCACCAGCAGCAGGGTCAGGCCGAGCACCACCAGCGGCTCGCTCCTGAGCAGGCCGAGGTCCGCGCTCATGCCCACGCTGATGAAGAACAGGCCGAGCAGCAGGCCCTTGAAGGGTTCGATCTGTGCTTCCAGTTCGTGGCGGTACTCCGAGTCCGCCAGCAGCAGGCCGGCGAGGAAGGCGCCCAGGCCCATGGACACACCGGCCCACTCCATCAGCCAGGCGGTGCCGACCACCACCAGCAGGGCGGTAGCGGTGGACAGGTCAGCCTGACCGGTGCGGGCCACCGAGCGGAACACCGGGCGCAGCAGGAAGCGACCGCCGATCACCACCACGGCGATGCTGCCGACCACTTCCATGACGTGAGCCAGGTCACCGCCCGGCGCCGCCGAATCGGCGCGCGCGCCCAGCAGCGGGATCATGGCGATCAGCGGAATCGCGGCAATGTCCTGGAACAGCAGGATGGCAAAGCCGAGGCGGCCGTAGGGGCTGTTCAGCTCCTTGCGCTCCGCGAGAATCTGCAGGCCGAAGGCGGTAGACGACAGCGCCAGGCCGCCGCCCAGCACCACGGAAGTACTCACCGGCATGTCGAAAGCCAGCACCGCTACGCTGCCAATGGCCAGCGCGGTGAGCAGCACCTGCGCCAGGCCGACGCCGAACACCTGTTTGCGCATCACCCACAGGCGTTTGGGCGAAAGCTCCAGGCCGATGATGAAGAGCAGCAGCACCACGCCCAGTTCGGACAGGCTGGCGACGCTTTCGGGGTTGTCGATCAGCCCCAGCAGTGACGGGCCGATGAACACCCCGGCGAGCAGGTAGCCGAGCACGGCGCCCAGTTGCAGGCGCTTGGCCAGCGGCACCATGAACACCGCCGCGAGCAGGAAGACCACTGCCGACTGCAGGTAATTCGTCCCATGTTCCATCTATCAAGACTCCTTGGAAGGGTTGGGGCGAAGCGAAGATCCACCCACGTCGTTCATCTCATACATCCAGCGCCACGCCCTCGGCCAGCAGGTGCCGCTGGAACTGCCCGGCCAGGGCGTCCACCTGGTCCCAGGGCTGCTCGTAGCGCTCGTCCAGCGCGACATGGCTGCCGGCGCGCACACGGGCATCGAGCCCGCAGTGCTCGTAGAAGGCGTTCACCGCGGCCACCATCGGCTCGCGCTGGTTCTCCATCAGGATGGCGCCGTGAGCCAGCACCACGTAGCGCCCGTCGCTGGGCCGGCGGCGCCAGCGCTGGGCGGTACCCACCAGCTTGCGCCCGCCCAGGTTGACGTTGTAGCGGCCATCGCAGAAAGCGCCTTCCACTTCCCCCAGGCCCGGATCGAGGCCCAAGGCCGCCAGCCAGTCGCACAGCGGCTGGCACAGACGCAGGTAGGCGGTCTCGATGCGCGTCTGCTCGTTGTCGCCCGGCGGGATCGCATAGACCAGCGCGACGTTGAGCACCCCGGCGGACTGCGGCACCGGCTCGCCGCCGGTATCACGCAGGGCGATCGGCCAGCCCAGCCCGGCGCAGGCGGCCTCGGCGGCGGCAAAGCCTTCCAGGCGGCTCAGCCGGCGCGGCATCACCAGGGACTGTTCCAGCGGGCTCCAGAACAGCAGGCCGCTGTCGCGCTCACCGGCGAAGGTGGCGTCGAGCAGTGCGCGCTCGGCATCCAGGCCCTGTTGCGCCGACAGTCGTTGCACTCTATTCATGACAGCGCACCTGGATTCATCACAGCGTCCTGGGGGTTCATGGCAGCGTCCTTGGGTAAACCGGGTTGCGGACTATGCCCGCCGAGGGCTTATCCGACAATGTTCCAAGCCAATTTGTTGCCACGCTCGGAAATTTCAGCGTAGCGGGCTGTGACTGCGCCGGTGTCGCGCCAAGTCACGTCGATTTCAATCCACACCACAGCGAGGCGGAGCTGCGTCTATCCTGCTAGTGGCCGGCACTTGCGCAGGAGGCCAGAGCCCGTGTCCAGGACGTTGCTTCAGCGTCTGCACCACGCCATTGCCGTCAACGACGCGCTGGCGCTGCCGATCGCCCGGGAAAACCTGCGGCGCCTGTACTTCTCCGCCCTGCTGGCGGTGCCTTTCGACTTGATCCACATCCTGGTATTCCGCCTCAATCTGCAGGGTTCAAGCGCTGAGTACGACGGCTGGCGGGTGGACATCATCCGCGTCCACGCCGTGGTCGCCGTGCTCTTCACCCTCCTCGGCCTGCTCGCCTGGCTGGCTGCGCCACCGCGCCGCAGCGCATCGTTGCGCTACATGCAGACCCTCACCGTGCTCGGCAGCATCCTGGTGCTGGGGTTCGGCATCGCCATCACCGGTGCCGACCAGCAGGTCACCAGCAGCATCACGCCCTTCCTCATGTCCTCCGTGGCCACCGCCCTGCTGATCCTGCTGCGCCCGAGCCTGGCCGTCGTCCTCTATATCCTCGCCCTGGCCGCCTTCGAGGTGACCATGGTCCTGACGCAGGCCAGCCCGCAGTTGCGCCTGTCGAACCAGATGGGCGGGCTGACCATCTGCGGCATCGGCCTGGTGCTGTCGTTCATCCTCTGGCACGGCCATGTGCGCAACCTGCGCCAGCGCGAGTTCCTCCGCCAGCAAAGGCTGGAACTGGAGGAAAAGAACCGCCAGCTGGAATACCTCGCCGGGCACGATCCGCTGACCGGGTTGTTCAACCGCCGCCAGTTCGACCAACTGGTGGGCATGGAGCTCTCGCGAGCTGCCCGTCAGCCCGCACCGATCAGCCTGCTCATGGTGGACCTGGATCATTTCAAGTTCATCAACGACCGCTACGGCCACCCGCTGGGCGACGAGGTCATCCGCCACACCGCCAGCCTGCTGAGGAACTACACCCGCACCGGCGACAGCGTGGCGCGCCTGGGCGGCGAGGAATTCCTGCTGCTGCTGCCCGACACCTCGCAGCCGCAGGCACGGGTGATCGCCGAGAAGGTGCGCCGGCTGCTGGAGGAAACCCCGCTGCCGATGAAGGACGGCCTGCTCTACCTCACCGCGAGCTTCGGCATCGCCTGCCTGGAGGCCGGCATTCCGGGCACCTATGAGGGGCTCTACGCGGCGGCGGACAAGGCGCTGTACAAGGCCAAGGCGAGCGGACGCAATCGGGTGGAGGTGATAGAGCTGGGGACGGAGATGGGGACGTTCGATTGAGCGCCCAGGCTCCCTGCTATCCGGGTGCGCCCTATTGGGCGTATTTACGCGTCAGCCCCGGCGGTACGCCGCTGCTGTCGGTCTCGGTCCAGGGGCCTTGCGGGCCGACGCCCCAGTACCAGCCGCTGTCCCAGTGGTAGTAGGTGCGCTGGCGGTAGTAGAGGTCCTTCTGGCCCTGGATCACGTAGACGCCGAGGCTGGCGTCCCAGCGGCCCTTGCCGCCGGGCGGCGGGGCGAACTGGGTCGGGCGCTTGGCGGCCGGCGCAGCACTGGGCTGCGGGGTGATCGGCGAGCTGGAAGTCTTGGCCGGCGGGATCGGCTTGCTCGGTTGCGAGGGCGGCGGAATCTGCGAAGGCGGCTGCTCCGGCTGCTGCGGTTGCACCACGCAACCACCCAGTACCAGCATGGCGCCCAGCGCCAGCAATCTGCCCTTCATCGCTCAACCCTCTCTTGTCGTGATTACTTCTGATCCGGGCTGTCGATTGTCACGCTCTGCTCGCCCGCCTGGGAAGTAGACAACGAAGCACTTCGTCCGATCCATTCCCCGGCAGTAGCGTTGCCCGCGCGGGAGATGCGCGCGACCAGTTGCACCTGCGGATGCTGGGAGAGCTTGAGCTGCGGCATCATCGCGTCGGCGTCGCTCAGCGACACCTCGCTGGGCAGGTCGGAGACCTTCAGGCGCTTCACTGCCAGCGGCATCGGCGGGCCGCTCACGGCACGGGCGAAGACGAACACGCTGTCGTCCGGCTTGACCTGGCCCTTCACGGCGTCGGTCAGGTCGACCTTCACCTTCAGGGTCACGCCAGCGGTAGCGGCAGCAACCGGGGCTTCGGGCGGAGTCTGGCCCTTCTCGACCATCCGCTGGCGGGCGCGCTCGATGCCACCGGCGATGGCGTCGCGGGACGGATCGTCCTGTGGCAGCACGGTGACCAGACGGCCCCAGTAGTCGATGGCGTCGGCGTACTTCTCGTCCTCGAACGCGGCGATGCCGAGCAGGCCGAGGGTGGTGACTTCCTGCGGGTCCTTCTTCAACGCTTCGTCGGCGAGGTCGCGGACCTGCTGACTGAGCGCCTTGTCACCGGCGAAGTACAACGCCTGCGCCCATTGGCCGAGCACTTCCGGCTGGCGGCCGGAGAGGCGCGCGGCCTGCTCGAAGGCCTTGGCGGCGTCGGCGGCGCGATTCTGGGTCATGTAGGCGCGGCCGAGGAAGTACCAGCCTTCAGCGGAGTCCGGCTGAGCCTTGAGCGAGCGCTCCAGACGCGAGGTCATCTCTTCCATGGACTTGGGCGCGGTAGCGAATTCGCGAGCCAGCTCGACCTTGTCACTGGCCCCCCAGTGCAGGTAGAGGCCCAGCGCGAGGAACGGCAGGACCAGCGCCACCACCAGCGGCGCGGCGCGGCCGAGACGGGAGCGGCGATCATCGCCGGCGCCTTCGGTGTCGGAAAGCAACTCGCGAGCCGCTTCGGCGCGGCCGGCTTCGAACTGCGCGGCGTCGAGGGTGCCGGCATCACGCTGGGAACCCAGCTCGGCCAGACGCTCCTGGTACAGGGCGACGTTGAGGGCGGTGCGGTCTTCCTCAGCCTGGGCCTTGCGGCCGCGCAGCAGAGGGACGAGGAGGAATGCCAGGGCCACCAGCAACAGCAGGCCGGCGGCGAGCCAGAAATCGATCATTTGTCTTGGTTATCCAGCAATTGGTCGAGACGCGCCTGCTCCTCGGCGGACAGCGTGGTGGAGGTGGCAGCGGCCGGGCGCCGACGGCGCGCGACGATGGCGCCGATGACGATCACGCCCAGGCCCAGCAACGCGGCGGGGCCGAACCAGAGCAGCCAGGTGCGCTCGCTGACTTCAGGCTTGTAGCGCACGAACTCGCCGTAGCGGTCGACCATGTAGTCGACGATCTGCTGGTTGCTCTTGCCGGCCGCCATCTGGGTGTAGATCTGCTTGCGCAGATCGGCGGCGATCGGCGCGTTGGAGTCGGCGATGTCCTGGTTCTGGCACTTGGGGCAGCGCAGCTCGGTGGTCAGTTCGCGGAAGCGCGCACGCTCGGCGTCGTTGGCGAACTCGTAGGTGTCGATGGCGGCGTGGGCGATGCCGGTCAGGCAAAGCCCGAGCGCGGCGGCGGCGAGAAGTCGCTTCATTTGCCCTCCGCTTCGTCGACCAGACCCTGGTAGATCGGCGCCAGCTGTTCACGCCAGACCTTCTCGTCGACGGCGCCGACCAGCTTGTGGCGGATGATGCCGTCCTTGTCGATGATGTAGGTCTCCGGCGCGCCGTAGACGCCCAGGTCGAGACCCAGGGTGCCCTGCACGTCGGCGATGTTCATCAGGTAGGGGTTGTGCAGCTCCTTGAGCCACTTCTGCGCCGCGGCGCCGTCGTCCTTGTAGTTGATGCCGTAGATCACCACGCCCTTGGCGGCCAGATCGGTGAGCACCGGGTGCTCGAAGCGGCAGGTCGGGCACCAGGTGCCCCAGACGTTGACCAGCGCCGGCTTGCCCTTGAGGTCGGCCTCGGTGTAGGTCTTGCCCGGCTCGGTGACGCTGGGCAGGGAGAACGCCGGGAACGGCTTGCCGATCAGCGCCGAGGGCAGCTCGCTGGGGTCGAGCCAGAGGCCACGGAAGAGGAATACCGCGACGACCAGGAAGATCGCCAGGGGCAACAGCAGGATCGCACGCTTCACACTCAGGCTCCCTGTCCGGCGAGGCCCAGGGCCTCGCGTACACGCGTTTTCACTTTCAGGCGGTAGCGACGGTCCAGCGCCGCCAGCACGCCACCCAGGGCCATCAGCAGGCCGCCGAGCCAGATGAAGCGCACGAAAGGTTTGATGTGCACACGCACGGCCCAGGCGCCGTTGTCCAGCGGCTCACCCAGGGCGACGTAGAGGTCGCGGGTCAGGCTGCCGTGGATGCCGGCCTCGGTCATCATCGAGTTCTGCACGCTGTACAGGCGTTTCTCCGGGTGCAGCACGGCCACTTCGGAACCGTTGCGGGTCACGCGGATAGTGCCCTTGTCGGAGGTGAAGTTCGGCCCTTCGAAGTGGTGGGTGCCCTCGAAGCGGAACTGGTAACCGGCCAGCTCCACCGACTCGCCCGGCGCCATGCGCAGGTCGCGCTGGGCACTGAACTGGCTGGTGAGCACCACGCCGATGGCGCAGATGGCGATACCGAAGTGCGCCAGCTGCATGCCCCAGTAGCTGCGGTTCAGGCCCGCGGCACCGGCGATCACGCCCTTGTGACGGACCTTGTCGAAGAAGTCGCGCAGACCGGCCAGTACGACCCAGGCGGCCAGCATGAACACGGTCAGTACTTCCCAGTGCAGCTCGCCATACAGGAAGCTGCCGACACCGCCGAGCACCACGGTGCCGATCAGCACCGGGGTAAGCATGTTGCGCAGCCAGCGGGTCGGGGTGTCCTTCCAGCGCACCAGCACGCCAACCGCCAGGGCCAGCATGAGGATGGCAATCAGCGGCACGAACAGCGCATTGAAGTACGGCGGGCCGACCGACAGCTTGGCGCCGCTGATGGCGTCGAGCACCAGCGGGTAGAGGGTGCCCAGCAGGATCATCGAGGCGGTGACCACCAGGATCAGGTTGTTCAGCAGCAGCAGGGTCTCGCGGGACCACAGGGCGAAGCCGACCTGGCTCTTGACCACCGGTGCGCGCAGGGCGAACAGCGTCAGTGAGCCGCCGACCACCACCAGCAGGAAGGCGAGGATGAACACGCCGCGCTCGGGGTCCGAGGCAAAGGCGTGCACCGAAGTCAGCACGCCGGAGCGGACCAGGAAGGTGCCCAGCAGGCTCAGCGAGAAGGCCGCGATCGCCAGCAGCACGGTCCAGCTCTTGAACACGCCGCGCTTCTCGGTCACTGCCAGCGAGTGGATCAGCGCAGTGCCCACCAGCCAGGGCATGAACGAGGCGTTTTCCACCGGGTCCCAGAACCACCAGCCGCCCCAGCCCAGTTCATAGTAGGCCCACCAGGAGCCGAGCACGATGCCGACGCCGAGGAAGGTCCAGGCCACCAGGGTCCACGGCCGCGACCAGCGCGCCCAGGCGGCATCGAGACGGCCGCCGAGCAGTGCGGCGATGGCAAAGGCGAAGGCCACCGAGAAGCCCACGTAGCCCATGTAGAGCATCGGCGGGTGGAAGATCAGGCCCGGGTCCTGCAGCAGCGGGTTGAGGTCGTTACCGTCGGCCGGCACCTGCGGCAGCAGGCGGCTGAAGGGGTTGGAGGTGATGATCAGGAAAAGCAGGAAGCCGGTGCTGATCATGCCCATCACGGCCAGCACGCGGGCCAGCATCACTTCCGGCAACTGGCGGGAGAACACCGACACGGCGAAGGTCCAGCCGCCGAGGATCAGCGCCCAGAGCAGCAGCGAGCCTTCGTGGGCGCCCCACACGGCGCTGAACTTGTAGAACCAGGGCAGCGCGCTGTTGGAGTTGCTGGCGACGTAGGCCACCGAGAAATCATCGTGGAGGAAGGCCCAGGTCAGGCAGCCGAAGGAGAACAGCAGGAAGGCGAACTGCCCCCAGGCTGCCGGGCGCGCCAGACTCATCCACTGGCGATCGCCGCGCCAGGCACCGACCAGCGGGAAGAACGACATCACCAGCGCCATGCACAGCGCGAGGATCAGCGAGAGGTGACCGAGTTCGGGAACCATGTCAGTTGCTCCCCTGTTGCGGCGCGGCGTTGCCGCTCTGGCTGGCTTCGTAGTGCTCCAGCTTGCCGCTGTCCTTGAGCGCCTTGGTGACTTCCGGCGGCATGTACTTCTCGTCGTGCTTGGCCAGGACTTCATCGGCGGTCAGCACGCCGGCTTCGTTGATCTTGCCCAGGGCGACGATGCCCTGTCCTTCGCGGAACAGGTCCGGGAGGATGCCGCGGTATTTCACCGTCACTTCCTTGGCGAAGTCGGTGACCACGAACTCCACGTCCAGCGAATCCGCCGAACGTTTGAGCGAGCCCTTCTCCACCATGCCGCCGGCGCGGATGCGCGTGTCGTGCGGAGCTTCGCCGTTGGCGATCTGGGTCGGGGTGTAGAACAGGTTGATGTTTTCCTGCAGGGCCGACAGCGCCAGGCTGACGGCGACGCCAACGCCGGCGACGATGGCGAGGACGATGTACAGACGCTTCTTGCGGACCGGATTCACTTGCTGGCCTCCCGGCGCAGACGACGCGCCTCTTCTTGCAGGTAACGCCGGCGCGCCACGATCGGCGAGACGACGTTGATCGCCAGGACCACCAGGCAGATGGCGTAGGCGGACCACACGTAAGGGCCATGGTGACCCATGGCGAGGAAATCGGAAAAGGACTCGAAACTCATAGCGCGCGCTCCACCTCGGCCTTGACCCAGCTCGCGCGGGCTTCGCGCTTGAGCACTTCCAGGCGCATGCGCATCATCAGCACCACGGCGAAGAAGCAGTAGAAGCCGGCGACCATCATCAGCAGCGGAATCCACATCTCCGGCGGCATCGGCGGCTTTTCAGTCAGGGTGAAGGTGGCCGGCTGGTGCAGGGTGTTCCACCAGTCCACCGAGTACTTGATGATCGGGATGTTCACCACGCCGACGATGGCCAGTACGGCGCAGGCCTTGGCCGCGCTGTCGCGGTTGGTGATGGCCTGGCCCAGGGCGATGATGCCGAAATAGAGGAACAGCAGGATCAGCATCGAGGTCAGGCGCGCGTCCCAGACCCACCAGGCGCCCCAGGTCGGCTTGCCCCAGATGGCACCGGTGACCAGCGCGACGAAGGTCATCCAGGCGCCAATCGGCGCGGCGCACTGCACGGCGACGTCGGCGATCTTCATCTTCCAGATCAGCCCGACCGCGCCGGCCACGGCCAGCATCACGTAGCAGGACTGGGCGAGGAACGCCGCCGGCACGTGGATGTAGATGATGCGGAAGCTGTTGCCCTGCTGGTAATCCGGCGGCGCGAAGGCCAGGCCCCAGACGGTGCCGGCAACCATCAGCAGGATCGCGGCGACCGCGAACCAGGGCATCCAGCGTCCGCTGATCTCGTAGAACCACTTGGGCGAGCCAAGCTTGTGAAACCAAGTCCAGTTCATCATCAGGCTCTGTAATTCAAAGCTCTAGTCTGCCGCCGGTGCCGCTTCCCAGCCCGGCGATCGTTCGTTCACTCGCCGACGCTGATCTTCAGCCCGGCGGCGATGGCAAAGGGCGTCAGCGTCAATGCTAACGCCGTCAGGCTGGCCAGCCACAGCAGGTGCCCGGCGGTGGGCAGCCCCTGCAGCGACGCCTGCAGCGCTCCGCTGCCCAGGATCAGCACCGGAATGTAAAGCGGCAGGATCAGCAGGGCCAGCAACAGGCCGCCGCGCTTGAGACCCACAGTGAGCGCCGCGCCCACGGCGCCCAGCAGGCTCAGGATCGGTGTCCCCAGCAGCAGCGACAGCAGCAGGTCCGGCAGGCAGCGCGCCGGCAGGCCCAGCATCAGGGCGAACAGCGGCGACAGCAGCACCAGGGCCAGCCCTGAAACCAGCCAGTGTGCCAGCACTTTGGCCAGGACCAGTAGTGGCAGGGGGTGCGGCGAAAGGACCCACTGTTCCAAAGAACCATCTTCGAAATCGCTGCGGAACAGGCCGTCCAGCGACAGCAGCACCGCCAGCAATGCCGCGACCCAGACCAGCCCTGGCGAGAGATTCTTCAGCATTTCCGATTCGGGACCGACCGCCAGCGGGAACAGCGCGATGACGATGGCGAAGAACACCAAAGGATTAGCCAGCTCCGCCGGACGACGGAACAGCAGGCGCGCTTCGCGGGCGAGCAACAGGGTGAAGACGTTGCTCATCGCGCCGCGACCTCCCGTGCGTGCTGGCCCAGATCGAGGGCGCGGTAGCCTTGCGGCATGCGCTCCAGGCTGTGGTGGGTGGTCAGCACAACCAGTCCACCGCGCTCGCAATGGCCGGCCAGGTGTTCTTCCAGCTGCGCCACGCCCTGCTTGTCCAGGGCGGTGAAGGGTTCATCGAGGATCCACAGCGGCGGCGCGTCCAGATACAGGCGCGCCAGGGCCACGCGACGCTGCTGGCCGGCGGACAGGGTATGGCAGGGAACGTCCTCGAAGCCGCGCAGGCCGACCGCTTCCAGCGCCTGCCAGATGGCATCGCGGTTGGCCGGCTGGTGCAGGGCACAGAGCCAGGCGAGATTCTCTTCGGCGGTGAGCAGGCCCTTGATGCCAGCCGCGTGGCCGATCCACAGCAGCTGACGGGCCAGTTCATGGCGTTGTTCGGTGAGTGGCTTGCCGTTGAGCAGCACATCACCGGCGGTAGGCTGCATCAACCCGCTGAGCAGGCGCAGCAGGCTGGTCTTGCCGCTACCGTTGGGGCCGACGATCTGTAGCATTTCGCCCGCGCCGAGTCGCAGATCGAGACGCTCGAACAGCATGCGCCAGTCCCGCTCGCAGGCGAGCGCCACGGTTTCGAGGAGGGGATGGGTCAAGGGCATCGGCAACCGTCGGGCAGAAAACAGTCAGTAGTGCAAAAACGCGGCCATACCACGCGGGCCGCCAAGCACGGCCTCGGGCGGCGCATTATACACAGCGGTTCCTACACCCGACGTCAGGTTTTTCGACAGGGTGTAACGTCAAATCAGCGCACCTTGAGCTGCGTCCATGCGCAACCACCGCCCTGCCCTCCTGCCGCCGGACGGTCTAAAGTGCGCGCAATGGCCGCCGATACACTGGGCGCAACCCCGTCACGCCGCCTGCAGGTCCCCGATGCCGAGTGAAATTGGCGCTTCCCGTCCGCTACCGCCTACCCCGCCGCTACGCAGCACGCAAAGCGCGGCCGAGCTGACGCTCAAGCTCGCGCAGAGTCTCGGCGATCTGCTGCCGCCGGGAGACAAGGCCCACGCAGAAGTACTGGCAGTGCGCGACGGACAGGTGAATTTTCAGCTGCTGCTGCGCCTGACCATGGCCAGCGGGCAGCAGGCGTTGGTGGTGGCGGAGAGCCCTCAGGCGCTGCCCAAGGGCAGCACCCTGCAGCTGTCGACGCTGAACCAGACCAGCCTCGCCGCCACCCTGCTGACGCAACCGAGCCTCAGCACCCTCGGCATGAGTGGGGCCAGCCAGGCGCCACTGGGCAGTCTCGATCTCGACGTGCTGCCGGTGGGCACGCTGATCCAGGGCAAGGTGGACGCCAGCCAGCTGATCGCCCTCGGCAAGGCTGAGCAGGTGGTCTACAAGGTGTTGGTGACGTTGCTCAATACACCGCTGGCCGGGCGCCAGCTGAGCATCGAATCGCCCAACCCGCTCCCCCTCAACAGCCTGCTCAGCGCCCGCGTGCAGGACCAGCAGGCCCTGCAGTTCCTGCCGATGAACGCCCGCCTGGACCAGCTCGACCTGAGCCTGCAGCTCGACGCCCAGCAGAACCGCCAGGGCCCGCTGGATAACCTGTTCAAGGCGCTGCAGGGTGCCGGCAGCAATCCGGACATGAGCCCGGAGCTGCGCCAGTCGGTGGACAAGCTGCTCGGCGCCCTGCCGGACATCCGCCAGCTCAGTGATGCCAAGGGCGTCGCCCAGGCCTTCCAGCAAAGCGGTGCGTTCCTCGAAGGACAGCTGCTGCGCGGCGTAGAGGGTTTGCCCCAGGACCTCAAGGCCAACCTGCTGCGGCTGATTGCCCAGATACTGCCAACCGTCCAGGGTGGTACGGCGGCCGCGGTGCTGGGCAACCTGCCGGGCAGTGCCCTGGCCGGTGCCAACAATCTGGCACAGGCCATGCCGGCGTTCGTCCGCAATGCGCTGGGCGTGATCGGCCAGACCAGTGGGCGCACACCGCCACCGGTCAGCTTCCCGCTCCCCAGCCGGCTGGCCAATGAACTGGAAGAAGAAGGCGACCTCGAGTCGCTGCTCAAGCTGGCCGCCGCTGCCGTTTCCCGCCTGCAGACCCACCAGCTGGGCAGCCTGGCGCAGAGCGACGTGCTGCCTGACGGCACGGTATTGAACACCTGGCAGCTGGAGATTCCCCTGCGCCATCAACAGCAGATGGTGCCGATCCAGGTGCGTATCCAGCAGGAAGAAAAAGACAGCCCGGCGAGCGAGCGCGAGCAGCAGCCGCGGGAAATGCTCTGGCGCGTCGATCTGGCCTTCGACCTGGACAGCCTCGGCCCGCTGCAGGTCCAGGCCACCCTGGCCCACGGCAGCATCGGCACCCAGCTGTGGGCCGAGCGCGCCGCCACCGCCAGCCTGATCGATGGCGAACTGGGCACCCTGCGCCAGCGCCTGAACGACGCCGGACTCAGTGTGGGCGAGCTGAGTTGCCGCCTGGGCAAGCCGCCCCAGGGCGCGCGCACGGCGGTGGAACAACGCTGGGTGGACGAGACTGCATGAAGAAATCCAGGAAAGCGCCGCGCCAGGCCATTGCCCTCAACTATGACGGGCAGAGCGCACCGACGCTCACCGCCAAGGGCGACGATGAACTGGCGGAGACCATCCTCGCCATCGCCCGCCACCACGAGGTGCCGATCTACGAGAACGGCGAGCTGGTGCGTTTGCTGGCGCGCCTGGAGCTGGGCGATGCGATTCCCGAGGCGCTGTACCGTACCATCGCGGAAATCATCGCCTTCGCCTGGTACCTCAAGGGCAAGAGCCCGCTTAACGATAAGCCAGGGGCGCCGCCGGACGCGATGCCGCTGTTGCTGGAAGGGCCGGACTCTCGTCGCCGGTGAGCCTGCTCAGCCGCGGCACTCGCAGCCGCTGCGGGCAGGAGGGAGGTCGCCGGCCGGGGCGAAGTCACTGAACTCGCGCACCGACTTGCGGATCGGCTGCTCGTCCTCGCTGTGGTAGAGCACCATGCTGCTTGTCACCTCGCGCAACTGCGCCAGGGAAAGCGGCTTGTCCAGCACATCCAGCAGCGGCACACGGTTGGTCCAGGCCCACTGCATCAGGCCGCGCCGCTCCTCCGCGCTGTAGTTCCCCACCAGCAGGAACTGGCGGAAGGTGTTGCTCTGGCTCAGCGCCTTCAGGCTCATCAGTTCGTTGGGGCCGGGGCGGAAATCGTCGTGGATGAACAGGCTGTAGCGCTGGCGGCCCGAAAGCGCCTTGCGCACTTCATCCAGGTTCAGGCAGAGGCTCAGGTGGTAGAACTCCAGGCGATTGAGCAGCACGCTGTAGTTCAGTAGCCGGCCGGGGTGCGAGCACAGCACCATGGCCCGACGGGAAATGGTCGCCATATCGATGGCCTCGGAAAAATTTTGACGAGGCCAATTTAGCGACGTATTGCCGCGATTCTTATCAGACGAGTCCTAATTGCCTGTAGTGAAACTCCTACAAGCCAGGAATCCCGACAGGCGGCTGGGGCTCGAAAAAGGCGGCGGCGCGGGCTCAGTCCCGCGCCTTGCCCTGATGCAGGCGGGCGACCAGTTCGGCTTCGGCCTGGGACAGGCCGCAGCTCTGGGTCAGGTCTTCGGGGCTGGCGCCCATGCCAACCAGACGTGCCGCCTGGCTGAAGGAGAGGCTGGTGGGGTCGCGCTGCTCGATGCGCACCAGGCGCTCGGGCAGCGGCGCGACCTGCTTGTTCAGCTCGCGCAGCTCCTCGCCCATGCGGATATTGATCTGCTGGTACGACTCGATGCGCTTGCCCTGTTCCTTCAGGCGCTGCTCGAACACCGCCAGCTGCTTGGCCAGCTGCACCGCCTGGGCTTCCTGGGCACGCTGTCGGCCGGACAGCCAGACGCAGGCCATCGCCAGGCCCGCGCAGGCGATACCGAGCACCACCAGAGCGATCAGCACCTCAGATGCTCTCCAGCTCCGACCACTCTTCCTCGGTCATCATCTTGTCCAGCTCTACCAGGATCAGCAGCTCGCCGTTCTTGTTGCAGACGCCCTGGATGAACTTGGCCGATTCCTCGTTACCGACGTTCGGCGCAGTCTCGATCTCGGACTGGCGCAGGTAGACGACCTCGGCGACACTGTCGACCAGGATGCCCACTACCTGCTTGTCGGCTTCGATGATGACGATGCGGGTGTTGTCCGAGACCGGCGCCGGGTCCAGGCCGAAGCGCTGGCGGGTGTCGATCACGGTGACCACGTTGCCGCGCAGGTTGATGATGCCCAGCACGTAGCTCGGGGCACCGGGGACCGGCGCGATCTCGGTGTAGCGCAGCACTTCCTGGACCTGCATCACGTTGATGCCGTAGGTCTCGTTGTCCAGGCGGAAGGTGACCCACTGCAGAATCGGATCTTCGGCACCTTGCGCTGACGTTTTCTTCATATCCCCTCGCCTCTTCTGGTTCCACGCCGCCTGCGGCGTGGAGGTTGTCTTTCAAATCCGCTTGCGCGCAGCCTCAGGGCTGCAGGCGCTTGGTGGCGCCGCTGGCGATCAGTTCGGCCAGGGCCGAGACGTCGAGCAGCGCGCACATCTGGTCTATCACCGTGCCGGCCAGCCACGGGCGTTGCTGGCGCTGGCTGCGCCACTTCACCTCGGACGGGTCCAGGCGCACCGAGCGGCTGACCTGATGCACGGCCAGCCCCCACTCGTAGCCCTGCACGGAAATCACGTACTGCAGCCCCTCGCGGTAGTCGTCGCGGTAGCGCTCGGGCATCACCCAGCGTGCAGTGTCGAGTACCTTCAGGTTGCCGTTCTGGCCCGGCAGGATGCCGAGGAACCAGTCGGGCTGGCCGAACAGCGGGGTCAGGTCGTGCCCCGCCAGTGGATAAATGGAGCCCAGGCAAACCAGCGGCACCGCCAGGGTCAGCCCGGCGACGTCGAACAGCAGGCACTCGAACGGCTCGGCGGCCCACACCGGGCGACCGTCGTCGAGCAGCTTCAGCGGCGCGGCGGGCATCTCGGCGCTGCCGGGCTGGTGCAGGTCGATGACCTGGGCCAGTTGCGCCGGTGGTTCATCCGCGACGGGAGCGTCGGCAACGGGCGCTTCGATGACCGGTGCTACGGGCTCGGGCAGGCGCAGCTCAGCCACGGTAGCCTGGGCAACTGGCGCGCGGGTGGCCACGCTCAGGCGGGCATCACGGACCTGCTCTTCGAGCACGGCCGCTTCGAACTCATCGAGGCTGACGCTGGTTTCCGGCGCCTGCAGCACCGCAGCCTGGGGTTCGGCGACCAGCGGCGCGACCGGCTCGCTGACCACCAGGGCGACCGGAGCCGGAACCACGGGGGCAACAACAGGCTGCGCCACCGGTTCCGGGGCGAAGTCTTCGAAAGTGGCCTCCTGCAGCAGCGCGTCCAGGTAGGACTGCAGCGCGAGCTGGGGGCGAGTGGCGGTAGCGGAACGACTCATGATGGATAACCGCGCAAGGTGTCTGTCCAGCCTATCGGCAGCGGACGCGCCGCTCTTGAGCGCATCCGTCGGATTCTTTTTTTCAGGCCTGCCATCTTCAGGCTACCTGGCTCGCCGGCACATGGGCCAGCAGATGCTTGAGCAGCGCGCGGTAGGCGATCACGCCACGGCTGTTGCCGTCGTTGCGCGAGGGCACCGTGCCCAGGCGGCTGGCGTCGCGCAGCTTGGTATCCACCGGGATGAACGCCTGCCAGAGGGTATCCGGGTAGGTATCGCGCAGCACCCGCAGGGTGCCCAGCGACGCCTGGGTACGGCGGTCGAACAGGGTCGGCACGATGGTGAACGGCAGCGCCTGCTTGCGTGAGCGATTGACCATCTTCAGCGTGTTGACCATGCGCTCCAGGCCCTTGAGGGCGAGGAACTCGGTCTGCACCGGGATCACCAGGTGCTGGCTGGCCGCCATGGCGTTCACCATCAGGACGCCCAGCAGCGGCGGGCTGTCGATGATCGCGTAGTCGAACTCGTTCCACAGCTGCGCCAGGCTCTTGGCGATCACCAGGCCGAGACCGTTCTGCCCCGGCGACTGGCGCTCCAGGGTGGCCAGCGCGGTGCTCGACGGCAGCAGGCGGATGTTCTCGTGGCTGGTGGGCAGCAGCAGCGACTCCGGCAGTCCCTCGGGCACGTTGCCCTGGTGCAGGAACAGGTCGAACACGCTGTGTTCCAGGGTGTCCGGGTCATGACCGAAGTAGCTGGTCATCGAGCCATGGGGGTCCAGGTCGACGATCAGCACGCGCTTGCCGGCGTCCGCCAGCAGGCCTGCCAATGCGATCGAGGATGTGGTCTTGCCGACGCCACCTTTCTGGTTGGCTACCGCCCAGACTTTCATAGTGCTGGCTCCCCGCATGCACAGGATCGGATCAGGGTCATCATGGTCGCTCAGTCCCCTGCCGATGACGAAGAATTGACGGCGCCACTGCCGGGCGCCTCGCTGGCAATCACTGGTGCAGATTGCGTGCCAGCATGCCGCAACGCCGGGTCCGGCTGCGCCTTGCCACTGCCCACCCCGCTGATGCTGCGGCGCACCTCCAGGTTGCGGGAGATCACCAGCACCACCCGGCGGTTGCGTGCGCGGCCATCCGCCGTGGCATTGTCCGCCACTGGCTGGAATTCGCCATAGCCCACCGCGGCCAGCCGACCGGCGTCGAGGCCGTCCTGGGCGAGCATGCGGACGATGCTGGCGGCGCGGGCCGCGGACAGTTCCCAGTTGGTCGGGTACTGCGAATTATGGATCGGAACGTTGTCGGTGAAACCTTCGACGTGCACCGGGTTGCGGTAAGGCGCCAGAATCCTGGCGACCTTCTCGATGATCTCGAAGGCGGCGTCATTGGGAATGGCATCGCCACTGGGGAACAGCAAGCTGGAATTGAGGGTGATCTCGATCCAGAACTCGTTGCCACGCACCGACAGCTGATCGGTGGAGATCAGGTCACCGAAGGCCTGGCGCACGCTGTCGGTGATCTGCTGCAGGGTATCGGGGTTGCCCTGGGCCTGGCCGTCGTCCTGCGGCTCGTTGAGCGACTGGTCCGGCTGCTGGGTGCGCGGGCGTTCCTCGCCGACCGGGATCGGGCGGATCGAGCGGTCCGGCTGGTTGAACACGCCGGTCAGGGTTTCCGAGAGGATCTTGTACTTGCCCTCGTTGATCGAGGAGATCGAGTACATCACCACGAAGAAGGCGAACAGCAGGGTGATGAAGTCCGCGTAGGACACCAGCCAGCGTTCGTGATTCTCGTGTTCCTCATGACGTCTGCGGCGAGGCATGCGCATCCCCTCCCCCTCAGCCGACGAAGCCTTGCAGCTTCAGCTCGATGGAGCGCGGGTTCTCACCCTCGGCGATGGACAGCAGGCCCTCCATGAGCATTTCGCGGTAGCAGGACTGGCGCAGCACGATGCTTTTCAGCTTGTTGCCGATGGGCAGCAACAGCAGGTTGGCCAGGCCGACGCCGTAGATGGTGGCGACGAAGGCCACGGCAATGCCGTTGCCCAGCTGGCTGGGGTCGGCGAGATTGCCCATCACGTGGATCAGGCCCATCACCGCACCAATGATACCGATGGTCGGCGAGTAGCCGCCCATGGCTTCGAATACCTTGGCAGCCGCCAGGTCGCGGCTTTCCTGGTTGTACAGGTCGACTTCGAGGATGCTGCGGATGGCCTCGGGCTCGGTGCCGTCCACCAGCAGTTGCAGGCCCTTGCGCGCGTAGGGGTCACGCTCGGCGTCGGCGACGGTCTCCAGGCCCAGCAGGCCTTCCTTGCGCGCCGTCATGCTCCAGCCGACCACGTGGTTGATGCCACCGACCAGATCCACCTTGGGCGGCAGGACCATCCAGCGCAGCATGGTCACGGCGCGCTTGAGCACCGCGACCGGGGTCTGCAGCAGTGCAGCGGCCAGGGTGCCGCCCACCACGATCAGTGCCGCCGGGCCATTGGCCAGGGCACCGACGTGCCCGCCCTCGAGGAAGTTGCCACCAATGATGGCAACCAGCGCGAGGATCAGGCCGACCAGGCTGAGGACATCCATCAGCCGCAGGCCTCGGTCAGGTGACGGCCGATGTCGTCCAGGCTGTACACCGCGTCGGCCAGGCCCGCCTTGGCGATCGCCATGGGCATGCCGTAGATCACGCAGCTGGCTTCGTCCTGCGCCCACACCTGGGCGCCGCCCTGCTTGAGCATGCGTGCGCCTTCGCGGCCGTCGGCGCCCATGCCGGTGAGGACCACCGCCAGGACCTTGTCGCCATAGGCCTTGGACGCGGAACCGAAGGTCACGTCGACGCAGGGTTTGTAGTTCAGGCGCTCGTCACCAGGCAGGATGCGGATCGCGCCACGGGCGTCGACCATCATCTGCTTGCCGCCGGGAGCCAGCAGGGCCACGCCGGGACGCAGGATGTCACCATCCTCGGCTTCCTTGACGGTGATCTTGCACAGCTTGTCCAGGCGCTCGGCGAAGGCCTTGGTGAAGGCTGCAGGCATGTGCTGGATCAGCACCAGCGGTGCAGGGAAGTTGGCAGGCAGCTGGGTCAGGACCCGCTGCAGCGCCACCGGCCCACCGGTCGAAGTGCCGATGGCTACCAGCCGGTAGGGCTTACGCTTTGGGGCGGCGGAAGTCGCCGGAGCCGGAGCGGCGGGCGCGTGACTGGCGCCCGACGAAACGGGAGCGGCCGGGCGCGCAGTGCCGGCAGCGGCAGCCGAAGCCGGCGCGACCGGGCTCGACGAGTACGAGGAGTACGCGGCGAAGCGGCGGTTGCTCTTGGCGATGGTGTGAACCTTCTCGCACAGCAACTGGCGGACCTTGTCCGGGTTGCGCGAGATGTCCTCGAAATTCTTCGGCAGGTAATCGACGGCGCCGGCGTCCAGCGCGTCCAGGGTCACCCGCGCGCCCTCGTGGGTCAGCGAGGAGAACATCAGGACCGGCGTCGGGCAGCGCTGCATGATGGTCCGCACGGCGGTGATGCCATCCATCAGCGGCATCTCGTAGTCCATGGTGATCACGTCGGGCTTGAGCGCCAGCGCCTGATCGATCGCCTCGCGGCCGTTGGTTGCCGTGCCGACCACCTGGATCTGCGGGTCAGCCGAAAGAATCTCCGAGACGCGGCGGCGGAAGAACCCCGAATCGTCCACCACCAGGACTTTGACAGCCATAGACACTCCTGAAAAAAACTTCTTCCATCACATGGGCGAGCCCTGCGGCTCGCCCATGGCGGTCAGATACGACGGGCGTAGCGCTTGAGCATGCTCGGCACGTCGAGGATCAGCGCGATGCGGCCGTCCCCGGTAATGGTCGCCCCCGCCATGCCCGGCGTGCCCTGCAGCATCTTGCCCAGCGGCTTGATCACCACTTCTTCCTGGCCCACCAGCTGGTCGACTACGAAGCCGATGCGCTGGGTGCCCACGGAGAGGATCACCACGTGGCCCTCGCCCGGCTCGTCATACTGCGCGCCCGGCACCAGCCAGCGCTTGAGGTAGAACAACGGCAGGGCCTTGTCGCGGACGATCACCACTTCCTGGCCGTCCACCACGTTGGTGTTGGACAGGTCGAGGTGGAAGATCTCATTGACGTTGACCAGCGGGAAGGCGAAGGCCTGGTTGCCCAGCATCACCATCAGGGTCGGCATGATCGCCAGGGTCAGCGGGACCTTGATGACGATCTTCGAGCCCTGGCCCTTGGTCGAGTAGATGTTGATGATGCCGTTGAGCTGGGAAATCTTGGTCTTCACCACGTCCATGCCGACACCGCGGCCGGAGACGTCGGAGATCTCGGTCTTGGTCGAGAAGCCCGGCGCGAAGATCAGGTTGTAGCAGTCGGACTCGGACAGGCGATCGGCCGCATCCTTGTCCAGCAGGCCCTTCTCCACGGCCTTGGCGCGCAGCACATCCGGGTCCATGCCTTTGCCGT
Organism: Pseudomonas sp. PDM19; assembly: GCF_014852215.1. Lineage (NCBI taxonomy): Bacteria > Pseudomonadati > Pseudomonadota > Gammaproteobacteria > Pseudomonadales > Pseudomonadaceae > Pseudomonas > Pseudomonas sp. PDM19. The sequence goes on along the minus strand of NZ_JACVBG010000002.1, from coordinate 950,601 downwards.
CGTCGGAGATCGACAGCAGGATGTGGTCGCCTTCCTGCTCGGCGGACAGCACCACCTTGCCCGAACGCGACTTGCCGGCGGCCTCGCGCTCGTCGGGGCCTTCGATGCCGTGGTCCACTGCGTTGCGCACCAGGTGCACCAGCGGGTCGGCCAGGGCTTCGACCAGGTTCTTGTCCAGGTCGGTCTCTTCGCCGATCAGCTCGAGGTTGATCTCTTTCTTCAGGTTGCGCGCCAGATCGCGGACCTGGCGCGGGAAGCGGCCGAAGACCTTCTTGATCGGCTGCATGCGGGTCTTCATGACCGACGACTGCAGGTCGGCGGTGACCACGTCGAGGTTGGAGACGGCCTTGGCCATCGCCTCGTCGCCGCTGTTCAGGCCCAGGCGCACCAGACGGTTACGCACCAGCACCAGTTCGCCGACCATGTTCATGATCTCGTCCAGGCGGGCGGTGTCCACGCGCACGGTGGTTTCCGCTTCGTTGGCCGGCTTCTCCACAGCCGCAGCGGCGGGCTTGGCCGATGCAGGCTTGGCGGCAGCGGCCGGCGCCGGAGCGGCAGCAGACTTGGGTGCGGGCGCAGGCGCAGCAGCCGCTTTGGGCTGTGCATTGGATGGCGCAGCCGCGACCGGCTCTTCCTTCGCGCCGGTAAACTGGCCTTTGCCGTGCAGCTCGTCGAGCAACTTCTCGAATTCGTCGTCGGTGATGTTGTCGTCGCCGCCGACCGCCGGAGCTTCCTCAGGCTTGGTCTGGGCAACAGCCTCGACGGCAGCCGGTGCCTCTTCCTTCGCACCGGTGAACTGGCCCTTGCCATGCAACTGGTCGAGCAGCGCTTCGAACTCGTCGTCGCTGATCTCGTCGCCAGCACCGGCGACGGGCGCCTCGGCAACCGGTGCCGGAGCCGCACTGACGGGTTCCTTGGCAGCAGCGCTGAACTGGCCCTTGCCGTGCAACTGGTCGAGCAGTGCTTCGAATTCGTCGTCGGTGATGTCGTCGCCACCGCTGCCAACCGGCGCGGCGGGCGCTTCAGCGGCAGGCTCGAGGGCATCCATCAGCTGTTCGAACTCGGCGTCGGTGATGTCGCCATAAGCGGCCGCAGCGGCCGGAGCCGCTTCCACGACAGGCTCGGCAACAGCCGCAGCGGGAGCTTCGGCGGGAGCAGCGTTCGGGTCGGCCAGGCGCGACAGCGCGGCCAGCAGCTCGGGAGTCGCCGGCGTCGGCTCCTCCGCATCACGCACCTGCTGGAACATGACGTTGACGGTATCCAGCGCCTGCAGCATCACGTCCATCAGTTCGGCATCCACGCGGCGTTCGCCCTTGCGCAGCATGTCGAACACGTTCTCGGCGATGTGGCAGCACTCCACCAGCGCATTCAGCTGGAGGAAGCCGGCACCACCTTTGACGGTATGGAACCCACGGAAGATTGCATTGAGCAGGTCCATGTCATCCGGGCGGCTTTCCAGCTCGACCAGTTGTTCGGACAGTAGCTCGAGAATCTCGCCGGCCTCCACCAGGAAGTCCTGGAGGATTTCGTCATCGGCGTCGAAGCTCATTCGGTGCTCCCTCTACAGCGTCAGCGGACGCTTAAAAACCAAGGCTGGACAACAGGTCATCGACATCGTCCTGACCGGATACGACGTCCTTTCTTGTATCGGCAGCAATCTGCGGACCTTCACCCTTGGACGATCTTTCTTTTTCCACCGCGTCGCGCATGCTCTCGTGGTCATGCTCGATGCCGGCGTAGCGATCGACCTGACCCGCCATCCAGACCAGCTTCACCAGGTTCGACTCGACCTCGGTCACCAGCTTGGTGACGCGCTTGATCACTTGCCCGGTGAGGTCCTGGAAGTCCTGCGCGAGCAGGATGTCGTTCAGGTGCGCGGAAAGTTTGCGGCTGTCCTGGGCACTGATGTAGAGGAACTGCTCGACACGCTTGGCCAGGTCACGGAAGGCCTCGGGGCCCAGCTCGCGACGCATGAAACGCGACCAGTCTTCCTGCAGCTCCTTGGCCTGGGTCTCGATGTGCATGACCACCGGGGTGCACTCTTCCACCAGGTCCATGGTGCGATTGGCCGCTTTCTCGGTCATCGTCACCACGTAGGACAGGCGATCGGTGGCGTCGGCAATCTGCGAGACTTCCTGGGCGCGCGGGGAACTGGGATCGATCTGGAAGTTGACGATGGCGTTGTGCAGTTCGCGGGTAAGCTTGCCTACCTCTTGGTAGAGCCCGCGATCACGCGCCTGATTGAGCTCGGAGATCAGCTGCACGGCGGTCTGTACGTCGCCCTGCTCAAGGCAGTCGACCAATTCGCGCGCGTGTTTTTTCAGGGTCGACTCGAAGTCACCCGCGGATTCGTTGAAATCCATGACGCCCTCTTGGTCAGCCTCAGCTGCCGACCCGCTCGAAAATCTTCTCGATCTTTTCTTTCAGCACCTGAGCGGTGAAAGGCTTGACCACATAGCCGTTGACCCCGGCCTGGGCCGCTTCGATGATCTGGTCGCGCTTGGCTTCGGCGGTGACCATCAGTACCGGCAGGTGCTTCAGACGCTCGTCGGCGCGGACCGCACGCAGCAGGTCGATGCCGGTCATGCCGGGCATGTTCCAGTCGGTAACGAGGAAGTCGAAGTTGCCGCTGTGCAGCATCGGCAGCGCAGTGGTGCCGTCGTCGGCTTCTGCGGTGTTGGTGAACCCCAGGTCCCGCAGGAGGTTCTTGATGATGCGCCTCATCGTGGAAAAGTCGTCCACGATGAGAATTTTCATGTTCTTGTCCAAACCTGCCTCCATCGATACCAAACGCGCCCTGGCGGGCGTGCCGTCAATTCATCGAGCGCCGTGCGCTCTTTGCTGTGGGCGCGTCAAAGGAACGTCACCCAAAAATTCGTAAGCCTATAACTTGCCTAAGGAAAATCCCTTCAGCACCGCCTCTCAGAAGCAGCCGACGCGAAACTACCCGATGCTCAGCGAGCGCGCCACTCCGCCAGTCGCGAACGCAGGCGCGCGGCGCACTGGCTGTGCAGCTGGCTGACGCGGGATTCGCTGACGCCCAGCACTTCGCCGATCTCCTTGAGGTTGAGTTCCTCGTCGTAGTACAGCGCCAGCACCAGTCGCTCGCGCTCGGGCAACTTGGTGATGGCGTCGGCCAGGGCCGCCTGGAAGCGCTCGTCTTCCAGCCCGTGGGACGGCTCGTTCTCGTGGTGCGAGGCGTCTTCGGCAAAGCCGCCGCCCTGGTCGCCGTCCTGCAACATGTCATCGAAGCTGTACAGACGGCTGCCCTGGGTGTCGCTGAGGATGCCGTAATAATCTTCGAGGCTCATATTGAGTTCGGCAGCAACCTCCTGATCTTTAGCGTCGCGTCCGGTACGCGCTTCGACGGCGCGGATGGCGTCGCTGACCATGCGGGTGTTGCGGTGGACCGAACGCGGGGCCCAGTCACCCTTGCGCACCTCGTCGAGCATGGCGCCGCGGATACGGATGCCGGCGTAGGTTTCGAAGCTCGCGCCCTTGCCCTGATCGTATTTCTTCGCCGCCTCCAGCAGGCCGATCATGCCGGCCTGCATCAGGTCCTCCACCTGCACGCTGGCCGGCAGGCGGCCGAGCAGGTGGTAGGCGATGCGCTTCACCAGTGGGGCGTGTTTCTGGATCAGCAGTTCCTGGGAGTTGTGCGCCTGTGCCTTGCTGTACATACGCGCTCCGGAGGCCGCGGTCATACGGCCGAACCCGTGGGATGTTGCACCAGGCGCTCGACGAAGAACTCCAGGTGCCCTCGTGGGTTGGCCGGCAGCGGCCAGCTGTCGACCTTCTGCGCCACCGCACGGAAGGCCAGGGAAGCCTTGCTGCGCGGGAACGCCTCATACACCGAACGCTGCTTCTGCACGGCCTTGCGCACCGACTCGTCGTAGGGAATGGCGCCGACGTACTGCAGCGCCACGTCCAGGAAGCGGTCGGTGACCTTGGTCAGCTTGGCGAACAGGTTGCGGCCCTCCTGAGGGCTGTGGGCCATGTTCGCCAGCACGCGGAAACGGGTCATGCCGTAGTCGCGGTTGAGCAGCTTGATCAAAGCGTAGGCATCGGTGATGGACGTGGGTTCATCACAAACGACCAGCAGCACTTCCTGGGCGGCACGCACGAAGCTCACCACCGAGTCGCCGATGCCGGCGGCGGTGTCCACCACCAGCACGTCGATGTTGTCGCTGATGTCGCTAAACGCCTGGATCAGGCCGGCGTGCTGCATCGGCGTGAGGTGCACCATGCTCTGGGTGCCCGAGGCCGCCGGGACGATGCGAATGCCGCCAGGCCCCTGGAGGATCACGTCACGCAGGTCGCATTCGCCTTCGATGACGTCGGCCAGCGTGCGCTTGGGCGACAGGCCCAGCAACACGTCGACGTTGGCCAGGCCCAGGTCGGCATCCAGCAGCATGACGCGGCGGCCGAGATCGGCCAGCGCCAGCGACAGATTCACCGACACGTTGGTCTTGCCCACGCCACCCTTGCCGCCGGTGACTGCGATTACCTGAACGGGATGCATACCCATATCAATACCTTGTCTCGTCGTTCGACCGTCACGCATCGGCGTTTCGGCTAATCCGGCTGCAGTGCTCTACCGCCTCCGGCGCTCGCGGATCGTCTTGCAGAGCATCCGCATCGCTTGGGCGGCTCAACCGGCCACCCCACGCCCCACCCGGGGCTCACAATCTTCAGCTGGCGCGACGCACCGGCTGTTGGTAAAGGCCGGCGAACATGTCCGCCATGGCATCCTCGCAGGGCTCTTCGGGCGACTGCAGGCTCACCGCGCGGCTGACCAGTTGGTGCGCGCGTGCCACATGCAGGTCATCCGGGATCTTCGGCCCGTCAGCCAGATAGGCTACCGGTAGATGCTGGCTGATAGCCAGAGCCAGAGCTTCGCCGAGGCTTCCCGCTTCGTCCAGTTTGGTCAGGATGCACCCGGCTAGCCCACAGGAACGATAGTTCTGCCAGGCGGATTTGAGTACCTGGCTCTGGCTGGTCGCGGCCAGCACGAGGTAGTTCTTCACATTCAGGCTCAGCGACGACAGCGCTTCGAGCTGCATGCGCAGCGCCGGATCGTTGGCGGGCAGGCCGGCGGTATCGATCAGCACCAGGCGCTTGCGCGCCAGCGGTGCCATGGCCTGGATCAGCGACTGGCCCGGATCGACCAGGGTCACCGGCACATTGAGGATGCGGCCGAGGGTCTTGATCTGCTCCTGCGCACCGATACGGAAGCTGTCCATGGACACCAGGGCGATGCTCTGCGCGCCGTACTTCAGTACGTAGCGGGCGGCCAGCTTGGCCAGGGTGGTGGTCTTGCCCATGCCGGCCGGGCCGACCAGGGCGATCACGCCGCCCTGTTCCAGCAGGTCGATTTCCGGGGTGTTGATCGAGCGCGCCAGGTGCGCCAGCAGCATGCGCCAGGCCTGCTTCGGATCGGCGATGGACGCCACGCGCTCCAGCAGGTTGCGCGACAGGTCGGCCGGCAGTCCCATGCGCTGCAGGCGACGCCACAGGCCGGCCTGTTTCGGGCGCTGGTTCTGCAGCTGGTTCCAGGCAATCGAGCCCAGCTGCACTTCGATCAGCTCGCGCAGGCCGTTGAGCTCGAAGCGCATGGCTTCCAGCGCCTGCTGGCCGACAGCGGCCGGCGCCGGGGCAACCGGTGCATCCATGGCGGCGGCCAGGGTTTCGGCGGCGCTGCGACGCGGCTTCTCGGTGCCGTACATTTGACGGTCGCCGCGCACGCTATCGCTGGCGCGGGTCGGAGCCGACAGGTCAGCCTTGGCCTGGGCGATCTTCGCCTGGGTCTTGCGCAGCTCGGCTTCCAGCGCCGGGTTCGGCTTGCTGGCCGCCACCGGAGCCTGGTAATCCAGCGCCGCGGTCAGCTCTACGCCACCTGCGACACGGCGATTGCCGATGATCGAGGCGTCCGGGCCCAGCTCGTCACGGACCAGTTTCATGGCCTGACGCATATCAGCGGCGAAGAAGCGTTTTACCTGCATGGCCTGCGACCTCAATCAATTCTGCCCAACGGTGGCAACGATCGTGACTTGTTTGTTGTCGGGGATTTCCTGGTAAGCCAGCACGTTCATGGTGGGAACCGCCATCCGGGCGAATCGCGACATCATCGCGCGGATGGGACCTGCCACCAGCAGAATCGCCGGCTTGCCGAGCATCTCCTGACGCTGCGCCGCTTCAACCATCGAGCGTTGCAGCTTTTCGGCCATTCCGGGTTCCAGCAACATGCCTTCTTCGGAGCCCTGTCCGGCCTTCTGAAGACTATTGAGCAATATCTGTTCCAACCTGGGTTCCAGAGTGATCACAGGCAGCTCCGGCTCTAGTCCCACAATGGTTTGCACGATTGCGCGGGACAGCGCGACGCGAACTGCCGCCACCATCGCGGCGGGATCTTGACTCTTCACCGCGACGTTGGCGATGGCTTCCGCGATGGTACGGATGTCACGTACCGGCACCTGTTCCTGCAGCAGCGCCTGAAGGACCTTGAGCAGCGTCGACAGGGAAATCATCCCCGGCACCAGCTCTTCGGCGAGCTTGGGCGAAGTCTTGGCCAGCAGCTGCATCAGTTGCTGGACTTCCTCGTGGCCCAGCAGCTCGTGGGCATGCTTGTGCAGCACCTGGTTCAGGTGGGTGGCGACCACGGTGCTGGCATCGACCACGGTGTAGCCCAGCGATTGCGCCTGATCACGCTGCGAGGCCTCGATCCACACGGCTTCCAGGCCGAAGGCCGGGTCCTTGCCAGCGATGCCGTTGAGGGTGCCGAACACCTGGCCGGGGTTGATCGCCAGATCGCGGTCCGGGTAGATCTCGGCTTCCGCCACGCTGACGCCCATGAGCGTCAAACGATAGGCGTTGGGCAACAGGTCGAGGTTGTCGCGGATGTGCACCGACGGCATCAGGAAGCCCAGGTCCTGAGACAGCTTCTTGCGCACACCCTTGATCCGCGCCAGCAACTGGCCGCCCTGGTTGCGGTCCACCAGCGGAATCAGGCGGTAGCCCACTTCCAGGCCGACCATGTCCACCGGGGTCACGTCGTCCCAGCCCAGTTCCTTGGTCTGCTCGGCGCGCTGGGCGGGCAGCAGTTCCTGCTGGGTCTGGGCTTCCTGCTCGGCCTTCTGGCTGGCCTGGCGCTGGCGGTGCCAGATCAGGTACGCGCCAGCAGCGGCCAGGCCACCCAGGCCCACGAAGGACACGTGCGGCATGCCGGGGACCAGGCCCATGGCGATCAGGATGGCGGCAGAGATCGCCAGCGCCTTGGGCGAGGCGAACATCTGGCGGTTGACCTGCTGGCCCATGTCCTCGGAGCTGGAGACACGGGTCACCATGATCGCGGCGGCGGTGGACAGCAGCAGCGAGGGCAGCTGCGCCACCAGGCCGTCACCGATGGTCAGCAGGGCGTAGACCTTGCCGGCGTCGCCGAAGCTCATCGCGTGCTGGATCATGCCGATGGCCACGCCACCGATGAGGTTGATGAAGAGGATCAGCAGGCCGGCGACGGCGTCACCGCGGACGAACTTGCTGGCACCGTCCATCGAGCCGTAGAAGTCGGCTTCCTGGGCCACTTCGGCGCGGCGCTTCTTGGCTTCCGCCTGCTCGATCAGGCCGGCGTTGAGGTCGGCGTCGATGGCCATCTGCTTGCCGGGCATGGCGTCGAGGGTGAAACGCGCGCTCACCTCGGAGATACGCCCGGCACCCTTGGTGACCACCACGAAGTTGATGATCATGAGGATCGCGAAGACCACGATACCGACGACGTAGTTGCCGCCGATCACCACCTCGCCGAAGGCCTGGATCACCTTGCCCGCAGCCGCGTGGCCGTCGTGGCCGTGCAGCAGCACGACGCGGGTGGACGCGACGTTCAGCGCCAGGCGCAGCAGGGTGGCGACCAGCAGGATGGTCGGGAACACGGCGAAGTCCAGCGGGCGCAGGGCGTACACGCTGACCAGCAGGACCACGATGGACAGGGCGATGTTGAAGGTGAACAGCACATCCAGCAGGAACGGCGGGATGGGCAGGGTCATCATCGCCAGCATGGCGAGCAACAGCAGCGGCACGCCGAGGTTGCCCCGGCTGAGCCCTACCAGATTGCTGCGAACAGTGCCGATCAGTTGCGTACGATCCACCCGAATTTCCCCTGCGCGTTGGTGACCGAGCCGGCCACCGGATCAAACTTTTGACGCCCAACCGGGCATCCGCACAGGGTTTTGCAGGAAGCGTTCCAACTTCTTCGAAACGCTTCAGGAACTGTCTTTCACCAGCTTGAAAGTGCCGTCCTTGAAGCTGCCCGCCACCGCGCAGGTGGACTGGTTGGCGTCACTTCGCGCCTCGAAACGGTAGTGCCCGGACATCACGCCGTACTCGGTGTCGTCCTCGCTGCGGACGATCTCCACGCGGTCGATCACCAGCTCGCCATGGCTGGCGCGCAGGGCATCCTCGGGCGCCTCCTGGAACAGTACCGCCGCGCCCTCACCCAGCCTTGCCCGGCCCTCGCGCTGCGGACCGATGGCGTAGCGCCCGGAAAGCTTCGAAGGATCGACGCGCAACTGGTCCTGCGCAGTGGTCAGGTGGAACTGCGCGGTTAGCGTCGCCGGGCGACCGCCCTCGCCCTGCACCGCCAGCGGCACGCCAACCACCAACTGGTTGTCGCCGCTGAGCTGGGCGACATAGAGCGAGCCCCACCAGCGATCCGTCACCTGCGCCTCGTGCTGCGTGCCGCAGACCTGCAGGCGATACTGCGTCGTCGGCGTATCGGGCGCGCACGCGCCGCACAGACCGACGCCCACCGCCATCGCCAGCACCCTGAAGTGTCCCGCTTCGCTCATCGTCCTTCTCCGCGCAGTGTCCCGGCGCACGAAGGCTGGTGCCCTCGCCTCGAAGGTTCGACTGGCACGTCCCGGCGAAAGGTTCCCCTGTCTTTAGGCCGGTCACCAGCTCCCGGAGGCACCGCCTCCGCCGCTGGAACCACCGCCACCGGAGTAACTGCTGCCGCCACTGGACGACGAACCACCGCCACCGCTGCTGGAACCCCCGGAGCCCCCGGAAGGCGAGCCGCCGGAGACGAAGGCGAACAGCAGCGGGAAGAACAGCATGGGTAGCAGGACCAGCGAATCGGGGAATACCCAGGGTTGCTGCAGGACGCCGGACACATGGATCACCGCACCGGCGATGAGCAGCGCCACCACCAGACGAATGGCGAACTCCACGCGGCTACGCTGCCAGGTCTTGTACGCGAGCACGAATGGCAGGCAGAGCAACACCACGCCAATGCAGCCGCCAATGGGCAAGGCCAGGCAATAGAGCGCCACATCGCCGCCGTCGAAGTACGAAGAACAGGCTACCAACGCCAGCAGGTAGCCGATGATACCGCCGACTATCCCGGCCGAAAGGCGCGAGCCCGCCGCCAGCGCACCGATGCCGGCGCCGAAGAGCATGCTGAAGGGAATGGCCATGAGCAGCATCGGCAGGCTTCTCAGCCCCGCGCTGGCGGCCATCAGCGCAGTCGCCACCGCCAGCGTCGGCAGCACGACCTTCACCCCCAGCCAGCGGCGGCGCAGCACGACACCGGCCACACCACCGCCGACCAGTCCGATCAGCAGCAGCCAGCCTTCCCTGGTCAGGCCGCCGCTACGGCGCTCGTCAGGCAGCGTCTCGCCATCGATCAATCGCTCCAGCACATTCACTGCATTCTCGATGCCACCGGCGAAGTCGCCATTGCGGAATGCCGGAACCATTTCTTCCCGGATGATGCGCCCGGCGACCACGTCGGGAATCGCCCCTTCCAGGCCGTAACCGACCTCGATGCGCATGGTCCGGTCTTCCTTCGCCACCAGCACCAGCGCGCCGTCGTCCACGCCCTGCCGGCCTAGGTGCCATTGCTCGAAGACGCGCGAGGCGAACTGCTCGATGCTGTCCTCGCCGGTGCTGGGCACCATCAGGATGGCGATCTGCGAGCCCTTGCGCTGCTGCAATGCCAGCAGCCGCTGCTTCATCGCGGCGATCCAGTCGCTGCCGAGGGTGCCTGTGACGTCAGTGACCGGACTCTTGAGCTCGGGCACCGGAATCAGCCGAGGAAGCTCGGCCTCACTGTCGGCTTCGTCAGGCGCGGCAGCGAGCCCCGCCGCCGCGAGGTGGGCCACGTCGGCAGGCACCTCGGCCCGGACACCCGCCGAGGCGAGCAGGATTAACAGATACAGAGCGTAACGAATCCAGATATTCACGCCTTCTTTCCCTGAAGGTGCGGGCTTGGCAACCCGGAAAGTTGAGGAATCAAGCCGTCACCAGCTACCCGACGCACCGCCACCACCACTGGAGCCACCGCCACCGGAGAATCCGCCGCCCGAGCCGCCGCCGGAGGAAGAGCCACCAGACGAAGAGCCCCCACTCGTCCCCGAATCGCCCATGTTCCTGCCGAAACCGAATACCGCCAGCGCCGGCAGACACATGATCGGCAATAGGCCTACCAGCAGCATTGGCGCGATTGGCGCACCGGCAAAGAATTCAATCAGCAGATATAGCCCAAGGAATACCCATAGACGCCGGTAGAAAGCCTTGCGTCCATCTTCGCGCCAGACGGCGCGCATGTACGAAATCGCCAGCCACCACAAGCCTGCCAGCACCGCCACCAGAACCGGCGCAACCAGCGCATAAACCCACAGCAGGCCGCCGAAACGCGGCGTCAGGAAGCCGAGCAGGATGCAGTAGGCGATCAGCCCCAGCACGCTGTAGAACACCACACGCGCCGTCCACAGCGCGCCGAAGGTGGCGCCGCCGACCAGCAGGCAGATCGGCGTGATGGCAGCCACTCCCAGGGCATCCTTGCTGCCGGACAATATGCCCACCAGCACGACCACCACCGCGCAGAACGCCAGTGCGCCGCGCCAGCCGATCCGCCGTGCGGCAAGCAGCACGCCACCCACGCCACCGGCCACGAAGGACGCCAGCAGCAGCCACGCCTGCAGCGGGAACGTCAAAGGTTCGGGGGCCGGCTCAGGCAACGCCTCGCCATCCACCAGCAGGATCAGCGCATCCACCGCCGACTCGATGCCGCCGGCATAGTCGTCCTGGCGGAAGGCAGGCGCCATCCGCTCACGGATGATGCGCCCGGCCAGCACGTCGGGAATCGCGCCTTCCAGGCCATAGCCGACCTCGATGCGCATCAGGTGGTCGTCCTTTGCCACCACCAGCAGCACGCCGTCATCCACGCCCTTGCGGCCGAGCTTCCAGAGGTTGAACAGCTTGTTGGAGAAGGCCTCGATGCCCATCTTGCCCACGGTCGGCAACATCACCACGGCGATCTGCGCGCCGCGCCGGTCCTCCAGGGCCTTGAGCTTGTCGATCAGATGGGTTTTGGTGGGCTGATCCAGCGTGCCAGTGACATCCACCACACGCTCGTTCAGCGGCAGCAGCACGCCGCCGTCGACAGGTTCGGCAGCCCAGGCGAACGGGGCGCAAAGCAGGCAGAAGAGCAGCCAGAACGCGAAACGCGCGCCGGCCCCCTGGAACAAGGCTCCTTGCAACATGGCACTTTCCCTTGGCAGAACAGGCTGCCCGGCATCTCTGACGCCGGGCACGAGCCGACCATCCTAACGCAGCAGCAGCGCCGACGAATCACTCGTCGCGTCGCAAATCCGGCGGGATCGGCAGGTTCGGCATCGGTCCCGGACGCTTGCCCTTGCCCGCGCGGTACTGCTTGAGCTGGTAGACGTAGGCCAGCACCTGGGCCACGGCGAGGTACAGGCCAGCAGGAATCTCGTGGTCGAGTTCGGTGGAGTAGTAGACCGCCCGCGCCAGGGCCGGCGACTCGAGCACCGTGACCTTGTGTTCCTGGGCGATCTCGCGAATCTTCAGCGCCATGAAGTCGTTGCCCTTGGCCAGCAGCCTGGGCGCCCCGCCCTTCTCCGCGTCGTATTTCAGGGCCACGGCGAAGTGCGTCGGGTTGGTGATGATGACGTCGGCTTCGGGCACCGCCTGCATCATCCGCCGGTTGGCCATCTCGCGCTGCATCTGGCGGACCTTGGCCTTGACCTCCGGCTTGCCCTCGGAGTCCTTGTACTCGTCCTTGACCTCCTGCTTGGTCATCATCAGCTTCTTGCGGTTGTCCCAGAGCTGGAAGGGGACGTCCGCGGCGGCGATGAAGATGATGCTGCAGGCCAGCCAGAAGGCGCTCCAGCCGACGATCCGTGCGCTGTGCACCATGGCCTGTTCCAGCGGCTCGTGGGAGATGGCCAACAGGTCGTCCTGATCGGACTTGAGCACCAGGATCGCCACGATCAGCACCAGCACGAACTTGGCCAGGGCCTTGAGCAGCTCGGTCAGCGAGCGCAGCGAGAACATGCGCTTGAGCCCGGCCAGCGGATTGAGCCGGCTGAACTTGGGGGCCAGCGCTTCGCCGGAGAACAGCCAGCCACCCAGCGCGACCGGGCCGACCAGCGCCGCGACCAGCAACACCGCCAGGACCGGCCAGACCGCATCGGCGCCGATCTTGCCGCCAGCGATCAACAGGTTGAGCATGCTCTCGCTGTTCATCACCGTGGCGCGGTCCAGCTCGAAGCTGCCGCGCATCAGGCGCATCAGCGCATCGGCCAGGCTGGCGCCAAACATCAGCAGGGCTCCGGCGCCAGCGAGCAGCACGGCCAGGGTATTGAGCTCCTTGGACCGAGGGAGCTGCCCCTTCTCGCGCGCGTCGCGGCGCCGTTTCTCGGTAGGTTCCTCTGTCTTGTCTTCGCTACTACTGTCGTTTTCGGCCATCAGTGGGCCCCCACGAGTTCGCGAAGCAGGCGCAGGCCCTCACTGGCCAGCGCCTGGTACTGGGTGAGAATCTCGGCACTGCCAATCCAGACAATGACGAAGCCCATGATCAGGGTGAGCGGGAAACCGATCGAGAAGATGTTCAGCTGGGGTGCCGCGCGGGTCATGGCGCCGAACGCCAGGTTGACCACCAGCAGCGCGGTGATCGCCGGCAAGGCGATCATCAGACCTGCGCCCAGCACCCAGCCGAGCTTGCCGGCCACCGTGATGAAATGGTTGCTCGACAGCCCCTCGCCCACCGGCAGCGTGGTGAAGCTTTCCGCCAGTACCTCGAAGACCACCAGGTGGCCGTTCATGGAGAGGAACAGCAGGGTCACCAGCATGGTGAAGAACTGCCCCAGTACCGGCACCGAGATGCCGTTGGTGGGATCGATCATGGACGCGAAGCCCAGGCCCATCTGCATGGAGATGATCTGCCCGGAAATGACGAAGGCATGGAACATCAGCTGCAGGACGAAGCCGAGCATGGCGCCGACGAGGATTTCCTGGGCGATGTAGACCATCGCCTTGAGGCTCAGCGCATCCACCTGTGGCATCGGCGGCAGGTTGGGCACCAGCGCCACGGCAATCGCCACGGACAGGTACAGGCGCACGCGGGTCGGCACCAGCTGGGTGCCGATGATCGGCATCACCATCAGCATGGCGGCGATGCGGAACAACGGGAACAGGAAGGCTCCGATCCAGCCGCCGATCTGCGCGTTGCTGAGCTCGAGCATCAGCCGATCAGCGTCGGGATGCTGGTGATCAGTGACTGGGTGTATTCCATCAACTGCCGCAGCAGCCAGGGGCCCAGCACGATGAGGGTGAGCAGCACCACCAGCAGGCGCGGCAGGAAGCTCAGGGTCTGCTCGTTGATCTGCGTGGCGGCCTGGAACATCGCCACGATCAGGCCCACCAGCAGGCTGGGCAGCACCAGGATGCCGACCATCACGGCGGTCAGCCAGAGCGCTTCACGGAACAGGTCGACGGCGACTTCGGGGGTCATGGCTGCTCCTGTCGTTCAGCAGAGGGGTTCATCGCTAGACCGTCCCGAAACTGCCGGCGAGCGTGCCGATGATCAATGCCCAGCCGTCCACCAGGACGAACAGCATGATCTTGAACGGCAGCGAGATGATCAGCGGCGACAGCATCATCATGCCCATCGCCATCAGCACGCTGGACACCACCAGGTCGATGATCAGGAACGGAATGAAGATCATGAAACCGATCTGGAACGCAGTCTTCAACTCCGAAGTGACGAACGCCGGCACCAGGATGGTCAGGGGCGTGGCGTCGGCGCTGGCGATGTCGGTGCGCTTGGACAGCCGCACGAACAGCTCCAGGTCCGATTGCCGGGTCTGCGCCAGCATGAAGGCCTTGAGCGGCACTTCCGCGCGAGTAAGTGCTTCCTGCGCGGGGATCTGCTCGCTCAGGTAAGGCTGCAGCGCAGTCGTGTTGATCTTGTCGAACACCGGCGCCATGACGAACAAGGTGAGGAACATCGCCAGGCCGATCAGTACCTGGTTCGACGGCGTGCTCTGCAGGCCCAGCGCCTGGCGCAGGATGGAGAAGACGATGATGATCCGGGTGAAGCTGGTCATCAGCATGACGAACGCCGGGATGAAGCTCAGCGCGGTCATGATCAGCAGGATCTGCAGGCTGACCGAGTATTCCTGCTGCCCCTGCGGATTGGTGGTCACGGTGATCGCCGTCAGCTGCGTCGGATCGGCGGCGAAGGCCTGCGGCGCCATCAGCGCCAGCAGGCCCAGGAGCAGCGGCGCGACTGACTTGAGCGCACCGATCAGAACGGAGAGGTTCGGCGAACGGGTCACTGCGGGCGGCCCTTGTCCTTGTTCAGCAATTCCAGCAGGCGCTGGGCGAATTCCGGCTGCGCCGGTTCCGATTCGGCGGCATGCACCGGCTGGCGCATGACGTGCAGCGGGGTAATGCGACCGGGCGTCAGGCCCAGCAGCACCTGTTCCTCGCCCACCTGCACCAGCACCAGCCGATCACGCGGACCGAGGGACTGGCTGGAAATCAGGCGGATCGCCTGGTTGCCGCGCGGCACGACCTGTTGCACGCGGCGCACCAGCCAGGCCAGCAGGAAGATCAGGCCGACCACCAGCACCAGGCCCAGCAGCAACTGCATCAGCTGCGCGCCGGCACTACCGGTGATGAGGCTCGGCGTGGAGCTGGCATGGACGATGGCCGGGTTGGATGCCGGCGCCTTGGCCTCCTCGCCCAGGGCGAGCAGGGACAGACCCAGCAACGGCAGGGCGCAAACGCTGGAGAGCAGGCGGCCCATGTCAGCGCAGCTTCTTGATGCGTTCGCTGGGGCTGATCACGTCAGTGAGGCGGATGCCGAACTTCTCGTTCACCACCACCACTTCGCCGTGTGCGATCAGGGTGCCGTTGACCAGCACGTCCAGCGGCTCGCCGGCCAGGCGATCGAGTTCGATCACCGAGCCCTGGTTGAGCTGCAGCAGGTTGCGGATGCTGATGTCGGTATGGCCGACCTCCATGGAAATGGTCACCGGGATATCCAGGATCACGTCCAGGTTCGGGCCTTCGAGCCCGGCAATGGTCGGTGCCTTGGGCGCCATGCCGAACTCTTCCATCGGCGCGCGCGGCGCGGCGGGCACAGCCGGAGCCGCGGCACTGGCCATCATCGCATCGATGTCGTCCTGGTTGGCGTCACCCGATTCGGAGAGCGCCGCGGCCCACTCGTCGGCCAGCGCCTGCTCTTCGGGAGTTACGTTTTCTTCGTCTGACATGGTGTGTCCTCTTGGGATTCGCTCAGCGCGGGCGCACGAGCGGATCGAGAATCTGCAGCGCCAGGTTGCCCTTGTGCGAACCCAGCTTGACCTTGAAGGAAGGCACGCCGTTGGCGCGCATGATCATGTGATCGGGCAGCTCCACCGGGATCACGTCGCCCGGCTGCATGTGCAGGATGTCCCGCAGCTTGAGCTGACGACGCACGACGGTGGCGCCCAGCGGCACGTTGACGTCGAGGATGTCCTCGCGCAGGGCGTTGATCCAGCGTTCGTCCTGATCGTCCACGTCGGACTGGAAACCGGCGTCGAGCATCTCGCGGATCGGCTCGATCATCGCGTACGGCAGGGTGATGTGCAGGTCGCCGCCGCCGCCATCCAGTTCGATATGGAAGGTGGAGACCACCACCACTTCGCTGGGGCTGACGATGTTGGCCATCGCCGGGTTCACCTCGGAGTTCACGTACTCGAAGGTGATCGGCATTACCGCATGCCAGGCTTCGGCGAGATCGACGAAGGCCTGCTCGATGACCATGCGCACCACCCGCAGCTCGGTGGGGGTGAACTCGCGCCCCTCGATCTTGGCGTGACGACCGTCACCGCCAAAGAAGTTGTCCACCAGCTTGAACACCAGCTTGGCGTCGAGGATGAACAGCGCGGTGCCGCGCAGCGGCTTCATCTTCACCAGATTGAGGCTGGTGGGCACGTACAGCGAGTGCACGTACTCACCGAACTTCATCACCTGCACGCCGCCCACGGCAACATCCGCCGAGCGACGCAGCAGGTTGAACATGCTGATGCGGGTGTAGCGGGCGAACCGCTCGTTGATCATCTCCAGGGTCGGCATGCGGCCCCGGACGATGCGGTCCTGACTGGTCAGGTCGTAGGACTTGATCGCCCCCGGCTCGACGTCGGACTCGGTTTCCACCAGGCCGTCGTCGACGCCGTGCAACAGCGCGTCGATCTCGTCCTGGGAAAGTAGATCCTGCATGGCCATGGCGGGTACCTACTGCAATACGAAATTGGTGAAAAGCACTTGCTCCACGGTCAACTGACCGGTCGCCTTCTTCGCCAGTTCCTGAAGACTGGACGTGGCCTGCTGGCGAAGCATCTCCTTGCCGACCGGGGTCACCAGATTGTCGAAATTCTGGCTGGAGAACAGCATCACCAGCTGGTTGCGCACCAGCGGCATCTGCTCGCGCAGGGCATCCATCTGCGCCTGCTCGCGGCCCATCAGGGCAACGGCCACCTGAAGATAGCGCTGGCGGCCGTTCTGATTGAAGTTGACCACGAAGGACGGCGCGAGAATCTCGTAGACCGCCTGCTTCTTCGTCGGCTCGGCGTGTTCCGCGGCCTTGGCCTCGGCTTCGTCGGGCTTGGCGCTCTTGTGCAGGAAGAACCAGGTACCGCCCACCGACGCACCCACCGCCAGCAGGAAGGCCAGCACGATGATGATGATGAGCTTCAGCTTGCCCTTGCCGGGCGCCTGGCCACCGGGGAGAGAAGGCGTCTGTTCTTTCTTGGCCATGCCAATAATCCGTCACTTTTGCGGCGCGATGCGCTGATACCGGGGTAGCAGCAAGGGCTGTGCCAGTTTGCAGGAGTCCTACTGGCGACGCCGCGGATATTACAGGCTAGACGGAGGATGTCACGGGGAGGAGTAAGAATTTTCCTCTGAGCCGGATAGGTCGGGTATTGAGGCGGTTCGCGAGCAAGGTAAAACCTGGCGCTCGGGCTTATACCCTCTCCCCAGCCCTGGCTGCGCGCCCCGCTCCGAAGGGAGAGGGAGCTAACCGTGCCGTTCTTGGCATTGTGCCATCCGGCGAGCGCCGATCTTTCAGCACGCGCCGAACAAGGCCCCTCTCTCTTCAGGGGGAGGGTCAGGGAGGGGGCGCCTCCAGGCAGCACAGCATCCCCCGGAAGGCTCCCACCCGATCACGCGTAGTAATCCACCAATCCCCTGCCCTGCGCAGCCGTCTGCGGGCGGATCTCGGACACGCCACTGATCATCGGCTCATCGTCGCCGCTACCGCTACCCGCCACGCTCCGCGAGCTGCCACGACCGTCGCCCTGCTGCTGTTGCTGCCAGCCACGGGCGGACTGGTCGGAAACGTTCACGTCCAGCTGCATGCCCTGCTGGTTGAACATCTCGCGCAGACGGTGCTGCTGGCTGTCCAGCGCTTCGCGGACGTTGGCGTTGGCACTGACGAAGTTCACCTGGGTCTGGTCGCCGGTCATGTGGATGCGCACTTCCAGGCGGCCGAGGTTGGCCGGGTCCATCTGGATCTCGGCCGACTTGAGGTTCTGCGAGGACATCCACATCACCCGGTCCACCACCTGGTCGGTCCAGCCGTTCTGCTGCACGGACACCGCCTGCCCTGGCACCAACGGGTTCACCGGGCGACTGGTCATGGCCTGCGGCGTGTTCAGCGCCTGCGTCAGCGACTCCAGGCGTGCGGCAAACGCCTCGTTGCGCGGCATCTCCGGCTTGGCGTCGGCCTGCACGTCCGCCAACTGCTGGATGAGGTCGGCGCCATCTTTCAGCGCGCCTTCAGCGAGCTTGGTTTCAGAGCCCTTGGCAGTCGAGTCCGAGGTCAGCGCAGCCAGGGCGGCGGACAGATCGTTCTTGCCGCTGGCATCCAGTGACTTGTCCCCCGCCTTGGCGCCGAGATGACCAGCGAGCTGTGTCTGTTGCGCCTGCTGGGCCTGGTCGTCAGCGCCCACGGCGAGCGTCAGGTTCACCCCCGGAATCTCGTTGAGCTTCTGCAGATCGCCATCGCTGCTGGCATCGGTGAGCGGGCTGGTACCGCTGCTGACCACCAGCGGCGGCGCCTCAGGCTCCGGCAGCTGGCCGGTCATACCGAGCATCAGCAGCGGGTCGAGGGTCGCGTCGGGGCTGGTCTCGGTATCCGCCACCTTCTCCTCCGCCTTGCTGGCGCCATCGGCCGGCAAGGCCTTGCCGTCCTCGGCAACCTTTGGCTGGTCGGCGGCAGCCGGCGCGGTGGAATCCTTGCTCGCGGTGTCCTTGTCGGCACTGTCCCGCGGCTTGTCGTTCTTCGCCTTCACCGGTTTGTCGGCGCGCTCGCTGGCGGCTGGCCGCTGCTCCTTGGCGTAGACGTCGGCGAAGCTGGAACCCTTGTCGCTGCTGCTGTTCGACGAACTTTGCGCAGACTTGGAGAGCGCCGCCTTGGGCCGGGTGTCAGGCGTCGACGTCAATAAAATATCCGGGGCGACAGCCATCGGAGTTCTCCGTTGATGTGAATATCCAACACGGAGATAGCAAGGCGCGGGCCAACTCGGAAAAGGTCAGGGGCGACCGGGCAACAGCAGGGTGCGGACGATGGAGAATTCGTGCTCGACCTTGCCGATCAGGCCTTGCGCGCCGGCCAGGTCGTTCTGCCGCGCGGCCTCCTCGAGACGCTTGCACAGGCTGCTCAGTACCGAGGCGCCCATGTTGCCGCAACTGCCCTTGAAGCTGTGCGCGGCGTGGCGCAAGGCCGGCGCATCACTGGCGGCGGAGGCCTCGCGGATGCTGCGCAGGCGCTCCTCGGAGTCGCTGAGGAAGGTTTCCACCAGGAGCGGATACTCGTCTTCCATGATCGACAGCAAATTGCTCAGCACGGCGCCATCGAGATGCGGCTCGGACATTGGGCACTCCCTGAAAGACGGCTCGCCACCCTGCGGGGGACAAGAAGGCTCCGATTATGCCTGAGCCGACCAGAAGAACTCCACGGAGACCGCCTTGCCGTCGCCCGACCACTGACAGCGGTCAGACAACTGCCGGACCAGCGTCAGGCCGCGCCCGCAGAGGCTACCGGCGGCCCTCTGCGAAGCCAGCACTGCGCCCACATCGAAACCATCGCCGCTGTCCTCCACCCGCACCAGCAGGCGCCCGCCATCGCCGTGGGGGGCGAGATCAAGATGGAAGCGCACGAAGCCGTCGCGCAGGGTGGACAGGCGCTTGCTGCGCTCCTGGTAATAGCGGGCGAAGCCGGCGGCATCGCACTTGAGCGAGGAGTCCAGGCCCATCACGCCGTGCTCCAGGGCGTTGGAGTACAGCTCGGCGAGCACGGTGTAGAGCGCACCACCGCGCGGGCGCAGGTCTTGCACTTCCATCAGCAGTTGCAACAGGAAGGGCAGCGGATTGAAGTTGCGCAGAGTCGGCGCGCGGAATTCGAAGCTGGCGGACCAGTCCAGCGGGCTGCTCAGGCCGTTGTCGGAGAACGCCAGCGGCGGGTGCTGCAGCGAGTCCTCGGGGACCAGCGCGATCTCCAGCATGCTGACGTCGTCCTGGGCCTCACCGCGAAAACGCGCCACCGCCGCCTGGATGCCGTCGAACAGGCGCGACGGCGCGAGGCCCTCGCCGAACACCTGGCGCAGGCGCTCCTCGCCGAAGGCTTCGCCCGTGGCATTGCGCGCCTCCAGCACGCCATCGGAGAAGAGGAACACACGGTCGCCCTCCTCCATCGCGTAGACCTCGACATGGTCGCTGAAGGCCGACGGGTCGAGAATGCCCAGCGGCAGATGCCGCGACACCAGCGGCTGCAGTTCGCCGCTGGCGTGGCGATGCAGGTAGCCGTTGGGCAGGCCGCCATTCCACACCTCCACCAGGCCGCGCTGGAAACTCAGGTTGAGCACCGCGGCGCAGCAGAACACGCCCACCGGGAGAATGCGTTTGAGCTTGGCGTTCATCTCGCGAAGGATGTCCGCCATCGGGTAGCCCTTGGCGGTCATGCCGTAGAACACCTCGGCCAGCGGCATGGCGCCGATGGCCGCCGGCAAGCCATGGCCGGTGAAATCGCCGAGCAGCACGTGCATGCCGCCGGAGGGCTTGAACGCCGCCAGCAGCAGGTCGCCGTTGAACAGTGCGAAGGGCGATTGCAGGTAGCGGATGTTCGCCGCGTTCAGGCAACCCGAGTGCGCCACCTTGTCGAACACCGCCTTGGCCACCCGCTGCTCGTTGAGCAGGTGCTCGTTGTGCCGGGCGATCAGGTCGCGCTGCTCCAGCACCATCCGCTGCAGGTGATGCAGGCGGCCCATGGCGCGGATCTTGGCTTCGAGGATGACGCGGTTGTAGGGTTTGGAGAGGAAGTCATCGCCGCCCGCCTCCAGGCTCTGCACCAGCGCCTCGGGCTCGCTCAGCGACGTGAGGAAGATGATCGGCACCAGCTCCTCGCCAGCCTGCCGGCGAATCCGCCGCGCCGCCTCGAAGCCGTCCATCACCGGCATCAGCGCATCCATCAGCACCAGCTGCGGGCGCTCCTGGGCGAACAGCGCGAGCGCTTCCAGCCCGTTGCCGGCGGTGATCACGCGATGCCCCTGGCGGCTGACGATGGTCGACAGCAACAGGCGATCGGCAGCGTTGTCGTCGGCGATCAGGACGGTGAGGAGTTCGGACATGGCCGTTGCCACTGCAGAGCGCGTCGCGTCAGCTGATCCTGAACAGCTGCTCGAAGTTGGAGATGGACAGCACCTTGCGCACGTCCGGATTGCAGTGCGCCAGGCTGATCTGCGCGCTCTCGCCGCCGGCGTGGTCGCGCAGCAGCAGGAGCATGCCCAGCGCCGAGCTGTCGAGGTAAGTCGCGCCCTTCAGGTCCACCACGTAGCGCTTGGGTGTAGTTTCGACACGCTCGTAGGCATTGCGGAATTCCTGGTGTGCGCCGAAATCGAAACGTCCCTGGACCACGATGGTGAGCTCCTGCCCGTCAGCGGAGGGAACGGAAGTGATGGCCATGGGATTCTCCTTATCGATCGATGGTCGCGCACGAGCTTGAAGATGTAGCAGCTAGCGGTGACAGCGGCAACCTCGGCGAACGATGGGAAACCGCCTCGCCAGACCGGTCGAACGGTACCCGGCAGGTCGATTAATGGACCGCCGGTCGCCACAGGCGCGGAGAATGCCTTTACCCTTTTACGCGTGCGACGCAGGGCGAAGGCTCGCAAGAGGCCTTGGAAGGGTCGCACCCGCAAGAAGGGGGGATCATGTACAAGTCCATTCTCATCGCGGCCTGCGTGTTGTGCGCGGCGCCGTACGCAGGTGCCCAGGTGATGCAGCGCGAACTGGGCGATTTCGAACTCAAGTTCGCCAACTCGCCAACGCGCAGCATGGCCCAGGGGCTGGTCCAGCCGGGCCAGGCCAACAGCGCCCAGGGCGGCCTCGACATCACCCACGACAGTGGCTGGTACGTCGGCAGCTGGACCTCGAACATCGAGCAGGAAAAGCCGCTGGAGATCGACAGCTACGCCGGCTTCAAGCACCCACTGGGCGACGGCAAGCTGGGCTACGAAGTGGGCACACTGCGCTACACCCGGCCGGAACAACCCGACTACGACAGCCAGGCCCTGTACGGCGGCCTCTCGGTATTCGGCAGCCGTCTCGGCGCGGCCTACAGCGCCCAGGCCGGGCGCAGCACCACCACGCTGTTCACCGACCTGGGCGTGCAGCCTGACCTCGGCTTCGACGTGACCTTCAAGTATTCCACCTACAACCTCGCCTCCCCCGTGAGCCTGAACAGCGGTGGCAGCGTCAGCGAATTCGGCGACTGGTCGGTGAACTTCAGCCGCCCCTGGAACGGCATCGACCTGAACTTCTCGTACAGCGGCAGCAGCCTCACCGGCGGAGACTGCAGCGCCTACTCCGGACACAACGCCTATTGCGACTCGGCGTTCATGTTCAAGGCCTCGCGACCGTTCTTCTGAGGCGCCTGCCACCCTGGCCCCTCACCCCAGCCCTCTCCCGGAGGGAGAGGGAGCAATCCGCTGCCAGGCGCCACTCCTGCGCCCTTCCTGCACCTCCATTCCCAGCTGACTCCGATGCCCGCATCCCTGCCGAACGGCCCCCTCTCCCCCTGGGAGAGGGCTGGGGTGAGGGCGAGACCGCGCGCCGAAAGCTCCCGGCTCCAAGAAAGTCAATTTCATTCAAGATGGCGCCGGTCTGAGGGGCTACTCTGCCTATCACCCTCCGCTCCCGCAGGCCTGCCCCAATGCTCCACCAAGTGATCTGCACCACGACCGCCCTGCCCGGCCTGCGCATCGTCGAGATACTCACGCAGCGCAGCTTCCCGCGCCACGCCCATGACGAATACGGCATCGGCGTGATGCTCGAAGGCGGGCACCGCTCGTGGAGTGGCCGCGGCCAGGTCGAGGCCGGGCCCTGCGACATCATCACCGTGAACCCCAATGAACTCCACGACGGCATTCCCCTGCGCGGCGCGCCGCGGCGCTGGTGGATGCTCTACGTGGAACCGGCGCTGCTGGCGGAACTGGCCGGCGGCAACATGGCCCAGCGCGAGTTCACCCTCCCTGCCCTTGCCTACCCGCCACTCGCCCAGCGCATTGCCAGCCTGCTGCAACACCTGCCGGGGGCCAGTGCCGATGAAGCCAGCGAAGGCGTGCTCGACCTGTTCGGCGAGTTGCTCGACCAGCGCCCAGACACGAGCGTGGCGCCCCTCCCTTCCCGCAGCGTGGCGCGCATGCTCGAACGGATTCACGACGACCCACGCAACGCTCCCGCGCTGGCGGAGCTGGCCGGCATTGCCGGGCTGACGCCCTATGCGGCACTGCGCCGCTTCCGCCGCGAACTGGGCACCACGCCCCACGCCTACCTCCTGCAGTACCGCGTGCGACAGGCCCACAAGGCCATCGGCGAGGGGCGCACGCTGGCCGACGCCGCCCTGCTCTCCGGCTTCGCCGACCAGTCGCACATGACCCGCGCCTTCGCCCGCCAGCTCGGGCTGACACCGGGGCAATGGCGCTCATCGTTCAGGCAGCCGTCAACGCCCTGATTGCTCTGGTCGCACGGCCTCATTTCTTCCACACAGGAAACCCACGGGAATGAACGCAGAATTCCTGCTGACGGCGTTCGTCGTCGTTTTGCTGCCCGGCACCGGCGTACTCTATACCCTGGCCGTCGGTCTCGGCCTGGGCGCCCGCGCCGCCACCCTCGCGGCGCTGGGCTGCACGCTGGGCATGCTCCCGCAACTGCTGCTCGCCACCTTCGGCCTGTCGCTGATCCTGCAGGCCAGCGCGGCCAGCTTCCAGCTCATCCGGCTGCTGGGCACCGCTTACCTGCTGTTCATCGCCTGGCAGGTGTTTCGCGGCAGCGGCGCCCTGGCGCTGGATTCGGACAGCAGCCCGCGCAGCACCTCGCAGCTGGTAGGCACCGGGCTCTGGCTGAACCTGCTCAACCCCAAGCTCGGGCTGTTCTTCCTGGCCTTTCTGCCGCAGTTCGTGCCGGCCGGCAGCGAGGACACGCGGGGGCTGTTCCTGATGCTGGGCCTGGTGTTCGCGCTGATGACCCTCATCGTGTTCATCGGCTACGGGCTGCTGGCGTCCTGGGTACGCGATTATGTGATCGGGCGTCCGGCGGTGATGACGCTGATCCGCTGGAGCTTCACTCTCGCCTTCGTCGTGCTGGCGCTAAGGCTGGCTGTCGAGACGCTGCAACCCTGATCACCCACGCTAGCCGATCAGCCCCGCCCCCATGTTGATCGCCAACCCCAGGATCGCGGTATTGAACAGGAAGCCGATCACCGAGTGCGCCAGCACCAGCTTGCGCATCGCACGCGAGGCGACCTCAACGTCGGAGGTCTGCACCGCCACGCTGAGGGTGAAGGAGAAGTAGAGGAAGTCCCAGTAGTCTGGATTCTTCTCGCCCTCGGGGAAGCGCAGCGCTGGTTTCGCCGCATCGGCCGAGTAGAACTGCCGGGCGTAGTGCATGGTGAAGATGGTACCGATGAGGAACCAGGAACCCAGCACCGTGCTGGCGGTAAAGGCGTAGCGGACGATCTTCTCACTGCCGTTGGCATGCCCGGCGGTGGCCAGCTCGACGACGATGGCGACCAGGCTGGCCACGGCGGCAACGGTGACCAGCACCAGCACCGCTTCGGCATTCTCGTCCTCGATTTCGGCCAGGCGGCGCACTTCCGCGGGCGCAGCGCGCAGCGCCAGCCAGCCGATCAGCAGCACGTAGAGCCAGGCCATGCAGTTCCAGCCCAGCAACACACGGGTCATGGGCGCAAACGGGTAGCACGCCAGCCCCACCAGCACACCCATGACGACGGAGCTGATCAGCCGCGGATGCGCCTGCAACAGGGCCCGGTTCAGGCGCAGCATGCCATGCGGTCCAGCTCGGCGGCGGCCAGGTGCGCCACGCTCAGGTCGCTGTCGGCGGCCATGCCATCGTCGAGGAACCAGGCGGCGGAGAGACCGGCGAAAGCCAGCACCCATTCCAGCAGGCGGCGCCGGTCGACGCGTGCGTGCTCGACGATCACGTCGAGCTGGCGCAGGAAGCGCGTGCGCTCGCGGGAGGTCGGCAGGTCCGGATTGCACAGCAGGTTGGCGTAGTCGAACAGGCGCTCGCCATGCAGGCGCTTGGGGTCGATGGCCCGCCAGCCGCGCTCGGCGAAATCCAGGATGTTGTCGTGGTGAATATCGCCATGCAGTACGCACTGGTCATGCTCGCTGGCCAGCAGCGCCTCGGCGGTCTCCAGGCAACGCGGGAACAGCTCGCCATAGCGCCCGGCGGCAGGCGCGAGATCGCGGAACCACTCGCGCAGGTCGATCACCTCCGGCAGAGGCTTTTCCCGTGGCTGATGCAGCTTTCGCACGACATCGCAGACGATGCGGCTGGCCTGGTCGTCCTCGCCGTTCAGCGCCATGTGCATCAGCGACTGCGTGCCCTCGGCGCGCTCCATGAGGATGGTGTCGCCGTCGTAGGCATAGACCAGCGCTGCGCCGTCGCCGCCCCACCAGTCGAGCACCTTCGAGCCCAGGCGTTCGTCGATGTCCAGGGCGCGTTTGAGCATGGCTGAGCGCCCCTGCCAGCGAACCGGCAGCAGGTGGCTGCTCGGCGTGATGATCGGATCGCCTTCGGCGCTCAGGCGCCACAGCGAGAAGACGTGCCGGAAATCCACAGGCACAGGCGTGGGAAGAGGCATTAAGGAGTCCAACCGGGGAGACTGACTGGAGCCTAGCACGGCGTTCCGCGGAACCCGATCGCTATTGCTCGGCGGAAGGCTTCAGGCGCTGGGCGAATTCGTCGAGCTGTTTCTGCTCGTACTTGTCGGCGGCCAGGCGCGCCTCCTCGCGGTAGCGTTCCACCAGCTTGCGCAGTCCTTCGAGGCGCGCGTACTTCTCCTGCCAGATGACCCGTGCCTTGCCCACGTTGGTCTCGTGGAAGGCCACCGAGCGATTCTGCTGCTCGACGGCACCTTCGAGCTGGGAGAGGAAGCGCTGGTAGTTGATCAGCCACTGGCCGCTGACACCCTGCTGGCCGTTGGTGATCCATTGCTGCTGGTAGTCGTAGCGGTAGCGCTCAAGCTCGGCGAGCTTGCGCTGCGCCTGCTGCAGCTGGCCCTGCATCTGGCCGAGCTGGCGCGCGGCCTCGCGCTCGGCCTTGAGCGCCATGTCCACCACCGGGGCGAGGCGTTCGGCGCGGCGGTTCATTGGCTCACCACGAGCCGTAGGACGGGTGGAGCGGAGCGGTACCCATGCTGCATCTCGCCACGAGCTGAAAGACGATGGGTATCGCAAGCTCCACCCATCCTACGCAAAGCAGTTCCTGGCCGCTTCATCAGCCGGCCTTGCCGCTGACGACTGCATCCAGCAGCAGGCGCGAGTCGTCGAGGTTCTGGCTCTCGTCCAGGGCTTGGCGGAGGAACTGGCGCATGATCGGGAAGCGCTGGATGGCCAGGTCGGTTTCCGGATCGCCGCCGGCCACGTAGGCGCCGACGCTGATCAGGTCGCGGCTCTGCTGGTAGCGCGACCACAGCTGCTTGAAGCGCTGGGCGTCACGCATGTGCTCGGGCGTAGTGACCTGGGGCATCACCCGGCTGATCGAAGCTTCGATGTCGATGGCCGGGTAATGGCCTTCCTCGGCCAGCCGGCGCGACAGCACGAAGTGGCCGTCGAGCACACCCCGCGCGGCGTCGGCGATCGGGTCCTGCTGGTCGTCGCCTTCGCTGAGCACGGTGTAGAACGCGGTGATCGAACCGCCGCCCTTCTCGCCGTTGCCGGCACGCTCGACCAGGCGCGGCAGCTTGGCGAACACCGAGGGCGGATAGCCCTTGGTCGCCGGTGGCTCGCCGATGGCCAGCGCGATCTCACGCTGGGCCTGGGCGTAACGGGTCAGGGAATCCATCAGCAGCAGGACGTTCTTGCCCTTGTCGCGGAAGTACTCGGCGATGCGGGTGCAGTACTGCGCGGCGCGCAGGCGCATCAGCGGCGCATCGTCCGCCGGCGAAGCAACGACCACGGAGCGCTTGAGGCCTTCCTCGCCGAGGATGTGCTCGATGAATTCCTTCACCTCGCGGCCCCGTTCGCCGATCAGCCCGACCACGATGATGTCGGCCTTGGTGAAGCGGGTCATCATGCCCAGCAGCACGGATTTACCCACGCCGGTACCGGCGAACAGGCCCAGGCGCTGGCCACGGCCGACAGTGAGCAGAGAGTTGATCGAGCGGATGCCGACGTCCATCGGCTCGTGGATCGGGTCGCGCGCCAGCGGGTTGATGATCGGGCCATCCATCGGCACCCAGTCCTCGGCGCGCATGCCGCCCTTGCCGTCCAGGGCGCGGCCGACGCCGTCGAGCACGCGACCGAGCATGGACATGCCCATGGGCAGCCGGCCGGAGTCCGGCAGCGGCACCACGCGGGCGCCAGGGGCGATGCCGACGAGGCTGCCCACCGGCATGAGGTAGATCTTGCTGCCGGCGAAACCCATCACTTCGGCTTCCACCTGCACCGGGTGATAGCCGCCGTCGTTGATCACCTGGCAGCGGCTGCCGACGGCGGCCTGCAGCCCCTCGGCCTCCAGCGTCAGGCCGACCATGCGCAGCAGGCGGCCCTCCACCACAGGCTGGGTCGGCAGGCTCACGGCGTCGCTGTAGCCCTGCAGACGACGGGCGAAGCTGACGCGATCAAGACGCATCGGCGCCGCCCTGATCGGCTTCGAGGTTCACGTGAAGGTCTGGCTCCAGGGCGTGGGTCGCCTGGTCGCGCTGCTGCTCGAAGAGCTGCTTCACGGCCTGGGCCAGGCGCGTTTCGACAGTGGCGTCGATGCGCGAATGTTCGGTCTCGATGCGGCAGCCGCCGGGCAGCAGGCCGTCGTCCTCGATGATCTTCCAGCTTTCCTCGTGGCGATCGCGCAAGGCCTTCACCAGTTCGAAGTCCTGCGGATTGACCTGGATGCGGATGTTGCTGGCGCCCATCGGCAGCAGCTTGAGCGCCTCGCGCAGCACCAGGCGGATCTGGCTGGAATCGGTGGCCAGCTCGCGCTGCACCACCTGGCGCACCACGTGGGTCACCAGGTTGAGCATGCCCTGTTCGAGCATCTGGTCCTGTTCGGCAATGGGCTCGAGCAGGTGCGACATCAGGGTTTCGAGATTCTGCAGGCGCGGTTGCAGCGCCGCGTCGGCTTCCTGACGCGCCTTGATCTGGCCGGCGTGGAAGCCGTCCTTCTCGCCGGTGGAGAAGCCCTCGTTGTAGGCCTCCTGGCGAATCGCCTCGAGCTCGTCGAGCGTCAGCGGCTTGACCTCTTCCTCGGGCACCTCTTCGATCTGCGGCGGCTCCTCGACTACCGGCTCGGGTTCGGGCTCAGGCTCCGGGGCCGGCCGCGCCGGGTCGAAGCTGGGCAGCGACCAGCGGTCGAAGCCCGCCACGTCGCGCGCGCGGATCAGCTCGCTGAGTTTGTCTTCGTCTTTGGCCGGCGGTACCACGTCAGATCATCTCCTCGCCGCCCTTGCCACCCAGCACGATTTCGCCGGACTCGGCCATACGGCGGGCGATGGTGAGGATTTCCTTCTGCGCGCCTTCCACTTCGCTGACGCGCACCGGGCCCTTGGCCTCCAGGTCGTCGCGCAGCAGTTCGGCGGCACGCTTGGACATGTTGCGGAAGATCTTCTCGCGGATCGCCTCGTCCGAGCCCTTGAGCGCCAGCACCAGCACGTCCGAGGACACCTCGCGCAGCAGCGCCTGGATGCCACGGTCGTCGACATCGGCGAGGTTGTCGAAGACGAACATCAGGTCTTCGATCTGGCCCGACAGGTCCTCGTCGACTTCGCGGATGGCGTCCATCAGCGCGCCTTCGACCGAGCTGTCGAGGTAGTTCATGATGTCCGCCGCGCGCTTCACGCCGCCCATGGTGGTGCGGGTGGAGTTGGCGTTGCCGGCGAACTGCTTCTCCAGGATCAGGTTCAGTTCCTTGAGCGCGGACGGCTGCACGGTGTTGAGCGAGGACACGCGCAGGATGATGTCCAGGCGCACCTTGTGGTCGAAGTGGCTGAGCACTTCGCCGGCCTGGTCCGGGTCGAGGTAGGCGACCACAATGGCCTGGATCTGCGGGTGCTCGTAGCGGATCACGTCGGCCACGGCGCGCGGCTCCATCCACTTCAGGCTGTCCAAGCCGCTGGTGTTGCCGCCCAGCAGGATGCGGTCGATGAGGTTGTTCGCCTTGTCCTCGCCCAGGGCCTGGGTGAGCATCTTGCGGATGTAGCTGTCGGCGCCAACGCCCAGGCTGGTCTGGTCGCCGACGATCTCGACGAACTCGCCCATCACCTGCTCGACCTGCTCACGGTGCACGTTGCGCATCTGCGCCATGGCCACGCCGACCTTCTGCACTTCCTTCGGGCCCATGTGGCGCAGCACCTGCGCGGCATCGGTCTCACCCAGGGAGAGCAGGAGGATGGCAGCCTTGTCGACCTTGTTCAGTTTGGCGTTCATGCGCGCTTCACTCATCGGAATTGATCCAGTCCTTCACTACCTGGGCAACGCGCCCCGGGTCCTGGGCGACCAGTGTCTTGATCGCATTCAATTGTGCATCGTACCCCTCGGACGGGCTGGGCAGCAGGATGCTGGCCGGGCCACCGAGGCTCACACGGTCTTCGGACAACTCGCCCTCCAGACCGCCCAACTCGCCCAGGCCACCTTCGCCTGCTGCGCCACCGGCCACCAGGGCCTTGCTCTTGTTGCCCGACAGGTTGTTCAGCACCGGGCGCAGCACGCCCAGCACCAGCACCAGGATGAAGACGATGCCCAGCACCTGCTTGACCACGTCCCAGAACCATGGCTGGGAGTAGAACGGCGGCGATGCAATTTCATCGCCCAGTTCCGGGGCGAACGGCGCGTTGATCACGCTGACGCTGTCGCCACGGCTGGCGTCATAGCCTACCGCGTCCTGCACCAGGCGGGTGAAGCGACCCAGCTCATCGGCGGTCCAGGGCTGGTGGCTGACTTCGCCGGTCTTCGGATCGGCGATCATGCGGTCATCCAGCACCACCGCGACGGAAAGCCGGCGCAGGCGACCCTGCTGCTGCTTGGTGTAGCTCACCGAGCGATCCAGCTCGTAGTTGCGGGTGTTCTGCTGGCGCTTGTCGGTCGGGTACGGCGCCAGTTCCGGCTTGCCGGTCTTGGGGTCGATGATCGGCTGGCCGTTGGCGTCCTTCAGCGGCTGGCCCGGCGCGACGAAGTCTGCCGGCTTGTTCTGCGCCGTGGTCTGCGGCGCACTGGCCGGGCCCGGCGGCTGGTTCGACAGCGCACCCGGCACGCCCTGCGGGCCGTTGCTGTTCTGGCGTTCCTCGTTGTTGCTCTGCTCGCTGCGCAGGGCCGGCTGGTCCGGGTTGAACGACTCCGAGGTGGATTCCACCGCGCTGAAGTCGACGTCCGCCGACACCTCGGCCTTGTAGCGGCCGCTGCCCAGCACCGGCGCGAGGATGCTGTGTACGCGCTGGGTGAAGTTGGTTTCCATCCGACGGGTGAAGTCGAACTGCTTGCCGGCCATGGTCAGCTCGGAGAGCTCCTGCTGGTCGGAGAGCAGGTTGCCCTTCTGGTCGACCACGGTGACCTGGGATTTATCCAGTTCCGGCACGCTGGTGGCGACCAGATTGACGATGGCCAGCACCTGGCTCGGCTCCAGGGTGCGGCCCGGGTAAAGCTCGACCAGCACCGAGGCACTGGGCTTGCGGTCGTCACGGACGAACACCGAGCTCTTGGGGATCGCCAGGTGCACGCGGGCGCCCTTGACGTTGTTGAGGCTGGAGACGGTGCGCGCCAGCTCACCTTCCAGGCCGCGACGGTAGTTGGTCGCTTCCATGAACTGGCTGGTGCCCAGCGCCTGTTCCTTGTCGAGGATCTCGAAGCCGACGTTGCTGTCGGTCGGAGCCAGGCCGGCACCGGCGACTTTCATGCGCGCGCGGCCCAGGTCGTCGGCCTTCACCAGCAGCGCGCCGGAGTTGGGCTCGATCTTGTAGCCGATGTCGGCGGCGGACAGCGCCTCGACCACCTTGTTGGCGTCGACGCCGTTGAGGCTGCCGTACAGCGGCTTGTAGTCCGGCTGCTGCGACCACAGGACCATGCCGAAACCGATGGCGATGCTCGCGGCGAGACCGACCAGCAGGCCGACCTGGCGCAGCACCGGCATGTCCGCGAGGTTCTCGAGGAAAGTCAGGCCGAGCAGCGGCTTCTTCGGCGCGTCGGCACCGACCTTGGCCGGAACCTGACTGTCAACAACGGAGGCTTGGGACATTACCTACGATCCTCGCCGCTCAAACCGGCATCTGCATGATGTCCTGGTACGCCTGGACGAGCTTGTTGCGTACCTGGGTCATCGCCTGGAAAGAAACACTGGCCTTCTGCGAGGCGATCATCACCTGGGTGAGATCGACCCCGCCCTGCCCCATCTCGAAAGCGGTCGCCATGTCGGAGGCGGCCTGCTGGGTACCGTTCACCTTGTCCACGGCCTGTCCGAGCATCTGCGAGAAGCTTGGCGCCCCCGGCTCGGCCGGTGCGGCCTGCGTCTTCGCCTTGGCCATGGCCTCCATTTGCATGGAGCGCATTTCCAGCAGCAGACGATTGAACTCGATACCCTGACTCATCACTTACCCCTCCGACTGTCCGCGGTTTTTTGACACTGCGCGGCGCTTTGCAGAGGTGATTGCAACTTGGGTGCCAGGTTTTCGGAGCGTGGAAAAAAGGCGAAGGATGGCTCTGGGATAGGCATTTCAGTGGAAGCAAACGACTCAACCGGCGTCTTCTTTTCCGCCAGGGCCAGGCCTTGCCTGCAGGAGGGAGCTTGCTCGCGAACCGGCCTCGCAGCAGGGCTATTCGCGAGCAAGCTCGCTCTTACGAAAAGCACGCCGCCCCGTGTGCAGTGCGCGTCAAGAAAAGGCCCGCACGAATGCGGGCCAAGAGGGGGTCTGTCAGTGGCTCAACTGGCGTAGAGGTAAGCCTCCACATCCATGCCGGCGTCGCGCATCTGCGCGAGCTTGTAGCGCAGGGTGCGCGGACTGATGCCCAGTCGCTCGGCGGCTTCCTTGCGGCGGCCACGCTCGCTGCGCAGGGTGTCGATGATCATCTGGAACTCGCGGCGCTTGAGGTCCTCACCCAGTTGCCCGGCTTCTGCGGCGGCAGGCGACGGAATTTCGACGCCGACCGGAACCTGCGGCGCAGTCGAAACCGGAACGGCCGCCAGCACCGGGCGCGGAGCAAGACCGATGGGCGCGGTCAGGCACAGGTCGGCGGCCTGGACCTGGCCGCCCTGCTGCAGGATCAGCGAGCGCTGGATGGCATTGTCCAGCTCACGCACGTTGCCCGGCCACGGATGCGCCAGCAAAGCGGCGCGGGCGTCGTCGGCCAGGGTCACCGGCGTGTGGTTCATCTTGCGTGCGTACTTGGCCAGCAGCCGTTCGGCCAGCGGCAGAATATCGGCGGGACGCTCGCGCAACGGGCGCCAGGCCAGCGGGAAGACCGACAGGCGATAGTAGAGGTCCTCGCGGAAACGTCCGGCAGCCACTTCACCGAGCAGGTCGCGGTTGGTGGTGGCGAGCACGCGGATGTCGAGGCTGATCGGCTTGCGCGCACCGACGCGCTCCACTTCGCGCTCCTGCAGTACACGCAGCAGCTTGGCCTGCAGGGCCAGCGGCATCTCGGAGATTTCGTCGAGCAGGATGGTGCCGCCGTCGGCCAGTTCGAACTTGCCCGGCTGGGCGGCGATGGCGCCGGTGAAGGCGCCCTTCTCGTGGCCGAACAGGGTGGCCTCGAGCATGTTGTCCGGGATCGCCGCGCAGTTGATCGCGACGAAGGGTTTACCAACCCGCGGCGACTGCTGGTGGATGTACTGCGCCAGGACTTCCTTGCCGGTACCGGACTCGCCGGAGATCAGCACGGTGGAATCGCTGCGCGCGACACGGGCGGCCAGCTCCAGCAATTGCTGGCTGGCCGGCTCCAGCGCCACCGGACCTTCGCCGATACTGGCGGGAACGGCACCCAGCGCATGACGCGCCACCAGCTCCAGCAGCGCGCGCGGCTCGAAAGGCTTGACCAGGTAATCGGCGGCGCCCTGGCGCATGGCGTCCACGGCGCGATCAACGGCTCCGTAGGCGGTCATCAGCAGCACCGGCAGTTGCGGGTAGCGCTTGCGGATCAGGCCGAGCAGCTGGTGCCCGTCCATGCCCGGCATGTTCACGTCGCTGATCACCAGGCCGAAGACCTCTTTCTCCAGTGCAGGCAACGCGGCCTCGGCGCAATCGACGGCGACGAAGTCGTGCCCGCCAAGCGACAGGGTGTCGGAGAGGGCTTCACGAAGGGCGCGGTCGTCTTCGACCAGCAGGACTTTGGCGGCCATGGAAATCACTCCTCGTGGACGACGGGTTGAGCCAGGATCAGCGGCAGGATCAGGGTGGCGCAGGTACCGACACCAGGACGCGAGCGCAGGCGCAGCTCGCCCTGGTGGGCCTTGACGACGGCTTTCACCACGGCCAGGCCGAGGCCGGTGCCGGTGGTCTTGGTGGTGAAAAAAGGCTCGCCCAGGCGCGCCAGGGTTTCCGCGCTCATGCCCGGGCCGTTGTCGCTGATCGACAGGCGCAGGCTGTTGTCGCGCTGATACAGGTGCACCTTCAGGCGTACATCGCGGCCGGCAGCCTGGATGGCGTTCTCCACCAGGTTGAGCACGGTGCCGACCAGGGTGTCGCGGTTGCACAGCAACTCGCCGACGCGGGCGTCGCACTGCCAACGCAGGTTGAGGCCGGCGACATGGGATTCGGCGGCAGCGCGCAGGCTGGCAAACAACTGGTTGGGCGCGAGGCGATCCGGCAGCGGCAGCTCGCCGCGGGCGAACACCAGCATGTCGCGCACCTGGCTTTCCAGTTCGTGCAGGCGCTCCTTGATGCGCCCGGCGAAGCGCTGCTGATGCTCGACCGGCAGCTCGCCCTCGCTCAGGTGACCGGCATAGAGCATGGCGGCGGACAGCGGAGTACGAATCTGATGAGCCAGGGAGGCGACCATCCGGCCCAGGGCGGACAAGCGCTCGTGGCGGGCGAGCTGGTCCTGCAGGCGACGGGTTTCCGTCAGGTCATTGAGCAGGATGAGCTGGCCGGGCTCGCCGTTCAGCGGGCGGATGGCAATGGACACGCGACGTCCATCGCGCAGGGAAACTTCGTGGCCGTCGTCGGCACGCGGGGCGAAGCTGCGGGCAATGACTTCACGCCAGAGCATGCCCACCAGCGGTTTGCCGAGCAGCGCGACCGCCACCGGATTGGCGTCGCGCACCACGCCTTGACCGTCGATCATGATGACGCCACCGGGCAGCACGTCGAGCAGGCTCTGCAGGCGGTTGGCCTGACGCTCCTTCTCCGCCAGCTCCTGCATGCGCTGCGCGCTTACCAACGCCAGTTCGCCCTTCAGCTCGGTGACGCGGGCTTCCAGCAGGCTGTAGGACTGGTTGAGCTGGCTGGACATCTGGCTGAACAACTCGAAGGTCTGTTCCAGATGGGCACGGCTCTGCTGCTCCACCGGCACCTGCAGCGGTTCTGCCGGCAGTTGCGGAGCAAGGTCAGTCTGGCGATTGGTGGCGGGCATCATGCGGGTTTTCCTCATCCGTCCGACGGCGTGAATCTGTCGGTCGGATGAGTCTTAGCAAACCCCGTGCCTAAAATTTACTCGTTATATTTCAATGACTTGAAAAAACGAGTCAGGCGAAGGCGTCAATCCTCCGCCATTTCCTCTTCGCGGCGACTCATGCCGTACTTGCGCATTTTCTCCACCAGGGTGGTACGGCGGATGCGCAGGCGTTCGGCGGCACGGGCGACCACGCCGCTGGCGTCGTCCAGCGCTTGCTGGATCAATCCCTGCTCGAGGTTGGCGAGGTAATCCTTCAGGTCGATGCCCTCGGCCGGCAGCATGGCCGGCGAGTCGAGGCCCGGAAGGCCGGCGGTGATCGCCGCGCGCTCTTCCAGCTCCTCGCGCAGGCTGGTTGCCAGCTGCTCGTCCTCGTCGTCGACGTGGCGGAATTTCTTCGGCAGTTCGCCCACGCCGATCACGCCGTAGGGGTGCATGATCGCCAGGCGCTCGACGAGGTTCGCCAGTTCGCGCACGTTGCCCGGCCAATCGTGGCGGCAGAGCGACATGATGGCGGCGGAGTTGAAGCGGATCGAACCGCGCTTCTCGTGCTCCATGCGCGAGATCAGTTCGTTCATCAGCAACGGGATGTCTTCCACGCGCTCACGCAGCGGGGCCATCTCGATGGGGAAGACGTTGAGGCGGTAGTACAGGTCTTCGCGGAAGCTGCCGTCCTCGATCATCTTCTCGAGGTTCTTGTGGGTCGCGGCGATGATGCGCACGTCCACGTTCTGCGTCTTGTTGCTGCCCACGCGCTCGAAGGTGCGCTCCTGCAGCACGCGCAGCAGCTTGACCTGCATCGGCAGCGGCATGTCGCCGATCTCGTCGAGGAACAGGGTGCCGCCGTTGGCCAGTTCGAAGCGCCCGGCACGGGTGGTGATGGCGCCGGTGAAGGCGCCCTTCTCGTGGCCGAACAGTTCGCTTTCCAGCAGCTCTGCCGGGATCGCGCCGCAGTTGACCGGCACGAAGGGCGCGTCGCGGCGCTTGGAGTGGTAGTGCAGGTTGCGCGCCACCACTTCCTTGCCAGTGCCGGACTCGCCAAGGATCAGCACGCTGGCGTCAGTATCGGCGACCTGCTGCATCATCTGCCGCACCTGCTGGATGGCACGGCTGGTGCCTACCAGGCTGCGGAACAGGTTGGGTTCGCGCTGACGACCACGCTCGCGGGCCTGGTCGTACATCTCGCGGTAGACCTGGGCGCGGTGCAGGGAGTCGAGCAGCTTGTTGTAGCTGGGCGGCATCTCCAGGCTGGCCAGCACGCGGCGGCGCAGCTCTTCGGGCCACTCATTGGGCACCGGCTCGCCCATCAGCAGGACCGGCAGGTACTCGTCCCAGGACGCGAGCTGCTTGAGCAGCTCCAGCGCCCCGCCCTTGCTCTCCACGGCGCCGACCAGTACGCAGAGCACGTCACGGCTGCCGTTGGGAAGCGGGTCGACGACCTGGCGCCAGTCACGGCTGCTGCAGGACAGTTGGTCTTCACCCAGGAAGCTGATGATCACCGAGAGGTCCCGGCAACGGTCCTGGTTGTCATCGATCACGAGGATTTTCGTTTCGCGCCACATCTTAGCTTGTCATCCCGGGCTTGAAGGCCGTACTACGGCGGCTGACACGATCTGGCCACAGCACAATTTCCTCGTGCTAGCCAGCATTTGGCCACTAGTTAAGTCAAAATTGTGGCTCGAGTCAAATTTATGGCGTGTTTTTTTTGGTGCGGCCCGACGAAGGGTGTTGATCCCTGTCATGGCAACTGAAATGGAGCGTAGTTCGAAGCAGAGACGGCGGCCACCGGCACCTGGCCGATCACCGCCGAAAGAGAGCCGATCCGAATGGATCAGCCGAACATCTGGTAGACCTTGGCGCCCTGGTGCGAACGGTTGACGCGGACGATCTCGGTGGCCACTTCCTCACGCTGCCGGGTGACAGCCTGGACCAGTTCGCGATACAGCGCCAGCAACCCTTCGAGGCTGCGCTTGAGATCGCTGTCGTCATCCAGCGGTTCGACCATGGCGGCGTCGACGTGCTCGCGACACTGGAGGTCGAGTTGAGCAACGGCTTCCCAGTCTTCCTGGGCCAGCGCCGCGCCCAAAGCAAGGCGGGTCTGTTCGATCTGCTGGACGGCGAGAGTCATGTTCGGTATCTCCTGGCGAGCGGCGATCACTGCGGAATCGCGTCCCAGCCTTCCTTGATGGTGCGCAGCAGGCCGGATACTTCGTCGAGAACTTCGACTTCGTTGCTGCGGTTGGCGTCGCCCAGGCGACGACTCATGTAGTCGTACAGGTTGGCATAGTTTTCCGCCAGCTCACCACCGGCTTCGAAGTTCAGCGCTTCGCGCAGGCCGCCGATGATGGCGGTGGCCTTGCCGATCAGCATGCCTTTCTGGGCGAACTGCTCGCGCTCCATCGAACCGCGGGCCTGGGCGATGCGGCTCAGGCCGCCTTCCATCAGCATCTGGATCAGACGGTGGGGAGAGGCGTCGTGCACCTGCGACTGGTTGTTCACGTTCTGGTACTGACGCAGTGCGGCCGAAGCGTTCATCTGATTTCCCCTTGATTCGCTGAACGATCAAATCGTCGATATTCAAAGTATCGGCGCGGGCGGGAAAAGCTTTAGGCAAAAATCTGCACTGGCGTACTGCCCCGCAGCCCGCCCTTGAGAGGCGGACCACCGAAGCGTCAGCTGTCGGAACTGCTGGCCTTGTTCAGCGCGTTCAGCGTGGTCAGCACGCTGGACTTGGTGGCGTTGAGCTGGGCGACCAGGGTGTCCATGGCGGTGTACTTCGCCATGAGCGTCTCGGTCAGCTTGGTCATGCGGGTATCCAGTTTGGTCGACTGGTCGGCCAGGTCGCTCAGGGTGTCGTTCAATGACGCCTTGCGCTGGTCAAGCAGGCCGTTGCTCTTGGTGTAGAGGTCCATGCTGCTGCTCATGCGATTGAGCAGGCCGCCATCACCGGTGAAGAAGCCCTGCACCGAGGCGAAGTTCTTCTCCAGGGCGGCGTCGAGCTTGGTGTCGTCGACGTCCAGGGTGCCATCGGTCTTGGTGGAGATGCCCAGCTGCGACAACAGCTTGATCGAGCCGCCCTCCGTAGAGGAGCCGACCAACTGGGTGCGCAGCGTGTTGAGCAGGTTGCGGGTCATCGAGTCGCTGGCCAGCGAAGCGGCCGAGGTCGTCGGGTTGCCACTGGAGTCCGTGGTGGTGGTGACCTTGGTCAGCGAATTGATGCTGGTCATCAACGCGTTGTACGCCGAGACGAAAGACTGGATGGAAGTCTTCAGGCCGTCGGTGTTGGTATCCACGGTGACGGTTGACTTGCCTGTGGCCACCAGGTTGAGCTCCACGCCACTGATGGCGCTGGAGATCTTGTTCACCGAACTGCTCATTTCCAGACCGTCGATGGTGTACTTGGCATTCGCCGCGGGCGCGCTGACATAGCCGCCGGCGGTGGCCGACGCCTTGGTGCCGGCACCGTCGATCTTGAGCACATCGAGGCTCGAGTCGCCGCTGGTGGCTACGCTGATATCGCTGCCTGCACCGGTGACACTGGACCCCAGAACCAGGCGCGGGCCGCTGGCATCAGTGATGATGTTGGCGGTGAGGCCCTGGTCCTTGAGCTGGGTATTGATGCTGTCGCGGATATCGGACAGGCTCGCCCCCGCCTTGACGGTGACGTTGTAGGTGCTGCTGCCCTGGGTGATCGTCAGCTTGCCGGCGCCGAAGCTGGCCGACTTGTCGATATACTGGGTAGCGACCTTGGAGCTGGTGGCCAGACTTTCCACATCGATGGCATAGGTACCGGCGGCAGCGCCGGTGCCCAGGGTGGCAGTCAGGGCATCGGCGTTCGACGACTTCACGGCCAAACCAGCGAAGGAGTTGGCGTCGTTGAGCTTGCCCATGGCCGTCTGGAAGGTATCCAGGGCACTCTGCAGCGAGCCGATACCGGACAGCGTGGTATTGGTCGCGGTCTTCTGGGTGGCGATCTGGTTCGATTTGGGCGCCTTCTGCGCATTCACCAAAGCAGTCACGATGGAGTCGATGTCGTATCCCGACCCTACGCCATTGATCGAAGTCCCGGCCATGTGCCTACCCTCCTGTCCAAATTTCTGGCGGTTTTCAGATTGCCGCCTGCGTCTGGTGACGCTTCATTCAAGAATCGCGCCAGAGCTCGTAAATAACGAGATCAGGCGCGTTCACTGAACAGCAGATTACCCGCTTCCTTCAGGCTTTCTGCCAACTTGAGCGCAACTTCCGAAGGAATCTGGCGAATCACCTCGCCGGTATCGGAGGCCACGACCTTCACGACGGTTTCGCCGCTGGCGTCGTCCACCGAGAACTCCAGGTTACGCTGCACCGACTGGGCCTGCTCGCGCAGACGGCTGACGGCTTCGTTCAGGTTGCGACGGTTGTTGGCCGCCGGCGATTCCTTGGCGCTCTGCGGCAAGCTGTTGCCGCTGGCCGGCTTGCTACCCGCGGCGGCGTTGTCGGCCGGTCGCAGGGTGTTGATTCCGAGGCTGGTATCCATCAGGTATTACCCTCCGAATGCAAAGCAAGGAAGGGCGCTGAGCGCCCTTCCTTTCCGTTTTTGCCTTGCGGCAACCCCTTACTGGAGCAGCTTCAGGACAGCGGAGGGCAGCTGGTTGGCCTGGGCCAGTACCGCGGTGGCGGCCTGTTGCAGGGTCTGCTGCTTGGTCATCTCCGCGGTTTCTGCGGCGAAGTCCACGTCCTGGATGGTGCTGCGTGCAGCGGTGGCGTTCTCGGACACGTTCTGCAGGTTCGAGATGGTGCTGTCCAGACGGTTCTGGATGGCACCCAGCGAGGAACGCTGGCTGTCGATCTGCTTCAGGGCGGCGTCGATCACCTGGGTAGCCGATTGGGCACCTTTGGCGGTCGCGATGTCCAGCGCCTGGATGGTGGAGTTCGAGGTGACCACAGCGTGCGCGCTGCCGGCGCCGCTGCCCACACCTGCGGTGAAGTCCTTGCCGGAAGTCAGCGAGATGGTGGTGGTGGTGCCGCCGCTGCCAGCCGCGCCGGCCACTGCCGCTACGCCGCTGATGTTGGTGTTGATCGCCGAGACGATGTCGTTGGCGCTGGCGCCCTTGGCGTAGCTGACCTGGGTACCGTTGACGGTGACCGAGCCGGCGGTGGCTGCAACGCCGCCCGAGCCGCTGAGTACGGTGGACAGGTCCAGGGTGCCGGAAGCCAGTTGCGAGGTACCTTTCAGAGCGGTGGCGCTCATGTCGCTCAGGGTGAAGCTGACGGTTTCGTTGGCGTTGGCGCCGACCTGGAAGGTCAGGGTGCCGTTGGTGCCGGCGGTGCCGTCGAGCAGCTTGATACCGGAGGTGCCGCCACCGAAGGTGGTGGTCTTGGAGATACGGGTCAGTTCAGCGGTCAGCGACTTGAACTCCTGGTTCAGCGAGGTCTGGTCTTCGCTGCTGTTGGAGCCGTTGGCGGACTGCAGGGACAGTTCACGCATACGCTGCAGGATGTTGGTGGACTCCTGCAGGGCGCCTTCGGCGGCCTGGGCGATGGAGTTGGCGTCCTGGGCGTTCTTCACGGCTACGTTCAGGCCGTTGACCTGGCTGGTCAGACGGTTGGAAATCTGCGAGCCGGCGGCGTCGTCCTTGGCGCTGTTGATACGCAGGCCGGTGGACAGACGGGTCATCGAAGTGTTCAGGTTGTTGGCGGCCTTGGTCAGGTTCTTTTGAACCGACAGCGAGGCGATGTTGGTGTTGACGGTAAGAGCCATGACGAATTCCTCGTGTTAGGGCTAAGTGGCCTCCCTGCCCGTTTGATTCGAAATGGCGTGGAGAACCTTCGTTAGGGTTATCGTCCCAAGTCGGACGGGCTTTAACTTTTTTTTCGAATTTTCTTCAGACCGCTCTGTAGGCCCCGGCTGGCCTCGTTCTTGCAAAGCCCCCGGACACGCGCCAAAGCTCCGTCACCAGCAGGTTCCGCATGTCCAACCACAAGCTTCAATCCGAGATCCAGCGCCTCAGCCAGGCGTTGCAGATTGCCGAAGACCGCGAAGACCGCGCGGAACAGATCCGTCTATATGAAGCGCTGGCGAAACTGGTGCCCAACACCGCGATGGTCCACGCCAAGATCGCCCGCCTGCACCTGGAGCTGCAGGACCCGCAATCGGCGGAAGCCTGGGCCGAGCGCGCGCTCGACATGACCACCGACCCCAAGGTCGATGAAGAGCTGCTAGACACGATGCGTACTCATCGGCTGTTCATAAAGAACCTTGAGCGTGCCGAACGCTGGTACCGGGCCTCGCCGAGCCTGCCGCGCCTGGCCCTGTACTGCGCAGCGCTGAGCCTGCGTAAACGCTTCGACGAAGCCGAGGCGCTCTATACCCAGGCGCTGGAAAAGCCGCTGGAGCCATGGCAGCAGAGCATCCTGCTCGGCCTGCTGGGCACCCTGTACTTCGAGTGCGGGCGCTTCCATGACAGCGTCGCCTGCCATCAGCTGACGCTGGAACTGGCCCCCAACTACCTGTTCGGCCCCTTCAACCTGGCACTGTCCCTGGAGCAGGTGGCGCGCTACCAGGACGCCTACCGTCTCTATATGCAGACGCTGGAGAAGATGCCGGAGCATTCGGGCACGCATAACAACCTGTCGCTGCTGCAACTGCGCCTCAAGCAGTTCGATCTCGCCTGGCCGCACTACGAGGCGCGCTGGAAGACCTCGCTGAAGGAGCACTACCAGGATTTCAATACCCCGCGCTGGCGCGGCGAGCCGCTGGAAGGCAAGACCCTGCTGGTCTGGGCCGAACAAGGCATCGGTGACCACGTCATGTTCGTCAGCATGCTGCCGGACCTGCTCAAGCTGGGCGGCCAGGTGCATGTCGAGACCTACGACCGTCTCTGCCCACTGCTGCAGCGCAGCATGCCGGGCCTGTCGATCATCCAGCGCGAAAGCACCGGCCAGGTCCACAACGGCCAGCGCATGATGCACCGGCAGACCTGGCCACGCAGTGACTACCAGATTCCCATGGGCAGCCTGGGCGAGTTCCTGCGCCCTACCCTCGCCTCCTTCGCCGGTACCCGCGCCTTCCTCAAGGCCGACGAGCAGCAGACCCAGGCTAAACGAGCCGAGTACCAGCGTCTGTTCCCCGGTAAACGCCTGGTGGGCATTTCCTGGCGTGGCGGCACCGATACTGCCAACGACATGCAGAGCCGCCGCATCGAGATGCAGGAACTGGCGCAACTGGCAAAGCTGGACAACGTACAGCTGATCAACCTGCAGTACGGCAATACCGAGCCGGAGCGCGCCGAAGCCGAAAGCCTCGGGCTGCATATCCACCATGACGCCGCGGTCAATCCGCTCAAGGACATGGATGCCCAGGCCAGCCAACTGGCCGCGCTGGACGCCGTGCTGAGCATCGACAACACCACTGTCCACCTCGCCGGGGCGCTGGGCGTGCCGACCTTCGTGCTGCTCCAGCTCAATCCGAACTGGCGCTGGGCCGTCGACGATGCGACCAGCTACTGGTACCCATCCGTACAACTGATCCGCAACCGCGAGCTGGGCCGCTGGGGCGAAGCCCTGGACCAGGCCGTGCAGCGCATGCGCGGGAGTGGCGTGCTATGAACGCCGTCCGCGCCAACACCTTTCAACCGGCCCGCCCGTGCGGCGCCTGCCAACCCTGATCGCCAGCGACTCCGCTTGGAGGAGAACCCCAGTGTCCCAACCTTTTGAAGCCCGCATTGCCCAGGCTCAGCAACTGCAACAAAGCGGTCAGCGTGAAGCGGCCGTCGCCGCCTTCCGCGAGTTGCACGGCGAACGTCCTGATGACCTGCCCGTGCGCCTGAGCCTGGCCATCGCCCTGGGCGAGCTCGGCAAGAACAACGACGAAGCCCTCGACCACCTGCTGCATATCCAGCAGGCGGTGCCTGACAACGCCGCGGTGAACAGCCTGCTCGGCCGCCTGCTGGTGCGCCTGCGTCGCTACGACGAGGCCCACCCCTACCTGCACCTGGCGGTGCAACTGGATGCGGAAGACTTCGAGGTACGCAACACCCTGGCGACCCTGGCGCTGTTCCAGGGCCACCTGGAAGAGGCATACCACTGGCTGGCCAGCCTCTCCACCTACGAGAAGCGCGCTGACACCGCTGACCTGCTGGCGCAGCTGGAGATGCTCCAGGGCATGCGCCAGGCCGAGGCCAGCAGCTTCTTCGGCAAGGCCCGGGTGTTCGCCCGCTCCAGCCACGCAGCGACCGTCGGCGGCCCTCCCGGCGCCAAGGCGATCATGGAGAACAACCCGAGCCAACGCGACGACCTGCTGGCGGTCACCGGCTGGCAGCGCATCGAAGCCGGCACCCTGAACCTGCAGGCGCTGTTCGATCCGAAAGACCTGGTGCAGAAGATCGCCCCGCTGTTCTTCGAATCCGGCAACGGCATCATCTACGCGGCGCCCTACGAGCACGTGCCCTATATCCGCATGGGCTACTTCTACTACCAGGGCTTCCTGCAATACGAAGGCCGCCACGCCCCGGTGCTGATCCGCCGCGCCGCCGTGCCAACCTCACCGGACGTGCTGGAGGTCTGGGCCGAGCACAACCTGCGCGAGCAACTGAATCTGGTCGACGGTAACGACGTGCTCTGCTATCTGCGCAGCCCCGACGCCGCGCCGGAAGAGAGCCAGTGGCGCGACTGCAAGCTGGACGTACACGAGAACTTCTTCTCACAGTCCCAGGTATTCGGCGCCAACAAGGAGCTGTACCAGGGCCATGAGGGCTGGGACCTGCCGGGCGCCCGCCCGACCCTGTTCCGGATGAACCGCTACGCGCTGGATAAATGGCTCTCGCCGACCGACCGCGTGCTGGACATCGGCTGCAACATCGGCTGCTTCGGCATCGAAGTGGCGCAACAGGTTGGCAGCTACCTGGGCTTCGACAACAACGACTCGCTGATCCGCATCGCCGACCGCCTGGCGCAGCATCACAAGGTGGAGAACTGCGAGTTCCGCACCTGCACCTATGAAGACTTGCGCGCCAGCGAGCCGGGCCTGTTCGACGTGATCTTCTCGTTTGCCGTGCACGTGTGGATCGGCAAGCCGATGCCCGACTACGTCGCCGACCTCAAGAGCCTGCTCAAGCCCGGCGGCATCGTGGTCATAGAGAGCAACGACTTGCGGATGAACGACACCAAGTTCTTCGCCAACATGCGCCACTTCTACGAGCAGGGTTTCTTCCTGCTGTACCAGGGCCAACTGGTCGACGACAAGGTTCACCATCGCGGCTTCTGTGTGTTCAAGCGCCTGGACTGACAGAGCGCGGCAACGAAAAAGCCCGGCGTTTGCCGGGCTTTTTCTTGGACACTTGGCAGGAGCGAATCGCTCTGTCGATTTGCGTTGGTCTGCGGGTACGCCTCGGAGGATTTCGCAGACAAGGTCCGCATCTACGAAAACTGAACTGTAGGAGCGCGCCTTGCGCGCGATCGCGGGCATGGCCCGCTCCTGCAGGGGGAGCGCTTGGGTTAGCCGAGCAGGTCTGCTCCTGCCCATTGCGCACGAACAAGAAAGCCTCCACTCGGGAGGCTTTTCTGTTGACTGCGCAAGCGGCTCAGTTGGCGATGACGAACGTCTCGCTGGCCTGCCACATGTCGCCACTCCACTGCGGAAAACCGGTGGCCTGACGCCAGGCGGTGGAACAGATCAGGCAGGTCGTGATGCCGGGGAACTCCGGTGTGATGCAGTCCAGCATGCCCTTCCACCACAGCGGCTGGCGTACGGTGATGTGGGCGTTCTCACCGTTGGGCAGCAACGCCTGGGCCGGATAGCAGGCGACGTTGAGGATCACCAGGCGCTCAGCGCAGGAGTAGATGTCACGCAGAACCTTGGGCACGTCGGCAACGAAGATGTGCTCGAGTACGTCGAAGGACACTACGCAGTCGACTTTCCGGCGTTCGTCGATGCCACGCGCAGGCTCGTAGCGGTAAGCCCCTTCGAGGTTGAAGTACTGCACGGCGGACTGGCCATTGTCATCGAAGCCGGGCTGGGTCCAGTCGGAGCCGCCGCAACCGTAGTCCAGCACGTTGCGAATAGCATGGTTCTGCAGTATCTC
This sequence comes from Pseudomonas sp. PDM19, assembly GCF_014852215.1. Lineage (NCBI taxonomy): Bacteria > Pseudomonadati > Pseudomonadota > Gammaproteobacteria > Pseudomonadales > Pseudomonadaceae > Pseudomonas > Pseudomonas sp. PDM19. Next base: position 906,077 of record NZ_JACVBG010000002.1, on the reverse strand, counting down.
GCGGACCTGGGGACGGAACGGGCGTAACTCGAAGTCGCTGAAGGCAACGTCGACGTGCTGCTCGTCGTTGCGATCGTAGCCTTCGCGCGCCATCTGCCCGTACATCTCGATCAGTTGGCGGCCCTTGGCGCTGAAGTTGATATCACCCATGTGTGGTTCTTCCCGAGTGGGGCCCGCCGCTTTCGGGCGGGCCGGAATGATCAGAGTTTGTTGAACAGACTGAGCTGGCTGATCCGCGCGAACGCCGCCTGGGCCGCTTCGAGCATGGTCTGCTGCAGCACCAGTTGCGAGGTCGCCGCGGCCATGTCGGTATCGCGGATCGACGACTGCGTAGTGGTGTTGGTCAGCGCCAGGCTCTGGTTTTCCTGGTTCAGCACATCGATGGTGTTGAGCCGCGCACCAATGGACGACTGGGTCGCCAGCACCTGGTCGCTGGCCTTGTCGAGGTTGGTGAGCGCAGTCGCGACCATGTTGCGGATATTCAGCTGCGCCTGCGGGTTCCCACTGGTAGAGGTATCCAGCGCGGTCCGCAGATCGCCGATGGTATTGAGGATGTTCTGCCGCTCCGGAGAGCTGGCAGTGACGGAGAACTGATCACCGGTCGCCGGGGCGGCGCTGAGGGTCATGTCCACGCCGGCCACGGTCACCGTTTGCGGGAAGGTCGCGCCCAGCGTGCCGGTGGACAGCGGTGTGGCGCCCTGGCTGGTGGGCAGCGCGTAGACCTCGAAGTCGGTGGCGCTGGTGAACTTGAGCTGCACGCCGCTGCTGGGGAACTGCGTGGTGTAAGCGGTGTTGTTGCTCACCGTGGTGGAGGTGATCTGCGCCGTGGAGGTGTTGGTGGCGCTGCGCTTGACCGACAGGGTGTCGGGCGCGGTACCGAAGCTGAAGCTGTAGCCGTTGACCAGGCTGTCCACCGTGCTGGCGTCGTCGCTGGAAGGCAGCGATACGTCCAGCTGGAACTGCGCACCACGGAAGTTGATGGCGTTGCTGTCGGTGGAGGTCGAGTCGTAGGTGCCATTGGTGGTGGCATCGCTGGTGACGTCGTTGCCGTCCTTGTCGAGGATCTGGTACTGCGTGCCGCTGAGCACGTTCAGCGTGTAGGGCGCGCCATCACGGAAGCTGGCGTTGTAGTTGCTGTCGCTGGTCACATTGCCCTGGGACAGGAAAACACGCTGCACACCGTCGGCGCTCGGATTGCTGGTCACCGAGCTGATGGTGCGGCTGGCGTTGGCCGCCATCTCGAAGATGCTCCAGCCGTTGTCGTTGGTGGACAGCGTCAGATTGTCGGAGATCTGCAGTTTGAGGGTGCTCTGGTCGCCCTGGTAGCTGAAGCTGCCGTCGGCGTTCTGCACGAAGGGCTGCACGGTGCTCTTGCTGCCGGAGAACAGGTAGTTGCCGCTGGCGTCCTTGCTGTTCATCAGGGTCAGCAGCTGGTTCTGGATTTCGCCCAGCTCATCGCTGATGGCGCCACGGTCCTCGTCGGTCATCGAGCCGTCGCCGGCGCGCAGGGTCAGTTCGCGGGCGCGCTGCAGGGCGGTGGTGATGGAATCGAGGACGCTCTGCTCCTGGTTCAGGCTGTTGGTCGCGGACGTCATGTTGCCGCTGTACTGGGTCAGCAGCGCCTGCTGCTGCTCCAGCTGCAACAGACGCGCGGCGCCGACGGGGTCGTCCGCCGGAGTCTGGATACGCGTGCCGCTGGAGATCTGCTCCTGCAGCTTGGCCAGGCTGGCATAGCCGCGGTTGTAGTTGTCGATGTTCGAATTGAAGATCTGCGGGGTGGAAATTCGCACAACCATTTCAGCCTCCTCAGATGTTGTTGATCAGGGTGTCGAAGAGCGTCTGCGCGGTCTTGATGATCTGCGCGGAGGCCGTGTAGTACTGCTGGAACTTCACCAGGTTGGCCGCCTCTTCATCGAGGTTGACCGCCGACAGCGAGTCGCGGCTGCCTTGCGCCTGGGTCAGCACCGCCTCGGTGGCGGTGGCATCGAGCTTGGCCTGGTTGGCCGTGGCGCCGACGGTCTCGGTCAGGCTGCTGTACGCGCCGGTCAGGCTCATGCCGCTGCCGCTGCCCGTGCCGCTGCCGACGGTCTTGGTGGTCTGCAGGTCGATGAGCTTCTGGGCGTTGCTATTGTCGGCGTCGCCATTGCTGTTGAAGGCCACGCCGAAGCTGTCGCCGTCCGCTGGATAACCGGCGATGGTGGTCTGGAAGCTGAACGATGGCGAGCCCGGTACGGTGATGCTGATGTCATTGCTCTGGCCCGGCACGATGTTGCCGGTGCCCAGCGAGTTGCCTGCCGAATCGTAGATGGTGTAGCCCTGGGTGCCGCCGCTGGCTGCGTCGAACACCAGCTTCACCGGCAGGCCGGCCTTGATCGAGGCGCCCAGCGCGGTGCCGTTGCTGGCATCCAGCTTGCTGGTCAGGGTGGTGCCGCTGATGGTGCCGCTGCCTTCATTGCCAGTGGTGGTGCTGGCGACCACCGGCGAGGCGAAGGCCAGGCGGTTGGAGTCGGTCATGGTGACCGAGATGTCCGAGGCCGCGGTGCGGGTCGGGATTACCGTGAAACGGTCGCCCGCCTGCACGGTACCGACGCTCTGCTGGCTGATGCTGAAGCCGTCGAATTCCTTCGGCGGGTTGTCGGTCAGGTCGCCGCTGCCCAGCACCGTGCCATCAGAGGAGCGCTTGATGGTGTAGCCGGTGGCGGAGGTGAAGGTCACCTCGTAGTCACTGGTGGTCAGTGCGCTGCTGTCGGTGATGTTGACGTTGAGGTTGCCGGTGCCGGTATTGTGGGTATTGGCCAGGCTGCGGTTGCCGATGACGCTGGCGTCGTTGATGTCCTTGAACAGCTGCGCGCCGAAGTTGCCGTTCAGGTCCAGGCCCTGGGCGAGCTGGCTGTTGAAGGTGTCGGCAAGGACGATGGCCATGCGCCCCAGTTCGTTCTGGGTCGTGTTCAGCACGTCGCTGCGGTAGCGCAGCAGGCCGCCCATCTGGCCCCCGGTGACCACCGAGGTGACGTCCATGGTCGAGCTGCCGGAGCTCAGGCTCAGGCTGAATTGCGACGGGTTGTTGGCGCTCGGGCCGGCGGTCAGGGTGGAGGAATTGGCCCCCACCACCAGCGGCTGGCCGGAGCCCAGGTAGAGGTTGAGGCTGCTGCCCTGCTTGACCACGCTGACGCCGATCATGTCGGAAAGCTGCAATACCGCCTGGTCGCGCTTGTCCTGCAGGTCGTTGGCGCTGGCGCCGCCAGCCTCGGCTGCGATGATCGCCTGGTTGTACTGGGCGATGGTCTTGGCCAGGTCGGTGACCTGCCCGGCCAGGCTGTCCATCTGGGTGTTGACGTAGCTGTTCTGGGTGCCCAGCTGGGTGGAAATCGAGTTGAAGCGCTGCGCCAGGTTCGCGGCCTGGGTCAGCACCAGCTGACGCGAGGCGGCGTCGGTCGGCGTCGCCGCAGCGGTCTGCAGCGAGGCGAAGAAGTTCTGCATGACCTTGGACAGACCGGTGGTGCTGTCGGACAGCAGCGAATCGATCTGGTTGACCTGGGAGAGGTAGGTCTGCGCATCGCTGTCCACCGAGGTGGCGCCGCGCAACTGGTTGGCCAGGAACTCGCTGTACATCCGGCGGACGTCCTGCACCGTGGTACCGGTGCCAACGTAGTACTGCCCCGCGAACTGCTCGGCGGAGGTCACCTGCGACGTCGTCTGGCGCGTGTAGCCCGCCGTGTTGACGTTGGTGATGTTGTTGCCGGTGGTGCTCAGCGCCGCTTGCGAGGCGTTGAGGCCGGACAGTCCGATGGATAAGAGGCTCATGGTCTTTCCTTAGCGCAGTCCTTTGTACAGGGCTTCACAGTGTGCGAGTCGGGGTGTCGGCCATCGCGACGGTCTGGTAGACCTGCATCTGCTTGGCGATCTGGTTCACCTTGCGCGCGTACTGCGGGTCGGTGGCGTAGCCGGCACGCTGCAGTTCCTTCATGAACTGATCCGGACGCGACGCGGAATCCAGCGCGCCCTGGTAGCGATCGTTGTTCTGCAGGAAGCTGACGTAGTCTTGGAAGCTCTGCTCGAAGGAGTTGTAGGCACGGAACGAAGCCACTTCCTTCACTTCCTTGCCTTTCTCGAATTCGGTGGTGGTGGCGCGGGCGGAGTCGCCCTTCCAGCTGGAACCGGTCTTGATGCCGAACAGGTTGTGGCTGCTGCTGCCGTCGCGCTGGGCGATCATCTTCTTGCCCCAGCCGGTTTCCAGCGCGGCCTGGGCCACCAGGTAACGCGGGTCGACACCGATGCGCTTGGCCGCGCGCTCGGCCATGGGCAGCATGGTGCTGATGAAGTCGTCGGCCGAAGCGAACATCGACTTGCCCGGCCTGGTGGAGATCGCCGAGGTATCGATATCGGCCACCGCCACGGTGGTGTCGATCTGTTTGGTGTAGGCCTGGCTGCCGCGCCAATCGTTGCTGGCCAGCTGTGCCGGCTGGTTGGCGGTGGAAGCCACGGAGCTGTCGGCGCCCGGCACCAGGCCTGCAGCGATACGCTGGGCGAGCTTGCCCGGCAAGGCAAGGCGACGGGCGTTCAGCGCCTGGCGATCGTCACGGCCGGCTTCGGGTTGCGGCAAGGCCTTGCCGTTGGCGGCAAACACGCTCGGGGTCTTCTGCCGGTCGGACGCAGCAGCGGTGGCCGCAGCGCTCTGGGTGCCGTCGGTGGCCGCCTGGGTGCCGGTCTGGGCGAAGGGGTTGTTGCCGGTGTGGCGGACGCCCTGCATCTTTTCCATCTGCTTGACCAGCACGTCGGCCAGGCCGATACCATGCCCCTGGGTGGCCAGAGACACGGACAGCTGATGGTCGTACATGTCCTGGTACTGCTTGGCCGCTTCACTGTTCATCGGGTTGTCCTTGGCGAACACCTCGTTGGCCGAGCGCATGGATTTCAGCATCTCGTTCATGAACAGCGATTCGAACTCCTGGGCGACCTTGCGGATGTTCCCCGCGCTGTCGCGGTTCGCGCCGGTCTTCATCGCCGACAGGCGATTGAGGTCGGAGTAGGAACCGGAGTCGGTAGTGGAGGTACCAGCAGAAAGCAGTCGGGCGTCCACGGCGGCGTCCTCAGATCACGATCAGGTCGGCTTGCAGCGCGCCGGCCTGTTTCAGGGCTTCGAGGATCGCCATCAGGTCGCCGGGCGCAGCGCCCACCTGGTTAACGGCGCGTACGATTTCATCCAGGGTGGTGCCGGGGCCGAACTTGAACATCGGCTTGGCTTCCTGGTTGGCGCTCACGTTCGAGCGCGGGACGACGGCAGTCTGGCCGTTGGAGAACGGACCGGGCTGGCTGACGATGGGGTCTTCGGTGATGGTCACGGTCAGGCTGCCGTGGGTCACGGCGGCCGGCGAAACGCGCACGTTCTGGCCGATCACGATGGTGCCGGTGCGCGAGTTGATGATGACCTTGGCCACGGCTTCGCCGGCCTGCACATCGAGGTTCTCCAGCACGGACATGTAGTCCACGCGCTGGTTCGGGTCCAGCGGCGCGCTGACGCGTACCGAGCCACCGTCCACAGCCTGGGCGACGCCCGGGCCGAGCAGTTCGTTGATGCGGTCGACGATGTGCTTGGCGGTGGTGAAGTCAGGGCGATTGAGGTTCAGGGTCAGGGTATTGCCCTGGTCGAAGCCGCTCGGTACCGCGCGCTCGACGGTAGCGCCCGCCGGAATGCGGCCGGCCGACGGCACGTTGACGGTGATCTTGGAACCGTCGCGGCCTTCGGCGTCGAAGCCGCCGACCACCAGGTTGCCCTGGGCCACGGCGTAGGTCTGGCCGTCGATACCCTTGAGCTGGGTCATCAGCAGGCTGCCGCCGCGCAGGCTCTTGGCGTTGCCGATGGACGACACGGTGATGTCGATGGCCTGGCCCGGCTTGGCGAACGGCGGAAGGTCGGCATGGATGGACACCGCCGCGACGTTCTTCAGCTGCACGTTGCCCGAGCCTGCCGGCACCTTGATGCCGAACTGCGCCAGCATGTTGTTGAAGGTCTGCAGGGTGAACGGCGTCTGCGTGGTCTGGTCGCCAGTGCCATTGAGGCCGACGACCAGGCCGTAGCCGATCAGCTGGTTATTGCGCACACCCTGGATGGTGGCGATGTCCTTGAGCCGTTCGGCATGGGCGGCCGGCACGGCGAACAGCGCGCAGGCCAGCAGCGCGCCGCCGAGGCGGAGCGCGCGGGTCAGGCCGAGGGATACCTTGCGAACGACAGTCATCGTCATCACCCTCAGAACGGGAACAGCGGGCTGAGGAAGAAGCGGTCGAACCAGCCCGGCTGGCTCGCATCGGCGAACGCGCCGGTGCCCGAGTAGGTGATGCGCGCATCGGCCACACGAGTGGAGGCGACGGTGTTGTCGGTGGCGATGTCGTCGGCGCGGATCAGACCGGCAATGCGCACCAGCTCGTTGCCGGTGTTCAGGGTCATCCACTTCTCGCCGCGCACGGCGAGGATGCCGTTGGGCATGACGTCGGCCACGGTAACGGTGATCGAGCCCGTCAGGCTGTTGCTCTGCCCGGCCGCGCTGTCGCCCTTGGTTTCGCGGTTGCCCGAGTACTCGGCGGAGAGGCTCAGGTCTCCGCCGCCCACCGGGTTGTTGGTAGTCAGGCTGCTGCCGAACATCGAGGTCAGGCCGAGCTTGTTGCTGCTGTCCTTGGAGATGTCCGAGTTGGCTTTCTTGCTCGCCTGGGTCTTCTCGTTGAGGGTGATGGTGATGATGTCACCCACGCGGAAGGCCTTGCGGTCGCCGTAGAGGTTGTTCTCGAACCCGGCCTGGTAGATCGACCCATTGTTCTGGGCAGCCGGCGCAGGCGTGCGCGGCAGCACCGGAGCGTAATAGGGATCGTCCGGCTTGGGCGGAGGGCTCACGCACCCTGCCAACGCGGCGATGGCCAGCAGCGGAAGGAGGTGGGAACGGTTCATCTACAGCTACCTCTCGGGGAGAGCGACTACGGGATCACAGTGGCCCAAGGACCGGTTTTTCCAACGACCGCGCGAGCTAGGTCAGGCAAGGCGAAATCGAATTAGGAAGCGGAGTTGGCTCCAGCCAATGAGCATTCCTAATTCGATTTCAACGCCGCATGGCCGACGCGCAGCCGGTTGTTACAGGTTCTGGGTGACGAAGGAGAGCATTTGGTCCGCGGTGGAGATCACCTTGGAGTTCATCTCGTACGCGCGTTGGGTGGTGATCATGTTCACCATCTCTTCCACCACGCTGACGTTGGAGTTCTCCAGGGTGTTCTGCAGCACGGTGCCCAGGCCGTTCAGGCCAGGGGTGCCGACCTGGGGCGCGCCGCTGGCGGCGGTTTCCAGGAACAGGTTGTTGCCGGTGGCCTGCAAGCCGGCCGGGTTGATGAAGTCGGCGGTCTGGATGTTGCCGATGATCTGCGGCGTCGCGTTGCCGGCGACGGTGACCGAGACAGTGCCGTCGTTGCCGACGGTGAAGGTCTGGGTTTCAGCCGGGACGACGATGGCCGGCTCCAGGGCATTGCCGTTGGAGGTGACGATCTGGCCGTCGGAGTTCAGGTGGAAGCTGCCGTCACGGGTGTAGGCGACAGTGCCGTCCGGGGTCAGCACCTGGAAGAAGCCACGACCGTTGACCGCCATGTCCAGCGGGTTGTCGGTGGTCTGCAGGCTGCCGGCGGTGAAGTTCTTCTGGGTGCCGACGATGCGCACACCGGTACCCAGTTGCAGGCCCGAGGGCAGCTGGGTGTCCTGGGTCGAGTTGGCGCCGGGCTGACGCTTGATCTGGTAGAGCAGGTCCTGGAACTCCGCGCGGTCGCGCTTGAAGCCCGTGGTGGACACGTTCGCCAGGTTGTTCGAGATGGTGGTCAGGTTCATGTCCTGGGCGGACAGACCGGTCTTGCTGACCCAAAGTGCCGGAAGCATGTCGTTCTCCTCGGGCGCCGGATTCGTGGCGCCTTGGACGGTTAATCAGGTTCTTATCAGCTGAATTGCAAAACACGCGCCATCGACTGGGAGTCTTCTTCGGCGGTTTTCATCATCTTCACGTGCAACTCGAACTGGCGAGACAGCGCCAGGATCGAGGTCATCTCGTCGACAGCGTTGACGTTGCTGGCTTCCAGCACGCCGGACTGCACGCTGGCATTGGCATCGACCTGGGGAGCGGGCTGGCCCGACTTCATGCGGATGAGGCCGTCGCTGCCCTTCTCCAGTTGCTTGGCGTCGGGAGTCACGAGCTTGATGCGGTCGACGGTAGCCAGTGCATTGGGGTTGTTGCCCTGACCACGGATGGTGATGGTGCCGTCCTCGCCGATGTCGATCTTTTCTTCCGGCGGAATCGCGATCGGCCCGCCGTTGCCCATCACCGGCATGCCGTCGCTGGTGCGCAGCTGGCCGAGGGCGTCGATTTCCAGGCTGCCGGTGCGCACGTAGGCTTCGCCGCCGTCCGGCGCCTGCACGGCGATCCAGGCATCGCCCTTGGCGGCGACGTCGAGGTCACGGCCGGTTTCCTGCAGGGAGCCGGTGGTGAAGTCGGTCGCCGGACGTTCGCTCATGGCGAAGACGCGCGCCGGAAAGCTGTCACCGAACACGGGCATGGCGCGAGCTTGCTCGAAGTCGCGGCGGAAGCCGGTCGTGGAGATGTTCGCCAGGTTGTTGGCGTGAGCCTGCATGGCTTTGGTGTTCTGGCTCGCGCCGCTCATGGCGACATACAGCATCTTGTCCATCGAATCCTCCGTACCCCAGCTGATTGCCGCTGTAGGCGTCTGGATGCTGAGCAAGCAAGTGCCGTACCAATCGCTAAAAATCAACTCAACCAATTGATTTTTAATAATTATTTAAAAAACACCGGCAATTGCCTGCGCCAAAGCGGCGACGCTCTGCCGCCTGCGGCAAGACCAGGGCCTGCGGCCAATGCTCTCTCTTCTCATACGCAGGTCAGCATTTTCCCATCGCATTTTGCGCTCTGGCTCTACGACTCCTTGGCACACGAAGTAGGAAGCGCCGCTGTCCGACGAATCTTCAAAGCGTCAATGAACCGTCTGCATCAGCAATCAGGCGTCATTTACGGCCGTGGCGGGTGCTAAAGCTGCTCAGTCCGTTCGGACTAATTCACCCCCCCTTCCTGAAACGAGTGCTTACCCATGAGTAACTCTTCGTCCTCTCTGACACGCCGCAACCTTCTCTCCATGATCGGCATGGCCGCCGGTGGCGCGGTGCTGTACCAGGCCATGACCAGCCTGGGTTATGCCGCAGTGCCGCCCTATCGCGGCCCGGTGAAGCTCGACGGCGACCCCAAGGGCGCCAGCGTGCTGATCCTCGGCGCGGGCATCGCCGGCCTGGTGGCGGCCTACGAGCTGCGCAAGGCCGGCTACAAGGTGCAGGTCCTCGAGTACAACGCCAAGGCGGGCGGCCGGTCCTGGACCCTGCGCGGCGGCGACGAATTCACCGAGCTGAGCGGCATCAAGCAGGTCTGCCGGTTCGATGAAGGGCAGTACGTGAACCCTGGTCCGTGGCGCATCCCGTACAACCACTACGCCATGCTCGACTACTACAAGGAACTGGGCGTCGGCCTCGACCCGTTCTTCCAGGTCAACTACAACGCCTACGTTCACGCCTCCGACGCCTTTGGCGGCAAGCCACAGCGCTTGCGACACGTGCAGTGCGACTACCAGGGCGGCATCTCCGAGCTGCTGGCCAAGGTGGTGGGCCAGGGCAAGCTGGACTCGCCGCTGACCAAAGAAGACCAGGAAAGGCTGCTCGAATCGCTGAAGGACTTCGGCGGCCTGGACAGTAACTACCGCTATTCGAAAAGCCTGGAAGCCAGCTCGCGGCGCGGTTATGACATCGACCCCGGCGGCGGCCTGATGCCGGTCGTGCAGTACTCCCAACCGACACAGTTGGGCGATGTGCTCAAGTCCGGCCTGTGGGAGGCGATCTCCCAGGGACAACTGTATGAATTCCAGACTGCGCTGTTCCAGCCTACCGGTGGCATGGACATGCTGCCCCGGGCCTTCGAGCGCGAGCTGAAATCCGTCCTGCGCTTCAACGCCAAGATCAGCAGGATCGAGCAGACCGACAAGGGCGTCACTGCCACCTACACCGACCTGAAGACCGGCAAGACCGATCACGCCAGCGCCGACTGGTGCATCTGCACCCTGCCCCTGTCGATCCTCAGCCAACTCGACATCAACGTCAGCGACAAGATGAAGGCCGCCATCGCCTCGGTGCCCTACGACACCGCCTTCAAGGCCGGCATCCAGTTCAAGCGGCGCTTCTGGGAAGACGACGAGCGCATCTACGGCGGCGTCACCCGCACCAACCTGCCGATCAACCGCATCAGCTACCCCATGGCCGGCATCAACCAGCCGGGCAAGGGCGTGCTGCTGGCGGCCTACACCTTCGGCGCCGACTCCTTCAAATTCAGCGCAATGACGCCCGAGGAACGCCTGAAGAAGGTCGTCGAGTATGGCGCGCAGATCCACCCGCAGTACCACGAAGAGTTCGACAACGGTATCAGCGTGGCCTGGCATCGCGTGCCCTGGACCAACGGCTGCTACGGCCTGTGGACCGAGGAAACGCGCAAGGAGCACTACGACAACCTGTGCCAGATCGACGGCCGCATCCTGCTGGCCGGCGAGCACGCCTCCTACATCCCCGGCTGGCAGGAAGGCGCCGCCCTCTCCGCGCGCGACGCCATCACTCGCCTCCACCAGCGCATCGTCGGCTGACCTTCCAGAGGATCACAACCATGCAACTGCGCATTTCCCTCATCGCCCTGCTATCCCTGACCTCGACCCTGGTACTGGCTGGCCCCGACCCCATGCGCCGGGACGACGCGATCTTCCAGCACGACAACAACAACTTCACCAGCACCGACGGTGCAGTGCTCTACCAGTCCATCTGCCAGGGCTGCCACATGGCCGAGGGCCAGGGCGCCCACAGCGGCGCGGGGATGTACCCCAAGCTCGCCGCCAACCCGCGCCTGGCCACTCCCGACTACCCCGCCGCCATCATGCTCAACGGCCTGCACGGCATGCCCAGCTTCAGCGCCTACCTGAACGACACGCAGATCGCCGCCGTCGCCAACTACGTCACCACGCACTTCGGCAACAAGAGCACACAGACCATCACCGATCAGCAGGTCAAGGAGCTGCGGCCACCCAAACCCATCGTTTACCAGGAAGGCTGATTTCGCGCCCACCGCCCTTCACAACAGAAGACTGACCGATGAAACGACTCAATCCCTTCGCCCTTGCGCTCTCCCTGGCCGTGCTGGCCGGCCCGCTCTGCGCCGGCGCCGCCGAGGTGATCCGCTACAAGCTGCCGGACTCCAACTTCCCCATCGCCCTGGCGGTGGAGGTGCCCGAGGGCTACTCGGAAATCCATATCAGTGGCCTGACGCCCGGCGCCGTGCCGCAGAAAGACCTCTCCGGCGCCACCGTGGTCTACGGCGATACCAAGGCCCAGACCATCAACGTCCTCCAATCCATCCAGGGCACCCTCAAGTCCATGGGTCTGGGCATGGGCGACGTAGTGAAGATGCAGGCCTACCTGGTGGGTGACCCGAAGAAGGACGGCAAGATGGATTTCGCCGGCTTCATGGAAGGCTACAACCAGTTCTTCGGCACCGCGGCACAGCCCAAGGTGCCGGCGCGCTCGGCCATCCAGGTCGCCGGCCTGTTCGACCCCGGCTGGCTGGTGGAGATCGAAGTCACTGCCGTGCGCAAGAAGCCCTGACGCCCCGCGCAACCGACGCCCGCAAAGGCGCCGGCCCACTCTTTCGCAGGGGCGCACGTCGCCCCTTCTCCGATGATTCAAAGGAGCCCGATATGAGCCAGACAGTGGCAGAACTCATGGTCGACATCCTGCATGGCGCAGGTGCCCGACACTGCTGGGGCATTCCCGGCGATACCCTCAACCACTTCACCGACGCCCTGCGTCGCCAGGGCGGCATCCGCTGGGTGCACGTGCGCCACGAAGAAGCCGGCGCCTTTGCCGCCGGCGCCGAAGCGTTGATCAGCGACACCCTGACCCTGTGCGCCGGCAGCTGCGGGCCGGGCAGCCTGCACTTCATCAACGGCCTGTTCGAGTCCCACCGCAACGGCCTGCCGGTGGTGCTGATCGCCAGCCAGATCCAGAGCGACGACCTGGGCTCCGACTTCCCCCAGGAGGTCGACTTCCTCCAGGTCTACAGCCGTTGCAGTGTCTACTGCGAGCAGATCCACAGCGCGCAACAGGCCGTGCACAAGACCCAGCAGGCCGTGCAGGAAGCGCTGAACAAGCGCGGCGTCGCCGTGCTGGTGCTACCGGCCGACATTGCCGGCCTGCCCGCGCCGACTGGTGCTAGGGCGCTGCCACCGATCACCCCACGACCCAGGGTGTGCCCGGCGGAAGATGAGCTGCAGAAGATTGCCGCGCTGCTCAACGCCGGCAAGTCCATCGCCATCTACGGCGGTATCGGCTGCGCCGGAGTTCAGGACGCGGTGAAGAAACTGGCGACGGCCCTGCAGGCGCCCATCGCCCACACCTCCCGCGCCAAGGACTTCCTCGAGCCGGACAACCCCTTCAACGTCGGCATGATCGGCATGATGGGCCATGAGTCCGGCTGCTACGCCGTCAGCCAGTGCGACACCCTGCTGGTCCTTGGCTCAGGCTTCGCCTGGCGGCAGTTCTACCCGGACCACGCCACCATCATCCAGATCGACATCCAGGGCAGCCACCTCGGCCGCCGCCACCCAATCAGCCTCGGCGCCGTCGGCGATGTAGGCAGCACCGTGGAAGCGCTGCTGCCGCTGATCACGCCACGCCAGGATCGCAGCTTCCTCGACCATTGCCTGGAGCGACACAGCAAGGCACTGGCCGGCCTGCGCGAACACGCCCAGCCGACGCACAACGGCTTGATCCGCCCGCAGTACCTGACCAGCCTGATCGATCGTCATGCGGCGGCAGATGCGATGTTCACTGCCGACGGCGGCTCACCGATGATCTGGATACTGCGCTACATCAGCGCCCTGTCTAGCCGGCGCACCCTGAGCAGCCTGGTCCACGGCACCATGGCCAACGCCATGCCGCAGGCCATGGGGCTGAAGGTCGCCTTCCCCGAGCGCCAGGTCATTGCCCTGTGCGGCGACGGCGGCCTGTCCATGCTGATGGGCGACCTGCTGACGTTGGTGCAGGAGCAGATCCCGCTGAAGCTGGTGGTGTTCAATAACAGCGCGCTGTTCTTCGTCGAACTGGAACAACGGGTGGAAGGCATGCTGGACGCCTTCACCAACCTGCAGAACCCGGACTTCGGCCGCGTGGCGGAGGCCATCGGCCTGTGGGGGCGCAAGGTGACGCACTGCGACGAGCTGGAAGCGGCCGTTGTCGAATGGCTGGCGCAGCCCGGCCCGGCACTGCTGGACGTGGTGGTCAACCAGGAACTGGTGATGCCGCCCAAGGTCGCCCCCGCGGCGGTGCGGGGCATGGCCCTGTACGCCGCCAAGGCAGTCATCAGCGGGCACGCCGGTGACGTGGTGAAGATGATCGAGAACCACCTCGCTCGCTGACGCTTCACTTGCAGGAAATGCGAGCAGCAATGAAAAAGGCCCCGCCGGTTTTCCCGGCGCGGCCTTTTCTCATGACGACATCAACGCAGGTTGATGATGGTGTCGGAGATGGTGCTTTCGGTCTGGACGGTCTTGGCGTTCGCCTGGTAGTTGCGCTGCGCCACGATCAGGTTCACCAGTTGCGCGGTGAGGTCGACGTTGGAGTCTTCCAGGGTTCCCGAGCCGACCGAGCCGAGGGTGCCGGAGGTGGGCGTGCCGATCACCGCCTCGCCCGAGGCCAGCGACTGCTTCCAGCCGGTGTTGCCCACCGGGGTCAGGCCCTGGGTGTTGGCGAAGTTGGCCAGGATCACCTGGCCGATCACCTTGGACTGGCCGTTGGTGTAGGTGGCGTACATCTGGCCGTCTTCGGCGAACGACAGGCCGGACATCTGGCCGGTGGCGTAGCCATCCTGGGTCACCGCCGTCACGGCGAAGGAGCCGTTGGTCTGGGTGGTCTTGGTCAGGTCGATGCTGATGCCGCCAGTAGTGCCTGACGCGCCGTTGGCACCCCAGGTCACCGGGTTGGTGGTGGAGTCGGTGACGGCGGCCGGCGTCCAGCCGGTCAGGGTCATGGTGTTGTCGGCATTGACGGTCATGCCGGTGGAAGTGATGCCCGTCAGCTGGCCGGCGCTGTTGAAGGTGATGTCGCTGCTCAGCGGCGTGGTGCTGGTCGGGGTCTGCGGGTTACGCCCGTCCACCAGGGTGTACATGCTCCAGTTGTTGGCGCTGTCCTTGACGAAGTAGTTCGTCATGGTGTGCGAGTTGCCCTGGGAGTCATAGATGTCCACGGAGGTCGACCAGTTGTAGCTGTCCGAGTCGGTGGCATCGAACGGCGTGGTAGTCGGCGTGGTGGCGTTGGAGTTCAGGCTCAGGGTCGAAGTGATCTTCGAGGTCGGGCTCGGCGGCTGGTTGGCGGTGTCGACCTTCAGGTCGGTGATCACGCCATTGACGATGTTGCCGTTGCCATTGACGCCATAACCCTGCAGGCGATTGCCCGAACCATCGACGATGTAGCCGCTGGCGTCGGTATTGAAGGTGCCGTTGCGGGTGTAGACGCGGCTGCCGTTGTCGCTGGTCATGAAGAAGCCGTTGCCGCTCACTGCCAGGTCCAGGCTGCGACCGGTGGTGCTCAGGTTGCCCTGGGTGAATTGCTGCGAAACGGCCTGGGTGACCACACCGTTACCCACGGCGATGCGGCCGGTGCCGAGCATCGAGGAGGCGTAGAGGTCGGCGAACTCGGTCCGCGAGGATTTGAAGCCGGTGGTGCCGACGTTGGCAATGTTGTTGCCGGTGACGTTCAGGTCCATCGACGCGGCGTTGAGTCCACTCAGGGCGGTATTGAAAGACATGTGTTGCTCCTGTGCCGAAACGCGGCGTTATTTTCCGATGGTCTGAATGCTGGAGGCGGAAACGGCGCCGATGCCAGCCAGGTTCAGGGACATTTCCCCGCCGTTCTGGCCCAGCGTGACGCTGTTGACCGTGGCCGGCAGGTAGGTGGTCAGGGCGGTACTGGTACCGTCCAGGCTGGCGCTGGCCTTGACGGTGTAGGTGCCGGCAGCCACCAGTTCGCCGCTGTCGTCCTTGCCGTCCCACTTGAAATCGATGTTGCCGGCCTTCTGGCTGCCCATGTCGACGGTGCGGATCAGGTCACCCGAGTCGTCGTAGATCTTCAGGGTCACACCATCGCCGCCGGACGGCATCACCAGGGTGCCGTTGACGCCAGCGCTCGGGTCATCGACCTGCACCTTGCTGGAATTGACGATCACCGAGCGCCCGACCAGCGAAGAAGCCTGCAGGGCCTGCGACGACTGGAACGACGAATAGAAGGTGCCCAGGGTGGTATCCAGGTTCTGCATGCTCTCCAAGCTGCTGAACTGCGCCAGCTGGGAGACGAACTCGGTGTTGTCCTGCGGGTCCAGCGGGTTCTGGTTGTTCAACTGGGTGACCAGCAACTGCAGGAAGGAATCCTTGCCCAGCGCGCTGGTCCCGGTCTCGCTGGTGGTCGACGAACTCGACGACCCGGAGTTGAGCGAGGACAGGATCGAACTCGTGGTGCTGTTATCGGTATTGATGCTCATGGGGCGTCCTCTGCGCTTACTGACCCAGGGTCAGGACCTTCTGCATCATCTGCTTGGCGGTGTTCATCATTTCCGCGTTGCTCTGGAAAGAACGACTGGCGGAGATCATGTCGGCCATCTCCTCCACCACGTTGACGTTGGGGTAGTAGACGTAGCCGTCCTTGTCGGCGGCCGGATGGTTCGGCTCGTAGCGCGGCACCAGCGGGCTCTGGTCCTCGACCACGCCCAGCACCTGCACGCCGGAACCGGCCTGGTCGGTCTCGCCGAACAGCGAACCCTGGTCGCCGCCCTGGGCGTTCTGCAGCATGGTGGAGAACACCGGGTGACGGGCGCGGTAGGTCTGGTCGATGCTCGAGGAGACGCTCTCGGCGTTTGCGATGTTCGACGCGGTGGTGTTCAGACGGGTGGTCTGGGCACTCATGCCGGTACCGGCGATGTTGAAGACACTGGCGAGCGACATGGCGATTACTCCCCGCGCAGGGCGTTCATCAGCCCTTTGAATTTGCTGTTGAGGAAGGTGAACGAGGCCTGGAACTGCACGGAGTTTTCCGCGTAGTTGGCTTGCTCGATCTGTTCGTCGACGGTGTTCTGGTCAACCGAAGGCTGGTTCGGGATGCGGTATTTCACCGACTCGTCACCCATGCCGAAACCATCGGCGGCAATGTGATGCGAATTGGTCAGGGTCGCGCTGAAGGTGCCGTTCTTCAGCTTGTCCGACTGGGCTGCCAGCACCGAGGCGAAATCCAGATCGCGCGCCTTGTAGTTGGGCGTGTCGGCGTTGGCCAGGTTATTGGCCAGGACTTCAGCGCGCTGGGAGCGGAAGTTCAGCGCTTGCTGGTGGATGCCGAGGGCTTTGTCGAAGCTGATGCTCATGGTCACGAACCTGTTTGCCGGTGTGGGCTTGCCAACACTTCAGCAAGGTGCGTGCCATATTTATATTCCCTGGATAATCAAGGGCTTGAGGGAATCCGAGCAGCGGCAAGGAGCGGCAAACAGCGGCAAAGCGGCAACCGCTTTCCTTGCCGCCAGGGGCAAGGCGGCAAGCTTGCCGCTGCGCTTTGCCGCCCTCTTCTGCCGTTGCCGTTGCCGCGTTCAGCTTGCCCGCGAAGCTATTGGAAACGTCGGCCCTGCCGACGGATCGCGGGCATGGCCCGCTCCTACGGGGAAAGTCATTGCCACCCGATCGCGAACGGCACCCTGCCCGGCGAACGCATACGCAGGATGGCGTGGAGCACAGCGATACCCATCGATTCCGAGGCACCGATAGCATGGGTATCGCAAGCTCTCCCCCTCCTGCGGCCGTGCTCCGCCGCGAATTCGACGCACGCAGAAATGCAGATCGCGGACAAAGTCCGCGATCAGGTGAATGCCGTAGCAAGATCCCCGCCCGAACAGGCGGGGCGTCGGCCGATCACTTGGCCTTGTAGATGATCCCCGGGCTGCACTGGACCATCTGGTAGTGGTCCGGCAGCGCGTTGAGCGCTTCGGAGGCGCCGAGGAACAGGTAGCCGCCAGGCTTGAGCGTGGCATGGATGCGCAGGAGGATGTCGCGCTTCACCTCGGCCGAGAAATAGATCAGCACGTTGCGGCAGAACACCATGTCGAACTTGCCCAGCGTGGCATAGCTGTCCAGCAGGTTCAGCGCGCGGAACTCCACACGGCTCTTGATCGGTGGCTTCACTGTCCAGCGCCCCGGCGTCTTCTGGTCGAAGTAGCGCGCCAGGCGCTCCTGCGACAGGCCACGGCCAATGGCCAGGCTGTCGTACTCGCCGGCCTTGCAGGCGGTGAGCATGGAGCCGGACAGGTCGGTGGCGACGATCTGCACGCCGGCCTTCAGTTGGCCGAGGTTGGTGCGCTCGAACTCGTCGATGGACATCGACAGCGAATACGGTTCCTGCCCCGAGGAACAGGCCGCCGACCAGATGCGCAGGCGCTGGCCGGGCGAGGCCTTGATCATCTCCGGCAGCACGCGGTTCTTCAGCACCTCGAAGGGGTAGGTATCGCGAAACCACAGGGTCTCGTTGGTGGTCATGGCATCGACCACCTGCTCGCGCAGCTGGCTGCGCATCTGGATCTTCTGAACCAGCTCGCCCAGGGACTTGATGCCCTGCTGCTCCATCAACTTGTTCAAGCGGCTGGAGACCAGGTACTGCTTGTTGGCGCCCAGGAGGATGCCGCAGGTCTTCTCCAGGAAATCCCGGAACAGCTCGAATTCAGAATTGGTGGATGTCACAGATAAGCCTCTTTGCTCGTGGACGGCTGCCGGCAATGCGACGGCAACTGCCTGACCGGTGCTCAAAAAACCATAGACGATGCGGGCGGCACCGGCGCCACCCGCATCTCGTCACGCCGGCATCAGGCCGATGCGCCATCCACTGCCTTGATGCGGTCCGACACACGGGCCGCCAGGTCATCGGGACGGAACTTGGCGAGGAAGTCGTCAGCGCCGACCTTCTTCACCATCGCCTGGTTGAACACCCCGGACAACGAAGTATGCAGGAGAATGTGCAGATCCTGCATGCGCGGGTCGTGACGGATTTCCGCCGTGAGCGTGTAGCCATCCATTTCCGGCATCTCGATATCCGAGATCACCATCAGCAGATCGCTGCCCGGATGCCCGCCGGCCTCCACCATCTGGTGCAGGTAATCCAGCGCCTGGCGGCCGTCGTTGAGCGCCAGCACTTCCACGCCGACAGTCTCCAGGCAACGCACCAGCTGCTTGCGCGCCACGGAGGAGTCGTCCACCACCAGCACGCGCTTGCTCACCGCTCGGGCCTGGGTCTCGGCATCCAGCACGCCTTCGGAGATGTCCTCCGAGGTCGGCGCCACTTCGGCGAGGATCTTCTCCACGTCGATGATTTCCACCAGCTGGTTGTCGACCCGCGTCACCGCCGTCAGGTAGTGGTCGCGGCCGGTTCCCTTGGGTGGCGGATGGATCGACTCCCAGTTCATGTTGACGATGCGCTCCACCGAATGCACCAGGAAGCCCTGCACCTTGGTGTTGTACTCGGTGATGATCACGAAGCTGTTGGCGATGTCCCGCAGGGCGTGACGCCCCGTGGCCAGCGCCAGGTCGAGGATCGGAATGGTGCCGCCACGGATGTTCGCCACCCCGCGCACCACCTGGCTGGATTTGGGCATCACGGTCAGGCGGGGGCACTGCAGCACCTCCTTCACCTTGAACACGTTGATCCCGTACAGCTGGCTGCCGTTCAAGCGGAACAGCAGCAGTTCGAGACGATTCTGGCCAACCAGCTGCGTACGCTGGTTGACCGAATCCATGACTCCGGCCATTGAGCCTCCTGTGCACGCAACGCCGCCCGACTCACGAAGGCGGCATGACCATTGCTTGGATCGTTGCATGAAACGAGCAACGACATTTTTCCGACAGCTGAGACCCGCGCGCGCCCTGATGGCTGCGCTGCTCGGCATGACGGGTGCGCTGACCCTCTCCCCGGCAGGGGCGGAAGGCTTCACTGCGCCTGAGATCCTTATCGGCTCCACCCAGGGCTTTCTTGAGTTCAAGGTGGAAGATTATCTGCAGACCTCGGGCATAGACGCACGCTACGAGATCGAAGTCGCACGCATCGACCCCCGCCTGCGCCTGGCGGAGTGCGACAAGGACCTGACACAGAAGCTGGAAAGCCCGGCGCAGCCCGTTGGTCGGGTCACCGTGCGGGTGCTCTGCGAAGGCAGTTCACCCTGGACGGTGTTCGTGCCGGCGACGGTCAGGCTGTTCCGCCAGGTTGTCGTCACCACCCTGCCCCTGCAGCGCAATCATGTCGTCGAGCCCGGTGATATCAGCGTCGTCGAACGGGACGTCGGCCAACTGAGCCAAGGCTACCTGACCGACCCCAACCAGGTGGTCGGCATGAAGCTCAAGCGCCCCACGGTCAACGACCAGGTGCTGGCGCCGGTCTTCCTCGAACAGGCGGCGGCCGTGCGCAAGGGCGACCAGGTGGTGATCCGCGCCAGGACCAGTGCGATCAACGTGTTCATGCCCGGCGAAGCGCTGTCCGATGGGGTAACCGGCGAACAGATCCGCGTGCGCAACCTGCGCTCCCAGCGTATCGTCAGGGCTCGGGTGGTCGAGCCGGGGACGGTGGAAGTCAGCCTGTAGCGCTCGACCCAGGACTTTTTCTGGCATGATGGACGCAGCCCTCTGCAAAATGTGCTCAGGCGCACGAAAATTCGGCCTAAAGTTTCTCTCAAGACGGCCGAAAAGCTTGGCAAGCGTCCAATACCTCCAGAGGTTTCCACCATGGTCATCGACTTCAACCGGCTGAACCCGGCCTCTACGACAGCCAGCACTGGCCGTAGCAGTGCTGCCCAGAGCGGTCGCAGCGAAGCCGCCGCAGAGAATGCCTCCGTCAACGCCCCGGCCAAGAGCGGCGAGTCGGTACAGCTGAGCGACACCGCACAGCAACTGCAGAAAGTAAGCGATCAACTGAAGGACCAGCCCGTGGTCGACAACGAGAAAGTGGCCCGCATCAAAGCGGCCATCGCTGACGGCAGCTACCAGGTCGACAGCCAGAAAGTCGCCAGCAAGCTGCTCGATTTCGAATCCCAGCGCTGAGTTCACTCAGCGCCTGGTCAACCGCTAGTACGCCGAGCCCAAGATGTCCGATGCCCTGCTTTCTCTGATCAACGGCGACATCGAAGCAGCCAGCAGCCTGCTGCAGCTGATCGACGACGAGTTCCAGGCGCTGCAAGCCCGCGACCTGGACCAGTTGCAGAAGCTGCTCGACAGCAAGCTGCCGCTGCTGCATCAGCTCGAGCAGAACGGTCGTATCCGCACCCAGGCACTGCAACAGGCCGGGGTCAGCGCTGACAACGAGGGGCTTGCGCAGATTGCCCAGGCTACCGGCAACGCCGCTCTCACCGCGCGTGCGCAGGAGCTCGGCGCCCTGCTCGAACGTTGCCAGGAAGCCAACCAGCGCAACGGCCGCCTCATCCGTTCCGGCCAGACCAGCACCGAGCGCACGCTCGACATCCTGCGCGGCCAGGAAACTCCGCGACTCTATGATCGCTACGGCGGCTCCACCCAGAGCAACCGCCAGCGTCCGCTCAGCCAGGCCTGAACTCCTCTGGCCTGAAGGCCCGCCCTAGGGCAGAATGCCACTATCCGGCCCTGCCCCGTGCACGACTCATAACAAACACAATGGAGACCTGCGGACCGTGTCCAATCTGTTCGCCGAGGAAAATGGCCCTCAACCACCGAAGGTGTTGAAAGCTCCGGTGGAGATCCACGCCAGCCTGAAAATGCTGATGGACAGTCACGATCCACTGGTAATCACCTTCGAAGGGCGCAGCCAGCGCTTCCAGAGCTTCGTCGTCGAGATCAACCGCGAGCGCAACATCGTCGCCCTCGATGAACTCATCCCCAACGACGGCGAGCGCTTCCTGCAGAATGGCGAGCAATTCCGCATCGAAGCCTTCCACGAAGGTGTGCGCGTCGCCTGGGAAAACACCCAGAACGCTTTCTTCTCCGAGATCGACAGCGCCCGCTGCTACTGGCTGCCGGTGCCGGCCGAAATGCTCTACCACCAGCGCCGCAACGCCTTCCGCGCCCCTGTGAGCCAGGTCCAGCCGGTGCCGGTGGAAATTGGCGGCAGCAAGCTGAAGTCGCCGCTCAAGGGCAGCCTGATCGACATTTCCGCCACGGGCTGCAAGATTCGCCTGGAAGGCAACGCCGCCGAGCGCCTGCAGCCCGGTCAGGTCTATGAAGAATTCACCGCGCGCCTGCCCTTCGGCGCCCTGACCATGGAAGTCGAACTGCGCCACGTGCACTTCGAGGAAAAGGTCGGCTACAGCTTCGCCGGCATGCGCTTCCACCAGATGAGCGGCCTGGCGCAGCGCAACATCGAGCGCTTCGTCTACCAGCTGCAACGCGAAGCCCGGCGCTTCGAGAAGGACGAACTGTTCTAGTTCGTCCCGGGCGGCAAGCGCTTGCCGCCCTTCCCCTGCCGCCTCACGCGGGCCGGCTTTCTTCCTCGGCTTCTGCTTCTGCCTCCACTTCCGGCTCGGCAGCCGGCGTGCTGTTGTCGTTGCCCTTCATCTGCTCCTCCACGGCCGCTTCGTCGACCCGCGGGTCGAGGGCGGCGGACAGCGGCGAGGACGCCAGGCTGTCCGGCGTGGCAACGTGCTTGACCGGTGCCTCGTCGACCCGGTGTACACCACTGACCTTCTCCGGCTGCACGCGCCAGATGAGGATCAGCGAGCAGGCACAGACGAAGGCGTAGAGCATGTTGGCGCCGAACAGCTTCATCAGCGCACCGGCCGCCAGCGGGCCGATACAGGCGCCGACACCGAAGGTCACCAGCAGCATCGCGGTCAGCGAAACGCGGCGCTCACCTTCGACGTGGTCGTTGGAGAAGGCCACGGCCAGCGGATACAAAGTGAACTGCACCAGGCAGACGATGAAGCCCATCGGCAGCAGCCACGCCAACGAAATCGGCGGCACCGGCAGCAACGGCAGCGCCGCCAGCGGCAAGGCCACTATCAACAGCAGGATCGCGGCATTACGGATCAGCACGGCGCGGTCGATGCGGTCCGACAGCCAGCCCAGCGGCCACTGCACCAGCAGGCCGGCAAAGATGCAGCCGCCCATGAACAGACCGATCTCCTCGTTACTCAGACCCTGGCGCACCGCATAGAGCGGCGCCAGGCCGTAGAACGAACCGACCACCAGCCCGGACACCAGCACCGTGGTCAACGACTGCGGCACACGCTGGATGAAGAAGCGCGGCTCCAGCGGTGCCGGGCGCAGCGGCGCGGGGTGGACCTTGTGGGTGATCGCCACCGGGATCAGCGACAGCGCAAAGCACAGCGCGATCATCATCGGCAGCTCCGGGCCCAGCCCCGGATGCACCACCAGCACCAGCTGGCCGAGTACCAGGCCCAGGTAGGACGCGACCATGTAGCCGGCGAACACGGCACCGCGCTGGCGCGCTTCGGCCTGCTCGTTGAGCCAGCTCTCGATGACCATGTACTGGCACATCATCCCCAGGCCGATGGCGACCCGCAGCAACAGCCAGAAGCCCAGCCAGGGCAACAGGCCGATGCCCAGCACCGCAGCGGTCACCAGCCCGCCACAGGCGACGTAGGCGCGGATATGACCGACGCGGGCGATCAGCCGGTGGCCGATCTTGCCGCCCAGCACCAGGCCGAGGTAGTAGGCGGCCATCATGGCGCCGATCCACAGCCCATCGACCTTCTCCGCGCCCAGGCGCAGCGCGAGGTAGGTACTGAGCAGACCGGAACCGGTCAGGAGCATGACGGCGGCGAAGTACAGAGCGCGGAAGGCAGTGACGATCCGAAGCATTGGACCTCCTGGTCCAGGACAACCCCGGCACAACGTCCGGGCAGCGGAAAGCGGGACTTGCGCTCACACCTTAGAGCTTGCCAATCGGCGCGTCGAGAGGGCTGCCGGGCCCGGAATAGCGCGTGTCGCGCACGGTCATGCGGGGCGTTTCGAAGGATGTCGGCGGGATGAACGAGGATGGCCTGAAGATCGCCAGAAGATGGCTGCCGATCACAGCTGCACCGGGTTTCGGCGCAGCTGTGTCAGCGACTTCAAATCAGATCATGCGCCTCAGGCTTGCGCTGCGAGAACGCGGCGTTCCCACGGGGTGATTTCGTCGAAGAAGCTGGTCAGCTCCATGGACTTGGTCGCGCTGTAGCCGTCGATGAACTCGTTGCCGAACACCTCGCGGGCCAGCTCGCTGCGCTGCAGGCGCTGCAGTGCGTCGTACATCGTGCAGGGCAGCAGCAACTCCGGCGGCACCTCGAACTCACCCTGGATCGGCGCGGTGGGCTCCAGGGCGCGCTCGATGCCGTGCAGACCGGCAGCCAGGCTCGCGGCGATGGCCAGGTAGGGGTTGGCGTCGGCACCCGGCAGACGGTTCTCCACGCGACGAGCCACCGGCGCGCTGGCCGGAATGCGCAGGCCGGCGGCGCGGTTGTCATGGGACCAGCAGGCGTTGTTCGGCGAAGCGTACGGGTGGCACAGGCGCTGGAAGGAGTTCACGTTCGGCGCGAACAGCAGGGTGAAGTCCGACAGGCACGCCTGCAGGCCACCGATGAAGTGGCGGAACTCCGGCGTGGCCTCGCCCTGGGCGTCGCTGAAGATATTGCGGCCCTCGCCGTCGACGATGCTCTGGTGAATGTGCATCGAACTGCCCGGCGTGTGCGCCAGCGGCTTGGCCATGCACACCACGATCAGCCCGTGCTTGAGCGCGACCTCCTTGAGCAGGTGCTTGAACAGGAAGGTCTGGTCGGCCAGCAGTACCGGGTCGCCGTGCAGGAAGTTGATCTCGAACTGGGTGGTACCCATCTCGTGCATGAAGGTGTCGCGCTCCAGCCCCACCGCCTCCATGCAGCGGTAGACGTCCTGGAAGAACGGGCGCAGGCCGTTGTTGGACGACACGCTGAAGGCCGAGTGACCGATCTCGCGGCGACCGTCGAGGCCGACTGGCGCCTGGAAGGCTTCCAGCGGATCGGGGTTGGGGGCGAACACGAAGAACTCCAGCTCGGTCGCCACCACTGGGCTCCAGCCGCGTTCGGCGTAGCGCGCGACAACTTGCTTGAGCAGGCCGCGGGTGGACAGGCCGGAGGGCTTGCCGTCGAGCTCCAGCGCATCGCAGATGGCGAAGGCGCGGGGTTCGTCGCTCCAGGGCAGGCGGTGGATCTGGGTCGGCTCGGCGATCAGGGCGAGGTCGCCGTCGTCGCTGCCGTAGAACTTCGCGGCCGGGTAGCCGCCCATGATGCACTGCAGCAGGACGCCGCGCGCCAGTTGCAGCCGGCGCCCGGTGAGGAAGCCCTCGCCGGTCATCACCTTGCCACGCGGCACCCCGTTGAGGTCGGGGGTGACGCACTCGATCTCTTCCACTCCAGCCAGACGCTCGGCGAGTGGGATTCCAGGATCGTTACTCATGACTTCTTATCCTTGTTCTTTTGTCCCTGTCACAGGACGCCGCGCGAGGCGCGCGAGCCCGTACAAAATACGCATCACGCGTTCGATATTTCAAGCGGGCATGGAACGAAGCTATCGCAGCAAGTTGCGGGACGAACACGACGTAGGATGGCGTGGAGCGCAGCGATACCCATCCTACGAATACTGCACCGTGGTGCCGAGACAGACGCCGGCCCTGCCGGCGGATCGCGGGCATGGCCCGCTCCTACAGGGGGAATCGGTGCCAAAAGAAAACGCCGCTCGTAGGAGCGGCGTTTTCGTTGCATCAGCCAAGGTCAGAACAGGTGGGTGAACAGCCAGTACAGCGACGCCGAGAGCACGATGGCCGCCGGCAGGGTCAACACCCAGGCCATCAGCAGGTTGCGGATGGTGCGCATCTGCAGGCCCGAGCCGTTGGCCGCCATGGTGCCGGCGACGCCGGACGACAGCACGTGGGTCGTCGACACCGGCAACCCGTACATGTCCGCCGCGCCGATGGTCAGCATCGCCACCATCTCCGCCGAGGCGCCCTGGGCGTAGGTCAGGTGGGTCTTGCCGATCTTCTCGCCGACGGTCACCACGATGCGCTTCCAGCCAACCATGGTGCCCAGGCCGAGGGCGATGGCCACGGCGACCTTCACCCACAGCGGGATGAAGCGCGTCGACTCGTCGATCTTGCCCTTGAACGCGGCCAGCTTGCTGGCGGTGTCCGCGTCGAAGTTGCCGACCTTGTCCTTGTCCATCAGGCGGATCGCCTCGCTGGTCAGGTACATGTCGTTACGCACGTTGCCCATGGCTTCGGCCGGCACGCGGGCCAGGCTGCCGTAACCCTTCACTTCCGCGCCGATGGCGCCGGTCAGCGCCGCCAGGGACGGAATGAGTTCGGGCTTGGCGTCCTTGGTCCGCACGTACTCCGACAGCACCGCGCGCGGGTCGGCCGGGGCCGGCTGTGGCGCGGCACGGACCAGCGCCTGCTGGGTAACTTCGGCGATGGCGACGAACTGCACGGTCTGGTCCGCCGGCATGGTGCGGTTCAGTGCGTAGGCCATCGGCAGGGTGCCGACCAGGATCAGCATGATCAGGCCCATGCCTTTCTGCCCGTCGTTGGAGCCGTGGGCGAAGGACACGCCGGTGCAGGTGAGGATCAGCAGGCCGCGAATCCACCACGGCGGCGGCGACTTGCCCTTGGGCGCCTTGTACAACGCACGGTTCCTCACTAGCAGGCGCAGCGCCAGCAGCAGGAGCGCGGCGCAGACGAAGCCGATCAGCGGCGAGAGCAGCAGCGAGTAGCCGACCTTGGTCGCCTGCGCCCAGTCCACACCGCTGGTGCCATCGCGGCCGTGCATCAGCGCGTTGGCCACACCGACGCCGATGATCGAGCCGATCAGCGTGTGCGAGGACGAGGCCGGCAGGCCCAGCCACCAGGTGCCGAGGTTCCACAGGATGGCGGCGATCAGCAGGGCGAAGACCATGGCGAAGCCGGCCGAGGAGCCGACCTGCAGGATCAGCTCCACCGGCAACAGGGCGATGATGCCGAAGGCCACCGCGCCGCTGGAGAGCAGCACGCCAAGGAAGTTGAAGCAGCCCGACCAGACCACCGCGAAGTGCGGCGGCAGCGAGTGGGTATAGATGACGGTGGCCACCGCGTTGGCAGTGTCGTGGAAGCCGTTGACGAACTCGAAGCCCAGGGCGATGAACAGGGCGACCCCGAGCAGCAGGAACGGCGTCCAGGTGGTGACCGTGGTGGTGACGTCGTCGACGTCGCGCACCAGGCTCCAGGCCGAGAACAGCAGGCCGACGGCAAGCACGGCGAAGAAGATGAAGGCGGTGATGCGGCCGGGCCTGTGTTCCAGATGGGGCCGGCCTTCGACGACGGGAACGGCCAGGGTATCGGTGGTCATGCTGGGAGTCCGCTTGGGGGTGTCCCGGTCATGATCGGCGGGGAATGTTACAGGTTGTGTCTCTGCGGAAATGACTGTCCGCACCGAAGGGATGCTGTACGTAGGGCCAACGGCCTTCTTCTGGCGTATTTGCGCCAGGGCCTCCCCTCACCCTAACCCTCTCCCGGAGGGAGAGGGGACTGTATGGCGCAGGATGAAGCCGTAGTGTCAGCCGGCACAGTCGGCCCCCTCTCCCCGAGGGAGAGGGCTGGGGTGAGGGGGAAGCGCAGGCGCGGAACTCAAGAGCAAGACAGCTGCTCCTACGTAATCCTGTTCCTGCTCAGTAAACCTCCGGCACCACGATCTGCTGCGGCGTCGGCGTGCGCGCGTAGTCTTCGTGACGCTGGCGCTGCGGCAGGATCACCGCCGGGTGCTCGACGTCCTCGTAGGGAATCAGCTTCAGCAGGTGGCTGATGCAGTTGAGCCGCGCGCGTTTCTTGTCGTCGGCCTGCACTACCCACCAGGGCGCCTCGGGGATGTGGGTGCGCTCGAGCATGATTTCCTTGGCCTTGGTGTAGGCCTCCCAGCGACGCCGCGACTCCAGGTCCATGGGGCTGAGCTTCCACTGCTTGAGCGGGTCGTGGATGCGACTGAGGAAGCGCAGGTGCTGTTCGTCGTCGGAGATCGAGAACCAGTACTTGATCAGCTGGATGCCCGAGCGCGCCAGCATGCGCTCGAACTCCGGCACGCTGCGGAAGAACTCCTCGTACTGGTCGTCCGAGCAGAAGCCCATCACCCGCTCGACGCCGGCGCGGTTGTACCAGCTGCGGTCGAACAGGACGATTTCCCCCGCCGCCGGCAGGTGCGAGACGTAGCGCTGGAAGTACCACTGGGTCTGCTCGCGGTCGTTCGGCGCGGGCAGCGCGGCGACCCGGCAGACGCGCGGATTGAGGCGCTGGGTGATGCGCTTGATCACGCCGCCCTTGCCCGCCGCATCACGGCCTTCGAAGAGGATCACCACCTTGTGGCCGGTCTTCACCACCCAGCTCTGCAGCTTCACCAGTTCGCCCTGCAGGCGGAACAGCTCGCTGAAGTAGCGACGGCGGGCGAGCTTTTCCTCGTCGACGTCGGCGTGCTCGTCGAACAGCTCGTCGAGGTTGCGCACATCCTCCAGCAACTCCAGCTCCAGCTCTTCGTCGCTGTGGTCGAGCAGTTCGCGGTGGATGCGGCGGATCACGGATTCATTGGTCAGGGGCATGGCGGCGGCCTACGCGTCGGGGCTTTGCCGACAGACTAGGGGCGCTCGGTGTCAGGCTGGTGACAGCGACCCCGGCCGCACAGGGTTCGCGGACATGACCCGCTCCTACAAAAGCACGACTACCTGTAGGAGCAGGCCATGCCCGCGACCAGCGCCCGCAAGGGGCGCCCTCCCCTTACTGCTCGCGCAGCTCCATCACCTTCAACTCCGGATCGGCCTTGATCTGCTCCTCGGTGAATGGCAACTCCGGCCACTGCTGCCGGGCGAACAGTTCGGTCTGGTCACGGTGATGCGGCGAGCCGGGTTCGCTGGACTGCGAAAACGCCAGCAGCCCGCGTGCCTTCGGGCCATCGGCGGTGAAGTCCACCAGCTGGATGTAGCTGCTGCCGCTGAGCACGCGGTAATGGTCGCCCTGCCACTCCGAGGTGATGGCGTTGTACACGCCCTCGTTGCCGGTGCCACCGGGGATGCCCAGCGGGCCGGCGACATCGCCAGTCAGTTGCAGCTCGCCCCACTTCTCGTCGGCGCGGATGCGGCGGCCATCGATCTCCTGCGCGGCGGCGACCAGCGCCTGCTGCACCTGCTGGCGTACCTCCGGCTTGTCCAGGGCAATGCCCGAGGGCGTGGCCAGCGGCAGCTTGGGATCGAAGGGCAGGCGCCAGCCGCCGTCGATCTTCAGGAAGCGCGCGACGAAGGCCTGGAAGTAGGCGAAGCCCGGATTGCTGTCGAGGTTGACGTGGCGATCCCACGAACCCAGCGCGGCACAGGCCGCCTCGGTGCCCGCCGGGGCCGGTTTGCACAGTTGCAGCAGGTCGTCGAGGAGCATGTCGGCCACATAGACGCGGTTGTCGGTGACCATCTTCTGCAGGTCGTCCGGGCCGATCTTGCCGTCGCCCTTCAGCCGGTCGAGGGCGAAGCGCGCGCGGGCGCTGACCGGGACCGAGTCGCGGCTCACCAGCGGCGAGAAGCCGGTCAGCGGCTGCGCGGGGTTGCTCATCCAGGCGCTGTCATTGGAGTTCTGCACGAAGTCCTCGCGCTCCAGCGCCGGCATCTGCTCCGGCGGCGTCAGCCCGGCATGACGGGTGCCCGGCGCGCTCGACCAGTTGCAGGCGCGACGCCCGCCCTGCAGCACCGGCAGGCCCTGCTTCTGGTACTCGGCGATGGCGCAGTCGGCCAGTTGCTGCTGGCTCAGGTGCGGCACCACCGACTGGTTGAGGTAGAGCACCTTGCCCTCGGCGTTGGTCGCCAGGGTGTTGACCCAGGGAATGCCCTGCAAGTGCTCGATGCTGTCACGCAGCTCATCCAGGCTGCGCGCGTGATCGATGGCGTACCACTGCTGCAGCACGCGGTCGTTGCCCAGGTTGGCGTCGCGTACGGCAAAGGCTTCGCTGGCGTTCCAGGGGAATTTGCCGGGCACGCTGAGCAGCGGGCCGTACTCGGACTCGTACAGCGTGTGGCTGCGCGTACCCACACGGCCATTGGGCTCCAGCACGCGAACGCGCAGGGTGACTTCCTTCAGCGGCCGCGACTGTCCATCGACGCGATAGCTGTGCGGGTCCTGCGGATCGAGGTCGAGGCGGTACAGGGTGAAGTGGCTGGAGGTGTCCACTGTGTGGCTCCAGGCCACGTCCCTGCTGAAGCCGATGTTCACCAGCGGCATGCCCGGCAGGGAGGCGCCCATCACGTCGAGCTGGCCGGGAATGGTCAGGTGCATCTGGTAGAAGCGCAGCGCACCGAACCAGGGGAAGTGCGGGTTGGCCAGCAGCAGGCCGTTGCCGTCTGCCGAGCGCTCGCTGCCCACGGCGACGGCGTTGCTGCCGTGGTCCCGGTGGAAGTCTTCGCGACGCTGCATCGCCGCCAGCACCTCGCCGTCACTGACTACCGAAGTGCTCGCCTGCCCCGGCGGCGTGGCCGCCATCATCGCCTCGGCGAACTGCCCGGCGCCGGCCTGCACCAGCAGGCGGCGGGTCAGGCGCAGCAGGTCGTCGGCCTCCAGCGGGCGCAGCCAGGCCTTGCCCGCGCACTGCGTGCCGGCGGCCTGGGTGTCCCACAGCCAGCGGTTGTAGCCGGCGGCGTAGCCATCGAGGAGGTCACGGATCGGCTGCGGCTGGGCGCTGCGCAGGCGGCGCAGGGATTCGTTGTCGTTGAGCCAGGTGTAGAAGAAGTCCGAGGGCAGGTTGCCGACGCCGGCAGAAGTCTTGCCGTCCTCGCCGAAGTAGCGCGAACGCTCGCCCCGCGCGGTGAGCACTTCTTCTGCGAGCAGGCAGGCGTTGTCGCGGGCGTAGGCGTAGCCGATGCCGTAGCCCAGGCCCAGTTCGTCCCTGGCCTGGATGTGCGGGATGCCGTAGCGGGTCCAGCGGATCTGCGCCTCGAGTTCGGCGCCATAGGCCAGCGCGGGCAGTCCGGTAGCCAGCAGGCTGCCGGCCACGGCGGCCAGTCGGAAGGTCTTGCTCATTGATTCCCTCAATGCTCGGATGACGGCCGGATGCCCGGCCAGGGGCACGCGGCCGCGCCGCTCGCGCGGTGCCGGTGCAAGGAGTGGATGGCGGCTCAAGTCCGCCAAAGCAGTGCGCTGAAGGTCATCGCGCCGCGCCTTCCGAGGCACGCGCGCAGGCAGGTTGCACAGGACATGGATTCTCCTTTTCTTGTTGGACGCCTCACGAAAAATGACGATGCGCCTCTTGAGGGCAACGGATGGGAAGCAAGCGAAATTAGCCCGCGACCGATGGCAATCGGCCACAACAGAAGGCTCTATCTCGCGGCTTTCGCCCGTTGCAGAGGCATCGCGGGCGGTTCGACTTCAGTGCGCCGGGAGGGTTCCGGACTGACGTTTCCAACGACCGGGCGACTGCCCCGTCCAGCGCTGGAAGGCGCGGGAAAAACTCGCCGCCTCGGCATAGCCCAGGCACTGGGCGATGCCCTGCAGGTCCATCCGCGATTCGCGCAGCAGGCGTTCGGCGAGACGCTGCTTGATGCCGTCGTTCAGCCCCTGCAGGTTTTGCCCTTCCTCGGCCAGACGCCGTTGCAGCGTACGTTCGGAAAGGCCCATGCGTTCGGCCACCGCCGCCGCGCCGAGCAGGCTGGCGGAGTCGCGCAGCAGCAGTTGCTGCACCTGCCGCGCGGTGGGTGTGGCGGCCAGGGTCAGCGCCAGTTCACCACACAGGCGCTCGCAGAGTTGCTCACCGCTGTCGCGCGCGCTGATCTGCGCCTGCGGTAACGGCGCCTGCAGGTCCTCCAGGGCGAAGAGCATGGCGTTGCGTGGCGCCGCGAACACCGGCTCGATGCCGAAGGTCTCGCGGAACGCGCTGGCATCGCCCGGCGCCGGGCAGCGCAGTTCAATCGCCAGGGGTTGCAGCGGCCGCTGCAGCAGTTCGCCGGACAGTTGCCAGCAACCGGCGATGCCGCGTTCCACCACGAAAGCACGGGCATCCTCGGGCAGCACGCGGTCATCGAACACCAGCCACAATCCCCGCGCCTCCACTTCGCTACTTACCGGGCAGAGCGTCAGCGCCAGGCTCTGGAAGCGCCCGAAAGTCTCGAAGGCTTCCTGCAAAGTGCGGCTGGCGAGCATGGTGAAGCCCAGCAGGCCCAGCGAGGTGAGGTGGTAGCGCCGCCCGGTCGCCAACCCCAGGCCGGGCCGGTCGATGTGCTGCAACAGGTTGCGGATCACCGCCAGTTCCTGCCAGGCCTGGATACGGCCGGCGCGCGCCTGCAGGTCGGCCAGCGAGATCGCGCTGCCCACCAGGCAATCGTCCGCGCCGAGGCCCTCGTCGCGGGCGCTGTCGAGCAGGTAACGCACTCCGGTGATCTCGCGGGTCTGGCGCCAGTCCATCGCGGGCTCCTGTGGCGGCAAGGTACGCCGTGGCGGGAATCATCATTTTTTGGCGGACTTCATCATGGAAGAAAGCGCCAGCGCTGGCCATGCTGGAAATGCCAATAACACTCACAAGAGGCTTCCCCATGTTCGAGTTCTTCTACGCGCTGCCGAGCCAGAACCGCGCGGCCGACTACCGCCACTTCCGCATCGTCCCCGCCACCGGCGCGATCGGCGCGGATGTCAGCGACCTCGACCTCACCACCCTGGGCGAGGAAGGCTACACCGAGCTGCGCCAGGCGCTGCTGGCGCACAAGGTGCTGTTCATCCGCGGGCAGAACCTCAGCGTGGAGAACCTCGAAGCCGTGACCCTGCGCTTCGGCGAGTTCGGCCGCGAGCCCTATGTGGTCGGCATGGACGATCATCCGCATGTGGTGCGGGTGGTGAAGGAAGCCAACGAGAAGACCCCGGTGGTGTTCGGCGGCGCCTGGCACAGCGACTGGTCCTTCCAGGAGCGCCCGCCGGCGTTCACCCTGCTCTACGGCCACGACATCCCGCCGTTTGGCGGCGACACGCTCTACGCCAACCTGGCGCTGGCCTACGAATGGCTGTCGCCGAAACTGCGCGCGCAGCTGGAAACCCTGGACGCCATCCACAGCCCCGAGCGTGCCTACGGCGCCGAGGCCAAGCACAACGACCTGATGGAAAACATGGCGGTGCGCTATGGCAGCCACGAGGGCGAGGTGCGCTCGCATCCGCTGGTGACCCGGCACCCGGAGACCGGCAAGAAGATCCTCTACATCAACCCGGCCTACACCAGCGGCATCAAGGGCATGCGCCCGGCGGAGTCGCAGCCGCTGCTGGACTACCTGTTCAGCATCGCCACGCAGCCGGCATTCACCTGCCGCATGCGCTGGAGCGCGGGCACCCTGGCGATCTGGGACAACCGCAGCACCTGGCATTATCCGGTGTCGGACTACCACGGCATGCGCCGGGAGATGTACCGCACGACTGTGGTGGGCGAAGTGCCCAGCCGCTGAACACGCAGTGTGATCGTAGGGCGCATAACCTGGAACAGGTTATCCGCCAGATGCGGTGCGGCGGATAACGCTGGCGCGTTACTCGCCCTACGAAGCCACGCCTACAGGGTGCTTCGCTTCTGGCTACAGCTCTGTGCCAAACCGCTGCGCATGCTCGCGCAACATGCCGCGCAGCAATTGCGCGGCGGGAGAAAGGTAGGCGCCCTCGCGCACCGCCAGGCCGATGGTCCGCGTCAGCGTCGTCTCGGCCAGTTCCACCTCGCGCAGTTGGTCCATGCCATGCCCACCGGCCAGCGCCTCGCGGGCGATGAAGCTGAGCAGGCGGGTACGGGCGATCAGGTTGGGCAGCATGGGAATCGCGTTGGTCTCGATCTGCACCTGCGGCATGGGCAGCTGGTGGGCCTGGAAGGTGGAATCCATCCAGCGCCGCGACGACACGCCAGTGGCCGGCAACACCCAGCGATATCGACACAGGTCGGCCATGGCGACGGGGCCGTCGAAGATCGGATGGTCACGGCTGGCGACCACCACCACCTGATCCTGCAACAGCGGCTCGCTGCTCAGCTGCGGGTCGTCGACGATCCGCGAGCAGATCGCCATGTCCAGCCGCCCGCTGCGCAGCGCCTCGCGCAGAACGTCGTCCTGGCCCAATACCAGGCTCATGGTGACGTCCGGCGCCCGCGCCAACAGGTCCTCGGTCAAGCGTGGCAAAAGGTACTCGGCCATGGTCGCGGCGCAGCCGAGGCGGATATTGCCCACCACGCCACTGGCGAAATCGCGCACCTCGCGGCGGGTTTCCTCGATGTCCTGACGCAACTGCCGGGCGCGTTGCAGCATGAGTTCGCCGGCTGGCGTCAGGCGGATGCGGCGGCCGTCGCGCTGGAACAACCGCGCGCCGAGGGACTCTTCCAGGCGCTGGATGCTCTTGGTCAGCGCCGGCTGGCTGCGCCCCAGGCGCTCGGCGGCGCGACCCAGGTGGCCGAGTTCGGCAATGGTTTCGAAGTAGGCGAGATCGCGCAGGTCCATGGCGGCCAACCGATAAATTTCAGGAATGGATTCATGACTATTAGAAAATAGACTTGATCGATTCCGCTACCGATAATTCCGACGTCTTCCCCGCCCGGAGCCGTCCGTGTCCAGCCGCCCTGCCCTGCCCGTCGCCCGTATCCCCGTCAGTCTGCAATGGCTGGCCCTGGCGCTCGGAGCCGGAGGCGCCGGGCAACTGCTGACCTGGCTCGGCATCCCCGCCGCCTTGTTTCTCGGCCCCATGCTGGTGGCCATCGCCTTTGGCGTCAGCGGTGCGGAAATCCGCCTGCCGCGCCAGGCCTTCCGCCTGAGCCAGGGCTGTATCGGCCTGCTGGTCGCCCACGCCATGAGCTGGTCGGTGCTGCAGGCGATGGTCGCTTCCTGGCCGCTGATGCTCAGCGCCACCTTGCTCACCCTGCTGCTCTCGGCCGTGGTCAGCTACGCCATGGTGCGCTTCGGCGGCATCCCCGGCAGCACCGCCGCCTGGGGCACCGCGCCGGGCGGCGCGGCGGCCATGGTGTCGATGGCCGAAGCCAACGGCGCCGACCCGCGCGTGGTCGCCACCATGCAGTACGTGCGGGTGGTCTGCGTGGTCATGGCCGGAGCCCTGGTCGGTCGCCTGCTGGGCATCGAAGGCGGTGGCTCGGCAGCGCACAGCACGCCGATCGTCGACACCGCCACCCTGCCCGACCTGATCAACTGCCTGCTGCTGATCTTCGTCTGCACCACCGCCGGCGCCAGGCTGCCAGCCGGCCCGCTGCTGGTGCCGCTGGTGGCCGGCGCCGTGCTGCAGCTCACCGGCGTGCTGCACATCACCCTGCCGCACTGGTTGCTGGCCACAGCCTACGGGGTGATCGGCTGCTACATCGGCCTGCGCTTCGACCGCGAAAGCCTCGCCTACGTCGGCCGCCACCTGCCCGCCATGCTGGTCAGCGCACTGGCCCTGATCGCCAGCTGCGCGCTGTTCGCCTGGGTGCTGGCGGCCATCACCGGGATGGATTTCCTCTCCCTCTACCTCGCCACCAGCCCCGGTGGCCTGGACGCCATGGCGATCATCGCGGTGGACACCCACTCCGACGTCGGCCTGGTGCTGGCGATGCAGACGCTGCGGCTGTTCGTGGTGCTGTTCACCGGGGTGTCCGTCGCACGGACGGTGATCCGCCTGAGCCGCGCCTGACAGCCCCTCGGCTTGGCGCTAACCCGTAGGATGGGTGGAGCCCAGGCGATACCCATGCTGACGGTGCCGGGAGTGATGGGTATCGCTTCGCTCCACGCCATCCTACGTTGGTGTTTCGCTGCCGCGTCGGCAGAGACTGAGACCCTGCTCGTGGCAAGGCGAAAACCAGTACAGATCGCCGGGCGGATTGCCCATGTCTGCCTCTTGCAGTGATTACCGCCAGACTTCTAAGGTCGTCGCTCTTTCACCGAGCGAGCACGATATGGACAGCCTTCGCCACCGCCCCACCGCCTTCCACGTCACCCACTGGAGCGACGATCCGTTCAGCCGTGGCGCCTACAGCACCCTGCTGCCCGGTGCGACGCCGGAGCATCGGCGCCGGTTGGGCGAAGTGCTGGGCGGCAAGCTGGTGCTGGCCGGCGAGGCCTGCAATCCCATCGCGCCGGCCATGACCCATGGCGCCTGGAACGACGGCCTGCGCGCGGCCGAAGCGGCCATCGAAAGCGGCGCCCGCCGGGTACTGGTGATCGGCGCGGGCTTCGCCGGGATTGCCGCCGCACGACGACTGCGCGAAGCCGGGATCGACTGCGTGGTGCTGGAAGCCCGCGAGCGCATCGGCGGCCGCGTCCACAGCATTTCCCTCGGGCCGGTACGGGTAGACGAAGGCGCCGCCTGGCTGCAGCACTTCGGCGACAACCCGCTGGCCGCCCACGCCCAGCATCTCGGCCTGCCGTTACGGGAAACCGATTTCGGGCACCCCCTGGCTGCGGCGGCGGATGGCCCGGTGCCCGATATCGATGCGGCCTGGGAAGCCCTGCGCGCCGGGATCGACCGCAGCCTGCCACTGGCGGATGGTGTCGCGCGCTACCTCGAAGAACGCGACGAGCCGACCCGCCGCGCCACTCGTTTCGCCCTGGACGCCAACCTGATCCTGGAGGCCTGCCTGCCGCTCGAATCGCTGTCGGTCGATGCCCTCGACGAAGAAGGCGTCGGCGCCGGCGACCGCTTCCTGCCGCAGGGTTATTCACAGCTGGCCGCGCATCTCGCCGAAGGGCTGGATATCCGCCTGAACCAGCCGGTGACCGCCATCGACTGGTCCGGCGAGCAGGTGCGGGTGGGTGCTGAAAGCGCCGACTTCTGCGTCTGCTCCGTCCCTGTCGGTGTATTGCGCGATATCCGCTTCACCCCGCCCCTGCCGGCGGCCCAGCAGGACGCGCTGGCGCACCTGGGCATGGGGCAACTGGAAAAGGTCGTGCTGCAGTTCGACGAGCGCTGGTGGCCGGTGTCGCCCTCGGGTTACCTGCGCTGGTACGACACGCCAGCCAGCTTCGGCGAGTGGCTGGATCTCACCGAAGCCGTGGGCACGCCGACCGTTGCCGGGCTGATCGCGGCGGATGCGCTGGAGCGGGTGTTTGCCGGGCGCACGGACCAGGAGATTGCGCTCGCGGCCTGCGACGCCCTTCAATCGTGGGCAGATGCAGTGCGGAGCGCGCAGTTGTAAGAGCGCGCCATGCGCGCGATCGCGGGCATGGCCTGCTCCTACAGATTGGTGCTGAACTGTGCCGCAAAAACGTAGGATGGGTGGAGCCCAGGCGATACCCATGCTGACGGTGCCGGGAGTGATGGGTATCGCTTCGCTCCACGCCATCCTACGCATACGTCCATGGCAGGTACGGAGCCTGTCCGCGAATCCGCTACAACCCCTCCAGCGTCAGATCGACCAGGCGCTCGACATAGGCCACTTCCAGCTCCTCGCCGGAGAACAGGATGCGATACACCAGCGGCGCCATCAGCCGGTCGACGATGCGGTCCAGCTCCGGCAGCTTTTCACCGCGTTCCCTGGCGCGCAGCAGGATGATGTCGAACTGGCCGCAGGCGATCGCCATGCAGCGTCCCGAAGAACCGCCGCCGGCGGCCAGCAGGTCGAGCACCACGGCGCGGCCGGGCACCGAGGCGGTTTCCTCCATGTACTGCTCGCCCCAGGCCAGCAGGTCGCCGCGCAGGCTGCCGGTGTCCGCCGGCTCGGCGTCGGGGCGGATGCGCTGCAGGGCGACGTCGCCGAGCAGTTCGCTCAGGTCACCCCAGCGCCGGTAGATGGTCGACGGCGTGACGCCGGAGCGCGCAGCGATCATCGGCACGGTCAGTTCCGAGCGGTCGCGCTCTTCCAGCAGCTCCGTCACGGCCTTGTGCACCGAGGCCTGCACCCGCGCACTGCGGCCGCCCGGTCGAACACCCTGATTGATTGCCATAAGCACCTTAAAGCAAAGAATTTGCTTTTATCCGAAAACGGGTCCAGCATCTCGCAAAAGCAAAATCTTAGCCTTTGCGAGCTGAATCATGGCACACACTCAATCGAAAAGCGCGTCCGGCTTCTCACCCCGGGCTTCGGCCTGGCTGCTGACCGCCATCCTCATGGCCTTCCTCGCCGCCGCTGCCGCCCCCACGCCGCTGTATGCGCTGTACCGCGAGTCCTGGCAGTTCTCCCCGGCGCTGCTGACCCTGGTGTTCAGCATCTACGCCGGCGGCCTGATGCTGGCGCTGCTGGTGTTCGGCTCGCTGTCCGACCACCTCGGCCGGCGCCCGGTGATCCGCGCCGCGCTGATCCTCGAACTGCTGGCGATGGCGGTATTCCTCTACGCCAACTCGGTGGAGCTGCTGATCGTTGCGCGCCTGCTGCAGGGCTTCGCCACCGGCATCGCCACCAGTGTGCTGGGCGCGGCGATGCTGGATATCGACCGCGAGCGCGGCCCGCTGATCAACAGCGTGGCGCCCATGCTCGGCATGGCCATGGGCGCGCTGGGCAGCAGCACGCTGGTGCAGTTCGGCTCCGATCCGCTGCATGAGGTGTATGTGTGGCTGCTGGCGGTGTTCGCCCTGGGCATAGTGCTGCTGCGCTGGCTACCGGAAAGCATCAGCCGGCAACCGGGCGCGCTGGCCTCGCTGAAGCCGCGCATCCGTATTCCGCCGCAGGCGCGCCGCGCCTTCTGGAGCGTGGCGCCGCTGAACGCCAGCCTCTGGGCGCTGGGCGGCTTCTACCTGTCGCTGGGGCCGACGCTGGCGCGGCAGGTCACCGGCCTGCAGGTGCCGATGATCGGTGGCGGGCTGGTGTCGCTGCTGTGCCTGTGCGGTGCGCTGGCGATCTTCGCCCTGCGCCACCAGCCGGCGGCAGTGATCCTGCGCCGCGGCGGCCTGGCGCTGATCTTCGGCCTGCTGATCACCCTGCTCGGCGTGGACAGCGGCAACCTCTGGCTGTTCTTCCTCGGCACCGCAGTGGCCGGGCTCGGCTTCGGCGGCGCCTTCCTCGGCGCGCTGCGCTCGGTGGTGCCGCTGGCCCACGCCCATGAACGCGGGGCGCTGATGGCGAGCTTCTATGTGCTCAGCTACCTGGCCTTCAGCGTGCCGGCGATCCTCGCCGGGCTGGCGATCCAGCGTTACGGCCTGATCGCCACCACCAACGGCTATGCCAGCCTGCAGATTCTCGCGGCCTCGCTGGTCCTGCTGCTGTCCTTGCGCGCACCCTCCGCACAGAAGGCGCAGGCCTGACTCAGGCCGTTCGCAGGAAGTCGTAGAGCCCGCGTACCGCCGGGTGCTCCAGCGCCTGGGCAGAGTGGCAGAGGCCGATGCGGCGGATCGGCAACGGCAGGTTCAGTGAGCCACTGCGCACCGCCGGCGCGCCGCTCAGCAGGGATGCCGGCAGGATCGCCGCGCCCACCCCCGCACTGACCAGCCGCAGCGCCAGGTTCAGGGTGCTGGCCTGCGCGACCACCGGCGCGCCGCCGTAAGCCGTCATCAGTCGCTGATGGGAAGGATGCGTCGGGCAGGTGATCCAGCCACTGCTCTGCGCATCCTCCACACCCGGCGGCAACGCCAGCACGTACGGGTCTTCCCAGACCGGCACGAAGAGTTCGTCCTCGCAGCAGAATTCCTCCACCGCCAGCCGCGCATCGCCCACGCAACCCTCCTCCAGGTGCAGCAGCAAATTGGGCACGGCCTGCTGTGCGAGGCCGACGAAACGTTCGACCTGCTCGGCGCTGACATCGCCTTCCACGCCCAGGTGCAACGGCTGATGTGCCGAGGCCTGACGGAACATGTTGCGCAGGCCGTCGGCTTCGGCCAGCAAGGCGCGGGCGCGGGGATACAGCGCACGCGCCGCTTCGCTGACCTCCACCCCGCGCGCCTGGCGCAGGAACAGCTCGGTGCCCAGCGCCTCCTCAAGCTGGCGGATGGTCACCGACAGCGTCGGCTGGCTGACGAACAGGCGCTGGGCGGCGGCGGTGATGTTGCGTTCTTCGAAGACCGCGACAAAGGCGGCCAACTGTCGGATATCCATAGGCAAACCCGATACCAGGCACAGGAATAAGCCATTTTTCAGGCGGAATACCGCTCAATATACTTCACTGCATCGTTCAGTCATCCAGATTTCCGATAGCAGGAGAATCCCCATGAGCAAGCCCCTGATCATCGTCACCGGCGCCAGTTCCGGTATCGGCGAAGCCACCGCCCGCCTCTTCTCCCAGCAGGGCCACCCGCTGCTGCTGCTCGCCCGCCGCATTGAGCGCCTGGAGGCGCTGCAACTGCCCAACGCGCTGTGCCGCGCCGTGGACGTGACCGACCGCGAGGCGCTGCTGGCTGCCGTGGCGGAAGCCGAGAAACGCTTCGGCCCGGCCGACGCGCTGGTCAACAACGCCGGCGTGATGCTGCTGGGCAACATGGTCGAGCAGGACCCGGCCGAGTGGGAGCGCATGCTCGACGTCAACGTGAAGGGCCTGCTCAACGGCGTGCACGCCGTGCTCAAGGGCATGGTGCAGCGCAACCGCGGCACGCTGATCAACGTCAGCTCGGTGGCCGGTCGCAAGACTTTCCCCAACCACGTCGCCTACGTCGGCACCAAGTTCGCGGTACACGCGATCTCCGAAAACCTGCGCGAGGAAGTCGCGGCGCACAATGTCCGCGTCGTCACCATCGCCCCCGGCGCGGTGGAGACCGAGCTGCTCAGCCACACCACCGACGAGGCGATCAAGAGCGGCTACCAGGACTGGAAGCGCGAGATGGGCGGCAAGGTGCTCAGCGCCGAGGACGTGGCCAACGCCATTCGCTATGCCTACGAACAGCCGCAGGGCGTGTGCATCCGCGAGATCGTGCTGGCGGCGACGCGGCAGCAGGCGTAACGGACTGGAAGTTCGGGGGTGTTTGTGGGAGCTCTCGCACGAGCTCCCAGGAAAAACGCCACCGCAGGATGGGTGGAGCCTAGGCGATACCCATGCTGCCAATGCGACAGGAATCGATGGGTATCGCTTCGCTCCACGCCATCCTACGCAGAGCATTGAAGCGGCTCACCCCGCCTGCCGCGCCGCCCAGCGGCGGTACTGCTTGGCCCGGCGCAGCGTGCGCCATTGCTCCATCACCAGCGTGCGCCACGGCGAGGCATGCGGATTGGGCGCGCGGCGGGCGCCGATGCGGTGCAGCTGCAGCTTGACCAGCGCCATGTAAGCCAGCGCCGCCAGCGGCTTGGAGCGCCAGCGGATCGCCGGCAGCTCCGGCTGGGTCTGGCTGCCGCGCTGCCAGTGCAGCACCAGTTGCGGCTCCAGCGCCAGGGCGGTGCCGATGCCGACCATCTCCAGCCCGCTGTCCAGCACCTGTTCCGCCACCGGCAGACGACGAATACCGCCAGTGACCATCAGCGGCATGCGCGCCGCTTCACGCATCTCGCGGGCGAATTCGAGGAAGTAGGCTTCCCGCGCCAGGGTACGGCCGTCGCGGGCATCGCCCTGCATGGCCGGTGCCTCGTAGCTGCCGCCGGACAGCTCGACCAGGTCGACCTTCTCGTCGTTCAGCCACTCGATCACCTGGCGCGCGTCGCTGGCGTCGAAGCCGCCGCGCTGGAAGTCGGCGGAGTTGATCTTCACCCCCACGCAGAATTCCGGCGACACCTCGGC
Source organism: Pseudomonas sp. PDM19 (assembly GCF_014852215.1). Lineage (NCBI taxonomy): Bacteria > Pseudomonadati > Pseudomonadota > Gammaproteobacteria > Pseudomonadales > Pseudomonadaceae > Pseudomonas > Pseudomonas sp. PDM19. The sequence goes on along the minus strand of NZ_JACVBG010000002.1, from coordinate 865,346 downwards.
GCGCACCGCGCGGACGACCTCCAGCAACAGCCGCGCGCGGTTTTCCAGCGAGCCACCCCAGCGGTCCTGGCGCTTGTTGGCCAGCGGCGAGAGGAACTGGCTGAGCAGGTAGCCGTGCGCCGCGTGGATCTGCACGCCGGTGAAGCCGGCCTGCTCGGCAAGCTGGGCGGCACGGACGAAACGCTGGATCACCTCGGCGATATCGCCTTCGGTCATCTCGCGGGCGACGGCGAACAGCTTGGAGAACTTGCCCATTTCCAGCGGCACCACCGACGGCGCGATGGCGCCCTGGCCGAGGTTGGTCTGCACCTGGCGGCCGGGATGGTTGAGCTGCAGCCAGAACTGCGCGCCACGGGAGCGGCCGATGCGCGCCCATTCGCGGAAGCGCTCAAGATGCCGGTCATTCTCCAGCACCACGCCGCCGGGGCCGGTCATGGCGCGGCCGTCGATCATCACGTTGCCACTGAGAATCAGGCCGACGCCGCCGTCCGCCCAGGCCTGGTACAAGCGCAGCAGCGCGGCCGAGGGCGCCTGGTCGGCGTCGGCCATGTTTTCTTCCATGGCGGCCTTGGCCATGCGGTTGGGGACTTCGCCGCCGTTGGGCAGGCGCAGGGGCTGGAAGGGCGACATGGCGGGGCTCCGTGATTGTTCGGGTGGTTGTCCGGGTGGTTGTGGCTGCGGCGAGGTTAAGTTTAAAGTTCACTTCAAGGTCAAGCCCCTTTCGGAGCCCAGCATGAAAATCGGTGAACTGGCCAGCCTCAGCGGCCTCGCGCCCTCGCGCATCCGCTTCTACGAAGCCAGCGGGCTGATCGCCCCGGCGCGCCGCCTGGCCAATGGTTATCGCGCGTACCCGCCGGAAACGCTCGACCTGCTGGAAATCATCCGCAGCGCCCAGCAGACCGGCTTCAGCCTGGAGGAAATCCGCAACCTGCTGCCGCACTCCAACCCCATCGAGAACGGTCACGGTGAACTGGTCGCCGGCCTGCGCCGCAAGGTCGCGGAGATCGAGGTGATGGAGCAGCAGCTGCGGCAGAACCGCGAGCGGCTGCTGGCGGTGATCGACGGCATCGAGAACAAGCCCGAAGGCATGGGCTGCCAGGCCAATGCCGAGCGCATGCTGGCGGAGATGCGCGAGCGCAAGGCCAAACCTGTAGGAGCGGGCCACGCCCGCAACGAGCGGACAAAGTCCGCTGCTTCAGCGAAGCGCCCTGCCCCGACGGAATCCTGAATCCGCACTCCGGCCGCTGGCCGGCCTGTTATGCGGTCGCGGGCATGGCCCGCTCCTACACCGGTAATCCCAACCTGCGCAGGAGCGTGCTGCCCCTTTCCCCCTTCCGGAAAGAAAGACCGGAACGTAGGGCGCATAACCTGGAACAGGTTATCCGCCGCCCCCCTGGAACGGCGGGTAACGCTGGCGCGTTATGCGCCCTACAGTTGCGTCCCCTTCCCCAGCGCTATTTCCACCCCTCCAGGCGCAAGGTCGCCCGCACCAGCCGCTGTTCCTCCTGCTCGATCTCCCGCAGGTTGTCGCGCACGCTGTGGATATGTTCGCGGGCGGCGCGCTGGGCCTGTTCCGGCTGGCGTTCGTTGATGGCGCGGTGCAGCCGCGCGTGCTGGCGGTCGATCTGGCGCTTCTGCGGCGGACGGTTGTAGAGGTTGTTCACCGAGGCGAACACGGTGCTGAGCATCAGTTCGTTGAGCGACTGCAGCGTGTGCACCAGCACCGGGTTGTGCGAGGCCTCGCTGATCGCCTGGTGGAAGGCATGGTCGCGCCGCGCATGCTCGCGTGGGTCCAGCGGCTGCGGTTCGTCGTAGGCGGCGTGCATCTCCTCGAAGCGCCGGTCGATCAGCACCAGGTCGGCCTCGGTGGCGCGCAACGCGGCCAGTCGTGCGGACTCCCCTTCCAGCAGCGCGCGAACTTCCAGCAGGTCGTAGAGCGTGCGCGGTTGCGAGCGGAACAGGTGCAGCAGCGGCGACACGTCCTCGGCACCGGTCAGGTCGGCAACGAACGAACCGCGCCCCTGTTCGGTATCGACGATGCCGCGTCCGCGTAGTGCGCGCAGCCCCTCACGCAACGCCGAGCGCGAGCAGCCGAGCTTCTCCACCAGGCGCCGCTCCGAAGGCAGCGCCTGGCCTACCTTGAGCACACCATCGACGATCAGCCGCTCGATCTTCTCGGCCACCTGGTCGGCGACACGCTGCTTGCCCTGTGCATAAGTCGTCATTGCGGTTCTCCCGAACTGGTAGGACCAGCTGAAACTGGCCTGCATGGCTGCGAAGAACCCTAGCTGTCAGGACAGGGCCTTTCCAGTGGACGCCCGTGCAAGAACTGGTAGGACCAGTATCAATGCAGGTGGACGCCGCCTGACCGGCGGTCGCATTTTCAGCGTGCCGTGGCTCCACGCGACCGCCTGGCGGGCGCGAACAAAAAAACAAAATCAGAGCACCGTCAGCCTATGAACATCCTCTACGACGAGCGCGTCGATGGCGCGCTGCCTGCCGTCGACAAGTCCGCCCTGCTGGCCGAGCTGCGCGCGGCCCTGCCCGATCTCGAACTGCTGCACCACGCCGAAGACCTCAAGCCCTACGAATGCGACGGCCTCTCCGCCTACCGCACTGTGCCCATGCTGGTGGCGCTGCCCGAGCGCATCGAGCAGGTGCAGGCGCTGCTGAAACTCTGCCATGCGCGCAAGGTGCCGGTGGTGGCACGCGGCGCGGGCACCGGGCTGTCCGGCGGCGCGTTGCCGCTGGAGAAAGGCATCCTGCTGGTGATGGCGCGCTTCAATCGCATTCTCGAAGTGAATCCACAGGGGCGCTTCGCCCGCGTACAGCCCGGCGTGCGCAACCTGGCGATCTCCCAGGCCGCCGCGCCGCACGGGCTGTATTACGCGCCGGACCCGTCCTCGCAGATCGCCTGCTCCATCGGCGGCAATGTCGCCGAGAACGCCGGCGGCGTGCATTGCCTCAAGTACGGCCTCACCGTGCACAACCTGCTCAAGGTGGACATCCTCACCGTCGAGGGCGAGCAGCTGACGCTGGGCAGCGACGCCCTGGACAGCCCCGGCCTCGACCTGCTGGCGCTGTTCACCGGTTCCGAGGGCATGCTCGGCATCGTCACCGAAGTCACCGTCAAGCTGCTGCCCCGCCCGCAGGTGGCGCGGGTGCTGCTGGCCAGTTTCGATTCGGTGGAAAAGGCCGGCCGTGCGGTGGCCGACATCATCGCCGCCGGCATCATTCCCGGCGGGCTGGAGATGATGGACAACCTGTCGATCCGCGCCGCCGAGGACTTCATCCACGCCGGCTACCCGGTGGACGCGGCGGCCATCCTGCTGTGCGAGCTGGACGGCGTGGAAGCCGACGTGCAGGACGACTGCGAGCGCGTCGACGGCGTGCTGCGCGCGGCCGGCGCCACCGACGTGCGCCTGGCCTGCGACGAGGCCGAGCGCGTGCGCTTCTGGGCCGGGCGCAAGAATGCCTTCCCGGCGGTGGGGCGCATCTCCCCGGACTACTACTGCATGGACGGCACCATCCCGCGTCGCGAGCTGCCGCGCGTGCTGCACGGCATTGCCGAGCTGTCGGAGGAATTCGGCCTGCGCGTGGCCAACGTGTTCCATGCCGGCGACGGCAACATGCACCCGCTGATCCTCTTCGACGCCAATGTGCCCGGCGAGCTCGAGCGCGCCGAGGCGATCGGCGGGAAAATCCTCGAACTCTGCGTGGCGGTGGGCGGCAGCATCACCGGCGAGCACGGCGTGGGGCGCGAGAAGATCAACCAGATGTGCGCGCAGTTCAACAGCGACGAGCTGACCCTGTTCCACGCGGTGAAGGCGGCGTTCGACCCGGACCGCCTGCTCAACCCCGGCAAGAACATCCCCACCCTGCACCGCTGCGCCGAGTTCGGTGCAATGCACGTGCACCACGGCCAACTGCCCTTCCCCGACCTGGAGCGCTTCTGATGCCCGATGCCAGCAGCGAACTGCTCGAGCAGGTGAACCAGGCGCTCGCCGCGCGCACGCCGTTGCGCATTCGCGGTGGCGACAGCAAGGCCTTCCTCGGCCGCCCGGTGGAAGGGGTGGAACTAGACACCCGCCGGCACAGCGGCATCGTCAGCTACGACCCGACCGAACTGGTGCTCACCGCCCGCGCCGGCACGCCGCTGGCGGAGATCGAAGCGGCGCTGGAGGCGGCCGGGCAGATGCTGCCGTGCGAGCCACCCGATCATTCGGGCGCGACCTTCGGCGGCATGGTCGCTGCCGGGCTTTCCGGCCCGCGCCGGCCCTGGTCCGGTTCGGTGCGCGACTACGTGCTGGGCACGCGGCTGATCACCGGCCACGGCAAGCTGCTGCGCTTCGGCGGCGAGGTGATGAAGAACGTCGCCGGCTACGACCTGTCGCGCCTGCTGGCGGGCAGTTTCGGCTGTCTGGGGGTGATCACCGAAGTCTCGATGAAAGTGCTGCCCAAGCCGCGGATGTGCGCCAGCCTGCGCTTGGAAATGGGCGTCCACCAGGCGCTGGGTGAGCTCGCCGAATGGGGCGCGCAACCGATCCCGATCACTGCCGCCTGCTACGACGGCACCGCGCTGCACCTGCGCCTTGAAGGCGGCGAAGGCTCGGTGTGCTCCGCGCGCCTGCGCCTGGGCGGCGAGGAGATCGACAGCGGCTACTGGCAGGACCTGCGCGAACAACGCCTGGGGTTCTTCGCCGGCCAAGGCACGCTCTGGCGGCTGTCGCTGCCCAACGCGACACCGGCGCTGTCCCTGCCGGGCGAACAGCTGATCGACTGGGGCGGCGCGCAGCGCTGGCTGAAGTCCGAGGCGGACGCCGAGCTGATCCGCCACAGCGTCGCCGAAGTCGGCGGCCATGCCCTGCGCTACACACCGGGTGACGATGGCTTCCACCCGCTGCCCGCCGCGCTGCTGCGCTACCACCGCAGCCTCAAGCAGCAGCTCGACCCGCAAGGCCTCTTCAACCCCGGCCGGATGTACAGGGAGCTCTGATGCAAACCAACCTGAGCGAACAGGCCAGGCATCTGCCGCGCGCCGAGGAAGCCGAGCGCATCCTGCGCTCCTGCGTGCACTGCGGCTTCTGCACGGCCACCTGCCCGACCTACCAGTTGCTGGGCGACGAACTGGACGGCCCGCGCGGACGCATCTACCTGATCAAGCAGGTGCTCGAAGGTGCCGCGCCCAGCGCCAGCACCCGCGAGCACCTGGACCGCTGCCTGAGCTGCCGCAACTGCGAAACCACCTGTCCTTCCGGCGTGGACTACCACAACCTGCTGGACATCGGCCGCGCGGTGGTCGAGCAGCAGGTGCCGCGTACCTTCGGCGAGCGCCTGATGCGCCAGGGCCTGCGCGCCGTGGTGCCGAATGCCGCGCTGTTCGGCGCGCTGGCCAGGGCCGGGCGCACCTTCCACCCGCTGCTGCCGGAGGGCCTGCAAAGCAAGCTGCCGCGCCATCCGCATCCCCCCGTGGAGCGCCCGAAACCGCGCCACACGCGGCGCATGCTGATGCTCGAAGGCTGCGTCCAACCGGCGCTGTCACCCAACACCAATGCCGCTGCCGCGCGGGTGCTGGATCGTCTCGGCATCAGCGTGATCCCGGCGGCGGATGCCGGTTGCTGCGGTGCCGTGGACTATCACCTGAATGCCCAGGAACAGGGACTGGATCGGGCGCGGAGGAACATCGACGCCTGGTGGCCGTCGATCCAGGCCGGCGCCGAAGCCATCGTGCAGACGGCGAGCGGCTGCGGCGCCTTCGTCCGCGACTACGGCCATCTGCTGGAGCGCGATGCGCAGTATGCGGACAAGGCCCGGCGGGTCAGCGAACTGACCCGCGACCTGTCCGAGGTTTTGCGCGATGAACCACTGGAAGCGTTGCACCTGCACGGCGACCGTCGCCTGGCCTTCCACTGCCCCTGCACGCTGCAGCACGCGCTGAAGCTCGGCGGCGCGGTGGAAGGCGTGCTCACGCGCCTGGGCTTCAGCCTCACCAGCGTGCCGGACAGCCACCTGTGCTGTGGCTCGGCCGGCACCTATTCGCTGACCCAGCCGGAGCTGTCCCGGCGCCTGCGCGACAACCGCCTGAAGGCGCTGGAGAGCGGCGGCCCGGAAGTCATAGTCACCGCCAATATCGGCTGCCAGACGCACCTGGGCGGCGCAGGTCGCACGCCGGTGCGGCACTGGATCGAACTGGTGGAAGAGGCGCTCGCCGATGCGCCATTGGAATCCCTTCAAGGCGAGGTGCAAGCATGCTCAGCAAAGCCGTTCTGACCCAGCAGGAAGTCGGCCGCATCCTCGCCGCCGCGCGCGCCGAGGCGCAGCGCAACCACTGGGCGGTGTCCATCGTGGTGGTCGATGACGGCGGCCACCCGCTGGCGCTGGAGCGCCTCGACGGCTGTGCCCCGGCCAGCGCCTACATCGCCACCGAGAAGGCCCGCAGCGCGGCACTGGGCCGGCGCGAAACCAAGGGCTACGAGGACATGGTCAACGGCGGCCGCACCGCCTTCGTCACCGCGCCGCTGATCACCTCCCTCGAAGGCGGCGTACCGGTCGTGCTGGACGGCCAGGTGATCGGCGCGGTGGGCGTTTCCGGGGTGAAGGCCGGCGAGGACGCACAGGTCGCCAGCGCCGGAGTGGCCGCGCTTTGAAAGCGCTCACACGGCCCTGGCGACAGACAGCCACCGGCCGAGTTGTGGTCGCCGCCGGCCTCAAGCGAACCGGCGGCGACACCCCGAAAAGCTTGCCCGAACCCGCTTTCAGAAGCCCCGCTGCGCGCCGCGTTGCGGGGCTTTTTCAATGCCTGCCGGCTCGCGCGCCGCCCGGGCAGGCGCCACCTGAAAGAGTTATCCACCGCTGACGCTTTGCCTCCGACAACAACAAGGGACAATCCCCATGCAAACCTGGCAGCAGCTCTATACCCCGCTCGGCAGCCTCGGCCTCTCGGCCCTGGCGGCCCTCGTGCCGATCATTTTCTTCTTCCTCGCCCTGGCGGTGTTCCGCCTCAAGGGCCACGTCGCCGGCGCCATCACCCTGGTGCTCTCGCTGCTGATCGCCATCAGCGTCTACCAGATGCCGGTGGACAAGGCGCTGGCCTCAGCGGTCTACGGTTTCTTCTACGGACTCTGGCCGATCGCCTGGATCATCGTGGCGGCGGTGTTCCTCTACAAGCTGACGGTGAAGAGCGGGCAGTTCGAGATCATCCGCAGCTCGGTGCTGTCGATCACCGTCGACCAGCGCCTGCAGGTGGTGCTGATCGGCTTCTCCTTCGGCGCCTTCCTCGAAGGCGCGGCGGGCTTCGGTGCGCCGGTGGCGATCACCGCGGCGCTGCTGGTCGGCCTGGGCTTCAACCCGCTGTATGCGGCCGGCCTGTGCCTGATCGCCAACACGGCGCCGGTGGCCTTCGGCGCGCTGGGCATCCCGATCATCGTCGCCGGGCAGGTGTCGGTCGTGGATGCCTTCAAGATCGGCGCCATGGCCGGTCGGCAACTGCCGATCCTGTCGGTGATCGTGCCCTTCTGGCTGGTGGCGATGATGGACGGCTGGCGCGGCATCCGCGAGACCTGGCCGGCGCTGCTGGTGGCCGGCGGCACCTTCGCCATCAGCCAGTTCCTCACCTCCAACTTCATCGGCCCGGAGCTGCCGGACATCACCTCGGCGCTGCTGAGCATGGTCTGCCTGACCCTGTTCCTGCGCGTGTGGCAGCCGGCGAACGTGCGTGAGACGGAGTTCTCCAGCATCAACGCCGACGGCACGGCGACGCTGGGCGCAGTCGGTGGCGGCAGCGGTCTGCAGCGCCGGGAATCGCAGTACAGCTTCGGGCAGATCTTCAAGGCCTGGTCGCCGTTCCTGATCCTCACCGTGCTGGTGACCATCTGGACCATGAAGCCCTTCAAGGCGATGTTCCTGCCTGGCGGCGCGCTGGAGAACTGGGTGGCGGTGATCGCCGTGCCCTACCTCGACCAGCTTGTCCTGAAGGCTGCGCCTATTGTGGCCAACCCGACGCCGATGCCGGCGATCTACAAGTTCGACCTGGTGTCGGCCAGCGGCACGGCGATATTCCTCGCCGCGCTGATCTCCATGGCGATCCTGCGCATCGGCGTGAAGAGCGGCGCGGCGACCTTCGGCGAGACGCTGAAGGAGCTGAAGTGGCCCGTGCTGACCATCGGCATGGTGCTGGCCTTCGCCTTCGTCACCAACTACTCGGGGATGTCCACGACCCTGGCGCTGGTGCTGGCGGGCACCGGTGCGGCCTTCCCGTTCTTCTCGCCTTTCCTCGGCTGGCTGGGGGTGTTCCTGACCGGCTCGGACACTTCGTCCAACGCCCTGTTCGGCTCACTGCAGGCCACCACCGCGCACCAGCTCGGGGTCAGCGACACACTGCTGGTGGCGGCCAACACCACCGGCGGGGTGACCGGCAAGATGATCTCGCCGCAGTCCATCGCCGTGGCCTGCGCGGCCACCGGGATGGTCGGGCGCGAGTCGGACCTGTTCCGCTTCACGGTCAAGCACAGCCTGATCTTCGCCGCGTTCATCGGCCTGATCACCTTGGCGCAGGCCTATGTGTTCACGGGGATGCTGGTGCACTGATTCACCGAAGGAGCTTTACGTAGGGTGCATAACGCGCCAGCGTTATCCGCCGTGTGCAAGACGGCGGATAACCTGCGCCAGGTTATCCGCCCTGCAGGACTAAAGTCTCCTGTAGGAGCAAATGCCCCTCACCCTAACCCTCTCCCGCAAGCGGGAGAGGGGACTGTTCGGCGCAGGATGAAATCACGCTGTCAGCCGGCACAATCGGCCCCCTCTCCCTTCAGGGAGAGGGCTGGGGAGAGGGAAGCGCCCCAACGCCGATGTTCAGCCAAACCAACAACTCAGAAATCCACCTTCCCCCGCCCCGCCTTGATCGCCCCGCGCTTGCTCTTGCCTTCCAGCCGGCGCGTCTTCGAGCCCAGCGTCGGCTTGGTCGGGCGGCGCTTCTTCTCCACTTTCGCCACGCTGCGGATCAGCTCCGCCAGGCGGTTCAGCGCATCTTCGCGGTTCTGCTCCTGGGTGCGGTACTGCTGCGCCTTGATCACCACCACGCCGTCGCTGGTGATGCGCTGGTCGCTCAGGGCCAGCAGGCGTTCCTTGTAGAACTCAGGCAGGGATGAGGCGCGCACATCGAAGCGCAGGTGCACGGCGCTGGACACCTTGTTGACGTTCTGCCCGCCAGCGCCCTGGGCGCGGATGGCGTTCAGCTCGATCTCGGCGTCGGGGATCTGCACGGTGTTGGAAATTTGCAGCATGGCTATCGGAAGAGTCGGAAAGTCAGCAGCATAACGGCTGGCGACCAGTCTGTCGCCAAGCCGCAGTACAGCGCCGCGCAAGGCCCATTCCTGACTTCTGCGTCAATTTTTGTATACGTATTTGTGTACAAGTTTTTCTTGCAATGTCATCAATTCACCATTAGAACCCAGCCTGTCACCGACCGCAGTTCACCCTGCGGGACGCCGGCCCCGAAGCCACAAAAAATAAGAACAACACAGAGGTGCAGCATGGTTTCTTCCGCGATGACGGCCCTTGGCGCCGCCCGCCCCCAACTGCGTTCCAGCCGCCGCCTGAGCACCGGCCGCCGGTTCGCCCTCGGTACCGCGCTGGTGCTCGCCCCGCTGGGCATGGCGCAGGCCGATGACGATGATCGCTTCTTCGAGTGGACCAGCAACACGCTGGGCTTCCGCTACGGCGAGGGCTTCACCAACCCGAACAACCCGCACGACATCAGCAAGCGCATCTTCAGCTTCAGCCACGCCGACGGTTACCGCTACGGCAGCAACTTCTTCCACCTCGACGTGCTGCAGTCCGACAGCGATGACCCGCGCAAGGGCACCGACAGCGGCAGCAGCGAGGTCTACGGCGTGTTCCGCAGCCAGCTGTATGCCTCGCGGGTGTTCGACCTGCCGCAGGGCAAGGGTCTGGTGAAGGACCACGCCTTCACCTTCGGCTTCGACGCCAGCCGCAACAACAACCTCGGCTCGGCGAAAAAGCGCGCACTGGTGTTCGGCCCCACCATCAAGTTCAACGGGCCCGGCGTGCTGGACCTCTCGCTGTTCTACTACCGCGAGAAGAACCACTCCGGCATCCCCAACGTGAAGCACCCGGACCACACCTTCGACACCACCTACATGCTCAACCTGACCTGGCTGCGGCCGTTCCAGCTGGGTGACCACGGGGCGAAGTTCCAGGGCTTCCTGAACTACACCGGGGAAAAGGGCGAGGACTACAACGACAACGACACCGCGCCGGAAACGCTGGTGCGCACCTCACTGATGTTCGCCACCCTGCCCGGCACCAAGCGCCAGCCGAACCTGTGGCTGGGCGTGGGCTACGAGTACTGGCACAACAAGTTCGGCGTGGACGGCGGACGCGGCACCCGCACCTCGACGCCGACGGTGAACCTCGAATTCACCTTCTGACAGGGTGCGAATTGTAGGAGCGCGCCATGCGCGCGATCGCGGGCATGGCCCGCTCCTACAGGTTTAATCCGCGTCTCGGCCTATGTTCGGTCGTAGGGCGCATAACCTGGAACAGGTTATGCGCCGTTGTCCATGCGGCGGATAACGCTGGCGCGTTATTCGCCCTGCAAAAGCTCATCCGCCCATGGCGCGCTGACATGAAAAAGCCCGGCATCTGCCGGGCTTTTCCGTCCGGGCGCCACAAGAGGAATCAGCTCTCCTTGCAGGCTACGCCGTCGGCGGGCTCGCCGCCTTTCCAGTCCTTGTACAGGGTGGCGTCCTCACCCTTGGTCCACCAGATGTACTGGCCGGCGGCGTACTTGGCGCCGGAGGCGGAGATGACGTTGGCGAAGACCAGGCTGGAGGCGTCGGTCACCGGCACCACGGCCAGGCTGTTGTCGCCCTTGTTCAGGTACTGCACGCTGATCTTGCGGCCGTCCTCGCACTTGTACGAAACGCTGCGCGAATCCAGCTTGGCGTCGCCGGGCAGGACCAGCGCGTCGACCTGGGGTGCTTTCTTCTCTTCACCGCCGCAGGCGACGAGGAGGACCGGCACGGCGGCCGCGAGCAGCCAAAGTGCTTTTTTCATGAGTATCCCTCTGACGAAAAATGGCCCGGTCACTCTAGGAAAGGTCGGGCCGCACGGTCAATCGCGGGCGGCCCGTCTCAAAGTCGGGCAACTCAGTCCGCCAATGCCGTCCGCACCTCGCCACGCACCGCGCCCTGGCGCTTGAGGCGATAGCAGCCGTACATCACCAGCAGCCACACCGGAATCGCATAGACCGACACCTGGATGCCCGGAGTGAGCAGCATGACGCCGAGGATGAACACCACGAAGCCCAGGCACAGCCAGTTGGCCGCCGGGTAAGCCACGGCGCGGAAGGCGGTGCGCCTGCCGTCGGCATCCATGCGCGCGCGGAACTTCAGGTGCGCGAGGCTGATCATCGCCCAGTTGATCACCAGCGCGGCGACCACCAGGGACATCAGCAGCTCCAGCGCGCGGGCCGGGACCAGGTAGTTCACCAGCACGGCGAGGAAGGTCACCGCCGCCGAGACCATCAGCGAGCGCACCGGCACGCCGCGGCTGTCCACCTTGGCCAGCGCACGCGGCGCATCGCCCTGCTCCGCCAGGCCCACCAGCATGCGGCCGTTGCAGTAGGTGCCACTGTTGTAGACCGACAGCGCGGCGGTGAGCACCACGAAGTTGAGGACGTGGGCGGCGGTGCTGCTGCCGATCATCGAGAAGATCTGCACGAAGGGGCTGCCGCTGTAGGAGTCGCCGGAAGCATTCAGGGTCTGCAGCAGGCTGTCCCACGGCGTCAGCGAGAGCAGCACGGTCAGCGCACCGATGTAGAAGATCAGGATGCGGTAGATCACCTGGTTGATCGCCTTGGGGATCACCTTCTTCGGCTGGTCGGCCTCGGCGGCGGTGAAGCCGAGCATCTCCAGCCCGCCGAAGGAAAACATGATGATCGCCATGGCCATCACCAGCCCGCTTATGCCGTGGGGGAAGAAGCCGCCATGGGCCCACAGGTTGCTCACTGCCGCCTGCTCACCACCGGTGCCGCTGGCCAGCAGGTAGCAGCCCAGGGCGATCATGCCGACGATGGCGGCGACCTTGATGATGGCGAACCAGAACTCCGCCTCGCCGAAGGCCTTCACGTTGAACAGATTGATGGCGTTGACCACGACGAAGAACAACGCGGCGGTGGCCCAGGTCGGCACGTCCGGCCACCAGTAGTGGATGTACTTGCCCACTGCGGTGAGCTCCGACATGCCCACCAGGATGTACAGCACCCAGCAGTTCCAGCCCGAGAGGAAGCCGGCGAAGCCGCCCCAGTACTTGTGCGCGAAGTGGCTGAAGGAGCCGGCGACGGGCTCCTCGACGATCATCTCGCCGAGCTGGCGCATGATCAGGAAGGCGATGAAACCGGCGATGGCGTAGCCGAGGATCATCGACGGGCCGGCGGACTTGAGCACCCCGGCCGAGCCGAGGAACAGCCCGGTACCGATGGCGCCGCCGAGGGCGATCAGCTGGATATGGCGATTCTTCAGGCCGCGCTGGAGCTGGCCTGCGTGTTGAGTTTCACGCGTCATGCGTCACCTGTTGTTTTTATCTGTGACGGGAATCGGCCGCCCGGCTTGTGGTCAGGCGGTGCGAGCAAGGCAAGGCTAAAGAGCGGTGGGTCTTACTGGGCGTCGGGCTGCACCTCCGGGGCGGCCTGCTGGAAGGCTTCGAGGGATTCGCAGCGCGCGGCGATGGCGAGCAGGCGCGGGCAACCGGAGAGGTCGCAGTCAAAGCGGCGGGCGTTGTACAACTGGGGAATCAGGCAGGCCTCGAAGTAGCCGGGGCGCTCGCCCAGGGACAGCGGGCCGGTCCAGTGGGCGACGCCCTTTTCCACCGCGTGCAGGCCGGTCTCGACCCAGTGGCGAATCCAGGCGCTTTTCGCCTCGTCCGCCACACCCAGCGGGCCGCTGAGGTACTGCAGCACCCGCAGGTTGTTCAGCGGATGGATGTCGCAGGCGATGTGCAGAGACAACGCGCGGACCTGCGCACGTTGCAGCGCATCGCGCGGCAGCAGGCCGGGTTGCGGATGGGTTTCGTCGAGGTATTCGAGGATGGCCAGAGATTGGGCAATGCGCGCGTCGCCGTCCACCAGCAGCGGCACCAGCTCCTGCGGGTTGAGCGACTGGTAGTCGGCGGCGTGCTGTTGCCCGCCGTCCTTCACCAGGTGCACCGCGACCTGGCGGTAGGCCAGGCCCTTGAGCCCGAGGGCGATGCGCACGCGATAGGCAGCGCTGGAGCGCCAGTAAGAATACAAGGTGAGCATGGCGGTTCTCCGTGAGCGGCCACGCTACCCGCGCGGCCGCCGGGCAAGCGAGTTACTGGTCGGAGATCACGCCACGACGAATCTGGTCTTCCTCGATGGATTCGAACAGGGCCTTGAAGTTGCCCTCGCCGAAGCCCTGGTTGCCCTTGCGCTGGATGATCTCGAAGAAGATCGGGCCGATCACCGTGTTGGTGAAGATCTGCAGCAGGATGCCGTCATCGCCCGGCGCGCCGTCGATGAGGATGTTCAGCTCGCGCAGTTGCTCCAGCGGCTCACCGTGGCCGGCGACGCGGGTGTCGACCTTGGCGTAGTAGGTGTCCGGGGTGCTCATGAATTCCACGCCGTTGGCGCGCAGCTGGCGCACGGTGGCGTAGATGTCCTCGGTGGTCAGGGCGATGTGCTGGATGCCTTCGCCGTGGTATTCGCGGATGAATTCCTCGATCTGCGACTTGTCGTCCGCCGACTCGTTGATCGGGATGCGGATCTTGCCGCAAGGCGCGGTCATGGCGCGGGACAGCAGGCCGGTGAGCTTGCCTTCGATGTCGAAGTAGCGGATTTCGCGGAAGTTGGCGATGCGCTCGTAGAAGCCGGACCAGACGTCCATCTGGCCGCGCTTGACGTTGTGGGTCAGGTGGTCGATGCACAGCAGGCCGACGGCGTTGTCGTTGGCGGTGCGGCCTTCGATGAATTCGAAGTCGACGTCGTAGATGCTCTTGTCGCCATAACGGTCGACGAGATACAGCAGCGAACCGCCGATGCCCTCGACGCAGGGGATGTTCAGCTCGCCGAAGTTGGCGTGGCTGCCCACCAGTTTCGCGCCCTGGGATTCGACGTAGGCGGCGGCCTGCGCTGCGTTCTTCACCCGAAAGGCCATGGCGCAGGCACTCGGCCCGTGCTTCTTGGCGAACTCGTGGACGTGGCCGGTGGGGCTGCCGTTGAGCACGATGTTGATGTCGTTCTGCTGGAACAGGAAGACTTCCTTGGAACGGTGCTTGGCAGTCTCGGTGAAGCCCATGCCGGTGAACAGCTGGCGCAGCTGCTGGATGCCCTGGGCGTCGGGGGCGGTGAATTCGACGAACTCGAAGCCGTCGGTGCCGATGGGATTGTGTTGTTCGATCTTGGTCACGGCGTTCATCCGGCCTCCTCGTTGTCGTTATCGGCTGGCTCGGCGCGCGGCCGCCCAGGCGTCTGGAATGCCTCCATCTCAACCGTCGCGGGGCTCTGGAACAAGCCGGGTACCGCCGGTTTGCGCCCTGGCGGTGCGCTTGTCCCGGCAAGAAATCCTTACACCGCCCAAGGTCCCGTGCGGCATGCCGCCGCACCGTAAAGAATTCGTGACAAGGTGGTGCGCCAGCCTGCCAGTGCGAGTGCCGCGCTCTCGTCAGGGCGCCGTGCGGCGGCTACCATGCGGCCCATCTCCCCTGCCCGAATCGGACATTGGCCCGCACTATGGCCCGCGCCGCTCCCCCTGATTTCGAAGCCACGCCGGCGACCCTGCGTGCCCTGGCCCGCAGCTACCCGCGCGGCCTGCACATCGAGCCGCACTCCCACGACTGGGGGCAGGTGCTCTACGCCATGTCCGGGGTGATGTGGCTGGAGACGCCTTCCGAAGCGCTGCTGGTGCCGCCCAACCGTGCCGTCTGGCTGCCGCCGCAGGTGCCCCACGGCATCCGCGTGGTCAGCGAACTGCAGATGCGCAACATCTACCTGCGGCCGGGCACGGCGGATTCCCTCGGCGAGCAGGTGCAGGCATTCGAAGTGGGCGGGCTGCTGCGCGAGCTGATCGTCCGGCTGGTGGAGCACGAAAGCGAGCCGGATACCGACTACTACCAGGCGTTGTCGCAACTGGCGGTGCTGGAGCTGCAACGCGCCCGCAGCCTGCTGTTGCGCGTGCCATTGCCGGACGACTCCGACCGTCGCCTGCTGAACCTGTGCCTGGCGGTGATGGCCGAACCGACCCAGGAGATATCCTTCGAGCAGCACGCCGCCGACGCCGGCGCCAGCGTGCGTACCCTTGCCCGCCTGTTCACACGCAGCCTGGGCATGGGCTTCGCCCAGTGGCGCCGGCAGGTGCAACTGGCCACCGCAGTGGCGCAGCTCAACGAAGGCCTCGCGGTGAGCCAGATCGCCCATGGGCTGGGGTATCAGCCGGGGAGCTTCAGCGAGATGTTCCGGCGAGAGCTGGGTGTGGTGCCTTCGGAGTATTGCGCCAGGTGAAGCGTCCCCTGTAGGAGCGGGCCATGCCCGCGATCCGCCGGCAAGGCCGGCGCCAGCCGCGACTTCGGTGTTACGGGCCTGCTGCTTCGGCTTGGATATTTCTGCGCCGCTTCGGCGTGCGCATGAGCTTCGTGTTTCGCCCCCTCGGGCGAGTCCCTTTTGGCAAACGCCCCAAAAGGAACCAAAAAGTCTCGCCCCTACATCCGGCTTTTCGCTTCGCGAAAAGTACCCTCGGTTCTTCGGAGTTTCAGGGGCCCGCCGCGAAGGGCCATCCCTGGCCAGTCGCGGCTTCCGCGGCATCCATGCCGCTCTACCCCTGAAACTCCGATCACCTTCGGCCTCCTGAAAGGGGCACTCCGGAGCGCTTGGACGTTTCTCTGGAAATCTGAAAAAGCAAAGCAAGACCGAGGAATCGTGTGCCCCGCAGAAGAGGTACTAGTTCGCGAGGGGCCGTAGGGCGCATAACCCGGAACGGGTTATCCGCCGATTAGGTCGCGGCGGATAACGCTGGCGCGTTATGCGCCCTACGATCCTGCACCATTGGCATCAGAGCAAGCGCCGGCGCTGCCGGCGGATTGAGGGCATGGCCCGCTCCTACAGGGAGCGCTGCCGGCCGACATCTGAGACAGTCATCCAATACTCCCCACCCACATCTGTCCGATATTCCGAAGCCAATGACCGGCGGTGCTTCGGCGCGGCTCCTAGACTGGCCCCATTCCCGCCAGCCGCCGGAAGCACCCGCGGAGTACAAGATGAACTACCTGATATCCCTGGCCATCGGCATCTGCGTCGGCCTCGCCTACCACTTCCTCGACTTCCGTTCACCGGCGCCGCCGCTGGTGGCGCTGGTCGGCCTGCTGGGCATGCAGATCGGCGAAAACGCCCTGCCGCTGTTGACCCGCTGGTTCCCCTGACCCCTTCTCCCCTGATTGCCAAGGACCCGTGCCATGAAAGCCCTGCAATTCGACCGCACCGGCGACCTCGCCGCCCTGAGCTTCACCGAGATCGCCGACCCGGTTCCCGCCGCCGATGAAGTGCTGGTGGAAATCCACGCCGCCGGCCTGAACCCCAGCGATGTGAAGAACGTCCTCGGCCGCTTCCCCTACACCACCCTGCCCCGCGTGCCCGGCCGTGACTTCGCCGGCACCGTGGTGAAAGGCCCGGAGGAGCTGCTGGGCAAATCCGTCTGGGGCACCGGCCGGGGGCTGGGCTTCAGCCGCAACGGCAGCCACGCCCAACTGATGAGCGTGCCGGTCGGCGGCGTGGCGCCGATGCCCGAGCGCATGAGCTTCGCCCAGGCCGCCAGCTGCGGCGTGCCCTTCACAACCGCCTGGGACGCGCTGGAGCGCAGCCAGGTCGGCGCCGGCACCCGCCTGCTGGTGATCGGTTCCGGCGCCGTCGGCGCGGCGGCCATTTCCCTGGCCAAGGCCCGCGGCGCCCAGGTACTGGGCGCGGTGCGTCGCGCCGAATCGCAGGTGGAGCTGAAGGCTCAGGACGTACCGAGCATCCTGCTGGGCTCGGCGGACACCCTGGCGGCGCAGGTGGAAGAACACTTCCCCGGCGGCGCCGAGGTGATCTTCGACACCACCGGCTTCTGGCTGCCGGCGGCGGTCTCCGCCCTGGCCACCTTCGGCCGCATCGCCATCATCGCCGCGCCGGTGGACGGCCACGTGCAGCTGCCGGCCCTGGCACTGTATCGCCGGGGCGGTTCGGTGGTGGGGGTGAATTCGCTGCTGTATGACACGGTCGCCTGCGCCGCGATGCTGCGCCAGTTCGGCCAGTGGTTCGACGACGGCAGGCTGCCGCTGCCCACCGGCCTGCGCGAAGTGCCGCTGAGCGAGGGCGTGCAGCGTTATCACGAGATCAACGAAGGCAGCAGCGAGAAGATCATTCTCGTGCCCTGAGTCCGGACACGGCTGGGAGGTTTGCCTCTCAGCCGGCTATCTGCATCGGCCCCCGCCGCACATCGCCCTGCACCTGCTCCAGCGCCAGGCACTGGTCGAGGAACATGCGCATGTACCCGTAGCTCTTGCAGATCGCTTCACGCAGCGCCAGGCAGCGCGGCATGGGGAGCTGCGGGCCGCAGAGAGTGCATATGATCTCCAGGGCTTCCCAGGGATGATCGTCATCGTAGCGGGCGTGCATCTTCAGCCAGCGCATGGCGTCCTTGCGGGTGCCGGCCGGCAGGGTGCGCTCGTAGGTATCGGTGGAGCAGACCAGGACCGACCAGTCGCCGGTCGCGCCTTCGATGGCGTAGTTGGTGGCGGCCATGGCCAGCGCCAGCTCCTCGGTGGCGCAGCTGTGCCAGCACCAGTGGCCGAGGGCGTGGAGTTCGGCGGGTACCAGTTGTGCCTTGAGCTCGGCCAGGGTGACGCCATAGGCCTCCGCCCAGCGTACCCAGTAGTCGGCGTGGTTCAGCTCGACGCGGATATTGCGCATCAACCAGCGGCGCGCCATGTCTTCGCCGGGGCTGCGGCCGAATCGCGTCTTGAGCAGGTTGTGGGACATGTACAGGGGGAACTGCTCCACCACCTGCCAGCCGCCGATCAGGAAGGCGCGCATGGTCTGCCGGCTCAGCTGGCCGTCACGCATGCGCGTGTAGAGGGGGTGCTCGACCACCGACAGACGGCTGGTTTCACATTCCTGCACCAGGCGCTGGGCCCAGTGCGGATAGCTGGAAAGCTCCTTGAGCGGCCCACTGCGAACAAAGGTGTCGTTCATCCAAGGCTCCGTTGCTGGTCGATCCATGCAAGCACCGGTAATTCAGGCCTCAGGTTAGTCCTCTCCTGGCTGCACGTCACCGTCCGGAGGTTGTGTCGGATGCTACAGCTGCGACATGGGTCTCACGCAGGAAGCTCCGGTTGAAGGGTTGCGGCCGCGCCAGCCCGTACCCCTGTGCGTAATCGATGCCGATTTCCCGCAGAACCTCGAGGATTTCCTGGGTTTCGACGAACTCCGCCACCGTGCGTTTGCCCATCACGTGGCCGATCTGGTTGATCACCTGGACCATGGCGCGGTCGATGGGGTCTTCGAGCATGTCCTTGATGAAGCTGCCGTCGATCTTCAGGTAGTCCACCGGCAGGTGCTTGAGGTAGACGAAGGAGGACATCCCGGCACAGAAGTCGTCCAGCGAGAAGCGGTAGCCCAGGGCCTTGAGCTCCTGGATGAAGCGCGTGGCGTTGACCAGGTTGGCGATGGCGCTGGTCTCGGTGATCTCGAAGCAGACGCTGGAGGGTTCGATGCCATAGCGCGGCTGCACTTCGCGGAGGAAGTCGAGGAAGGTCTCGTCACCGATGGTGGCGCCGGAGAGGTTGATGGCGCAGGTATGGATCGGTTCGTAACCGCCCTCGGCGTTGCGCTCGGCCAGGGTCCGGAAGGCATTCTCGACCACCCAGCGGTCGATGTCCGGCATCAGCCCGTAACGTTCGGCGGCAGGGATGAAGTTGATCGGCGCCACCAGCCGGCCGCACTCGTCGTTCAGGCGCAGCAGCAACTCGACGTGGGCGCCCTCCATCACGCGGTCGTCGACCGGGAAGATCGACTGGGCATAGAGGCAGAAGCGCTCCTCCTCGAGCCCCAGGCGGATGCGCTGTACCCAGGCCATCTCGCCGACGCGGTTGGACAGTTCGGTATCGTCCGGGCGAAACACCTGGGCACGGTTGCGGCCCTTTTCCTTGGCCATGTAGCAGGCCATGTCGGCGCAGCGCAGCGCCTCCTCCACCGACACCAGCATGGCGGAGATGTGCACCACGCCGATGCTCACGGTGATGTTGAAGCCACGGCCTTCCCACATGAAGTGCAACGCCTGCACGGTCAGGCGGATGCGCTCGGATATCTGCACCGCCATGTCCGGTGGGCAGTTTTCCAGAAGGATACCGAACTCATCGCCCCCCAGGCGCGCCAGGGTGTCGCCATCGCGCAGGCACTGCTGCAGCACGGAGCAGACCTGGCGCAGCAGTTCGTCGCCAGCGGCGTGGCCGCAGGTGTCGTTGACCAGCTTGAACTGGTCCAGGTCCAGGTACATGAGCGAATGCTGGTCATGGGAGTCCGCCGAGCTTTCCAGGGCCTGCTTGAGGCGGAACTCGAACTCGCGGCGGTTGGTCAGGCCGGTCAGCGCATCGTGGGTCGCCTGCCAGGACAGGCTGGCCATGTACTGGCGTTCGCGGGTCATGTCGTGCAGCACCAGCACCACGCCGACTACCCGGCCGTCCGCATGGATGGGCGTGGCCACCAGGGTCACCGCCACACTGGTGCCGTCCAGGCGCTGGATCAGCTTGCTGGTCTCGCTGCCGCCGTCCACCTCGCCGCGCAGGATCTGCCCCACCAGCGGCAGTCCCTCGGCCTGGGAGTTCTCGTCGAGCACCCGCAGCAGCGAACGCAGCGGCAGGCCGACGGCCATGGAATTGTCCCAGCCGATCAGGCGTTCCGCCGCCGGGTTGAAGTAGGCAATGCACTCGTGTTCGTCGAGGCTGACCACGCCGTCGCCGATGGCCGCTAGGGTGGTCTGCGCGCGTTCCCGCTCGGTGTCCAGGGCGCTTTCGAAGGCACGCTGCTGGTGCAGCAGCTTGCGGGTGCGCCAGACCGCCAGGAGGATCAGCGCCAGACCGGTCAGCCCGTTGACCCCCAGCAGCACCCACATGATCATCCGCGAGCCCTGCCCCAGTGCGGCGGAGAAGGCCATGGCTGCCGGCGTGACGCCGTCGTTGATCGCCTGGATGCGGCTGTTCCAGTAGCTCAGGTCGCCGGGGCGGACGTCATTGGCACGGATCTTCGCGCTCATCTCGTCAGACAGCTGCTCCAGCTGGTCAAGGTAGGCGTCGCCGATGATCCACATCTTCACGGCCTGGTCGAAATAGCTGTACTCGTGGAAATAGCGGTACAGCCAGATCAGCGCGCCGACATCGTCGGGATGGATGCCGCCCTGCAGCGCGCCGGCGCGGGCCAGTTCGAGGTCGGGTTGGCTGAGGTCGAGGGCGGCGCGGAAGGTGCGGTCACCCTGGGGAATCGCGATGGCGGTGCGGTAGCGCTCGTAATCCATCGTGTCACGGCTCTGGCCGTAGAGTTGCAGGTAATGGATGGCGTCCTTCTGGCCCTTGGACCAGAGACTCTCGCCACCCACATAGGCGCGCACCCCCGAAAGGATAAAGAAGCTGCCGCTGCCGATCAGCGTCTGTAGCAGGACCACGACCATGAACGGCCAGACCAGCTTGAGCAGACGCGTCGTACGCCGGGTCGGCAACAGTCCCATTGCATCCATAACCAGTTTCGACTTCCTTCTTTCAATTCCTGGCAGGCCGCAGGGGTAGTGACGGCTCACCCCGGGACTTTTCTGTCAGGCCGCCCCTTTCTTAACTTCTAGCCGATCGCGGGAAATCCTCAAACTGTCTGCATGAGCTTGGTGGTCCGGATTCCAGCCGTCCGGCGGAAAAGTGCCAATTCGTTGTGTGAAATGCCTTCCGTCGCCATCCCACAATTCATCCGAAGCCGGCCGATTAGTGGCCTTGCGACACTCAAGGCCATGTGCCATACCTCGATCGTGCAATCTGCAAAGTGCAATCTGCACGGTGAACGAGCACGTTGAAAGCGCACGGCGAACAGTGCGATCCGCAAGCAACGGATGGAGCGGCCATGCCACGGCGGGATATGGACAGGCGGTACGACCGGCTGGTGGGGCTGACCTACGAGTGCGTACTCGACGAAGCCAACTGGCTGCCGCTGCTCACCGAGCTGATCTCAGCCAGCGGCCGCCAGCAGGGTGCCCTGTTGTTCTGGGACCAGACCGAGAGCGGCGCGCTGGCCAGCGAGATCAACCTCTGCGACCCCGGCGCCATCGAGACCTACAACCGCGAGTTCTGCACCATCGATCCGTCCAAGGGCTTCATGCTCCACCGCCCGGTCGGCCAGTGGTACCACGACCGCGAGGAATACGGCCCGCAGCGCATGGCCCGCGACCCGTACTACCAGGAATTCCAGCGCCCCAACGGCATGCACAACGTGTCGTGCCTGAAACTCAACGAGCAGGCCAACTCCGGCGTCTACCTGTCGGTGCTGACCAGCCTCGGCGCGCGCTACCCCACCCCGCAGGAACAGACCCTGCTGACCCGCCTGAGCGAGCACCTGACCCGCGCCGCGCGGATGTTCGGGCGTATCGACGAGATGCGCCAGCAACTGGCCCACCGCGACCTGCTGCTGGACCAGCACCCCACGCCGCTGTGGCTGCTCGAAGGCAACGCCCGCGTGCTGTACGCCAACCAGGCCGCTCAGCAGCGACTCGGTCTGCGCGGCGGGCTGTTCCATGAGGTTTTCGGCCGCCTGCACTGCCGCCAGCACGACGCGAAACTCCAGGCCCTGGTACGCCAGGCCGCGCCCCGCGCCGGCAAGGGCAAGGCCGGCTGGCTGCCGCTGGGCGATGGCAGCGGGCAGGAACTGCTGGTCACCCCGGTGCCCGCCGAGGCCAGCTTCAACCAGCCCTTCCAGCGCCCCGTGGTGCTGTTGGCGCTGCTCGACGCACACCGCCAGAGCCGCCTGCTGGGCGAACTGTTCGGCCTCACCCCGGCCGAGCAGCGCCTGGGCGACCTGCTGGTCCGCGGGCTGACGCCCGAACAGTGCGCCGACCAGCTCGGCACTTCGATCAATACGGTGCGCAGCCAACTGCGTGCGTTGTTCCGCAAGACCCACACCAGCCGCCAGGCCGAACTGGTCAGCCTGCTGGTGCGGCTCGGGCAGCGCTGAATTTTCGCGGCCGTCATTCATTCAGATGATGGCCCGGGGCCAAGTGCCCCCTAAGGTGTTGGACGGATCACCGGCAAGGCCGGTGGCGCTTTCTCATCACTGAGCGGTATCCCAGGTGGACGGCATGGACAACGGCACCCAGCAGAATCCGAACTCGCTAACCGAAGCCATCGAGCAACTCGAACAGCAGCTGCGTCACCTCAGGGACGACGAGACCGACCTGCTGGCGCTCGCCACCGGCAGCACGCCGCCGGCCGAGGCCCCGCGCGTGGTGCCCTTCCCCCGGCGCCGCGAACGGCCGATGGGTGAAGGCGCCGGCAACGCGGTGCTGATGGACTACCTCTACGGCATCGACAGCACCCTGCGTTCGCTGCTGCCCGATGGGCCGACCGAAGAGTTGTTCCGCTACGCCAGTTCTGCTCCCGCCTCCCGCGCACTGCGCTCGCGCCGCCAGTTGCTGGCGCGCGAGATCGACCGCTGCTGCCAACAGCTCAGCGGCCAGGCGCGCATTCTCTGTGTGGGCTGCGGACACCTGCGCGAGGCCGAGTTGGCACGTTCGCTGCGCCATGGCCAGTTCCGCCAGTTCACCGCGCTGGATGCGCAGGCGCTGTCCCTGCAGACGGTGGAGGCCAGCTATGCCGCGCTCGGCGTCCAGACGCAGCAATGCAACCTGGACGACCTGTTCTACGGGCGCCAGGACCTCTGCCATTTCGACCTGATCTACTCGCCGGGCCTCTACGAGGTGCTGGACGACCACGACGCCCGCGACCTGACCCGCAACCTGTTCGCCCGCCTGCTGCCCGGCGGGCGCCTGCTGATGGGCAACTTCCTCCCCGGCGTGCCGGACATCGCCTACCTCGAAGGCCTGCTGGACTGGCGCCCGCACTACCGCAGCGATGCCTGCCTGCTCGACCTGCTGCTGGGCATTCCCTACAACGACATCGGCAGCGCGCGGGTCTTCCACGACATGGGCAACTGCGTGGCCTTCCTCGAAGTCACCCGCTACGGCTGATCAGCCCTGCTGCAGGTGTCCGTACAGGCGCGCATAGAGCCCGCCTTCAGCGATGAGTTGCTGGTGGTCGCCGTCTTCGGCGATGCGCCCGCCGTCGAACACCAGCACGCGGTCGGCCTGTTTCACCGCGGACAGGCGGTGGGCGATGATCAGCGTGGTGCGCCCTTCGAGGAAGCGCTCCAGCGCCTGGTGCAGGGCGTACTCGGTGGCGGCGTCCAGGGCGGAAGTGGCTTCGTCGAGGATCACCACCCTCGGTTCGGCGAGCACCATGCGGGCAATTGCCAGGCGTTGCCGCTGGCCACCGGAGAGACGCACGCCGGAGCGCCCGACCACGCTGTCCAGGCCCTGCGGCAGGGCGCGGATGGTGTCCGCCAACTGCGCTACTTCCAGCGCGCGCCAGCAGGCTTCGTCACCGCGCTCGCGGCCCATGGTCAGGTTGGCGCGCACGGTGTCGTTGAACAGCGCGGGATGTTGCAGCACGACCGCGACATGTTCGCGCACGCAATCCAGACCGATCTCCTCCAGCGCCGCACCGCCGTAGCGGATGCTGCCGGACTGCGGCTGGTAGAGGCCCAGCAGCAGTTGCACCAGGGTGCTCTTGCCGCCGCCACTGGCACCGACGATGGCGACTTTCTCGCC
Source organism: Pseudomonas sp. PDM19 (assembly GCF_014852215.1). Taxonomy (NCBI): domain Bacteria; kingdom Pseudomonadati; phylum Pseudomonadota; class Gammaproteobacteria; order Pseudomonadales; family Pseudomonadaceae; genus Pseudomonas; species Pseudomonas sp. PDM19. The sequence goes on along the minus strand of NZ_JACVBG010000002.1, from coordinate 841,428 downwards.
GGGAGCGATATCCAGGTCGAGGCCGTCCAGCACCAGTTCGTCGCGGTAGGCGAAGCTCAGGTCGCGCACCTGGATGCCGACGCTGGTCTGCCCGGCAAACGGATCGCGGCGGTGCTGGTAATGCGGCTCATCGGAGCGCGCCAGCAGCTCGTTGATGCGGGTCAGCGCGCCCCCGGCGGCGTAGTAGGCGTACTGCAGGCTGAGCAGCTGTTCCACCGGTCCGATCATGAACCAGAGGTAGCTGAACACCGCGAGCATCTGGCCGATGGACAGGTCGGAGAACAGCACGGTGAGCATGGCCGCGGCGCGGAACAGGTCGATGCCGAACTGGAACAGCAGCCCGCTGGCGCGCCCGGCGGCGTCGCTCTTCCACTGCGAGGCGACGGCGTAGTCGCGCACTTCTCGAGCGCGCACGCCGAGACGTCCGAGGAAGAAGCCCTGGCGATTGCCGGCGCGCACTTCCTGGATGGCTTCGAGGGTTTCGGTCAGCGCCTGGGTGAAGCGCGAGGTGCTGTCGTTCTCCAGCTTCTTCAGGTGCTTCACGCGCTTGCCCAACTGCACCGTGGCGAAGATCACCAGCGGGTTGAACAGCAGGATCAGCAGCGCCAGCTTCCAGTGCATCCAGATCAGGATGCCGGCGGTGCCGCAGAGCGTCAGCAGTGCAACCAGGAAGCGGCTCAGGGTGTCGCCGACGAACTTGTCGAGGGTGTCGAGATCGGTCACCAGGTGCGCGCTGACCGAGCCGCCGCCGAGGGTCTCGTACTCGCCCAGGGCGATGCGTTTCAGGCGTTCGATCAGGCGCAGACGGATGCGGTACACCACGTCCTTGGACAACCGCGCGAACAACTTGGCCTGCAGCACGTTGAACACCAGCGCGCAGCTGCGCAGCACCAGGGTCACCAGCAGCATCAGGCCGATGTAGCCGACCGGCTTGTGCCAGCCCGCGGGCAGCCAGTGGTTCATCACCTGCAGGGCGGCGTCGCCCTTGCCCAGCAGCACTTCGTCCACCAGCAGCGGCAACAGCAGCGGGATCGGCACGCTGCAGGCGGTGGCCAGCACGGCGACCAGGTTGGCCAGCAGCAGGGCCTTGCGATGACGGAAAGCGAGCCGGCGAATCTCCGCCCAGCTCAGGCGGTCAGCGGACAGCTCAGGCATGCCGCCCGCGCTCCAGCCAGCGCTCCAGCAGCGGAGCGAGCTCGCCCAGTGGCTGGTAGCCGTTGGTCAGCAGGGCCAGCTGGCCGTCGCGCTCGGCCAGCAGCGTGGGGAAGCCGGCGATGCCCAGGTCGCGGGCCCAGGAAAAGTCGGCCAGGGTGGCCAGGTGGTTGTCCTGGCTGTCGAAGGCTTCGGCGAACTCGATGCGCGGCAGGCCGACCTGCTCGGCCAGTTCCGCGAGCACGCCGGCCTGGGTGACATCGCGGCCTTCGGCGTAGAACGCCTTTTGGATTTCGCCGACCAGCGCCCAGGCGCAGTCCTCGTCCAGGCGGCGCGCGGTGACCACCGCGCGGCAGGCGGGCTCGGTGTCGTAGACGAAGCCGTCGGGCAAGGCATCTTCGAAGCGGAACGGCTGGCCGGTGGCTTCATGCACCGCGTGCCAGTGTTCGAGGATGTAGCGCTTGGTGGTCGGCTCCAGCGCGGCGCCCTGCCCCGTGCGCAGCCCGCCCATCACCAGCGCCAGCGGCACACCCGCGGCGCGCGCCTGCTCCACCAACTGCCCGGCCACCGGGGCGAAGCCCCAGCACCAGGAGCACATCGGGTCCATCACGTAGAGCAGGCGGCTGGTCATGGATCAGGTCTCCGCGCGGGGATCACGGCCAATGGGGTGCGGCTGGTTGCGCTCGCGCGCCAGTTCGATCTGCTTCTGCCGCTCGCGGGCGCTGGCTCGGGTTTTCTCCGACAGCGTGTCCCAGCAGTGCGGGCAGCTGATGCCGGGAGCGTAGTGCTCGGAGGCACGATCGAGGGCCGAGATCGGGTTGCGGCAGGCATGGCACTGGTCGTAGTCACCTTCGGTCAGGTCATGGCGCACGGTCACGCGGTTGTCGAACACGAAGCAGTCACCACGCCAGAGGGTCTCGGCCTCGGGTACTTCCTCCAGGTACTTGAGGATGCCGCCCTTGAGATGGAACACCTCTTCGAAACCTTCGCTGAGCATGTAGCTCGACGCCTTCTCGCAACGGATGCCTCCGGTGCAGAACATCGCGACCTTCTTGTGTTTCGCCGGGTCGTAATGCTCGCGGATGTAGTCGGGGAATTCGCGGAACGACTTGGTCTTCGGGTCGATGGCGCCCTCGAAGGTGCCGATGGCCACTTCGTAGTCGTTGCGGGTGTCGATCAGCAGCACTTCCGGGTCGGAGATCAGCGCGTTCCAGTCCTGGGGTTCGACGTAGGTGCCGACCTTGGTGTTCGGGTCCACGCCGGGCACGCCGAGGGTGACGATTTCCTTCTTCAGCTTGACCTTGGTGCGGTAGAACGGCTGCTCGTCGCAGTAGGACTCCTTGTGGTCGACATCGGCCAGGCGCGCATCGGTGCGCAGCCAGTCGAGCAGGCCGTCGATGCCGGCGCGGGTGCCGGAGACGGTTCCATTGATGCCTTCCTCGGCGAGCAGCAGGGTGCCCTTCACGCCGTTGTCCAGCAGGGTCTGCAGCAGCGGTTCGCGCAGGGCGACGTAGTCGGGCAGGGAGACGAACTTGTACAACGCCGCGACGACGATTCTTTCGGTGGTCATGCATCACTCCAGTGGTCGCCCGCGTAAAGGGCGGACCGGGCTTCTTTGGAATCTAAAGCTGATCGACAGCTGAAAATGACAGCGCCGGCCAAAGGCCGGCGCTGGGTGTCGCATTCTACACGGAGCGGGGCCAGGCCCGCACGCGCTTGGTCAGCTCGCCAATCAGTGATGATCGTGCTTGCTGCCGCCACGGCAGGTCGGCGAATCCGGTGCCGCGCCCTGCTGCGCCCACTCCTCGGGGGTGTAGGTGTGCATCGCCAGGGCGTGGAACTGGCTCATCAGCTCGCCGAGCGTGGCATAGACCTTCTGATGCCGCTTCACCGCGTTCAGCCCGGCGAACGCCGGGCTGACGATCACGGCCTTGTAGTGCGTTTCCTGTCCGCGGCTGTGCATGTGGCTCTCGTCGAGCACCTCGAGGTGCTGGGGTTCGAGGGCGCTCAGGGCAGTCTGGATACGGTCACGCATGCTCATGTCGGGTCTCGCTGGCAATCAGGCAGTCAATACGGTTGGGGCAATGATACAGGCTTTGGATCAGGGCTTCTTGGCCGGAGCGACCGGGGCCTTCACGCCCAGTTCCTTGTCCATGTCGGCCATCAGCTTGTTCACCGGCTCTACGGCGGTCTGCAGTTTGGCCTGGGTCAGCTGGGCGGATTCGGCGGTCAGGCGCGGCATCTTCTCCAGCACCTTGCGGCCCAGGGGCGAGGCGTAGAAGTCGTTCAGCTGCTTGAGCTCGGATTCGCTGAAGTTGCTGGTGTAGAGCTTGACCAGTTCGGGCTTGAGCTTGTCCCAACCCACCGCGCGGTCCAGTTCGGCGTTGGCCTTGGCCTGGTAGCGGTCGAGCACCGCCTTCTTGCTGTCCGGCGCCTTGGCCTGGGCGAAGCGCTGGGCGAGCATCTGCTGGACTTGCGCGTAGACCGGCACGGTCAGCTTGTCGGCATGGACCTGCTTGAGAAACTTCTCCGCCTCGGCGTTGGCGTCAGCCAGTGCCACGGAACTGAAGCCAACCAGAAGTGCTGCGGTGCAGAGGGAACGAAGAACGGTCATGGGGCAGTCCTGTGAGTCTGAAGGGTGTCCGGGTGGGACCCGCCATTCTGCGCCTAAGTTCGGAATGTGCTCAAGAGAGTGCCAAATGCCCTGGAAGTGACCGGCTTCTCTTGTCGTACAGTTCCCGAAACGGCATGCTGCGGCGCGTTGCCACATGGATGTGACCGATGAACACCCTCACCCACCCGCCGACGCTCGTCGCCGCGCCGCCCCTGTGCGATGCGCGCGGCCGCCTGAACAGCGCGGCCGTGGGCTGGTCGTCGCGGCCACAGACGCTCTGCCAGCTGTCCGGCAACGCCGGCCGGCGCAAGCGCTGGAACCACTGGTGCATCAACGCGCCGGGCTGGATGCTCTCGATCACCATCGCCGACCTCGACTACCTGGGCTACGGCGCCGTGTACTTCCTCGACCTGGAAACCGGACAGTCGGTGCACCGCACCCAGTTCAGCCCCTTCGGCCTGGGCTGCCACCTGCCGGACACGCCCAACCAGAGCCATCGCTTCGAGCACGGCCAACTGTGCCTGGGCTTCGACGAACAGCCCGGCCAGCTGCGCATCACCGCCTGCGCGCCGAACCTGGGCGGCCAGCCCCTGAACCTCTCGCTGGAAGTGCAGCGCCCGGCGCACCTGGAGTCGGTCAACCTGGTGGTGCCCATGGGCGGCAAGTGCTTCCATGCCTGCAGCCGGCAGATGGGCCTGCCGATCAGCGGCAGCCTCACCCTCGGCCACAAGACCTATCGCTGCACTGACGGCCAGAGCTTCGCTGCGCTGGATTTCGGCCGGGGCGTCTGGCCGTTCAATACCCAATGGACCCGCGCCGCCTTCGCCGCGCCCGGCGGCATCGCCGGCAACTTCGGCGCCGGCTGGACAGAAAACAGCCACCTGAGCGAGAACGCCCTGTGGTTCGGCGGCGAGCTACAGGCGCTGGACGGCCCTGTGGATATCCGCCAGGTGCCGCACGACCCGTTGTCGCCCTGGCAGCTGCGCGGCAGCGATGAACGTGTCGACCTCACCTTCACCCCGCGCAAGCTGCACCGCGCCTGCCCGCGCCTGGGCCCGCTGTTCGCCGAGACCTGCCAGTGGTTCGGCCGCTTCGACGGCTCGCTGCGCAGCGACGAGGGCGACCTGGTGCCGGTCAATGGCGCGCTGGGCTGGGTCGGCTCCACGCACGCCCGTTGGTGACTGCCCGCTGGCGCCTGCCTGTCGCCGAGTCTCGCACGCCAGCCAAACCGCTCTATCACGGCCATTGAGCCGGAGTGGAACCCGGAAGCCCCACAGCGGCCTAAACTGGCCGAGACCCTTTTCCGGAGAAGCACCATGAGCCGCACCGAAACCGACAGCCTCGGTCCCATCGAGGTCCCCGACGATGCCTACTGGGGTGCGCAGACCCAGCGCTCGCTGCAGAACTTCGCCATCGGCGGGCAGCGCATGCCGCTGGCCGTGGTGCACGCCCTGGCGCTGATCAAGAAGGCCGCCGCCCGCGTGAATGCGCAACTGGGCGAATTGCCGGAGAACATCACCAGCCTGATCGAGGAAGCCGCCGACGAAGTGCTGGCGGGCGAGCACGATGACCAGTTCCCCCTCGTCGTCTGGCAGACCGGTAGCGGCACCCAGAGCAACATGAACGTCAACGAGGTCATCGCCGGGCGTGCCAACGAGATCGCCGGCAACGGCCGCGGCGGCAAGAAGCCGGTGCACCCCAACGACCACGTGAACCGCGCACAGAGCTCCAACGACAGCTTCCCCACCGCCATGCACATCGCCGCCGCGCAAGCGGTGCAGAACGACCTGCTGCCGGCCATCGCCGAACTCAGTGGCGGCCTCGCCCAACAGGCCGCGCGCCACGCCAACCTGGTGAAGACCGGGCGCACCCACCTGATGGACGCAACACCAGTCACCTTCGGCCAGGAGCTTTCCGCCTTCGTCGCCCAGCTGGACTACGCCGAACGCGCCCTGCGCGCGGCACTGCCGGCGGTCTACGAACTGGCCCAGGGCGGCACCGCCGTCGGCACCGGGCTGAATGCCCCCAAGGAATTCGCCGACGCCATTGCCGCCGAGCTGGCCGACCTCTCCGGCCTGCCCTTCGTCTCCGCGCCGAACAAGTTCGCCGCCCTCGCCGGCCACGAACCGCTGGTGACCCTGGCCGGCGCCATGAAGACCCTCGCCGTGGCGCTGATGAAGATCGCCAACGACCTGCGTCTGCTCGGCTCCGGCCCCCGCGCGGGCTTTGCCGAAGTGAAGCTGCCGGCCAACGAACCGGGCTCCTCGATCATGCCCGGCAAGGTCAACCCGACCCAGTGCGAGGCGCTGTCGATGCTCGCCTGCCAGGTGTTCGGCAACGACGCGGCGATCACCTTCGCCGCCAGCCAGGGCCACCTGCAGCTCAACGTCTACAAGCCGGTGATCATCCACAACCTGCTCGAATCCGCGCGCCTGCTGGCCGACGGCTGCCGCAACTTCAACACCCACTGCGTCGCCGGCATGGAGCCGGACGCGGCGAAGATGCGCGAGCACCTGGACCGCGGCCTGATGCTGGTGACCGCGCTGAACCCGCACATCGGCTACGACAAGGCCGCCGAGATCGCCAAGAAGGCCTACGCCGAAGGCAAGACCCTGCGCGAAGCCGCACTGGAACTGGGCTACCTGACCGACGCCGAGTTCGACCAGTGGGTGCGCCCGGAGACCATGCTGGAGGCCGGGCAGAATGGTTGAACCGACCCGCTCCGGCGCCACCCCGATCGAGGGCGACGGCAAGCGCGTGCTGCTGGTGCTGGGTTCGCCCAAGCCCGGCGGCTTCTGCCACGCGGTGGCCGACGCCTACGCCCACGGCGCCCGCGCCAAGGGCCACGTGGTGCACACGCTCAGGCTCGGCGAGCTGAACTTCGACCCGGTGCTGCGCGGCGGCTACGAACAGAGCCAGAACCTGGAGCCGGACGTGCTCGAAGCCCAGCGGCAGATTCACTGGGCGCAGCACATCGCCTTCGTCTACCCGATCTGGTGGGGCGGCCTGCCGGCGCTCCTGCAGGGCTTCTTCGACCGCGTGCTGCAGCCGGGCTTCGCCTTCCGCTACCGCTCGCTGGAATCCCGCGAGTTCGAGCCGCTGCTGGGCGGGCGCAGCGCCGACCTGCTGGTCAGCCACGACCAGACCCATTGGCACTACCGCCTGCGCCAGGGCGCCCCGGCCCACCGGCAGATGACCCGCTGCATCCTCGCACCCTGTGGCATCGCCCTGCACCACCTGGAGGAGTTCAGCCCGGTGCGCGGCTCCGGCGAGGAGCAGCGGCAAGGCTGGCTGCGCCGGGCGGAACAGCTGGGCACGCAGGTCTGAACGGCCGGCGGAGGGCGGATGGCGCGCTATCCGCCCTCCGCTGCCCCCTTCAGAAGGTATTCCCTACACCTTGGGAAATCCCCTACACCGCGCCAACCTCCCATTTCCCTAGCATGCGCAAGCCCGAATTCCGGGCTTCTCTTTGCCTCTGGAGGCAGCATGCTTCGCAAACTTTCCGCCGAAATGATCGGCACTTTCTGGCTGGTGTTCGGTGGTTGCGGCAGCGCCATCTTCGCGGCCCACGCCATTGGCGTGCTGGGTGTTGCCCTGGCCTTCGGCCTGACGGTCGTGACCATGGCCTATGCCATCGGCCCGATCTCCGGCTGCCACCTCAACCCTGCCGTCACCCTCGGCCTGTGGGCCGGCGGCCGCGTCCGTACCCTGGACGTCGTGCCGTACATCGTCGCCCAGGTCATTGGCGGCGTGCTCGCCGGTGCCGTGCTGTTCTACATCGCTTCCGGCAAGCCGGGCTTCGACGCACTGGCGGGCTTTGCCGCCAACGGCTTCGGTGAAGGCTCGCCCACCGGCTACAGCATGCAGTCCGCGCTGGCCATCGAAGTGCTGCTGACCGCGTTCTTCCTGTTCGTGATCATGGGCGCCACCGACAGCAAGCTGGCCCCGGCCGGTTTCGCGCCGATCGCCATCGGCCTGACGCTGACCCTGATCCACCTGATCAGCATCCCGATCGACAACACTTCGGTGAACCCGGCGCGCAGCCTGGGCGTGGCGCTGTTCGCCGACCCGCTGTTCATGAAGCAACTGTGGTTGTTCTGGGTCGGCCCGCTGGTGGGCGGTGTGATCGGTGCACTGGTCTATCGCGTGGTGCGTCCGACCTCCGCCTGATTCACCCTGCATTGCCGTTACGAAACGGGCGCCTTCGGGCGCCCGTTTTCGTTGGTATGCAGGTAGGGCGCATAACGCCCCCCAGCGTTATCCGCCATCGTCGCAGCCGGTGTAGAAAGCGTTCCGTTTTATGCGCCCTACAGGTGTCCCGCGAGGGAGACTTCAGAAGTACTGGGTGAGGCTGAACTTGGCGTTGCGGCCCTGGCTGTACACGCTATCGCCGGCCAGCGCGGGGTGGTAATCGCGGTTGAACAGGTTGTCCACGGTGAAGTTCAGCTCGGTGTTCTCCAGGCCCAGACTGCGCGGCTTCCAACTGGCGAACACGCGGTGGGTGTCGTAACTGTCATTCACTGTCTGGTCCCAGAAGATGTCGCCGACGCTGGTGCCCATTCCGCCGGAATACTTGTCGCTGGGCAGACGGTCGGTCTTGCGGACGAACTCGCCCTGCCAGCCGACCTGCGCATCCCACGCCGGGATCTTGGTGCCCAGGGTGGCGACCCACTTGGCCGGCGGCACGTCGCGCGCCCACACATTGGGGCCCCAGGGGTTGCTGTAGGCGCCGTCGTGCTTGCCGGTCACCCACGAATACGACAGCCCGCCGAACAGCCAGGGGCTGTCGTAGAAGCTCTCGACCTCGAAGCCCTTGTAGGTCACGCCCGGCAGGTTGCGGTAGTTGGACAGCGGCAGGTAGTCGCCGCAGCTGCCGGAGATGGTGCCGTTGTCGATGGCCTGCTGCTCGCAGCCGACGCTGCGGGTGCGGAAGATCTCGTCCTTGATCTTGTTCTGGAACAGCGTGGTGCGCACCTGCAGGTTGTCGCCGTTGATGAACAGGTCCGGCAGGTTGACCAGCGAACCGAAGCGCAGCGCGTGGATGCGCTCGGGGTCCAGGTCACGGCTGGTGGCGCTGACCGTGCTGCTGTTCTGCACCTCGTACATTTCGTCGATCACCGGCGCGCGCCAGGTGCGGCTGTAGTCGGCGAAGAAGCCCAGGCGCTCGGTGGCGGTCCAGAACAGCGACAGGCGCGGCGACCAGCCGCTGTAGGTCTGCGAGCTGTAGTCATGGCCCTGCGCGGCGTTGTTGTAGAGCGGCGCGTCGTTGTCCTTGCCCTGGTTGCGCACGTGGTCGAAGCGCAGCGACGGGGTGATGGTCACGCTGCCCAGGGTCAGCGCGTCCTGGATGTAGGCGCTGTTGGTGTTCTGCTTGCCGCTGGGCATGAAGGTCGGCTGGAAGTGGCCGTAGTTGTAGCGCGCGGTATCGTAGGTGGAGCCGGGGATGTACATGTCGGTGGTGCGGGTGTGGCGGTGGAACTGCGTGCCGATGGTGAACGCGTGCTGCACCGGGCCGGTGGCGAACAGGCTGCTGTTGCGCAGCTCCAGCACCTTGTCCTTGTAGTCGGTGTCCATCTTGCGGCCACCGGTGGAGACCTGGAAGAAGGCGTCCGGATTACGCTCGTCGGTCTGGTCGATGTGCGACTCGGAGTACTGCACCATCAGGTCGATCAGCGGGTTGTCGATGGGGTGGTATTCGTACTTGCCGGACCAGGTGGTGTCGGTGGTGTCGCGGTGCGCCAGCAGACGCTTGAGCGCATCTTCGTAGCCGTAGCGGTCGATGCTCGACTGGGTCGGCGGTGTCGGATAGGACGCCGAGGAGAACGGCGTCCAGCGGGTGCTGTGCGAGCGGCTGTAGGCGAGGCTGATGTCGTTGTCGAGGTTGGGGTGCAGGTTCAGCTTGAACAACCCAGCATCGAGGTCCTGGGCGCTGTTGGGCAGGCGGCTGGGGTTGATCGGGTAGTTGTTGTTCGGGTCGGGGATGTGCCCGGCGAGCTTGATGTCGCGGCCGTCACGGGCGGTCAGGTAGGCCAGGGCATCGACCTTGCGGTCCTCGGTTCGGCCGTAGACGGCGCCGCTGTAGATCTTCTGCTGGTCGTTGGAGTGGTAGCCGTACTTGAGCATGGCGCCGACGTTCTGGTCGTCACGCAGCATGTCCGGCGCGTCCTTGGTCTCCATGTGTACGGTGCCGCCGAAGCCGCCGTTGCCGTTGTAGACCGAGTGCGGGCCCTTCTCCACCTCGATGCGCTTGATCAGTTCCGGTTCGATGAACACGGTGCCTTGCTGGTAGCGCTCGAAGCCGCTCTTGGTCGCGCCGTCGAGGGTGAAGGGCACGTCCTCGGCATCGCCCAGGCCCCAGATATTGACGGTCTGCCCGCCCGGCTTGGGCGAGCCGCCCATGGTCACGCCGGGCAGGGTCTGCAGCAGGGTGGGAATGTTGTCGGCCTGGATGCGCTCGATGTCCTTGCGGGTCAGGGTCGAGCGACCGACGCTGCTGGAGTCCACCGACAGGCCGCTGCCGACGATGGTCTGCGAGTCCAGTTCGATGGCGTTGTCGCTGAACTTGTCGACCTTACCCGCGCGGCGCACGACGAAGCCGTCGCCGGCCTCCACCAGTTCCAGCGACGAGCCCTTGAGCAACTGCTCGAGCGCCTCGCGCATGCTGTAGCGACCACTTACCGCCGGCGCCTTGAGGCCGTCCAGCTGGGAGGCGTCGTAGAGCACCTGGACGCCGGCCTGCTGCGACAGGCTGCCGATGGATTCGCTCAGCGCCTGTGCCGGCAGGTCGACCTGCCAGTCGGCGGCGCGGCTGTACTCGGCCATCATCAGGCTGCCGAGCAGCACGGCGCAGCCCAGCGGGCGCGCGAACGGGAAGTTGAAACGAGACTGCATGCAAGGCCCTCCCCAGGGTCGAAAAGCGCTGCGCGTTTCGCAGCGAATGACGGGGAAGACCCTCATTCGAGAAAAACCCACACCTGCAAATAAAAATATTTCTCAAAAAAGAATCGAATCTGGGTCGTTGCTGTTTTTGCAGGAGCGGACTCCGTCCGCGATGTGCAACCGGCCAGCTCGGAGCCGCCGGAAATCGATCGCGGACGCAGTCCGCTCCTACGTAATGGGCCAGCGCTGTAGGGCGATTAACCTGGAACAGGTTATCCGCCGGCTCCGTTGCGGCGGATAACGCTGGCGCGTTATGCGCCCTACCTTCAGGCCGGGCGCGGGAGCGGGGCAATCAGCGCGGCAGGATGACCGCGCTGCCGTCGGCCTTGCGCTGTACGCGCACATCCAGCAGCGCCGGCAAGGCCGCGAGGAAATCGTCCGGACGGGCCAGGCGCACGTTGCCGGAAATGGGCTTGTCCGCCAGGCGCTGGTCACCCAGACGGATTGGCGCGGCACGGTATTGCGACAGCTCATCCACCAGCACACCCAGCGGCTGGTTGCGGAAGGCGAGCATGCCGTCGCGCCACGCAGCGATGGCGGCAATCGGCACGCGGTCGACCTGCGCCTCCCCTGCTCCACTCGACAACCGGGCACGATCACCCGCGGTCAGCGTCTGCTCGCCCGGCGCAGCGAGCTGCGCCTGCAACGCCACTTTGCCGTGACGCACGGCGACGGTCAGGCCATCGCCCTCGCGGTGGACATCGAAGCCGGTGCCGAGCACCCGCACCCGGCTTTCGCCGGCGGTCACGCGGAAGGGCCGGTCGGCGTCATGGGTCACTTCGAAATAGGCTTCGCCGCGCAGCAATCGCACATCGCGCCAGCCCTCGGAGTAGTCCACCCGCAGTGTGGAATCCGCCGCCAGGAACACCCGCGTGCCATCGACCAGCGTGACCTCGCGCTGCTCGCCCGGCGCGGTGGACTGCACCCGCTGCGGATCGGCCAGGCGGCCGCCACTGAAGTCGTTGGCCAGCAGCAACGCCGCGCAGAACACGCTGGCAGCGGCCAGCCAGCGCCAGGGCAGGCTGGAGCCGCGACGCGGCGCGATGGCGGGCCGGCGAAGCTGGTCGAGATCACTCCACAGCTGCTCGATCTCGCGGTAGGCCGATGCATGGGCCGGGTCTTCCGCCAGCCAGTCGGCGAAGGCCTGGCGCTCGCAGGCATCACAGGCGCCCGAGCGCTGGTGGCTGAACCACTTGGCGGCCAGTTCGTCGATCACCTGCTGGCGCTCCTCTTGCGGCGTCATGCTTCGCCCTCTCCCTGAACGTGCCGCTTGCAGTGCAACAGCGCACTGGCGACGTGCTTCTCCACCATGCTCAGCGAGATCCCCATGCGCCGCGCCACCTCGGGCTGCGACAGGCCGTCGAACTTGTGCAGGATGAAGGCCTCGCGGCGGCGTGGCGGCAAGCTGTCCAGCGCCTGGGAAAGCTGCCGCAGGTATCGTTGTCGCTCGAACTGCACCACGGGTTCGCCCCCTTCGGCGGCCGGTTGCTGGTCAGTATCCGTGGCCTCTTCCGGCTCGCTGGCGAAGCGCCGGGAGCGCTGCCAGTGATCGCGCAGCAGATTGCGCGCGACCTGGAACAGGAAGGCGCGCGGCTGCTCCACCTGATGCCGCGAGGAAGACTTGAGCCATTGGGCAAAGGCGTCCTGGGCAAGGTCGGCGGCGTCCGCCGAGCTGCCCAGCTGCTTGCGCAGGAAGCGCAGCAACTCGCCGTGGAAGGAGCGATAGGCCTGGGACACCGAACGGGAGAAACGCTCATCCATCGACGCACGCCTCCCGGCGTCGCCGTCCTGCCCCACAATTGCCCGCTACCACGTCGCCCCCAGAACCGGGGCGCTTGGCCACCGGCAACTATCGAATTACACAAATGATAATACATATCATTTGCAGAATTGAAGCCAGACGAGAACGATCGGGCGAAAACGATGGAAAGCAAAAGGCCGCCTCACGGCGGCCCTTCGGGAACTCAGACGTTGGCGATGCGCGCCTTTCGCGCCCGGTAGCTGCGCAGCAGCGAAGGCGCCAGCGCGGTGAGCGCCGAGCCACTGACCACCAGCAGCGCACCGACATAGGCCAGGCCGTTGAGGTCCTCGGGCCGCACGAACTCCGGCCACAGCGAAGCAGCCAGCGCCACCGAGGCGAAGGTCACCAGCGGCGTGATCGCCAGGGTCGCGCTGACCCGCGAGGCTTCCCAGTGCGCCAGCGCCTCGGCGAAGGCGCCGTAGGCCACCAGGGTGTTCAGGCAGCAGGCCAGCAGCAGCCAGCCCTGCAGCGGGGACAGGTCCAGGGCCTCCAGCGGATGCGCCCAGGGCGTGAGCAGCGCGCCGCAGCCCAGGTAGATCACCATCATCACCTGAACCGAGGTCCACTGGGTCAGCAGCTGTTTCTGCGCGAGGCCATAGAAGGTCCAGATGAAGGCGGCGAAGACCACGATCAGCACGCCGGTGGTGTACTCGCCGAGCGAACCGAACAGCTCGGCCAGGCGCTGGTTGAAGAACAGCCCGAAGCCGAAGATCAGCACTGCCAGACCGAGCGCCTGGCCGACGCTGAAGCTCTCCTTGAAGACGAACAGGCTGCCCAGCAGCAGGAGGATCGGCGCGATCTGGATCACCAGCTGCGTGGTCCCCGGCGTGAGCAGGCGCAGGCCGATCAGGTAACAGACGTAGTTGCCGGTCAGGCCGAGGATGGCGATCAGCACCAGCCCCTTGCCGCGCTTGCCCAGCGGCGAGAAGCGCGGCAACTGGCGGGTGAAGCCCAGGTAGATGAGCAGCAGGCCACCGGACACCACCAGGCGAAACCAGGTGACGGTGATCGGGTCCATGACCTTCAGGACTTCCTTGAGCTTGATCGGCAGGATGCCCCAGAGGACGGCGGTGACCAGGGCCAGGAACAGGCCGAACTGCCAGCGGCCGGATGAAACGTGCATGAGTGCCTCGACGCGTATGCGGTCCGCCATGCTAAGTCATGGCGGTATCGCCCCATAGGAACAGTTGCGTGGTGCAACTGTTCCGGTCGCCGGTCAGATCAGGGTCGAGAGGCGCAGCAGCCACCAGATGAGGATGATCAGCTGGACGAGGAAAGCGGCAAAGCGCACCCATACCGCCAGCGCCGAGGTGCTGAGCAGATGCACCACCGACTGGACGATGCGCGCCACCAGCAGGGCCGGCGCCAGCGGATCGGTGACCACTGTCTGCTGGGTGACCATGGCGTAGAGCAGCACGGCGCAGAACAGCGGCACGTTTTCCACGCAGTTGGCGTGTGCGCGCACCAGGCGCTGGCCGAAGGTGCCGGGGGTGTTGCTGCCGTCGGCGGCGAAGACGTTGACCTTCATGCGGCCGGACATCACCAGCAGGCCGCGCTGGTTGACCAGCAGCAGGACCAGCAGCACGGTCCAGGCAACCAGGCCGAGCAACGCGAAGGCAGAGGGACTCAGGGACATGCGGGACTCCTTTCTCTTGTTGGTTTGAGCGGAGTCTAAGGGAAGTAGAGTAATTGCTCTAGCCTGCACATAGGTGGGGTATTGGAAGAAGCAACTGTCTTCCTCTGAAAGTTCGTGCTTGGGATTTCCCTAACCCTCTCCCTCGGGAGAGGGCTGGGGTGAGGGCAAACCACCGCACAGGGTTTTCCATTGGGGGCACCACGCGCCAGCGCAAAAGAAAACGGGCAGCCCGTCGCCGGACTGCCCGCCTCTTCCAGCGCCGCACTCACAGCTTGGCGATGGAGACCTCGGTGGATTTCACGAAGGCGATCACTTCGCTGCCGATGGCCAGTTCCAGCTCCTTCACGGAACGCGTGGTGATCACCGAAGTGACGATGCCGGCAGCGGTCTGCACGTCGATTTCCGACAGCACATCGCCTTCGACGATTTCCTTGATGGTGCCCTTGAACTGGTTGCGGACGTTGATGGCTTTGATGGTCATGGCGTAGCTCCTTGGGAGAATAGGGATTTCACTGTGGGTTCAAAGCGCCCAGCGCAGTTGCGTGGGCAGTGGGGAAACGGGTTCCGGTTCGGGCGGCTGGGCCGGCAGCGACAGCACGCGTTCGAGCACTTCGGCTTCCAGCGCGGCGAGCCTCGCCGAGCCACGGGCACGCGGCCGGTGCAGCTCGACGTTGAGGTCCAGGCCAATCTCGCCGTCCTCGATGAGGATCACCCGGTCGGCGATGGCCACGGCCTCGCTGACGTCGTGGGTGACCAGCAGCACGGTGAAGCCATGCTGCTGCCAGAGGTTCTCGATCAGCTGCTGCATCTCGATGCGGGTCAGGGCATCCAGCGCACCCAGCGGCTCATCGAGCAGCAGCAGGCGCGGCTGGTGAATCAGCGCGCGGGCCAGGGCCACGCGCTGCTTCTGGCCGCCGGACAAGCCCGCCGGCCACTCGTTGGCGCGGTCGGACAGTCCCACCGCCGCCAGCGCATCCAGCGCCTTCGGACGCCAGTCGCCCTTCAGGCCCAGGCCGACGTTGTCGATCACCCGCTTCCAGGGCAGCAGGCGCGAGTCCTGGAACATCAGGCGAGTCTCTTCGCGGGCGCTTTCCAGCGGCGCGGAGCCGGCCAGCAACTGGCCGTCACTGGCCTCATCGAGCCCGGCCAGCAGGCGCAGCAGGGTACTCTTGCCGCAGCCGCTGCGGCCGACGATGGCGACGAACTGGCCAGCCGGAATCCGCAGGTCGATGCCCTTGAGCACCTCGCGGTCGCCGAAGCGCTTGCGCACGTTCTCCAGCGCCAGCGGGATGCCTTTCTTGAGTTGCTGCGGCAGCTGCTTTTGAGGCAGCTGCTTTTGAGACAAAGGGTTGACTGCGTTCATGCCGCACCTCCCTTGACCTGATAGGCCGGGTGCCAGCGCAGCCAGACGCGTTCCAGGCCGCGGGCGGCGAGGTCGGCGAGCTTGCCGAGCACGGCATAGAGCAGGATCGCCAACACCACCACGTCGGTCTGCAGGAACTCCCGGGCGTTCATCGCCAGGTAGCCGATACCGGAGTTGGCGGAGATGGTCTCGGCGACGATCAGGGTCAGCCACATGAAACCCAGGGCGAAGCGCACGCCCACCAGGATCGAGGGCAGCGCTCCCGGCAGGATCACCTGGCGGAACAGCGCGAAGCCGGACAGCCCGTAGCTGCGCGACATTTCCAGCAGCCCCGGATCGATGTTGCGGATGCCGTGGTAGGTGTTGAGGTAGATCGGGAACAGCGTGCCCAGGGCGACCAGGAAGATCTTCGCCGACTCGTCGATGCCGAACCACAGGATCACCAGCGGGATCAGAGCCAGGTGCGGCACGTTGCGGATCATCTGCACCGAGCTGTCGAGGAAGCGCTCGCCCCATTGCGACAGGCCGGTGATCAGCCCCAGCACCAGACCGATGCTGCCGCCGATGACGAAGCCGACGGCGGCGCGCCAGGTGCTGATCGCCAGGTGCTGCCAGAGCTCGCCGCTGACCACCAGGTGGTAGCCGGCCTCGGCCACGGCGCTGGGCGCGGGGAGGATGCGGCTGGACAGCCAGCCGAATTCCACCGCCAGCTGCCAGATGACCACCAGGCCCACCGGCAGGGCCCAGGGCGCGAGGCGCTGGGCAAGGTTGTTGGTAACGCTCATCTCATCTCTCCGGATTCTTCGATCGTAGGGCGCATGAAGCGGAACGCTTCATCCGCCGTTCGGGATCGACGGCGGATAACGCTGTGCGTTATTCGCCCTACGTTTGCTCAGCTCGCTGCAGCCGCCTTGGGCAGCTTTCTAGGAGGTAGAGAATCGTTTGCCACCATCTCGCCGAACGGGCTGACGTAGCCACGCGCCTGCGGTGCCTGTGCCTGAGCCAGTTCCAGATGCGGGAAGAGCAGTTCGGCGACCCGGTAGGACTCTTCCAGGTGCGGGTAGCCGGAGAAGATGAAGGTGTCGATGCCCAGCTCCGCGTATTCCTTCACGCGCGCCGCGACCGTCGGGCCGTCGCCGACCAGCGCGGTGCCGGCGCCGCCACGCACCAGGCCGACACCGGCCCAGAGGTTGGGGCTGACTTCCAGGTTGTCCCTGTTGCCGCCGTGCAGGGCAGCCATGCGCTGCTGGCCGACGGAATCGAAGCGCGCCAGCGAGGCCTGAGCGCGGGCGATGGTCTCGTCGTCCAGGTGGGAGATCAGGCGATCGGCGGCCTGCCAGGCTTCCTCGTTGGTCTCGCGGACGATCACGTGCAGGCGGATGCCGAAGCGCACGCTGCGGCCCTGCCTGGCGGCCTTCTCGCGCACCTGGGCGATCTTCTCGGCGACGGCGGCGGGCGGCTCACCCCAGGTCAGGTACAGCTCGACCTGCTCAGCGGCGAGGTCCTGGGCGGCATCGGAAGAGCCACCGAAATACAGCGGCGGACGCGGCTGCTGGATCGGCGGATAGAGCAGCTTGGCGCCCTTCACCTGCAGGTGCTTGCCGTCGTAGTCGACGGTCTCGCCTTCCAGCACGCGGCGCCAGATGCGGGTGAATTCGACCGAGGCTTCGTAGCGTTCGGCGTGGCTCAGGTGCAGGCCGTCACCGGCCAGTTCGTCCGGGTCGCCACCGGTCACCAGGTTGAACAGCGCGCGCCCACCGGAGAGCCGGTCGAGGGTTGCGGCCTGGCGGGCGGCCACGGTCGGGGAAATGATGCCCGGGCGCAGGGCGACCAGGAATTTCAGGCGCTGGGTCACCGGGATCAGCGAGGCGGCAACCAGCCAGGAGTCCTCGCAAGAGCGACCGGTGGGGATCAGCACGCCGCCGAAACCGAGGCGGTCGGCGGCCTGGGCGACCTGTTGCAGATAACCATGGTCCACGGCGCGGGCCCCTTCGGCGGTGCCCAGGTAGTGGCCGTCGCCGTGGGTCGGCAGGAACCAGAAGATGTTGAGACTCATCGCAGTAACTCCAGATAAGCGCGCCGGCGTGGCGTAGCCGCGCGATGATGGGATTGGGGTATTTCGTGTTGCTTTGTGCAGGAGCGGGCCATGCCCGCAAACCGCGTCGCGCCTGGCGTCAGGCCGGTCGCGGGCATGGCCCGCTCCTACAGGTGTGTCACTGGGCGGCGGCCACCTTGGCCGGCGCCGTCCAGACCACGCCCTTGATGCTCAGCGCCTTCGGGATCAGCTTCAGCTGGGTGAAGGTGTCGGCGATCTTCTGTTGCGCGGCGGTGACTTCCGGGGTGATCGGCTGGGCGCCGTAGCCCTGGCGTTTCACCGCGGTGAAGGTGATGTCCGCCGGCAGGCCGAGCAGCGGCGCGACCTGGTCGGTGACCTGCTGCGGGTTCTGCTGCGACCACTCGCCGACCGAACGCACTTCGTCGATCAGGGTGGTGATGACCTGCGGGTGGTTGTTCGCGTAGGGGCGGGTCGCCAGGTAGAACTGGTGGTTATCCACAAGGCCGGTGCCGTCCACCAGGGTGCGGGCGGAGAGCTGCTTCTCGGCGGCGGCCTGGTACGGGTCCCAGATCACCCAGGCATCCACGCTGCCGCGCTCGAAGGCGGCGCGTGCGTCTGCCGGCGGCAGGTACACGGGCTGGATGTCGCTGTACTTCAGGCCGGCCTTTTCCAGGGCGCGCACCAGCAGGTAGTGCACGTTGGAACCCTTGTTCAGGGCGACCTTCTTGCCCTTGAGTTCGGCGACGGATTTGATCGGCGAATCCTTGGGCAGCAGGATCGCTTCGCTGGTCGGCGCCTGCGGCTCATGGGCGACGTAGACGAGATCGGCGCCAGCGGCCTGGGCGAACACCGGCGGGGTTTCGCCGGTGACGCCGAAGTCGATACTGCCGACGTTCAGCCCTTCCAGCAGCTGCGGGCCGCCGGGGAATTCGGTCCATTGCACCTTGACGCCCTGCTCGGCCAGGCGCTTCTCCAGCGTGCCACGGGCCTTGAGCAGCACCAGGGTGCCGTACTTCTGGTAACCGATACGCACGGTACCGGGTTGTTCGTCTGCCTGGGCGTTGTAGGACAGGGCTGCGATCAGCAGGGCCGCCAGTCCACTACGCAAAGTGAGGGTCCGCATGGGAGTGCTCCTTTATCGAGTGTGCTTGCCGGACCTGCGGTCCCGTTGTCGGGACGGTGAGGGCCTTTTCTTATTTGACGCGGAGACGCTTGCCGGTTTGGGGCTGGGCGTTCGCCTGCGTTGAATGGGTCGGTCAGATGCTCCAGCGGGCGTTGATCAGCCGTTCGTTGAGCAGGTTCGGGTCGATGGGTTTCGGCCGGCGCGCCAGGGCGCCGTGGAACTGTTCCAGGGATTCCAGCAGTCGATGTTCCAGGGTCGATTCCAGGCGCGCCGGGGTATTGCCCTCGGGGTATTGCACCTGGCTCTCCTCGGCGAACACGCCGTGCAGGGTTTCCTGGGCCTTCAATGCGGCGAGGACCGGCTTGAGCGCGTAGTCCACCGCCAGCATGTGGGCATTGCTGCCGCCAGTAGCCAGGGGCAGCACCACCTTGTGTGCCAGCGCCCGCTCCGGCAGCAGGTCGAGAATCACCTTCAGCGCACCGGCGATGGACGCCTTGTACACCGGGGTGGAAATGACCAGGCCGTCGGCGCGCAGCACCTGTTCGATCAGCTCGACCACCCGTGGGCTGTCGAAGCGCGCATGCAGCAGGTCCTCGGCTGGGAAGTCGCGCACGCTGTAGGAGCGCACCTCGGCGCCGTGGGCATGCAGCCAGTTCCGCGCGATGTCCAGGAGGACACCGGATCGGGAACGCTGGCTGGGGCTGCCGGCAAGGGTGACTACATACATCTGCACACTTCCTTATAACGATCAGAGCGGTACAAATGCCGCCCTGCTAACCAATGTGCATAGACCTTAACAGTCCTTCTCATATTCCAATAAATGGTATTTATTCATTTAGTTATGCGATTTCGATTTATACGCAGGAGCAATTGTCTTCTCCTGGATAATTCCGCGCCTGCATTTCCCCCTCACCCCAACCCTCTCCCTTAGGGAGAGGGGGCAGGCCGTGCCGGCTGATGCTGTGGTTTCATCCTGCACCGAACGGTCCCCTCTCCCTCCGGGAGAGGGCTAGGGTGAGGGCCGATCCGAGCACAGCAGCATCCCGTAGGGGCGGAACGTCAGATGACGTGGGACAGGTGCAGCTCGGTCAGCGCTTCGCCGCGCAGGAAGGCCAGTTCCACGGCGCGACGATCGCGCGGACGCGGCAACGGCACGGGGAATTCGCGGCGCAGGCGACTGGGCGTACCGCCCAGCAGCAGGACGCGGTCACTGAGGTAGAAGGCCTCATCGAGGTCGTGGGTGACCAGCAGGATGCTGATGTCGTACTCCAGCGCCAACTGCTGGATCAGGTCCTGCAGACGGATGCGGGTGAAGGCGTCCACCGCGCTGAAAGGCTCGTCCAGCAGCAGCACTTGCGGCCGCCCATAGAGACCACGGGCGATGGCCGCGCGCTGCGCCATGCCGCCGGAGAGCTGCTTGGGCAACAGCTCGCCCTTGCCTTCCAGCCCCACATCGCGCAGCAGATGCCCGATGCGCTGATCGTCGGCCAGCCAGCCGTCGGCGAAGCCGATGTTCTGCGCCACCGTGAGCCAGGGCAGTAGACGCGGCTCCTGGAACACCACACCGACGCCGCCACCGCCACGGCCGCTACCGCCATCCGGGCCGAAGCCCAGCAGCGGGTTGCGCACCAGCGAGCCGGCGAACTCGTCATCCAGCCCGGCGGCGATGCGCAGCAGCGTACTTTTTCCACAACCGCTGGGGCCGAGCAGGCTGACCACTTCGCCCGGAGCCAGGCTCAGGCTGACATCGTCCAGCACCCGCACGCCGGAGAAGCTCTTGCGGATGTCCCGCAGTTCCAGCAGCGCGCTCATCCGCTCACTCCATTGCCAAGGAAGGTATCGCGCCAGGCCAGCGCACGCTGTTCCAGCGCCTTGAGCAGGCTGTCGCTGAGCTTGCCGAGCACCGCCAGCACCAGAATGGCGGCGATGACGATGTCCGGCCGCGAGGTTTCCCGGCCGTCGCTGAGCAGGTAGCCCAGGCCGCGGGTGGCGGCAATCAGTTCGGCGGCGACGAGGAACATCCAGCTCAGGCTCAGCGCGCCACGCAGTCCGGTGAACAGGCTCGGCAGCGCCGCCGGCAGGAGAATGCGCCGCACCAGGGCGAAGGGCGACAGGTGATAAAGCCGGCCCAGCTCCACCCACTTGCGGTCGACGTTGCGCACGCCGGCCACCAGCGAGAGATAGACGGGGAAGAAGGCGCCGAGGGCGATCAGCACGATCTTCGGGGTTTCATCGATACCCAGCCAGAGCAGCAGCAAGGGCACCCAGGCCAAGCTGGGGATGGCCCGCAACGCCTGGAAGGTCGGCTCCAGGTAGGCCTCGGCGCGCTGGCTGAGCCCTACCCAGGTACCGATCAGCACGGCCGCCGCCGCGCCGATGAAGAAACCGGCCGCGACCCGCGCCAGGCTGGCCGCGACATGCTTCCAGAGTTCGCCCTGGGCCAGTTGCCAGAGCGTCAGCGCAACGCTGCTGGGCGCCGGCATCTGGTGCTCGGCCAACCAGCCGACGCGCACCGACAGCTCCAGCGCCGCACACAGCAGCAGTGGCACCAGCCAGGCGCGCCAGCTCAGCCGCGGCCAACGCAGTTTCAGTGCGCGACGCTGGCGGGCCAGGCGCAGGCTCTGGGACGGCATGGCTTACTGCTCCGCCCTGGCGACGGCGGGCTTGCCGATCACCTCACCGGCCAGTTGCGGCGCGATCAGCTGATCGACCACGGCAGTGACGTCGGTCCCCGGACGCACCAGTTGCTCGTCCAGCAGGATCGGTGCGGCGGCCTTCAGCGCGGCCACCTGTTCGGCACCCGGCAGCGGCTTGCTGAAATCGGTGCGAGAGAGTTGCAGCTTCGCCACTTCCAGCGGCAGCTTGGCTTCCTCGGCGAGCAGCTTCGCGGTCTCTTCCGGGTGCGCCACGGCCCACTGACGCGCTTCTTCATAGGCGGCGATGACCTGCTTGATCAGCTCCGGCTGCTCCTTCTCGAATTTCTCGGTGACGTTGAGCACGCCGTAGCTGTTGAAGTCGACGTTGCGGTACAGCAGTCGTGACCCGGCCTGCAGCTCGCTGGCGGCCATGTGCGGATCGAGGCCGGCCCAGGCGTCCACCCTGCCCTGCTCCAGCGCGGCGCGGCCGTCCGGGTGCTGCAGGTGGACGATCTCCACGTCGCTCTTGTCCAGCCCTGCCTGCTGCAGGCTGCGCAACAGGAACAGGTAGGGGTCGGTGCCCTTGGTGGCGGCGATCTTCTTGCCCCGGAGATCGGCCACCGACTTGAGCGGCGAATTCTTGGGCACCACCAGTGCGGTCCACTCCGGACGGCTGGCAATGTAGACGGTCTTCAGCGGGCTGCCGTTGGCGCGGCTGAGGACGGCAGCCAACCCCGCCGTGGAGGCGAAGTCGGTGCTGCCGGCGTTGAGGTACTCCAGCGAACGGTTGCTGCCCTGGCTGAACACCCAGCGCACCTCGGTGCCTTGCGGCTTGAGGGATTTCTCCAGCCAGCCGAAGTGCTTGAGCACCAGGCTGGTGGGCGCGTAGTAGGCGTAGTCCAGGCGCACCTCTTTCGGGGCGTCGGCGGCTTGGGCGGGGCTGTTGTAGGCGCCGATCGGCAGGCTCGCGAGAAGAGCGACGGCCAGGCTGCGGCGCCAGGTGGAATGACCCATGGTCTTCTCCTTGGCGTGGCTTGCGTCTTCTTCCCGTTTGGCGGGCAAGTCAGATCGAATAGATCGAACAGAAAGCAGAGCTTGAATAAAAAAGCGCGGCGTGGTCCGCGCATGAAGGACAAAAAATGGGCCGGCGAACCGGCCCGATTTCCGCTCGAGGTTGAGACTTCGGCCTCCGGAGCGCGCGAGCCAGAGCCAGGCAAGGCACCAGCGGCAGTGAGAGCGGAGTGTGCCAGAGCACATGAGCATCTCGCTGTCGCTGGCGACGCAGGCTGGCCGACGCGCAGCCGCTTGGGATCACTTGTTCGGTTGCGGCGTCAGGCGCAGGTACGGCTTGATGGCGCGGTAGCCCTTGGGGAAGCGCTGCTTGATCTCTTCCTCGTCCTTGAGCGAGGGCACGATCACCACGTCGTCGCCGTCCTGCCAGTTGCCGGGCGTTGCAACCTTGTGGTTGTCGGTGAGCTGCAGCGAGTCGATGACGCGCAGGATCTCGTTGAAGTTGCGCCCGGTGCTCGCCGGGTAGGTGATGGTCAGGCGCACCTTCTTGTTCGGGTCGATGACGAACAGCGAACGCACGGTGAGGGTGTCGTTGGCGTTCGGGTGGATCAGGTCGTACAGCTCGGAGACCTTGCGGTCGGCGTCGGCGATGATCGGGAAGTTGACCACGGTGTTCTGGGTCTCGTTGATGTCTTCGATCCACTTCACGTGGGAGTCCACCGGGTCGACGGACAGGGCGATCACCTTAACGCCCTTGGCGGCAAACTGGTCCTTGAGCTTGGCGGTCAGACCCAGCTCGGTGGTGCATACCGGGGTGAAGTCGGCCGGGTGGGAGAACAGCACGCCCCAGCTGTTGCCGAGCCATTCATGGAAACGGATGCGGCCTTCGCTGGATTCCTGTTCGAAGTCGGGGGCGATGTCGCCGAGTCGCAAGCTCATGGGTCTCTCCTTGTTCGTGTTGGTCACCACTATGCACAAGGTCTTTACGCATTAAAAAGAATATATTTTGATTTTCTTATAACCAAAACAATCTACTTTTCTCGACCCTGCCCGACGACGACCGTCGCCGGACACTGAGCATAGTCAAGGGAACGTGAAGCCCATGCCGATGGGTGTTTCATCGCTGAAACGATTGCCTGCCGTTCGTCGCCATTCCTGCGTAGCCCAGGCACGGCGGGGCTTTGCGACATACACTCGATTCAATTAATCCTTTAGTTCGGGAGGTCAGCTCATGTTGGGACAACGCGTCGGCGACGGCCAGGCGGCCACCCATTACCGCAGCGACCGCATCAGCGCGGTCAACGGTCAGTACTTTTTCTCCACCCGCGAGGGAACGCTGGAAGGCCCTTACTTCACGCGCTTCGATGCTGAGCGCGAGGTGATGCTGTACATCACCCGCATGCAGCAGGCCTCCGACCTGTTCGCCCGCGTCGGACGCTGATCTCCTTCAGCTCCTGGCCACACGAACCCCGGCATGCCAGCCGGGGTTTTCTTTTGCCTGCAGATACCCCCGGCTCCAACACTGGGCAAAGAAAAAGCCCCGGCATCGCTGCCGGGGCTTTTTGCGTTCGGCTCTCCTGCGTGGAAAGAGCCGGGTGCCTCAGCGAACGGCCTCGAACAGGCCGGTGGCGCCCATGCCGCCGCCTACGCACATGGTGACGATGCCGTAGCGCAGGTTGCGGCGCTGCAGTTCGCGCACCAGGTGGCCGACCTGGCGCGAGCCGGTCATGCCGAAGGGGTGACCGATGGAGATGGAGCCGCCGTTGACGTTGTACTTCTCGTTGTCGATGCCCAGGTGATCGCGGGCATACAGGCATTGCGAGGCGAAGGCTTCGTTGAGCTCCCAGAGGTCGATGTCGGCGATCTGCAGGCCCTTGGCCTTGAGCAGCTTGGGCACCGAGAACACCGGGCCGATGCCCATCTCGTCCGGCTCGCAGCCGGCGACGGTGAAGCCGCGGAAGAAGGCCTTGGGCTTGAGACCCAGTTCCAGGGCTTTCTCCAGGCTCATGATCAGGGTCATCGAGGCGCCGTCGGAGAGCTGCGAGGCGTTGCCGGCGGTGACCGAGCCGTCCTCGGCGAACACCGGCTTGAGGGAGTTCAGGCCTTCGAGGGTGGTTTCCGGGCGGTTGCAGTCGTCACGGTCGACCACGCCGTCGAGCACTTTCTTCTCGCCGGTGGCCTTGTCTTCCACCAGGTACTTCACACTCATCGGTACGATTTCATCGTCGAACAGGCCTTCGGCCTGCGCGCGGGCGGTGCGCTGCTGGCTCTGCAGGGAGTAAAGGTCCTGCTGCTCGCGGGTGACGTTGTAGCGGCGGGCGACGATCTCGGCGGTCTGCCCCATGGGGTAGTAAATGCCGGGGAACTCGTCCTTCAGGCGCGGGTTCACGAAGTTGTCGAGGTTCTGCTTGCCCATGGTCAGGGTGATGGACTCGACGCCGCCGGCCACGAGGATGTCGCTGCAGCCCGAGGCTACCTGGTTGGCAGCAATGGCGATGGCCTGCAGACCCGAGGAGCAGTAGCGGTTCAGGGTCATGCCGGCGACATGGGTGCCCAGGCGCGACAGTACGGCGGCGTTGCGGCCGATATTGTGGCCCTGGGCGCCTTCGTTGGAGCCCGCGCCGACCACGCAGTCGTCCACCAGCAGCGGGTCGAGGTTGTTGCGCGCCAGCAGCGCGTCGATGCAATGGGCGACCATGTCGTCCGGACGGGTCATGTTGAATTTGCCACGGAAGGACTTGGCCAGGCCGGTACGGACGCTGTCGACGATCACCACTTCGCGCATGGGAAACCTCGTTGCTTGTTGTTCGTTGGGGAGGATGGTGTGGCCCCGAGCATAGGCGCCAGTGAGGACACAGGGCGACGATCATTCACCAGGCGTATAAGCCTGCCCCCACCCTCGTTGAGCGGGGTGGAAAACAAACCGCCGCCCGGAGGCGGCGGTTTCGAGGGGTTTCACACAGGGTCAGACGGTGTCGGTCTTGATCGCGTGATCGCCCAGCAGGCCGTTGAGCACGGTCTGGGTATCCCCCGCCGAGAGCACGCCGTTGCCGGCATGGCCCGCGTACTTGGCGGCGAGGTCGACGTTGGCCAGGTCGACGGTCTGGGTGACGGTGCCATTGCTGATCGGGCTGACGCCAATGGTGGTGGTGCCGGCGTTGACCGAGAAGGTCAGGTAATGCGCCAGCGACGAAGCCGTGGCGGCCTCCCCTTGCAGCAGGTCGGCGAAGTTCAGCACGTCGTGCTCGGCGATGTTGAAGTCCTTGATCACATCGTGGCCGGTATCGCCGGACTTCCAGATGAACTCATCCGCGCCGGTGCCGCCGTACATGATGTCGTCGCCGGGCCCGCCGATCAGCTTGTCGTTGCCGCCCTGGCCGAACATCAGGTCATTGCCGGCGCCGCCTTCGAGGGTGTCGTCGCCACCGCGCATGTCACCGGCGACGTTGAGCTGATCCGCGTGCTGGATGATGTAGTTGCTGATCGTGGCCGCCGTCGGCGCGGTGCCATTGGTGGCGGTCAGGTAGTCCACCAGTCCCTGGAAGCCCTGGCCGTTGTGCGTGCCGGCGGCATGCCCGGCCCAGGCCAGCTGGTCGGTGTTGATGACATCGCCGAACAGGATGTCATTACCCGCGCCGCCGACCAGGTGGTCGTTGCCCACGCTCACCGGTGTGCTGGTGCTGAAGCCTTCCTGCAGCGCCGCCTGCAACTGCTCGGCGGTGTTGATGATCTGCGGCTGGCCGACCGTGTTGGAGAGGTTGGTGCCGTCGACATTGGTCACCACGGTGCCGGTGGTGTTGGTGTTGTCGAAGTAGCGCAGGTAGTCGCTGTTGATGCCGTTGCCGATACCGATGGCATTGACCGCCACCGAGTTGTCGCCGACGAGGGTGCCGGCATGGTGCAGCATGTCGTTGCCCGAGGTGATCGCGACGTTCATGTCGTTGTAGCTGGTGCTGTTCCCACTGCCGGAGTTGCCGTTGTAGACGGTCGGGTTGCCGTCGGTGAGGAAGAACGCCAGGTTGACGTAGCCGTGGGCCGCATCGGCGTGGTTGGTGCCGACCTGGGTGTTGAACCATGCCGAAGCCTTCTGCATGGCATCGTCATAGTTGGTCGCACCATTGGCGCTGAGCGCGTTGATCGCGGAGATCAGCAAGGCCACGTTGGCCGCCGTCAGGCCGTTGTAGCTGACGCGGGTGGCGCTGTCGCCGAACGACACCAGGCTGACGTTGATGACCCCGTCGTGGCCCTTGATGGCGTTGACCAGGTTCACCAGCGCGTTCTTCGCCAGGTCCATGCGCGACAGGCTGCCGGTACCGGAGGGGTCCTTCATGCTGCCGGAGGTGTCGACGATCAGCGAGATGTTGTAGTTCTTGCCCGGCTGGGTATAGACCGACACCCCACCCGGATCGCCCACCAGCACATCGTTGCCAGCACCGCCACTGATGGTCCCGGACTTGTCCACATCCTGCGGGTTGGGCAGGGTGTGCTGGGTGCTGGACCCGTCGAGGTCGCTGCTGTTGCTGCCCACCACCAGGACCGACTGCGGGGAGCTCAGGTCCAGGCACAGGTTCAACCCGGTGCTGTCGCCGTCGCCATCGGTAAGGCCGACGTGGAAGTTGAGGTCCAGGTTCTCCGGCAGGACCGACTGCCCGGCAGACACGGTGACCAGACGATAGTCGCCGCTGCTGCTGCTCAGCACCACCGAGTTGAAGCCGCCTTCGGACAGCTGGAAGGCCGAACCGCTGGTGAAGTGGCCATCGGTCAGCAGGTTGAAGGAGACCGAGCTGTTCTCACCATTGCCGGCCGGCGGCGAGTAGGTGCCGGTCGCCAGCACCACACCACCTTCGCCAAGCACCTTCCAGCTGAGCACATCGCTGGTGGAGAGTTTCTGCACGTCGAAGCTGACGTCGTAGATCTTCTCGCTGAAGGCGATGTTGAGGTTCTCGCCGGGGGTGATGAGGTTGTTGCCGCCCACACCCATGCCGTTGTCGGAGGGGTTCACGTTGCCGTTGGGGCTGGTGAAGACCACCGAAAGGCCATCGGCGGACAGGGTGACGGAAGGCCGCGGGCCACCAGCGGAGACCTGGGTCAGGTCATATTCCACGGTCGAGATCGGCCGCGAGTTGAGCACTTCGAAGCTGTAGGTGCCGTCGGCATTGACCTTGAGAACGAAGAACGCCTCGTTGGAGCCGTCATAGGCCGTCAGTTGCGAGCCGCCACCCGGCAGTTGGGTGACCACGTAAGTCAGCCCATCCGGCGCGGTATTGCCGCTGAGGTCGAAGGCACCCCGGCCGTCGCCGCCGAAGCTCACATCGAGCGTGCCGTTGAGCACGAAGCCGGGGGTTTCGGAAACGTCCTGGCACGGCGGTTCGCTGTGCACCACCGGCAGGTCGTCCTGCACGTTGATCACCAGCGAACCGCTGCCCAGGCTGACCGGATCGCCGTCACCGTCGGTGGCCTTGATCAGGCCGCCGAGGTTGAGCGCCAGCTGCTCCGCATCACTGCCATTGTGCAGCGGATGATCCAGCGGACCGACGAGCTTGAACTCGTAGTTGCCCGCCGTATCCACCGACAGGGTGAAGATTGTCTTGGCGCCGGCCATGGCGGTCAGCAGGTTGCCGACCACGCTGTAGACCAGTGCCACGCCGCCGGAGGTCAGGTGCTGCGAGGTCAGCGAGGAGTAGTCGCCGGTCAGCGAGAAGGCGCCGGGGCCGTCCGCACCGAAGTTCACCAGGCTGGTGAGCGAGCCCTTGGCAGTCGTGGTGTCGCTGGCGCCATCGGGGTTGCCGCCGGGCAGCGCATCTTCCATGACCTGGCCGGTCACGTTGCCACCGGCGATGAGCGCGGGGCCGTCGTCCTTGAACACCAGCTTGCCGCCCAGGTCGATGCTGGCGGACTTATGGTCGCCGTCGCCATCGGTGATGGTCGCCACCAGGGATATCTTGTTGCCCGACAGGCTCACCGGGTCATCGGGGTTGGTGGTGTCGGCATGCTTGAGCGCCATTTGCTGGTCGAGCTTGAGTTCGCCGGTAGCGCTGTCGAGAGTCAGGCTGAAGGCGACCGCGCCGCCACTGTTGCCCACGCGCCCCTCGACCACGGTGTCGCTGACTTTGACCAGCACGATGCTCTGCCCGCCGGTGGTCTGCAGCCCACTGACAGTGCCGGTGGTGGCGGAGAGCTTGTAGCTGACGCTGCCGCCGTCGGCGCCTGTACTGGAGGTGAAGGCACCGCTGAAGTTGCCGGTGACGTCGGTGGCCAGCGCCGTTTCATCCACCGTCAGCGTCGGCGCTTTGCCGACATTGGCGCTGATGCTCGGGGCATCGTCGTGGAATACCAGTTTGCTGCCCAGGTCGATGGAGGCGCTCTGGCTGTCACCGTCCTTGTCGGTGATGGTGCCGGTCAGGCTGATCTTGCCGCTGGCGATGCTCAGCGTTTCATCGTCGTTGCTGCTGTCAGGATGGACGAACGCCATGCGCTGATCGAGGGTCAGCGCCCCCCCATCGGGACGAACCACGAAGGCGATGGCGCCGCTGCCTTCGACCTTGCCGACCACGCCATTGCCGTCGTTGAACAGCAGGATGCGCGCGCCGCTGGCGGTTTCGCGCAGGCCGCTGTCGGTACCGTCCACGGTGGTTACCTTATAGGTGATCGAGCCGGCCCCGTCAGCGCCGAAGTCCGCGGTGAACAGGTTGGCCACCAGGGGCGCTTCGACGCGCGCGTCGCTGGTGAGGTTGGACTCGTCCACTTCCAGGCGGATATCGGCGTCGGTGCACGGCTCGATGTGCGGGCCGTCGTCGAGGAAGGTCAGCTTGCTGCCCAGGTCCACACTGGCCGACTCGTGGTCGCCGTCGCCATCGGTGATGGTCGCGGTGAGGGCGATCTTGCCGGTACCGATACCCAGCGGATCATTGGCATCGCTGGTCACCGGATGCACCAGCGCGCGTTGCTGATCGAGGGTGATTGCGCCGTTGTTGACGGTCACGCTGAACGCCACCTGACCGCTGCCGTCCACGCGGCCTTCGACGCCGTTGGCGGTGTTGAAGAGGAAGATCTTGTTACCGGTAGCAGTGTCCTTCAGGCCGCTGTCGGTGCCGTCGGTGGTGGTGATCTTGTAGGTGATCGCGCCGGCACCGTCATTGCCGAAGTGGCTGGTGAACAGCGCCGCGACGTCGTTCGCCGAAGCCTTGTCGTCGACCGCCAGTTTCGTCTCATCCACCGTCAGGCGGATATCCGCGTCGGTGCACGGTTCGATGTGCGGGCCATCGTCGTAGAACACCATCTTGCTACCCAGGTCGACCTGAGCCGAGGCCTTGTCGCCGTCGCCATCGACGATCGTGGCGGTGAGGGTGATCTTGCCGCTGTCCAGGCGCAACGGATCATCGGAGTCGCTGGTGTCGGGGTGCTTGAGCGCCAGGCGCTGATCGAGCATGAGCGCGCCGTTGTCCTCGCTGACCACGAAGGCGACCGCACCACTGCCCTGTACGCGGCCTTCCACGGTGCCGTTGACGTTGTAAAGCAGAATGGCATCGCCCTGAGTGGTCTTCAGGCCACTGTCAGTTCCATCCACAGTGCTGACCTTGTAGGTGATGCCACCAGCGCCGTCGGCGCCGAAGTGCGACTCGAACAGCAGCGAAACCAGGCTGGACTCGACGCGTGCGTCGTTGTCGAGGTTGGACTCGTCCACTTCCAGGCTGATGTCGTAGATGCTCGACGGAGCGATGCTGGGGCCGTCGTCGAGGAAGGTCAGGCTGCTGCCCAGATCGATATGGGCGCTGGCGCTATCGCCATCCTTGTCGGTAATGGTGGCGGTGAGGGTGACCTGGCCGCTCAGGCTCAGTGCATCATCGGCATCGCTGGTATCCGGATGCACCATCGCGCGCAGCTGTTCCAGGGTGACCTTGCCGTCGCCATCCACGGATACGCGGAAGGCCACGGTATCGGTGCCCTGCAGGCGGCCTTCGATGCCGTTGGCGGTGTTGTACAGATAGACCTTCTGCCCGGTCTCGGTGTCCTTGAACCCGCTGTCGCTATTGTCGGCCCCGGCCAGCTTGTAGGTAATGGTACCGGCGCCATCGGCACCGAAGTGGGTGGTGAACAGGTCGGCCACCGAAGCGCTGCTGGTGTCGGGCACGCCGAGGTGGGTCTCGTCCACGGTCAGCTTGATGTCCGCATCGTTGCAGGGCTCGATGCTCGGGCCATCGTCGAGGAAGGTCAGCTTGCCACTCAGGTCGATGTGGGCCTGGGCGCTGTCGCCGTCCTTGTCGGTGATGGTCGCGGTGAGGGTCACGCTGCCCGTGGCGAGGCTGACGCCTTCGTTATTGTCGCCAGGAGTCGGGTGCACGACAGCGCGCACCTGGTCGAGGGTGATCTTGCCGTCCTGCCCCAGGGTCACGCGGAAGGCGACGCTGCCGTCTTCCCCACCCACGCGACCTTCCACACCGTTGGCGGTGTTGAACAGGAATATCTTGCTGCCGGTCGCCGTGTCCTTCAGGCCGCTGTCGGTGTTGTCGTTGGTCGCGACCTTGTAGCTGATCGCGCCCGCGCCGTCGTTGCCGAAGTGCGCGGTGAACAGGTCGGACACCGTGGCGGAACTGGTGGCATCGACGTTCAGGTGGGTCTCATCCACCGTCAGCTTGATGTCCACGTCCTCGCACGGCGCGATGCTCGGACCGTCGTCGAGGAAGGTCAGCTTGCTGCCCAGGTCGATTTTCGCCGAGGAGCTGTCGCCGTCCTTGTCGGTGATGGTGGCGGTCAGGGTCAGGGTGTTCGCATCGAGGCTGACCCCTTCGTTGTTGTCACCCGGAGTCGGATGCACGACGGCGCGCACCTGGTCGAGGGTGATCTTGCCGTCCGAGCCCAGGGTCACGCGGAAGGCGACCGTGCCGTTCTCGCCACCGACCCGGCCTTCTACACCGCTGGCGGTGTTGAACAGGAAGATCTGGTCACCGCTGGCCGTGTCCTTCAGGCCGCTATCGGTGTTGTCCTCGGTCTCGATCTTGTAGGTGATCTGCCCCGGACCATCGGCACCGAAGTGCGCGGTGAACAGGTCGGAAACACTGGCGGTGCTGGTGGCATCCAGGTTCAGGGTGGATTCATCCACGCTCAGCTGGAGGTCATGAGCAGTGTTCGGCGTGATGCTCGGACCATCGTCGAGGAAGGTCAGCTTACCGCCCAGGTCGATCGAGGTGGTCGCGCTGTCGCCGTCCTTGTCGGTGATGATCGCGCTGAGGGCTATCTTGCCGGCCAGGTTCAGCGAATCATTGGGATCACTGGTGTCGGAATGCACCAGCGCGCGCAGTTGCTCCAGGGTGATCTTGCCGTCCGGGCCGAGGGTCACGCGGAAGGCGGTTTCGCCGCTGGTTTCCAGGCGCCCTTCCACTCCATTGGCGGTGTTGAAGAGGATTACCCGCTGGCCACTGGCGGTATCGGTCAGGCCGCTGTCAGTGTTGTTGGCGGCTTCGATCTTGTAGGTGATCGACCCTTCGCCATCGGCGCCGAACTGGCCGTTGAACAGCTCGGCCACCGAACCGGTGCTGGTCGCCGGTTGGCCCAGGGTGGTTTCGTCCACGCTCAGGTGCAGGTCACCGCCTTCGATGGGCGCGATGCGCGGGCCGTCGTCGAGGAAGGTCAGCTTGCTGCCCAGGTCGAGCCCGGCGCTCTGATGGTCGCCATCGGCGTCGGTCACGGTGGCGGTCAGGCTGATCTTGCCGGCACCGATGCTGAGCGGGTCGTTGGAGTCGGTGTTGTCCGGGTGCACCAGCGCACGGACCTGGTCGAGGGTGATCTTGCCGTCCTGCCCGAGGGTCACGCGGAAGGCGACTTCGCCATTCACGCCACCCACGCGGCCTTCGACACCGGTGGCGGTGTTGAACAGGAAGATCTGGCTGCCAGTGGCGGTGTCTTTCAGGCCGCTGTCGGTGTTGTCCTGGGTCTCGACCTTGTAGGTGACCGAGCCGGCGCCGTCCGCGCCGAACTGGGCGTTGAACAGATCGGCCACCGAACCGGTGCTGGTGGCGTTCTGACCGAGGTCGGACTCGTCCACCGTCAGGTGCAGGCCTTCGGTGCTACCCACGGAAATGCTCGGGCCGTCGTCGAGGAAGGTCAGCTTGCTGCCCAGGTCGAGCCCGGCGCTCTGATGGTCGCCATCGGCGTCGGTCACGGTGGCGGTCAGGCTGATCTTGCCGGCACCGATGCTGAGCGGGTCGTTGGAGTCGGTGTTGTCCGGATGCACCAGCGCACGGACCTGGTCGAGGGTGATCTTGCCGTCCTGCCCGAGGGTCACACGGAACGCAACTTCACCGTTCACGCCGCCCACGCGGCCTTCCACGCCGCTGGCGGTGTTGAACAGGAAGATCTGGCTGCCGGTGGCGGTGTCTTTCAGGCCGCTGTCGGTGTTGTCCTGGGTCTCGACCTTGTAGGTGATCGAGCCGGCGCCGTCCGCGCCGAACTGCGCATTGAACAGGTCGCCTGCCGCCACGCTGCTGGTGGCGTCGGTCCCCAGGGCGGACTCGTCCACCGTCAGGTGCAGGCCTTCGGTGTTGCCCACGGCAATGCTCGGGCCGTCGTCGGTGAAGCTGACACGACCGCCGAGGTCCAGCGAGCTACTGGAGGAAACGCTGTCGCCATCACGGTCGGTTACCGTCAGGTTGCCCTGCAGTTGCACCAGGCCGGAATCGAGCACGGAATTCTGGCTGGCGTAGTTGCCGTCGCTGCCCGGCAGCCCGTGGTCCACGGCGCTGAACTGGGTCAGGGTGACCACACCGGTATCGCCGTTCACCGACAGGCTGAAGATGGTGTTCTCGCCGGTGATGCCAGCGGCGCTGGCGGAGGTGGAAGCGACGATGGCGCCGCCCACGCTGTACAGGTAGATGGTCGCGCCGCCGCTGGTCAGGCCCGAGTCGCTGCCGTTGCCGCTCACCAGGTTCAGGTTGTAGCTGAGCTGGGTGGTGCCGGCGCCGTCGCCGCCGTAGTTGGCGGTCACCTGGAAGGCCGAGCTGTAATCAGCGGTGGAGGTGTCGAAGGCAGCGCCAGCGGTGTTGGCGTCATGGGTCTGCAGCAGGACGTCCACGCCAATGTCGGCGGACAGGCTGGCCTGCGGCGCATCGTCGACGATGCCCACGGTCAGCGTGCCGTTGGCCGGGGTGCCGTTGCCGTCGGTGATGGTGTAGGGGATATCGAAGTTCAGGGTGTCTTCGGAACCCTTGACCGGGTGATCCACCGGCTGCAGCAGGGTGACCTCGAAGGCACCGGTGTTGATATCGGTGAGGGTCACGGTGAAGACCGGCGTGCCATTGGCGCTGCCGGTAAGCACATGACCATCGGGGCTGACGCTATAGGTGATGGCGACGCCACCGGAGGTCAGGCTGGGCAGCCCTGCGGTGCCCCAGGAGAAGCTGCCAACGCCATCTGGCCCGAAGCTGTAGCCCAGGGTGCCGGAGTGGGTCGCCCCCTCCCCCACACCATCGGGAATACCGCCGGGCAGGCCGGCCTCGAACACATTGGCGCCACCAGGGCCACTGGGGCCGGCGCTCGGCACGCCATCCGGCGGGATTACGGGCGGTTCGGCCTCGAGGCGTACATCCGGGGTGCCGTCGAACTCACGCAGGGGCAGGGGCCCGGAGCCGATGGGCCCGGTCGGGAAGCCGATGGTCGGGTCGATATGCCCGCCCACTTCGGTCAGCAGCACGAAGGAGTGCCCGCCGCCGGGTTTGCCGTTGGCGGCGCCCGCGGCGCTCGGGCCGGCGGCGGTGGCTTCGGCAGCCTGGGTCGGGTCCACGCCCGCGGCGATTGCGGCCTGCAGGGCCTTGACGTCGGTGACGTCCTGCTGGGTCGGCGTCGCCGGCTGCTGCTGGGCAACCGCCTGGTCACCCTGCTCTGACTGGTGCGCGGCGGAGAGCATCTGCGAGGTCAGCGGCAGGGCGCTGTCGCGGCCCAACGTGATCTCGCCGCCGCCGGCGACCTTCAGCGCAACTGCGCCATTGGCGCCGGTGACCAGCTGCTCACCGACAAAAACCTTGTCTCCCTGTTCCAAAGGACGACGCGATCCATCGGCGGCTACCGCAAACACTTCGCCGATTACCTTGCTGACGACACCCATCAAAGTAGCCATGAGTCCTTCCTCCGCTGCACATCCCGTGGCCGGTTCCACCGACGCACGATTGACCGAAACAGGCCATGGCACGCTTGTATCCGGATGCTGCGAAGAAAGTTGCGAAGGGTGCGAAAAGGACTGCTAGCGCTTTTGCATCAAAAAGCCAGCGACAATTTTTTGTCATGCTGGCCACGCGTTTTCTTGTCCTTCTGCGGTGGTCCCCGCCCTAACTGCTACAAACCGTACCTGGCTTCTTTTGCAAGCGCCTGCTCCAGCCCATACCCAGGAAACACGAGGGCTTGCACGTTCAAACAATGTGCGGTTTTTCACATGACTCATAAGATTTTTTCCGAATAACCCTTGTGAAAAATTCTTCTGAGGTTTTCGAAAAGTTGTTCTTAGCTCTGATGTTACAGGCGTGAAACGCTTGATAAGAGAAAAAAGCCAATAAATTGGCGACCAAAGAGCATCGAAGTACAAGAACACCAGGAGCAAAGCCATGCGCAGTCGTAACGCGGCACTATGGAGCGGTGTATTTTTGGCGGTGTCGGGGACTCATGGGCAAGCCATGACGCTGACCGAAGCTATACAAAGCACGCTGCAATACCACCCGGAAATCAGCCAGAGCGTAAACAGCCGCCTCACCGCGGATGAAGAGCTCAAATTCGCCAGGGGCGGCTACCTGCCAACCGTCGATCTTGTCGCGGGCTATGGCCGCGAGAACACCGACAGCCCCAGCACCCGCGCAGCGGGTAACCACAACGACGAGACCCTGACCCGCGGCGATGCGGAAATCCGTCTGCGGCAGATGTTGTTCGACGGCTTCGGCACCCCCAACGAGGTCAAGCGCAACGAGTCCAACGTCAACGCCAAGGCCTTCCGTATCCTCGGCACCTCGGAAACCGCCGCCCTGCGCACCGTCGAGGTCTACCTCGATGTGCTCAAGCGCCGCGAGATGGTGACGCTGGCCAAGAACAACCTGCAGGCCCACGAACGCATCGGCGACCAGATCCGCCTGCGCAGCGAGCGTGGTGTCGGCAGTACCGCCGACAACGACCAGGCCATCGCCCGTCTGGCCCTGGCGCAGAACAACCTCTACACCGAAGAGGTGAACCTGGCCGATGCCGAGGCCAGCTTCTATAGCGCCACCGGCCGCATGCCGGACCAGCTCGAAGCCCCCTCCACCGTGAAGGCGGAAGTCCCGGCGGACCTGCTCGCCGCGCGCCAGGGCATGCTCAATGAAAACCCGCTGCTGAAATCGGCCCAGGCCGACGTCAACGCCGCCGAAGCCCAGTACGAGGCCGCCAAGGCGCCCTTCTACCCGCGCTTCGACGCCGAGCTGGCCAAGGCCGCCAACAACAACGTCGACGGCGACGAAGGCCACTACAACAGCTGGGAAGCCCAGGTGGTGATGCGCTACAACCTGTTCAACGGGATGCGCGACAAGGCCCACCTGAACGCCACCTCGCACCAGATCAACGAGGCCCAGGACATCCGCAACAACGCGCTGCGGCTGCTCAACGAAAACCTCTCGCTGGCCTGGGACGCGATGGAGAACTCCAAGAAGCAGACCCAGCCCGCCCGCGAATACGCCGACTACACCCGCAAGGTGCGCGAGGCGTACCAGCAGCAGTTCACCCTTGGCCAGCGCACCCTGCTCGACCTGCTGGACAGCGAGAACGAACTGTTCACCGCCAACCGCCGCTACACCGAGGTCCGCTACACCGAGGAATACTCGATGTATCGCGTGCTCGGCAGCATGGGCGCCCTGCTGCGCTCGCAGCATGTCGTCGCGCCGCACGAGGCCGTGGCCCTGTCGGATGTGAAGAACGAGGCACGCCTGCCTGATCTGAAATAAGAAAATCGCACGCGCTCGTCACTCTGCCCCGCGCCGCCCGGCGTCGGGGCGACGGCCGTGAAGCGATACGAAGGGGCACGGAAAACCCGGCGACCGGCCACACCCGGCGAACACCTGCAAGTGTTCGCCGGGTGCCGCTGGCGCGGGTCGTCCCGGCCCGGGAGGAAGTAGCGTGACCATGATCATCCAGGAGCGCGGCACACCCGCACCGGGCGATCCGCGCCTGAGCCATGACGATCCCCTGCTCGACGGACTGCTGATCCTCTGCCGCCTGCATGGCTGCGCAGTGAGCCGCAACAGCCTGTCCGCCGGCCTGCCGCTGCGCGACCAGCGGCTCTCCGCCGCCCTGCTGCCGCGGGCCGCAGCCCGTGCCGGCCTGCAGGGCCGCTTGCTGCGCCGCGAACTGCGCAGCATCTCCAACCTGAACCTGCCGGTCCTGCTGCTGCTCAACGACGGCCGCAGCGCCGTGCTGCGTCAGTGGCGCGAAGACGGCCAGGCGCTGATCCTGCCCTGTGAGACCGAAGGCGGCGAACAGGCCGTCGGCGCCGACGAGCTGGCCGCCCAGTACAGCGGCCAGGCCCTCTTCGCCCGCCCGCGTCACGAACTGGAAGCGGCGCGCAAACCGCTGGTACCGCGCGTCGAAGCCTGGTTCCGCGACACCCTGCGGCTGTCGCGCTGGCTCTATACGGACGCCCTGGTCGCCAGCCTGCTGATCAACCTGCTGGGCATGCTGGTGCCGCTGTTCGTCATGCAGACCTACGACCGCGTGGTGCCCAATCAGGCACTGTCGACCCTCTGGGTGCTCGCCGCCGGCCTGCTGATCGGCACGCTGTTCGAACTGTTGCTGCGGGTGCTGCGCTCCAACCTGCTGGACATGGCCGGCAAGAAGACCGACGTGGTCCTCTCCGCCACCCTGTTCGAACGCATCACCGGCATGTCGCTCAAGGCCAAGCCCGAGACCGTCGGCGGCTTCGCGCAGAGCATCCATGACTTCCAGGGCCTGCGCGAATTCCTCACCGCGCTGACCCTGACCAGCCTGATCGACCTGCCCTTCTCACTCCTGATGATCCTGGTCATCGGCCTGCTCGGCGGCTGGCTGGTGGCCGTGCCGCTGCTGGCCTTCCCGATCACCATCGTGTTCGCCCTGATCATCCAGAGCCGCCTGCGCGATACCGTGCAGAAGAGCCTGACCCTGGGCGCCGAACGCCAGGCCCTGCTGATCGAGACCCTCGGCGGCCTGGAAACCCTCAAGGCCTGCGGCGCCGAAAGCGAGCGGCAGTACCGCTGGGAGTCCACCCACGGCGCCCTGGCGCGGCTGGACAATCACGCGCGCTTCCTCAGCGCGCTGGCCACCAACGGCACCCTGTTCCTCCAGCAGTTCGCCGGCCTTGCGATGATCTGCGCCGGGGTCTACAGCATCCTCGATGGCAACCTCAGCGTCGGCGCACTGGTCGCCAGCTACATGCTCAACAGCCGCGTACTCGCCCCGCTGGGACAGATCGCCGGGCTGATCACCCGCTACCAGCAGGCGCGCCTGACCATGAAGAGCACCGACGCGCTGATGGAGCTGCCGCAGGAGCGTCAGGCCCGCCAGCGTCCGCTGGAGCGCACCCAGCTGCACGGCGCGCTGGAAGTCCGCCAGCTGAGCTTCAGCTACCCGGAGCAGACCACCCCGGCGCTGAACCACGTCAGCCTGCGCATGGCCCCCGGCGAGAAGATCGGCATCATCGGCAAGAGCGGTTCGGGCAAGAGCACCTTCGGCCGTCTGCTGATGGGCTTCTATCACCCGGACGAAGGGCAGATCCTGCTCGACGGCCTGGACCTGCGCCAGCTCGATGTCTCCGACCTGCGCCAGCAGATCGGCTACGTGGCCCATGACCTGCCGCTGCTGGCCGGCAGCCTGCGCGACAACCTGACCCTCGGCGCGCGCTACGTCAGCGATGCGCGGATGCTCGAAGTGGCCGAACTGACCGGCGTCAGCGAACTGGCCCGGCAACACCCGGCCGGCTTCGACCGCCCGGTGGGCGAGCGCGGCCAGCTGCTCTCCGGCGGCCAGCGCCAGGCCGTGCTGATGGCCCGCGCGATGCTGCTCGACCCGCCGATCCTGCTGCTCGACGAACCCACCAGCGCCATGGACAACAGCAGCGAGGAAATCCTGCGCAAGCGCCTGCACGAGGCCTGCCGCGACAAGACCCTGCTGCTGGTCACCCACCGCACCTCGATGCTCAGCCTGGTCGACCGCCTGCTGGTGCTCGACAGCGGCCGCATCGTCGCCGACGGCCCGAAAGACGCGGTCATCGAAGCATTGCGCAAGGGCCACGTCGGCCCGGCAGCGGGGTAATGGCCATGCACTTTTCGCAATCGATCCGCGGTTACCTGGGCGGCAACGGCGCCCGCGACACCGAATTCATGCCCGAGGTCCAGGGCACCCTGCTGGAAGACTCGCCCAACGCCACCCGCATCACCCTCTGGGCGGCGCTCGGGCTGCTGGTGGCAGCCATCACCTGGGCCTACTTCGCCGATATCGAGGAAGTGACCAAGGGCGAAGGCAAGGCCATCCCCTCCTCCAAGGTGCAGACCATCCAGAACCTGGAGGGCGGCATCGTCTCGGAAATCTTCGTCCGCGAGGGGCAGGTGGTGAACAAGGGCCAGCCGCTGCTGCGCCTGGACGACACCCGTTTCTCCTCCAACAAGGGCGAGACCGAGGCCGACCGCAACTCCCTCGAAGCCCGCGTCGAACGCCTGAGCGCGGAAGCCGAAGGGCGCGAACCGGCCTTCACCGACGCTCTGAAGAAAGATGCGCCGCAAGTGGTGGAAGACCAGCTGGCGCTTTACCAGACGCGCATGCAGCGGCAGAACAGCGAGCTGAACATCCTCCAGGAACAGCTGCGGCAAAAGGCTCAGGAACTGCAGGAATTCCGCGCCAAGACCCAGCAGTACCGCTCGAGCCTCGGGCTGGTGCAGCAGGAGATCAACATGTCCGAGCCACTGGTGAAGGCCGGCGCGGTGTCCCCGGTGGAACTGCTGCGCCTGCGTCGCAGTGCGGTGGAAATCAGCGGCGACCTGAACGCTACCAACCTCGCCATCCCCCGCGCCGAGGCGGCGGTGAACGAGATCCAGCGCAAGGTGGAAGAGTCGAAACTGGGCTTTCGCAGCGACGCGCTGAAGGAGCTCAACGACGTCCGCACCGACCTCAACAAGCTGACCGCTACCAGCCGCGCCATCGACGACAAGGTCAACCGCACCCTGGTGGTCGCCCCCCTGCGCGGCATCGTCAAGCAGCTCAAGGTCAACACCATCGGCGGTGTGGTGCAGCCGGGCAACGACATGGTGGAGATCGTCCCGCTGGAGGACAACCTGCTGGTGGAAGCGAGGGTGCGCCCGCAGGACATCGCCTTCCTCCATCCCGGCCAACCGGCCACGGTGAAGTTCACCGCCTACGACTACACCATCTACGGCGGACTCAAGGCCAAGCTGGAAGTGATCAGCGCCGACACCATCACCGACGACAAGGGCAACAGCTTCTACATGATCCAGGTGCGCACCGACAAGAACCACCTGGGCACCGATGCCAAGCCCCTGCTGATCATTCCCGGCATGGTGGCGACGGTGGATATCATCACCGGCGAGAAGAGCGTGCTGGACTACATCTTGAAGCCAGTGCTCAAGGCGCGCTGGGAGGCTTTGCGGGAGCGGTGAGTTTTTCGGCGGGCTTCGGAGCTGAGGATTACCACCCTCTCCCCAGCTCTCAGCCCCCCCTCATTCACTCCAGCTCCCCCTGCCAATGCGCCCCCGGCCCCTCCTCCGCCAACCGGTCCCCCGGATTGCGCAGCGGACAGGCCTCCATCGACAGGCAGCCGCAACCGATGCAGCCATCGAGCTGATCGCGCAGCAGCAGCAACTTCTCGATCCGCTCGTTCAGGTCATCCCGCCAGCGTGCCGACAATCGCGCCCAGTCCGCCGCCGTCGGGTTGTGCCCGCTCGGTAGCGAACCCAGCGCCTCGGCGATCTCCCCCAGGGGAATGCCCACCCGTTGCGCGACCTTGATCACCGCCACCCGGCGCAGCGTGTCGCGTGAATAGCGGCGCTGGTTGCCGGCATTGCGCGAACTGCTGATCAGGCCCCTGGCCTCGTAGAAGTGCAGTGCGGAAACGGCCACGCCGGCGCGTTTGGCCAGCTCGCCGACACTCAGCTCGCGGTGCTTGGAGCAGGAAGAAGTATTTTTCATGGGCTATTGACCTCAACTTAAGTTGAGGTTTTACCCTCGCCAGGCATTCGGTTCAAGCCAGGGAGCCCAGGAACATGACGCAACCCGCCCCGATCACCGCCCATGCCTGCGTGGACAATCCGCATTTCATCCTGCAGATCGAGATCGACGTAACACCCCAGCAACGCCCGCACATCGCCGCGCGCCTGTGCGATTACCTGTCGCACCTGCAGGAGCTGTTCTACCTGCGCCCCGGCTATCTCGCCAGCGAACTGCACGCCGAAGGCGAACCGCAGCGCCTGGTCGGCCGCCTGCACTGGCGCCGCCAGGAAGACTGGGAAGCCGCCTGGGATTGCCGCCAGACCGCCAGCGACCTGTTCGCCGACAGCCTGCTCAAGCTCGGCGCGCGGAGCATTCGCTTCGGCAGCGGCGAGACGGCGTAAGCCGCGCAACCGTCTGAGGCTGTACGGCGACATTGCGAGGCTCTTTCCAGGCAGCCAGTAAGCAGGCAGTAGGATGGGTGGAGCTTGCGATACCCATCAGCTTTGCTTGACAGCCTTGTGATGGGTATCGCTTCGCTCCACGCCATCCTACAAAAGCGGGTCGTTTACGCCCCGGCAGGCAAGCTCATGTGCAGCAACGGGAAGGGCCGGCCTTCGCCATCAAGGGGCGAGCGCCCGGTCTGGACGAAGCCATAGTGCAGGTAGAACCCGACTGCCTGAGGATTCTGTTCATTGACATCGACACTCAGCGTGCCGCGCAACTCGCGGGTGAAATCGAGCAGTGCGCGGCCGATGCCCTGGCCACGTCGTTCCGGGTCGATGAAGAGCATTTCCACATGGCTGTCGTTGAGCCCGATGAAACCCAGCGGACGGTCATCGTCGTCCACCGCCACCCAGACCTCGACGGCGGGCAGGTAGAGGTCACGGACCTGGGGCAGCAGTGCGTCGATGTCCGACGCCTGGAGGAAGTGGTGGGTCGCACGCACGGCGCCCAGCCAGATATCGAGCAGCCGCGGATTATCCGCAGCGATGCGTTGGCGAATGAGCATGAATGCATCCTGATTCAGCAGATCACAAAGGGATAGCGCGCCACGCAAGGTGACGGCCGTTGGAGCGTCGGCAGCATGAATGCCCGCTTCGCGAATCAACGCCTGGGCGGAACACGGCAGAGGCAGCCGGAAAGAGAGGGAGGTCGATCCTACCCAGCTCTTCCCGGCCGGTAAAGCCTCAGCCGACCAACCAGCGCCAACCGTCCTCCGCACATTCCAGGCGCGCCTCCAGCTCCAGCCGGGCAAGCAATGCCTCGTCGTGCGACACCACCAGCAGCGCGCCGCGGTATTGCCGCAGCAGGTTTTCCAGCGCTTCGCGCGATGGCAGGTCGAGGTGGTTGTCCGGCTCATCCAGGAGCAGCAGCTGCGCCGGATGCTCGGCATAGAGCTCGCAGGCCAGCGCCGCCTTCAGCCGCTCACCGCCGCTGAGCAGGCCACTGGGCAGCTCGACCCGTGCCGCCGGCAATCCCAGTTGCGCCAGCCGGGTGCGCAACACCGAAGGGTCCGCCACGCGATTGCGCTCCTGCAGCAGGTCCAGTACCGAGCGCTCGGGC
This sequence comes from Pseudomonas sp. PDM19, assembly GCF_014852215.1. Taxonomy (NCBI): domain Bacteria; kingdom Pseudomonadati; phylum Pseudomonadota; class Gammaproteobacteria; order Pseudomonadales; family Pseudomonadaceae; genus Pseudomonas; species Pseudomonas sp. PDM19. The sequence goes on along the minus strand of NZ_JACVBG010000002.1, from coordinate 799,336 downwards.
GAGAGCGCGGCCAGATGCTGATCCAGATAGGCACTGCGCACCCTCACTTCGCACGAGCCCGCCGCAGGGTCGAGCACGCCCGCGAGCACCTTGAGCAGGGTCGACTTGCCGCTGCCGTTGCGCCCGCTGACCGCTACGCGGCGCGGGCCGCTCAACTGCAAGTCCAGTGGCGCGGCATTGCCGAACGGCAGGCGCAGTGCCTCCAGCAGCAACACGCCACGGGACTCGGGCAGCTCGCAGTCCGGTGCGTTCAGGACCACCATGGCGTCTTCGCGCAACTGCCCGAAAGCCTCGTGAACGTCCCGCGCCAGCCGCTCCCGACGCTCTTCCTGTTGTGTGGCCAGACGCGCAATGCTGGTCTGGCTGCGCTCCTTCTGCCGGTCGACGAGGATCTTCGCCTGGTTGGCTTGCTTCGCCTCCTTGCGCCCCTTCGCCTGCCGGTGTTCCTGGCGCTCGCGCTGTTCCTGCATGGCGTGGTGCTGGCGATCGCGCTCCAGCTTGCGCCGCTGCAACTCGCGCTGGGCGCTGTCCTGCTCCTGCTGGCGTACCTCGCGGTAGAAGGCATGGCCGCCGGAATAACTGCGCAGGCCCGAGGGCGACAACTCGACGATGCGCTGCATGTCGTCCAGCAGCAGAGGATCATGGCTGATCAGGATCAGGCCGCCGCGCCAGCGTTGCAGTTGCTCACGCAGGGCCTCGCGGCCGGCGCGGTCGAGGTGATTGCTCGGCTCGTCGAGGAGCAGCCAGTCCGCCCCGCTGAGCCACGCGCCAAGCAGCGCCACCCGCGTGCATTCGCCGCCGCTGAGACGCGAGGCGGGCGTGTCCGGCAGCAGATGGGCGAGCCCGGCAGCAGCCAGCTCGGCCTCCAGGCGCGCGCGGACATCCCAGTGGCCGTCGAGACGTTCGAAGTCAGCGGGATCGACTCCACCGGCCTCGACTCGCGTCAGCGCATCCAGCAGGGGTTGCACACCGGCCAGCTCGGCAACGCTGCGGAACGCCTGCGGCTCGATACGCTGCGGCAGGTAATGCACCGGCCCGGACGCCTGGCAGCGGCCAGCGCTGGCAGGCAGCTCGCCGGCCATGATCCGCGCCAGCACGGACTTGCCCACGCCATTGCGCCCGACCAGCGCGGTGCGGCGCTCGTCGAAGGTTTCATTGAGGTCGCTCAGCAGCGGCTCGCCGCTGGGCAATTGGAAAGAGACGCCTTGCAGCGCCAGGGTGAACGGGCTCGTCATGCGCAATACCAGATTGATGCCGGAAATCCCCCGGGAACGGGCCAGGGAAGGAAACGGGCCGTGAAACCACGGCGGCATCAATTGCGCATCGGACGAACACCTCGCGAAGGGGAATGAGGGGCGCAGTATAACGGCGGTGCTGGCACGGGGATGCCCGTCGGGCAGAAATCGATGCGCGGACGACCTTTCCAGACTCCCTCGAGAGCGGTGACACTGCACTCCCCGCCCACGCGGCCCCCAGCAACACTCCACAAGGAAGTCCCCCATGTCCCGTCTCACCTCAGTGGCCGACCTCTTCCACGAAGAGCCCATCCAGTGGGGCCTGCGCGGCGACCCGTACCTGTGGCGGGAAATGGCCGAGCACCTCGCCGCCACGCCCTGGCCGGCCAGCGAGACGGAGCTGACGCAGCTGCTCACGCGGCTTTTCGAGCAACTGGCCGGCATCGGCCTGAATCATCCCAGCCACGTGCACCTGCCGCGACATGCGCACGGCGGCATGTCCAGCGGGATGATCAGCAGCGCCTTCTGGCGCGAGCGAGCCATTCCCCTGCTGGTGGAGCGCTACCGCACCTTGTCCCCGCAAGCGTAGATATCCACAGGACAATCACGACGTAGGATGGTGTGGAGCGCAGCGATACCCATCGATTCCGCGCGCGGACCGCAGGGCATCCACCGGCCCGGCCAGCGGATCGCGTGCATGGCGGACAAGGTCCGCCATCCGCTATGAGCTACGCGGCCCGTGGTTGCGCAAGAAGGTTTCCTCCCCCATCGCCGCGATCTGCCCTTCGATCAGTGCATCGAACGGACGCAGCAGGTCCGCGTGGGACTGCGGCGCATCCAGCGCATCGAGTGCATGAACTACCGCCTCGATGGTCGACAGCGCACCCTCGGCCGGCGCCTTGCGCAGGCGGTAACGCGAGGTCAGCCCTTCCGGCAGCACGACTCTCGGCAGCGCCGCGAGATTCGGGTTGAGGTGCAGCAGCTTGCGCGCCTTGCGCCAGGTGCCGTCGGGCACCACCAGCAGGCGTGGTTTATCCACAGGCTGCGCGGCCAACTCGGCCAGCGCCACGGCGGACTCACCGGGGAACAGCAGCCAGGCATCCCAGGCGGACAGGTCGAGGCCACTGAAATCCTCGCCGACCCGCAGCTCTGCATTGGCCAGGCCAAGCGCCGCCAGGCGCGCGGTGTTCAACGCATGCCCAACCTCGCTCGGGTGCTGCAGCAGCAGCACGCGGGTGCGGTTGTCCAGGTGCGGGATCAGCGCGCACAGGCAGTGGTTCAGTGGGCGCTCGCAGCGCGGGCAGCGGGCGCGGCTCATGACTGGCTCGGCTGGGTGCGCAGCAGGTCGCGGAAGTTCTGGATCAGTGGCTCGCGGGAGCGGCCACGGCGCAGGATCAGCGAGAACGGCGCCTGGTAGCCAAAGGTCGCCGGCAGCAGCGCGCGCAGGCGCCCCTGCTCCACCCAAGGGTGTGCGTAGTGCTCGGGCAGGTAGCCGATGTAGCCGCCGGAGAGGATCAGGATCAGCTGCGCCTCCATACTCTCCACAGTGCCGGCACTGTGCTTGAAGCCATGCCGCGCCAGCTCCGCCTGGCTCCAGTAGCCACGGCCGACCATGCGCTGCTGGGTGATCAGCTCGGCGGGGATGCGCCGACCGTCGAACAGCGGGTGGCGGTCGCTGCAATACAACCAGTGCTGCTCTCTATATAAAGGCTGGTAGACCAGGCCGTTCATCCGGCTGAAGAACGAGCCGATGGCCAGGTCGAGACGGTTGTCCAGTACCGCCAGTTGCAGCTCGTACGGGCTCTGTACCTGCAGATGCAGGTGCACCGCCGGGTGCAGGCTGCTGAAGGAGCCGATCACATCGGCCAGCGGCAGCGCCGGGTCGCTCACGGTGGAATCCAGCACGCCGAGGTTCAGGGTGCCGCGCAGCTCGCCCTTGAGCGTCGCCGCGTAGCGCTCGAAGCCTTCCAGCTCGCCGAGGATGCGCAGGGTTTCCTGGTGGAACAGCTCGCCCTTGCTGGTCAGCCCGAAGCCGCCCCGGCCACGGTGGCAGAGCACGATGCCCAGCTGGTTCTCCAGCTGGCTCATGTAGGTGCTGATTGCCGAGGTCGACAGGTTCAGCTCCTGCTGGGCGGCGGCGAAGCCCTGGCTGCGCACCACGCAGGCGAAAATCCGCAGCAGTTTGACGTCGGGCAGTGCGCTCGCGCTCATGAAGACTCCGCAAAACCGCGGCCGGGCCGCTCTAGTTCAGTACTTTCTGTACCTGAAAAACAGATGATAGCAAGCCAGCTATCTATTCAGGAACCGCAGGCCACAAGCCCGGCGGGCCGTCTACTGCGGCAAGGTGGCGCAGTCTAGCGACCGCCATTAGTTTAGAAAACTCTGAAGTGATTATTTGTAGCCAGCGATTTTTTTTACTACCGCCCGTGACCAGAATCGGCCCTGACGTATTCAACAAGCCTGTTTCCACGAAGACAGCGATCAGCCTGAGGCCCTCCCCATGGACAAGAAACTTCACCAGCCCCTGGGCGGTAACGAAATGCCGCGTTTCGGCGGCATCGCCACCATGATGCGCCTGCCGCATATCCAGTCCCCCGAAGAGCTCAACGAGCTTGACGCCGCCTTCGTCGGCGTACCCCTGGACATCGGCACCTCCCTGCGCTCCGGCACTCGTTTCGGGCCGCGCGAAATCCGCGCCGAGTCGGTGATGATCCGTCCGTACAACATGGCCACCGGCGCCGCGCCGTTCGACTCGCTGAACATCGCCGACATCGGTGACGTGGCGATCAACACCTTCAACCTGATGGAAGCGGTGCGCATCATCGAGGAGTCCTACGACAAGATCCTCGACCACGGCATCCTGCCCCTGACCCTGGGCGGCGACCACACCATCACCCTGCCGATCCTGCGTGCCATCCACAAGAAGCACGGCAAGGTCGGCCTGGTTCACATCGACGCCCACGCCGATGTGAACGACCACATGTTCGGCGAGAAGATCGCCCACGGCACCACCTTCCGCCGCGCGGTGGAAGAAGGCCTGCTGGACTGCGACCGCGTGGTGCAGATCGGCCTGCGTGCGCAGGGCTACACCGCCGAAGACTTCAACTGGAGCCGCAAGCAGGGCTTCCGCGTGGTGCAGGCCGAAGAGTGCTGGCACAAGTCGCTGGAACCGCTGATGGCCGAAGTCCGCGAGAAAGTCGGCGGCGGCCCGGTCTACCTGTCCTTCGACATCGACGGCATCGACCCGGCCTGGGCGCCCGGTACCGGCACCCCGGAAATCGGCGGCCTGACCACCATCCAGGCGATCGAGATCGTCCGTGGCTGCCAGGGCCTGGACATCATCGGCTGCGACCTGGTCGAGGTCTCCCCGCCCTACGACACCACCGGCAACACCTCGTTGCTCGGCGCCAATCTGCTGTACGAAATGCTCTGCATCCTCCCGGGCGTAGAGCGCCGCTGAGCGCACGAGCACACACATGAATAACGACGCCTGCGTAGCACAGGTGCTGGAGGCTGCCCGCGTTCTCGTGGCAGCCTTCGCGCGCACCGACACCGAAGCCTACTTCGCCGCCTTCAGCGAAGACGCCAGTTTCATCTTCCACACCTGGCCGCAGCCGCTGCTCTCGCGCGCGGCTTACCGCGAGGTGTGGGAAAGCTGGCTGCGTGACGATGGTTTCGAGGTCCTTGACTGCCTTTCGAGCAACACCTTTGTGAGCCTGCAGGGCGAAGACGTGGCCGTGTTCTGCCACGACGTCGCCACGCGGCTGCGCATCCAGGGAGAGGAAAGCCTGAACCACGAACGGGAGACCATCGTCTTCCGCCGTGATCCGAAACAGGGCCGCTGGCTGGCCACACACGAGCACCTGTCACCGTCTCCGACGCCATAAAGACAGGGCTCCCCGGGAGGAAGTCATGGATAACAAGAACAAAGCACACGCAATCACAACGATCGAGACATTCGGGGTCGAACAGATCCCGGATAGCGAACGCAACGCCACGCCCACCGACCTGTTCCGCATGATCTTCGGTGGCGCCAACACCTTCGCCACCGCCGTGCTCGGCAGCTTCCCGGTGCTCTTCGGGCTGTCGTTCCAGGCCGGCGTCTGGGCCATCGTCCTCGGCGTGCTGGTCGGTTCGATCATCCTCGCGCCCATGGGCCTGTTCGGCCCGCTCAACGGCACCAACAACGCGGTCTCCTCGGGCGCCCACTTCGGCGTACACGGGCGGATCGTCGGCTCGTTCCTGTCGCTGCTCACCGCCGTGGCCTTCTTCTCCCTCTCCGTATGGAGCTCGGGCGATGCGCTGATCGGCGGCGCCAAGCGCCTGTTCGACCTGCCGGAAACCGACCTGACCCTGGGCCTGGCCTACGGCCTGTTCGCCGTGCTGGTGCTGATCGTCTGCATCTACGGCTTCCGCTTCATGCTGATGGTCAACAAGATCGCCGTGTGGGCCGCGAGCCTGCTGTTCCTGCTCGGCCTGTTCGCCTTCGCAGGTCCCTTCGACGCTGGCTACGCCGGCACCGTGCAGATGGGCAGCGAAGGTTTCTGGGCCGCCTTCATCGGCGCCGCCCTGCTGGCCATGAGCAACCCGGTATCCTTCGGCGCGTTCCTCGGTGACTGGGCCCGTTACATCCCGCGCCAGACCTCGCAGAAGCGCATCATGCTGGCGGTGATCTGCGCCCAGCTGGCGACCCTGATCCCGTTCCTGTTCGGCCTGGCCACCGCCACCATCGTTGCGGTCAACGCGCCGGACTACATCGCGCAGAACAACTACGTCGGCGGCCTGCTGGCCGTTTCGCCGAGCTGGTTCTTCCTGCCGGTGTGCCTGATCGCGGTGATCGGCGGCATGTCCACCGGCACCACCTCGCTGTATGGCACCGGCCTGGACATGTCCAGCGTGTTCCCGCGCCTGCTCAACCGCGTGCAGGCCACTCTGCTGATCGGCCTGCTGTCCATCGCCTTCATCTTCATCGGTCGCTTCGCCGCGAACCTGGTGCAGAGCGTGTCCACCTTCGCCGTGCTGATCATCACCTGCACCAGCCCCTGGATGGTGATCATGATCCTCGGCCTGGTGATCCGCCGTGGCTTCTACCACGCCGATGACCTGCAGGTGTTCACCCGTGGCCAGGAAGGCGGCGCCTACTGGTTCCACAACGGCTGGAACTGGCGTGGCATGGGTGCGTGGATCCCGAGCGCGGTCATGGGCCTGTGCTTCGTCAACCTGCCGGGCCAGTTCGTCGGCCCGCTGGGCAACCTGGCCGGCGGTATCGACATCAGCCTGCCGGTGACCCTCGGCATGGCCGCCCTGCTCTACGTCGCCCTGCTGCGCACCTTCCCCGAACCCGCTGGCGTCTATGGCCCAAAGGGCCCGCGCTGGGTCGGCAGCCATGACCGCCCGGTCCGCAGCATCAGCGAGCCGACGGCCTGATCCAGGCTTCGTGGCCTGACGCGAAACGCTCTACCTGAAAGCCCCCATCGGACCGGTTGCCGCCGGTCCGATGCCCTACCGCACGCCACAAGCGCGCGGCAACAATGACAATGCAAGTGTGAGGAGCCGACCATGGCGTTAGATCTGATCGTCGTACTGATATATGCCGCTGGCATGTTGTGGCTGGGCTGGTACGGCATGCGCCGCGCCAAGACCCACGAAGACTACCTCGTGGCCGGCCGCAACCTCGGCCCGGCGTTCTACATGGGCACCATGGCCGCTACCGTACTGGGCGGCGCCTCCACCGTGGGCACCGTGCGCCTGGGCTACGTCCATGGCATCTCCGGCTTCTGGCTGTGCGCCGCCCTGGGCGCCGGCATCATCGCGCTGAACCTGTTCCTCGCCAAACCGCTGCTCAAGCTGCGCATCTTCACCGTCACCCAGGTCCTGGAGCGTCGCTACAACCCGATGGCTCGCCAGGCGTCGGCGGTGATCATGTTCGCCTACGCACTGATGATCGGCGTGGTCTCCACCCTGGCCATCGGCACCGTGATGCAGGTCCTGTTCGGCCTGCCGTTCTGGGTGTCCGTGCTGCTCGGCGGCGGCGTCGTGGTGATCTACTCCACCATCGGCGGCATGTGGTCGCTGACCCTCACCGACATCGTGCAGTTCATCATCAAGACCGTCGGCCTGATGTTCATCCTGCTGCCGATCTGCCTGTACCGCGTGGGCGGTTGGGACGAGCTGGTGGCCAAGCTGCCGGCGACCGCCTTCAGCTTCCACACCATCGGCTACGACACGATCATCACCTACTTCCTGATCTACTTCTTCGGCATCCTGATCGGCCAGGACATCTGGCAGCGCGTGTTCACCGCCCGCGACGACAAGGTCACCAAGTACGCCGGCACCGCCGCTGGCGTGTACTGCGTGATCTACGGCCTGGTCGGCGCGCTGATCGGCATGTGCGCCAAGGTCCTGCTGCCTGACCTGGACAACGTCAACAACGCCTTCGCCGCCATCGTCAGCGCCGCCCTGCCGGACGGCATCCGCGGCCTGGTGATCGCCGCAGCCCTGGCCGCGATGATGTCCACCGCCAGCGCCGGCCTGCTCGCCGCATCCACCACCATCACCGAAGACCTGCTGCCGATCTTCACCGGCCAGCGTTCCACCCGCCTGAGCCTGAACCGCATCTGCACCCTGCTCACCGGTATCGTGGTACTGGGCATCGCCCTGGTGGTGAACGACGTGCTCAACGCCCTGACCCTGGCGTACAACCTGCTGGTGGGCGGCATGCTGATCCCGCTGATCGGTGCGATCTACTGGAAGCGCGCCACCACCGCCGGCGCCATCACCAGCATGGCCCTGGGCTTCATCACCGCCCTGGTGTTCATGTTCAAGGATGGCCTCGACGCCAACACCCCGATCTACTACAGCCTGGCCATCGGCCTGGTCAGCTTCATCGTCGTCAGCCTGCTGTCGCCGCGCCCGGCGCCGGTAGCCGACGCGGCCTGATAAGCACTTGCGCTAGGCAAGAGGGCGCGGCGAGCTGATCTCCGCGCCCTTTTGCATGATGACCTCACCCACGAATAGTAAGGAACTGCCATGACCACCTGCGGCGAATTCCTCGTCAAGCAACTCGAAGCCTGGGGCGTCGATACCGTCTTCGGTATCCCCGGCGTCCACACCGTCGAGCTGTACCGCGGCCTGCCCCATAGCGGCATCCGCCACATCACCCCGCGCCACGAACAGGGCGCCGGCTTCATGGCCGACGGCTACGCACGCGTCACCGGCAAGCCGGGCACCTGCTTCATCATCACCGGCCCGGGCATGACCAACATCCTCACCGCCATGGGCCAGGCCTACGCCGACTCCATCCCCATGCTGGTGATCTCGAGCGTCAACGAGCGCTCGCGCCTGGCCCACGGCAACGGCTACCTGCACGAGCTGCCGAACCAGCGCGCCATGGTTGCCGGCGTCAGCGCCTTCAGCCACACCCTGATGAGCGTCGACGAGCTGCCCGCCGTGCTGGCCCGCGCCTTCGCCGTATTCGACAGCGAGCGCCCGCGCCCGGTACACATCGAGCTGCCGCTGGACATCATCACCGCCCCGGCCGACCACATGCAGGTGCTGCCGCGTGTGCAACTGGCGCGCCCCGCTCCGGCACGCTCGCCGCTGCACGAAGCTGCCGCCAAACTGGCCAAGGCGCAGAAGCCGCTGCTGCTGCTCGGTGGCGGCTGCGTCGCCGCCCAGGCCGAAGCCCGCGCGCTGGCTATAGCCCTGGACGCGCCGACAGCGCAGACCATCAACGCCAAGGGCCTGCTGCAGCCGGACCACCCGCTGCTGATCGGCAGCAACCAGTCGCTGATTCCGGTCCGTGAACTGGCGCTGGAGGCCGACGTGGTGCTGGCCATCGGCACCGAGCTGGGCGAGACCGACTACGACGTGGTGTTCGACGGCAACTTCAAGATCGGCGGCGAGCTGATCCGCATCGACATCGACCCACAGCAGCTGATGCGCAATTTCGCGCCGCAGATCGCCATCCAGGCCGACGCCCGCACCGCCATGCGCGCCCTGCTGGAACTGCTGCCGGCCCGCGAGGCCGACACCGCCAGCCCCGGCGCCCAGCGCGCGGCCAAGGTGCGCGCGCAACTGGCCGAGGACTTCAGCGGCTGGGCACACTACCGCACCCTGTTCGACAAGATCCTCGAAGTGCTGCCCGACGCGCGCTTCGTCGGCGACTCGACCCAGACCGTCTACAGCGGCAACCACCTGGTGGAACTGGACGGCGGCCGCCGCTGGTTCAACGCCTCCACCGGCTACGGCACCCTGGGCTACGGCCTGCCGGCCGCCATCGGCGCCAAGCTCGGCGAGCCGGGCCGCCCGGTGATCAGCCTGATGGGCGACGGTGGCCTGCAGTTCACCATGACCGAACTGGCCAGCGCCGTGGAAGCGAAGGTGGGCATCGTTGTGCTGCTGTGGAACAACCACGGCTACGGCGAGATCAAGCGCTACATGGAACGCCGCGACATCACCCCGCTGGGCGTGGACATCTACACCCCGGACTTCCTCGCCATCGCCAGGGGCTTCGGCTGCGCCGCCGAGCGCGCCCGCGACCACGACCACCTGCAGGAGCTGCTGCGCACCGCGCCGAGCGATCGCCCGCTGATCGTGGAAGTGATGGAAGCGGCGCCCTTCGCGCCCTGAGCGTAAGTCCACGCAGGCGGGGCGGGTTATCCACAACCCGCCCCGCCGCCCTGCCCTCTCCCAGAGGGAGCGGGAAACGCGCGGAGCCGGGTGTCTGGCGCAGCTACCGGCGCCGGCCACTCCCCCCCCAGGTTCCGAACGGTTCCCTCTCCCTCTGGGAGAGGTTAGGGTGAATGCACAGTCACCCGCGATCCGCGCGCTGGACGCGTCGCGCATCCCACCCGGAATCCGACTCATGAAGATCGTCACCCGTGACCGCTGGTTCGAGGTCCGTCACTGCTACGACGGCGTCAGCCTGATCCACGAGCCTTACGTCCGCCCTTTCTATCGCTGCAACATGTGGCACATCCAGGGACGCGAGCGCGACGTGCTGGTGGACAGTGGCTCCGGCCTGGTCAGCCTGCGCGAACAACTGCCCTGGCTCACCGACCGCCCGCTGCTGGCCGTGGCCAGCCACACCCACTTCGACCACATCGCCGGCCACCACGAGTTCGACGAGCGCCTGGTGCACCCGGCCGAAGCGGACATCCTGGCCAGCCCCGACGGCGAACGCACCCTGGCCACCGCCTTCGTCGACGACGAGATGTTCGACGCGCACCCGGACTGCCCGCTGTGCTACGCCGAATACCGCGTCAAGGCCGCACCGGCGACCCGCACCATCGATGAAGGCGACGTGCTCGACCTTGGTGACCGTACCCTGCAGGTGCTGCACACCCCCGGGCACTCGCCGGGCGGCATCAGCCTATGGGAAGAGAAAACGCAGACGCTGTTCTCCGGCGACATCATCTACGACGGCCCGCTCATCGAGGACGCCTACCACTCCAACCTCGACGACTACGCCGCGAGCCTGGCGCGCCTGCGCGAGCTGCCGGTGCGTACCGTGCATGGCGGGCACTTCGACAGCTTCTCCGGGGAGCGGCTGAAGGTGATGATCGACGACTGGTTCAACGCCCACGAATAACGGGCCATCCGAGAAGAGCCAAAACAAAAAACCCGCCAGCTGGCGGGTTTTCCTTTTGCGATGGGCGGGGCGCGATCAGTAGCGCCGGCGCTGCTCCATCAGGCGACGTTGCTCGTCGCGGCGGACAGGGATGGGTTGCAGACGTGGAGGCTCGATCAGGCCGAGCGCGACACCGAGTTTCCACGCAATGCTTTGCAGCCAGACTTTCATGGAATGCCTCCTTGTACGAATTCAGGTCGGGCGGCCCGTTACCACCATGGGCCGCCCTAGGAAGAATAGCCCGGCGTCCCACTCTCCGCCCGTGCCACTCACTCCTTGCAACAAAGACTATCGTCTTCCCCCGCCGCAGCGCCTGACCTGAATCAAGAGCACGACATTTCCCAACTCAGCGGCGAAGCATCCGGCGAATCCATTGCTCGCTGCTTACCAGCGTGATGCCCGCCAGTACCAGCACAGCGCCCGCGATGAAATTCAGGGTCAGCGGCTCGCCAAGAATCAGCACGCCGAAAGCGATGCCGAACATCGGCGTCATGAAGGAAAACACCGCCAGGTTCGACGCCAGGTAGCGGCGCAGCAGCCAGAACCAGGTGAAGTAGCTGAAGAACGAAACCACCAGCCCCTGGAACAGCACACTACCCACGCCGATGGCGGTGAAGCTGACGTCATGGGTCTTGCCCAGCGCCAGTGCGGCGAAGGGCAGCAGCAGTGCGGCTATCAGCAACTGGTAGAACAGCGTCAGGATCGGTTTGGCCTCGGACAGCCGCGTGGTGCGCACCGCCACCGTGGTCATGCCCCAGGCGAACCCGGCAAGTACGCCGAAGGCATCGCCCAGCAGCATGCGGCTGTCCAGGTTGGCGAAGTCGAAGCCACCGCCGAAGCACATCGCGATGCCGCCGAAGCACACGCCGATCCCCAGCCACTGCAGCGGCCGCAGACGCTCGCTGGGCAGCAGGAAATGCAGCGCCAGCGCCGAGAAGATCGGCGCCGTGTAGATGAACACCGCCATGTGCGAGGCCGACGTATAGACCAGCCCCTGGGCGATGAAGAAGAACTCGGCGGCGAACAGCACCCCGGCCAGCAGCCCACCCTTGAGCGTGCCCTGGCGCAGGAAGCCGTCCCAGCCGCCGCGCCAGCACATGATCAGGCCCACCGCCACGGCAGCCACCAGGTTGCGCCCGAAGGCCTGCATGATCGGCGCGATGTCCGGCGCGGCCAGTTTCACCATCACTGCCTGGATACCCCAGATCACGCACAGGCCAGTCATGACCTGGATGGCGAAGGCGTCGGCGCCCTTGCGTTCGACGATATTGGCTTGGGAGTTCATGGCAAGGCTCGGCAGCAAGAGGCACGGCAATTGAAGAAAAGCGGGAAGCCAAAAGGACGATCGGCGGACTTCCTCGAAGAAAGTCCGCCGATCATGCCAGTTCGCGCCAGCCGGCCGCCAACGGAAATCCGCTGTTCAGGAAGCTGAAGACGACATTATTTCCCGGATTTCACCTGGGTCCAGGTGCGGGTGCGGATGCGCTCCAGTTTCGGCGGCAGCATTTCCACCGAGAACAGCTTGGCCTGCACGTCCGCCGGCGGGTAGACGTTGGGGTTGTCGTGCAGCTCCCTGGAGATCAGTCCGTCCGCCGCCTGGTTGGGGTTGGCGTAGGCCACGTAGTCGGAGATCGGCGCGACCACTTCCGGGCGCAGCAGGTAGTTGAGGAAGGCATGGGCCTGCTCGACGTTCTTCGAATCCTTCGGAATCGCCAGCACGTCGAACCAGGCGGCGGCGCCTTCCTTGGGAATGCGGTACTCGATGTGGATGCCGTTGCCGGCTTCCTTGGCGCGATTGGCCGCCTGCATCGCGCCGCCGGACCAGGCCAGGGCCACGCAGACGTCGCCGTTGGCGAGGTCAGTGACGAACTTCGAGGAACTGAAGTAGGTGATGTTCGGGCGCAGCTTCGCCAGCAGTGCCTCGGCCTTCTTGTAGTCGTCCGGGTTGTGGCTGTTGGGCGACAGGCCCAGGTAATGCAGGACCTGCGGGATCACCTCGGTGGGCGAGTCGAGGAAGGCCACGCCACAGGATTTCAGCTTGGCGAGGTTTTCCGGCTTGAACACCAGGTCCCAGGAGTCCAGCGGTGCGTTGTCGCCGAGCACGGCCTTGACCTTGTCGACGTTGTAGGCGATGCCGTTGGTGCCCCACATGTAGGGCATCACGTACTGGTTGCCCGGGTCCTTGCTCTCCAGCACCTTGAGCAGTGCGGGATTGAGGTTCTTCCAGTTCGGCAGCTTGCTCTTGTCCAGCGGCTGGAACACGCCGGCCTTGAGGTAGTTGGGGAGGAAGCTGTCGCTGGGCACGACCACGTCATAGCCCGAGTGCCCGGAAAGCAGCTTGGCTTCCAGCACTTCGTTGCTGTCGTAGACGTCATATTGCGGCTTGATGCCGGTCTCGCCCTGGAAGCCTTTGAGGGTGTCCGGGCCGATGTAGTCGAACCAGTTGTAGATGCGCACTTCCGGCGCAGCGCTGGCGGCGCTGGCCGTGACGAGGGTGGCGGCGGCGAGCAGGCCGCGCAGCGCGGTATTCTTGTTCATGTCCTTCCCCAGCTGGATGCGCTCGCGCAAAAGGTTGCGAGCAATGAAAAGCAAACGGGCGGATTCTCATCCGCCCGATTCGTCTTATCAGCGTGCAGCGCCTTCGTAGCCCTGCAGCACGTTCACCGCGTTGACGCCGATGGCCTCCACCGCGTAACCGCCTTCCATGATGAACAGGGTCGGAATACCCAGTGCGGCGATTCGCTCGCCCATCTTCAGGTAGTCCGGGCTGTCCAGCTTGAACTCGGAAATCGGGTCGTCCTTATACGTATCCACGCCCAGCGATACAACCACCGCGTCAGGCGCGTAGTCCGCGATCTTCCGGCAAGCGTCTTCCAGCGCGGCGAACCAGCCGTCCCAGCCGGTGCCATGGGGCAGCGGGTAGTTGTGGTTGTAGCCCTCGCCGGCGCCTTCGCCGTGCTCGTTGGCGTGACCGAGGAAGTACGGGTACTCCACCAGCGGGTCGCCGTGGATCGAGGCGAACAGCACGTCGTTGCGGCGGTAGAAGATGTCCTGGGTGCCGTTGCCGTGGTGGTAGTCCACGTCGAGGATGGCCACGCGCTTGGCGCCCTGGTCGAGGAACGCCTGGCTGACGATGGCGGCGTTGTTCAGGAAGCAGTAGCCGCCCATGAAGTCGCTGCCGGCGTGGTGGCCCGGCGGACGGCACAGGGCGAAGGCGGTGCTGGCGCCCTGGCGCATGTGGTCCTGGGCGGTCAGCGCGACCTGGGCCGAGCTGTACACGGCCTGCCAGGTGCCGGCGGTGATCGGTGCCTCGGTGTCGAAGCTGTAGTGGCCCACTTCGCCCATCAGCGCAGTCGGGATCGGACCGTCGCGCAGCAGGCGGCGCCCCGGGAAGGTGGTGGAGACCAGGTCGCCGGTGTGGCCTTCGGCCGCCCAGCGGGCCCAGGCGCCCTTGAGGAATTCGACGTAGCGGGTGTTGTGCGCGCGCAGGATCGGCTCCATGCCGAAGTCCTTGGGCTCGATGATTTCGCCCAGGTTCTGCGACTTCACGCGGGCCAGCACGGTGTCCGCGCGGCTGGGCATCTCGAAGCAGGGCTGGAGTTTGCCGTCGACCAGTTCGGACTGGCCGAAATGCAGGCGGTGATCATCGCTGTACACGGTAAGCATGGGAGTACCCTCTGAAGGATTCTTGTTGTCCGGTGACGGAATTCTGCCCAGCGACCGTCTCGCGCAGAACAGCGGAAGCGGCCAAAAGGGGATCGATGTGGCCAGAATTTATGACCCTTAACCATCTGCATGCGTTGATTATCCGCTTGGGCCCGGCAAAGACCCACCGCAGCGGCGCTATGCTCAGGGAATTGTCCGGGGGCTGAACCGGTCGAACATCATCAAGCGTTTTGACCACAGGATGGGGGAAGATGCGGGAAACCTTCGTACGCGCCTGCAGCCGTGCGCTGCTGATGCTGACCTTGTTGCTGGCGGGCGTTGGCGCCGTGCTGGCAGACGAGCCGACCGATGTCCAGGCCGGCGATTCCATCCAGCTGCCGGAGCTGCCCGAGGATGCTGGCGTCGAGCAGTTGGGCGCTCGCCTCGAACTGATCCGCCAGCGCGTCTCCGCCGACAGCGACGATGGCCTGCTGTCGAACCTGCGGCAGTCCGCTCTGGCCGTTCAGGCCCGCGCGGAGCAGAACGCCACCGATATCGGCACCGCGCTGTCGCGCACCGAAGACCAGCTCAAGGTGCTCGGCCCGGTCACGCCCAACGAGGCCGAAAGCCTGACCCGGCAGCGCAACGACCTGACGGATGCCCAGAAGGACCTGCAGAAACAGCTGGAGCGCGCCAACCAGCTGGACAAGAACGCCCAGGACCTCGCCGCGCAGATCGTCAACCTGCGCCGCAGCCAGTTCAACTCGCAGATCGCCACGCGCTACCCGCCGCCGCTGAGCCCCAGCTTCTGGTCGAACCTGATCCGCCCCACCGACGACGACCTGACGCGCCTGCAATCCATGCGCGCGCAGATCGGCGACGCCTTCGCCACGGTCTGGCGGCCCGAGCACCGCTCGCCCTTCATCGCCAGCCTGCTCGTCGCCCTGCTGTTGTGGATTCCCGGCCGGCGCCTGCTGGAGCAGTTGCTGACCAAGGCGATGATCCGCTGGATTCCGGTGGGCCGCCTGCGCCGCAGCGCCCTGGCGGTGGCGGTCGGCCTGGCCACCATCCTCACCCTCGGTGGCGGCGCCACGGTGATCCACGAAGGCATGAACTGGCACGGCCAGCTCAGCGGCAACATGGACAACCTCGGCAACCAGATGCTCTCGCTGGTGATCTTCTGCACCTTCACCGCCGGCCTGGGCCGCGCCCTGCTGGCCGTGCAGAGGCCGTCCTGGCGACTGCCCGACCTGCCCGACGCAGTGGCCACCGCCCTTTCGCCCTTCCCCTGGCTGATGGCCTGGATGCTGCTGGTGCTGGGCACGCTGGATCGCATCAACAGCTCCAGCGGCGCCAGCCTCGCGTTGACCGTGGCGGTCAACGGCCTCACCGCCCTGGCGACGGCCCTGCTCTACGGCATCGCGCTGTATCGCTATCGCGTTGCGCGCCGCGAAGCCGAAGGCCACGAAACCTCGCCGCTGGCCGGCATCCTGGTGTTCGCAATGCTGGTCACGGTGCTGCTGATCGTGCTGGCACTGGCCACCGGCTATCTGTCACTGGCGTACTTTTTTGCAGGCAAGCTGCTCTGGGCCAGCGTGGTGTGCGCCACCGGCTACCTGCTGACGAGCCTGTTCGTCGACCTTTGCGAAGTGCTGCTGTCGCCGCGCCAGCCGATCGGCGAGCGGCTGGCGGAAAACCTCGGCGTCGATCCGCGCCACCAGGCGCAATTCGCCACCCTGCTGACCGGCGCGGGGCGCACGTTGCTGGTGCTGTCCACTCTGCTGATCGCCTTCTCCACCTCCGGCACCAGCCCCGGCGAACTGCTCCAGGGCCTGGTGCAACTGGTGGAAAGCGGCCAGTCGCTGGGGCGCCTGAACATCGTCCCGCAGGACATCCTGCTGGCCCTCGGCACTCTGGCCGCCGGCCTGTTCGGCCTGCGCCTGCTCAAGCGCTGGCTGGCCGACGAGCTGCTGCCGGAAACGCGCATGGACGCAGGCATGCGCGCCTCGCTGGTGACACTGGTGGGCTA
This sequence comes from Pseudomonas sp. PDM19, assembly GCF_014852215.1. Classification (NCBI taxonomy): domain Bacteria; kingdom Pseudomonadati; phylum Pseudomonadota; class Gammaproteobacteria; order Pseudomonadales; family Pseudomonadaceae; genus Pseudomonas; species Pseudomonas sp. PDM19. The sequence goes on along the minus strand of NZ_JACVBG010000002.1, from coordinate 782,796 downwards.
CATCGGCATGGTCATCCTGGTGTTGCTGGTGCTCTCGGCGCTGCGCATCAACCTCACCAGCCTGACCTGGGTGGTCAGCGCCCTGTCGGTGGGTATCGGTTTCGGCCTGCAGGCCATCGTGCAGAACTTCATCTCCGGCCTGATCCTGCTCACCGAGCGCCCGGTGAAGGTCGGCGACTGGGTCAGCCTGACCGGTGGCGTGGAGGGCGACATCCGGCGAATCAACGTGCGCGCCACGGAAATCCAGATGTCCGACCAGTCCACGGTGATCGTGCCGAATTCCCAGTTCATCTCGCAGAACGTGCGCAACGTGACCATGGGCAGCGCGCTGGGCGTGGTCGGCATCAACCTCACCCTGCCGCTGGATACCGACGTGCAGAAGGTCCGCGAACTGATGCTCAAGGCCTACAGCGAACACGAGAACATCGTCGAGACGCCGGCCCCTTCGGTGACTTTCAAGGACCTGAGCGCCACCGGCCTGACCCTGGCTGCTTCGGGCAACGTCAGCAGCCCGCGAGCGGTGTACTCGACCAAGAGCGACCTGCTCTTCACCATTTTCAGCGGCCTGCGCGAGGCCGGCATCAGCCTGAGCACACCGCAGAACCTGATCCTGCAGCGGCCGCAACTGGCGCGCCCGGAGCCTGCCGACGAAGCGGCAACACCGCAAGTCGGCGACGATACCGGGCCGAATCCGCCGCCGTAGAATGAAGGGGTTACGCCGGCGGGGCAGCCGCCTCGCCGGCCTTTGCGCAACAGTCCCGCGCGGGAGCCGTCGTTGCGCCTGCAGCGTCCCGTGCCCGCCGTTGGCCGGCGCCCGTCGCGGCATCCGGCACCGCCGCCTGCCGCCTTCCTTCCTCGGTTGCCGCCGGGCCTCCCCGCGGCTACGCACGGGAGATCGCGCGATGGACGAAGCCAGACTCAACGAATTCATGGGCAAGCTGGTCACCGACATGGGTGGCGCGGCGATGCTCGCCAACATCATCCTGGGCGAGGAACTGGGCCTCTACAAAGCCATGGCCGACGGCCAGTGGCTGAGCCCGGCACAACTGGCCGAACGCAGCGGCTGCAATGCCCGCCTGCTGCGCGAATGGCTCAGCGCCCATGCCGCCTCCGGCTACATGGAGCACCAGGACGGCAACTTCCGCCTGCCCGAGGAACAGGCCATGGCGCTGGCCATCGAGGACTCGCCGGTGTACGTCGCCGGTGGTGCCTCCGTGGTTGCGGCGCTCTACCACGACAAGGACAAGCTGGTCGCCGCCATGCGCGGGGACGGCGGCCTGGCCTGGGGCGATCACCACCCCTGCATGTTCTCCGGCACCGAGAAGTTCTTCCGTCCCGGCTATCGCGCGCACCTTGTTGCAGAGTGGCTGCCGGCCCTGGACGAAGTGGTCGGCAAGCTCGAAGGCGGCGCGCGGGTGGCCGACGTCGGTTGCGGCCACGGCGCCTCCACCATCGTCATGGCGCAGTCCTTCCCGGCGTCGACTTTCGTCGGCTTCGACTACCACCAGCCTTCCATCGACGTGGCCAACCAGCGCGCCGGGCAGGCCGAAGTCGCCGAACGCACCAGTTTCCAGCGCGCCAGCGCCAAGGATTACCCCGGCAACGACTACGACCTGATCTGCTTCTTCGACTGCCTGCACGACATGGGTGACCCGGTGGGCGCCGCGCAGCACGCACGCCAGGCGCTGAAGGCGGACGGCACGGTGCTGCTGGTGGAACCCTTCGCCAATGACCACCTGGATGACAACCAGAACCCGGTCGGCCGGCTGTTCTACGCCGCCTCGACCTTCATCTGCACGCCCAATTCGCTGTCCCAGGAAGTCGGGCTGGGGCTGGGTGCTCAGGCCGGCGAAGCACGCCTGCGCAAGGTGTTCGAGGAAGCCGGTTTCAGCCGCTTCCGCCGCGCGGCGCAAACGCCGTTCAACCTGATCCTCGAAGCCCGCCCGTAACGCCTCCCCGATCGGCTACAGCGCCCGGAATACGGGCGCTGTAGCACGGAAACAATTCGTCATTTTGCCGTCATCAATCCGTTATGTGGCCCGTTGAAACTCGCAGGCTTTCAACCCAGGGAAGCCCCCAAGATGTTCAATAAAAAGACTGCCAACAAAGCTGCATCTCTCGCCCTGCTCGTCGCCGCCCTCGCCGGCTGCGCCGCTCAGGCTCCGGTCGCCAGCAAGGAAGCCACCCCCAACAACGACGACTGGTACCTGGTCCGCACCGACGAGACCCTCTACCTGTTCGATGACGCCACCGTCTACCGGGACTACATCGTGACCGGCAAGACCACCTACACCAAGGAAGTCGGCGAGAAGGACAAGTTCGGCCAGAACGTCGTGCTGGTCGTGCGTGCCGAAGACAAGGACAAGGACGCGAAGAAGATCGCCTCCTACCAGTTCTACAAGCAGAGCCTGCCGCCAGCGGCCGGCTTCTACGGCGAAATTCGCCAGGAAGGCGTGATCTACGTGGCCCAGCGCTACGGCGACATGGTCGACATGAACGGCCTGGGTGAACCGATCTTCCGCCACACCGAAATCGCCAGCGGCCCCAACGGCGAGCGTGTGGTCTACCTGATGCAGAAGGAAGAGAAGAAGCCGGTCAGCCTGATCGCCCGCTTCCAGAAGATCTACGGCATCACTCCCGCCAAGGGCTGATGACGCGAAAGCGCGCGCTCCGGGGAGGGAGTGCGCGCTTTCTTCATTCCGGCGCCGCAACGGCGCGGGAGCGTGCTAGCTGGCGGGCTCCAGCTGCACAGTGGGAATCGTGTTGGGCGCTTCTATGCCCCAGTCACCGAACTGGTACCAGTCATCGCCGAGCATCTCGGCCGGGTGCATGGTGCGATCCGCGCCGTTGCCGCAGGCCAGGTTGGTCGCCGGGCAATAGCGGTCGCAGCCCCAGCAGATGCGCTCGGGATGCGGCGGATTGAGGGGAAATTTCTTGGCCATGGTCAGGCCCTCGGGTTTCCTTGTGGGATTCCTGAAGGCTATGCCTGTCAGACCGAGCTGATCCTTGATCTGCGACAATTTCGCGCGGAATTCATGCGCATCTTTACGCACGGAAGTGGCTAGGCGGCTGGCCGCTCCAGCGCTGGAAGGCGTGGCGCAGGCTGGCGGTCTCGCTGAAGCCCAGCTCCTCGGCGATGCGGTAGATCGGCATGTCGCCGTCCTGCAGCAGTTCCTTGGCGCGGGCGAAACGCAGTTCGTCGAGCAATTGCTGGTAGCTGGTCTGCTGCTGTTGCAGGTGCCGGCGCAGGCTGCGCGAGGAGCAGTTCAGGCGGCGCGCCAGCTCTTCCAGGCCCGGCGGTTCCTGCAGGCGTTCGCCGAGGATCGCGCGGACCTTGTCGAGCCAGGCGCGGCGCGCGGCCAGGTCGATGTTCTGCCGGCGGCACTGTTCGAGCATCTCGCGGTGGGTCACTGCGTCGGCCAGCGGCAGGCGCATGTTCAGCCAGCTTGCCGGGAAGCCGATGGCGCTGCGCGCGCAATCGAATTCCAGCTGGCAGCCGAACAGCGTGGCGTAGGCCGCGCGGCGATCGGCCGGGCCGGCGTAATCGAATTCAGCGCGCACCAGCGGCAACGGCTGGCCGAGCAGGTCGGCGCAGGCCACCTTCAGCGAGCCCAGGCACAGCTCGGTGTTGAACGGGCGCAGCTCTTCTTCTTCGCCGTAGCCGGTGGCGACCAACCAGGCCATGTCGCCGTCCACTTCCAGCGCGAGGTGGAAGTAGGTGCCCAGCAGCACCGGGTAGCTCAGGCCGATGCGCAATGCTTCGCCCAGGGTCGGCGCGGAGATCAGCGCATACCCCAGCAGACCGTAGGCGGTGATCCGCGTGCGCACGCCCAGGCGCAGGCCAAGGGCCGGCTCGCCAGCGAGGCTCTGCACATTGCCGAAGACCTGCTGCTCCTGCCAGGGGCTGACCAGCCGGCGCAGGTCGAGCAGGTCGTCGCCGGTGATGCCGCTGCCCTCGAGGATGGACTCGCGGCTGTGCCCCTCGGACTCCATCAGCGCGACGGTCAGCGAGGTCATGTGCAGGGAGTTGAGCCAGGTGGAGCGGGAGAAGGTCAGAGGATTCATTCGATGCCCATCGTAGACGCTACGGCGCGCCAGCGGATGTTACCGTGGCCGGCGCAGGTCAGGGTGAGGCAAGTTGCGTGCCGGCCACCCAGCGTGGCCGTATCGATCCCCACGGGGCGGGGTTTCGACGCCGGGCGGGACAATTCCCGCCCGACTGCAGGGTTACCTTTGCGGACACCGGGACGGTGCGGGTGCACCGTCCCGGCGCTCAAACGTGGAGGAACTCAACCGCGCGAGAGGAAGCGCATGCCCTCTTCCAGACCGCTCAGGGTCAGCGGGAACATCTGCTCCTTCACCAGCTCGCGCACCAGACCGGTGGAGGAGGTGTAGTTCCAGGTGTCCTTCGGGTACGGGTTGATCCAGATGAGCTTCTTGTATTTCTCCATGAAGCGCTGCATCCACACGTAGCCGGCTTCCTCGTTCCAGTGCTCGACGCTGCCGCCGGCCTGGGTGATCTCATAGGGCGCCATGGCGGCGTCGCCGACGAACACCACCTTGTAGTCCGGCCCGTATTTATGCAGCAGGTCGAAGGTGGCGGTGCGTTCGCTGGAGCGGCGCAGGTTGTTCTTCCACACCGATTCGTAGATGAAGTTGTGGAAGTAGAAGTACTCCAGGTGCTTGAACTCGGTCTTGCAGGCCGAGAACAGCTCCTCGCAGACCTTCACGTGGGCATCCATGGAGCCGCCGATATCCAGCAGCAGCAGGAGCTTCACGGTATTGCGGCGCTCGGGACGCATCTGGATGTTGAGCAGCCCGGCATCCTTGGCGGTGTGGTCGATGGTGCCGTCGATATCCAGCTCTTCCGCCGCGCCCTCACGGGCGAACTTGCGCAGGCGGCGCAGGGCGATCTTGATGTTGCGCGTGCCCAGCTCGACCTGGTCGTCGAGGTTCTTGTACTCGCGCTGGTCCCACACCTTGGCGGCCTTGCCCTGGCGCTTGCCGGCGTCGCCGACGCGGATGCCCTCGGGGTTGAAGCCGCCGGAACCGAACGGGCTGGTGCCGCCGGTGCCGATCCACTTGTTGCCGCCGGCATGGCGTTCCTTCTGCTCTTCGAGGCGCTTCTTGAACTCCTCGATGAGCTTGTCCAGGCCGCCCAGGGACTGGATCTGCGCGCGCTCCTCGTCGGTGAGCAGGCGCTCGAACTCCTTGCGCAGCCACTCTTCGGGGATCAGCGCCTTGAGGTGGTCGTCGAGCTTTTCCAGGCCCTTGAAGTAGGCGCCGAAGGCTCGGTCGAACTTATCGAAATGGCGCTCGTCCTTCACCATGATGGTGCGGGCGAGGTAGTAGAACTCGTCCATGTCGGCGAACACGACGCGGTGCTTGAGCGCATCGATCAGGTCGAGCAGCTCGCGTACCGACACCGGCACCTTGGCCGCGCGCATTTCGTTGAACAGGTTGAGCAGCATGGATATGCCCTCACAGAAAATCGGACAGTCCCCTCGCCCATTGGGAGAGGGTCAGGGTGAGGGGGAAACACGGCGCGGTGGCCATGCCCTCACCCCTGCCCTCTCCCAGAGGGAGAGGGGGAAAAGCCAGAACATCAGCGACTGGCGCGACGGCTCATGAACGCCAGGCGTTCCAGCAGCTGCACATCCTGCTCGTTCTTCACCAGGGCGCCAGCCAGCGGCGGGATGGCCTTGGTGGGATCGCGCTCGCGCAGCACGGCTTCGCCGATGTTGTCGGCCATCAGCAGCTTCAGCCAGTCCACCAGTTCGGAGGTGGAGGGCTTCTTCTTCAGGCCTGGCACCTTGCGCACGTCGAAGAAGATGTCCAGCGCCTCGCTGACCAGCGTGCCGCTGATCTTCGGGTAGTGCACATCGACGATCTTCTGCAGGGTCTCGCGGTCGGGGAAGGCTATGTAGTGGAAGAAGCAGCGGCGCAGGAAGGCGTCCGGCAGTTCCTTCTCGTTGTTCGAGGTGATGATGATGATCGGGCGCTGTTTCGCCTTGATCGTCTCGTTGGTCTCGTAAACGTAGAACTCCATCTTGTCGAGTTCCTGCAACAGGTCGTTGGGGAACTCGATGTCGGCCTTGTCGATCTCGTCGATCAGCAGGATCACGCGCTCTTCGGCCTCGAAGGCCTCCCAGAGCTTGCCCTTCTTGATGTAGTTGCGCACGTCGTGGACCTTGTCCACGCCCAACTGCGAGTCGCGCAGGCGGCTGACCGCGTCGTACTCGTAGAGCCCCTGGTGGGCCTTGGTGGTGGACTTGATGTGCCAGGTGATCAGCTTGGCGCCGAAGGACTCCGCCAGCTGTTCGGCGAGCATGGTCTTGCCGGTGCCCGGCTCGCCTTTCACCAGCAGCGGGCGCTGCAGGGTGATGGCGGCGTTGACCGCCAGCTTGAGGTCGTCGGTGGCGACGTAGGACTGGGTGCCTTCGAACTTCATCGGTGAATCCTCGAACGATGCGGGCCGGGCGCTCTGCCGGGCCGGGCGAATGGTCGGACAAGCTGCGACTATACCGCGCAGCCAAGGCGAGTGTGAACGCAGACGCGGCATTCAGTCATTGAATGGCGGGTCAGGGGATGACTGATCGCAAATGGCCTGTCGATGACAAGTTTACTTTACATCGAAGAAATCCCGATGTTAAGTTTGCTTTACATCACAAGGAGACCTCGATGAATCCCGCCCTGCGCCGCTACACCCTGTCCTGCGCCGCCCTCATGTTCATTTACTCCGCCCTGGTCGCACTGATCAGCTGGGGGCTGGACCTGCAGAAGCTGCCTTATGCCCTGCGCGTCCTGGCCGCCGCTTCTCCGGCGCTGCCACTGCTGGCGATGCTCTATGTATTCGACCGCTACCTGCGCAGCGAGCCGGACGAATTCCTGCGTTTCCTGCTGTCCCGCGCCGCCATGCTGGCCGGCGGCGTGGTGGTCGGGCTGTTCAGCGCCTGGGGCTTCCTGGAGCAGTACGCCGCCTGGCCGCGTTTCCCGGTGATCCTCGCCTTCCCGTTGTTCTGGGCCGCCTACGGCGTGGCCGTGGTGCTGCTGCGCCGGCGCTTCGCCTGACCGATCCGAGAAAGGAGCAACCATGCACAATCGCCTCAAGGCACTGCGCGCCGAACGCGGCTGGAGCCAGCAGGACCTGGCCCTGCAACTGCAGGTTTCGCGGCAGAGCGTGATCGCCATCGAGAGTGGCAAGTTCGACCCCAGCCTGCCGCTGGCCTTTCGTATAGCCCGGGTCTTCGGCCTACCCATCGAGGCCATCTTCAGCGACGCGCAGCCCGAGTGAGGCGGGTCCGCCGACTGGACTACGAAGCCCGCCGGGCATAGGCTGCTGGGTCTGCACAGCTCCGAACCTAAGGAACGCATCATGAGCCGCATTTTCGCCGACAACGCGCAGTCCATCGGCAACACGCCGCTGGTCCAGATCAACCGCATCGCCCCGCGCGGCGTCACCATCCTGGCCAAGATCGAAGGGCGCAACCCGGGCTACTCGGTGAAGTGCCGGATCGGCGCCAACATGATCTGGGATGCCGAGTCCGGCGGCCGCCTGAAGTCGGGCATGACCATCGTCGAGCCGACCTCCGGCAACACCGGCATCGGCCTCGCCTTCGTCGCCGCCGCCCGTGGCTACAAGCTGATCCTCACCATGCCCTCCTCCATGAGCCTGGAACGCCGCAAGGTGCTCAAGGCCCTGGGCGCCGAGATCGTCCTGACCGAGCCGGCCAAGGGCATGAAGGGCGCGATCGCCAAGGCCGAGGAAATCCTCGCCAGCGACCCGGCGAAGTACTTCATGCCGGCGCAGTTCGACAACCCGGCCAACCCGGCGATCCACGAAAAGACCACCGGCCCGGAAATCTGGAACGACACCGATGGCGCGGTCGACGTGCTGGTGGCCGGCGTCGGCACCGGCGGCACCCTCACCGGTGTGTCGCGCTTCATCAAGAACACCAAGGGCAAGCCGATCCTCTCGGTGGCTGTCGAGCCGGTCACCTCGCCGGTGATCAGCCAGGCCCTGGCCGGCGAAGAGATCAAGCCCAGCCCGCACAAGATCCAGGGCATCGGCGCCGGCTTCGTGCCGAAGAACCTCGACCTGTCGCTGGTCGACCGCGTCGCCACCATCGCCGACGAAGACGCCAAGAACATGGCCCTGCGCCTGATGCAGGAAGAAGGCATCCTCTGCGGCATCTCCAGTGGCGCCGCCATGGCCGCCGCGGTGAAGCTCGCCGAAGAGCCGAACATGCAGGGCAAGACCATTGTCGTGGTGCTGCCGGACTCGGGCGAGCGCTACCTCTCCACCATGCTCTTCGACGGCCTGTTCGAGGACCAGGAACTGGTCCAGTAAGCTCTATTCCGCCCCTCTGCGGGGCGGATTCCTACCTGCCGTTCCGAATCGGTGCGGCTCGGGTCACATGCGCTGTCTGCGGACCCGCAGGCAGCCATGGCCCCTCGCCATGTTCCGGCAAAATGGTTAATTCTTGCGCAGCCCGCGACGAAGCGTCGCCCATCTTTCGCGGATGGCCCGGGCTTTCCGCACCGTTGTCAGGAACACAAGAATGAAAATTTCCGCCCCGTTGCTCTCCACCCTTGCACTCTCCCTCTCCGTTGCCGCCGGCGCCGCCCAGGCCGATAACGTGAAGATCTACAACTGGTCCGACTACATCGCCCCGGACACCGTGCCGACCTTCACCAAGGAAACCGGCATCCAGGCGACCTACGACGTCTACGACAGCAACGAGACCCTCGATGGCAAGCTGATGACCGGCAAATCCGGTTACGACATCGTGGTGCCGTCGAACCACTTCATGGCCAAGCAGATCCAGGCCGGCGCGCTGAAGAAGCTGGACAAGAGCCAGCTGCCGAACTGGAAGAACCTCAACCCGGTGCTGATGAAGGCACTGGAAGTGAACGATCCGGGCAACGAGCACGGCTTCCCCTACCTGTGGGGCACCACCGGCATCGGCTACAACCCGGCCAAGATCAAGGAAGTGCTGGGCGACAACGCGCCGATCGACTCCTGGGACATCTTCTTCAAGCCCGAGTACATGGAGAAGCTGGCCAAGTGCGGCGTAGCGGTGCTGGACAACGGCCCGGAGCTGCTGCCGATCACCCTGAACTACCTGGGCCTGCCGCATCACAGCCAGAAACTGGATGACTACAAGAAGGCCGAGGAAGCGCTGCTCAAGGTGCGTCCGTACATCCGCTACTTCCACTCCTCCAAGTACGTCAGCGACCTGGCCAACGGCGAGATCTGCGTAGCCGTCGGCTTCTCCGGCGACATCCTGCAGGCCGCCACCCGCGCCAAGGAAGCCAAGAACGGCGTGGAAATCCAGTACTCCACGCCGAAGGAAGGCTCGCCGCTGTGGTTCGACATGGTCGCCATGCCCAACGACGCGCCGGATGAGAAGGCCGCCTACGCCTTCATGAACTACCTGCTGCGCCCCGAAGTAATGGCTGGCGTGAGCAACTACGTGCACTACGCCAACGGCAACCTGGCTGCCGACCCGCTGGTGGACAAGGCGATCAAGGCAGACCCTGCGATCTACCCGCCGCAGGACAAGATGGCCAAGCTGTTCGCCCTCGAATCCATGCCGATGAAGATCGACCGCGTGCGTACCCGCACCTGGAACACCATCAAGACCGGCAAGTAAGCGTCACCCTTGCCTGACAACGCGCGGCCCCGGCCGCGCGTTGTCGTTTTCGTCGCGCAAGTCGCGCTTTGCCGCGCAACTCGCACAGGGCTCGCCAGCGGCGATCCGGGCCGCTATAGTCAGCCCACGCAGCACAGATGCTGCCCCACTGAACAGGTTCGCCTTCCATGTCCCGATACCCATTGCCCGATCCGGCAATCACCGTTGCAGCCTCCCCGGCCTGCGGCGTGGGTGCGGGCGCGGCCTGCCCTCCCCCGCCCCCTGTCGTCGCTGTCGCGTCGCCTCCGCCTCCCGGTGCGGCCTACCCGCCACCCGGCGTGAGCTTCTGACGCCACACGCGTTTTCCATCGCCTGGTTTTCCGCGCTCAACTGACGCGGCGCCCGGTCTGTGTCCGGCCTATTGATGGCCGGTCGTGATCTGCCTGACGACAGGTGCATTGCATGATTTCGCTCAACCGTTCCTCCCTGGCCGCCCTGGCCAGCACCTCCCTGTTCGTGCTGCTGTGGAGCAGCGCCGCCATCATCAGCAAGTGGGGCCTGGCCCATGCTTCGCCGATGGTCTTCCTCATCGCCCGCTTCGGCACCGCGCTGGTGGCTCTGCTGATCCTCTCGCCGCTGATCGGCCTGCGCTGGCCGCGCGAGCGCAAGCAGGTGCGCCACGCCGTGCTCACCGGCCTGGTGATGCTGGGCATCTACCCGATCTTCTACCTGATGGCGCTGGACCTGCACGTCACCCCCGGCGTCATCGCCACCGTTCTGGGCGTGCAGCCGATGCTGACCAGCTTTCTGCTCGAACGCCGGCATTCGGCGCCGCGACTGGGCGGCCTCGCGCTGGGGCTGATCGGGCTGGTGATGGTGGTCTACCAGAGCATCGGACTGTCAGGCCTGACCTTCGCCGGCCTGGCCTGCTGCCTGCTGGCGCTACTGTCGATCACCGGCGGCTCGATCCTGCAGAAGAACATCCGCGAGAACCCGCTGGGCACACTGCCCCTGCAGTACATGGCCGGGCTCGCGCTGTGCATTGGCGTCGCGCCCTTCCAGCCGCTGCATGTGGAGTGGAACGCCGCGTTCATCCTCAGTGCGCTGTGGATGGGCCTGATGGTCTCGGTGCTGGCCACCGTGCTGCTCTACCGGATGATCGCGGCGGGCAACCTGGTCAACGTCACCAGCCTGTTCTACCTGGTGCCGGCGGTCACGGCGCTGATGGATTACGCGGTGTTCGGCAATCGCCTGTCCGCCCTTGGCCTGCTGGGCATGGGGCTGATCGTGCTGGGCTTGATGCTGGTCTTCCGCCCGGCAGCCCCGGCCAGTGAATCCAAGTCGACACAGGCTGTGGATAACCGCTAGCCGGCCCCGAAAGACGCAGGCGAGGATCGCTCCTCGCCTGCGCTTCGCTCAGTTGGCTGCCTCGGCCTTCGGCTGCGGCGCCGGGCGCAGTACCAGCCACAGCGCCAGGGCAATCAGCACACCACCCTGCAGGTGCGCCCAGGAAAGCGACTCATCCAGCAGCAGCACGCCCCAGAACACACCGAACGGCGGAATCAGGAAGGTCACCGTCATGGTCTTCAGCGGGCCGATGCTGGCCAGCAGGCGGAAGTACAGGACGTAGGCGAAGGACGTGCAGAGGAAGCCCAGCCCGGCCAGCGCCAGCAGGATCTTCGGGTCGGCCAGCGGCGCCAGCGGCATGTCGAGGCTGGTACCGAGGAAGAACGGCAGCAGGCACAGGGTTGAGCCCATCTGGCTGCCCAGGGCAGAGACGGCGAAGTCCAGGCCGCCCTGGTCGTTGATCCAGCGCTTGGTGAAATACCCGGCGAAGCCGTAGCAGGTCGTCGCCACCAGGCAGGCGGCGGCGCCCCAGAGCACCTGGGCATCGAAGGGGACCGGGCCGGCGCGGGTCAGCACCGCTACGCCCGCCAACCCCAGCAGCACGCCGAGCGCCTTGCCGCCGGTGAGCGCCTCACCGAAGAACAGCGAACCGATCAGCACGCCCATCAGCGGCGTGGTGGCGTTGAAGATCGCCGAATACCCCGCCGGCAGGAACTGCGCCGCCAGGCTGTACATCAGCACCGGGATGCCAGAGGCGATCACGCCGATCAGCAGAAGACGCACCAGCTTGCCGCGGAAATCCCAGCGCGTGCGCAGGGCCAGCATGATCACCACCAGCCCGATGGCCGACAGCAGCACACGGAAGAACGCCGTCGGCATCACGCCGATGGCAGGCACCAGTTGGCGCATGAACAGGAAGCTGGCGCCCCAGATGGCGGCCAGCCCGAACATATTCAGCAGAGCAGCGGGATTCATCGCGAAAAGCTCCAGGGCAGGTAAGCCATCAGCCTACGCCGGCGGCAGACACCATCCATCCATAGCTGACTTTCAAAGTCCACTGTCAGATACGACGCAGGCGAGCCATGCTCAGCACGTCGGCGTAAACGCCGTCGCGCAGGGCGAATTCGCGCAGCGTTCCTTCCACCTCGAAACCGAACTTGCGGTACAGCGCGATGGCCGGCGCATTGTCGGTGTAGACGGTCAGCTCGACGCGACGCAGGCCCATCCAGTTGTCGGCGACGTCCATCAGTTCAGCCAGCAGCCGCGTGCCAACTCCGCGCCCCTGCCAGGCTACGGCGACACCCATGCCGATGCTGCCGCATTGGCTACGACGCACGCGGGGGAATTGTTCGAGGCTGGCACTGCCGATCACCTGGTCCTGGTGCATCGCCATCAGCGTGATGCGGCGCTCGTCTTCCAGCACCAGTCGCTTGCGCCACAGATCCGGCGCCTGGTGCGGCATCTGCAGCACCTGACGTGCCACCGCCGGATCGTTGTAGAGCGCCGCGAGGCCATTGATGTGCTGTTCCGTACAGCGCTCGATGCGAAAGTCTTCCATTGCGTGTCGGCTCCTTGCCGAAGGGGTTTCCAGGGCTCTTTATCCAAGAGCGTGGCCGGCCAGCATACGCGCTAATTTCACCGGAAAGCGCCACGATCCTCCGGCGAAATCGCCCTTTCCCTCACCGTTTCCCATGGCTAAGCTCGCTGCACCAGAACCCAGCAGAGGCGCTCCCATGGCTCATCACTGGCCGGCGACCGAGATTGCGACCCTGATCCTCGAAGGCTTCGACGACTACCGCGCGAAGTTCCACCAGATCACCGCCGGGGCGCCCGCGCGTTTCGAGCAGGCACAGTGGCAGGAAGCCCAGCGCGCCTCCGCCGAACGCATCGAACTGTACGAGGAAATGGTCGCCGAGACCGTGGGCAGACTGACCCGCGCCATGGCCGGCATCGACCTGGTGGACGTGGAGCGCTGGCCCATCGCCAAGAGTGCCTACATCACCCTGATCGACCCGCGCCTGGACGATGAGTTGGCGGAAACCTGGTTCAACTCGATCTTCTGCGGCCTGTTCAGCCACGACAACATCAGCGACGGCACGATGTTCGTGCACACGACCCGGCCCTCGCTGCGCGCCCATTCGCGTGATCCGCACACCCGTATCTACCGCCCCGGCGGCCAGCTGCGCCAGGCGCTGGAAAGCATCTTCGACGACTACCGTTTCGCCGTGGACTACGATGACCGCGAACGCGACCTGCAGCGCCTGGACAGCCTGCTGCACGCCAACCTGCCGGACTGGGTGTGCAAGGACCCGACTCTGACCATCGAACTGATCGGCTCGGTGTTCTACCGCAACAAGGGTGCCTACCTGGTCGGCCGCCTGTTCACCCCGGAAGAGCAGTGGCCGCTGGTGTTCCCGCTGGTGCACCACGAAGGGCGCGGCATCCAGTTCGACACGGTGATCACCGACGAGGCGGAAGTCTCGATCATCTTCTCCTTCACCCGCTCCTACTTCATGGTCGACGCGCCGGTGCCGGCGGAGATGGTCGCCTTCCTCAAGCGCCTGCTGCCGGGCAAGCACATCGCCGAGCTGTACACCTCCATCGGCTTCTACAAGCAGGGCAAGAGCGAGTTCTACCGCGCACTGATCAACCACCTGGCGACCACCGACGACCGCTTCGTCATGGCCCCCGGCGTGCGCGGCATGGTGATGAGCGTGTTCACCCTGCCGGGCTTCAACACCGTGTTCAAGATCATCAAGGACAACTTCAACCCGGCCAAGACCGTGGACCACGCCACAGTGATCCAGAAGTACCAGCTGGTGAAGAACCATGACCGCGTCGGGCGCCTGGCCGATACCCAGCAGTTCGCCGACTTCCGCTTCCCGGTACGCAAGTTCGACCCGGACTGCCTCGCCGAACTGCTGGACGTCGCGCCCTCCACCGTGATGCTCGAAGGCGACGTGGTGCTGATCCGTCACTGCTGGACCGAGCGCCGCATGACCCCGCTGAACATCTATCTGGAGCACGCCACGCCGGCGCAGGTGGAAGAAGCGCTGAAAGACTACGGCCTGGCGATCAAGCAACTGGCGGCGGCGAACATCTTCCCCGGCGACATGCTGCTGAAGAACTTCGGCGTCACCCGCCATGGCCGCGTGGTGTTCTACGACTACGACGAGATCTGCTACCTCACCGAAGTCCATTTCCGCCACATCCCGCCAGCGCGCTACGAGGAAGACGAGATGTCCTCCGAGCCCTGGTATTCGGTGGGGCCGATGGATGTGTTCCCGGAAGAGTTCCCGCGCTTCCTGTTCGTCGACCTGAAGCTGCGCCGGCAATTCGCCAAGCTGCACGGCAACCTGTTCGACGCGGATTACTGGAAGGGACTGCAGGAGCAGATTCGCGCGGGGAAAGTGATCGACGTGTTCCCCTACCGCCGCCACGAATCGCCGGAGGAAGCGCTGGCGCGCTAGGCCAAGTCAGGCGCGCTCCTGCTGGAGCGCGCCCTTATGAAAAACCGTCAGTTCCAGTGCCGCCGCGAGGCGCGACGGTTGTCCCCCAGGCCAACCAGGGCTGCCAGCGAAGCCATCAGCACCTCGGCGATCCACGCCAGCAGCAGCCCGCCGGCCAGCGCCCAGCCAATGGCCTCGGGCTCCAGCACCACCTGGTAGCGGTAGTTCTCGTAGGTTTCCTGCAGCAATTCATGGTTTGGCGCCGTCACCATGTGCAGGGCGCGCTGGTACCAGGGGCCCTGCAGGGCCTGCCATTCGTTCTCGAACAGCTGGGCACGGCGCATCAGGCGCTCGATGTTGTCGGCGTCACGCTGGAAGACCGGGTCGGCACTCCCGCGGTAATGCGCCACCAGGGCACTCAGGTCACCCTTGAAGAACTGCCCCGATGTGTCCTTGAAGCCCTGCAGCGCCTGAGTCGCCTCGATGCGATGGGCGTCGACGCGTTGCGCGTAATCCTTGATGAAGCCCGGCACCTGGACCGCGACCATCAGCCCCAGTGCAAACAGCACCATGCGTACGTAGCTGCGCAGCATTCTTTCCCCCTTCGTTCTTATGGATGTGCAAGGCGACGCCGGATTCTCCCGCTTGCCGCACCGGCATTCCGGGAATGCTTCACGTCCCGATCAGATGCGGCCCTGGGTGACGATCTCGCCACGCCACCAGAGCATCCATTCGCCGCCCTGCATCAGGGTCCAGTTTTCGTTGTCAGTCAACGGTTCGGTGGCGATCACCGTGACCACATCGTTGGGTGTGGTTTCCGACTGGAAGTCCACCGTGACGTCGGCATCGCGCAGGCGTGCCGGCCCGAATGGCGCGCGGCGGGTGATCCAGGCCAGCTTGGTGCTGCAGAAGGTAAACAGCCAGTCGCCGTCACTGAGCAGGCAGTTGAACACGCCCTTCTCGCGGTAGGAGGCGCAGGCGGTGACCAGGGTGGGCAGCAACACCTCCACCGGCACTGGCTCGGGGAAGGCACGGCGCACGCGGTTGAGCAGATCGCAGAAGGCTGCTTCGCTGTCGGTGTCGCCCACCGCGCGGTAGAGACCGGGCTCGGGATGGAAGTCGGCGAGCTGGCCGTTGTGGGCGAAGGTCCAGTAGCGCCCGCCCATTTCGCGCACGAACGGGTGGGTGTTGGACAGGCAGACCTTGCCGACGTTGGCCTGGCGGATGTGGCCGATCACCGCCTCGCTCTTGATCGGGTAGCGCTGCACCAGCCGCGCGACTTCCGAATCGACGCTGGCGGACGGGTCCTGGAACAGCCGCACACCGCGCCCTTCATAGAAGGCGATGCCCCAGCCGTCGCGGTGCGGGCCGGTGCCGCCGCCGCGCTGCATCAGCCCGGTGAAGCTGAAGACGATGTCCGTCGGGACGTTGGCGCTCATGCCGAGCAACTCGCACATGAATCAGTTCTCCTCCATCAGTGCCTCGCGCAGCTGATGCAGCTCGCGTTCCAGGCGATTCTGCATCCTTTTCCGCCCCAGCGGCAGGAACCGCGTGAGCACGCGCAGCAGCAAGGCCGGCAGGTCGTTCAGCTCACGCGGGATAAGGTGCAGATGAAAATGTTCGACGTGCTGGTTGGCCGCGGGGCCATCGTTCACCAGCAGGTTGATGCCGACCCGCCCGTAGCCGGCACGACGCAGCACGCGCTCCATGCGCTCGGCCAGCGGGATCAGGTCCTGCTGCGCCGCTTCGGATAGTTGGTGCAGGAAGGTCGCGTGCTCGCGGGCCACCAGCAGCAGGTGCGCGGGGCGCAGCGGGTAGATGTCCAGCAGCACGATGAAATGGTCGTCTTCGTAGAGGATACGGGCCGGCACGCGACCGGCCGCGATGGCGCAGAACACGCAGTCCATGGGAACTCCTCGAAAGGCCGTTCAGTTCATGCTGGACGCGTGCGGGGCAGGACGCAAGGTCGGTCTACAGGCGCGGTTCGATCCGCGCACGATTGTCGTGCCGCTCACTGGGGTGGGAGTTCACGCCTTCCACCAGTTCAGGCTGCATCAGCTGGCGCAGGGTCGGCTCGTCTTCCGCTTCCTTGTCCTGGCGGCGCTTCTTCAGCGAACGCTCCAGTGGCCAGCGGATCAGCACGACCAGCAGGTACAGGCCGAACGCGGCGAGCAGCACCAGGGCGAGGTCGGAGACGGCGCGCCAGGCGTTGTTGCCAACCTTGAACACCACGTCCAGCGCGGTAATGGCGATCGCCGGGGCGTACAGGTTGTTCGCCGGGTCCACCGGGGTCGGGGTGAACAGCAGGACGATGACGATCACCCGCAGGGGTTCGCGCAGCCAGCGCCACATCCAGCCGGTCATCAGGAACCAGACCAGGGTCAGGCCAAGGCCGGCGGCAATATAAGCGCCCCAGGCAAGCGTGTAATCGTGTTCGTTCATGCGCGTGCGTACGTGCGGTGTCGACAGAGGGGTGCGTATGATAGCTGCTTTTCCCCATGGGTGCGCAGCCGGGCGTCATCCATGCCGTCCCCGAGGAGCCGCCATGACCGACCGTCAGCCCCCCATCGCCCGCCGCGAAGCCGCCGCCGATCCCTATGCCTGGCTGGAAAACCGCGATGCCGAGGACGTCCTCGACTACCTGAAAGCAGAAAATGCCTACCTGGAAGATCGACTTCTTCCTCAGACGAAATTGCGCGAAACCCTGTTTCAGGAGATCAAGGGCCGCATCCGCGAGACCGACCTGTCGCTGCCCACGCCCTGGGGCCCCTGGCTCTACTACCAGCGCACCACCGCCGGCGACGAGTACCCGCGCCACTACCGCAGCCCGCGCCCGGCCGATGGTTCGCTGACCGTCGAGGAGAGCGCCGAGCAGTTGCTGCTCGACCCGAACGAGCTGGCCGGCGACGGCTTCCTGTCGGTCGGCGCTTTCAGCATCAGCCCCGATCATTCGAAGCTGGCCTACAGCCTGGATACCAGCGGCGACGAGATATACACCCTCTATGTGAAGGATCTGGCTGACGGCAGCGTCACCACCCTGCCCTTCGACGACTGCGATGGCAGCCTCACCTGGGCCAACGACAACCGCACCCTGTTCTTCGGCGAGCTGGACGATACCCACCGCCCGCACAAGCTCTATCGCCACTGCCTGGGCGAGAGCGGCGCACAGCTGATCTTCGAGGAGCCCGACGGGCGCTTCTTCCTCAACTGCTACCGCGCCAGCTCCGAGCGCCAGCTGATTCTGCTGCTGAACAGCAAGACCACTAGCGAAGCCTGGGTGCTGGACGCCAGTACGCCCGAGGGCAAGTTCGTCTGCCTGGCGCCGCGCGAGGAAGGCCACGAGTACTACCCGGACCACGGCCGTCTTGAGGATGACTGGGCCTGGCTGATCCGCAGCAACCAGACCGGCATCAACTTCGCCCTCTACCACGCCAGCGAAGCGCAGCCGACCCGCGCGCACTGGATCGAGCTGGTGGCGCACCGCGACGACGTGATGCTCGAAGGCCTGACCCTGAGCGCCAGCGCGCTCACCCTGAGCCTGCGCGAAGGCGGTCTGCCGATCGTCGAAGTCCACCCACACGGCCAGCCAGCGCACCGCGTCGATTTGCCGGACGCCGCCTACAACCTCTACGTGCAGGACAGCCTGGAGTTCGACAGCGCGGTGATCCGCCTGCGCTACGAGGCGCTCAACCGCCCGGCGCAGATCCGCCAGCTGGACCTCACCAGCGGCGAACAGAAAGTCCTCAAGCAGACCCCGGTGGAAGGCCCGTTCGACGCCGACGCCTACGAAAGCCGCCGCCTCTGGGCCGACGCTGCCGACGGCGTGCAGGTGCCGATCAGCCTGGTAGGCCGCCGCGAGGTGCTGGAAGACATCGCCCGCGGCAAGCCGGCGCCGCTCTACCTCTATGGCTACGGCGCCTACGGCGAGAGCCTCGACCCCTGGTTTTCCCATGCCCGCCTGAGCCTGCTGGAGCGCGGCTTCGTCTTCGCCATCGCCCACGTGCGCGGCGGCGGCGAACTGGGCGAAGCCTGGTACCGCGCCGGCAAGCTGGAGCACAAGCAGAACACCTTCAGCGACTTCATCGCCTGTGCCGAACACCTGCTCCGCCACGGCTACAGTACCCCGGCGCAGCTGGCGATCAGCGGCGGCAGCGCCGGCGGCCTGCTGATCGGCGCGGTGCTCAACCAGCGCCCGCAGCTGTTCGCCGCGGCCATCGCCGAAGTGCCCTTCGTCGATGTACTCAACAGCATGCTCAACCCCGACCTGCCGCTGACCGTCACCGAGTACGACGAGTGGGGCAACCCGCAGGAGCCGGAGGTCTACGCCCGCATCCGCGCCTATGCACCCTACGAGAACGTCAGCGCGCAGGACTACCCCGCCTTGCTGGTGGTCGCCGGCTACAACGACAGCCGCGTGCAGTACTGGGAAGCCGCCAAGTGGGTTGCCAAGCTGCGCGTCAGCAAGACCGACGAGCACCTGCTGCTGCTCAAGACCGACCTGGGCGCCGGCCACGGCGGCATGAGTGGCCGCTACCAGGGCCTGAAGGACGTGGCGCTGGAATACGCCTTCCTGTTCAAGGTGCTGGGCATCGAAGGCAACGCTTGATGCTCTACACCTGCCCCTGCTGCGGCTACTTCAGTTTCGGCGACCCTCCGGGGTCGTACGAAATCTGCGAGATCTGCTTCTGGGAAGACGACCACCTGCAGCTCTGCTTCCCCGACGCGCGCGGTGGCGCCAACGCCGTGAGCCTGATCGAGGCGCAGGTCAACTACGTGCAGTGGGGCGCCTGCGAAAGGCGCTTCCACGCCAAGGTGCGCCCGGCCACTATCGATGACGTGAAGGACGACCGCTGGTTCCCGCTGTGGGAAAAACGCGTGGAGCTACCGGACGAAGAAGCTCCGCTGAACGGCGAGGAAGCCTGCTACTGGCTACGCACGCCGGCCTGAATACCCCTCAGCGTCGGCTGCTGACAGCCAGGCCGACGCCCATGGCGACGATCAGCCCGCCCGAGGCCGTCTGCTGCCAGCGCCGCCAGGTCGGGTTGCTGCCCACGCGATGACCGACCCGTCCGGCGACCACCGAGACCACGGCGTTCACCAGGCAACCACCGAGGTTGAACAGCAGACCGAGGCAGAGAATCTGCAGCACGAAGTTCGGGCTGCCAGCGGGCACGAACTGCGGCAGGAAGGCGAGGAAGAACAGCGCCACCTTGGGGTTGAACACGTTGACCAGCATGCCCTGCAGGAACACCCGGCTCAGGCGCGCGGGCTCGAGCTCGGTGCGTCTCTGCTCGCGCCAGGCGCCACGGACCAGCTGCACGCCGAGCCAGACCAGGTAGAGCGCGCCCAGCCACTTGAGCACACCGAAAGCCACGCTGGACATCATCAGCAGCGCCGAAAGGCCGAACGCCGCGGCCAGCATGTGCACCACGCAGCCGGCACCGATCCCGAGGGTCGACATCAGGCCCGCCGCCGTGCCTTGTGCAGCCGAACGCGAGGCGACATAGAGCATGTCCGGCCCGGGCGTGAGGTTGAGCGCGAGGGTGGCGATGAAGAACAGGCTGAGGCTTTCGAGGCTGGGCATGGCGCGGCTCCGGGACGGCAGACGCGCAGCATGCCACGGGGGCCGCTGCTGACGGAAGGATCAGCCAGCGCGGAAGATCAGGTGCTCTTCCCAGTCGTCCTCGGGCACCGAACCCTCGGCGAGCATGCGCCCGGACTGGGAGATGCGTTCATGGTGCACCGCGTCCGGATCGCCGCAGACGAGGTGGTGCCACAGCGGCAGGTCCTTGCCCTCGGACACCAGGCGGTAGCCGCAGGTCGGCGGCAGCCACTGGAACTCGTCGGCCTGGGCCGGGGTGAGCTGGATGCAGTCCGGGACGCTGGCGCGGCGGTTGGCGTAGTCGGTGCAGCGGCAGGTCTTCAGGTCCAGCAGCTTGCAGGCGATGCGCGTGTAGTAGACGGTGCCGTCGTCCTCGTCTTCCAGCTTCTGCAGACAGCACAGGCCGCAGCCGTCGCACAGCGACTCCCACTCTTCCTGATCGAGCTGGTCGAGGGTCTTGCGTTTCCAGAAGGGTTCGACTTTGGCGGCCATTTTTTAGTCAGGGGCAATTTCACGGGGCGCAAAGTCTAAGCCCGTCGTGCGCGCAGGCCAAGCGCAGGCGACCATTGACCGCGCAGCGCTTGCCAGAGCGGGCCGCGCTGGTTAGTTTGATCGCCCCACGGGCCCGCTCCGCCTGCCTTCTGCCAGCGCCGCGCGACCCGCCAACCGCCCGACCCCACCGCGATGCCCGGCCGACCACGGCACCATCGGCAGATTCCACGCCCTTCAAGGAGCCACCATGAGCGCCAACCCTCGCGTTTCCGAGCACCCGATCGACCCGCAGTTCATCAATCGCTGGTCGCCCCGCGCCTTCAGCGGCGAAGCCATTCCCGAAGCGACCCTGCTGAGCTTCATCGAGGCCGCGCGCTGGGCGCCGTCCTCCTTCAACTCGCAGCCCTGGCGCTTCCTCTTCGCCCTGCGCGACACGCCGAACTGGCAGCGTTACCTGAACCTGCTGGGCGAGTTCAACCGCGGCTGGGCGCAGCACGCCTCGGCGCTGG
The DNA here is from genome assembly GCF_014852215.1 of Pseudomonas sp. PDM19. Taxonomy (NCBI): domain Bacteria; kingdom Pseudomonadati; phylum Pseudomonadota; class Gammaproteobacteria; order Pseudomonadales; family Pseudomonadaceae; genus Pseudomonas; species Pseudomonas sp. PDM19. Next base: position 761,762 of record NZ_JACVBG010000002.1, on the reverse strand, counting down.
TGGTGGTGCTGTCCAAGACCACCTTCGCCCCGCCCGGCTCCAGCGAGGAGAAGCCCGCCCTGTGGCACAGCTTCGACACGGGCTCCGCCTGGGGCTTCCTCGCCCTGCAGGCGAGCCTGGCGGGCTGGCACACCCACGGCATGGCCGGCTTCGACCGCGAACTGGCGCGCACCGAGCTGAAGGTCCCGGCGGACCATGAAATCCACGCGGTGATCGCCATCGGCAAGCTGGGCGACAAGTCGATCCTCGCCGAGAGCCTGCAGGCCCGCGAAGTGCCCAATGCCCGCCGCCCGCTGGCGGAAATCGTGGCCGAGGGTGACTTCTCGCTCTGACGGGCAATACCCCTTGCAGGAGCGCGCCATGCGCGCGATCGCGGGCATGGCCCGCTCCTACAGGTTGACTGCGGAGTGCCCCGGTTCGCGAGCAGTAACTAGGCGTCCCCCTCGCTCCAACAGAAAAGCCCAAAGAAAAAGGCCCCGAATGGGGCCTTTTTCATGTCCGCAGCGGTCAGTAACCGCGGGAGAAATCCACCTCGCCGCGCATGGCCTGCCCCGCCCAGAAGCGCGTGAGGTTGTCGCGAAACAGGTCGATCAGCAGGCTCGGTAGCGTCGGCGCAGCGGTATGCCCGGTCAGCAGCAGGCGCGGCGTGTGCCAGAACGGGTGCGAAGTCGGCAGCGGCTCCTGGCGGCAGACATCGATCACCGCACCGGCCAGTTGGTTGGCTTCCAGCGCTGCTACCAGGTCCTCATCCACCACCGAAGTGCCACGCCCGGCGTTGAGGAACAGCGCGGTGGGCTTCATCCGCTGGAACAGCGCGAGGTTGAAGATATCCGCGGTTTCCGGCGTGTCGGGCAGCAGGTTGATCACGTAGTCGGCGGTCTCGGCCAGGCGCGGCAGGTCATCCAGCCCGCCCATGCGCCCGAAGGGCACCAGCGAACGCGGGTTCTTCGCCACGCCAACCAGTTCCACGCCGAAGGGCGCCAGCATGTGCGCCACGGCCTGGCCGATCTCGCCGGTGCCGACGATGAGGATCTGCCGGCCACTCAGGCTGCCGGGCGCGCGGTCGTCCCACTGTACACCGACCTGGCTAGCCAGGCGGCCGAGGAACTGACGTTCGTGGGCGAGCATGTAGGTGAGCAGGTATTCGGTCATGACCTGGCCGAAGATGCCGACGGCGCGGGTCAGGGCGTAATCCTTGGGGAGGTCGTCGGCCAGCAGCGGGGTGATGCCCGCCCAGCTGGACTGGATCCATACCGGGTGCACGCCCTGGCGCAACAGTTGCGCCGCCAGGGTGGGCTCGCCGAGCCACACGGGGCATTCGGCCGCCGCTTCCACCAGGGTGTCGGGGTTGTTGCCGGAGATCACCGTCAACCGGGGCTCGGCCGCCATCAGCAGGGCGGCGTAGAGGGCGTGTTCGCGATCGAGTACGAGCAGGCGCATGGTCAGGCCTTTCGCTTCGAACGGTGGAGTATTTCCGGCTGGCGCATCTGGACTCGCTTCAAGGGAGCTTCCCTGGGGAAATCGTCGTCAGTTCTAGGGAAGTCAGGCGGCTATAGACACAGCCAGAGACCAAGCGTTCCGCTCCGTTGAACCCTTTTTACCCCTGCATAATGCGCTCAGGCCGCATATTTGCACAGTGCCAGCACTGGGCGAATACGCGGCCTGAAGGGAGTGACGATGCGGTCCGGATCAGACCGGGTCGTTCCGGCGCAGCAATTCCTCAGGGAGGTGCTGGATGTACTCCTCCTCCGCCGGCGGCATCTGCAGGTGGAAACCTTGTTTCTCGATGTTTTCCAGCACCACGTTGATGTCTTCCCGGGCCAGCTGGCGCTCGGGGCTCAGCACCAGATCGAAGGCGTGCTGCGGCGCGCCGAAGGCGACCAGCAGCGCCTCGGGCACGCGGCTGAGGGCTTCGCGCTTGTCGACGTACAGGTACATCTCGTTCTTGCGCGGACTCTTGTAGATGGAGCAGATGCGTTTCATATCGGTGCTTTCCGCGTTATTCGGCAGTAGGGGCAGCCAGGCTGTCCAGTAGGGCCTGCCCCATCAGCTCGCGGCGCCAGCCTTGCAGCGAATCGGGCAGTTGGTAGGGGCCGTTGGGCCAACCGGTCTTGAGCAGGGCTTCGAGGATTTTCTTGCGCAGCATCAGCTCGGGCGCCATCTCCAGACGCTCGGCTTCCTTCTGGCCGACTTCACGCAGCTTCTTCAGCACCGGTGTGATCTCTCGCGGCAGCGGCTCGGGCAGGGTCTGCGGCCAGGCGGCTTCGGGCAGCTTCGCCGCGTGGGCCATCAGTGCGATCAGGGTGTCGCCGTCCTGGCGCACGGTGCGCGGGTGCATGTCGTCGATGCGCGCCAGGGCGACCTTGTCGGCCGGCTGGAAGCGCGCCAGTGGCCACAGGGTGTGCTCGCGCAGAATGTGGTTGCGCGGCTTGTTGCGCAACCGCGCCTGCTCCTCGCGCCAGACGCACAGTTCGCGTAGCACGGCCAGTTGCTGGCGACCCAGCTTCCACGCCAGCTTGACGTCGAGGTAGGCCTCCTGCGGGTCACTGACGCGGCTCTGGTTGCTGGTCAGGTCGGTGCCGTCAGCCAGCAGCCACTGCAGCTTCTCGTCGCTCAGGCGCGGGGCGAGCTTCACGTAGACCTCGGCCAGGTGCTGCACGTCCTCGGCCGCATAGCGCACCTGCATGTCGGTCAGCGGACGCTGCAGCCAGTCGGAGCGGGTTTCGTCCTTGGGCAGGTCGAGGCCGAGGATTTCCAGCACCAGCTTGGAATACCCCATGGAATGCGGCATGCCCAGGTAGGCGGCGGCCAGCTGGGTGTCGAACAGCGGCTGCGGCAGGCTGCCGGTCAGGCGCTGGAAGACTTCCAGGTCCTCGCCGCAGGCATGGAACACCTTGACCACCACCGGCGACTCCAGCACGGCAGCGAACGGCGACCAGTCGCGGATCAGCAGCGGGTCGATCAGCCACACGCCGCTGCCGTCGCCCACCTGCACCAGCCCGGCAGCCGGGTAGAAGGTATCGACACGCATGAACTCGGTATCGAGCGCGAGGTAAGGCAGTTCTTTCCAGTCCTGGCACTTGCGCTCCAGGGTGGCATCGTCGCGAATCCACTGAATGTCGAGGACAGTCACGAACATCTCCTTCGTTTCGGTGCGCGCAGTATATAGAGATGCATGATGTGCGAGCATTCCACTCGGCCATCGGTCTGTGACAACTGCATGGCAATCTCTACGCTTTGCCCCGCCCACAACAACAAGAAGGCAGCTTGCGCATGAAAAAGCTTCTCGGACTGGTCGTCCTGCTGGCCGTAGCCGTCGCGGTCTACCTGGCGCTCACGCCCAGCCCCATCGACCCGCTGGCCTGGACGCCGCCCAAGGCGCCACCGATGACCGGCGTGATGGAACCCAACGACACCCTGATGAAAGCCGAACTGCTCGCCCAGGGCCAGATCGTCGGCCCGGAGGACACCGCCGTGGATAGCCAGGGCCGGGTTTTCGCCGGGCTGGATGACGGGCGCATCGTGCGCATCGGCGCCGACGGCAAGGCCGAGACCTTCGTCGAGACCGGCGGCCGCCCCCTGGGCCTGGCGTTCGACAAGAGCGGCAAGCTGATCGTCGCCGACGCCTGGAAGGGACTGCTGGAGATCGACCCGCAGGGCAAGATCCGCGTGCTGACCGATTCGGCCGACGGCGTTCCCTTCGCCTTCACCGACGACCTGGACATCGCCAGCGATGGCCGCATCTATTTCAGCGACGCGTCCAGCCGCTTCCACCAGCCCGACTACATCCTCGACCTGCTCGAAGCCCGCCCTCACGGTCGCCTGCTGCGTTACGACCCGGCCACCGGCAAGACCGAAACGCTGCTCAAGGACCTGTACTTCGCCAATGGCGTGGCGCTGTCGCAGAACGAGGACTTCGTGCTGGTCAACGAGACCTACCGCTACCGCATCACCCGTTACTGGCTCAAGGGCGAGAAGGCCGGGCAGCACGAGGTCTTCATCGACAACCTGCCCGGCCTGCCGGACAACCTTGCCAGCGACCGCAGCGGCACCTTCTGGGTTGCCCTGCCCTCGCCGCGCAAGGCCGACGCCGACATGATCCAGCAGATGCCCTGGCTGAAACGCCAGCTCACCAAGCTGCCGCGCGCCGTGCTACCCAAGCCGGTGCCCTACGGCCTGGTGATCCAGGTGAACGAGAAAGGCGAGATCGTGCGCAGCCTGCATGACACCAGCGGCCAGCACCTGCGCATGGTGACTTCGGCCAAGCCGGTGAACGGCGTGCTTTACCTGGGCAGCCTGGAGAACGACCGCATCGGCCGGCTGCCGATCCACTGAAAGGCGCCGGCTCCCGGGACGCTTCAGGCCGGCGTCTGCTCCTTCAGGGCAGGCGCCGGTGCAGGCGCGGCAGCGGGTTCCAGCAGCTCCAGCATGCGTTCGCGCACCTCGCCCATCAGCGCATCGACGCCGCGCTCGGTGAACCGGGTGGAATCGATCGGCGCACCGACATGCACCTCTACCGGCATGCCGAGGTTCAGCTTGAGGCCGCCGGCCGGCAGCAGTTGCTGGATGCCGCGGATCGCCACCGGGACGATGATCGCGTCGGTCTGCTGAGCCAGGCGGAAGCAGCCCTTCTTGAACGGCTGCAGCTTGCCATCCTTGGAGCGCGTGCCCTCGGGCGCGGCCCAGAGGACGATGCCGCTCTCCATCATTTCCCGCGCCTTCGCCAGGTCAGCCATGGCCTGGTGGCGGTTGTGCCGGTCGATGGACGGGAACTCCGCCGCGCGCATCGCCGCGCCCCAGACCGGCACGGCGAACAGCTCGCGCTTGGCGAGCATGCGGATCGATCCGGGCATGGTCACGAAGATCGCCGGGATGTCGTAGAAGCTGGAATGGGTGCAGAGGATCATGTAGCGACGGCCGTCGCCGAAGTCCGGCACCTCCCCATGGCGACTCATGCGCGCGCCGGTCAGGCGTAGCAGGCTGCCGGACCAGTCGCGGGTAAAACCGTCGACCTTGGCGCGGCGCAACCGGCCGATGGCTCCCAGTGTCAGGACCCGGACGCTGTAGCCCAGGGTAATCAGAACGGTCGCCAGTCCCACCAGGGCGACGCGCAGCGGGCCCGCCTTGCGCGGTGCCGATTGCTGGTCGTGCATGTTCGCCAACTCCCACCAACTTTTCATCGTACAAGCCTTATGATGCGCCCAAGCCCCGTCACGACACAGGAACGCGCCCATGACCCAAGCCCGCCTGCTCACGCCCGAGCAACTGGCCGCCCGCCTCGATGACCCGAGTCTCGTCCTGCTCGACTGCCGTTTCGCCCTCGAAGACCCGGCCTACGGCGCGCGCAGCTACCTGGAGAACCACATCCCCGGCGCGCACTTCGCCGACCTCAACCGGGACCTTTCCTCCCCGGTGATTCCGGGCGTCACGGGGCGCCATCCGCTGCCCGATCCGCAGCATCTGCAGGAACACCTGCGTGCCTGGGGCCTGAACGCCGACAGTGAAGTGGTGCTGTATGACGACGGCCCCGGCGCCTTCGCCGCCCGCGCCTGGTGGCTGTTGCTGTGGCTGGGCAAGAGCGAGGGCGTGTACCTGCTCGACGGCGGCCTGACCGCCTGGCGCAACGCCGGCCTGCGCCTGACGACCGCCGAAACACCGCTGCGCCCCGGCGACTTCAAGGGTGAGCCGGACAACAGCCTGCTGATCAGCGCCGGCGAACTGGCCGCGAAACTCGGCGGGGCCGAACTGCCGCTGATCGATGCCCGCGGCCTGCCGCGTTTCCGTGGCGAGGTCGAACCCATCGACCCGGTCGCCGGGCACATTCCCGGCGCCCAGTGCGCCGCCTTCACCGACAACCTCGGCAACGACGGCCGCTTCCTGCGCCCGGAACACCTGCACCAGCGCTTCGCCGGCCTGCTGCGCGGACGCCCGGCCGAAGACCTGGTGGCCTACTGCGGCTCCGGCGTCACCGCCTGCCACAACCTGTTCGCCCTGAGCCTGGCAGGCTACCCGCTGGGTCGCCTGTATGCCGGTTCCTGGAGCGAATGGATCACCGATGCCCGCCGCCCGGTGGCAAAAGGCGACTGACCTCCCCGCTCTGGCGGAAAAAACGGAAGGCGCTTCACACCGGCGCCTCCCGTTCCTATGGATAGGTGTCAGGGCATCGGTCAGACTCGTGCCCATTCTTCAAAGGAGTGATCCCATGCCTTCGCGCATCCGCCAAACCCTGCTCGCCAGCCTGCTGCTGGGCCTGTGCAGCACCACCCCGCTCTATGCCGTCGCGCTGGAAGCAACGCCCTGCGCCATCCAGGACCAGTGGTCCGACCTCTACGGCGAGGACCTGGTGAAAGCGGCCAAGGCCGGCCACGCCAGCGCCCAGTACACCCTGGGTCTGGAGTACGACTCCGGCAGTGACGAGTACGACCAGGACTACGAGAAAGCCGCCTACTGGTACGAAAAAGCCGCCAGGCAGGGCCACGCCTGCGCCCAGTACAACCTCGGCAACGCCTACGACAATGGCGATGGCGTAGAGCAGGACTCGACCAAGGCGGTGTACTGGTACCAGAAGGCCGTCGACCAGGGCGACAAGGATGCCCAGTACAACCTCGCGATCATGTACGAGAACGGCACCGGCGTGACCCGCAGCTACAAGAAGGCCTTCGCCCTCTATCTGCTGTCCGCCGAACAGGGCGACGTGGACGCCGAGTACGAGGTGGGCGAAAGCTACGCCAAGGGTCGCGGCGTGGCGAAGAACCCCGCACAGGCCCGCGCCTGGTACCAGAAGGCGGCGGACCAGGGCCACGAAGAGGCCGAGGAAAAGCTCTCTGCGATGCCGGAGTTACCACCGAGCATCTAATCGCCAGAAGGAATATGAAGGAAAGCTGCGCCGACCAAACAGTTTAAAAACAGGCCTTTACATCATCTTCATCGCACTACACTTCAATTCGAGCGGCTAAGTCCGCTTCCGGCGGGGCCGAGGATAATCATCAGAAGCTGCCAAGACGCCCAGCCCCGCCGGTCATTGATGACGAGGATGTCATGGGAATCGCCGCGAATGATCTTTGCCAGTATGTGATTCGCCCTACCCTTCACTATCTGGGGCGTCACAGTGTCGCGGCCGAATCGCTGCTGCTGGGGGCAGCGGCCTGTCAGTCGGCGCTGGGGAGCGCCCTCGATGACAGCCATGGTCACGGGCTGTATCGCATTGGTGAACAGCGGCACCAGACGCTCTGGGATGGATTCCTGGCGCTGGACCCCGAGCTGGCCAGCCGCGTGCGAGGGCTGGCCAGCCAGCATGCCTTCCTCGACGCACCGCACCTCGAACTCACGGTCAACCTGCGCTACAGCACAGCCATTGCCTGGATGCTGGTGGAGGCGGAACAACTGCCCCTACCGCTGGCGGACGACCCTATGGAGCTGGCACGCGTGTGGCGCCAGGTTTTCCACCCTCACGGACGCCTCCACGACTTCGTCGACGCCTGGCACAGCTACGTCGGAAATTTCAGTCGGGTCGCCTGAACATCCCTCATCCAGATGGTGACCGATCGGTCAGAAATTATTTACATACAGCGACGAACGGACATCACTCAGATGGAACGCTCGTTTGAGCCCCGAAGCCCAAGGTAGAGCGCCTGCCGACCACTACCCAAGACCCGGGAATCTTGGTAGCTTGCGCGCCGATAAACACAGGAGTTGCTCTTACAATGAAAACAACATGGCTCAAGACCACCCTCGCACTGACCATTAGCGCTGCCTCCGCTCAGGTGCTTGCCAACGGCATCGCCATCAACGAGCAGAGCGCCAGCGGCGCCGGTACCGCCTACGCGGGCCGCGCTTCCTCGGCATTGGACGCCAGCACCATCTACGGCAACCCTGCCGGCATTTCCAAGCTCAAGCGAACTGAAGTCAGCGGCGGTCTGGCCGTGGTGTCCGCCAAGGACGACATCAGCGACGCCCACAGCTCTGCCTCGGGCTCCAACAAGGGTGACTCCGTCCCGGTTGCTGCCGTTCCCTTCGGCTACTTCTCCACCCCGCTGGACGACAAGGTCAGCATCGGCCTGGGCGTCTATGTGCCCTACGGCATCATCAACGACTACGAAAGTGGCTTCCAGGGCCGTTCCCACGGTTCCTACAGCAAGGTCCAGGTGATCACCGTCCAGCCGACCATCAGCTACAAGTTCAACGACGTGGTGGCGGTCGGCTTCGGTCCGACCATCAACCGCATCGACGGCAAGCTGGAGAACTACCTGAACACCGGCGCGCTGAACGGCGCCCTGGGTGGCAACGGCGGCGACACCAAGATCAGCATCAAGGGCGATGACACTGCCACCGGATTCAACGTCGGCCTGCTGATCACCCCCACTGACAGCACCTCCATCGGCGCCACCTACCACTCCAAGGTGAAGTACGAGCTCGAAGGCCACACCACCGTGTCCAACTCGCCTGCCGGCCTGTTCGACTCGCGCATGGACGCCAGCCTGGACATCACCCTGCCCGAGTCCCTGGACCTGTCCATCACCCAGAAGCTGGATGACCGCTGGACCGTCTACGGTGGCACCACCTGGACGCGCTGGAGCCGTCTGAAGTCCATCGAGGTACAGAACACCGGCGCCCCGCTGGCCGCGTTCGACACCATCGGCGAAGACCTGAGCTGGCACGACACCTGGTCCGCCGCGATCGGTACCTCCTACCAGTTCAACGACCAGTGGGTCCTGCGTACCGGCTTCGCCTACGATCCGTCGCCGACCACCAACGAGCACCGCACCGTGCGTATCCCGGTGGGCGATCGCAAGATCTTCACCCTGGGCGCCGGCTACTCGCCGAACGCCGACATGACCTTCGACGTGGCCTACGCCTACCTGTGGGAATCCACCGCCGGCGTAAACCAGCCGGACGGTCAGGAACTGTCGGGCCTGCAACTGCAGCCGGCCTACAGCGCCAAGTACGACAACAGCGCCCACGGCCTGACCGCGCAGATGACCTATCGCTTCTGATAGCTTCTGCGGCATGAAAAAGCCGGGCAGATTCCCGGCTTTTTCATGCCCGTGATTTGTGCTGTGGTCTTTCTGTAGGAGCGATCCGGCTCAGGCCGCCTCGTCAGGCGCTGCGTGCTCGCGGCAGATCAGCTCGCCCTCGCGCGCTTCCAGTCTTTCCCCCGTCAGCCCGCAAAGCGCGCCGTCGTCCAGCTTCTGGTGGAAGCGACAGGTGCGGCACAGGCCGAACCCCGGCACGTTTTCCTGGCGTTGCACCGTCGTCAGCAGCTCCCGCAGCAGCTCGACCAGCAACTCGCTGCGCTCCCCCAGCGCCTCTTCGGCGCGGCGCAGGAAAGCAGGCGGCACCAACGCATCGATCAGCCCCCTGCCCTCCGGCGTCAGCTCCAGGTGCACGCTGCGGCGGTCCTGCGCATCCGGACGCTTCGCGATCAGCCCCTTGGCCTCCAGCGCCTTCAACGACTGGGACACCGTGCCCTTGGTCAGCCCAAGGAAGTCCGTCACCCCCAGCGGCGTATTCGAATAGCGGTTACAGCGCGCCAGGTAGTTCAGTGCGCTCAGCTGGATCGGCTGCAGCTCCGCCATCAGCGGCTGCTCGCGGGCCCAGGCGCGCATCAGGCTGGCGATGCGTTCGAGGTAGTCGTACAGGGTCGTATCGGTCATGGGCTGATCCCTCCGATAGATAGTATCGATCAAAAACCAGTTTGACAGAAGGTTCTTTTCGCACGCAGACTGAACTGGTATCGAATCGATACATAATCAATCAGGAGAAGGATCATGAGCAAAGCTGTTTACTACCATGCCGGTTGCCCCGTCTGCGTCGAAGCCGAGCGCGCACTGCTGCCGTTGCTGAACCGCGAGGTCGAAGTGGTGCACCTGGGCGAGCAGTCGCCGCGCGTGGCCGAAGCCGAGGATGCCGGGGTGAAATCCGTACCGGCGCTGGTGGTCGATGGGCAGGTGCTGCACCTGAACTTCGGCGCCTCCCTGGCCGACCTGAAATAAGGCCGGGCGGTATGAGCGACTACCAGCCGTTGCACTGCGATCTCCATGACTATCTGGAGATCGCCTGCCTCTACCGCTACTGGCTGCGTATCGAGCTGCGTGACGGCCTGGCGTTCGACGCCCAGGCCTTCACCACGCACACGCGAAGGACCGCGGGCGGAGTGCTGGAGGAGTTTCTCGAGGTGCGGGTGGACGATGCCAGCCGGGAGTTCCGGCTGGACCGTCTGCACGCCATTACGCCCTTGTCGGCGCAGGCGCTGTTCGGAAGGGTGGAGCTGCAGGCGGCCGGCTGAGCAGCCGCCACACCCTCACCACATGAGGTCGTCGGGCACCACGTAATCCTTGTACGGATCGTCCTCGTCCGGCTCACCACTGGGTTCGCTGAGGACGATGATGCGACGCTCGTCGCGCTCCTGGATGCGCAGCGCGGCATCGCGCGGCACGATCTCGTAGCGGCCATCGTAGCTGACGATGGCCAGGCTGCCGCGGCTGAGCTTGTCGCGGACCATGTCGTTGACCGCGATGCGCTTGACCTTCTTGTTGTCGACGAAGTTGTAGTAGTCGTCCGACTCCAGTTTCGGCAGGCGCGTGCCTTCGATCAGTTGCTTGATCTGTGCGGTCTTGGCCTTCTTGTCGGCCTTTTCCTGCTGCTGACGGTTCAGCTCGGCGTCGCGGGCCTGCTTCTCGGCCTGGGCCTGCAGGGCCGCCTGACGCTGGCTGTCGTCCTTGGCAACCTGGTTCTTGTGCTCCAGGCGCTGCTGCTTCTGTTTCTGCTTGCCGGCCTGCTTGGCCTGCTTCTCGTTGACCAGCCCGGCTTTCAGCAACTGATCACGCAATGACATGCTCATGAATCAAGGCTCTCCAACAGCCCATAGTGATGCAGGACAAATCCCAGACCAACGCATAGGTGCGGCGGGATCGTCCTCAGGGGGTATAATCCTCGGGCCTGTGCCAGCGCAGCGCAAGTGCCTGGCTCGAAATCACTCATCTGGAGCGGACTCGTAACCTCCATGCTGAAGCTCATCGTTCTCGCGGTACTGGCCATCTTCCTCGTCGCCATTCTCTACGTGCACCTGCGCGGCAAGGTGCGGCTGCCCTTCCTGCGCCAGGTCGTGAACCACTCCGCCTGGTTCGCGCCCTACAACTCGCTGATGTACCTGAACTCCAGCGTGCCGTCCAAACCCTACCTGGACCGCGAGCGCTTCCCCGAACTCGACAAGCTGCGCGACAACTGGCAGATGATCCGCGAGGAAGCCGAGCAGCTGTTCGACGAGGGCTACATCCGCGACGCCCTGAACAACAACGAGGCCGGCTTCGGTTCCTTCTTCAAGAAGGGCTGGACCCGCTTCTACCTGACCTGGTACGACGGCCCCCTGCCCTCGGCGCAGCAGTTGTGCCCCAAGACCGTGGAACTGGTGAGCAGCATCCCCAACGTCAAGGGCGCGATGTTCACTCGCCTGCCGCCGCGCAGCCACCTGAACAAGCACCGCGACCCTTACGGCGGCTCGCTGCGCTATCACCTCGGCCTGGCCACGCCGAACTCCGACGAGTGCCGCATCTTCGTCGATGGCCAGCCCTACGCCTGGCGCGACGGCCAGGACGTGATGTTCGACGAGACCTTCGTCCACTGGGTGAAGAACGAGACGGACGAATCGCGCCTGATCCTCTTCTGCGATATCGAACGGCCGCTCAAGTCGCCGCTGCTGACCCGCATCAACCGCCGCGTCAGCGCTTTCCTCGGGCGCGCCACGGCGCCGCAGAACGTCGAGGGCGAGCGCGTCGGCGGGATCAACCAGGCCTACTCGGTGCTGATTCGCCTGGGCGATGCCGTGGGCAGCAAGGTGAAGGTGTTCAAGCGCGCCTATCCCAAGGCCTACCGCATCGGCCGGCCTGTACTCGCGGTCGTTCTGCTGGTGCTGATCCTGCGTTGGCTGTTCGGTTGATCACCAGCCACTGTAGAACGCGCGGGGGCGCCCAGCCCATGCGCGCGATCGCGGGCATGGGCCGCTCCTGCAATTGAACTTCGGCGCCGAAGTTCGCGCATTTACAAGAAACCATGAAAAAGCCCCGCAATCGCGGGGCTTTTTCATGGGCGCCAATTCAACGGTGGCAGCACTTATCCACAGCTGAGCGGGTTCTTCTCGTCACGTTTGGCAGCCCCCCACAGCTCGTCCATCTCTTCCAGGTTGCTGTCTTCCAGGGTGCGGCCCTGGTCGCGCAGGGCTGTCTCGATATAGCGGAAGCGGCGCTCGAACTTGGCGTTGGCGGCGCGCAGGGCGGTTTCCGGGTCGATCTTGAGCTTGCGCGCCAGGTTGACCACCACGAACAGCAGGTCGCCCACTTCCTCGGCCTGGGCCTCGGTATCGCCGCCAGCCATGGCCTCGAGCACCTCGTCCAGTTCCTCGCGGACCTTATCCACCACCGGCAAGGCGTCGGCCCAGTCGAAGCCGACCTGGGAAGCGCGCTTCTGCAGCTTGGCGGCGCGACTCAGCGCCGGCAGGGCGTTAGGTACGTCGTCCAGCAGGGACAGTTGCACCGGCTCGGCGGCCTTGGCGGCGCGCTCCTCGGCCTTGAGCTCCTCCCAACGCTGCTTGACCGCCGCTTCCGCCAGCTTCGCCGGGTCGGACTCGCCATACAGGTCGCCGTCGGGGAACACATGGGGGTGGCGGCGGATCAGCTTGGTGGTGATGCCATCCACCACCGCGTCGAACTCGAAGCGCCCCTCTTCCCGCGCCAGCTGTGCGTAGTAGACGACCTGGAAGAGCAGGTCGCCCAGCTCCTCGCGCAGGTGGTCGAAGTCGCCACGCTCGATGGCATCGGCCACCTCGTAGGCTTCCTCGAGGGTGTACGGAACGATCGTCGCGTAGCTCTGCTTCAGGTCCCAGGGGCAGCCATGCTGCGGGTCACGCAGCCGGGCCATCAGGTACAGCAGGTCGTCGAGCTTATGCATCCTTGGCACCCGCGCCGCGGTCGCGCCGCGCCTCGATGATGTTGGGCAGCTGCGAGATGCGCGCCAGCAGGCGTCCCAGCGAATCGAGACCGGGGATCTCGATGGTCAGACGCATGATCGCGGTGTTGTCTTCCTTGTCCGAACGGGTGTTCACCGCCAGCACGTTGATGCGCTCGTTGAGCAGCATCTGCGAGACGTCGCGCAGCAGGCCGGAGCGGTCGTAGGCACGGATGACGATATCCACCGGGTAGGTGCTGACCGGCACCGGCCCCCAGCTGACCTGGATGATCCGCTCCGGCTCGCGCCCGGCCAGTTGCAGCGCGGTGGCGCAGTCCTGACGGTGGATGGTGACGCCGCGGCCGAGGGTGATGTAGCCGACGATCGGATCGCCCGGCAGCGGCTGGCAGCAGCCGGCCATCTGCGTGAGCAGGTTGCCGACGCCCTGGATCTGGATGTCGCCGCGCTTGCCGTGGCCGATCTTGCTCGGCTTGCGCGGGATGAGTTCAAGCTGCTCGGTGCCGCGCTCGGGCTCGACCAGCTGCTGCGCGTAATTGACCACGTGGGCCAGGCGCAGGTCGCCGGCGCCCAGGGCGGCGAACAGGTCTTCGCCGGTCTTGTAGTTGGCCTTCTCGGCGAGCTTCTCGAAGTCCACAGGCGGCAGCGCCAGGCGGCCCAGCTCGCGTTCGAGCATGGCCTTGCCGGCGGCGACGTTCTGGTCGCGCGCCTGCAGCTTGAACCAGTGGACGATCTTCGCCCGCGCTCGCGAGGTGGAGACGTAGCCCAGGTTCTGGTTCAGCCAGTCACGGCTCGGCCCGCTTTGCTTGCCGGTGATGATTTCCACCTGCTCGCCGGTCTGCAGGCTGTAGTTCAGCGGCACGATGCGGCCGTTGATCTTGGCGCCCCGGCAGTTGTGCCCGACCTCGGTATGCACGCGATAGGCGAAGTCCAGCGGCGTGGAGCCCTTGGGCAGGTCGATGGCATGGCCGTCGGGGGTGAAGACGTAGACCCGGTCGGGCTCGATATCCACCCGCAATTGTTCGGCCAGGCCGCCGATGTCGCCCAGCTCCTCGTGCCACTCGAGCACCTGGCGCAGCCAGGAAATCTTCTCTTCGTAGTGATTGGAGCTGGCCTTGACGTCGGTGCCCTTGTAGCGCCAGTGCGCGCAGACGCCCAGCTCGGCTTCCTCGTGCATGGCGTGGGTGCGGATCTGCACTTCCAGCACCTTGCCCTCGGGGCCGATCACTGCGGTGTGCAGCGAGCGGTAGCCGTTTTCCTTGGGGTTGGCGATGTAGTCGTCGAATTCCTTGGGGATGTGCCGCCACAGCGTGTGCACGATGCCCAGCGCGGTGTAGCAGTCGCGCATTTCCGGCACCAGCACGCGCACGGCGCGCACGTCGTAGATCTGGCTGAAGTCCAGGCCCTTGCGCTGCATCTTCCGCCAGATGGAATAGATGTGTTTCGCGCGGCCGGAGAGGTCGGCCTTGATGCCGGTGGCGGCCAGGGCGTCCTTGAGCTGCTGCATCACGGTGGCGATGTACTGCTCGCGGTCCAGCCGGCGCTCGTGCAGCAGCTTGGCGATCTGCTTGTACTGGTCGGGTTCGAGGTAGCGGAAGGACAGGTCCTCCAGCTCCCACTTGATGTGGCCGATCCCCAGACGGTGGGCGAGCGGTGCGTAGATGTCGAACACCTCGCGGGCGACACGCATGCGCTTTTCTTCGTCGGCGTTCTTCACCGCGCGGATCGCGCAGGTGCGCTCGGCCAGCTTGATCAGCGCGACGCGCACGTCGTCGACCATGGCCACCAGCATCTTGCGCAGGTTCTCGATCTGCGCCTGGGTGCCGAGCACCAGGGACTGCCGCGGGCTGAGGCTGGTGCTGATCGCCGCCATGCGCAGCACGCCTTCGATCAGCTTGGCGACGACAGGGCCGAAGCGCTGCGCCACGTCCTCGAGCTTGACCTTGCCCTCGCGCACGCCACGGTAGATCACCGCGGCGACCAGCGATTCCTGGTCGAGCTTGAGGTCCGCCAGGATCTCGGCGATCTCCAGGCCCGTCTGGAAGCTGGAGGTGCCGTCCGCCCAGGAGTTGTCAGCCGTGCTGACAGCCCTGTCTTCCACCTCGCGAGCGAACTCGCAGGCTTCCAGCAGGACCTTGCGATCCAGGCCCGGGACCAGGGTCTGGACATGGTCCAGCCAGGCCTCGAGATTGATGCTGCCGTCGGTGTTGACCGGCTGGTGCGCTCTCACCTGTACCATCGTGTCTACCCTTCCCCACGGTGCGCCACAACACACCGCTCACTGCGCCGGCCTTTCTTGCTTGAGCCGGTCGGATTGCGCGAGCCTTCCTAGCTCGCCTCGAACAAAGCCATGGCCTCGACATGGGCCGTCTGCGGGAACATGTCGAGAATGCCGGCGCGCTTCAGACGATAGCCCTGTCGGGCCAGCTCGCCAGCGTCACGCGCCAAGGTCGCCGGGTTGCAGGACACATAGAGTACCCGCTCCGCGCCCAGTGAACGCATCTGCCGTGCCGGCTCGAAGGCTCCGTCACGCGGAGGGTCGAGCAGCACGGCGGTGAAATCCTCCGCCGCCCAGGGGGCGTCGGCAAGCGGTTTCGTCAGGTCCGCCTGATGGAACCGGGTATTGACCAGGCCGTTGGCCCGGGCGTTGGCGGCGGCGCGCTCGACCATGGTCTGCACACCTTCCACGCCCACCACCTCGCGCACCTGGCGCGCCAGCGGCAGGGCGAAGTTTCCCAGGCCACAGAACAAGTCCAGAACACGCTCGTCGCTGCCTGGCTTCAGCCAGTCCAGCGCCTGGGCGACCATCGCCTGGTTCACCGGCTCGTTCACCTGAACGAAGTCGCCGGGGCGGTAGGCCAGGGTCAGATTCCAGGCTTCGAGCCGGAAGCCGAGGTCGCGGTTCCCACTGTTTTCTGCAGCATCGGAGCAAAGCGTCGGTTCGCCGTCACCCTGCAACCACAGCTGCACATCCCGTGCCGAACAGAATTCCAGCAGTCGCGCGCGGTCGCTATCGGACAAAGGTTCGATATGCCGCAGCAGCAGCGCGCTGGAAGTACCGTGGAACAGTTCGACATGGCCAAGAGACTGTGGCTTGGCGAAGCCGCGCAGCAGCTCCGGCAGCTCGCGGGCGAGACCTTGCAGTTCGGGCACCAGCACCAGGCAGTCGTCGAAGGCGACGATGGCCTGGCTGGCAGCAGCGCGGAAGCCGACCCCCAGGCGCTTGGCCTTGACGTCCCAGCGCACGGCGATGCGCGCGCGGCGGCGGTAGCCGAACTCCGGCCCGATCAGCGGTGCGGCCCACTCTTGCGGGACCAGGCCGGAGAAGCGCTCCAGCTGCTCCGCCAGGGTGCGCTGCTTGAGCGCCAGCTGATCGGCATGGGACAGGTGCTGCAGGCTGCAGCCGCCACAGGTGCCGGCCACCGGGCAAGGCTCGGCGCGGCGGTTGGCGGCAGCGGTGAAGATACGTTCGCTACGGGCGTCGACGATTTGAGCGCGGGCGGACAGCACGCGGGCTTCCACCGACTCGCCCGGCAGGGCGTTGTCGACGAACCAGGTGCGCCCGTCGATGTGGGCGATGCCGCGACCGTCGTGGGCCAGGCGCTCGATGTTCAGGCGCTGTTTCTTGCCCACCGGTACCGCAGGGCTGCGCGCTCCGCCGCTGGGCTGGAAGCGCAGGCCGGATCTCTGCTTGGCCATGTCAGTTGGAGTCGAACACGCCCGAGGACAGGTAACGGTCGCCACGGTCGCAGATGATCGCCACCAGGGTCGCGTTTTCCAGTTCGCGCGACAGGCGCAGCATGGCCGCCACCGCACCACCGGAAGACACGCCGCAGAAGATGCCCTCTTCGCGGGCCAGGCGGCGCATCACGTCCTCGGCTTCGTTCTGCTGCATGTCGACGACGCGGTCGACGCGGGTGGCATCGAAGATCTTCGGCAGGTATTCCTGCGGCCAGCGGCGGATGCCGGGGATGGCCGAGCCTTCCATCGGCTGCAGGCCGACGATCTGCACGTTGGGATTCTGCTCCTTGAGGTAGCGCGACACGCCCATGATGGTGCCGGTGGTGCCCATGGAGCTGACGAAATGGGTGATCTCACCGCCGGTCTGCTGCCAGATTTCCGGGCCGGTGGAATGGTAGTGGGCGATCGGGTTGTCGCCATTGGCGAACTGGTCGAGCACCTTGCCCTGGCCTTCGCGCGCCATCTGGTCGGCGAGGTCACGGGCACCTTCCATGCCCTGCTCCTTGGTCACCAGGATCAGCTCGGCGCCGTAGGCGGTCATGGCGGCCTTGCGCTCGGCGGTGGAGTTGTCGGGCATGATCAGGATCATGCGGTAACCCTTGATTGCCGCCGCCATCGCCAGGGCGATGCCAGTGTTGCCGGAAGTGGCTTCGATCAGCGTGTCGCCGGGCTTGATGTCGCCGCGCAGTTCGGCACGGGTGATCATCGACAGCGCCGGGCGATCCTTCACCGAACCCGCGGGGTTGTTACCCTCGAGTTTCACCAGCAGGGTGTTGGAAGTTTCCCCGGCCAGGCGCTGCAGGCGCACCAGCGGGGTATGGCCGACGCAATCGGCGATAGTCGGGTACTGCACGGTCATGGAAGCACTCGGATCTGGAACAGGGCGCTCTATGATACCGGCAAAAGCCGCCCCGCCATACGAAACTTCCTAACAAGCCGTGTACAGGGGCCGGCGTCGGCCTCAGGCCGCCGCCGCGTCGGGCAGGCGCAGGTGCACGCGCAGCCCCGCCTCGGCGCAGTCCGCCCAGAGTTCGCCGCCCTGCATGCGCAGCGAGCTGCGGGCGATACTCAGGCCCAGACCGAAGCCTTCGCCGGTACGCGCATCGGAGAGCCGGGTAAAGGGCAGGAAGATGCGCTCCAGGTCACTTTCCGCCACGCCGGGACCATCGTCTTCCAGCCACAAGTGCCAGCCACCGGACTCGCGCCGGCCGCTCAGGCGGATGCGACCATGTTCCGGCGAATGACGGATGGCGTTGCGCAGCAAGTTCTCCAGCGCCTGGGCCAGGCCGTTGAGATGGCCGCGCACGCGGCAGTCCGCCGGTACCTGATAAAGGAAGCGCTCGGTACTCCAGCCTGCCTCGAAGCGCGCGTCGTCCACCAGCAGGTCCCACAGCGAGCGCAGGTCGATCTCTTCCAGCTCCACGCGCGGGCGCTCGGTATCCAGCCAGGCCAGCTCCAGGGTGTCGGCGACCAGGCGCTGCATCACCTCCACCTCCCGCTCGACACGCTGACGCAGCGCGGCCTCGCTGATCGGGCTGTCGCCGGCCACCCGCAGGCGGCTGAGCGGCGTGCGCAGCTCATGGGACAGGTCGCGCAATAACTGGCGCTGCAGGCCGACGTGGCCGCGCAGGCGCTCGGCCATGTGGTCCAGCGCGCGGCCGAGTTCGCCGAGTTCGTCGCGGCGGGCGATCAGTTCCGGGCCGGCGACCGAACCGAGGTCATCCGCCTGCAAGGCGTTGGCGTGTTCGCGCAGCCGCCCGAGCGGGCGTACCAGCCGGCGATAGATCAGCCCGCAGAGCATCAGGGCAAGGATCGTCGGCACCAGCGCATGACTGATGGATTGTCGCAGGAAGCTCAGGCCGCCCGGCAGGTAGCGCTGCGGCAGTTGCACCACCAGCCGGCCAGCGCTTGGCTCGTCCGGGAAGGGAATGCCGATGTACGGCAGGGTCACGGAGCGCGAGCTTACCGGCCATTCCAGCCCGCGCTGGAAGGTCAGGTGCGCCACGTCTGCCATGGGCAGCGGATGCGTGCCCAGCGACTGCAGGCGGGCATCCACCACGACCATCCACACTGGCTCGCGCTGCTTCATCTGTGCCAACCAGGCATCGACACCTGCCGCCCCGCCGGTACGCCACGCCTGCTGGGCCTCGTCGGCATAGCCGGCGAGCACCTGCCGCGCCGCCTCGGACAGGAAGTAGCTGTCGCGCTCCATCTGCTTGCCCCAGTTCCAGGACAGCCAGATCACCGACAGGCACAGCACCACGAGGGCGACGGCGAGCTTCCAGAACAGCGAGTGGCGGCCGGGCATGTCAGTCCTCGGCCTCGGCGAAGACGTAGCCCTTGCCCCACACGGTATGCAGCGTGTGGCGGATATAGCCGATGGCCTGCAGCTTGCGGCGCAGGTGGCTGACGTGCATGTCCAGGCTACGGTCGTGGGCGGTGAAGGCGCGATGCAGCACGTGCTGGTAAAGGAAGGGCTTGCTCAGGGTCTCGCCCTGGCTGCCGAGGAAGGTTTCCAGCAGGCGGTACTCGGTGCCGGTCAGGCCGGCCCATTGGCCATCAAGGCCGACGTCGTCCTTCTGCGGGTCCATCTGCAGCCCGGTCGGCGCAGGCGTGCTGTTCAGTGACTGGCTGCCGCGCTCCAGCGCCACCCGGCGCAGCACGGCGTCCACGCGCACGCTGAGTTCGGCAAGGCTGAAAGGCTTGGGCAGGTAATCGTCGGCGCCCTGGGAGAAGCCGGCGATACGGTCCTGCTCGGCGCCCAGGGCGGACATCAGGATGACCGGCACCGCGCGCTCACGGCGCAGGGTGCGGAGGATGTCCAGGCCACCGGTGCCGGGCAGCATGATATCCATCAGCACCAGGTCGTAGTCGCCGCCGCGCGCCTGGGCCAGGCCTTCGTCGCCGTCCTGGCACCAGGTGACCGCGAAGCCGCGTTCGCTCAAATGGGAAGACAGGTGGGCGCCCAGGGTCGGGTCGTCCTCGATGGTCAGCAGGCGCAGGCCGGACGAAGCTATGGCATTCATATCAAATAAGAGTGATTAGCAATTGCGTGAAGTATTCACGATTCCACGCGCTCCCGGCAAGGCAAAGGGCTTCCGACGAAGGTCTGAACCGCTACACTGCCGGGGATAAACGCATCGGAGGAAGCGAGTGTTCAAGGATCTCGGCATCAAGGGACGGGTACTGCTGCTCACCCTGCTGCCCACCAGCCTGCTGGCGCTGGTGCTGGGCGGCTATTTCACCTGGGTGCAGCTGTCGGACATGCACGCCCAGTTGATCGAGCGCGGGCAACTGATCGCCGAGCAACTGGCGCCGCTGTCCGCCCCGGCCATGGCCAACCACAACAACGAGCTGCTCGAGCGCATCGCCAACGAAGCGCTGGACCAACCCGACGTGCGCGCCGTGACCTTCCTCGACCCGGACCGGGAAAAACTCGTCCACGCCGGCCCCAGCATACTGACGCCAATGCCCAGTGGAGACGGCTCGCACCTGAGCATGGCGAGCAACCTGGACACCACCCACTTCCTCCTGCCGGTGCTGGGCAAGCACCGCAGCCTGTCCGGCGACCCCGACGACGACGCCGAGAAGCTGCTGGGCTGGGTCGAACTGGAACTGTCGCACCACGGCACCCTGCTGCGCGGCTACCGCAGCCTGTTCACCAGCCTGCTGCTGATCGGCGCGGGCCTTGCTGTCACCGCCCTCCTCGCCCTGCGCATGAGCCGCGCGATCAACGCGCCGCTGGGGCAGATCGCCCAGGGCGTCGCCCAGCTCAAGGAGGGCCGCCTGGAAACCCGCCTGCCGGCGCTGGGCAGCCACGAGCTGGACGAGCTGGCCGGCGGCATCAACCGCATGGCCGAGGCGTTGCAGAGCGCCCAGGAAGAGATGCAGCACAACATCGACCAGGCCACCGAGGACGTGCGGCAGAATCTGGAGACCATCGAGATCCAGAACATCGAACTGGACCTTGCGCGCAAGGAGGCCCTGGAGGCGAGCCGGATCAAATCCGAGTTCCTCGCCAACATGAGCCACGAGATCCGCACCCCGCTCAACGGCATCCTCGGCTTCACCAACCTGCTGCAGAAGAGCGAGATGACCAGCCGCCAGCAGGACTACCTGGGCACCATCCACAAGTCCGCCGAGAGTCTGCTGGGGATCATCAACGAGATCCTCGACTTCTCGAAGATCGAAGCCGGCAAGCTGGTACTGGAGAACATCCCGTTCAACCTGCGCGAGCTGATCCAGGACACCCTGACCATTCTCGCCCCCGCCGCCCACGAAAAGCACCTGGAGCTGGTCAGCCTGATCTACCGCGACACTCCGCTGCAGCTGGTGGGCGACCCGCAGCGGCTGAAGCAGGTGCTGACCAACCTGGTGAGCAACGCCATCAAGTTCACCCACGACGGCAGCATCGCCGTACGCGCCATGCTCGAAGACGAGAGCGACGACCGCGCGCAGCTGCGCATCAGCGTGCAGGACACCGGCGTGGGCCTGACCGACGCCGACCTGCGCGCGCTGTTCCAGGCCTTCAGCCAGGCGGACAATTCCCTCTCGCGCCAGGCCGGCGGCACCGGCCTGGGGCTGGTCATTTCCAAGCGCCTGATCGAGCAGATGGGCGGCGAGATCGGCGTGGAAAGCAGCGCCGGCGATGGCTCGGAGTTCTGGATCAGCCTCAACCTGCCCAAGGCCCGCGACGACGGCGACGACCTGCCGCACGCCCTGGCCGGTGGCCTGCGCGTGGCACTGTACGAGCCCCACGAACTGACGCGCACCGCGCTGCACCACCAGTTGGAGGACTGCGGCCTGGAAGTCACCGAGTTCCCTGACCTCGTCACGCTGGAGAAGACCCTGCTGGCCGGGCCGTCGGACAAGGCGCCGATAACCCTGGCGCTGCTCGGCGTGACCGCCGCCGACCACCCGCCCGAGGCGCTGCGCCAGTCCATCCGCGAACTCGAACAGCACGGCTGCAAGAGCCTGGTGCTGTGCCCGACCATCGAACAGGCGCACTACAACGACGTGCTGCCAGACGCCCAGGTGCAGAGCAAACCCGCCTGCACGCGCAAGCTGCAGCAGGCACTGAATGAACTGCTGCACCTGCGGCCGACCCGCAAGGACAAGAACGTCAACGGCAAGCTCGAGCGCATTCCACGCCTGCTCTGCGTCGACGACAACCCGGCCAACCTGTTGCTGGTGAAGACCCTGCTGACCGACATGGGCGCCGAGGTGACAGCCGTCGACAGCGGCCTCGCCGCCGTCGAAGCGGTGCAGCGCGAGCGCTTCGACCTGGTATTCATGGACGTGCAGATGCCGATCATGGACGGCCGCCAGGCCACCGAGGCGATCCGCCTCTGGGAAGGCGACCGCGAGGTCAGCCCGGTGCCGATCATTGCCCTCACTGCCCATGCCCTGGCCAACGAGAAGCGCGCCCTGCTGCAGGGCGGCATGGACGACTACCTGACCAAGCCGATCGACGAGCGCCAACTGGTCCAGGTGATCCTCAAGTGGACCGGCCTGGCGCTGGGCGAGCCGCGCGACGAGCGTCCGCGCCAGGTCCAATCATCCCTGGAAGGCCTCAGCGTCCTGGACCCGGAGGAAGGCCTGCGGCTGGCCGCCGGCAAACCGGAGCTGGCTGCCGACATGCTCGGCATGTTGCTCGCCTCGCTGTCCGCCGACCGCCAGGTGATCCGCCAGGCCCGCGAGCGCAACGATCGCAACACCCTGCTCGAACGCATCCACCGCCTGCACGGTGCCACCCGCTACTGCGGCGTACCGATGCTGCGCGCGGCCTGCCAGCGCGCCGAGACGCTGCTCAAGCAGAACGATCCGGACGGCCCCGCCGCGCTGGACGAACTGGACAAGGCCATGGCCGAGCTGGCACAGGCGACCGAGGGCCGGCTGGAAATCGAAGCCGGCCAGACGCACTGAAGACGGAATTGAATCGATGCGCATCATCCTGTTCAGCAACCAGACCTACGACCGCGACAGCTTCCTCGCCGCCAACCATGGCCTCGGCTTCGAGCTGCATTTCCAGCAGGCGCAGCTGCGCGAGGACACGGTCGCCCTGGCCATGGGCTTCGAAGTGGTCTGCCCCTTCGTCAACGACGACCTGTCGCGCCCGGTGCTGGAGCACCTGGCAGCTGGCGGCACGAAACTGATCGCCCTGCGCTCGGCCGGCTACAACCACGTCGACCTGGCCGCCGCCCATGCGCTGGGTCTTGCCGTGGTCCGCGTACCGGCCTATTCGCCCCACGCGGTGGCCGAACATGGCGCAGGGCTGGTCCTGGCGCTGTGCCGGCACCTCCACCGCGCCTACAACCGCACCCGCGAAGGTGATTTTTCCCTGCACGGCCTGACCGGCTTCGACCTGTACGGGCGCACTGTCGGGATCATCGGCAGCGGGCAGATCGGCGAAGTCTTCGCCCGCATCATGAGCGGTTTCGGCTGCCACATCCTGGCCTACGACCCTTATCCCAATCGCGCCATCGAGGCCCTGGGCGGGCGCTTCGTCGAGCTGGACGAGCTGCTCGCGCAGTCCGACATCATCAGCCTGCACTGCCCGCTCAACGAGGCCACCAGGCACCTGATCAACGCCGACAGCCTGGAACGCATGAAGCGCGGCGCCATGCTGATCAACACCGGCCGCGGCGCGCTGGTCGATACACCGGCGCTGATCGAGGCGCTGAAAAGCGGCCAGCTCGGCTACCTGGGCCTGGACGTCTATGAAGAGGAAGCCGACATCTTCTTCGCCGACCGCTCCGACCAGCCGCTGCAGGACGACGTACTGGCGCGCCTGCTGACCTTCCCCAACGTGATCATCACCGCGCACCAGGCCTTCCTGACCCGCGAGGCGCTGGCCGGGATCGCCCAGACCACGCTGGCCAACATCGCCGCCTGGCGGGCCGGCAATCCGGTCAACCTGGTGAAAAACTGAGCAGAAGGCGCTCGCATCCGCACGCCACGCGCCCTAGAATGCCGCGCTTTCCCGGAGGACCCATGGCCCAGCACGATTTCCGCTACACCCTGCTCAACCCGCAATTCACCCTCAACGAGTGCCGCGCGCTGACTCCGGGCCGCTACCAGGTCACCGGCATCGGTGGCTCGATCAAGGCCGGCGACACCATGCTGGTCAGCCTCAAGGGCAGCAAAAGCCTGAGCATGACGCTGGAAGTGGAAAAGGTCCGCCACCTGATCAACCCGCCGGGGCAGTGGATGGCCGTGGCCAAGGGCCCGGTGTTTCGTGAACTGGGTATCCACGAGTGGAAGGTCAACTGCGACGGCTGCGAGGCTACACTGGACTTCGAATTCGCCGTCGATGCCACCCTCGGCAAGGCCGCCCAGCAGCCCGCCGCCGAGCAGCGCATCGCCGAACTGGGATGGGCCAAGGTCGGCAACCGCCACCTCTGCCCGGATTGCCAGAGCAAGGAGACTGCATGAAAGCCCTGATCGCCAGCGCCTGCACCGCGCTGGCCCTGGCCGGTTGCGCCAGCAAGCCGGTTCCCGAAGCAGAGCATACCTACCGCGTGGAGTGGGTCGGTGAGCACCCGCTGATCGACTACACGCACATCAGCCTGACCCTGGACGGCA
Organism: Pseudomonas sp. PDM19; assembly: GCF_014852215.1. Taxonomy (NCBI): domain Bacteria; kingdom Pseudomonadati; phylum Pseudomonadota; class Gammaproteobacteria; order Pseudomonadales; family Pseudomonadaceae; genus Pseudomonas; species Pseudomonas sp. PDM19. The sequence continues at coordinate 737,480 of NZ_JACVBG010000002.1, read as the reverse complement.
ATGGCCGCGCCTACGGCAGCGCCGGCTGCAACCACTGGTTCGCCAGCTACAAGCTCGAAGGCGACCAGCTGACCTTCGGCCAGCCCGGCGCCACTCGCAAGCTGTGCGCCGACCTGGTGATGGAGCAGGAACAGCAGTTCCTCAAGATGCTTGGCGAAGTGCAGCGCTGGGATATCACCGAAGAAGGCGAGCTGCGCCTGTGGCCGGTCTCCGGCCGCGCCATGCGCATGTGGCCCGAAGGCTGAGGCATTTTCGCCCGTGCTAGAAGAGCGTGAGCTGCTCGTGGGCGCCGCGCAGATCGACCAGGCGCACGCCCACGCCGATCAGCCGCACCGCCTTGTTGCCGCGTTGGAACGCCTGCCCCAGCAATAGCCGATAGCTTTCCAGGTCCCGCGCGGCGCCGGCCTGTTCCAGGGTGGTCTGAGTGAAGTCGTGGAACTTCAGCTTGATGAACGGCTTGCCCGGCCGGTAGCTGGTGTCCAGGCGCGTCATGCGCCGCTCCAGCTCACCCAGCAACGACGGCAATTCCTCCTGGCAAGCCGCCAGGTCCGGCAGGTCCTGGTCGAAGGTGTTCTCCACGCTGATCGACTGGCGGCGGCTGTCAACCTGCACCGGACGGTCATCGACGCCCCGCGACAAGCCCCAGAGCCGTTCACCGAAACTGCCGAATTCCTTGGCCAGCTGGATACGCGACCAGTCGCGCAGGTCCGCGCAGGTGCGAATCCCCAGGCGCGCCAGCTTCTCGGCGGTAACCTTGCCTACGCCATGCAGCTTTTTTACCGGCAGTTCGGCGACGAAACCGTCCACCTCGTCGGGCGTGACCACGAACAGCCCGTTGGGCTTGCGCCAGTCACTGGCGATCTTGGCGATGAACTTGTTCGGCGCCACCCCGGCGGACACCGTGATGTGCAGGGTTTCCCAGACTCGCTGGCGAATCTCCCGGGCAATGCGCGTGGCGCTGCCGCCGCAGCGCTCGCTGTCGCTGACGTCGAGATAGGCCTCGTCCAGGGAGAGCGGTTCGATCTGGTCGGTGTAGTCGCGGAAGATCGCGTGGATTTCCCGCGAAGTCTCGCGATAGACATCCATGCGCGGGCGCACGATGGTGAGGTCCGGGCACAGCTTCACCGCCGTGCGCATGGCCATGGCCGAATGCAGCCCATAGGCGCGCGCCTCGTAGTTGCAGGTCGCGACCACGCCACGCTTGTCCGGCGACCCACCCACCGCCAGCGGCTTGCCCGCCAGGCTGGGGTCGTCGCGCATCTCGATGGCGGCATAGAAGCAGTCGCAATCGATGTGGATGATCTTTCGTTGCCGAGTCACGAAGAAGACGCCTGCATCACCATCGGAAGCCGCCCCAAAAGGCGGCGGAAAACCCGGCCATGGTAATGCAAAACGTCGCCGCTTCGGTTATCCACAGCCAGGAAAACTCCGCCGGCGGACAACTGCCGCGCTGCCGTTCGCCGCAGCTAAATATCTGATAGAAAATCACTTTTCCCTATTTTTCGTTGACACACAGGCCCATCGGCGTAGAATGGATGCCGCGGGATGGAGCAGTCTGGTAGCTCGTCGGGCTCATAACCCGAAGGTCGTAGGTTCAAATCCTGCTCCCGCAACCAGACACAGAAAAAGGGTCACTCTTCGGAGTGGCCCTTTTTCGTTTGCGCGCGATTTAAATTATTGATCGAAAGCGAAATATCGATTGACAAGACCTTTCACATCCGTAGAATGGCCGCCGCGGGATGGAGCAGTCTGGTAGCTCGTCGGGCTCATAACCCGAAGGTCGTAGGTTCAAATCCTGCTCCCGCAACCAGACACAGAAAAAGGGTCACTCTTCGGAGTGGCCCTTTTTCGTTTGCGCGCGTTTAAATTATTGATCGAAAACGAAATATCGTTTGACACAAGGCTTCATATCCGTAGAATTGCCGCCGCGGGATGGAGCAGTCTGGTAGCTCGTCGGGCTCATAACCCGAAGGTCGTAGGTTCAAATCCTGCTCCCGCAACCAGACATCAAGAAGAAAGCCACTCTTAGGAGTGGCTTTTTTCGTTGTGCGCAAAAAAGGATCGCCCACGGGTGGCGTCTCACGGATCAGGAAAATACTCTTCCGGGGACTTGGGAATTCGCGTCAGTGCCCCTACTCTGTCGCGCTAAATCGATTGAGGTGCCCGATGAGCGCCAACCCCACCACACCCGATACCCCTGCCGCCGAGGAAGCTCCTGCCCGAGCGACCTGGCTCAACTGGGTGAACGCCAACCGCCAGGCACTCGGCCTGGGCGTGACCCTGGTGCTGTTCAGCCTCGCACTGATCGCCTGCTATCACCTGCTGCGCGACATCGACGCCTACTCCCTGCACGACGCCCTGCTCGACGTACCCACTACCTCGCTGCTCGGCGCCTTCGCCGCCACCGTGGTCGGTTTCATCTTCCTGCTCGGCTATGAATGGTCGGCCAGCCGCTTCGCCGGCGTGAAGCTGCCCGTCCCGGCGCTGCTGACCGGCGGTTTCTCCGCCTTCGCCATCGGCAACGCCGTTGGCCTGTCGATGCTCTCCGGCGGCTCGGTGCGCTATCGCCTCTATGCCCGCCAGGGGCTGGGGGCTGGCGACGTCGCCTTGATGACGCTGTTCGCCAGCCTGTCGCTGGGTTGCGCGCTGCCGGTGCTGGCCGCGCTCGCCGCGCTGAGCGACCTCTCCGACGCCTCCTTGGCCCTGCACCTGCCGGAATGGCTGGTGGCAGTGCTGGCGCTGGGCATCATCGCCCTCTGCCTGTTGCTGGTGGTTGCCGTCGAACGCCGCCGCCTGCCGGAACAGCCCTCGCCCGACAGCCACCTGGTCCGCTTCGGCCGCCGCACCCTGCGCCTGCCGGGCCTGCGCCTGTCGCTGCTGCAACTGCTGATCACCGCGCTGGACGTGGCCGCTGCCGCCACCGTGCTCTATCTGCTGCTGCCCGAAGCCCCGCCCTTCGGCGCTTTCCTGCTGGTCTACCTGATTGCCCTGGCCGCTGGCGTGCTCAGCCACGTGCCGGGCGGCGTCGGCGTGTTCGAAGCCGTGCTGCTGGCAGCCTTCGCCAACCAGCTGGGCGCCGCGCCGCTGGCTGCCGCACTGCTGCTGTATCGCCTGATCTACGTGGTCCTGCCGCTGATCGTCGCCTGTCTGCTGCTGCTGTTCCTCGAAGCCCGCCGCGTGCTGGTGGCCAAACAGGCGGTGCGCATCACCTCCGGCTTCGCCGCGCAGATTCTCTCCCTGCTGGTGTTCATCTCCGGCATCGTGCTGCTGTTCTCCGGCGCCACGCCGTCCATCGACACCCGCCTGGACGAAGTCGGCTTCCTCGTGCCGCACCGCCTGATCGATGCCTCGCACCTGGCCGCCAGCCTGATCGGCGTACTTTGCCTGCTGCTCGCCTACGGCCTGCGCCGCCGCCTCTCCGCCGCCTGGGCACTGACCATCGGCCTGCTGATCGCCGGCGCCGCACTGTCGCTGCTCAAGGGCTTCGACTGGGAAGAAGCGCTGATCCTCAGCTTCACCGCCGCCCTGCTGGTGATCTTCCGCAGCGCCTTCTACCGCCGCAGCCGCCTGATGGACCTGCCCTTCTCGCCGCTGTATCTGGGCGCCGCTGCCTGCGTTATCGCCGCGTCTATCTGGCTGCTGCTGTTCGCCTACCAGGATGTGCCCTACAGCCACGAACTCTGGTGGCAGTTCGCTCTGGATGCCGACGCCCCGCGTGGCCTGCGTGCCGCGCTGGGCAGTTGCCTGCTGCTGGCCGCGCTGGCGCTGTACTGGCTGCTGCGCACCGCGCCGCCGGCCATCCACGCGCCGACCCGCGAGGACCTGGACACCGCCGCCGGCATCCTGGCCAGCTCCGCGCAGCCCGACGGCGGCCTGGCCCTGTCCGGCGACAAGGCGCTGCTGTTCCACGAGGGCAACGACGCCTTCCTGATGTACGCCCGCCGTGGCCGCAGCCTGGTGGCGCTGTTCGATCCGGTCGGCCCGGCCCAGGCCCGCGCCGAACTGATCTGGCAGTTCCGCGACCTCTGCGACCTGCACCACGCGCGCCCGGTGTTCTACCAGGTGCGCGCGGAGAACCTGCCGCTGTACATGGACATCGGTCTCACCGCGCTCAAGCTCGGCGAGGAGGCGCGGGTCGATCTGCGCCGCTTCGACCTGGAGAGCAAGGGCAAGGAGATGAAGGACCTGCGCTACACCTGGAACCGTGGCCAGCGCGACGGCCTGAGCCTGGAATTCCATGACGCCGGCAACGCGCCGATGGACGAGCTGCGCGCCATCTCCGATGCCTGGCTGGGCGGCAAGAACGTCCGCGAGAAGGGCTTCTCCCTGGGCCGCTTTACCCCGGAATACCTGCGTTATTTCCGCGTCGTCGTGGTCCGCTTCCAGGGCCGCGCCGTGGCCTTCGCCAACCTGCTGGAAACCTCCGGCAAGGAGCTGGCGAGCATCGACCTGATGCGCGTAGCCCCTGACGCACCCAAGCTGACCATGGAGTTCCTCATGCTCGGCCTGATCCTGCATTACAAGGAGAGCGGGCACACCCGCTTCAGCCTCGGCATGGTGCCCCTGGCCGGCTTGCAGCCGCGCCGTGGCGCCCCGCTGACCCAACGTCTCGGCGCGCTGGTTTTCCGCCGGGGTGAGCAGTTCTACAATTTCCAGGGGCTGCGGCGCTTCAAGGACAAGTTCCAGCCCGACTGGGAACCCCGTTACCTGGCCGTGCCCGCCGGACTGGATCCGCTGGTGGCCCTGGCCGATACGGCCGCCCTCATCGCAGGCGGCCTGAGTGGATTGGTAAAACGCTGATATGTTGAAACGACGCTGGCGACACCTGCTCGCCCTCCTCCTGCTGGTCATCATCGCCGTGGGTCTGCTGCTGTGGAGCCGGCCGGCTTCCCAGGCTTCCCTCGAACACCGCCAGCTCGCCGACGGCAGTGCCGTCGCCCTGGCCATCCCCGGCAAGCAACCGAACGCCCGTGTACTGCTGGCCGTGCAGGCCGACCAGAAACTCGACGACGGCCAATTGCTGGCCCTGGCCCACGACAGCGGCGCCCGCGTGGTGCAGTTCGTCTTCCCGGAAAAGGACTGCGCCACCCAGCAGGCCCGCATCAAGGCTGCCGGCGAGCTGCTCGACGGCCAGCCGACCCTGGTCGCCGGCATCGGTCCGGGCAGCGCCTGGGCCTTCCGCTGGCTCGCCGGGCAGACTGACGACAAGGCCAAGGCCCTGTCGGTCGGTTTCTCCCTGGAGAAGCCCGACTGCGCCGCCACCCCGCTGCCGACGACTGCCGCCCACGGCCACTGGCTGGCCGCCTGGAACGACAACCCGGACGACGCCAGCGCGCGCTTCGCCCGCGGCCTGAAGAATGCCGAGACGGTGATCACCGACTACGACACCCCGCTGCCCAAGGTCCTCGCCGACCAGTTGCGACAGCAGCTACAAGGCGGTGGCGACAACGTGCCGGTGGTGGAAGTCCCGGCCGCCAAGCCCTCGGAGACCGTCACCCTGTTCTACTCGGGCGACGGCGGCTGGCGCGACCTGGACCGCGACGTCGCGGCGCAGATGGCCGAGCTGGGCTATCCGGTGGTGGGCGTCGATGCCCTGCGCTACTTCTGGGAGCACAAGACCCCGGAACAGAGCGCCGCCGACCTCGCCCTGCTGATGCAGCACTACCGCGAGAAATGGGGCGCCAAGCACTTCGTGCTGGCCGGTTACTCGTTCGGCGCCGACGTGCTGCCGGCGATCTACAACCGCCTGCCGGCGGACGCCAAGAAGGACGTCAGCTCGGTGATCCTGCTGGCCTTTGCCCGCAGCGGCAGCTTCGAGATCGAGGTGCAGGGCTGGCTCGGCAAGGCCGGCCAGGAAGCCTCCACCGGCCCGGAAATGGCTCGTCTGCCGGGGCCGAAAGTGCTCTGCGTGTACGGCATCGAAGAGAAGGACGAAAGCGGCTGCACCCAGCCGCAGTCGGTGGGTGAGAACCTGCAACTGCCCGGCGGCCACCACTTCGACGAAGACTATCCAGCCCTGGCCAAGCGGCTGGTGAACGCCATCCGCTCCCGCCAGTCAGCCGACGACGAAGGCTGACCGACATCAAAAGGGCCGCACATTGCGGCCCTTTCACTTTGGCTTCACGGTTTTTCAGGCACGCTTAAGGCTCTATGCTCAGACTGACAGCCCCGTCGTCAGAACGCGGCGCACGAAAAAGAGCCACACAAGGAACCGTCATGAGCCTTTCCAAGTCCCCGTCACGCTACGGCAGCCTGTCCATTGCCCTGCACTGGATCATGCTGGTACTGATCGCCGCCACGTACTTCTGCATGGAGTACCGCACCAACTTCCCCAAAGGCAGCGACACCCGTGCGCTGTTTTCCCAGTTTCACTTCATGTTCGGCCTGAGCGTCTTCGTGCTGGTCTGGCTGCGTATCATCGGCCGCTTCATCTACCCCACCCCGCCGATCGTCCCGGCGCCGCCGGCCTGGCAGATGGTGCTGGCGAAGCTCGCGCACCTGGCGCTCTACGGCCTGATGATCGGCCTGCCGCTGGCCGGCTGGATCATCCTCAGCGCCGCCGACAAGCCGGTGCCGTTCTGGGGCCTGGAGCTGCCGCACCTGGTGGCCAAGAACCCGGACCTGGCCAAGCAGGTGAAGTACTGGCACGAGACCATCGCCGTGCTCGGCTACTGGCTGATCGGCATTCACGCGCTGGCCGCGCTGTTCCACCACTACATCAGCCGCGACAACACCCTGGTGCGCATGCTGCCGGGCAAGGGTGAGGCGAAGCCGGAATAACCGCGAACCTTATCCACAGTTGCCGGCAAGCTACGCAACTGACCTGTAGGAGCGCGCCATGCGCGCGGTCGCGGGCATGGCGCGCTCCTACAGGGAATTACAGGCGTCAATCCTGCCGATACGGCAGCGCCGCGCGGGCCTCTTCGGCGTAAGCCAGGATGCCCGCCCTCTCCCCCACCAGGAACTCCTCCACCGCGTCACGCAGCCCCGGATGCCCCAGTCGATGCCAGGAGCGCGTGATCACCGGCTCGAAGCCACGGATCAGCTTGTGCTCGCCCTGCGCTCCGGCGTCGAAGCGCTTGAGGCCATGGCCGATGGCGAAGTCCAGCCCCTGGTAGAAGCAGGTTTCGAAGTGCAGCCGGTCGAACTCCGCCAGGCAGCCCCAGTAGCGGCCGTACAGCGTGTCGCCGCCCAGCAGGCTGAAGGCCATGGCCACGGGCCGGCCATTCTGGTGGGCGAAGACCACGCGGATCGCCTCGGGCATGCGCTCGCCGATCAGGCTGAAGAACGCGCGGCTCAGGTAAGGCGCCTGCCCGCGTACCTCATAGGTACTGCTGTAGCAGGCGTAGACGAAGTCCCAGTGCGCCTCGGACAGCTCGCGCCCCTCCATCCAGACGAAGTCCAGCCCGAGCCCGGCGACCTGCTCGCGCTCCTTGCGCAACTGCTTGCGCTTGCGCGAGCTGAGCGCGTCGAGGAAGTCCTGGAAATCGCGGTAGCCGCGGTTGCTCCAGTGGTACTGGCAGCCCAGGCGCTCCAGCCAGCCATCGGCATCGCGCAGCAATGCATCGGCGGCGGTATCGGTGAAGTTCACGTGCACGCCGGAGCAATGCCCCTCGTCCACTTCGCCCGCCAGCGCGCCAACAAGGCTCAGCGCCGCCTCGGGCGCGCCCAGCAGGCGGGCGCCGCCGACCGGCGTGAAGGGAATGCCCACCAGCAGCTTGGGGTAGTAGGGGATGCCGGCGCGCAGGCAGGCATCCGCCCAGCTCCAGTCGAACACGTACTCGCCGTAGGAATGGCTTTTCAGATAGGCCGGCGCAGCGGCCAGCAAGCGGCCATCGTCGCCCAGCAGCACGCGATGGGACGGTTTCCAACCGGTACGGCCGCCGACGCTGCCGCTTTCCTCCAGCGCGGAGAGAAAGGCGTGGCGCAGGAACGGCTGGTCGTCCGGCAACAGGGCGTCCCACTGGCGGGCATCGACTTCGGCGAGACGGGAAAGGGTCTGGATTGGCATGGCCGACAGTCTGGCGCGGTGCATCGGCATTGGGAAGATTCGGGCGGAAAATCTCCGGCGAAGATGACATTCGCGTTCGTCGGTATCCGGCGAAAGGCTTGTCCTGGTGGTCTATGTTGGGGGTTAACGAGGCTTGCCCGCGCATGACGCCGGCACCGTTCCGCTCGCCAGCCGCCCTGCGTGGGCCGTTGGTGAATAGCCAGGAGGACGCCCCATGAGCCTGATGCAATGCGAGTACCGCAAGTACACCATCACCGCCGATGTCGTCGAACACCCCGGCCTGCCAACTCCCTGGGCCGCCGGCTGCCACATCACCGCCCCGGACGGGCAGACCACCAGGCGCAAGACGCTGCCGGTTGAATACGCCTTCATGTCGGACCTGGAAAAGGCCCAGCACGCGTCCATCGCCCACGGTAAGTGGCTGGTGGACCAGAGCCTGGACCACGACCGCCAGCTGTTCTGATCAGCTGCCTGCATAGCCCGGTTCATCACTGACCGGCATCTCCGACAGGCGTACCTGAAGCGCCAGGAACTCCTGCGCCGATGCCTGCCAGGTCTGCCCCCGTGCCCACTGCGCGCAGACCTGGCGATCCAGTTCCAGTACCCGCAGGCAGGCGCTGCGCAGGTCGGCGTCCATCACTCCGGTGACGCCCTGTTCCAGCACATCCAGCGGCCCCGCCACCGGGAACGCCGCCACTGGCGTGCCGCACGCCAGCGCCTCATACATCACCAGGCCGAGGGTGTCAGTCAGCGAGGGGAAGACCAGCACGCTGGCTTTGCGGTAGGCCTCGGCGAGTTCGTCGCCGTGGCGATAGCCAAGGAATTCCACCTGTGGATAAATCGCTTCCAGCGCGGCCCGCTGCGGGCCGTCGCCTACCACGCGCTTGCGCCCCGGCAGGTCGAGGGCGAGAAAGGCTTCGAGGTTCTTTTCCTGCGCCAGCCGGCCGACATAGAGGAACACCGGCTCGTCCAGCGGTGCGCCCGCCCCCGGCTGGAAACGCAGGATATCCACACCCTTGCGCCAGAGCGCGAGGTTGTCGAAGGCGTGATCGGCGAACGTGCTACGCATGCGCTCGCTGCTGACCAGCACGGCTGCGCTGGGTGCATGGAAGCGGCGCAGGAAGGCATAGCCCCAGCCCAGCGGCAGCCAGGGCCAACGGGTGTTCACGTATTCGGGAAAGCGCGTGTGGATGGCGCTGCTGAATCTCAGGCCCCGGCGTACCAGCCATCGCCGCGCGGCCCAACCCAGCGGGCCCTCGGTGGCGAGGTGGACGCAATCGGGAGCGAAGCCGCTGATCTTCTCGCCTACCTTCCACAGGTCCCACGCCAGCGGGATCTCCGGGTAGCTCGGGCACGGACGGTGGCGAAAGTCCTGCGGGGAGAGCAGGCCGACCACGTGGCCCTGCCCTTCCAGCTCGGCCACCAGCGCCTTCAGGCTGGTGACCACGCCGTTGACCTGCGGCAGCCAGGCATCGGTGACGATCAGCAGCCTCATGCTGCCGACTCGACCACCACGGGCTCCTCGGCGCGCGCCTGCTCCTCGGCCAGTCGGTAGAGCTGGATGCTGCCATCCCAGTGCTCGATCAGCGCCGAGCAGGACTCCACCCAGTCGCCGCAGTTGAGGTACTCCACCTCGCCAATCTGGCGGATTTCCGCATGGTGGATGTGCCCGCAGACCACGCCGTTGAGGCCGCGCTTGTGCACCTCGTGGGCGATGGCTTCCTCGAAGTCGCTGATGAAGTTCACCGCCGTCTTCACCTTGTGCTTGAGGTACGCCGACAGCGACCAGTAGCCGTAGCCATAGCGGCTGCGCCAATGGTTGAGCCAGCGATTCAGGGTCAGGGTGAACTCATAGGCGGAGTCGCCGAGGAAGGCCAGCCACTTGTGGTAGCGGGTGATCACGTCGAACTGGTCGCCGTGGATCACCAGCAACTGACGACCGTCAGCGGTGGTGTGGACGATCTCGTCGACCAGGCGGATGTTGCCCAGCAGCAGCGAGGAATAGCGGCGCAGGAATTCGTCGTGGTTGCCGGTGACGTAGATCACCTCGGTGCCGCGCTTGCTCATGGTCAGCAGGCGGCGGATCACGTTGGTGTGCGCCTGCGGCCAGTAGATGCCGCCGCGCAGCTTCCAGCCATCGATGATGTCGCCCACCAGGTAGATGCGGTCGGCGTGGTAGCGCTTGAGGAAGCCGGCCAGGTGCTCGGCCTGGCAATCGCGGGTGCCCAGGTGGACATCGGATATCCACAGGGTGCGTACCCGTTGTTTCTTCGTCGGCGTCATGCGTTGCGCGCTGCTCATCGTCGGCGACCTCCGGTGGGGTTTCTCCGAGTGTCGACCCGCGCGGTGAAGCGAAGGTGACCGACTCGCGACAGTCCCGTTACAGCCCTCGGCGCGCTAGACTGTCAGCCTGCCCGCCAGCATGAAAGCAGCCTTGCATGAGCCAGATTCTCTCCCTGCGCCAGTACAGCCATGACCACCTCGCCCACAGCCACAGCCATGCGCAGCTGGTGCTGGGGCTGTCCGGCAGCCTGGATTTCGAAGTGGGCGGTCGCGGCAGCCTGGTGACCCGGCAGACCTTCGCCGTGGTGCCGCGTGACGAGCACCACGCCTGCGCCAGCCCCGATGGCAGCCGCTGCCTGGTGGTGGACCTGGAAGACGAGGAAGACCTGCTCGGCGGCCTCGGCCTGCACAGCGATGCCGGCCGCCGCCTGCTGGAAACCCCCGGCCAGCGCCTGCTCAGCAACGACCAGGCGCAGCTGGTGCACTGGCTCGCCGGCAGCTCGCTGCATGATCCGGTGCTGGCGCGCCAGGGCGCCATCCTGCTGCTCGCCAGCCTCGCCGCCGGCCAGCAGCGCCTCGACGAATCGGCGCAACTGCCGCTGGCCAGCCTCGACAGCTACATCGACCGGCATGCCGCGCACCCGCTGCAGGTGGCGGACCTGGCGCGGCTCGCCGGCTTGTCCGCGGCGCGCTTCCATGCGCGCTTCCTCGCCGAAACCGGGCAGACGCCCATGGACTACGTGCGCCAGCGCCGCCTGCACCTGGGCCGCGACCTGCTGCGCGGCTCGCACCAGTCGGTCGGCGAGATCGCCGCGCAGGTCGGCTACGCCTCGCAGAGCGCCTTCACCGCCGCCCTCGTCCGCCAGTTCGGCACCACCCCGCGCCAACTGCGTCAGCAGTCGCGCGACAATTCCCGCTAGCCGCGCGACAGACAACCGCGCGCCAGCAACCTAGACTGCCGGCAATCAAGCAAACCAGCAGGAGCTGCGATGTCGGCAGACACCATCGAGTGGCGGGATTTCGAGCGCGTCGAACTGCGCGTGGGCACCATCATCCAGGCCGAACCCAACGTGAAGGCGCGCAAGCCCGCCTACATCCTCCAGGTTGACCTCGGCCCGCTGGGGATCAAGACCTCCAGCGCGCAGATCACCGCACACTATGACGCCAACGAGCTGATTGGCCGCCAGGTGCTGTGCGTGTGCAATTTCGAGCCAAAATCCATCGCCGGCGTGCGCTCGGAAGTGCTGGTCACCGGCGCCTACGACAGCGACGAGAAAGTGGTACTGGCCGGTTTCGACAAGCCGCTGCCCAATGGTGCGCGGCTCGCCTGAGCCTCGTTTCACCGCGCGCCGGCTGGCCTGGCGCGCCTTCCTCTTTCCAGACAAGGCCCCGCCACGACAGTCGGCGGGAGCTCAGGCATGAAGCGCGTTACTGAACTCACTCCCCGCGGCGCCCTGATCGGCCTGCACATCGGCGCCCTGATGTTCGGGCTGTCCGGCATCTTCGGCAAACTCATCCTCGCCGGCCCCCTGGTCATCGTCTTCGGCCGCGCGCTGTTCGGCTCGCTGTCACTGGCGGCGGTATTCGCCGGACATCTGCGTGAACAGAAGCGCCCCACGCTGAAACAGGCCGCCATGCTGCTGGGCGGCGGCGTGTTGCTGTGTACGCACTGGCTGACCTTCTTCCTCGCGGTGAAGGTGGGCAACGTGGCGGTGGCCACCCTCGGCTTCGCCAGCTTCCCGGCCTTCACCGTGCTGCTGGAGGGCCTGCTGTTCCGCGAGCGCATCCGCAGGGGCGAGTACCTGGTAGTGGCATTGGTGTGCATTGGCCTGGTGATGGTCACGCCGACCCTGGACCTGCGCGACGGCGCTACCGCCGGCCTGCTCTGGGGCACCCTCTCCGGCCTGCTGTTCGCCCTGCTGTCGCTGGCCAACCGGGTGAGCGTGCGCGGCATCGACCCGATCCAGGCGGCGCTGTGCCAGAACCTGACGATCATCGCCTGCCTGCTGCCGCTGGTACTGCTCGACCTGCCCTCGGTGCGCGGCATGGACTGGCTCTGGCTGGTCGCCCTGGGCTTACTCTGCACCGGCGTCGCCCACAGCCTTTTCGTCGCCAGCCTGCGGCTGATCAAGGCGCGTACGGCGGCGGTGATCTTCGCCCTGGAGCCGGTCTACGGCATCGCCTTCGCCACCGTACTGTTCGGCGAAGAACCGAGCCTGCGCATGCTGGCGGGCGGCGTGCTGATCATCTTTGCGACCTTCCTCAGCGCGCGTGGATCGCACTAGGTTTCACTTGTAGGAGCGCGCCATGCCCGCGATTCGCGCGCATGGCGCGCTCCTGCAGGTTGATGCATGGTTCCCAGGAAGTCCCGGGCAAAAAGAAGGCCGCCGCGCAGCATGCGAAACTCGAACCTTGCCCCGGGGAGGGAATGCCAAGGATTCATCGCACGACAGCCTGCGTGGCGGCCTGTTCGGTGTGGCGCCTGCGGATCAGGCGCCGGGAAATCAGTTGATGCTGTAGCCGCGCCCGCTCAGGCAGGCGCCCAGCGCGCGGCGGTAGGTGTCGGATTGGCCCGCCGGCGGCGCCTGGGTGGCGGCGGCCGGGTCGAAACCGCTCTGGCCGACGGCCCAGGTATGGCACTCGTAGCGGTCACGGCTCTGCTGCTCCGGCGACTGGCCACTGGCGGGATAGGCGATCACTTCGTAGCTGGTGGTCGGGGCAGCCTGCACGGCTGGCGGCGTTTCCACCGCGACGTACTGGCGGCGGTCGGCGTTCCACAGGTAGTAGGTCCCGGCGGCGACGAAGTAGAGCATGCTGCCGATCCAGACTTCCCGCGCGTAATCCGGCAGGCCATAGCCATGCCCCGGGCCCCAGCCATGGTACGGACCCGGTCCCGGCCCACCGGGGCCGCCATGGGGCCCTGCCATGGCGGCGGCCGAGAGGCTCAGGGCCAGCAAGGTGGCGACGGATTTGAGCGCGATGCGCGAGGACAGCTTCATTTCACCTCCAGTCACGGGCGATCCACCGCCCGCCGTTCGTGGTGAGAATTGTCTCGCGCCCGCCCCCCGCGCAGTGTCAGCAGTCGGTAAAGACTGGGTAAAAAGCCCGATACACGCGGTATCAGTCCTGTTGCAGCAACCACCGGCAATAGCGCTGCACGCCCTCTTCCACGCCCATCATCGGCGCGCGGTAGCCCGCCTCGCGGAGGAAGGCGATATCGGCGCAGGTGTAGCACTGGTACTTGCCACGCAGCTCGTCCGGGAACTCGGTGTACTCCAGCAATCCTGCGCGGATAGCCGCGTCCAGGGTCAGCGGCTGCAGGTCCTGCTGTTCACGCAGGGTGTTGATCACCGCCAGGGCCACGTCGTTGAACGGCTGGGCACGGCCGCTGCCGAGGTTGAAGATGCCGCTGCGCTCGGGGTTGTCGAGGAAGTGCAGGTTGACCTTCGCCACGTCCTCCACCGAAACGAAGTCGCGCAGGTGGCCGCCGGCCGGATAGTCACCGTATTCGCCGAACAGCCTGACCTTGCCAGTCTCGCGGAACTGGTTGAAGCAGTGGAAGGCCACCGAGGCCATGCGGCCCTTGTGCTGCTCGCGCGGGCCATAGACGTTGAAGTAGCGGAAGCCGGCAACCTGGGTGCGAGCAGTGGGCAGTACCTTGCGCACGCGCTGGTCGAAGAGGAACTTCGAATAGCCGTAGACGTTCAGCGGCTTCTCGCAGGAGCGCATCTCGCGGAACTCATGGCCACCGCCGTATACCGCTGCCGACGAGGCGTAGAGGAACGGCACGCCCAGCGACAGGCTGGCGTCCAGCAAGTCGCAGCTGTAGCGGTAGTTGTTGTCCATCATGTAGCGCCCGTCGCGCTCCATGGTGCTAGAGCAGGCGCCCTGGTGCAGCAGCGCGCGCACCACGCCGAAGTCACCGCGCGCGTAGCGCTCGATGAAGTCGCGCTTGTCGAGGTAATCGCTGATGTCGCAATCGGCGAGGTTGGCGAACTTGTCGCCTTCGGTCAGGTCGTCGACCGCGATGATGTCGGTCTCGCCGCGCTGGTTCAGCGCCTTGACGAGGTTGCTGCCGATGAACCCGGCAGCGCCTGTGACGATGATGCTCATGGCGGGCATCCTTTGCGGAGAATGGATGCCACCAGCCTAAAAGCGAGACGCAAGTCTCATTTTGATGTGAAGCAAAGAAGTTAGCCAGCTATCGAATTGATCTGCCGGGCGGTACAGCTCGGATTCAGGAGCGGTCGTTGTGGCCCAGATCGCGCTGCGGATCGATGCGGTCGCGCACCCGCTGCTTGAGCACCTTGGCCTCGGGGAAACCGCCGTCGGCCTTGCGCTCCCAGATCTGCTCGCCGTCGCAGGCAATCTGGAAAACCCCGCCGGTGCCCGGTACCAGGCTGACCTTGCCCAGATCGTCGCCGAAGGTGCTCAGCAGTTCCTGGGCCAGCCAGGCGGCGCGCAGCAGCCACTGGCACTGGGTGCAATAGGTGATGACGATTTCGGCTTTGGCTTCGGACATGAATCAGACTCTGCTGTAGGACGCGAACCTATAATACCGGTCTGAAACGCCCTACCGGACTCTTCTCTTCATGCGCCGACTGCTGTTCGCCCTCCTCCTGCTCCTTCCCCTCGGCGCCCTGGCGGCGAATACCCCACCGAAGATCGGCCTGGTTCTCTCCGGCGGCGCCGCGCGCGGTCTGGCGCACATCGGCGTGCTCAAGGCGCTGGATGAACAGGGCATCCACGTCGACGCCATCGCCGGCACCAGCATGGGCGCGGTCATCGGCGGCCTGTACGCCGCGGGCTATACACCCAGGGAGCTGGAACAGCTGGCTCTGGGGCTGGACTGGAAGCAGGCGCTGTCCGACTCGCCGCCACGGGTCGACGTGCCCTTCCGCCGCAAGCAGGACGACCGCGACTTCCTGGTGAAGCAGAAGCTCAGCTTCCGCGACGACGGCACCCTCGGCCTGCCGCTGGGCGCGATCCAGGGGCAGAACCTGTCGATGCTGCTGGAGAGCCTGCTGGTCCACACCAGCGATACGCGCAACTTCGACCAACTGGCGATCCCCTTCCGCGCGGTGGCCACCGATATCTCCACCGGCGAGAAGGTGGTGTTCAGCAAGGGTCACCTGCCCCAGGCGATCCGCGCCAGCATGTCGATCCCGGCGGTGTTCGCCCCGGTGGACGTCAACGGCAAGCTGCTGGTGGACGGCGGCATGGTCGACAACATCCCGGTGGACGTGGCGCGGCAGATGGGCGTCGACGTGGTCATCGTGGTCGACATCGGCAACCCGCTGCTGGACCGCAAGCAGCTGACCACCGTGGTGGACATGCTCAACCAGTCCGTCACCCTGATGACCCGCAAGAACTCCGAGGCGCAGCTGGCCACCCTGAAGTCCAGCGACATCCTGGTGCAGCCTCCACTGAGCGGTTACAGCTCCACCGACTTCGGGCGCGTGCCGCAACTGATCGACGCTGGCTACCGCGCCACCAGCATCCTCGCCCCGCGCCTGGCAACACTGCGCAAGCCCGCCGATGCCGAGGCGGTTGCGCTCAGCGAAGCGCGCGCACCGGGCGAGCGGCAACCGGTGATCGACCGGATCGAGGTGGAGAACAACTCCAAGGTCAGCGACGACGTCATCCTCCATTACATCCGCCAGCCGCTGGGCGAGCACCTGGACCTGGAGCGCCTGCAGCGTGACATGAGCACCCTCTACGGCCTGGACTACTTCGACCAGGTGCAGTACCGCGTGGTGCACAACAAGCCGGGCGCGGACGGCAAGTCCGACAATGTGCTGGTGATCCACGCGTACGGAAAGCGCGGCGGCACCGACTACCTGCGCCTGGGCCTGAACCTCTCCGACGACCTGCGCGGCGACAGCACCTTCAACGTCGGCGGCAGCTACCGCATGAACGGCATCAACCGCCTCGGCGCGGAATGGCTGACGCGCCTGCAGATCGGCGACCGCCAGGAGCTCTACAGCGAGTTCTACCAGCCGCTGGACGTGGGCTCGCGCTACTTCGTGGCTCCGTACGTGTTCAATGAGGCCCAGAACGTCGAGGCCACGGACAACGACGACCCGATTGCCGAGTACCGGCTCGAGCGCTATGGCTACGGCCTCAACCTGGGCCGGCAGATCGCCAACAACGGTGAATTCCGCCTCGGCGTGGCCCAGGCCTTCGGCAAGGCCGATGTGCGGGTGGGCGAGCAGGACCTGCCGGACTTCCACTTCACCGAGGGTTACGCCCAGCTGCAATACTCCTTCGACACCATGGACAACGTGGACTTCCCCCGCGAGGGCGAGAACATCCAGACCTCCTTCCGCGAGCACACGCCGTCCCTGGGCGACGACGACCGCTACCGGCAGTGGGAATTCCACCTGGACAAGGCGCTGAGCAGCGGCCCGAACACCTGGGTGCTGGGCGGCGGCTACGGGCGCACCATCGACGACGCTGACGTGGTGGTGTCTAGCTTCCTGCTCGGCGGCGCGCGGCAGCTCTCCGGCTATCGCCAGGACGCGCTGGCCGGGCAGAACTACAGCCTCGGCCGGGTCATCTACTACCGGCGCATGACCGAACGCTCCTTCCTGCCGCTGGACTTCCCCTTCTACCTGGGCGGCAGCCTGGAGCGCGGGCGGGTATGGAACAACGACAACAGCTACGACACCGGTTACGTCAACGCCGGCAGCATCCTGATGGGCTTCGAGACGCCGCTGGGGCCGCTGTCCTTCAGCTACGGCCTGAACGATGCGAGCGAGCACGCGGTGTACATCAACCTGGGGCGTAATTTCTGAGGCGGCGCCGCGCCGGGAACGGCGCACAACCGTTTGCAGTGTTATGCCCTGATGCTGACGCGCCCCTACAGGGTATGGCGGGAGCGATATCCTGCAGGTATGAAAAAGCCCGGCAGGTGCCGGGCTTTTTCATCCGCGATGAAGCTCAGGCAATCAGCGCCAGCAGCTCGCGCGCTTCGGCCTTGGCCTTGGAGTCACCGCTGGCGATCACCTGCTTGAGGATGCCGTAGGCCTCTTCCAGGTTGCCCTGGTCGATGCACTGGCGGGCGCGATCTAAGCTGGCCAGCAGCTCGTCGTGCTCGTGGCCGATATCGTCCGGCAGGTCGAAGGTCAGCTCCTCCTCCACGCCCATGGTCTTGCTGCCATGGCCGAACATCTCGCCGTGCTCGCCCAGGTCCAGCTCGGTGATTTCCGGCAGCTCGTGCAGATTGCTGCGGAAATCCGACGGCACTTCCTGTGCGACCTTGGGTGCAGCAGCCTTGCCTTGTTTGGTGGAGTCGAAGGGGTTGTCGAGCTTGTCCCAATCCAGGTCCAGCGACAGATCGCTGAGGTTCATCGCGAAGTCCGGTTGGTCCTGCGCAGCCCTGGATTGCTCCACGGGAGTGGCTGCGGGCTCGCCCAGTTCGAGGTCGTCCCAGTCAGTGAGCGTCTCGCCGGTGGGCGGTTGCAGGGTGTCTTCCGGGCGAATCAGCATTGCCGGGTAGCGCGACTTGAGCTGGTCGATCTGCTTCTGGTCACCACCGGCAGCCACCAGGGCGTGCTCTTCCTCATGGAAGCCGGCCACGTCACCCAGCTCGGCCAGTACCAGCAGCAGCTTCATGCGCAGTTCGCGGCGGTTCGGCTCGGCGTTGACGGCCTTGCGCAGCATGTCGCGGGCCTGGGTGAAGCGGCCGTAGGCGATGTAGATATCCGCACCTTCCAGGCTGTCCGAGCTGGCGGCAGGCAGACGGGCGACGCCCGGTTCCGGCGTGGCGACCACCACCGGATGCGGCACCGGCACAGGAGCCGCCGCCACCGCGGCAGCCGCCAGTGGCTTGGCCTGCGGAAGTGGCTTCACCGGCTCGGGCGCAGCCGAGCGCAGGGGCGGCATCTCGACCGGCTTTTCCTCGCGCTTGCGACGGGCGAACAGCAGCCCGACCAGCAGCGCGCCAAGGGCGCCGGCGCCCAGCCAGGGCCAGTAGTTGAAGCCGGAGCCCTGGGCATCCCGCGCCGGGGTTGCCGGCTGTGCGCCGCCCGGAGCGGGGGTGTTCTGCTGCGCCGGCGCCACGGCATTGGGAGCGGCGGGCACGGCATTGGTCGGGGCATTGCTGGTCGGTGCATCAGCTGCAGGAGCATTGGCTGCCGGGGCATTGCCGGAGGCTTCCGCGCCCTGGCGGCGATCCAGTTCGGCCTGCAGCGACTGCACCTGCTGGTCGCGGCTCTGCAGGGCCTGCTGGAGGGATACCAGCTGCTTCTGCAGGTCGTCCATGCGCTGGTTCATCTGGTCGCGCTGGGCGTTGGCCAGCAGCAGGTCAGCTTCCACCTTGGCGACGCTGGCATCAGCGGCCGGCACTGCCGGTGCGGCAGCATTGCCCTGGGCCTGAGCCGGAGCGCTGGTCGCAGCAGTGGCCGCGCCGACGGGCTGCTCGGCGGCCGGCGCTGGAGCGGCGGAAGCGGGCTGCGGCGCCGAGGCCGTGCTGGCGCTGCCGGCGTGCTCCTGGCCCTGCGGCAGGATCAGCGTCTGGCCGACCTTCAGGCGGTGCGGGTCACCATTGACGAAGGCCTGCGGGTTCAGCGCGACGATGCTATCCATCAGTTGCGCGCGGGAAGCGCCGCTGCCCGTCAGGCGCGAACTGATCTTCCACAGGGTGTCATTGCGCACCGTGGTGTAGCGGCCATCACCCGCCGGCAGCGGCGGTTGTGCCGGCGCGCGGCGCACGGGCTCCGGGCGGTAGGCGTCCGGGCGGTAACCGGAAGAGCGCGAAGGCGCGACGTCGCGCGCCGCGACATTGGCGGCCACGCTGCGGTTGGCGCTGTACTCCGGCGGATCGATCAGCACGGTGTACTCGCGCAGCATGCGACCGTTGGGGCGCTCCACGGCAATCAGGAAATTCAGGTAAGGCTCGTGCACCGGCTGCGTGGACACCACCTTGATGTAGCCACGACCATTGCGGATCACCGGGGTGAAGCGCAGGTTCTGCAGGAACACGAAGCGGTCGACGCCAGCGTTCTCGTAGTCGGCGGGACTCGCGAGCTTCGCTATGAGTTCGTCGGAGGTCATGTCGCCGGTTTCGAGCAGGGCGATCTCGGCATCCAGCGGCTGGTTCAGCCCGGAGTGCAGCGTGATATCGCCGAGCCCGAGGGCATTCGCGTGAGCGGAGACAAAAACCGAAAGTGCGGCAAGCGTCAGCGGAATTCTATTTATTCGAGCCATAACCCCATCCCATTGTCCGGGTCTGCACGCCATTCCCTGACCGCTCTAAAGCGGCAGGTTGAACCTGTCCACACACTGGAACCATGCCGGACTGCAGACCGCAACGCACCACTCCTCTGTACCTTGCAGGGTACAGGCCGTCTGATATCACGGATTAGGTGGTGCTCAGGGTTTGGTCAAGATAAATCGTCGAAAAACCGGCGAATGGTTAAGGGGTGGATAGCGAATGGCCAGCGGCCCTGCAACGGACCGCCAGAAAAATGGCTACTTTACCCGAATAACGTGATGAATTGCTCAGTTTCGCTCGAGGTTGCCGAGAATTCGACTGAGCGTTTTCTGACACAGCGCGATTTCTTCTTCCGAAATCCCCGCCAGCACTTCGTTGCGAACGGCGGCGGCGATGTTCTCGATATCAGTGATCAGGACGTCTGCCTTGGGAGTGAGGGCGATGCGTTTGGCGCGGCGGTCTTCGGCGACGGCCTGGCGACGGACCAGCCCCTGGGCTTCGAGACCATCGAGCAGGCGCGCCAGGGTCGGACCTTCGACACCGACCGACTGGGCCAGCTCGCGCTGGGTGGGGGCGGCGGCGTGACGGGCCAGGTGCAGCAACACCAGCCAGCGAGCCTGGGACAGGCCGAGGTGGCTGAGACGGCGGTCGAGTTCGGCTCGCCATGCACGCGAAGCCTGGGCCAGTTGGGTACCGAAATAGTGCTTATCGTTGTCTGACATTGTGCTGCGTACGGTAGGGGGTTGGACGGCTAATTGATTTGACTAATTATTAGCCAGCTAATCAAGCCCGTACAATGACAGATTGTCGCAGGGTGTAAATCGCTCTCTCACCATTTCGCGTACTGGTCTTCGACGAACCCCCACAGGTTGTCGATGCGCACCTCGGCCTGTCCCGCCGGTCGCAGTACGCCGCTGAAGCGCCCGAATATCTGCTTGAAGTTGCTGGCCAGCACGCCGAGATTGAGGCGCTCCTGGTGCAGCCCATGGGCCTCGAAACGCAGTTCGACCTGGCCATCGTAGGAACGGATGGCCCAGGGTTGCAGCGGGTGGTCGCGGTCGAATTCGAAGCGCACGGTGTCGACCTTCACCAACTGGCCGTCGAGCCAGTAGCAGTTCTCGGTGAAGCTGGTCTCGTTGACCCCGCACGACAGGTTCAGCCCAAGGCGCCGCCCATGCGTCTCGCCGGACAGACAGGCCCAGTTCCAGAACGTCTCGCGGCGCATGTAGCCGGCGGACCAGTCGTGGTGCGCGTAGGCATCCAGCTCACGCAGGTCGTAGTCGCCCAGCGCGCTGCGCACCTCGCCGTGGCACTGCACGCCGGCCACCTTGCGCGCGTAGACCCAGCCGTTCACCGCCGTTGGCGTACAGAGGCTCATGGGCTGGAACGCCGGCTGCTCCTCGCTGAAGCGCGCGTCGATGCGGGTGCCGTCATCCAGTTCGACCAGCAGCCGCTTCTCGAACGGCGCGGAGCTGTTTTCCAGGCGCAGCAGGTTGCGCCCCTGGCGCAGTTCACAGACGCCGTCGTTGGGCGCCTGCGAGAAGTTCGTCCCCATGCCCAGCGGGCGCTTGAACTGGCGCTCGATCATCCGCCCGCTCTCGGGGTGGTAGAGGTAGACGAAACCGATAGTGAGCAGGCTGACATCCGCCAGTGCGCAACCGCCGATCAGCGTCGGGCTGATCAGGCCGAAGTACTGGAACTGGTGGAAGCTGCGCCACTTGCTCAATGCGCCAAGGCGCCGGCCCATGGGCGAGCGGAAGTCGAAATCGCGGTAATTGATGGTCGCCGGGGTGCCGGGAAAGATGCCGTAGTGCGGTTGGCCGTTGGGCTGGATCAGCTGCTGCATGGGCGCGGGCTCGGTGACGGGGTGCGGCGCATGCTAGCACCGCGCCTGCGCGCGCCGCAGTCACGCACGGCGCCAGCTCGGGGGACCGAATGGGCCATCAGGCGACGACCTGGTTGCGTCCGAACGCCTTGGCTTCGTACAGGGCACGGTCGGCATGCTCGTAGATGCTGCGCAGCGGGTGGCCGGTCTCCGGCCACAGGCAGGACACGCCGATGGACAGCGTCACCTCGTCCGCCGTCAGCGACCCTTCGTGAGCGATGCCCAGCGCCTGCACCGACTCGCGCACGACTTCGGCGCGCTCCCTGGCCTCGCGCTCACTGGCGCCGTAGAGCAGCACGGCAAATTCCTCGCCCCCCAGGCGCACAGCCATGTCCAGCGGCCGCCGTGCGCTGGCCGTCAGCACCTCGCCGATGCGCTGCAATACTCCGTCGCCGGCCTGGTGACCATAGCGGTCGTTGTAGGCCTTGAAGTGATCGACATCGCAGAGCAGCAGCGCCAGCCCCACGCTCTCGCGCTGAGCCTGGCGCCACAGGCGCTCCAGCTGGCGATTGAAACTGCGGCGGTTGTGCAGGCCGGTCAGGGCGTCGTGCTCGGCCATGACTTTCAGCAGGCGGCTGATGAGGAAGTGCTGGCGGGACTTGTAGTCCAGCAGGTAGCAGCCCACTGCGCCGACCAGGTTGGCCAGCAGCAGGAACACCACGTTGCTGATCAGCTTGGCCAGCGGCAACCCCGCATAGAGTTCGAAGCCCACGTAGGCCAGCAGGATCACCGAAGCGCTGCCCACCGCCTCGGCGAAGCGCAGGCCGATCAGGAAGTAGGCCGCCATGCTGACCAGCAACAGGCCCTCGTAGGGATAGTTCTGGTCCACGGTGTGGGCGATGCCGGCCACGGCCGCCGCGCCGATGCCGACACTGAGGATGCAGGCCAGGCTCAGCGGCACCAGCAGCTGGGTGTGCCGGCGCTGCAGGATCAGCCCGCCGCAGACGCTCAGCAGCACCAGCACGCCGATGCGCACGGCGAGCATGTCCCAGTGTTCTGCAGTCCGGATCAGGAGAAAGTCGATGGCCGCCAGCGCCAGCCAGATCAGCACACCGATGGTCAGCGCGGTACGCTTGAGATCGAAGCTGTCTTCGAGCAGGTAATGGCGGTACTGGGTCTCGAGGTCGGGTTCGAAACGCAGGCGGCGAAAGCCCCGGGAGAGCTGTTCGGCATAGGCATTGGAGCGGACGTCGTCCAGCCAGCTTTGTTGTTGTGGCACGCTCACCTCTTCTGGTGGAGGTCTAAGTGCCACCATAGCCGTTCGGGACGTGCGTCACAAGTTTGTCGTTTTGCCCCGTCACGAAACTGACGGGGCAGCCCACTCACCAGCGATCGTCCCGGGAGTTCCGGTAACGGTCGTGGCCGTAGTAGGAGTCGTTGCAGTAACGGCGATCCGAATGCCCATGGCGCTTGCGGCAATCACGGTCGTCGTCGTCATCGTCCTTGGACATGATGACCAGCCCCGCCACCAGGGCGACTGCCGCAACGCCGATCAAGGCGTTCTTCCCGCCCTCGGTCAGCCCGCCGCCACTGGCGCATCCACTGAGTTGCCCAACGACCAGCAGCCCCGCCACTACCCGCACCCAGCTCGCCATCTGTCACTCCGACAGTGATCCGTACTGACAGGTTGGACTGGTGGAAAAAGGCGCCGTTGCTGGCACATTGATATTTCATCTGTAACGCCGTGTGTCGGCGCGATCAGACTTCCAGCTCGGCCTGCAGGGCGGCACGCACGCAGTGCAGGACACCCAGAGGCACGCGGCCTTCGAACAGCTCGGCGATGGCGCTCACCGGCGGCAGTTCGCCGTCCTCGTCGAGGAAGGCATCCTGGACTTCGCCGAGCAGTTCCTCGGGCAGGTCCAGTGCCTGTTCCAGGGTCAACTGCTGGCGGCCGATGGCCTCGGCCAGCAGGCTGTAGACGTTCTTCTCGCTGCAATCGAGCTGGCGGGCGATCTGCGCGGGGGTCATGCCGGCGCGGGCCAGGGTCACCAGTTCGTGGCGCAGGTCGGTGACCGGTGCGGGGGTGTCCGGCGCCTTGTCCGACTCGGTGAGGACATCGAGGAAGGCCTGGCCGTAGCGCTCCAGCTTGCGCGCGCCGACGCCGCTGACCTGGGCCATGGCGGACAGCGTGGTGGGCTGGCTGCGGAGCATTTCCAGCAGGGTGGCGTCGGGGAAGATGACGTAGGGCGGCACCGAGTGCTCCTCCGCCAGCTTGCGCCGCAGGGTGCGCAAGGCTTCCCACATCTCGCGCTCCTCCTGGCGCACCAGCTGGCTGGCCGGGCTGGCGCCACCGGAGGAGGAAGACTTGCTGCGCTGCGGCTTCGGATCGCGGCGCAGGGCCAACGTCTCCTCGCCGCGCAGCAGCGGACGGCAGGCCTCGGTCAGGCGCAGGCCGTTGAAGCCGTCAACATCCACGTCGGCGAAACCACGGGCGAC
Organism: Pseudomonas sp. PDM19; assembly: GCF_014852215.1. Taxonomy (NCBI): domain Bacteria; kingdom Pseudomonadati; phylum Pseudomonadota; class Gammaproteobacteria; order Pseudomonadales; family Pseudomonadaceae; genus Pseudomonas; species Pseudomonas sp. PDM19. Next base: position 713,648 of record NZ_JACVBG010000002.1, on the reverse strand, counting down.
CAGTTGGCGGAACAGCGTGCGCCACTCGTCCTCGCCACGGGATTTACCGATACCGAACACCGCCAGGTGCTGGTGCCCGACGCTGCGCACTTTTTCGGTGTCCTTGCCCAGCAGCACGTCCACCAGGTGGCCGACGCCGTAGCGCTGGCCGCTGCGGTAGATGGCCGACAGGGCCTGGCGCGCGGACTCGGTGGCGTCCCAGGTTTCCACGCCATCGACGCAGATGTCGCAGTGGCCGCAGGGGTTGGGCATCACTTCGTCGAAGTAGGCCAGCAGCGCCTGGCGGCGGCAGCGGGTTTCTTCGCACAGCGCCAGCATGGCTTCGAGCTTGTGCCGTTCGACGCGCTTGTGGCGCTCGTCGCCCTCGGAGTTCTGCATCATCTGCCGCAGCAGCAACACGTCCTGCAGGCCGTAGGCCATCCAGGCGTCGGCGGGCAGGCTGTCGCGGCCGGCGCGGCCGGTTTCCTGGTAGTACGCCTCCAGGCTCTTGGGCAGGTCCAGGTGCGCGACGAAGCGCACGTTGGGTTTGTCGATGCCCATGCCGAAGGCGACGGTGGCGACCATGATCAGCCCTTCCTCGTTGAGGAAGCGCTTCTGGTGATAGCCGCGCAGGTCGTTGGACAGCCCGGCGTGGTAAGGCAGCGCCGGGAAGCCTTGGTTAGAGAGGAACTCGGCGACCTCCTCGACCTTCTTGCGCGACATGCAGTAGACGATGCCCGCGTCGCCGCGCCGCTCGCTCAGGAAGCCCAGCAGCTGCTTGCGCGGCTGCTCCTTGGGCACGATGCGGTAGAAGATGTTCGGCCGGTCGAAGCTGGAGAGGAACTGCTCGGCGTCCTGCAGGTGCAGGCGCTGGATCATCTCCTCGCGGGTACGCATGTCCGCCGTGGCGGTCAGGGCGATGCGCGGCACGTGCGGGAACAGCTCGGCGAGCTGGCCCAGTTGCAGGTATTCGGGACGGAAGTCGTGGCCCCACTGCGACACGCAGTGGGCCTCGTCGATGGCGAACAGGCCGATTTCCAGGCGCTGCAGGAAGGCCAGCATGCGCGGCTGCACCAGGCGTTCCGGGGCGAGGTAGAGCAGCTTGATCTCGCCGCGCTGCAGGCGGTCGGCGATCTCGCGCTGGGCCTCGGGGCTCAGCGAGGAGTTCAGCGCCGCCACCGGCACACCCAGTTCGTCCAGCGTGGCGACCTGGTCCTCCATCAGCGCGATCAGCGGCGAAACCACCACCGTCAGGCCCTCGCGCAGCAGCGCCGGAACCTGGAAGCACAGCGACTTGCCGCCGCCGGTGGGCATCAGCACCAGGGCATCGCCGCCGCCGGCCACGCGCTCGATGATCCGCGCCTGATTGCCGCGGAAGGCGTCGTAACCGAAAACGTCTTTGAGGATGCGCAGGGCCTGATCGAGCATGGGGGACTCCGAATGAAGCCGCGCATTATACGCAAGCGATCCCGCTGCGGCCGGCACCTTGTCCGGGAAACTGCGGAAAAATCCGTCACATGCGTCCGAGCCCTGCGTCGGCGCGGGCTGCACGGGCATTTGGCTTTTGCCGCGGGCCTGCGGAAAGACTACAATTCGGGACCGATCACCTCCGAGGTAGTACCCGATGTCCTTCGCCGACCAATTGTCCCGCCTGCAAGCCTTTCTCGATGCCGATGACCTGCACGAGGAAGCCTTGGACTACGTGGCGGCACACGGCTACCTGACCGCCCTGGCGATCTGCCCGGAGGAAGTGCCGGAGCGCGAGTGGATCGACGCCCTGTTCGCTGAGCCGCCGCACTACCGCAGCGAGGAAGAGCGCAGCGAGATCGAATCCACCCTGGTCCAGCTGAAGGCGCACATCATCCGCCAGATGGCCGGTGACGAGGAACTGGAGCTGCCCTGCGAGCCCTACCTGGGCGACGAGCCGGACGACTCCGACATCCGCGGCTGGTGCATCGGCTTCATGGAAGGCGTGTTCCTGCGCGAGGCCATCTGGTTCGAGCAGGCCGAGGAAGAAGTCAGCGAGCTGCTGCTGCCGATCATGGTCGGTTCCGGCCTGTTCGACGAACAGCCCGAGTTCGACGAGATCGCCAGCGACCGCGGGCTGGTGGACGACATGGTCGCGCAGATCCCCGAGCTGCTGACCAACCTGTTCCTGCTGTGCCAGGCGCCGGAAGAGAAGCCGGCGCTGCTGAAGCCGCGCACTCACTGATCCGCCACCGGAGCTGCGCCACGCGGCTCCGGACTCGTTTCGCGCCAGTCGATGCCTCGAGAAATCCGCCAGAGCCGCCACGCCTGGGTTCGCTACTGCCTGCTCGGCGTCGGCTGGCTCAGCGTGGCCTTGGGCGTGATCGGCATCTTCCTGCCGGTCCTGCCCACCACTCCCTTCCTTCTGCTCGCCGCCGCCTGCTTCATCCGCAGCTCCCAGCGCTTCTACGACTGGCTGGTGAACCACCCCAAGCTCGGCCCGTGGATTCGCGACTACCTGGACGGTGAAGGCATCCCGCTCAAGGGCAAGGTCTACGCCATCGGCCTGATGTGGTGCAGCATCCTGGTTTCCGGCTTCGTGGTGCAACGCCCCTGGGCCTGGGCGTTCATGCTGACCAGTGCGACGCTGGTGAGCATCTACCTGATCCGCACCAAGACCCGGCGCCTAGACTGATCGCGGAGTCAGCTGCGGCACCTGGCCGCCCTCTTCCTGCACGGGCGCCACCACCGGCCCCACCGCATCCACGGTAAAGCCAAAGGTGTTGATGCCCCCCTCGCTGCGCACGAACACCGAACCACCATGCATGCTCGCCACCGCCTTGACGATGGACAGCCCCAGCCCGTGGCTGCTCTGGCTGTTGGCGCGGGCCAGGTCGGCGCGGTAGAAGCGCTCGAACAGGCGCGCGCGCTGTTCGGCGTTGATCGGCTCGCCGGGGTTGCTGACTTCCACCAGCGCGGCGCCGCGCTCGCCACTCAGGCGCACCTCGATACGACCGCCCGGTGCGGTGTGCTGGGCTGCGTTGTACAGCAGGTTGGTCACCGCACGCTGGAACAGCGCCCGCTCGACACAGGCACGGGCATCGCCACGAAGGTTCACCTGCACGCCCTGCTCGTCGAAGATCACCTCGAGGAAATCCACGGTCGTCGCCACTTCGGCCGCCAGCGAGGTTTCCACCCGCTCGGCCGCCAGCCCGCCCTGATCAACGCGAGCGAGGAACAGCATGTCGTTGACGATGGCGCGCAGGCGCTCCAGTTCCTCCAGGTTGGACTGCAGCACCTCTTCGTAATCCTGCGCACTGCGCTCGCGAGACAACGCCACCTGACTCTGGCCGATCAGGTTGGCCAGCGGCGTGCGCAGTTCGTGGGCAACGTCGGCGTTGAACGACTCCAGACGCAGGTAGGCCTGCTCCAGCCGATCCAGCGCCTCGTTGAAGGCGCCCGCCAGCGCAGACAACTCCGTCGGCAGGCCCTCCAGGCGCAGGCGCTGGGACAATTGCTTCGGGCTGATCTGCCGCGCCTCGGCGGAGAGTTCGCGCACCGGCCGCAGGCCGACCCGGGCAATCCAATGCCCGCACAGCGTCGCCAGGGCGATGCCCAGAGCGGACAGCACGAACAGGGTGATCAGCGTGGCGTGGCGAGCGTGCTGGAAGGCCACGCTGTCGATCGCCGCGAGCAGCACCAGCTCCGGGCGCGAGCCGCTGGCCGGCAGCACGCCGACGCGGGCGCTGAGCGGCGAATCGTGGCCGGGCAGTTCCAGTTCGGCGTAGCCGTTGCCGCTCCCGAGCATCCGCCGTACCGCGTCGTTGGGCTGGCCGTAGCGGAAGCGCGAATCGTCGCTGTCGATCCAGAAGCGGATCAGCTGGTACTCCTGGCTCAGGGTATTGAGCTTGAGCTGCATGTGCGGCCAGCGTTCGGCCAGGTCGGGCTTGTCGAGCATGCGCGCGACCATGTTGAAGCGGGTGTCCAGCTCCGAGCGCTGCAGACGCTCGATCTGCCCGTCCAGCACGCAGTAGAGGGCCGAGCCGATCAGCAGGAAGATGCCCAGCGCGGCGCCGGCGAACATGCCGGCCAGGCGCGTGGACAGCGACAGCCCCCTCATGCCTCGCGCTCCTGGGTGGTGCGGCTTTCCAGCACGTAGCCCATGCCCCGGATGGTATGCAGCAGCTTGGTGTCGAAGGGGCCGTCAAGCTTGGCGCGCAGGCGCTTGATGGCGACCTCGACGACGTTGGTGTCGGTGTCGAAATTGATGTCCCAGACCAGCTCGGCGATGGCCGTCTTGGAAAGGATTTCACCACTGCGCTGGGCCAGCACGCAGAGCAGCGAATACTCCTTGGCGGTCAGCTCCAGGCGCGTGCCGCCGCGCTGCACACGGCGGCTGACCAGGTCGATGGCGAGGTCGGCAATGCGCATCTGCGTCGCGCTTTCCAGGTGTGCGCCACGGCGGGTCAGGGCCTGCAGGCGCGCCACCAGTTCAAGGAAGGAGAACGGCTTGATCAGGTAATCGTCGGCGCCCTCGCGCAGGCCGCGCACGCGGTCTTCCACCCGCTCGCGGGCGGTGAGCATGATCACCGGCGTCTGCCGCTGCTCGCGCAGGGCGCGCAGCACGCCGTAGCCGTCGATGCCGGGGAGCATCACGTCGAGGACGATGACGTCGTATTCGCCATTGAGCGCCAAGTGCCGGCCGTCGATGCCGTTGCTGGCGACGTCCACGGTGAAGCCCTGCTCGCTCAGCCCGCGTTGCAGGTAGTCGGCGGTCTTGCTCTCGTCTTCGACAATCAGTACGCGCATGCCAGCCCTCCGTTCGTGACGCCCGCAGTCCGGCATGCTACCCAGCCGCTCCTCATACCGCACCTCCCAGCGCGGCCGGTGCCGGTTGCTGGCGATGGAACAGCCGGTCCAGCGCCAGGTACACCACCGGTGTGCTGAACAGGGTCAGCGCCTGGCTGAAGACCAGCCCGCCGACCACCGCCACGCCCAGCGGCTGGCGCAGTTCCGAGCCGGTGCCGAAGCCGATCATCAGGGGGATCGCCCCCAGCAGCGCGGCCAGGGTGGTCATCATGATCGGCCGGAAGCGCGCCAGGCACGCCTCGCGGATCGCGTCATAGGGCGACAGCCCGCGCTGGCGTTGCGCGGCCAGGGCGAAGTCGACCATCAGGATGCCGTTCTTCTTGACGATGCCGATCAGCAGCACCAGGCCGATCAGCGCCATCACCGAGAACTCCAGGCCCCAGCCCCAGAGCAGGAACACCGCGCCGATGCCGGCCGAAGGCAAGGTGGAGAGGATGGTCAGCGGGTGCACGAAGCTCTCGTAGAGCACGCCGAGGATCACGTAGACCGCGAACAGCGCCGCAAGGATCAGCAGCGGCTGGCTCGCCAGTGAACTCTGGAAGGCTGCTGCGGCGCCCTGGAATTCGCCGCTGATGCTCGACGGCATGCCGATCTCCGCCTGCGCCCGCTGCACCAGGTTCACGGCGTCGCCCAGGGCCACGCCCGGCGACAGGTTGAAGGACAGCGTGACGGCCGGGAACATGCCGTTGTGGTTGATCTGCAGCGGCCCCGACTTGGCCGGCGTGACCCGCGCCAGGGCTGCCAGCGGCACCATCTCGCCGGTCAGCGGCGAACGCAGGTGGAACCAGGCCAGGCTTTCCGCGCGGCCGCGCTGGCGCGAATCCAGTTCGAGGATGACCTTGTACTGGTTGACCTCGGTCTGGAATTCGCCGACCTGGCGCTGGCCGAAGGCGTCATAGAGGGTCTGGCTGACGTCCTCGGCGGACAGCCCGAAGCGCGCCGCCGCCACCCGGTCGATCGCAAGCGAGGTGACGCTGGCGCCCATCTGCAGGTCGTTGGACACATCCTGCAGGCCGCCCTCCTCCTTCAGCCGCTGGGTCAGGCGATCCGCCCACTGCGCCAGCGCCGCGCTGTCATTGCTGCGCAGGGCGTACTGGTACTGGGTGCGCACCGGCCCGGTGGCAAGGTTGATGTCCTGCGCCGAACGCAGGTAGAGGACGATACCCGGCACCTTGGCCAGCTTGGGCCGGATGCGGTTGATGAACTCGTCCACCGAGACGTCGCGGTCGCCACGGTCCTTGAGCACGATCCAGAAACGCCCGTTGGCCAGGCTCTGGCTGCCGCCGGTGATGCCGATGGCGTGGTTATAGCTCTGTACCGCCGGGTCGGCGGCAACGATGTCGGCGAGCTGCTTGTGCTTCTCGGCCATGTCGGCATAGGAGATGTCTTCGGCGGCCTGGGTGGTGCCGAAGACGAAGGCGGTGTCCTGGGACGGGAAGAAGCCCTTGGGAATGCCGACGTAGCCGCCCACCGCGATGGCCACGCAGACCACGAAGCCGGCCAGCACCGTGCGCTGGTGATGCAGCGACCAGTCCAGCCCCTTGGCGTAGCGTGCCAGCAGCCAACCGGCGATGCCTGCGTCATCATGTCCATGCTTCGGCGCGCCCATGAAACGCGAGGCCAGCATCGGCGCGATGGTCAGCGAAGCGACCACCGAAATCAGGATGGCCGCCGTGACGCTGACAGCGAACTCGCGGAACAGCCGCCCGACGATGCCGCCCATGAACAGCAGCGGGATGAACGCGGCGATCAGCGAGAAGCTGATGGAGACCACCGTGAAGCTGATCTCCGAGGCGCCGGCCAGTGCCGCCTGCACCCGGTCCTTGCCCTGCTCCAGGTGGCGGTGGATGTTCTCCACCACCACGATGGCGTCGTCGACGATGAAGCCCACGGCGATGATCAGTGCCACCAATGTCAGGTTGTTCAGGGTGAAGCCCAGCAGGTACATCGCGGCGAAGCTGGCGCTGAGCGACACCGCCAGCACGGTGGCGACGATCAGGGTGGCCGACAGCTGGCGCAGGAACAGCCCCATCACCAGCACCACCAGCCCCATGGTCAGCAGCAGGGTCAGCTCCACTTCATGCAGCGAGGCGCGGATGGTGCGGGTGCGGTCGTTGAGCACTTCCACTTCGACGCCCGCCGGCAGCATTTCGCGCAGGCGTGGCAGCTCGGCCTGGATGGCATCGGAGGTTTCGACGATATTCGCGCCGGGCTGGCGCAGGATCACCAGCGCCACGCCGGGGCGGCCGTCCGGCCAGGCCTGCACGTAGTCGTCTTCCGGCGCCTTCACCACCTTCGCCAGATCGCGCAGGAACACCGGTGCGCCGGCGCGGTAGGCAACCACGAGGTCGCCGTACTCGCTGGGGCTGAACAGCTGGTCATTGGCCGCCAGGGTGGACACACGGCCGTCGCCGAACAGCGCACCCTTGGCCTGGTTGATGCTCGCCGACTGCAGCGACTGGCGCAGGTCGGCCAGGGTCAGGCGGTAGGCGGCGAGCTTCTCCGGCTGCGCCTGGATGCGGATCGCCGGGCGCTGCTGGCCGACCACGAAGATCTGCCCGACCCCGCTGATCTGGCTGAGCTGGCGTGACAGCAGCACTTCGGCAAGGTCACTGAGCTCAATCAGCGGCATCAGCTCGGAATTCACCCGGACGATCATGATCGGGCTGTCCGCCGGGTTGATCTTGCGCCAGGTCGGCAGGTTCGGCATGTCCGCCGGCAGACGCCCGGCGGCGGCGTTGATCGCGGCGGTGACCTCCTGGGCGGCGACGTCGATGTTCTTTTCCAGGTCGAACTGCAGCGTCAGGGTGGTCGAGCCCAGGGCGCTGGTGGAGAGCATCTGGGTGATGCCGGGGATGGCGCTGAACTGCACCTCCAGCGGGGTCGCCACCGAGGACGCCATGGTCTCCGGACTGCCGCCGGGGAGCAGCGCCTGCACCTGGATGGTGGGGAAATCCACCTGCGGCAGTGGCGCTACGCCAAGACGGAAGAACGCCAGCAGGCCGAGCAGCAGCGAGGCGATGGTCAGCAGGCAGGTGGCAATGGGGTGGCGCACGCACCAGCCGGACATGCCGGCGCGCACGCTCATGGCTCGCTCCGGCGGGCCAGGGTCTGCACGTCGCCCTGCACGTCCACGCGGGCGCCGGGGGTCAGGCGCGAGTGGCCGTCGAGCACCACTTCATCGTCCGCCGCGAGGCCTTCGACCAGCGTGCGGCCATCCACTTCCTGGACAATGCGCACCGGCACCTTCTGCGCCTTGCCGTCCTCGATGCGGAACACGAAGGCACCGTCCAGACCACGGCGCACGGCACGGCTGTCCAGCACCAGGCCGTTGCGCAGCACGCCGGACTGCAGGTCGATGGCGACGAACTGCCCCGGCCAGAGCTGGCCGTCCTTGTTGTCGAAGACCGCGCGCACGCGGATGGTCCCGGTGCTGCTGGCGACCTGGTTGTCGATGCTGCGCAGGTGGCCCTCGCCGAGCAGCTGGCCGCCGTCGCGGCTGCGCGCGACCACCGGGGAGTCACCCTTCATCAGCGGTTGCAGCTGCGGCAGGCTTTCCTGCGGCAGGGCGAAGACCACCGAGATCGGCGACATCTGGGTGACGGTGAACAGGCCGCTGCTGTCATTGGTGCGCAGCAGGTTGCCGACGTCGACGTTGCGGATGCCGACGCGGCCGGCGACCGGCGAGGTGATGCGGGTGTAGGACAGGCGCACGCGCTCGGCGTCGATGGTGGCCTGGTTGCCGCGCAGGGTCGCACGCAGGCGCGCTGCCTCGGCTTCGGTCTGCTCCAAGGTCTGGCGGGAAATCGAGCCGCGCTGGCTCAGCGTCTGGTAGCGCGCCAGGTCCTGCTCGACGATGCGCAGCTGCGCCTGATTGCTCTGCCTGGTCGCCTCGGCCTGCTCCAGCGCGGCGTTGATGGCGCGGTCGTCGATGGTCGCCAGCAGTTCGCCTTCCTTGACCATCTGCCCCTCTTCCACCAGCAACGCGGTGAGCTGGCCTTCGACCTGCGGGCGCACCAGCACGCTGTGCAGCGAGGTGACTGTACCGACGCCATCGAGGTTCTGCGTCAGGTCCTCGCGGGCCACGCGCGCCAGGGTCACCGGCACGCCGGCTGGCTGGGCCGCCGCCTGCGGCGCCTCGTGCCGGCCGGCAAAGCCCCAGATACCCGCTCCCAGCGCCGTCACCCCCAGCAACCCTGCCGCCAGCCAAACCCGCCGTTGCCCCTGCATCCCGCTCTCCTGCGTCTGGTTCGGCCACAGCGGCCGCATCCTGGGGTTATAAGCCAGAGCGCGGGACCGCACGCTGACCCTTAAATGACAATCCTGTCAGATTCGCCGGCAGAGCCCGTACGACGGGGCTTTTCGCCCAATGGCGATGCGCCAGCGCAAGTTTTCGAAGAGCGCCTAGACTCCACACATCCCACATGGAGCGCTGGCGATGCAGCCACCCCGAGGAGCCCTCTGGCTGTTCGCCAGCCCGCTGCGTCTGCGGGCCGGCGTGCTGCTGCTCGCGCTCCTCGCGCTGACCGCCGGCGCCGCCTGGAACTTCGACACCATCCTGAAGAACGCCGAGCAGCGCTACGGCAACCTCGGCACCGCCAAGACCCGCATCGAATCCTGGGGACGGCTGATCCAGGACAGCGAGAACCTCGACGAGAGCGCCAAGCTCAAGGCCGTCAACGCCTTCTTCAACGGCGCCCTGGTATTCACCGACGACCGCACCGTCTGGCGCCAGGAGGACTACTGGGCGACGCCGGTGGAATCCCTCTACAAGGGCGCCGGCGACTGCGAGGACTACTCCATCGCCAAGTTCGTCACCCTGCGCCGCCTCGGGGTCGCCAGCGACAAGCTGCGCATCACCTACGTCAAGGCGCTGCAGCAGAACCAGGCGCACATGGTGCTCACCTACTACGCCTCCCCCACTGCCGAACCGCTGGTGCTGGACAACCTGATCCCGCAGATCAAGCCCGCCTCCCAGCGCAAGGACCTCCTGCCCGTCTACGCCTTCAACGCCGAGGGGCTGTGGCTGCCCGGCCCTGGCGGCGGCAAGCGCACCGGCGACAGCAAGAAGCTGTCGCGCTGGCAGGACCTGTTGACCAAGATGCGCGCCGAGGGCCTGGACCTCGACGAGACGCGATAGGAGAAACCCGGCATGTCATTGCTCAAGCAACTGTTCCTGGCGATCTGCCTGTTCCTCGTAGTGGCCTTCGCCGGCAGCTTCGCCGCCAGCCTGGAAAGCTCTCGCGAGCAGATGATCAGCCAGTTGCGCTCCCACGCCCAGGATGCCGCCACCGCACTGGGGCTGTCGCTCACCCCACATGTGGACGACCCGGCGATGATCGAGCTGATGGTCAGCTCGATCTTCGATTCCGGCTACTTCGCCACCATCCGCGTGGTGAGCATTCCCGAGGGCAAGGTGATAGTCGAGCGCGACAGCGACACGCAGAACCAGCAGGTGCCGGGCTGGTTCGCCAAGCTGGTCAACCTCAAGGCCCAGGGCGGCGATGCGCTGATCATGCGCGGCTGGGAACAGGCCGCGCGGGTCGAGGTGGTCAGCCATCCGCAGTTCGCCCTGGCCAAGCTGTGGGACGGCGCGCTGGGCAGCCTCGCCTGGCTGCTGGCCTGCGGGCTGGTCAGCGCCATCCTTGGCGGCTGGCTGCTGCGCACCCAGCTCAAGCCGCTGGACCAGATGGTGCAGCAGGCCCACGCCATCACCCGCCGCGAATTCCTCACCCTGCCCAAGGAGCCGCGCACTCCCGAGCTCAAGCGTGTGGTGCAGGCGATGAACCAGATGGTCGACAAGCTCAAGGCGCTGTTCGCCGAGGAAGCCACCCGCAGCGAGAAACTGCGCGAAGAGGCCTACCAGGACAGCCTCTCTGGCCTGGCCAACCGCCGCCTGTTCGACGCGCGGCTGGATGCGCAATTGTCCCCCAGCGAACAGAACGCCGCCGGCTATCTGCTGCTGCTGCGCCTGAATGACCTGGCCGGGCTCAACCAGCGCCTGGGCGGGCAACGCACCGACGCGCTGATCCGCGACGTCGCCGAGTTGCTGGAGCGTGAGCGCGAGACCCACGGCACCCCGGACTGGCTCGCCGCGCGCAGCCGTGGCGGCGAGTTCACCCTGCTCGCCCCCGGCGTCGACAGCGCCAGCGCCGAACTGCTGGCCGACCAGCTCAGCGCCGCCCTGGAGAACCTGCGCGGCACCGGCGCCAGCGACTGCAAGCCGGTGGCGCACCTTGGGCTCGCGGCCTTCCGCCCCGGCGAATCCGCGGCCAGCGTAATGTCCCGCGCGGACCAGGCCCTGGCGCAGTCACAGGCCACCCCGGACCATCCCTGGCAGCGCCTGGACAGCTCCGGCGGCCAGCCCGCGCAGGACTCCCGCGCCTGGCGCGAGTGGCTCGACGACGCCCTGCAGAAAGGCAAGTTGCAGCTGTGGTTCCAGCCTGTGCGCGCCTGCGCCGAGAAAGGCGAACTGCTGCACCAGAAAGTCCTCGCGCGGCTGCTCGATCCCAAGGGCGAGGCCATCGCCGCCGGGCAGTTCCTGCCGTGGATCGAACGCTTCGGCTGGTCCGCGCGGTTCGACCTGGCCATGCTCGAACACGCCCTCGCCCACCTCGCCCAGCAACCGGCGCCACTGGCCTTGTCACTGTCGGCAGAAACCGTGCGCAGCGCCGAGCCCCTACGCCAGCTGTTCGAAATCCTCCGCGCCCACCCGCAGGAAGCGCAGCTGATGACCCTGGAAGTAGACGAACGCTACCTGCCGCCGCCGGCCGAGCTGGAGACGCTCGCCCAGTCGGTGCAGGACGTCGGCGCCAAGCTGGGCCTGCAGCACTTCGGCGGACGCTTCAGCCTGATCGGCAACCTGACCCGTCTGGGCCTCGCGTACCTGAAGATCGACGGCAGCTACATCCGCGCAATCGACCAGGACAACGACAAGCGTCTGTTCATCGAAGCCATGTACCGCGCCTCCAACAGCATCGACCTGCCGCTGATCGCGGAGATGGTCGAGACCGAGGGCGAGCTGCAGGTGCTGCGGGAGATGGGGATTGCCGGCGCGATGGGGCGGCTGGTCGGGGCGCCGAAGCCTTCGCAGAAGAACGGCGGGTAGACCGCTGGCCCAGCCGGCGGCTCACGGGCAGGGCCCGCTCCTGCAGGGAAGCACTGAGCGGGGCTGGCTCGCTTCTACAAAAAAGCTCCTGAAACGTCAGTCCTTCTTGCCCTTCTTCGCACTGGCGTAAGCCGCCTCCAGCGCGTCGTTGATGGTCTTGAGCACCTTCACCCGCGCATAGCGCTTGTCATTGGCCTCCACCAGCGTCCAGGGCGCGATCTCGGTGCTGGTGCGGTCGACCATGTCGCCCACCGCATCCACGTAGAGGTCCCACTTGTCGCGGTTGCGCCAGTCTTCCTCGGTGATCTTGAAACGCTTGAAGGGGATCGACTCGCGCTCCTTGAAGCGCTCCAGCTGGGTTTCCTGGTCGATGGACAGCCAGAACTTCACCAGCACGATGTTGTAGTTCGCCAGTTGCTCCTCGAAGTCGTTGATCTCCGCATAGGCACGCAGCCAGTCAGCATCGGAGGCGAAGCCCTCGACCCGCTCCACCAGCACGCGGCCATACCAGGAACGATCGAAGATGGTGAACTGCCGGCGTGCCGGGATATGCCGCCAGAAGCGCCACAGATACGGCTGCGCACGCTCCTCCTCGGTCGGCGCGGCGATGGGCACGATGCGGTACTGGCGTGGGTCCAGCGCATCGGTCACGCGGCGGATCGCGCCGCCCTTGCCGGCGGCGTCGTTGCCTTCGAACACGGCGATCAGCGAGTGGCTGCGGAAACGCTTGTCGCGCATCAGCGTGGCCAGGCGCGCCTGTTCCTTGGCCAGTTGCTCCTTGTACTGGTCCTTGTCCAGCGAAAGGCTCAGGTCCAGTGCATCCAGCAGCCCCTTGTTGTCCAGGCTGGAAACCAGCGGCGCGGCATGGGGCTGCGGGGTCGGGCGGTCCTTGCGCTTGAGCGCGGCCTGCAGGCTTTCGAGGATGGTGCGGCCGACCGTCAGGCTGCGGTAACGCTCATCGGAGCCCTCCACCACGTACCAGGGCGCATAGTCGCGGCTGGTGCGGCGCAGCACGCGCTCGCCGTAGCGCACGAACTTGTCATAGACCTCGTTCTGCTTCCAGTCGATCTCGCTCAATTGCCAGCTGCGGGTCGGGTCGTTCTCCAGCGCCTTGAGGCGTTCCTTGAGCTGCTTCTTGGAAAGGTGGAACCAGAACTTGAAGATCAGCGCGCCTTCGTCGGAATACATCCGCTCGAAGCGTTCGGCATCGCTGATCAGGCCATCGAGCTGGCTGTCCTTGATCTCGCCGGTGACCCGCGCATAAAGCATCTGGCTGTACCAGTTGCCGAAGAAGATGCCGGTCGTGCCCTTGGGCGGCAGGCGGCGCCAGAAGCGCCACTGCGGCGGCCGCGAGAGTTCCTCGTCGGTGGGCAGGAGGAAGCTTTCCACCCGGATCAGGCGCGGGTCCATCCACTCGTTGAGCAGCTTCACCGTCTCGCCCTTGCCGGCGCCCTCGATGCCGTTGATCAGGATGATCACCGGGAAGCGCGCCTGCTGCTTGAGCTCGTACTGCGCCTCGAGCAGGGCTTCGCGCAGCACCGCGACTTCCTTCTCGTAGGTTTCCTTGTCGATGGAATGACCGATCTCGGCGGATTCGAACATGCACCTCTCCTTGTCTCGAAGTGAGTAAAAGGTAGCGGAAGTGACGCAGGCTGTCTGCGCGGCGGATCGGCTAAACTGCCGGCTTCGTTTCACAACCCTGCCCCCACATGCCAGACATCAGCAGCGCCCAGATCGACTGGGACGAGAACGGCCAGCCGACCTCCCGCGTCTACGGCGACGTGTATTTCTCTCCCGTCTCCGGGATCGCCGAAACGCACCACGTGTTCATCGACGGCAACCGCCTGCCCGAGCGCTTCGCCGCACTGCCTGCTGGCGGGCGCCTGTGCATCGGCGAAACCGGCTTCGGCACCGGGCTGAACTTCCTCTGCGCCTGGCAGCTGTTCGAAGAGCAGGCGCCGAGCGATGCGCAGCTGCACTTCGTCAGCACCGAGAAGTACCCGGTGGCGCTGGACGACCTGCGCCGCGCCTTCGCCCTCTGGCCGGAGCTGGCGCACCTGTCGGGGCAGTTGCTGGAACAGTACGTGGCGATCAACCCCGGTTTCCAGCGCCTGGTCTTCGCCGGGGGCCGCGTGGTGCTGACCCTGCTGGTGGGCGATGTGCTGGACACCCTGCCCGAACTGGACGCACGCATCGACGCCTGGTTCCTCGACGGCTTCTCCCCGGCGAAGAACCCGGAGATGTGGAACGACGCGCTCTACGCCCAGCTCGCCCGCCTCTCGGGGCCGGGCACCACCATCGCCACCTTCACCAGCGCCGGCTTCGTCCGCCGCGGGCTGGGCGCGGCCGGCTTCAAGATCCGCCGCACCCTGGGCTTCGGCAAGAAATGGGAGATGTCCCAGGGCGAATTCCTCGGTGTCGAACAACCCGCTGGCAAGCCGTGGTACAGCCGGCCTGGCCAATCCAATGGTGCGCGCGAAGCACTGGTGATCGGCGGCGGCATGGCCGGTTGCGCCAGCGCCGCCAGCCTGGCCGCGCGGGGCTGGAAGGTGACGCTGATCGAGCGTCACGCGGGCCTCGCCGAAGAAGCCTCGGGCAACCCGCAAGGCGTGCTCTACCTCAAACTGTCCGCCCACGGGACTGCGCTGTCGCGGTTGATCGTCAGCGGCTTCGGCCACACGCGACGGCTGATCCAGCGTCTGCAGAAAGGCGAGGAATGGTCCGATTGCGGTGTGCTGCAACTGGGCTTCGATGACGTCGAGACACAGCGCCAGGCCAAGCTGACCGAGGCCTTCCCGGCGACCCTGCTGCACCTGCTGGACAAGGCCGAGGCGGAGTCCATCGCCGGCATCGGCCTGCCGGCCGGAGGGCTGTTCTACCCCGAAGGCGGCTGGGTGCACCCACCTTCGCTGTGCCGGCACCTTGCGCAGCATCCGAACATCCGCGTGCTGACCGGTGAGGAAGTCCGCCTGCAACGCGAAGCCGAAGGCTGGAGTGCCTGGAGCGGCGAGGAAGAACTCGCCAGCGCGCCCATCGCCATCCTCGCCACCGCCGCCGAAGTGCGCCGTTTCGCGGGCGCCGAGTCGCTGCCGATGAAGCGCATTCGCGGGCAGATCACCCGCGTGCCGGCCACCGCCGAGAGCGCCGCGCTGAGTACCGTGGTCTGCGCCGAAGGCTACGTTGCCCCGCCGCGTCACGGCGAGCACACCCTGGGCGCCAGTTTCGAATTCAAGCGAGACGACACTGAGCCATCATTGGAAGAACACTTGGGCAACCTCGACCTGCTGGCGGAGATATCCACAGACCTGAGCGCTCGGATGCACATTGCCCAGCTCGACCCGGCCACGCTGCAGGGCCGCGCCGCCTTCCGCTGCACCACCCCGGACTACCTGCCGCTGGTGGGCCCGCTGGCGGATCGCGAAGCCTTCGCCCAGTCTTACGCGGTGCTCGGCAAGGATGCACGCCAGGTACCGGAAACGCCGTGCCCCTGGCTCGACGGCCTGTACCTGAACAGCGCCCACGGCTCGCGCGGGCTGGTTACCGCGCCGCTGGCCGGCGAACTGCTCGCGGCCTGGATCGACGGCGAACCGCTGCCCCTGCCGCGCGCCGTGGCCGAGGCCTGCCACCCGAACCGATTCTTCCTGCGCGACGTCGTGCGCGGCCAGAAGAACTCCTGAACACCTCGCGGTCCATCGACAGGGCCGCGACCAGCTTCCAGAGCGGACCACCGACATGGATGCACTGCTGCTTGAATCTTCCGCCATCGGCCTGATCCTCGGGCTGCTGCTGGGCCTGACCGGCGCCGGCGGTTCGCTGGTGGCGCTGCCCCTGCTGCTCAGCCTGCACCTGCCACTGCACGATGCCATCGGCGTCAGCCTCGGTGCTGTCGCACTGTCTGCCGCCATCGGTGCGGTGCCGCGCGCACGGCAGGGCCAGGTGGCATGGAAGCCGCTGTTCTGGCTGGTGATCACCGGCTGGCCGGGCAACGCCGTCGGCCAGTGGCTGGGCAAGTACGTGCCCGACGCCTGGCTGATCGTCGGCTTCTGCCTGCTGGTGCTGTGGTCGGCCTGGCGCATGTGGCAGGGCTCCAGCCAGCCACGCAACTGCGACAAACCCATGCGCAACGGGCCGCTGCTGGGCGTCGGCCTGGCGGTGGGCTTGTTGTCCGGCCTGATGGGCGTGGGCGGCGGCTTCCTGATCGTGCCGGGGCTGCTGTGGTTCACACCGCTGTCGATGATGGCGGCGACAGCCACCTCCATGGCGGTGATCGCGCTGGTATCCGGTGGCGGTTTCCTGCTCTACCTCACCCACGCCCAGCCGCCGCTGCCCTTGCTGGCGTGCCTGGCGGCCGGCGGTGCGCTCGGCGTGCTGTTCGGCAACCGCCTGGCGGTGCGCCTGGGTGGCGCGACGCTGCAGCGCCTGTTCGCGCTGATGCTGGTGGCCGTCAGCCTGTCGCTGGCCGCGCAGAAACTGATGAGCTGACAGCCTTCAAGAGCGATTAGAACTCTTCTTCCTCGGCGCCGGCTCCCGGCGTCTCGAACAGCTCGGCAGCGCGCAGCAGCCCGGCGAGGATGGCGTGCTGCTCCCATTCCGGTAGCCCGGCGAAACGCTCCAGTGCGTGCTCGGGCAACAGCGTCGGCCCATTCCTGAGCGCTCGGCGCCCGACCGCTTCCAGGCTCAGCCACTGCTTGCGGCGGTCATCGTCGTCGCGCCGGCGGGTCAGCAGGCCCTTGCTTTCCAGGCGGGTCAGCGCGCTGGAAATGGACGACTGCGACAGCGCCACCTGCCGCGCCAACTGACCAGCGGTTATCTCCCCCTCCAGTTCGACCACCTGCAGGATCAGCAGCTGCAGCGGCGTCAGTTCGCCGTCGCGGCCCAGGCTCTTGGAGTGCACTTCCGCCGCCTGCTGCAGCCGTCTCAGGGCCTGCAACATGGAGAGTGCGTGGGCGTTACGCATCGCAGTCTTGCTCTCGGCCATCTCAGTCCACCTGCTGCTCCGTCATTTTTTCTCAATGAAATCAGATAGAACTCTCGCCAGATCGACGGGTCATCCCCTAAGGCGTCCATGAGGCGCCACCCACTTGATCCCCAACGGAGAACCGGTAAGGAAATGTGCGGACTAGCAGGAGAGTTACGTTTCGACAAACAGGCTGCGGACCTTGCCGCGGTCGAACGCATCACCCATCACCTCGCCCCGCGAGGCCCCGATGCCTGGGGCTTCCACAGCGAAGGGCCGGTGGCCCTGGGGCACCGGCGGCTGAAGATCATGGACCTGGCCGAAGCATCCGGTCAGCCGATGATCGACACCTCGCTGGGCCTGTCGCTGGTGTTCAACGGGGCAATCTACAACTACCCCGAACTGCGCGGCGAGCTGGAAGCCCTTGGGTACCGCTTCTTTTCCGGAGGCGACACCGAAGTACTCCTCAAGGGATACCACGCCTGGGGTGAACAACTATTGCCACGCCTCAATGGCATGTTCGCCTTCGCCATCTGGGAACGCGACAAACGGCGCCTGTTCATCGCCCGCGACCGCCTCGGCATCAAGCCGCTGTACCTGTCGCAGACCGGCAAGCGCCTGCGCTTCGCCTCCAGCCTGCCGGCGCTGCTCAAGGGCGGCGACATCGACCCGGCGCTGGACCCGGTGGCGCTCAACCATTACCTCAACTTCCACGCCGTGGTCCCCGCGCCGCGTACCCTGCTGGCCGAGGTGCAGAAACTGCCGCCGGCCACCTGGATGACCATCGACGCCGAAGGCCACACCGAGCGCCAGCGCTGGTGGACCCTGGACTACGGGCCGCTGCCGGACGAGCGCGAGCTGACTCTGGACGACTGGGAAGACCGCCTGCTGAGCAGCCTGCGCGACGCCGTGAGCGTGCGTCAGCGTGCCGCCCGCGAAGTCGGCGTGCTGCTCTCCGGCGGAGTGGATTCCAGCCTGCTGGTCGGCCTGCTGCACGAGGCCGGCGTCGAGGACCTGTTGACCTTCTCCATCGGTTTCGAGGATGCCGGCGGCGAGCGCGGCGACGAATTCCAGTACTCCGACTTGATCGCCAGGCGCTACGGCACGCGCCACCACCAGTTGCGCATCGACGAGAACGAAGTGATTTCGCAATTGCCGGCAGCCTTCCGCGCCATGAGCGAGCCGATGGTCAGCCACGACTGCATCGCCTTCTACCTGCTCTCGCGGGAAGTTTCCAGGCACTGCAAGGTAGTTCAGAGCGGCCAGGGCGCCGACGAGCTGTTCGCCGGCTACCACTGGTACCCGAAGGTGGCCGGCGCCAAGGACCCGCTGCAGGCCTACCGCGCCGCCTTCTTCGACCGCACTCACGGCGAGTACCTGGACACCGTGCGCGAAGCCCTGCGGGTGGAGGACGTGGCCAGCGAGTTCGTCCGCGAGCACTTCGCCCAGGCCGGCGCGGATGATCCGGTGGACAAGGCCCTGCGCCTGGACAGCACCATCATGCTGGTCGACGACCCGGTCAAGCGCGTGGACAACATGACCATGGCCTGGGGCCTGGAGGCGCGCGTGCCGTTCCTCGACTACCGCGTGGCCGAGCTGTCGGCGCGCATTCCGTCCCGCTTCAAGCTCGGCGACGGCGGCAAGCAGGTGCTCAAGGCGGCCGCGCGCAAGGTCATCCCCAGCGAAGTGATCGACCGGCCCAAGGGGTACTTCCCGGTACCGGGCCTCAAGCACCTGCAAGGCAATACCCGCGCCTGGGTCAGCGAGTTGCTGCTGGACCCGAGCCAGGACCGTGGGCTGTTCGAGACGGCGATGTTCGACCGCCTGCTCAGCGACCCGGCAAGCGACCTCACCCCGCTGCGTGGTTCCAAGTTGTGGCAGTTGGCGGCCCTCAACCTCTGGCTGACGGAACAAGGCCTATGAGGGACTGTTGATGCTTCGCTGCGGCCACGCCAGCGCCGCCCATTACGCAGCGCCCGGCACGAAGCGGAAGTGCGGTGGTTCCAGCAGCCAACGCATCACGTCTTGCTGCGCAATAGACGGGCTGGCCCTTCGGGTTGCGCGGCTCGCAGCAAAGCAACAACAGTCCCTCGGCTCGGCAACGCCGCCTCGTGCGGCGTTGCCTTTTCTTTCAGCCCAGGACAGAAGCCTTATCAGGGAGCGCAAGATGAAACCCCATTCCAACCTGCCCCATCCTCACAACCAGAGGTTGCTACGCGGCCAGACACCGACCTACGAGCGGCTGCAGGCGCGTTTCGCCGGTGATCACGCGGAAAGCCACGGCCCGCTGATCCTGCAGTGCGGCTGGGGTCGCCTGCTGATCGGCCACACCTTCTCCAGCCCCGACAAGCTCGCCGCCGAGCTGCTCAACGAACAACCCGGCGAACGCGACATCGCCCTTTACGTGGCCGCGCCGCAGCAGGTGCTGGCCCATGCCCCGCAGCAACTCTTCCTCGACCCTTCCGATGCGCTGCGCCTGTGGTTCACCGACTACCGCCCGGCGCGCCGCCCCTTCCGCGGCTTCCGCATCCGCCGCGTACACAGCGATGACGACTGGGCGGCGATCAACCGCCTGTACCTGTCGCGCGGCATGCTGCCGGTCGATCCGTCCAACGTCACCCCGCGCCACCAGGGTGGCCCGGCCTACTGGCTGGCGGAGGACGCCGAGACCGGCACGGTGATCGGCACGGTCATGGGCATCAACCACGCCAAGGCCTTCCGCGATCCGGAAGGCGGCTCCAGCCTCTGGTGCCTGGCGGTGGACCCGCAGTCCAGCCGACCCGGCGTTGGCGAAGCGCTGGTGCGCCACCTGATCGAGCACTTCATGAGCCGGGGGCTTGCATACCTGGACCTGTCGGTTCTGCACGGCAACCAACAGGCCAAGTCGCTGTACCGCAAGCTGCGCTTCCGCGAGCTGCCGACCTTCGCGGTGAAGTGCAAGAACGGCATCAACCAGTCGCTGTTCCTCGGCCCCGGCCCGGAGGAAGGGCTCAACCCCTACGCCAGGATCATCGTCGACGAATCCCATCGGCGCGGCATCGAGGTGCAGGTGCAGGACGCCGACGCCGGCCTCTTCACGCTCACCCAGGGCGGCCGGCGCATCCGCTGCCGCGAGTCGCTGTGCGACCTCACCAGCGCCGTGAGCATGAGCCTGTGCCAGGACAAGACCCTCACCCACCGAGCCCTCGACCGCGCCGGCCTGCGCCAGCCGCAGCAACGCCTGGCGGGCAGCGCGCAGGAGAATGCCGCGTTCCTCGAAGTGCACGGCGCGCTGGTGGTCAAACCGGTGGACGGCGAACAGGGCCAGGGCGTCGCCGTGGACCTGCGCACAGCCGAAGAAGTCGAGGAAGCCATTGCCCACGCCAGGCAGTTCGACACGCGGGTGATCCTCGAGAGCTACCACCCCGGGCAGGACCTGCGCATCGTGGTGATCGGTTATGAAGTGGTGGCCGCCGCCATCCGCCGCCCCGCCGAGGTGATCGGTGATGGCCGGCACAGCATCCGCAAGCTGATCGAGGCGCAGAGCCGCCGTCGCCAGGCCGCCACCGGCGGCGAGAGCCGCATCCCGCTGGACGGCGAAACCGAACGCACCCTGAGCGCCGCCGGCTTCAGCTACGACGACGTGCTGCCCAGCGGCCAGCGCCTGGCTGTGCGGCGCACCGCCAACCTGCACACCGGCGGCACCCTGGAAGACGTCACCGAGCGCCTGCACCCGGCACTGGCCGACGCCGCCATCCGCGCGGCGCGGGCGCTGGAGATTCCGGTCACCGGCCTCGACCTGCTGGTCACCGAGGCCGACCAGGCGGAGTACGTGATCATCGAAGCCAACGAACGCCCCGGCCTGGCCAACCATGAGCCACAACCCGTCGCCGAGCGCTTCGTCGACCTGCTCTTCCCGCTGAGCCGCGAACTGCTGCACCGCGACAACCGTGACCAGCCACACCCCAACGTGGAGGCCCCGGCATGACCCAACTGCCACAACCGGACCTGAACTATCTGCAGCGCGTGCTGCTGGAAATGCTCGCCATCCCCAGCCCTACCGGTTTCACCGACACCATCGTGCGCTACGTCGCCGAGCGGCTGGAGGAGATCGGCGTACCCTTCGAGATGACCCGCCGTGGGACCATCCGCGCCACCCTGCTGGGGCGGCGCAAGAGCCCGGACCGCGCGGTCTCGGCACACCTGGACACCATTGGCGCGATCGTCCGCGAGATCAAGCCCAACGGCCGCCTGGCACTGGCGCCGGTGGGTTGCTGGTCGAGCCGCTTCGCCGAGGGCAGCCGCGTCACGGTGTTCTGCGAGAACGGCGTATTCCGTGGCAGCGTGCTGCCGCTGATGGCCTCTGGGCACGCCTTCAATACCGCCGTGGACACCCTGCCGATCAGCTGGGACCACGTCGAGCTGCGCCTGGATACCTACACCGCCAGCCGTGCCGACAGCGAATCGCTGGGCGTGGCCATCGGTGATTTCGTCGCCTTCGACCCGTTGCCGGAATTCACCGAAAGCGGCCACATCAGCGCCCGCCACCTCGACGACAAGGCCGGCGTCGCCGCGCTGCTGGCTTCGCTCAAGGCCATCGTGGAAAGCGGCCAGGTGCCGCCCATCGACTGCCACCCGCTGTTCACCATCACCGAGGAAATCGGCTCCGGCGCGGCCGGCGCGCTACCCTGGGACGTGAGCGAGTTCGTCGGCATCGACATCGCCCCGGTGGCCGAGGGACAGAACTCCAGCGAGCACGCGGTGAGCGTGGCCCTGCAGGACTCCGGCGGGCCCTACGACTTCCATCTTTCCCGTCACCTGCTGCGCCTCGGCGAACGCCATGAGGTCGCCGTACGGCGGGACCTGTTCCGCTACTACCACAGCGATGCGCAGTCGGCGATCACCGCCGGCCATGACATCCGCACCGCCCTGCTGGCCTTCGGTTGCGACGCCACCCACGGCTACGAGCGCACCCACATCGACAGCCTTGCCGCCCTGGCGAAACTGCTGACGGCGTACATGCTCAGCCCACCGGTGTTCGACAGCGATGCGGAACCCAGCGAAGGCACGCTGGAGCGTTTCAGCAAGCAGCTGGAGCATCCGGTGCACATGGAAAGCACCACCCACGTGCCGCCGGTGGACGACCTGATCGACAGCGGCGATGGGTCGTCCGACAAGGGCAAGGACTCGGACAAGAGCAGGAAGTGAAGCTGCGCTGAGCGCAGCGCGGGACTACAATCCCGCGCTGCGATTCACGAGCACGATTCACGAGTAGCCCGCCATGCTGATTCCCTTCGAGCTGATCGAAGCCGACACCCTAAACAACCTGCTGGAAGACTTCGTCACCCGCGAAGGCACCGACAACGGCGACGACACGCCGCTGGACGTACGCGTCGAACGCGCGCGCCATGCACTCAAGCGCGGCGAGGCGGTGATCGTCTTCGATCCGGAAAGCCAGCAGTGCCAGCTGATGCTGAAAAGCGAAGTGCCGAAGGAGTGGCTGGAGGACTGAAGCACGCGCCCAGGAACACCTCACGTCCACCCATCCTACGAAGAAGCTCAGCGGCAAGATGGGAGCACGACGTAGGGCGCATAACGCCAAGGGCGTTATCCGCCGGATGCTTAACGGCTCAGGGGGCCAGACGCGGCCCGAGGAGCACCACGCTGGCGCCGATCACGCACAGCGCCACGCCCACCCAGTCGCTCCACAGCGGGCGGCTCTTCTCGACGAAGGCCAGCCAGAACAGCGACGCGGCGACATAGATGCCACCGTACGCGGCATAGGCGCGCCCGGCGTAGTTCGCCTCGACGCGGGTGAGCAGCAGGGCGAAGACCGTCAGGCTCAGCAGGCCGGGAATTATCCACAGGGCGCTCTTGTCCAGGCGCAGCCAGAGGTAGAAGGCGTAGCAGCCGGCGATCTCGCAGAACGCGGCGAGGACGAACCAGAGGTAGTTGATCATGGGGCTCTTTCCGTGACGGGAAGTGCGCCGGTCAGCCGCGCAGGCCGCCCTCGCGTTCCCAGGCGCAGCGCACTTTCAACTCGCCTTCGCGCGGGCTGTGGAAGCCGTTCTCGGATTCCCAGCGGAAGGTGTGGCTGCCGTTGACTTCGGTTTCCAGGTGCACCACCGCGCTGGCCCAGTAGAGGCGACGCAGCAGGGCTTCGAACTGTTCGACCCAGAGTTTCCACTCGTACTCGATGGTCTGGTAGCTGGCGCCGAAATGGATTACCTGGGACTGGTACAGGCCCGCGCCTTCGGTCTCGCAGCGGCTGAACATCTCGCGGCCAAGGAACGGCCAGGCTTCGCCCATGGGCAGGCTGTCGAGCACCTTGCGGTTGGCGGCGCGGCGCAGGCGGCGCTCCATCGAGTCGCCGGGCCAGTCGCGGATGCAGCCATAGACGATGGATTCACAGTGCAAGCGGGTTCTTCCTTCAATGACACGCAAGCCTTCTAACACAGGCCTGGCATCGCGCAAAGCGCGAATCCCCGCAGCTGCGCAGTAGCCCGAAAAAGCAAAAGCCCCGCGAAATGAGCGGGGCTTTCACCGGGGTCCAACGTACATCAGCCAGGCAGGCCGGTGACTAAAACTAACCCTTTGCACCGGCCTGGGCAAGCCCTCTCTTTCATTGCACCGAAAGGGGGCGAATTCCTTGTTCAGAACCTGCTTTACGATCTTGCGAGCTAGAGCAGAACAAGGCGAGGGCAGCTGAGAAAGCGGAGTGGACACGTAGTCCATGAGCATTTCTCAGCTGCACTCAACGCAGTTATGCCGACGCGCAGCAGATCGTAATCAGGTTCTCAGCTGAGGCTGCGACGCTTGGCCTGCATCTTCTCGGCCATTTTCGCCATTTCGTCGTAGATCGCCTGGGGGTTCTGCTGCTTGATCTGCCAGGCCATGCGGCCCTGCTCGTGGGGCAGGATCATGAAGACGTCGCGGGCCACTTCCTGGTGGATGTAGTCGGCGATGTCGGCGGCGCTGATGGGCGAGCTTTCCAGCAGCTTGCCGACCTGGGTCTTCATCTCCGGGCTCGGGCCACGGAAGGAGTCCAGCAGGTTGGTCTGGAAGAACGACGGGCAGACCACGTGGACCTTCACGTCCACCAGGCTGAGGTCGGCCAGCAGGCTTTCCGAAAGCGCCACCACGCCGGCCTTGGCCACGTTGTAGTTGCTCATCGCCGGGCCCTGCATCAGGGCGGCCATGGAGGCGATGTTGACGATGCGCCCCTTGCTCTTCTCCAGCAGCGGCAGGAAGGCCTTGCAGCCCTTGACCACGCCCATCAGGTTGATCGAGATCTGCCAGTCCCAGTCTTCCAGCGAGAGTTCGCTGAAGAAGCCGCCGGAAGCGACGCCGGCGTTGTTGACGATGATATCGATGCCGCCGAATTTCTCTTCGCAGGACTGCGCCAACTGGGTCAGCTGGCTGTAGTCACGCACGTCGCAGCGCTGGGTGAAGCCGTCACCGCCGGCCTCGCGCACCAGCTTCAGGGTTTCCTGCAGGCCTGCTTCGTTGACGTCGGCCAGCGCCAGCTTCCAGCCCTCGCGGGCCCAGCGCAGGGCGATTTCGCGTCCGAGGCCGGAACCGGCGCCGGTGATCATGATGCGATTTTGCATAGGGGAGGTCTGCCTTTTCTTGTCTTGTTCGGGACGGGTGATCGACAGGGTCTGTCGACGACTGTGGCCCGAAGTGTAACCAAGGCTTTCCGCTATCAGCGGCGAAATCAGGGCGCTGAATGCCCCTGGCAAACCGCCGGCGCACTAGCGCTTCGCGGGTTGCGCGATCAGGCCTGGAGGAGCACGCAGAGCTTGCCCAGCACCAGGGCGATGCCGGCGGAGACAAGAAGGTGGGCGGCGCAGTTGATGCGCTCGCGCTTGAACTGGGCGAAGCCGCTGATGCGGTAGCGCAACATGAAGACACCCAGCGCCACGGGAAGGGCCGGGCCGAGGAAGGCGAACTGCCAATAACGATCCGGATTGACCACCGGGTCCAGGGTCATGGCTTCGGCCAGCGGCGGCAGGCCCAGTCCGCATTGAACGAGCAACCACACCACGCCGAGCACAACCAGTACAACGCCCAGCATCCCTACGACTCCCTGATGGCAAAGGCCCAGTATGTTAGTACAGGTGCCCCCCGAGGGCTGTGCGACGAATCACCCTGTGGCGTATCGGCGCTGTGACGAAAGCCGAGGGAATCAGTTTTTCTCCACGCCTCGGCGCCAGGGTTTCCCACCTCGCCCCAGCCCTCTCCCTTGCGGAGAGGGTCAGGGTGAGGGGTTGCAACTGGCTCAGATCCGCCCGAGCAACAACAACACCAGCAGCACGATCAGCACCACGCCGATCACACCGGACGGGCCGTAGCCCCAGTTGCGCGAGTGGGGGAAGACCGGCAGGCCGCCGATCAGCATCAAGATCAGGATGATCAACAGGATGGTCCCGAGTCCCATATCGTCTCTCCTCTTTCAGTCGACGAGGGGCGATGGCTCGCGGTGTTGCGATTGGCCAGCGCTTGTAATGTCCGACCGGGAGGGTGCGCGGAAGATTCAAAGAATCTGCGTGCGCCAGGCTCAGCTCAGCTCAGCTCAAGTCGCGGGGCAGCGAGCCCTTGCGCAGGCGCAGGAACATCAGCGCGGCGGTGCGCGCATCGCCGATGGCGGTATGGCGTCCTTCGATGGGGATATCCAGATTGCGCGCCAGGGTATCGAAGCGCAGGTCCAGGTGCAGGTCGGGAAAGCGCCGGCTCATCTTGCGGTGGTAGATCTCCGAGACCTCCACGCGGGGGTTGTCCAGCCGCGCGCCGAACTGTTCATGCAAGTGCCGGCGCAGCACCGCGACGTCGAACGACAGGTAGTAGCCCAGCAGCGGCCGTTCGCCGATGAAGGCCTGCACCCGGCGCAACGCCTCCACCAGCGGCAACTGGCCTTCGAGATCGGCACGACGCAGTTTGTGGATGCGAATCGACTCGCCGTCCAGCGACGGCGGCGGCTCCACCAGCAACTCCAGGCGCTCGCCGAGGATCAGCTTGCCACGCCGGATCACCACCGCGCCGATGCTGAGGATGTCAGCCTTGCGCGGGTCGAGACTGGTGGTCTCCAGATCCAGCGATACCAGCTCTTCCGCCTCCGCCGGATCGTGCCGCCACCAGTAGAGGCGGCGGCGCCAGGCGGACCAGTGCGGATCGGGGGCAGCGACGCAGGCGTTCATCGGGTCTCCAGGTGAAATTGGCGGGTCAGGCTCTGCTTGAACTTCTTCACCGTGTGCAGCCCGAAACGCAGCAGGTCGCGCTCGTGGCGGCTGAGACGGGAAACATCGAGCCCTTGTTCGCGGCCATCGCGCTGGCCCTCCAGTTGCTGGCGCAGGCGCAGCTGGAGGAACAGCTCGAAGGCTTCGCTCAGGTTCTCGACCAGCGACTCGTCCAGCACGCCGAGCGCCTTCAGCGCGGCGAGGCGGCCGAGGGTGCCGCGCTCGTCCAGCCCTTCGCGCACGGCCAGCACGCGTGCGCCGTGGACGATGGGGAAGATGCCGCCACGCTTGACGTCCAGCTGCGCGTCCTGGGTCTTGAGCTGGCCGAGGAAAGTCAGCGGCGTATCGAATTGCAGCGCCGGCAGGGCCAGGTCGCTCATCCAGCGGCTGCTGTCGCCGGCCAGCTCGTACAGGCAGTCGCGCAGGCTGTCGAACAGCCTCCGGTTGCCAGCCACTGGCCAGGCATCGGCGAGAATCGACAGGCGCATCAGTTGTTCAGGGCGACCTTGCAACGGCAGCTCGCGCAACTCGCGTTGCCACTCGGACAAGGGTTTGCACCACTCCGGCCGACTGGCCATCACGCCACCGGGGCACGGCGGGTAACCGAACTCCAACAGCGCGGCGGAGAAGCGCTGCATCAGCAGCAGGCCCTGTTCCACTGGCAGGCCGTCATCGAGAATCAGCGCGTTGTCCTGGTCGGTCTTGAGCAGCTGTTCCGCTCGCCCTTCGCTGCCCATCACCAGCAGGCAGCAACGGCCGCGCAGCACCGGCGGCACCTGCAGTTCGAACAGGCGCTCAAGCAGTTGTTCGTTGAGCGCGCTGACCAGTTGCATGATGAAGCGCAGGCGGATGCCATTGCCCGCCAGGGTCGCGATCAGTGTGTGCAGGGTCTCGGCGGCGGCGCGCAGCTCGGCCTCGCTTTCGGCGCGGGCGATGCGCAGCGCCAGCACGTGGGAATGGGTGGAGAACAGGCTGAGCACCTGGGTCAGGTGCAGCAGGCCGACCACCCTGCCCTCCTCGCACACCGCCACGCGTTCGATGCGCTGGCGAGTCATGAGGATCATCGCGTCGAAGAGGAAATCGCCCAGCTCGACATGGCTCAGCGGACGGTGCGCCAGTGGGCCGATGGGTTGCGCCTCGCTGAAGCCGTCGCGAAAGTGCGCGGTCATCAGGTCGGTGCGGGTGACGATGCCCAGCGCGCCATCCTCGCGCACCAGCAACGCGTCCGCGCCACGGCTGAGTTGCAGGCGCGCCGCGTCGCCCAACGGCAGGCCGGGCTCGACTTCGATGGCCGGTAGCAGGTGTTCGGGGGCGATGCGGGTCAGGATGAATTCGGCAAGGTTCTGCCCGTCGCGCCGCTCCAGCTGGCGCTTGCTGGCCAGGTCCGCGCGGAAGAAGCGGGCGAACTGCGGGTTGTCCGTGCACAACTGGTGGAACACCGCCGCCGGCAGTTCGTAGACGATGCTCTCTTCCACCGCCTGGTAGCGGTGCTTGCTGCTGCCGGAGAACAGCCCGCGCACGTCGAACAGGTCCTCGGCGCCATACTGGGCGAACAGCTTGCCGTCTTCGCCGCGCTCCTCGATCACGCCCTTCATCAGCACGAACAGGCAAGGCACCGG
Organism: Pseudomonas sp. PDM19; assembly: GCF_014852215.1. NCBI lineage: Bacteria > Pseudomonadati > Pseudomonadota > Gammaproteobacteria > Pseudomonadales > Pseudomonadaceae > Pseudomonas > Pseudomonas sp. PDM19. The sequence continues at coordinate 685,934 of NZ_JACVBG010000002.1, read as the reverse complement.
CGCACCGGCTTCGAGCAGCACTTCGTCGACCGTGTAGTAGCCCACGCTCAGCGCGTCGCGCAGTTGCTCGCGCTCCAGCGGGCGAAGCTGGTCGAAGGGTGGCGAGGCGAAGTTGAAATCGTCGGACATCCGTCATCCATCCCTGTCAAAAAAGCGGGGCCGGGGGTGTTTCCACCCCCGGCCCCGGCAGGTTAGCTCAGGCTATCAGTGGGCGGCTGCGCCACTGGCACCCAGACCGGTCTGCGAACGGATGAACTGCGGGAAGAAGCGCGCGCGCTCTTCGTCGGCAGCGGTCGACTTGTCGGTGATGGAGAAGAACCAGATACCGATGAAGGCCACGGCCATGGAGAACAGCGCCGGGTACTCGAACGGGTAGATGGGTTTCTCGTGGCCGAGGATCTGCACCCAGATGGTCGGGCCGAGGATCATCAGTACCACCGCGGTGATCAGGCCCATCCAGCCGCCGATCTTCGCGCCGCGGGTGGTCAGCTTCTTCCAGTACATGGAGAGCAGCAGCACCGGGAAGTTGCAGCTGGCGGCGATGGAGAAGGCCAGGCCGACCATGAAGGCGATGTTCTGCTTCTCGAACAGGATGCCGAGCACGATCGCGACGACACCCAGGCACACGGTGGTGATCTTCGAGACGCGCAGTTCATCCTTCTCGTTGGCCTTGCCGCCCTTCAGCACGCTGGCGTACAGGTCGTGGGACACGGCCGAGGCGCCGGCCAGGGTCAGGCCGGCAACCACCGCGAGGATGGTGGCGAAGGCCACGGCGGAGATGAAGCCCAGGAACAGGCTGCCGCCGACGGCATCGGCCAGGTGCACGGCCGCCATGTTGTTGCCACCCAGCAGGGCGCCGGTGGCGTCCTTGAAGTCCGGGTTGGTGCTGACCAGCAGGATCGCGCCGAAGCCGATGATGAAGGTCAGGATGTAGAAGTAGCCGATGAAGCCAGTGGCGAAGAACACCGACTTGCGGGCTTCCTTGGCGTCACTGACGGTGAAGAAGCGCATCAGGATGTGCGGCAGGCCGGCGGTGCCGAACATCAGCGCGAAGCCCAGGGAGAACGCGGAGATCGGGTCCTTCACCAGGCCGCCGGGGCTCATGATGGACTCGCCTTTGGGATGGACCTTGATGGCTTCGGAGAACAGGGTGCTGATGTCGAAGTTGACGTGCTTGAGCACCATGATCGCCATGAAGGTGGCGCCCGAAAGCAGCAGCACGGCCTTGATGATCTGTACCCAGGTGGTGGCGAGCATGCCGCCGAACAGCACGTAGAGCACCATCAGGATGCCGACCAGCACCACCGCGACGTGGTAGTTCAGGCCGAACAGCAGTTCGATCAGTTTGCCGGCGCCGACCATCTGCGCGATCAGGTAGAAGGCCACGACCACCAGCGAACCGCAGGCGGACAGGGTGCGGATGTCCTTCTGCTTGAGGCGGTAGGACGCAACGTCGGCGAAGGTGTACTTGCCCAGGTTGCGCAGGCGCTCGGCGATCAGGAAGAGGATGATCGGCCAGCCGACGAGGAAGCCGATGGAGTAGATCAGGCCATCGTAGCCGGAGGTGAACACCAACGCAGAAATGCCGAGGAAGGACGCGGCGGACATGTAGTCGCCGGCGATTGCCAAACCGTTCTGGAAGCCGGTGATGCTGCCGCCGGCGGTGTAGAAGTCGGCGGCGGATTTGCTGCGCTTGGAGGCCCAGTAGGTGATGCACAGGGTCAGGCCAACGAAGGCGACGAACATGACGATGGCGGAGACGTTCAGCGGCTGGCGCTGTACCTCGCCGGTGAGGGCGTCAGCCCAGAGTGCAGGTGCGAACGCGGCCAGAGCGAGGGCCGCAGAAATTCGGCCTTTCATTGCTGGGCCTCCTTGAGGATTTCCTGATTCATGCGGTCGAATTCGCCGTTCGCGCGGCGCACGTAGATGCCGGTGAGCACGAAGGCCGAGAGGATCAGCCCGACGCCCATGGGGATGCCCCAGGTGACGGACGAATCGGCACTGATCTTCGCGCCGAGCAGCTGCGGCTGGAAGGCGATGAGCAGGATGAAGAGCACGTACAGGCTCAACATGATCAGGGAGAGCAGCCAGGCGAAGCGCTCGCGCTTGGCCACCAGCTCTTTGAAGCGCGGATTGGTATCAATCCGCTGGTAGATGCTGTCGTTCATTTTGTTCTTGTCCTCACAGCGGGGATGACGCGGATGTCGTCGATCCCTAATTTATTTGAGCGCTGCAAGGGCTCCAGACGACTTTAGTCGTAGCGTTTAGCCAGACTTCGCGGACAAGCCCGGAATAGACGCTGTGAAATAAAAAAATCCCCCGCGAACCCGGAGGTTCGCGGGGGATTTTTCTACATCGGAACAGGCGATTCGGGGCTGGCGTCAGCGCTCGGCCACCAGACGCTCCATCATCGCGGCAGGGGTGTAGCGGTACAGGGTTTCGGCGCTCACCGGTGCGGGACGGGCCTCAAGGAAGCGCGGCAGGTCGTCCGGCGAATCGACGCCCCAGATGAAGAAACGGCCCGGGTCGTAGAACGACTCCTGCTTCACCCGCGCGTTGGTGGTCAACAGCTTCTTGCCGAAGAACAGGGTCTCCAGCACCCGCAGGGTGTAGCCAGCCTGGCCGGTCTGGTTGACCTCCACCAGCACGTCGGCGCCCAGGGTCATCCGCAGGCTTTCGCGGTAGGGGTAGATGGCGCTGACGTGATACGGCGAAGCAACCTGGGTGGACTTGTCGCGCACGATGTGGAAATCAAGCTCGCAGCCCTGCTTGCGCAGAGCCTCGGCGATGGCCAGTACGGTGGCCGAACGCCCCTTGTCGCGGCCGAGGAACGTGCAGGTACGGCCGGTGCCAGTGCTGCTCGAACTGCTTGCCAGCTGCCTCGCCGCCGCCTCACTGAAGGGGAAGAACTGGTCAAGCCGTTCGACGTCCAGCAGAGAACACTGCTCGGGATCGAAGCTGTAGACGCGGTCGAAGAGGCCGCGCACCGAATCGATGAACTGGCGGTCCACCAGGTCGCGAACCAGCAACACCTTGTGGCCATTGAAGGTGCTTGCGATGCCGGCGTTGATACCGTGCAGCAGCTCTCCCTCGTTGCAGACCAGGATGTCTCCGGGGCGTTCACCATGCCGAGCGTTGACTCTCCGGCCCAGCCATTCCAGCGGCATCGGCACCGGCAGGCGCTTGCCCAGTGATCGGAACAACCGATAGATGCGCCGAACGTAGCCGGGCACCTGGACGATACGGACGTCGAAGTTGTCCTTCAGCGACTCGATCATCGCCCGCTCGTACTCGGCCTTCCAGCCCAGGAAGAAGATTTTCACTCGATCAGAACACACGCACTGCAATACCCGTGGAAAGCGACGCAGGGCAACATCGAACCGACAGCCCAACGGGATGCCGACCACTTGCACCAGCGATCGAGGCTCGACGCGAGCCAGTCAATGGAAGAGGTCGATTATCCCCCAGGAACCACAGCCGTGGAAACCGGGCGTCGCCCGCCCCTGCATGGCCACCGCGAAGGACGCGCACAAAGAAAATCCCCCGCAGTCGCAATGACTGCGGGGGATTGTCCCATATAGCGCGAGAGTGCGACCTAGGCGATCACAGCCATTCCTTCACGCGATCCGGGTGCGCCTCGACCCATTTCTTGGCGGCCACGTCCGGCTTCTCGCCGTTCTGCACGGCCAGCATGACTTCGCCGATCTCCTGGCCGTCCTTCCACTGGAACTTCTTCAGGAAGGCCCAGACTTCCGGTGCCTTCTTCTCCAGTGCCGGGTTCGCCACGCTATCCACGTGCTCCTCGTCGCCATAGACCTTCTTCGGGTCTTCGAGGAACTTCAGTTTCCACTTGGCGAACATCCAGTGCGGAATCCAGCCGGTCACCGCCACGGCCTTCTTGTCGTTCTCCGCGCGGGTCAGCTCGGAGATCATGCCGCTGCCGGAACTGGCCACCAGCTTGTAGTCCAGGCCGTAGTCCTTGATCGCCTGGTCGGTCTTGAGCATCACCCCGGCGCCGGCGTCGATGCCGACGATGCGGCCGCCGAAATCTTCCTTCTGTGCATTGAGGTCTTCGATGCTGTTGGCTTTCACGTACTCCGGCACGATCAGGCCGATCTTCGCGCCCGGGTAGTTCACACCCAGGTTGACCACCTTGTCCTTCATCTTCTCGTAGTAGGCGCCGTGGGTGACCGGCAGCCAGGCCGAGAGCATGGCGTCGAGCTTGCCGCGCGCCACGCCCTGCCACATGATCCCGGCGGCGACTGGCATCAGCTTGACCTGATAGCCGAGCTTCTCGCGCATGATCTCGGCGGCGACGTGCGTGGTCGCCACGCTGTCCGACCAGCCGTCCACGTAACCGATGGTGATTTCCGGCTTGGCCGCCGCACCGGCCAGCCCGGCAGCCGCCGACAGCACCAGCCCTGCGCCCAGGCCCAACAGGCGTCGCATCATTCGCATGGTTTTCTCCCCGTGATTTTATCGGCGCGCCTGGGCGAACCCGGCGCATTTCGCGGTCTTGGCCGCCCCTTCATGATCGGCGCACCCTGATGGCGAACTGCTCTGAGAGCGACGCCAAACGGTCCGATCCGCGACAGAACCCGTCCATCCACGACCGCGCCATTCCAACCACGACCCCGCTGCCGGCCTATCGCCTCCATACAGAGGCTCGATTACCCGGCGGGGTTCCCCCGCAGTAGTCTTTCAGCAACGGAGAATCATTCTCGACTGGAGGATCGCCACCATGCTCAAGACCGTCACCTTCACCCTGATGCACTTCATGATCGCCTTCAGCGTCGCCTACGCGCTGACCGGCAGCATCACCGTGGGCGGGCTGGTCGCGGTGGTCGAGCCGCTGTGCAACGCGGTGGGCTTCCACTTCCACGAGAAGGTCTGGAAGCGCATCGAGGGCAGCGCCGCAGGCGAATCGGCGCCGGCGCACCACTGGATTCACCGCCACGCCTGAGTGCCCCGCGCAGGCACTGACGGCGGCCGACGGCGTTGCTAAGATGCGCGCCTCGCCACGGTTCGCGTGCCCCCATGCCACAGTCCTCGCGCTTTCCGCTCCTCCCCTATTGCCTCGCCCTGCTGCTTGCCCTGATCGCCCTCTGCGGGCTCTGGTACGGCCTGGGTAAACCGGTGGTCCTGCCCGATGCGGCCACGCCCACGCACAAGCTGCAGTGCGCGTCCTACAGTCCGTTCGCCAAGGACCAGTCGCCCTTCGACCAGCCTTTCGTGCTGCGCCCGGAGCAGATGGACGCCGACCTGGCCCTGCTGGCGACGCGCTTCGACTGTGTGCGCACCTATTCCATGACCGGCCTGGAAAGCATCCCGGCGCTGGCCCGCAAGCACGGCCTGAAGCTGATGCTCGGCGCCTGGGTCAACGCCAACCCGGTGGACACCGAGCGTGAAGTCGAGGCGCTGATCAAGGCCGCCAACCGGTACCCGGACGTGGTGCAGGCGGTGATCGTCGGCAACGAGACCCTGCTGCGCAAGGAAGTCACCGGGCGCTACCTGGCAGGACTTATCCACAAGGTGAAGGCCCAGGTGCGCCAGCCGGTGACCTACGCCGACGTCTGGGAGTTCTGGCACCAGCACCCGGAAATCGCCCCGGCGGTGGACTTCGTCACCATCCACCTGCTGCCCTACTGGGAAGACAACCCCAGCGGCATCGACGATGCCCTCGCCCATGTGGCGAAGATCCGCGAGGACTTCGGCCGCGAGTTCGCTCCCAAGGACATCCTCATCGGCGAGACCGGCTGGCCCAGCGAAGGCCGCCAGCGCGAGACCGCCCTGCCCAGCCGGGTCAACGAGGCACGGTTCATCCGTGGCTTCGTGCACATGGCCGAAGAGAAAGGCTGGCACTACAACCTGATCGAAGCCTTCGACCAACCCTGGAAGCGCCAGAGCGAAGGCGCGGTGGGCGGCTACTGGGGGCTGTTCAGCGCCGACCGCGAGGAAAAAGGCGTGCTCGCCGGGCCGGTCAGCAACCTACCGGGCTGGCCGCAATGGCTGGGGCTTTCCGCCGTGATCCTGCTCGGCGCCCTGCTGGTGGGCGGCCGCCCGGCCTCTGCCCGCAGTGCTTTCCTGCTGCCGCTGGCCGGCGCGCTGGGTGCCGGCTGCGTCGGCCTGTGGCTGGAGCTGTCGGTGATCACCAGCCGCTTCTGGGGCGAATGGCTCTGGGCGGCGGCGCTGGCCGGCCTCAACCTGCTGGTACTGCTGCACATCAGCCTGGCGCTGTCAGCCCGCGCGGGTTGGCGCTCGCAGGCGTTCGACGTCCTGCAGCGCCGCGCCGGACTGTGGCTGGCGACCGCCGGTTTCGCCGGCGCGGTGCTGATGCTCGGGATGGTCTTCGACGCGCGCTACCGCAGCTTCCCCAGCGCGGCCCTGCTGTTCCCGGCGCTGGTCTACCTGTGCCGGCCGGTTGCCGCGCCGCGCCGCGAAGCGCTACTGCTGGCGCTGATCATCGCCGTCGGGATTCCCGCACAGCTGGCACTGGAAGGCCTGAGCAATCTTCAGGCACTGGGTTGGGCGGCGGTAAGCCTGCTCCTGCTGGGCGCACTGTTGCGCGGGCGATGCCCGGCCGAACCAAAGGCCTGACTCAGCGGGCCGGCGCGCGCACCAGACGCAGCCCGGCCAGCACCACGGCGAAGACGGCGAGCCCGGCGTTGTAGAGCACCAGCGCCGGCAGCGTGACCAGCATGGCCAGTACCGCCAGCCACCAGCCTGCCTGGCGCGGCACGAAGAAGGCCAGCAGCGAAAGCCCCAGCGCCAGCTTGCCGAACACCCCGAAATGAATCGCCCAGCCCAGTTGCGAACGTGCGCTGCACTCCCAGCGCGTGGCTTCGTCGGCGCAGATACCCACCCAGCGACTGTCCTCCATCAGCCCGAAACGCAAGCCATAGCTGGCGGCCAGCCAGAGCGCCAGGGCGAGCGGCAGGAGGATCAGGGGCAAACGTCGGGACATGGCGCCACTACTCCGGGAGGCGGGAAATCGGCGCCCAGCATAACCAGCGCCGGGGCCGATGCAAGAGGGGCCAAAGCCTGCTTAAACTTCCTTCACCCACGGAGCCTTCGATGAAGCGATCGACCCTGTTCCTGCTGGTCTGCGCGGCCTCCAGCTTCTGGTGGCTGTGGCCGACCGCCCGCCCCCACGCACCGCAGCAGCACAGCCAGGCCCTGTCCGCTGGCGGCTTCCGCGTCGAGCGCTATTCCATCTATCCGCTACAGGACTTCAGCATCGAGGCCCGCGTGCTCGGCCGCGAGGATTACCGCCTGGGCCGCGAGGCCGAACTGTCGCCCACCGACCTCGCCCTCGGATGGGGACCGATGGATGATCCGAAGGTGTTGGCCGATATCCGCATCAGCCAGGGCAACCGCTGGTTCTACTGGCACGCCGACAAGCTGCCGATTCCCCGCCGCGAGCTGGAAACCCACGCCGCCAACATGCACATGATCCCGGCCAATGACGGCGTGGCGAGCACCCTGGCCCATGTCAGCGCCGGGGAGCACGTGCGCCTGTCCGGCAAGCTGGTGCGCGTGGAAGGCGACGACGGCTGGCGCTGGGTCAGCTCGCTGACCCGCGAGGACACCGGCGCCGGCGCCTGCGAGCTGATCTGGCTGGAAAGCCTGGAGCGTTTCTGAAGCGTCCTGTTGCCAGCGGCGCGGGGCTTTGGGCATGCTCCGGAGCATTCGCAGCACAAGGAAACTTTCATGCCTCGCGTCACCCTGCGTCCTGCCGCCCCCGACGACATTCCACTGATCCTCGAGCTGATCCGCGAACTGGCCGACTACGAAAAGCTGGTCCACGAAGTGAAGGCCGACGCCCAGCGCATGCACGACCACCTGTTCGGCCCGCGCCCCTATGCCGAAGTGCTGATCGGTGAAGTGGACGGCGAGCCCCAGGGCTTCGCGCTGTTCTTCCACAACTATTCCACCTGGCTGAGCCAGCCGGGGATCTACCTCGAAGACCTCTACGTGCGCCCCTCCGCCCGTGGTGCCGGCCTGGGCAAGGCATTGCTGACCGAGTTGGCGCGGCTGGCGGTGGAACGCGATTGCGGACGCCTGGAATGGTCGGTACTGGACTGGAACGAACCCGCCATCGGTTTCTACCGCAGCCTGGGCGCGCGCCCACAGGACGAATGGACCGTCTATCGTCTAACCGGCGACGCCTTGCGTGACCTGGCGCGCAAGGGCTGAAACGCATATCGCACTTGTAGGAAATGTGCTGGTCTTAATGCCCGGTCACCCTAGAGTTGGCCTCCTCTTGAAAGGACTCCGAACCATGACATTTCTTCGCCGCGTGGCCGCCCTGATCGGCGGCCTCGCACTGGGGCTCGCCGGGCCCGCTTTCGCCCGCGATGTGGATCAGGCCAGCTACGGCTATCCGTTGCTCAACCCGTTCGAGGCGACCATCGCCACTACCCCGCCGGAGCTGCGCCCGCAGTTGCCAACGGACGACGACATCCGCCAGTCGGACTACGCGCTCAAGCTGCGCCCGGAGCGCGAGCATGAGCTGCCGAGCAACTTCTGGCCGGTGAAGAAGCTGCACTACCGCCTGGCCTGGCAGAACCACGAAGCACCGCTGGTGTTCATCATCGCCGGCACTGGCGCCCACTACTCCAGCACCACGCCCGAGTACCTCAAGCGCCTGTTCTACAACGCCGGCTACCACGTGGTGCAACTGTCCTCGCCGACCAGCTGGGACTTCATGGTCGGCGCCTCCCGCGTCGCCACGCCCGGCTACACGCCCGACGACGCCGATGACCTGTACCGGGTCATGCAGGCCGTGCGCGCGCAGCATCCGGACCTGCCCGTCAGCGACTACTACCTGACCGGCTACAGCCTCGGCGCGCTGCACGCGGCCTTCGTCAGCAAGCTCGACGAAACCCGCCGCAGCTTCAACTTCAAGCGCGTGCTGCTGCTCAACCCGCCGGTGAACCTCTACACCTCGGTGAGCAACCTCGACAAGCTGGTGCAGACCCACGTCAAGGGCATCAACGACACCAACACCTTCTACCAGGTGGTGCTGGCCAAGCTGACGCGCTACTTCGAGCAGAAGGGCTATGTCGATCTCAACGACGCCTTCCTCTTCGACCTGCAACAGTCCAAGCAGCACCTCTCCAACGAGGAAATGGCCATGCTCATCGGCGCGGTATTCCGCTTCTCCTCCGCCGACATCGCCTTCACCTCGGACCTGATCAACCGCCGCGGCCTGATCACCCCGCCCAAGTACCCGATCACCGAAGGCACCAGCCTGACGCCCTTCTTCAAGCGCGCCATGCAGTGCGACTTCGAGTGCTACATGACCGACCAGCTGATGCCGCTGTGGCGCGCCAAGTACGACGGCGGCAGCCTGCCGCAGCTGGTTGACCAGGTCAGCCTGTACGGCGTTCAGGATTACCTGAAGGAGAGCCCGAAGATCGCCGTCATGCACAACGCCGACGACGTCATCCTCGGCCCGGGCGACATCGGTTTCCTGCGCCGTACCTTCGGCGACCGCCTGACGCTCTACCCGCGCGGCGGCCACTGCGGCAACCTCAACTACCGCGTGAACGCCCAGGACATGCTCGACTTCTTCAAGGGACAGGATGCCACGGCCACCGGCATCGCCACCGCGCAGACAGGGAACTGACTCCATGCCACTTCGCCATTCCTGGACTCTCGCCCTGCTGCTGGCCTGCGGCCTCGCCCAGGCCGAGACGCCGCAACCCATAAAGACCCCGACCTCCACCGCCTTCGACATGGCGCCGGACGAGGACGGCTTCAAGCACCCCCTGGACGCGCTGAAGTTCAACCCCGGCCTCGACCAGCGCGAGTTCGAGCGCGCCACCTTCGACGCCCTCAACGTCTATGACCCCTGGGAGTCGTGGAACCGCCGGGTCTACCACTTCAACTACCGCTTCGACGAGTGGGTGTTCCTGCCCGTGGTGAACGGCTACGAGTACGTCACCCCGCGCTTCGTGCGCACCGGGGTGAGCAACTTCTTCAGCAACCTGGGCGAGGTGCCGACCCTGCTCAACAGCGTCGCCCAACTCAAGCCCGAGCGCGCGGCGAACAGCACCGCGCGACTGCTGTTCAACACCATCCTGGGCATCGGCGGCCTGTGGGACCCGGCCACGGCCATGGGCCTGCCCAAGGTCAGCGAAGACTTCGGCCAGACCCTGGGCTACTGGGGCGTACCGGACGGCCCGTACCTGATGCTGCCGATCCTCGGCCCGTCCAACCTGCGCGACACCGGCGGCCTGGTCACCGATTTCATCGCCGCCCGCGAAGTGAATTACCTGAACTACTCCGAGCTCAGCCGCGATTACTGGGAGCTGCCGGTGCTGGAGATCGTCAACAAGCGCTACAGCAACAGCTTCCGCTACGGACAGATGAACACGCCGTTCGAGTACGAGAAGCTGCGCTACTTCTACACCGAAGCCCGGCGCCTGCAGATCCAGGAGTAAGCCGGACCGCCGCCTTCGGGCGGCGGTTTTTCTTCCGGGCAATAATCGAATTAATCGATAGTTAGACCAAAAAACTCGCAACCATTCATCCATCAATTGGGACTAGGATGATCTCCATTCACAGATCAAGGAGGTCCCCATGACCCGTTTGCGTACCGTGATCGACCAGCACATCGGCCACCCCGCCTCCGACGGCGCCGGCGTGCGCCTGACCCGCGTGATCGGCGGCCCCGGCATCGAACGCTTCGATCCGTTCCTGATGCTCGACCAGTTCGACACGCAGAATCCCGACGACTACATCGCCGGCTTCCCGGCCCACCCGCACCGTGGCTTCGAGACCGTCACCTACATGCTCGAAGGGCGCATGCGTCACGAAGACCACCTGGGCAATACCGGCCTGCTCAAGCCCGGCGGCGTGCAGTGGATGACGGCGGCCCACGGCATCATCCACAGCGAGATGCCCGAGCAGGTGGAAGGCGCCATGCGCGGCTTCCAGCTATGGCTGAACCTGCCGGCGAAGGACAAGCTGTCCCCGGCCGGCTACCGCGACATCGAACCCGAGGACGTGCCCCACGTGACCACCGCGCAAGGCGTGGGCGTGACCGTGATCGCCGGGCGCTTCGACGATGGCCAGACCGTCACCGAGGGTGCCGTGCAACGACCGGGCACCGAGCCGCACTACTACGACCTGGTGCTGCCGGCAGGCACCTCCGTGGCACCGCGCATTCCGGCGGGCCATCGGGTGATGCTGTACGTCTACGAAGGATCGCTCAAGGTACCGGGCGAGCGCGGTGACGAGGCCGTCGCCACCAACCGCCTGGTGCGCCTCGGCCAGGGCGACGAGATCCAGCTGTCCAGCGACAAGGGCGCACGCGCCCTGCTGCTGGCCGGCAAGCCGCTCGATGAACCGATCGTGCAGTACGGCCCGTTCGTGATGAACAGCCGGGAGGAGATCGAGCAGGCCCTGCGCGATTACCGCGATGGTGTCTTCGCCGTCTGAAGCCTCACCGGCCCCCTGTAGGAGCGGGCCAAGCCCGCGATCAGCGGACAAGGTCCGCTGTTACAGGCGTCTGCGGTTTACAGCGACCAGTCTTCCATCCCCAGAAAGCGCGCGATCTCCGCGCGCTTTTCCATGGCGTCGCGATACCCCAGTTCGATCAGAGCGTTGCAGTACCCTGGCTCGAACAGCAGGTAGCTGAGCACGCCCGCCCCGCTCGCCTTGGTCGCCCCCGGCCCGCGCAGGAACAGGCGCAGCGGCCTGGGCAATTCGTGGCGGTACTGCGCGGCGATCTCGTCCAGCGGCCGGCTCGGTGAAATCAGCAGCACATCCACCGGCGCCAGCCCCAGCGTCGCCCGACGCGCCTCTTCGGGCACCAGTGAGCTGAGGAAGTTGATGCGGTGCAACAGTTCGATGTCGCCTTCGAGGCTGTCGATGAAGGTGCTGTTCAACAGGTGGATACCCACCTGCGCCAGGCTCGGCGGCTGGCCCGTGCGGTAGTTGGCCACCTGCTCGTTGGCGCTGCCCACCGTGGGGTTGCCACTGACACCGATCACCAACACCCGGTTTGCGCCCAGGTGCAGCGCCGGGCTGATCGGCGCCTGCTGGCGTACCGCGCCGTCGCCGAAGAACTCGCGGAGAATCTTCACCGGGCGGAACAGCAGCGGTATCGCCGAACTGGCCAGCAGGTGCTCGATCTGCAGCCGCGTCGGCACGCCGATGCGCCGGTGGCGCAGCCAGGGATCGATGGTGGCGCGGCCCTGGTAGAAGGTCACTGCCTGGCCGGACTCGTAGCCGAAGGCAGTAACCGCCACCGCACGCAGATTGCGCCGACGCACAGCGGCGGCGATGCCGGAGAGGTCCAGTTCACGTTCGAGCAGATAGCGCAGCGGCGTGCTGTCCAGCAGCGCGACCGGCTCGCGCTTGCCCAGCCCCAGCAGGCTGTGGCCAAGGAACTTGAAGGCCTGGCTGAACACGCCGGGCCAGTCGGCGCGGTACACCTGCCCGGTGCGGAAGCCCTTCCAGACCTTGGTCAGCCGCTCCACCGCACCGGTAAAGGACAACGCCCCGCAGGCCAAGCCGACGGCATTGATGGCGCCGGCGGAGGTGCCGACGATCACCGGAAAGGGATTCTCCGCCCCCTCCGGCAACAGTTCGGCGATGGCGGCCAGCACGCCGACCTGGTAGGCCGCCCGCGCGCCGCCGCCGGAGAGGATCAGGCCGGTGACGGCCGATGATCTTGCGGGAGTGGCGGGAGGAGTGGCGGAGTCGGTCACGGCAGAAGTCCTTGTCGCGTCGTTTCCAGCGTAGTCCGCCGGAGCGTTACTTCTTCTTGTCGTAGAGCTTGGGCTCGCCCTCGGGGCGGCTCTTGAAGCGGCGGTGCGCCCAGAGGTACTGCTCGGGCTGGCGACGAATCTCGCTCTCTACCCACTGGTTGATGCGGATGCAGTCGGCCTCTTCGCTCTCGCCGGGGAAGTCTTCCAGCGGCGGGTGGATGGTCAGGCGGTAGCCGGAACCATCGGCCAGGCGCGACTGGGTAAACGGCAGCACCAGCGCGCGGCCCAGGCGGGCGAACTTGGTGGTGGCGGTAACGGTGGCCGCCTGGATGCCGAAAAGCGGCACGAACAGGCTCTGCTTGGCGCCGTAGTCCTGGTCCGGCGCGTACCAGATGGCGCGGCCGGCGCGCAGCACCTTGAGCATGGCGCGCACATCTTCGCGCTCGATGGCGGTGGCGTCGGCGTTATGCCGCTCGCGGCCGGTGCGCTGGACGAAGTCGAACACCGGGTTGTCGTGCTCGCGGTACATGCCGTCGATGGTCTGCACCTGGCCGAGCAATGCCGCGCCGATCTCCAGGGTGGTGAAGTGCATGGCCATGAGGATCACGCCCTTGCCTTCGGCCTCGGCCTTCTTCAGGTGCTCGATGCCTTCGATATGGGCGAGCCTGGCCAGTCGCGCCTTCGGCCACCACCAGCTCATGGCCATCTCGAAGAAGGCGATGCCGGTGGATGCGAAGTTTGCCTTGAGCAGGCGCTTGCGCTCGGCGGCGGAGAGTTCCGGGAAGCACAGCTCCAGATTGCGCGCGGCAATTGCCCGGCGACTGCCGACCACGCGATACATCAGCGCGCCCAGCGCACGGCCCAGAGACAGCAGCGCCGGATACGGCAGCTGCACCACCAGCCAGAGCACGCCGAGGCCGAGCCAGAGCGGCCAATGGCGGGGATGGAGGAACTCACGGCGAAAGGTGGGGCGGTCCATGGAACTTTCCGGGCACGATCAAAGCCCGACATTCTACCTTGCCGACACGTCCTGTGCCTGCCGTGAGGCCTAGCAATCGGCCACGCTTGCGGCTGCCGGGGCGGTCCGCTATAAGTCCAACCATTTTGATGACGCAGTCCGACCATGAGCCAAGCTGACCTTCTCGACCACGATCCCGTATTCCAGCTCAAGGGCAGCATGCTGGCCGTCACCGTTCTGGAACTGGCCCACAATGACCTGCCGCGCCTGGACCGCCAGCTCGCCGACAAGGTCGCCCAGGCGCCCAACTTCTTCCGCGACACCCCGCTGGTGCTGGCGCTGGACAAGTTGCCCGACGGCGAAGGCCAGCTCGACCTGCAGGGCGTGCTGGACATCTGCCGCCGCCACGGCCTGCGCACCCTGGCAGTGCGCGCCAGCCGCGAGGAAGACATTCGCCTGGCCACCATGTTCGACATTCCCGTGCTGCCGCCGTCGGGCTCCTCGCGCGAGCGCGCGGTCGAGCCCAAGGACGCCGTCCCGCAGGTGACCGGCGCCGCGCCAGTCCGTCGCCCGCGTGGCGAGAAGCTCTCCGAGAAAGTCGTCGAGCAGGCCGCCGGCGCTGGCGTGCAGGCCGACAAATCCGTGGAGAAGCCGGCTGAGCAACCCGCCGAGGCCAAACCCGAGAAGCCGGTCGACGCCCCTGCCGAGGCAACCGCCGAAGCACAGGAAGCCACAGCAGAAGCTGCCCCGGAAAAGCCTGCCGAGCCGCCGGCGCCGGTCGTCCGCCCGACCAAGCTGGTGACCACCCCGGTACGCGGCGGCGTGCAGATCTATGCCGCCGGCGGCGATCTGATCGTGCTCGCCCCCGTCAGCCCCGGTGCGGAACTTCTCGCCGACGGAAATATCCATGTGTACGGTCCGATGCGCGGTCGTGCCCTGGCCGGTGTCAAGGGCGACACCAGCGCGCGGATTTTCTGCCAGCAACTGGCCGCGGAACTCGTGTCCATCGCTGGTAATTACAAGGTCGCCGAAGACCTTCGACGCAGTCCGCAATGGGGGCAGGCGGTGCACGTCAGCCTGTCGGGTGACGTGTTGAACATCACCCGCCTTTAACGGATACTGCCGCGACTTTCAGGGACCAGAATTCTTCGTTTTTTCTTTGGGGTGAATCACCTTGGCCAAGATCCTCGTAGTCACTTCCGGTAAGGGTGGCGTCGGTAAAACCACCACCAGCGCAGCCATCGGCACCGGCCTGGCCCTGCGCGGCCACAAGACCGTCATCGTCGACTTCGACGTAGGCCTGCGTAACCTCGACCTGATCATGGGCTGCGAACGCCGCGTGGTTTACGACTTCGTCAACGTCATCAACGGCGAAGCGACCCTCACCCAGGCCCTGATCAAGGACAAGCGCCTCGAGAACCTGTTCGTGCTGGCCGCCAGCCAGACCCGCGACAAGGACGCACTCACCCAGGAAGGCGTCGGCAAGGTCATCGAAGAACTCAAGCAGTCCTTCGACTACGTGATCTGCGACTCCCCGGCCGGCATCGAGAAAGGTGCCCACCTGGCCATGTACTACGCCGATGAGGCGATCGTCGTGACCAACCCGGAAGTGTCCTCGGTCCGCGACTCCGACCGCATGCTCGGCCTGCTGGCCAGCAAATCCGCCCGCGCCGAGAAAGGCGAGGACGCGATCAAGGAACACCTGCTGCTGACCCGCTACAACCCCGAGCGCGTCACCAAGGGCGAAATGCTCGGCGTCGAGGACGTCGAGGAAATCCTGGCCATCCGTCTGCTCGGCGTGATCCCGGAGTCCCAGGCGGTGCTCAAGGCATCCAACCAGGGCGTACCGGTCATCCTCGACGAGGAAAGCGATGCCGGCCAGGCGTACAGCGACGCCGTCGAGCGACTGCTGGGCAAAGAAATGCCCCACCGTTTCCTCGACGTGCAGAAGAAAGGATTCCTGCAACGACTGTTCGGAGGACGTGAATGAGCCTTTTAGATTTCTTCCGCAGCCGGAAGGCGCAAAACAGCGCATCCATCGCGAAAGAAAGACTCCAGATCATCGTCGCCCACGAGCGCGGCAACCGTTCGCAACCGGACTACCTCCCGCAGTTGCAGAAAGACCTGCTGGAAGTGATCCGCAAATACGTGCCCATCGACCAGGAACAAGTCCAGGTCGAGTTGGCCAACCAGGGCAGCTGTTCGATCCTGGAACTCAACATCACCCTGCCGGAGCGTTGATCCGGCCCGGGTGAATCTGCGGCGGCTTCGGCCGCCGCAGTCGTTTCTGTCCCACTTACTTTCGCGTACGAGCTTCCATGCCGCTTTCCCAGATCGAATTCGTCCATGAGGACGCCGCCCTCCTGGTGGTGAACAAGCCTACCCTGCTGCTCTCCGTACCCGGCCGCGCGGACGACAACAAGGACTGCCTGATCACCCGCCTGCAGGAGAACGGCTACCCCGAAGCGCGCATCGTCCACCGCCTGGACTGGGAAACCTCCGGCCTGATCGTGCTGGCCCGCGATGCCGACAGCCACCGCGAGCTGTCCCGCCAGTTCCACGACCGCGAGACCGAGAAGGCCTATACCGCACTGTGCTGGGGCGAATCCGAGCTGGACAGCGGTCGCATCGAAGCGCCGCTGCGCTACGACCCGCCGACCAAACCGCGCCACGTGGTGGACTTCGAGCAGGGACGCCATGCGCTGACCTTCTGGCGCGTCATGGAGCGCCACGGCAACTGGAGCCGCGTCGAGCTCACGCCGATCACTGGCCGCTCGCATCAACTGCGCGTGCACATGCTGAGCATCGGCCACCCGCTGCTGGGTGATCGCCTGTATGCCGAAGGCGAAGCCCTGGAACTGCGCGACCGCCTGTGCCTGCACGCCAGCATGCTGGCGCTGACCCATCCGCAGACCGGCGAGCGCCTGCGCTTCGAGTCGCCCGCGCCGTTCTGACCGCTCTCTGATCGGCGTGCAACCGTAAACGGTTGTAAGCCCGACACCCCGTCCCCAGGCCGCAGATTCGTGCATTTACGTTAAACTTCCGGCCATTCGCTGTCCGGAGTTACCCATGCGTACAGAACTCAACCAGGGCCTGATCGATTTCCTCGCGGCCTCCCCCACTCCCTTCCACGCCACCCAGGCCCTCGCCCTTCGTCTCGAAGAGGCCGGCTACCAGCGCCTGGACGAGCGCGACGCCTGGCGCACCGAAGCCGGTGGTCGCTATTACGTCACCCGCAACGACTCCTCGCTGATCGCCTTCAAGCTCGGCACTGCGCCCCTGCTGGAGAACGGCCTGCGCCTGGTCGGCGCGCACACCGACAGCCCCTGCCTGCGCGTCAAGCCGAACCCCGAGCTGGTGCGCAACGGTTACTGGCAGCTGGGCGTCGAAGTCTACGGCGGCGCGCTGTTCGCCCCCTGGTTCGACCGCGACCTGTCCCTGGCCGGCCGCGTCACCTTCCGCCTGGCCGGCAAGGTCGAGAGCAAGCTGATCGATTTCAGGGCTCCCATCGCGGTGATCCCAAACCTGGCGATCCACCTCAACCGCGAAGCCAACATGGGCTGGTCGATCAACGCGCAGACCGAACTGCCACCGATCCTCGCCCAGGTCGCCGCCGGCGAGACCCGTGACTTCCGCGACCTGCTCGGTGAACAGCTGCAGCTGGAGCACGGCATCACCGCCGACGCCATCCTCGATTACGAGCTGAGCTTCTACGACACCCAGCGCGCCGCCGTGATCGGTCTCGACCAGGCCTTCATCGCCGGCGCCCGCCTGGACAACCTGCTGTCCTGCTTCGCCGGCCTGCAGGCCCTGCTGGGCAGCAGCGACGAGCAGAGCGGCGTGCTGGTCTGCACCGATCACGAAGAAGTGGGTTCCTGCTCCGCCTGCGGCGCCGACGGCCCGTTCCTGGAGCAGGTGTTGCGCCGCCTGCTGCCCGAGGGCGATGCCTTCACCCGTACCGTGCAACGCTCACTGCTGGTTTCCGCCGACAACGCCCATGGCGTGCACCCGAACTACGCCGACAAGCACGACGGCAACCACGGCCCGAAGCTCAACGGCGGCCCGGTGATCAAGATCAACAGCAACCAGCGCTACGCCACCAACAGCGAGACTGCCGGTTTCTTCCGCCACCTGTGCCTGGAAAACGAAGTGCCGGTGCAGAGCTTCGTGACCCGCAGCGACATGGGTTGCGGCTCGACCATCGGCCCGATCACCGCCAGCCAGATCGGCGTGCGCACCGTCGACATCGGTCTGCCGACCTTCGCCATGCACTCCATCCGCGAGCTGGCCGGCAGCCAGGACCTGCACTACCTGGCCAAGGTACTCAGCGCCTTCTACGACAGCGCCGACCTGCCCTGACCCGAACGCCCGGCACAAGCCGGGCGTTTTTCTTCCAGCACTCCGCTCCTGCAATCAATCCGGCACTTCCACACTCACGTGGATGGCATCGTGCCGCCAGAACTCCAGGTCACAATCGATGATGCGCCCATGCTGGTCGCCGTTGATGCGGGTGATGCGCAGCGCCGGGCTGCCCTCGGCGACGCGCAGCACGCTGGCTGCCTCGCCATGCAGGGCCGTGGGCACCATGTCGAAGCGCACGCGGCCGTAACGGATGTCATAGCGGCTGGCATACAACTCTGTGAGTGAGCAGGTCAGGTCGCTGTCGAGAATCCCGGGGAAGTATGCCGGGTTGAGGTAGTGCTCGACATAGAGCACCAACCGTCCATCCACCCGCCGCAGCCGGCGGACCTGGTAGACGCTGGACAACGCCGGCAGCTCCAGCAGCTCGCAGATCGCCGCGCTGGCGGGAATCTGCCGGGCCGACAGCACCTCGGTTTCCGGCACCCGGCCCTGCCCTTCCACCATGGCGTGGTAGTGGCTGCGCACCAGCGGGTTGTACAGCAGCCGCGGCGGCGAGACGAACCAGCCACGACGCTCCTCGCGGTAGATCAGCCCCTGGGCCTCCAGTTGCCCCAGCGCCTCGCGCAGGGTGATCCGCGTGGTGTCGAACAGCTCGCTCAGCTTGCGTTCGGCCGGCAGCTTGCCGCCAGCGCTGAGCAGGCCGCTGTCGATCTGTTCGATGAGTGCGCGGCAGATCGCCGTGACCGTGGGTAGCGCCGTATCGCGCATTCGATTCCCTCTTTTGGACTAGTCCAGCCCCAGAACGGGGCATTTCTTTCCCCCGACGGGGTGCGGTCATCCTAGGAAAGCCCCATGACCGTCCCGTGACAATGTCTTTTCAAGCAGTCGCCATGCCAGTTAACGACACCAGCGTAGCCCAGGCGAATCGGGGCATTGGCGATGGTCTACGCTGTTCCCCTACGACCCGCCGGCCGCTCAGGGCCGGGCCGGCGCGCCTGGGGCTTACATCAAACTGTCATCCGCCCCGCTTAGATTGGCCTGCGTCTTGCTGATCTAGACCACGCTTGAAAACACTGAACGTCATCCGAAGGAGCACCGAATGAAACGCTTGCTTGCTTCACTGCTGGGATCGGCCATTGCCTTGGGCAGCGGCCTCGCCATGGCGGCCACCGCCGATCTGCAATCGCTGGAAGCCGCCGCCCGCAAGGAAGGCCAGGTCAACAGCGTGGGCATGCCCGACAGCTGGGCGAACTGGAAGGACACCTGGAAGGATCTGGAAAGCAAGTACGGCCTCAAGCACATGGACACCGACATGAGCTCGGCCCAGGAGCTGGCCAAGTTCAAGGCCGAGAAAGAGAACGCCAGCGCCGACATCGGCGACGTCGGCGCCGCCTTCGGCCCCATCGCCTTGCAGATGGACGTCAGCCAGCCCTACAAGCCCAGCACCTGGGACCAGGTTCCGGAATGGGCCAAGGACAAGGACGGCCACTGGGCGCTCGCCTACACCGGCACCATCGCCTTCATCGTCAACAAGCAACTGGTGAAGGACGTTCCGCACAGCTGGTCCGACCTGCTCAAGGGCAAGTACAAGGTCACCATCGGTGACGTCAGCGCTGCCGCCCAGGCCGTCAACGGCGTACTGGCCGCGAGCATCGCCAACGGCGGCGACGAGAAGAACATCAAGCCGGGCCTGGAGTTCTTCGCCCAGCTGGCCAAGCAGGGTCGTCTGTCGCTGACCAACCCGGTGATCAACACCCTGGAGAAGGGTGAAGTGGAAGTCGGCATCGTCTGGGACTTCAACGGCCTGAGCTACCGCGACCAGATCGACCCGTCGCGCTTCGAGGTACTGATCCCCTCCGACGGCTCGGTGATCTCCGGCTACACCACCATCATCAACAAGTACGCGAAGAACCCGAACGCCGCCAAGCTGGCCCGCGAGTACATCTTCAGCGACGCCGGGCAGATCAACCTGGCGAAGGGCAACGCCCGTCCGATTCGCGCCGAGCACCTGACCCTGCCGGATGACGTGAAGGCCAAGCTGCTACCCAACGAGCAGTACGCCAAGGCCCAGCCGATCAAGGACCCCAAGGCCTGGGAAGAGACCTCCAAGCGTCTGCCGCGCCTGTGGCAGGAAAACGTCATCATCAACATGCAATGACGCCCAGCCGCCCCGGTGCGAGCCGGGGCGGCCGCGTTCCAACGAAGGCCCCGCCCATGCGCCACGACGTCATCCTGGTCGTCCTCGACGGCCTCAACTACAGCGTCGCCCACGACTGCATGGGCCACCTGCAGGCCCTGTGCAACGCCGGCCGCGGCCAGCTCTACCGGCTCGAATGCGAGCTGCCTTCACTGTCGCGCCCGTTGTACGAATGCATTCTCACCGGTGTGCGCCCGATCGACAGCGGCATCCTGCACAACGACGTGTCGCGTCTGTCCAACCAGCGCAGCCTGTTCCACTACGCCCGCGATGCCGGCCTGACCACCGCGGCGGCGGCCTACAACTGGGTCAGCGAGCTGTACAACCGCACGCCGTTCGACCCGGCGCGCGACCGTCATACCGACGACGAATCCCTGCCGATCCAGCACGGCCACTTCTACTGGACGGACCACTACCCCGACTCGCACCTGTTCACCGATGCCGAGTCGCTGCGCCGCCGGCATGTGCCGAACTGCCTGCTGGTGCACCCCATGAACATCGACGACGCCGGCCACAAGCATGGCCTGGGCACGCCGCAGTACCGCAACAGCGCGCGGCACGTCGACATCATCCTCTCCGAGTACCTGCACCAGTGGCTGGCCGCCGGCTACCAGGTGATGGTCACCGCCGACCACGGCATGAACGACGACCGCAGCCACGGCGGCATCCTCCCCGAGGAGCGCGAAGTGCCACTGTTCGTCTTCGGCGAGGCGTTCAGCCTCGATGACCAGGCACGCCCGCGCCAGATCGAACTCTGCGGCACGCTGTGCGAAATCCTTGGCGCCGCCCACGACAAACCGGTCTGCCGGGAGTTGCTCAAGGCATGAGATCGAACACCGGAAAACTCTTCGCCCTGCTCTGCCTGCTGCCCTTCGCGCTGTTCTTCTTCGCCTTCCAGCTCGCGCCACTGCTGTGGGTGATGATCAACAGCGTGCGCACCGGCGACGGCTGGGGCCTGGGCAACTTCAGCGAAATCTTCGGCTCGCCGTTCTACCTGCAGGCGATCCGCTACAGCCTGGAGATTTCTGTCTGGTCGAGCCTGATCGGGCTGGCCATCGCCATCCTCGGCAGCTACTCGCTGCGCCAGGTGGACAGCAAGCTGCGCGACTTCGTGATGGCCTTCGCCAACATGACCAGCAACTTCGCCGGTGTGCCGCTGGCCTTCGCCTTCATCATCATCCTGGGCTTCAACGGTGCCATCACGCTGCTGCTGAAACAGGCGGGGATCATCGAGGACTTCAACCTCTATTCGAAGACCGGCCTGATCATCCTCTACACCTACTTCCAGATTCCCCTGGGGGTGATGCTGCTCTACCCGGCCTTCGACGCCCTGCGCGAAGACTGGCGCGAGTCCGCCGCGCTGCTGGGCGCCAGCCAGTGGGCGTTCTGGCGGCACATCGGCATCCCGGTGCTGACGCCTGCGCTGCTGGGCACCTTCGTCATCCTGCTGGCCAACGCGCTGGGCGCCTACGCCACGGTCTACTCGCTGACCACCGGCAACTTCAACGTGGTGCCGATCCGCATCGCCGGGCTGGTCTCGGGCGACGTGTTCCTCGACCCGAACATGGCCAGTGCGCTGGCGATGGTGCTGGTCGGCCTGATGAGCATCATTACCCTGGCCCACCAGTGGCTGCTGCGCCGGAGCTACCATGTCGAGAAACGCTAGTCCGCTGTACCACCGAGTGGTGGTCTATGCGCTGTTCCTGATCCTGCTGGTGCCGCTGGCCGCCACCCTGCTCTACTCGCTGGCCACCTCGTGGAGCGCCAGCGTGCTGCCGGACGGGCTGACCCTGAAGTGGTTCCTGACCCTGTGGAGCGACCCGCGCTTCCTCGTCGCCTTCGGCCAGTCGCTGCTGGTGTGCTTCGGCGCGCTGACCCTCAGCGTGGCGCTGGTGCTGCCGCTGATGTTCGTCATCCACTACTACTTCCCGCGCCTGGACGCACTGATGAACGTGCTGATCCTGCTGCCCTTCGCGGTGCCGCCGGTAGTGTCGTCGGTCGGCCTGCTGCAGCTCTACGCCTCGGGCCCGGTGCCTATCGTGGGCACCCCGTGGATCCTCATCGGCTGCTACTTCACCATCGCCCTGCCCTTCATGTACCGGGCGATCAGCAACAACCTGCAGGCGATCAACCTGCACGACCTGATGGACGCCGCCCACCTGCTCGGCGCCAGCACTTGGCAGGCCGCCCTGCTGGTGGTGCTGCCGAACCTTCGCAAGGGCCTGATGGTGGCGCTGTTCCTCTCCTTCAGCTTCCTCATCGGCGAGTTCGTCTTCGCCAACCTGCTGGTGGGCACCCGCTACGAGACGCTGCAGGTGTTCCTCAACAACATGCGCAACAGCAGCGGCCACTACACCAGCGCGGTGGTGGTCTCCTACTTCCTCTTCGTCCTGCTGCTCACCTGGGCGGCGAACCGTTTAAGCAAGGACAAGGCATGAGCTTCCTCAGCGTCGAGACACTGAACAAGAGCTACGGCAGCACCACGGTATTCCAGGACATCGACTTTGCCGCCGAGCGCGGCGAGTTCGTCACCCTGCTCGGCCCCAGCGGCTGCGGCAAATCCACCCTGCTGCGCTGCATCGCCGGTCTCACTGCCGTAGACAGCGGGCGCATCCTGCTGGACGGCGAGGACATCGTGCCCAGGAGCCCGCAGAAGCGCGGCATCGCCATGGTGTTCCAGAGCTACGCGCTGTTCCCCAACATGACCGTGGAGCAGAACGTCGCCTTCGGCCTGCGCATGCAGAAGGTACCCGCAGCGGAATCCGCCCAGCGCGTGCGCGAGGCGCTGGAAATGGTCGAGCTCGGCCCGCTGGCGGCGCGCTATCCGCACCAGCTGTCCGGCGGCCAGTGCCAACGCGTCGCCCTGGCTCGCTCGCTGGTCACCCGCCCGCGTCTGCTGCTGCTCGACGAGCCGCTGTCAGCGCTGGACGCGCGCATCCGCAAGCACCTGCGCGAGCAGATCCGCCGCATCCAGCAGGAGCTGAAACTGACCACGGTGTTCGTCACCCACGACCAGGAAGAAGCCCTGACACTGTCCGACCGCATCGTGCTGATGAACGCCGGGCGCATCGTCCAGAGCGGCGACGCCGAGACGCTCTACACCGCGCCGGAAAACGCCTTTGCCGCCGGTTTCATCGGCAACTACAACCTGCTCGACGCCGCCCAGGCAACCAAGTTGCTGGACCGCCCGTTCCGCCAGCAGGTGGCGATCCGCCCCGAGTCCCTGCGCCTGAGCGTGGAGCCGGGCGAAGGCATCCCGGTTCGGGTACTCTCCCACAGCCTGCTGGGCAACGTGATCCGCTACCGGGTCGACGCCAGTGGCGTCGAGCTGACCGTGGACGTCCTCAATCGCAGCGCCGAGCGGCTGTACCCGGCCGGCACCCAGCTCGGCCTGCAAATCGACCTTGAAAGCATTCGGGAGGTGGCCTGATGGCCCTGGTGATATTCGACCTCGACGACACCCTGATCGACGGCGACTGCGCGAGTCTGTGGAGCCAGCGCATGGCCGATCTCGGCTGGGTGGACGCGGAGTCGTTCCTCAAGCGCGACGCCGAACTCATGGCGCAGTACGCGCTGGGCAAACTGCCCATGGAGGACTACATGGCCTTCGCCCTGGAGCCGATGGCCGGGCGCAGCGTGGATGAGATCGAGCGGGAAGTGGCAACCTTCGTCGAGGACGTGATCGAGCCCCTGATCCACTCCGATGCCTGCGCCAGCCTCGCCCGCCATCGCGAGGCTGGCGACCGTCCGCTGGTGATCTCCGCCTCGGGCGTACACCTGGTCCAGCCCATCGCCGAACGCATCGGCATCGACGAAGTGCTGGCCATTGACCTGGAAGTACTCAACGGCCACTACACCGGCCGCACCGAGGGCGTGCTGACCTACCGCGAAGGCAAGGTGCTGCGCCTGCTCGACCTGCTGGAGGGCGACGACAGCGCGCTGGCTGACGCGCACTTCTACTCCGACTCGCGCAACGACCTGCCGCTGCTCAAGCTGGTGGGCAAGCCGCACGTGGTGAACGCTGACCCGGTGCTGCTGGAGCACGCGCAGAAGATGGGCTGGGACGTTCTGAACTGGAAGTAGGATTCCCATCAGCAATGAAAAGGGCCGCATCAGCGGCCCTTTTCATTGCTGCAATCGACTCAGCTCAGGCTTTCGTCGATCAGCACCACCACCTTGCCCTGCACCTGGTTGCTCGCCAGGGCATCGAACGCGCTCTGCGCGTCGCGGACCGGGAAGGTGCGTTCCAGTTGCGGGCTCAACTTGCCGGATTCGAACAGCGGCCAGACCTTCTGTCCCAGCTCGGCGATCAGCTGCGCCTTGTAGTCGGCGTCGCGCGAACGCAAGGTCGAGCCGATCAGCTGGACACGCTTGCCCAGCAGCAGGGCCAGGTCCAGTTCGGCCTTGCGACCGCCCATCAGGCCAATGACCACCCATCGACCGTCGCGGCCGAGGATTTCCAGGTCCAGCTTGGCGTAGTTCGCGCCAACAGGGTCGAGGATCACATCGAAGGGAGCGAAATCCCGAAGCGATTCGAGGCTCTCGCCGCGCAGGGCGCCGCCCTCGGCACCGAGGCCTTCGCAATAGGCGAGACGGTCGGCCGAACCGACGCTCACCCAGCACGGGCTGCCGAAGGCCTTGCACAGCTGGATGCCGGCCGAGCCGACGCCGCTGGCGCCCGCGTGCAGCAGGACTTTCTCACCGGGCTGCAGCGCACCGAGCATGAACAGGTTCAGCCACGCCGTGGCGTACACCTCCGGCAGCGCGGCGGCCTCGGCCAGGCTCAGGCCCGCAGGCACCGGCAGCGCATGACGCTCGTCCACCACCACTTCCTCGGCCATGCCGCCACCGGCCAGCAGGGCACAGACGCGGTCGCCCACCTGCCAGGTGCTGCCGGCGCCGACCTCGGTCACCACGCCGGAACATTCCAGGCCGATGATGTCGCTCGCCCCCGGCGGCGGCGGGTAGAGACCGGCCACCTGCAACAGGTCGGCGCGGTTGAGTCCCGCGGCGGCGACCTGGATGCGGATCTGTCCCTGTGCGCAAGTCGGGTTCGGGCGCTCGGCCCACTCCACTCGCCCTTCGATGCCTTGCAATGCGTTCACGCTGCCTCCATAGTGACTTCGCAGGGCCCGATCCGTAAGGTCGGGCCCTTTCTTCGCGCCGAATTCACCTGCGATTGAACCCGGCGCCGCCAATTAAGGCCTAATATGCGTCATAACTCCGCGATCAGTCGAATCAGCATGAAGCGATTTTTGCCCCGTACCGCCCTGTTGTTCATCCTCGGCGCCACCGCCTTTTCCTCGTTCGCGGCGACCACCAGCCCGAACGTCTGGGACGGCCTGCAGCCCGACCGGGATCAAGTGATCGCCAGCCTCAACATCGTTGAGCTACTCAAGCGCCATCACTACAACAAGCCGCCGCTGAACGACGAGCGCTCGGCGAAAATCTACGACAGCTACCTGAAGACACTCGACCCGGCGCGCATGTACTTCACCGCCGCCGACATCGACCAGTTCGCGCCCTGGCGCACCCAGTTCGACGACTTCCTGAAAAGCGGCGAACTGGAGCCCGGCTTCACCATCTACAAGCGTCACCTCGACCGCCTGAAGGAGCGCCTGGACTTCGCCCTGGCCACCCTGAACAAGGGCGTCGACAAGATGGACTTCAACACCGACGAATCGCTGGAAATCGACCGCGAGAAATCGCCCTGGGCGAAAGACAGCGCCGCGCTCGACGACCTGTGGCGCAAGAAGGTGAAGGACGAAGTCCTGCGCCTGAAGATCGCCGGCAAGGACAACAAGGCCATCCAGGAGCAGCTGACCAAGCGCTACAAGAACCAGCTGATGCGCCTGGAGCAGACCCGCAGCGAAGACATCTTCCAGGCCTACATCAACGCCTTCGCCCAGACCTACGATCCGCACACCCAGTACCTGTCGCCGGACAGCGCGGAAAACTTCGACATCAACATGTCTCTCTCGCTGGAAGGCATCGGCGCCGTACTGCAGAGCGACAACGACTACGTCAAGGTCGTGCGCCTGGTACCGGCCGGCCCCGCCGAGAAGAGCAAGCAGATCGCCACCTCCGACAAGATCATCGGCGTCGCCCAGGGCAAGGGCGAGATGGTCGACGTGGTCGGCTGGCGTCTGGATGAAGTGGTCAAGCTGATCCGCGGCCCGAAAGGCTCGCAGGTCCGTCTGGAAGTGATCCCGTCGACCAACGCGCCGAACGACCAGACCAGCAAGATCGTCACCATCACCCGCGAGGCGGTGAAGCTGGAAGACCAGGCGGCGAAGAAGTCGGAAATCACCATCGACCACGAAGGCAAGAACTACAAGCTGGGCATCATCGACGTGCCCGCGTTCTACCTCGACTTCAAGGCCTACCGCGCTGGCGACCCGGACTACAAGTCCACCACCCGCGACGTGAAGAAGCTCATCGCCGAACTGCAGAAGGACAAGGTCGACGGTATCGTCATCGACCTGCGCAACAACGGCGGCGGCTCCCTGCAGGAAGCCACCGAGCTGACCGGCCTGTTCATCGACCAGGGTCCGACCGTGCTGGTGCGCAACAGCGACGGCCGTGTCGACGTGCTCAACGATGACGAGGGCAAGGCCTTCTACACCGGCCCGATGACCGTGCTGGTCAACCGCCTGTCCGCCTCGGCTTCGGAGATCTTCGCCGGCGCCATGCAGGACTACCACCGCGCGCTCATCGTCGGTGGCCAGACCTTCGGCAAGGGCACCGTGCAGACCATCCAGCCGCTCAACCATGGCGAGCTGAAGCTGACCCTGGCCAAGTTCTACCGCGTCTCCGGCCAGAGCACCCAGCACCAGGGCGTGATCCCGGACATCGCCTACCCGTCCATCGTCGACGACAAGGAAATCGGCGAGAGCGCCCTGCCCGACTCCATGCCGTGGGACACCATCAAGCCCGCGCTGAAGGCCCAGGCCGATCCGTTCAAGCCGTTCCTCGACCAGCTGCGCACCCGCCACGACGCGCGCACCGAGCACAACGCGGACTTCGTCTATGCCCGCGAGCGTCTCGCCCTGGCCCAGGAGCTGATGAAGGAGAAGACTGTCAGCCTCAACGAAGCCAAGCGTCGTGCCCAGCAGACCAGCATCGAGAATCGCCAGCTGACCATGGAGAACGCCCTGCGCAAATCCAAGGGCCAGGAGCCGCTCAAGGAGCTGAAGAAGGAAGACGAGAACGCCCTGCCGGAAGAGGACAAGACCAAGCCGCAGGACGACGCCTACCTCACCGAATCCGGGCACATCCTGATCGATTACCTGAATCTGGACTCCCAGGTCGCCAAACACTGATCGGATGTAATCAAACAGTCATGACGCTGTCGTGAAATGCACAGGGCCGGGAAACCGGCCCTTTTGCTTTTTACAGCCACCGAGAACCGTCATGACCGTCACCGAGCAGTTGAGCGCGCTGGACCAGATCCTCGCTCACGGCGACCTGCACTGCCTGTTCCAACCCATCCTGTCGCTTTCGGAAAGGCGCCTGGTGGGCTATGAAGCGCTTACCCGCGGCCCGTCCAATGGCCCCCTGCACTCGCCCCTGCCGCTGTTCAGTATCGCCCGCAGCAGCGGCCGCCTCAGCCAGCTGGAGCTGCTCTGCCGACGCAAGGCCTGCGCACGCTTCCGCGACCTGAAGCTGGAGGGCAAGCTGTTCCTCAACGTGTCCCCGGAGTCCCTGCTGGAACCGACCCACCAGCCCGGCCGCACGTTGCAGTTGCTGCAGACCTTCGGCATCTCGCCCAGCGACGTGGTGATCGAGCTGACCGAGCAGACCCCCATCGAGGACTTCAGCCTCCTCGACACCGCGCTGCACCACTACCGCGCCATGGGCTTCTCCATTGCGCTGGACGACCTGGGCGCCGGCTATTCCAGCCTGCGCCTGTGGTCCGAGCTGCGCCCCGACTACGTGAAGATCGACCGTCACTTCATCGAAGGCATCCACCTGGATGCGGTGAAGCGCGAGTTCGTCGGCTCGATCCTGAAGATGGCCCACGCCTCCCGCGCCCAGGTGATTGCCGAAGGCATCGAGATTCCGGAAGAGCTGGCGGTGCTCTCGGAGATGGGCGTGGACCTGGTGCAGGGCTACCTGCTCGGCCGCCCCAACGAAACTCCGCCGCGCGATGCGCGCGCCCTGCTGCCGGAAGTGGACAACGCCGGCGCACTGCTCGCCGAGGATCAGTCCGATCTCGAACCGCTGCTGCTGGAGCAACCGGCCGTGCGCGACAGCACGCCCATCGGCGATGTGCTGGAAGCCTTCCGCGCCCAGGCCAACCTGAACTCCCTGGCCGTGCTGGACCGCGATGACCAGCCGGTGGGCATTGTCCACCGGCACGCGCTGGCCGACGCGCTGCTCAAGCCCTTCGCGCCGGAGCTGTATGCACGCAAGCCGATCAGCCGGTTGATGAGCGACGACTTCCTCGCCGTGGAGCGTAGCCAGTCGCTGCAGCAGGTCAGCCGCCTGCTCACCAGTCGTGCGCGGCAGCGCATCGAGGAAGACTTCATCATCACCCTGAACGGCCGCTACCTCGGCCTGGGTCGGGTGATCGACGTGCTCAAGCTGATTACCGAGCAGAAGATCCGCCAGGCCCGGCATGCCAACCCACTGACCCTGTTGCCGGGTAACGTGCCCATCCAGCAGTGCCTGGCGCGCCTGCTGCAACAGGGCCGCGAGGCCGTGGTGTGCTACGTCGACATCGACAGCTTCAAGCCCTTCAACGATCTCTACGGCTACGCGCGCGGCGACGAAGTCCTGCTGTGCCTGGCGCAGTGCCTGGGCGAGCGGGTGGACCCGACGCGAGACTTCGTCGGCCACATCGGCGGCGACGACTTCATGCTGGTGCTGGGCACGCAGGACTGGCGCGAACGCCTCAATCACCTGCTGGAGGATTTCCAGGGACAGTGCCGGCGCTTCTATAGCCGCGAGCACCTGGACGCAGGCTGCTTCGTCGCACACAACCGCCAGGGGCGGCGCGAGGAATATCCCTTGCTGTCACTGTCGATTGGCGTGGTGCACGTGAAGAGCGGCGCCGGGCAGCGCCTGGATGCCAGCCAGTTGGCCGGGCTGGCCTCGGAGGCCAAGCGCCACGCGAAGAACATGCCCGGCTACAGCCTGCACATCCTCACGGCCGAGTGAATCAGAGGCCCAGCTCTCGGGCGCGCGTTTCGTAGTGCTCGGCCTGGGCATCATCGGGCTCCAGCCCGGGGCCGCCGCTGCGATACAACTCGCCGAGCTTGCGCGCCGCCAGCGGGTGGCCCGCCTCGGCTGCCTGGCCCCAGTAACGCGCGGCTTCCTGCGCATCAGCGGCATGGCGGGTATCACCCTTGAGCGCTTGCACACCTACCTGGTAGGCCGCCTTGTGGTCGCCCTCTGCCGCAGCGAGACGCAGCAGACGCAACCCTTCCTCGCGAGCGCCAAAACCCTGTCCGCGGAACAGCAGCAGATGTCCGTAGAAGCTCTGCGCCCCAACATCTCCCAGAGCGGCCATGCGCGAAAACTGGCCCTGCATCCAGGCCCAGGAACGCGGCTGGCGAACCATCCACGGCCAGCCCATCAGGCGTCGCGCCAGGGCGTAACTCAACCGCGCTCGCAGGCGCCAGAACAGCTCGCGGGGTGTCGCCACGTCAGAGTTCCTCGGGGTACTCGAACTCGAACACGCGCGCGACTTCCGCCGCATGCCAGCCGGCGGCAGCGGGGCCGTCCGGGGCGCCGGAGAAACGCCCCAGGCGCTCGACATACTCGAAGAAACCGGTACGCGGCAGGCGGCTGGCGCCCTGGCTGATCACCAGCGAGCTGCGCAGCGGACGACCACCGCGGGCATCCAGCGCAGCCAGGTGTTCCAGCGCGGCGGTCAGCACGGTCATCGCCGGGGTCGGCAGTTGCAGGCGCTCGATCAGCGCGCGGTAGGTGAGCAGATGGCGTTGGCGGCGAGCATCTTCCAGCTCGCCGAGCAGGCCTTCCCAATGCTTGCGACTGATCTGCACGCTCAAGAAGCGGACTCCCCAGTGCTCAGGGCACGACGCAGGCCATGCTGGATGGCGTCGCTGGCTTCGCGCTCGCCGTTCTCGATCTGTCCCAGGTAGGACGGGCTGATACCCACCGAACGCGCCAGCGTCTCAATGGATAAGCCTCGGGCTTCACGCAGTGTTTTCCAGTCCGGCTTCTCGTCGAGTGCCGGGGCGGCAACGGGTTTGACGACCTGGGCGACACCACGGCCGGCGGCAGCCAGCAGGGCCTGGTATTCGGCCCAGGGAACCACGGCGTACTCCGCTTCGCCGTCACGCATGATGACTTGAACGTTCATGACAACACTCCTTGCAGGCGGCCATCTTAACAGCCTGATGCGCGCCTGTGCCGGCTATACTGCGCAGCGCCTCTCGCCACCAGACATGGGGACCGACTTGCAGCGCCTCCTTCCATTCTGCCTATGCCTGGCCAGCGCACTGTGTGGCGCCGAGGAACTGCGCTGGGGCTATTCGCCAAGCAACGGCATGCCCTACGCAGAAAGTATCGACCATGAATTGGCACCTGGCTTCATTCGCGATCTGGGCGAAAGCGTCGGACAGCGCCTGGGGCTCGAGGTTCGCTTCGTGGAAACGCCGGACAAGCGCGCAGAACCAGCGCTCGCCCAGGGTGCGATCCATCTGCTGTGCATCAACAATCCGCAGTGGATGAAGGCGCCGGAGAAGCTGCACTGGTCGCCGAGTCTGTTCGAGGAAGAGGATGCCCTGGCCCAGCGTGCGGACGCGCCGCCGGTGGAAAACCTCGCGCAGCTGCACGGCATCCGCATCGGCACCAGCCTGGGGTATGTGTACCCCGCCCCGCTGATGCAGGCCTTCGCCGAAGGCCGGGTGAAACGCGCCGACGTGCGCGACCTGGATACCCGCCTGCACATGCTCGAAGCCCATCGCCTGGACGCACTGATCGAGATGCGCCGCCCGCTGGAATTCCTCCTCGCACAGCACCATGAACTGCCCGTGGCGATCAACAGCAGCAATGTGCAGCGCTACTCCATCTACTGCTCGTACGGCCCGGCGCTGCCGCTACCCGCCGAGCGACTGGACGCCGTGCTGCAGGCGATGGTGAATGACGGCTCGATCCAGCGCCTGCTTGGCGAACAGACGGCGCGGCTGGGTCAGAGGCGCTGAATCGCTTCGGGCGGCGGGAGTTGCTTCAGGGCTTCGCGGGTTTCCACGCCTTGCGCATCGCGCCAGACCTTGAAGGCATCGATCTCCGATTGCCAGCGACGAATCACCCAGGCCAGCACCGCCAGGTCATCGAGAAAACCGACGCCCAGCAGCCAGTCAGGCACCAGGTCCACCGGCGAGAGGAAGTACAACAGCGCCGCCACCACCGAGACCAGCGCCTGGGAACTGATGCCACGGTAATCGCCGCGCACCCAGGCCACCAGCAACTCCTGCAGCAGCTTCAGGTCGGTCTTGGCCAGCTTCACCCGGCCACTCTTGCGCGACACCGCAAACAGCAGCGCCGGCAATCTCCCACCAGCGATGAAACGGCTGGCGAGCTTCAGGAAACGGTCAAATCCCGGAGGCTTTTTCATCGACTCACCTCGATAGGAAGATTCGTACAGGGCTGGTTAAGGTTATCCACCTTTCCTGTGGATAACTCTGTTGAAAGCCACCCCCCACATCGCCAAAACGCCCGAGCCACGAGGCCTGCAGACAGATCGGCGATTTTTTGTTCAGCCCTGTAAATGCGTTAAAAATCATGCAGTTGCGGCTAAGCGATGGGCCCGCCAATGTCAAGGGGAGGACATTGTTTCATCTGCGTCAAATATGTGCATAAGGGTAACACCGGCCCCAAGGTTACTCCCTTTCAGACCCGGCGGTCAGCGCAGCGTTCCAGAGCGCTTCCAGCACAAATGAAAACGCCCCGTGGGTAACGGGGCGTTTTCTCTGGTACGAAGGTACTCAGTTACTGCTTGGGCGCTTCCGCGGCCGGGGCAGGAGCTTCGGCTTCAGGCTGGTTCGGGTCCTTGATGGCCAGCAGTTCCAGGTCGAACACCAGGACCGAGTTGGCCGGGATGGTCGGGCTCGGGCTCTGGGCGCCGTAGGCCAGCTCGCTCGGGATGAAGAGCTTGATCTTCTCGCCGACGTGCATCAGTTGCAGGGCTTCGACCCAACCCGGAATCACGCCGCCAACCGGCAGGTCGATCGGGCTGCCACGCTGGATGGAGCTGTCGAAGACCGTACCATCGACCAGCTTGCCTTCGTAGTGAACGGTGACGACGTCGGTGGCCTTGGGCTGCGCGCCGTCGGCTTTCTTCACGACTTCATACTGCAGGCCGGACTTGGTGGTGACCACGCCCTCACGCTTGCCGTTTTCCTCGAGGAACTTCTTGCCGGCTTCCAGGGCCTCGGAATTCTTCTTGGCGACCTGCTCTTCAGCGCGCTTCTGCAGGGCGGTGAAGGCTTCAGTCAGCTCTTCGTCGGTCAGCTTCTGCTTCTGCTTGCCGACGGCGTCTTCGATACCCAGGGCGACGGCTTTCGAATCCAGGTCATTCATGCCTTCCTGGGCGAGGCTCTTGCCCATGTTCAGGCCGATGCCGTAGGAGGCTTTCTGCGCAGGAGTCTTGAGTTCCACTTCGGCGGCCTGTTTGTCGCAGCCCGCGAGAACCAGGCCGACCAGCGCGATCGCTGCCGCCAACCGATGTTGTTTCATGCTGAATCCTTGTCTTTGCGCCGTCATGGCTGAAGTAATGAAGCCGCGAGCTTATCAGGCGCTCGTGGCCAGTGGCTATGGGCAATAGGAACCACTGCCGGGGGAGAAGTTCCCACAGCAAACTTATAAGAAAATTAACAGGATAAGTCAGACGGGCAGCACGGAATCGCTGTGATCGAAACGGGCAACTTTCGACGGGAAGCTTCGCAGGAAAGCCAATTGCAGATAAAAAGGCAGGCAAAGAAAAAGCCCTCAGATATTGCTACCTGAGGGCTTTTCGAATTGTGGCGCAGCGGACGGGACTCGAACCCGCGACCCCCGGCGTGACAGGCCGGTATTCTAACCGACTGAACTACCGCTGCGTCGGACCTCGAGTGGTGGGTGATGACGGGATCGAACCGCCGACCCTCTGCTTGTAAGGCAGATGCTCTCCCGGCTGAGCTAATCACCCTTCGTCTCGAAGTGGGGCGCATTCTACGGAGGACATTGATACCTGGCAAGCCCCCCGATGAAAAAAATTTTCAGATGTTCCAAAGGCTTAGATGAAGAGTGCGAATGACGAAACGGGGTTGGCCTGAACCGCGCCGAACGGAATAATGCACCCTTTGTGTCCAGGAGTTAGCCCCTCATGTGGTTCCGCAACCTGCTCGTATACCGCCTCACCCAGGATCTGCAGATCGACGCCGATGCCCTGGAGAAAGCCCTGGCCAGCAAGCCGGCGCGCTCCTGCGCCAGCCAGGAACTGACCACCTACGGTTTCTCCGCGCCTTTCGGCAAGGGCCCGGACGCCCCGCTGGTGCATGCCAGCGAGGGCTTCTTCCTGGTCAGCGCGCGCAAGGAAGAGCGCATCCTCCCCGGCAGCGTCGTGCGTGACGCGCTCAAGGAGAAGGTCGACGAGATCGAAGCTGCGCAGATGCGCAAGGTCTACAAGAAGGAACGCGACCAGCTCAAGGACGAGATCGTCCAGACCCTCCTGCCGCGCGCCTTCATCCGCCGTTCGGTGACCTTCGCCGCCATCGCCCCGAGCCTCGGCCTGATCCTGGTCGACACCTCCAGCGCGAAGAAGGCCGAAGACCTGCTGTCGACCCTGCGCGAAGCCCTGGGCTCGCTGCCGGTTCGCCCGCTGACCGTGAAGACCGCGCCGACCGCCACCCTGACCGACTGGGTGAAGACCCAGGAAGCCGCCGGCGACTTCTTCGTCCTCGATGAGTGCGAGCTGCGTGATACCCACGAAGACGGCGGTGTGGTGCGCTGCAAGCGCCAGGACCTGACCAGCGAGGAAATCCAGCTGCACCTGACCTCCGGCAAGCTGGTCACCCAGCTGTCCCTGGCCTGGTCGGACAAGCTGTCCTTCGTCCTCGACGACAAGGTCGCGATCAAGCGCCTGCGCTTCGAAGACATGCTGCAGGAGAAGGCTGAACAGGACGGCGGCGAAGATGCCCTCGGCCAGCTCGACGCCAGCTTCACCCTGATGATGCTGACCTTCGCCGAGTTCATCCCGGCGCTGATCGAAGCACTCGGTGGCGAGGCGATGCCCGAAGGCATCTGATGCCCCGGCAGGCGCCGCGTCCGCGCGGCGCCTGACAACACAACAAGGCCCACATAAAAAGAAGGACGGCCCATGCGTGCTCTCATCCTGCTCAGCCGCTTCATGGGCAACACCTTCGCCCTCTGGGTGCTGCTCTTCGCCATCCTGGCGTTCTTCGTTCCCTCCCTGTTCACCCCGCTCACCGTCGCCATCGTGCCCATGCTCGGCGTGGTGATGTTCGGCATGGGCCTGACGCTCAAGGTCGAGGACTTCGCCGAAGTCGCCCGACATCCCTGGCGCGTCACCCTCGGGGTGATTGCCCATTTCGTCATCATGCCCGGCATGGCCTGGCTGCTCTGCCAACTGATGCACCTGCCGCCGGAAATCGCCGTCGGCGTCATCCTGGTCGGCTGCTGCCCCAGCGGCACCGCGTCCAACGTAATGACCTGGCTGTCGCGCGGTGACCTGGCGCTGTCGGTGGCCATCGCGGGCGTGACCACCCTCCTCGCCCCGCTGCTCACCCCGGCACTGATCTGGCTGCTGGCCTCGGCGTGGCTGCCGGTCTCCTTCGGCGCACTGTTCTGGTCGATCCTGCAGGTCGTCGTGGTGCCCATCGTCCTAGGCCTCGCTGCCCAGCGCCTGCTCGGCGCGCGGGTGCGTCACGTGGTGGACGTGCTACCGCTGATTTCGGTGATATCCATCGTGATCATCGTCGCCGCCGTGGTCGCCGCCAGCCAGGCGAAGATCGCCGAATCCGGCCTGCTGATCATGGCCGTGGTGATCCTGCACAATGGCTTCGGCTTCCTGCTCGGCTACTTCACCGCCAAGGTCTTCGGCCTGCCGCTGGCGCAGCGCAAGTCTCTGGCGCTGGAAGTCGGCATGCAGAACTCCGGCCTTGGCGCGGCCCTGGCCAGCGCACACTTCTCGCCGCTGGCGGCAGTGCCCAGCGCACTGTTCAGCGTCTGGCACAACATCTCCGGCGCGACGCTTTCCACCTGGTTCCGCCGCATGACCGACGAGCCATCGGTCCGGGAAAAAGCCCCGCAATAGGGCAGAAAACCGGCGCCGGCTTGCCCGGCGCACCGGTTTTGTGCAAAATACTGCACATTGTGAGGACGACCTCACCACCTTCCGGTGCTCCAGCGGGGACGGCCCTCCATACCATCCACCGTCTGGAGAGCTCCATGTCCTGGATCATTCTGTTCGTCGCCGGCCTGTTCGAAGTCGCCTGGGCCGTCGGATTGAAATACACCGAAGGTTTCACCCGTCCGATACCGACCGCTCTGACCGTGCTGGCGATCATCACCAGCATGGGGCTGCTTGGCCTGGCCATGAGAAATCTGCCGCTGGGCACCGCCTACGCCATCTGGACCGGCGTCGGCGCAGTGGGCACCGTCATCGTCGGCATCGTGCTGTTCGGCGAGTCCATGGCGCCGGTACGCCTGCTCAGCGTTGCGCTGATCCTGTGCGGACTGGTCGGCCTGAAATTGAGCCACTGACGCTGTATCGGTTCTCGATACCGGCGGGCTGTCGCTTTCCCGAAAATTTGTCGGTATGCTGCGGGCCACTGTGTTTGCTTGGGTCACTGTGGCTCGTGACCAGGCGGGGCCACGCCCCGCCAACCGGCTTCGACTGCACCTTGCAACTCAGGACGAGCGCGGACTTTTCCGCAAAACAATATTCAATTGTTCAAGGTGTATTTCCATGTCGAATCGTCAGACCGGCACCGTCAAGTGGTTCAATGACGCCAAGGGCTTCGGCTTCATCACTCCGGAAAGCGGCAACGATGTCTTCGTGCACTTCCGCTCCATCCAGGGCACCGGCTTCAAATCGCTGCAGGAAGGCCAGAA
Organism: Pseudomonas sp. PDM19; assembly: GCF_014852215.1. Lineage (NCBI taxonomy): Bacteria > Pseudomonadati > Pseudomonadota > Gammaproteobacteria > Pseudomonadales > Pseudomonadaceae > Pseudomonas > Pseudomonas sp. PDM19. Next base: position 649,609 of record NZ_JACVBG010000002.1, on the reverse strand, counting down.
GGTCTCCTTCGTTGTGGTTGAAGGCCAGAAGGGCCTGCAGGCTGACGAAGTTCAGGTTATCTGAACCGCGACACGCCCATGAAAAAGCCCCGGCATTGCCGGGGCTTTTTCTTTGTGGCGAGAACGATCAGCGCGCCGCACCCCGCAGCACGGCGACCTGCTCCTGCAGCGCCAGCCGCTGGGCATCCTCCGGTGCCACCGGCTGGCCGGCCACCAGGCAGACCCGCGACCACAGGCGACGGAAGAAGCCCTTCTGCGGATCGCGGCTGAAGAAGCTGCCCCACAGCCCCTGCAGCGCCATCGGAATAACCGGCACCGGGGTCTCTTCGATGATGCGCTCCACGCCACCGCGGAACTCGTTCATCTCGCCGTCCAGGGTCAGCATGCCCTCGGGGAAGATGCACACCAACTCCCCTTCCCGCAGATACTCGGCGACCTTGGCGAAAGCCTTCTCGTAAGTCTCGGCGTCTTCGTTACGCCCGGCGATGGGCACCGCGCCCGCGGTGCGGAAGATGAAGTTGAGCACCGGGATGCGGAAGATCTTGTAGTACATGACGAAGCGCACCGGGCGACGCACGGAACCGGCGATCAGCAGCGCATCGACGAAGGACACGTGGTTGCACACCAGCACGGCCGGGCCTTCATCGGGGATGGCTTCGAGGTTGCGGTGGTCGACCCGGTACATCGAGTGGGTCAGCAGCCAGACCAGGAAGCGCATGGTGAACTCGGGAACGATCTTGAAGATGTACACGTTCACCGCGACGTTCATCAGCGAGAGCACGAGGAACAGTTCGGGGATCGACAGCTTCGCCACCGACAGCAGCAGGATCGAGACGATCGCCGCGACCACCATGAACAGCGCGTTGAGGATGTTGTTGGCGGCGATCACCCGTGCGCGCTTGTCCTCCTCGGTGCGTGCCTGGATCAGCGCGTACAGCGGCACGATGTAGAAGCCGCCGAAGATGCCGATGCCGAGGATATCCGCCAGCACCGCCCAGGACTGCGAATGCTCCAGCACCGCCAGCCAGTTGTAGGGCTGCTCGCCCTGCGGGAAGCCGCCCGAATGCCACCACAGCAGGATGCCGAACAGGCTCAGGCCGATGGAGCCGAAGGGCACCAGGCCGATCTCCACCTTTTTGCCGGAGAGCTTTTCGCAAAGCATCGAGCCCAGCGCGATACCGACCGAGAACACGGTGAGGATCAGCGTCACCACGCTCTCGTCGCCGTGCAGCAACTCCTTGGCATAGGTCGGGATCTGCGTCAGGTAGACCGCGCCGAGGAACCAGAACCAGGAGTTGCCCACCAGCGAGCGCGACACCGCCGGGCGCTGGCGCAGGCCGAGCAGGAGGATGCTCCAGGACTGGCGGAAGATGTTCCAGTCGACCTTCAGGTCCGGCAGTGCGGCGGCCGCCCGGGGGATATTGCGGCTGGCAAGGAAACCGCAGACGGCGACCAGCACCACCGCTATGCCGACGCCGGCGGCGTAGTCCTGCCGCGACATCAGCACGCCGGCGCCGATGGTGCCGCAGAGGATGGCGAGGAAGGTCCCCATTTCCACCAGGGCGTTGCCGCCGACCAGTTCGTCCTCGCGCAGGTGCTGCGGCAGGATCGAGTACTTCACCGGGCCGAACAGCGCCGAGTGGGTGCCCATGGCGAACAGCGCGAGGAACAGCAGCGGCAGGCTGCCGAACACGAAGCCCGCGGCGCCCACTGCCATGATCACGATCTCGGCCAGCTTCAGCGCGCGCATCAGCGCGTCCTTGTTGAACTTCTCGCCGAACTGTCCGCCCAGGGCAGAGAACAGGAAGAACGGCAGGATGAACAACAACGCGCAGAGGTTGACCAGCAGGTTGCGGTCACCGCCAACGGTGAGATGGTAGAGGATCGCCAGGATCAGCGACTGCTTGAAGATGTTGTCGTTGAACGCACCCAGCAGTTGGGTGATGAAGAAGGGCAGGAATCGCTTGGTGCCCAGCAGGGCGAATTGCGAGTGTTGAGACATCGTCCTTGTATACCTGCGTAGCGGCCTTGAGCCGGAATGACAGCACGGATATGACGGCAACAGCGTGAAGAAAAGCCACATTTCCCGCACAAATCCATTCGAACCGTGCAAACCGGGCAAGAAAAAACCCGTCGCGAAGGACGGGCTTTTCAATTACCGGGATGACCTCAGAAGCCGACGCTGCCCTGCACGTAGAAGGTGCGCGGCTCGCCGAGGTAGATACCGGCGTTGTTGTCGCTGGAGCGGGTGTAGTTCATCTGGTCGAAGAGGTTCTTCACCCCGGCGGCAAGCTTCAGGTTCGACGCCTGAGGACCGAAGTCGTAGCCCACGCGGGCATTCCACAGCACATAGCCGGGGATGTCGCCGTACTGGCCATCGGCGGTCGGCTCGGTGATGTAGTTGCCGGTGAAGCTACCGTTGGCGTTGGTGGTCGGGCCGGGCGCGCGCTGCTTCGACTGGGCGAAGCCGTCGAAGTTGTAGGTCCAGCGGTCATGCTCGTAGCGCAGGCCGATGGTCGCCACCTGGCGCGAATAGAGCGGCAGGTCGCGGCCCTTGAAGCCGGGGATCTCGCCTTCGTAGGTCGCGCGGGTGTAGGTCAGGGTGCCGTAGGCGGTCAGGCCGGCGAGTACCGGGTCGAGCGCGGCCATATCGTAGTGCGCAGAGGTCTCGATACCCTGGTGCTTGGTGGCGCCCAGGTTGGTCCAGCCCACGTCGTTGCTGATGTACTGCAGTTCGTCGTCGAAGTCGATGTAGAACAGCGTGACTTCGCCACCCCAGGTGCCGTTGTCGTAGCGGGTGCCCACTTCGTAGGTCTTCGCCTTCTCCGGCTGCAGGCCGCTGGCAGTGTCGTTGCCGCTGCCACCCTGGCCGAGCTGGAAGTACTGCAGGCTGCCGAAGGAGGTCTCGTAGTTGGCGAACAGCTTCCACTCGTCCGACAGGTGATACATCACCGCCAGCGCCGGCAGCGGCTCGTTGTAGTCCTTGCTGCGGTTCTTTTCCTGGACCGGCTTGCCCTTGTTGTCGATCACCGGGCGCTCGTGCCAGTCGGTGGAGATGCGCTCGAAGCGGATGCCCGGGGTGACGGTCCAGTTGCCCACGTCGATCTTGTCGTCGAGGTAGATGGCGTTCGCCTCGGTGCCGCCGGTGCGGTCCTGGTAGGTGTGGCCGTCACCGCCGGGAGTCGGCAGCGTGGTCGGGATGTTGTTGATCAGCGCGACCTGGCTGGCGCGCTCGTGCATCGCCTCCTTCAGGTAGCGGTAGCCAATGCTCGCTTCCTGGGTGGTCGGGCCGACCATGAAGATCCTCGACACGCGCGGCTCGATACCGAAGGTGTGGTAGTCGCGCGGGTACGACGCCAGGGTCTTGAGGTCGCGGTTGGCGATGGTGCTGCCGCGGAAGCTGTCGCTGTAATAGGTCAGCACTTCCACTTGCGCGAGGTCGTCGATCTGCCGCTTGTACTTGAGCGAGACGTCCTTGCGGCGGCCGGTGAAGTTGTCATAGTCGCGCACCGACTGGTACGGGTCCTTGTCGAACTGCGCCTGGGTCAGGCCGCCGGGCATGTCGGCGCTGCCATCGTAGTAGTGGAAGTTGGCGGTGAACTCGTCAGCGTCTGTGGGGGCCCAGTGGGTCTTGAACATCACGTCGTCGATATCGGTGGCGTCATTGCTGTCGCGGTAGCCCGCGCCTTTCACGCCCGAGTACAGCAGTGCAGCGCCCATGCCGTTGTCGGCGGTGCCGCCGAGGAAAGCGTTGTAGAGCTTCTTCCAGCCGCCGTGGGAAGCGGTTTCCACGGTGCTGCCGACGTCGCCGGAGAATTCCTTGGGAATCGCGCGGGTGACGAAGTTGATCACCCCGCCGACGTTCTGCGGTCCGTAGCGCACGGAGCCGGCGCCACGCACGACGTCGACGCTGTCGAGGTTGCCCACCGACAGCGGGAACATCGACAACTGCGGCTGGCCGTAGGGCGCCACGGCGGCCGGGACGCCATCGATGAGCACGGTGGAGCGCGGCGACAGTCGCGAGGTCAGACCGCGCACGCCGACGTTGAGGGAGACATCGCTGCCGCCGGTGCCATTGTTGTCCTGCACCTGCACGCCGGGAATGCCGCGCAGCACATCGCGCACGTTCTGTGCGCCTTCTTCGATCATCTGCTCGCGACGCACCACGGTGCGCGCGCCGGGGTGGTTCTGTACCACCTGCTGGTCGGCCTCGCCGAGCCAGTCACCGACCACGGTAACGGTCTCCAGCTCCTTGGTCTCTTCCTCGGCCTGCGCTGGCAGCAGCGGCGTGGCCAGGGCTACGGCGATCGCCAGGCGCGACCACGAACGAACGTGCGACATGCTTCCCCCTCCCCGGGTATTTCGTGAAGGGGCGGGAAATTAGAACTGATTGTAAATTTTGTAAATGCAAATGTATCGCAAATGACAAAATATTCCGGTTGACTCAGATTCTCTTTTCGGCATCTCGAACGACTGTTCATCAGCCACGGCAATAGGCCAGCAGCCCTTCGGTGGCGGGCTCTGGCCGATAACGACGCCGGAAAAATCAGACGGGGCGGAAAGACCGCGCACAAGCCTGGCGGTATTCGCCGGGGCCGACGCCATAGGCCTGCTTGAACTGCCGGCTGAGGTGACTCTGGTCGGCGAAACCGAGCTGCATCGCCACATTCACCGGCATGCAGCCCTGCTTGAGCAGCGCCCTTGCCTGCTCCAGCCGGCGCTGCTTGAGCCAGGCATGTGGCGGCAGGCCGGTGGCCTTGCGAAACACGCGGGCGAAATGGAAAGGCGACAGCCCGACGGCAGCGGCCAGCTCTTCCAGCGACGGCGGCTCCATCAACCGCGAACCGAGCAGCTCGCGGGCGCGGGCCACAGCCACGGGCTCATTGCCCGCCGGCGGTGCCTCGGGAATCCGTGCGTGACGCTGGAACAGCAGCAGGAGCGCCTCGCGCCAGCAGGTCTGGCGCTGCAGTACGGTGGCGTCGGAATCCACCAGGCGGTGGGCGGCGAACAGCGCCTGCACCAGTTCCGGGTCGAACACCACGCTGGCATCGAACGACGGCGTACCGCCTCCGCCCAGCTCCAGCTCCTCCAGCACGCCGGACACCTGCGCCAGCTCCGGGTAGAAGCCGCGGTAGCGCCAGCCGGCCTCGTCGGCCTTGGAACCGGTGTGCACCTCGTCGGGGTTGATCAACACCACGCTGCCGGCCGGGGCGAAGTGCTCGGCGCCGCGATGGTGAAAGCGCTGTGCGCCCTGCTCGATCATGACGAAGGCGAAGCCTTCATGGACGTGGGGCGAGAACACCTGCTCGATATAGCGCGCGTGCAGCAGCTCGACGCCACCCAGCTCCTGGGCGCGCCAGAAGCGGGTGCGTTCGCCACTCGCGTCGTGTTCTGCCATGCACTACTCCGCCCTGGAATGATCTAAACGCCGAGCCATTGCTGGCACCTCTGTGCCTGTGCTTGCCCTCACCCCAACCCTCTCCCAGGGGGAGAGGGGGCAATCCGTGCCGGCTGACATAGCGGTTTCATCCTGCGCCGATCGGTCCCCTCTCCCATGGGGAGAGGGTTAGGGTGAGGGGTTTTGAAGCCGCGAACAGAGTATCACTCAGCCGTTGAAACCAGCTTCCAGCGCGGCCTTCACCTGCGGCCATTCCTGGTCGGTGATGCTGTAGAGGATGGTGTCGTCCAGCCGCCCGCCGGCCAGGCGCCGGTGGTTGCGCAGCACACCCTCGCGCACCGCGCCGAGCTTCTCGATGGCACGCTGGGAGCGCTCGTTGCTGGCGGCGGTCTTGAACTGCACGCGGACCATCTTCCAGCTATCGAAGGCGTGGCGCAGCATCAGGTACTTCATGGTGGCGTTGAGGCCGCTGCCGTGCTGGGCCTGGTCCAGCCAGGTGGCACCGATCTCGCAGGCCGGCAGCGCCGGGAGGAAGTCCATGAAGCGCGTGGTGCCGACGATCTGGTTGCCCAGCCGCACCACCAGCGGCAGCGCACGGCCCTCGCGCTGGTCGGCCAGGCCCTGGCGGTACCAGTCCGGGCGCCCCGGCGCGCTCATGAACTGCAGGACGTCGCGGTTCTGCTCCGCCAGCGTCACCAGGTCCGGCACGTCGGCCTCCACCATCGGCTCCAGGCGCAGGGCCCCGCGCTGCAAGGTGATGGGTAACGGTCTGAACATGGCGCCCTCCTCGAAACACGACGCGAAATCTTCGCTCACATCAGAGCGTAGCGGCCGGCTGAAGTGCCGCGCGCCGGATGGCGCTCGACGGACGGACCGCGAAAAGGCCGGCAAGCTATCAGCCCGGCGCTCCGCTCTCAAGTGTGAGGCGTGACACAGCGCCACTGAGACATTGGTAGCAGGTGTCTGACAGTTCCGGACTTTGATGCGAAACTGCTTCGATGCCACAGCGCTCCTGCGGGGGAGCCAGTTCACTTCCGGAGTCAGCATGTCGTTGTCCAGTGGGTTGATCGCAACGGTCGCCCTGCTCTACATGGCGGTCCTGTTCGCCATCGCGTTCTATGGCGACCGCCGTCGCGCCCCTCTTTCGCCGCGTGTCCGCGCCTGGGTCTACAGCCTGTCCCTGGCGGTCTACTGCACCAGCTGGACCTTCTTCGGCGCCGTCGGCCAGGCCGCCGACCAGTTGTGGTCCTTCCTGCCGATCTATGTCGGCCCCGTGCTGCTGATGCTCTTCGCACCCTGGGTGTTGCAGAAGATGATCATGATCAGCAAGCAGGAGAACATCACCTCCATCGCCGACTTCATCGCCGCGCGCTACGGCAAGTCGCAGGCGCTGGCGGTGGTGGTGGCGCTGATCTGCGTGGTCTGCGTGCTGCCCTACATCGCCCTGCAGCTCAAGGGCATCGTCCTCGGCGTCAACCTGCTGATCGGTGCCGGCCCCGACTCCACCGGCATCCGCGCCCAGGACACGGCGCTGATCGTGTCGCTGATCCTCGCGCTGTTCACCATCGTCTTCGGTACCCGCAACCTGGACGTCACCGAGCACCACCGCGGCATGGTGCTGGCGATCGCCTTCGAGTCGCTGGTCAAGCTCACCGCCTTCATCGCCGTCGGCATCTTCGTCACCTACGGTCTCTACGACGGCTTCGGCGACCTGGTCGACCAGGCCCGCGTCGCCCCGCAGCTCACCGAATACTGGAAGGAGACCGTGCACTGGCCGGCGATGCTGCTGCAGACCGGTGTGGCGATGACCGCCATCATGTGCCTGCCGCGCCAGTTCCACGTACTGGTGGTGGAGAACATCGAGCCGCGCGACCTCAACCTGGCGCGCTGGGTGTTCCCGATCTACCTGGTGCTGGCCGCGCTGTTCGTGGTGCCCATCGCCCTTGCCGGGCAGATGCACCTGCCCGCCGGCGTGATGCCCGACTCCTTCGTGATCAGCCTGCCGCTGGCCGAGGCGCATCCGGCGCTGGCCCTGCTGGCCTTCATCGGCGGCGCTTCGGCGGCCACCGGCATGGTCATCGTAGCCAGCGTGGCGCTGTCCACCATGGTCTCCAACGACATGCTGCTGCCCTGGCTGTTGCGCCGCAAAGGCGAAGCCGAGCAGCCGTTCGAGGTGTTCCGCCACTGGCTGCTGACCGTGCGCCGGGTGAGCATCGCGCTGATCCTCCTGCTGGCCTACGTCAGCTACCGCCTGCTGGGCTCCACCGCGAGCCTGGCCACCATCGGCCAGATCGCCTTCGCCGCCATCGCCCAGCTCGGCCCGGCGATGATCGGCGCGCTGTACTGGAAGCAGGCCAACCGCCGCGGCGTGTTCGCCGGCCTGGCCGCCGGCTCGCTGCTGTGGGCCTATACGCTGGTGCTGCCGGTAGTCGCCAAGGGCCTGGGCTGGCCGCTGCAGACATTCCCCGGCCTGGCATGGCTCGCCGGCCGCCCGTTCGGCCTGTCCATCGAGCCGCTGACCCTGGGCGTGCTGCTCTCGCTGATCGGCAACTTCGCGCTGTTCGGACTGGTCTCGGTGTTCTCCCGCACCCGCGTCTCCGAGCACTGGCAGGCCAGTCGCTTCATCGGCCAGGAAATCTCCCAGAAACTCAGCTCGCGCTCGATGCTCGCGGTACAGCTGGAAGACCTGCTGATGCTCGCCGCCCGCTTCGTCGGCGAGGAACGCGCGCGACAGAGCTTCATCCGCTTCGCCTACCGCCAGGGCAAGGGCTTCACTCCCAGCCAGAACGCCAACGACGAGTGGATCGCCCACACCGAGCGCCTGCTCGCCGGCGTACTCGGCGCCTCCTCCGCGCGCGCCGTGGTGAAGGCCGCCATCGAAGGCCGCGAGATGCAGGTGGAGGACGTGGTGAAGATCGCCGACGAAGCCTCCGAGGTGCTGCAGTTCAACCGCGCGCTGCTGCAGGGCGCCATCGAGAACATCACCCAGGGCATCAGCGTGGTCGACCAGTCGCTGCGCCTGGTGGCCTGGAACCACCGCTACATCGAACTGTTCGAGTACCCGGACGGGCTGATCTACGTCGGCCGCCCGATCGCCGACATCATCCGCTACAACGCCGAGCGCAATCTCTGCGGGCCGGGTGATCCGGACCTGCACGTCGCCAAGCGCCTGTACTGGATGCGCCAGGGCACGCCGCATACCTCCGAGCGGCTGTTCCCCAACGGCCGGGTGATCGAGCTGATCGGCAACCCCATGCCCGGCGGCGGCTTCGTCATGAGCTTCACCGACATCACCAACTACCGCGACGCCGAGCAGGGCCTGAAGGACGCCAACGAAGGCCTGGAGCAGCGCGTGCAGGAGCGCACCTTCGAGCTGTCGCAACTCAACCAGGCACTCACCGAGGCCAAGGGCACCGCCGAGGCGGCGAACCAGTCGAAGTCGCGCTTCCTCGCCGCCGTCAGCCACGACCTGATGCAGCCGCTGAACGCGGCGCGGCTGTTCTCCGCCGCCCTCGCCCACCAGGAAAAACTGCCCGAGGAGGCCACTGAACTGGTGCGCCACCTGGACTCGTCGCTGCGCTCGGCGGAGGACCTGATCACCGACCTGCTGGATATCTCGCGCCTTGAGGGCGGCCGTGTCAGCGCCGACGTCGCGGGCTTCCCGCTGAGCAACCTGTACGACACCCTGGGCGTGGAGTTCCGCGTGCTGGCCCAGGAGCACGGCATCGACTTCCATGTGCGCGGCAGCAAGCTGCGCGTGGAAAGCGATATCAAACTGCTGCGCCGCGTGCTGCAGAACTTCCTCACCAACGCCTTCCGCTACGCCAAGGGCCACGTGCTGCTGGGCGTGCGCCGCGAGGCCGGGCACCTGCGCCTGGAAGTCTGGGACCACGGCCCGGGCATCCCACCGGACAAGCTGCAGGTGATCTTCGAGGAGTTCAAACGCCTGGACAGCCACCAGACCCGCGCCGAAAAGGGTCTGGGCCTGGGCCTGGCGATCGCCGATCGACTGTGCAAGGTGCTCGGCCACCGTCTGGAAGTACGCTCCTGGCCGGGCAAGGGCAGCGTGTTCAGCGTCAGCGTGCCGCTGGCGCGCCAGCCGGCTCCGGCGCCGCTCAACGGCCACAAGGTGGAAACCCCGGAACAGCTCAACGGCGCGCAGGTGCTTTGTGTCGACAACGAAGACAGCATCCTCACCGGCATGAACAGCCTGCTGACCCGCTGGGGCTGCCGCGTGCTCACCGCACGTAGCCGCGAGGAATGCCAGGCGCTGCTCGAGGGCGATGCGCGTCCGCAACTGGCGCTGATCGACTACCACCTGGACGACGGCGAGCTGGGCACCGACCTCATGGCCTGGCTGCGCACCCGTCTGGGCGAGCCCGTGCCCGGCGTGGTGATCAGCGCGGACGCCCGTCCTGAACTGGTGGCGCAGATCCACGCGGCCGGTCTGGACTTCCTGCCCAAGCCGGTGAAGCCGGCGGCGCTAAGGGCGTTGTTGAGTCGGCATTTGAGTTTGCGGTGATGGTCCTCAGCGCGGGCTTAGCACCCTCTCCCCGCCCTCTCCCTGAAGGGAGAGGGAGTTAACCGTGCCGTTCTTGGTTATGTGCCATCCGGCGAGCATTGGTCTTTCATCGCGCTCCGAACCAGTCCCCTCTCCCTTCGGAGCGGGGCGCGCAGCCAGGGTTAGGCAGAGGGTCTTCCCGGCCAGCTCCGCACCCGACTCAAGCCAGCCGCCCCCGCCACTGCAGCAACACCACCCCGGCAATGATCAACCCGACGGCCAGCAAGCCCTCGACTGACAGCCGCCGCACCGGGAAACCGGCCCAGCCGAACTGGTCGCACAACGCCGACATCAGCATCTGCCCCGCCACCACGCAGGCCAGGAAAGTCGCCGCCCCCAGCTGCGGCGCCAGCATTACCGCGACCGTCAGGTAAGCCGCGCCGAACAGCCCACCCAGCCAGCCCCACCACGGCGTGGTAGCGATGCCAGCTGCCGGCGGCAACGGCACACGGAAGGCCAGCAGGGCGATGATCACCGCCGCCAGGCTCACGCCCAGGGACGTCAGGCTGGCACTCAATGGATGCCCCAGCTGCCGACCGAGCAGGGAGTTGCTGCCGGCCTGCAGGGCGACCAGCGCGCCTACACCGATGGCGGGCAGCAGAAGAAGTAGTTTCGACATCGACTTTCCTCCGTTTCTTGTCGATGCCTTCAGCTTCTGCTATCCATCCTGCGCATGGAAATGAATGATCGGTACAGCACAGATGCACTCGATTCATGACTTGCGCCGCATCGACCTCAACCTGCTGGTGATCCTCGATGCGCTGCTGGACGAGCGCCACGTCTCCCGCGCGGCCGAGCGGCTGGCGATGACACAGCCGGCGGTGAGCCATGCACTCAACCGCCTGCGCGACCTGCTCGACGACCCGTTGCTGGTGCGCGCCGGCAACCAGATGCAACTGACCCGCCGCGCCTTCGAACTGGCCGAGCCGCTGCGGGAAATCCTCGGCGGTGTGCGCCGGCTGGTGCTGGGCGACGATTTCGACCCGGCCAGCGCCGAGATGGAGTTGCGCCTGGGCATGTCCGACTACAGCGCCTGGGTAGTGCTACCGGCCCTGCTGCCGCTCCTGCGCCGCGAGGCGCCGGGCATTCACCTGGACGTAAGGCAGGCCTCGCGGGTGGGCATGGCCGAGCAGGTGGCGAGCGGCGAGCTGGATGTCGCGCTCGGGGTCTTCCCGATGCTGCCCGAAGGACTGCGGATGCAGCAGTTGTTCGAGGAACGCTTCGTCTGCCTGTGCTCGAGGGAAACCCTGGGCGAAAGACAGCGCCTGGACCTGGACGACTATCTCGCCGCCCCGCACCTGCGGGTCGCCCTGCAGCAGAGCCCGGCGGAAGAGATCGACAGTCACCTGGAAAAACTCGGCCGGCGCCGTCAGGTGGCCGCCACCGTACCGCACTTCAGCGTCGCGCCCAGCCTGCTAGCGGGCACCGACCTGGTGCTGACCATCGCCGCGCGGATGCTCCCGGATGATCTCGAAAACTGCGGCCTGGCGAGCTTCGAACCGCCGCTGAAACTGGCACCTTTCGACTTCGTGCAGATCTGGTCGGAGGCCAGCGAGGACGACCCGGCACGACGCTGGCTGCGCGGCAAACTGGCCGAGGTGACCCGCCGTACCTGAGCCGTTACTCCGGCGTTTCCAGCCGCCGGAGGATTTCCCCGACGCGCTCGCCGAGCATCTCGTTGGCCGAACGCTTCAGGCCGCGCGCCAGCTCCACCAGCACCACCTGTTCGGCCACCGGCCGCAGGCGCTGGAAGACTTCGGCGAGACGCTCGAGGTCCGCTGCACCGGGCAGCAGGTCGGCGCCTGGCTTGTCCACCAGATGGGTCACTACCAGCCGCACGATGCCGGCGGCCAGGTGTTCGGTGTCGGTGCGCAATACCGCCAGATGATCCAGCAGTGCCGCCAGCGGAATACCGGCGCGATACAGCTCGACGCCAGCGTTGAACAGGCGCGGGCTGGGAATGCTGATGCGCTCGCCATCGAAGGCCAGCAAACCCTGCGCCAGCGCCTGGTCGATCACTGCATCATCGAGCTCATCGCCGAAGAGTGCCTGCAGGTCGCTGAACTCGATGCTGCCGGGGGACTCCAGGTTCCACGGGCCGACGATGGCTTCGTCGAGGCCGAGCACGTGGTCCAGGTCGTGGCCATGCTCCCAGCTCTGCAGCAGCTCCTTGATATTGGCGATGTTGTAGCCGCGCTCCAGCAGGCGGTTGATCAGCCGCAGCCGGCGCAGATGGCTGGCGAAATACACCCCGGCGCGGCCGCGGCGCTCGGGCGGCGGCAGCAGGCCGCGATCCTGATACGCGCGCAGGTTGCGCACCGTGGTGCCGCCCTCGCGGGCGAGCTCATCCACCGTGTACTCGCGCTCGTCCTCCACCGTGGAGGGCGCATCGTCCGGGCGTTGCAGCAGGCGCTGGAGAAGATTCAGGGGTGTGCTCATGGCGCGGATGATAGTCACCGTTGCGCCCTCAGAACAATCGAAAGCACTAGTCCCAAAGTGATCCGCCGCACTGCCCTGCAGCCCAACCAAAGACGGGACCTGCACCCGCCGCAAATCCCCCGCCGCTCCACAACCCGCGCCGCCAGCGGCTCCGCGCCCCGGTAACACTCAAGGCCCGGCACGCACGGCATGGCGCATCGCCCGCCAATGGGTCAGCATCGATCGTGACATTGCTCAATGTCACGATAACAACAACCAGCCTGGAGAAAGTCATGTCCCAAGGCGCCTGGGTGCCCACCCCCGAAGACCTGCGGCACTTCCGCGAGACTCAGCAACTGGCCTACCGCTGCTGCGAAACCATTGCCGGCGAACTGCGTCCGGGCATCAGCGAGCGCGAGACCGCCGCCCTGATGAAGACCTGGCTGCTCGATCACGGCGTGCGCGACTGGTTCCACCAGCCCTTCGCCTGGTTCGGCCCGCGCACCTCGTTCAAGGGCTTCGACGGCCTGCGCCACCTGGGCGGCTTCAACCTGGCCTTCTACCCCGGCAAGCAGCGTCTTGAAGAAGGCATGCCCTTCATCCTCGACTGCGCGCCGACCCTGGGTGCCTACACCGCCGACGTCGGTTACTCCGGCGCACTGGGCCACAACCTGCTGGTGGAGCGCCTGATGGACGACCTGCTGGCGCACCGCAACCTGATCGTCGAACAGGTCCGCCGGCGCCTGCCGCTGGCCGAAGTCAGCCAGTCGGTCGACCGCCTCTGCCAGCGCCAGGGCACCCTGCCGCGGCACAAGGCCTACCCCTTCGAAGTGCTGGCCCACCGCGTGGAAAAACTCGGCGCGCGGGACAGCGGCCCCTCGCTGGCGCGCTTCGGCGTGCGCAACATTGCCACGCTGATGAAGAACGCCCTGGTCACCGGCCGCCGCGAAGGCTGGTCACCGCTGTGGTCGAGCAACGACCGCTCGCAACACGCCCCGACACCCGGCCTCTGGGCGGTCGAGCCACACCTGGGGCTGCGCGGCGTGGGCGCCAAGTTCGAGGAGCTGCTGGTGGTCACCGCAGACGACGCCTACTGGCTGGACGACGACCTGCCCCACGTGCGCCGCTGGATCGCCCGCAGCCTGGTCAGCGCTCCGGCGCGGCGGGAGGTGGCATGAACGCGATGCTGGAAAAGGCACTGCCAACACCGGAGCGCCTCGACGTGCAATCGGGCAGCGTACGCCTGGCCGTGTGGCGCTGGGGCGAACCGCATCTGCCGATGGTGCTGTTCGTCCACGGCTATCCGGACAACCATGAAGTCTGGCTGCCGCTGATCCGTCGCCTGTCCGGGCGCTTCCAACTGGTTGCCTACGATGTGCGCGGCGCAGGCGAATCGGACAAGCCGCGCAAGACCCGCGACTACCGCCTGGAACTGCTCAGCCAGGACCTCAAGGCCGTGCTCGATGCGGTCAGCCCGCAGCGCGCGGTGCACCTGGTGGCCCATGACTGGGGCTCGATCCAGACCTGGGAGAGCGTCACCGATCCACAGCTGCGCGCGCGCATCGCCTCCTACACCAGCGTCTCCGGCCCCTGCCTGGACCACGTCGGCTTCTGGATGCGCGACCGCCTGCGCCGCAAGACACCGCGCGCGCTGCTGCAGATGGCCAGCCAACTGCTGCACTCCTGGTACATCTACTACTTCCATCTGCCGTTGCTGCCGTCTCTGTCGTGGCGCTTCGGCGCGGCCAAGGCCTGGCCGCAGTACCTGCGCAAGGTCGAAGGCATCCGCAACCCGGCACGCAACCCGCACCAGGCCAGCGACGGCGAGCACGGCGTGAAGCTCTACCGAGCCAACTTCATCACCTCGATCTTCAAGCCGCGCAAGCGCCATACCGAGGTGCCGGTGCAACTCATCGTGCCGACCCGCGACCGCTATGTCGGCCAGCAACTGTTCCAACAACTCTCGCTGTGGGCGCCGCGCCTGTGGCGCCGTGACGTCACTGCCGGGCACTGGCAACTGCTCGCCGAACCAGCCCGCCTGGGCGGCTGGATCGACGAATTCGTCAGCCACATCGAAGGCGGCGAAGCCACGCCGGAACTGCAGCGCGCCGCGCTGAAACCTGGCGCCGGCCCGTTCGCCGGCAAGCTGGTGGTGGTCACCGGCGCCGGCGGCGGCATCGGGCGGTCGACCCTGCTGAGCTTCGCCGAACGCGGCGCCAGCGTACTGGCAGCGGACATCGACCCGGCCGCCGCCGAGCGCAGCGCCGAACTGGCCCGCGCGGTGGGGGCCAGCGCCTACAGCTACTACGTGGACGTGGGCGACAGCGCCGCCATGGAACGCTTCGCACAGTGGGTGAAGAGCAGCCTCGGCGTGCCCGACGTGGTGGTCAGCAACGCCGGCATCGGCATGGCCGGGCCGATGCTCAAGACCACCCCGGAGGAATGGGAGCGCCTGCTGCGCATCAACCTGTGGAGCGTGATCGACGGCTGCCGGCTGTTCGGCAAGCAGATGGTGGAGAGCGGCAAGCCGGGGCACCTGGTCAACGTCGCTTCCGGTGTGGCTTTCGCGCCGTCACGCAACTACCCGGCCTACGCCACCAGCAAGGCGGCGGTGCTGATGCTCAGCGAGTGCCTGCGCGCCGAGCTGGCGGGCAATGGCATCGGCGTCAGCGCGGCGTGCCCGGGCTTCGTCGATACCGGCATCGTCCAGGCCACGCGCTTCGCCGGACTGGATGACGAACAACAGGCGAAACACCGCGCCAAGGTACAGCGCTTCTACCGTCGGCGCCGGCTCAGCCCGGACACCGTCGGCGAACGCATCACCCGCGCAGTGGAACGCAACCAGCCGGTGGTGAAGGTTGGCAGCGAAGTGCATCTGGGCGCCCTGCAATGGCGCTTCATGCCCTGGCTGTCGCGCCTGTTCGCCCGCCTCAACCTGACTGCCTGAGAATCCCCATGAACAACCCTCATCACAAGCTGGTGCAACGCAAGGTGCAGTTCGACTACAGCGACTCGCCCCTGCACTGGATTCCCGGCGAGCCCGAGGCTTCGCACGTGGTCAACGTCATCCACATGATGTTGCCGGCCGGCGAGCTGTGGTTCTGCCGGCTGTACAACAAGGCCCTGCCCTTCGTGAAGGAAGGCCGTCTGCGCGACGACGTGCAGGGTTTCATCCGCCAGGAGGCGATGCATGCCCGCGCCCACAACGGCGCGCTGGAACGCTACCTGAGCCACCACGGCATCGACTCGACGCGCTACCTGAAGGTCATGGACTACCTGTTCGAGCAGTTGCTCAGCGATACGCCGCTGGGCCTTACCCTGTTCAATCGCACGGCCTGGCTCAAGCGCTGGTGGATCGGCCAGCGCTGCGCCATCGTCGCGGCGGTGGAGCACTTCACCTGCGTACTCGGCAAGTGGATCCTGGAGGCCGACGCGCTGGACCGCGCCAAGGCCGACCCGGTGCTGCTGGACCTGTTCCGCTGGCACGGCGCCGAAGAGGTGGAGCACCGCAACGTTGCGCACGACCTGCACGTACACCTGGGCGGGACCTTCGTCAGCCGCCAGCTGTGGATGTTCGTGGTCTGGCCGCTGATCATCTACCTGTTCGCCTTCGGCACCCGAACCCTGTCGCGCCAGGACCCGAGCATCGCCCGGCCGCGTTCCTTTGCGGCGATCTGGCGCGACGGCTCGAAGTCCGGCGTGCTGCCGAAGATCAGCTCGGTAGCCACCAGTTTCCTGCGCTACTTCAAGCCCTGGTACCACCCGGACCACGAGGCCAATACCCAGGAAGCGCTGGACTACCTCGCCCGCTCGCCGGCAGCCAACCGGGCCGCGCGCGCTTCGTAAGGCCTGCCGGCGCGCCCGCGCAGTGGATGCGCGGCGCGCGCCGATCGCATACTGCGGCATCCGTTACTCGATTCAGGGATGCCGCGTATGCCAATGGGAACCTACCCGCTTCACTCCGCCCTGTCCTCCCGCGTGGAGCGTCTGCCGGAGCAGGTGGACGTGATCATCGCCGGCAGCGGCATCATGGGTTGCGCCACCGCCTGGCAGCTCGCCGGCCTTGGCCTGAGCGTGCTGGTGCTGGACAAGACCGGCCTCGCCAGCCAGCAGTCCACCCGCGCCTGGGGCTTCGTCCGCCAGCAGGCGCGCGATCCGGCGGAAGTGCCGCTGATGATGGCGGCGATCCCGCTGTGGGAACGTCTTGAAGAGGAGCTGCAACTACCGCTGGAATGGCGTCAGGGTGGCTGTCTGTACCTGGCTGAAACGCCGGAGCAGCAGCACAAGTACGAGGACTGGCTGAAGGTCGCCGCCAACTTCGGACTCGGCACCCGGCTGCTGGGCCGCGCGGAAGTCGCACAACTGATGCCAGCCTTGAGCGATCCCACCCGCGGCGCGCTCTATACCGCCAACGACGGCCAGGCCGAGCCACGCCGCGTCGCTCCGGGTTATGCACTGCGGGCCATCGAGCGCGGTGCCGTGTTCGTCGAAGGCTGCGGCGTCACTGGAATCGATCGCGCAGCCGGCGCCATCTGCGGTGTGCAGACCGAGCGCGGCTATGTGAAAACCCGACAGCTGCTGGTTTGCGCGGGTGCCAGCAGTTGGCGCCTGGTGCAGAGCCTAGGACTGACATTGCCGCAACAGGCCGTGCGCTGCACCGTCTCGCGCACCAGCCCCGGCCCGGATGTCGGCGCGCAGAGCTTCATCGGCCACGGCATCGGCTTCCGCCAGCGTGCCGACGGCAGCATCAACCTCGCCGACGAAACCCAGGCCGACATCGACCTGAATCTCGACTATCTGCGCGATGCCAGACATTACCTGCCGCACCTGCCGGAACACCGCGAGGGCTTCTCCTTCAAGCTCAATGGCGCGCTGTTCCACGACCTGCGCCAGCGCCTGCCCGGCTCGGAAAGAAGCGTGAACGGCCCGGTCCTCGGCGAGCGTGATCCGCAGGTGAAAGCGAACACCTCGCGCGTCTTCCAGGCACAGACCAATCTCGCCAAGGCATTCCCGGCGCTGCGCGATGTGAAGGTGGTGGAAAGCTGGGCCGGCCTGATCGACGTGCTGCCCGACGGCATCCCGGTGCTCGACGCTCCGCCGGAAGTGCCAGGCCTGCTGATCGCCACCGGCTTCTGCGGCCATGGCTTCGCCATGGGGCCCATCGTCGGTCAGTTGATGAGCCAGTGGATTCACAAGGGCGAAGCCGGAATGGACCTGCATGCCTTCCGGCTGCGGCGCTTCGCTGATGGAACGGCGGGCAAGCCCTACTCGCTGTTCTGAGGGGCTGCCTGCGGCGCATATTCGTGACCGGCTATCCCCGCAGGAACGCTCCATGCGCGCGATCGCAGGCAAGGCCGCTCCTGCAGGGAGGATCAAGTGTTCAGGCGATAACGCAGGCCCGCGTTACTCGCCCTCTTCCACCAGCGGCACATCATCGCTCAGTGCCCGCTCCAGCCAGTCTGTCGGCAGGCTCTTGCTGGCCCGCGCGCCAAGCAGTTTCACCTGCTCGGCGCGGCTGATCAGGTTGCCGCGTCCTTCGCAGAGTTTGTTGCGCGCCGCCGCGTAGGTCTTGTCCAGCTGTTGAAGGCGGGTGCCCATCTCGTCCAGGTCCTGCACGAAGAGCACGAACTTGTCGTACAGCGCCCCCGCACGCTCGGCGATCTCGCGGGCGTTCTGGTTCTGCCGCTCCTGGCGCCACAGGCTGTCGATCACCCGCAGGGTCGCGAGCAGGGTGGTCGGGCTGACGATCACGATGTTGCGCTCGAAGGCCTCCTGGAACAGGTTCGGCTCGGCCTGCAGCGCCGCCGAGAATGCCGCTTCGATCGGCATGAACAGCAGCACGAAATCGAGGCTGTGCAGGCCCTCCAGGCGACGGTAATCCTTGTCGGACAGGCCCTTCACGTGACTGCGCAGCGACAGCACGTGCGCCTTGAGCGCCTGCTGGCGAATCACGTCGTCATCAGCGGCGATGAACTGCTGGTAGGCCGTCAGGCTGACCTTGGCATCCACCACCACCTGCTTGTCGCCGGGCAGGCGGATCAGCACGTCCGGCTGGAAGCGTTCGCCGTCCGGCGCGCGTAGGCTGACCTGGGTTTCGTACTCGCGGCCCTTCTCCAGGCCGGCATGCTCCAGCACCCGCTCGAGTACCAGTTCGCCCCAGTTGCCCTGGGTCTTCTGGCCCTTCAGCGCGCGGGTCAGGTTGGTGGCTTCCTCGCCCAGGCGCAGGTTCAGCTGCTGCAGGCGTTCCAGTTCCCTGGTCAGCGAGAAACGCTCACGGGCCTCAGCCTGGTAGCTCTCTTCCACGCGCTTCTCGAAGGACTGGATGCGCTCCTTCAGTGGGTCGAGCAGTTGCCCGAGGCGCTGCTGACTGGACTCGGCAAAGCGCTGCTCGCGCTCGTCGAAGATCTTCCCGGCCAGCTCGGCGAACTGGGCACGCAGGTCATCCTTCGCCGCTTGCAGGTCGCCCAGGCGCTGCTGGTGATTTTCCTGCTGCTCGCGCAGCTCGGCCGAGAGCGCCGCATGCTCGGCGGAGAGCCGGCGCAGTTCGACCTCCTTGTCGGCACGCTCGGCCTGCCAGTCCTGCTCGGCGTTACCCAGGCGCGCGCGCTCGTCCTTGCCCAGTTCGACCTCACGACGCAATGCCGCTGCCTCGGCGGAGAGCTCACCATGCCGGCCGCTCAAGCGCTGGAAGGCCTCGCGATCCGCCTCGGCCTGGGCGGACAGCCCGTCCTGTGCCAGTTGCGCGGTGGCCAGGCGCTCGCGCAACAGGGTTGCCTCCTGCTCCACCTCCACCCTGCGCGCCTGCAGACGCCAGGCAAGCGCCGCCATGGGCAGCAATCCGGCGAGCGCACCGAGCAACAGAGCGGAAAGATCGAGGGGCATGCAGAGCTCCGGGTGTGGCAATGGATCGCGCCAGTCTAACAGTCACCCGCGCGATGAGCCCTCGTCCGCTGTAAAGGCCCTGGAACAAGGCTCCTGAGCAAGCGCTCGGGACAATCCACAGAAGCTGTGGATAACTCAGTGGAGAACTTGCTTAAAACAGCCCATACCCCCAGTGAACTGGGGCCGTGTGACAGATTGGTGATTTTTTCACCAATAGAAATTTCCTTTATTTTTCAATAAGTTAAAAAACGCAAGGAAATTCACGGGGTGGCCAACTGCAATGTTTCGGGGACTTGACAGAGTGCGTCAGCATTGTGCACAAGTGCGCGCCACGCAGCAGCCGACCGCCCCGTTTCAGGGCAGTGGATAGGAAGTATTCTCAGGCAGACAGTGCATTCAACACAGGCGACGCGCGCGCCGGAAGCTCCGTCTTCCGACGCCGTTACCCGGAGAATTTCATGCGATCTGAACCTGCCGGCGCGGCAGTCGCTGCGGCCGGACGATGCGGGGTGGTTCGGGAAGCTGAATCGACTGCCGCTCGGCGGCGCTGACCCGCGCATAAATGCGCTCGGCAGCACTGCGGCTGTTGCAGTCGTAGAAGAACTGGTTGAGGTACACGCGCCAGCGACGATCATCGCTGGGATGGACGGCTATCCGTATATCCATGGTCTGGCGCTCCCTGCTTGGCCATCCCGAAACATACACCGCTCACCATGACACGACAGTGGCAAAACGATGAACGGTCAGGCCGGATGCGGCAGCCTGCCATCCACCAGGTATTGCTCACGCCGGTACAGTCGCGGGCTGTCGGGCACCTGGGCATGCTTGAAGGCGACGTACTCGGAAGTCGTCTCGCACAGCCACGGCATCAGGTTCCGCGGACGCTTCTCGGTAAACGCCGCAGGAACGAACAACGCCACATTGATACCGCCTTGCGGGCAACGCGCCGAGCGATACTCGAACGCTTCCACACCCGCATCGCGCATGGCGCTACCCACCCCTTGGGTGACGCTGTAATCCTGCGGGTCGAGCAGCGCCTCGTGCTCACGGAACGGCGGCAGATGAAGGCGCACGCCTTTCTGCACCTGGAAACGCGCCTCGAACGAAGCATGCTCGGAAAGGATTCGCCCACTGGGCGGCGGCGTCGCCATCCCTTCCCAGAGGACGAAGCGGTAAAAGGCTGACTCCGCCATGGCCGTTTCCAGCTTGAGCGCGCCATAGAACAGGCTCGGCTCATGCCGCCGGCCGAAGCGCGAGCCCCAGCGCAGCGGTGGATAGCGGAACGGTGTCTTCAATAGATAGTGCAGCGGCTCGGCGGGTGGCGGCATGCGCGGTTTGCTGGTCTCCAGCAACTCCTCGAGCAGCGCCTGCTCCTCCAGGGTGTCCACCAGTTGCAACGTCGCTACCTGGCCCTGGCTCTCCACCAGACGTACCAGTCGCCCACGAATGGGAGCGACGACCCAATCCTCATACTTCGCCCAAAGACGGGCGCCGGCTGCGAAGGACATTCAGACCTTGCCCCGGATGGCGTCCAAGTATTCGACCACCGCGACCAGGCCCTGCACCTGCTCCATCAACTGCAACGGCACGCCGCCCAGGTGGCGGTTCTCGGTGCGCAGGAAGTGGCGCATGTCTTCATGGTTGCCGCCGAACAGCGCGAACAGCGCGCGGTAAATGCGCACCAGCAGCAGCGCCAGTTCGCCGGTCTTGCTGTCCACGCGCAGACCGTTCTGCTTCCAGCGACTCACTGCACTGCGGTCCACACCGACGATGGCAGCCAGTTCCTGCTGGGTCATTGCCAGGTGTTCGCGGGCAGTCAGTACTGCCTTCGCCAGGACGGCATCGGCGACCGGGTTTTCCTTCAGCAGAGCGCTCATGGCGAAACTCCATCCAGTGCATTTGCTGCAAACATACCATTAAATGCTGAAGACGCACAAAGACGAAAGGACGCAGCCGTCTGCCGGCGACTCATGCCCGGCTTTGTATCCACAAGCTGACAAACTGGAAAAACTCTTTACCAGACATTTACTTAGCCTTGGCACTCATTGACTCAGCACTGCGGTCAGATGAAATACCCGGATCGTCCGGGACGATGAAAGCAGAAATACGCACCGCCGTTGCGGTTGCGCCAGGAGAACACCATGAAGAAGTCCGTCGCCCTGCTCTGTGCTGCCCTGATGCTTGGCAGCCCGCTGGCCAGTTTCGCCCAGCCCGGCCCTGGTCCGGACAATGGCCCGAACAACGGCTCGAACCGGCAGGACAACCGCGGGCCGCAACAGCAGCACCAGCAGCCGCAGCCGCAGCGCGCGCCACAGGGCGGCTACAACCAGCAGGCACGCCCCGTCCAGCACAACGCCCATGCCTATCGCAACCCGGACTTCCGTCCGCAGGCCGGCATGCCGGTGCCTCATCGCGACTGGCGCCGCGGTGTGGTCGTGGAGCCGAACTATCGCGGCGACCGCTACTGGGTCACCGACTGGCACGCTCGCCACCTGTACGCCCCGCCGCGCGACCATCGCTGGCTGTACGTCAACGGCGACTACATTCTGGTCGCCATTGCCAGCGGCGTGATCGTCAACATCCTCAGCGGTTACTGATTCACCTCAGGCGCTGGCACTGACCATCGAGCCGGCGCCACTGCCACCGGCCTTGCGGATCGCCTCGGCCAGCGCGGCAGCAGTCTGCTGCATGGCGGCGCTGGTGCTGGCGATGCGGCTTTGCAGCGCCATCAGCGCAGCGGTCCGCTCGGCCTCCGAGGAGTAATGACGCTGCTGCGCCTCGGCCAGCTCGCGCTGCTCCTGCTGCAACTGCTTCTGCAATTCCTTCAGGCGCTTCTGTAATTGCTCGACCGCCGTGCTGGAGCTTCCGGAACTGCCGGAACTCTTGCTGCTCTTGCCGCTCGGTGCCGTGCCGCCAGCCTGCAGACGCGGGCTTTCGGTATTGCTGCCGGCGCTTTCATTGGCAGTTCCAGCCGATGCACCAGCATCGCTTGCCACCCGTAGCTGGGTGGCAAAAGTCTGGATGGCAGGGGTGATGGAAAGACTCATGCCGGATGTCCTTTGTTCCGGGAATTCAGCCGATGTATCGGCCACCACAGGAAAATCTTGAAAGCTCCTTCGCACGGCCTGGCAAAGCCCCTAGGATAGGCGCCTTTATTTCCGGCCTGTCGCCATGGACAAGAAACGCGCCTACCAACTGATCCTCGCCCGCCTCGCCGAAGACCTGGAGATCGCCGTGCGCGCCGCACAGACGGCCCACGAGACCGCGACCCACGAGGAGAACATCGCCGAGAACAAGTACGACACCCTCGGCCTGGAAGCGGCCTACCTTGCCGCCGGCCAGTCGCGCCGCGTGGAGGAGATCCGCCACGCCCTGGCGCTGTTCGAGAACCTGCAACTGCGCGACTTCGATGAAGAACAAGGCATCCAGACCAGTGCCCTGGTGCAACTGGTCAACGAGCAAGATCAGCAGCGCTGGGTCTTCATCGGCCCGGATGGCGCCGGCCTCAAGGTGCAATGCGAAGGCAGCGAAATCCTCGTCATCACTACCCGCGCACCGCTGGGTAGCGCGCTGCTTCATCGCCACCCTGGCGACGAAGTGGAAGTCGGCACCGGCAGCGCCCGCCAGCGCTACGAAATCCTCGACGCCCGCTGACAGGTCGTGTGCCGGGCTGCCGCAAAGCAGTCGAGAGCATCGATGAAAAATCTGAGCGGAACAGACAATACCCGGCACGCCGGCTGACGCAGACTAAGCTTCAAGGCCACACCCCATCCCTCCCGGCCTCAAGGAGAAGCACCATGCTGTTCAACTGGTCCGAGTACGTCCCCGCCGTGAAGAAAGCCTTCGGCGCCCTGGGCAAGAAACACCCGAAGATGATCGCTGCCTACCAGGCCCTGGAAGCTGCTGCCGCTGACGGCGACGCTCTGGATGCCAAGACCCGCGAACTGATCGCCATCGCCGTGGCCATCACCACCCGTTGCGACGGCTGCATCGGCGTGCATGCCGAGGCCGCGCGCAAGGCAGGCGCCACCGAAGCCGAGATCGCCCAGACCCTGGCCACCGCCATCTCCCTCAATGCCGGCGCCGCCTACATCTACTCCCTGCGCGCCCTGGAAGCCTACGAGTCCGCTGCCGCTCCGAAGTGAGCACCCGCCCGCGGCGCCCCAGCGCCGCGGGCTTGCCCCTTTCCCTTCAGGGCTCGGATGAGTTATCAGTGGGGCATAGCCAGCCAAAGCCTCAGCCCATGTCGCAGCCCACCTTCGGATTCTGGAAACTCACCCTCGCCATCGCCGCCGGCATCTGGCTCGGCTGCCTGGCCGTCGCCGCCACCGCCTGGCTGATCTAGCCCGACCTGCCACCTGCCGTCGTCACCCGCCTCGCGCAACCATCCGCGGAAACTTCGACCAGTCCCCCGCCAGCGCGCAGTAACGAAGAGATGTTCCGGCAGTACCTGCAACGCCAGCAGGCCACACAGGAACAGCATAATCGACAAGTGGAGAAATCGGAGCAGGAAAAGCGCTTCAACAGCGCGCCGTGCCAGTTCTGGCGGCAGCAGTACCAGGCGAATCCCACGGCGGGGAATCGGCAGAAGATGGATGGGTATTGCGGGTAATGGAGCGAAGGGCGGGGATTTTCAGGACGCAGAAAAGACAAAGCCCCTGAAACTCTAAGAATTTCAGGGGCTTCGGCCATATGTAATGGCGGAGAGATAGGGACTCACCATAACCACCTCCAGAGCCCACAAACCCCGTCGCACTGAGGCTTTCAGCTCGAATAGTAGTACAACTGAGTAGTACAATCTGCTGTACTCCTCCCCTGCACGTGCCCACCTATGGCTGACAATCTGATCCAGAAGAAAGGCGAATCCACTTGGTACGTACGACTGGCTGTTCCTGCTGATGTACGGCAAGCGATGGGCGGGAAAAAGGTTCTGATCCAGACGTTGAAGACCGGATTGCGATCTGA
This sequence comes from Pseudomonas sp. PDM19, assembly GCF_014852215.1. NCBI lineage: Bacteria > Pseudomonadati > Pseudomonadota > Gammaproteobacteria > Pseudomonadales > Pseudomonadaceae > Pseudomonas > Pseudomonas sp. PDM19. The sequence continues at coordinate 625,385 of NZ_JACVBG010000002.1, read as the reverse complement.
GGCCATGGACAGGCGCCTGCCTGTACTCGCGGCATGGAAGGCGAAGTTTCGAGCTGCACGAAACAAACAGGCCAACCGTGGAGACGCTTGGAAGGAAGTTATCGCGTCTGATGCTCAGGACTTCTCTCGAATCTTCCGTCAGCGAAAGACAGACGCAGTGCTTGGAGAGACGAAGCCACTTCCTGCCATTGAACCTGACGCGCTCCAGGAACTCCACCAACTCTTCTTCAGTGATACCGAAGCCGGAAGGCGACGGCGTGCTGAAGCAGATGCTGTCGACGCTCTGCTGGGGTTGGACCGCGAGGTGGCCCTGTATGACTTTGCTCACAAACTGCTGCTCGAAACCTTTGGCGGACTGACCGCAGCAGTCAACGAGTTCAGCCCGGCAGAAGCTGAGGAAATGCAGGCCATCCTGACTGACCCTACCGCCTACAAGGCCAAGTCCCCCATCACCAAGCAGCGGATTGCCGCCTTCCGACAGCACCGAGAAGCACGCAATGTCGCCATCAAGACAATCGATCAGCAGCAATCGAAGCTGGAGAAGTTGTCAGCGTACTTGTCCCAAGAGAGTCTCCCACTCGACTTTGACAGCGTGTCTGCATGGATGGATTCACTCAAGCTGTCGAGCAAGACGCTTGCTCAGTATTTGCTGGCTGGCAATGTCTTCTGGAAGTGGGCACTGAAGCACGAGTCACGCTGGCGAGAAGAATTTAAAGACCGGGCGAATCCGTTCGAGAACCACGAGCTACCGCAAGTGAGAGGAAAGGCTCGGGCTGACGCTCAACGAAAAGACTTCGATCTCGCTGACATCAGCAAGCTTCATAATGCGGCATTAGCTGACGGCCCCACGGCGCTATCCGACCTGATCCTTCTTGGTGCGTACACAGGTGCTCGGATCGAAGAGCTCTGCCAACTGAAGGTCGAGCACGTCATCAGACCTGACGGAATCCCGAGCCTCGATATTGTGGACAGCAAGACTGCTGCCGGCATCCGGCAAGTTCCAGTTCACCCCGCCCTGCTCCCCGTGGTTGATCGTCTCGTCAGCGATTCCACCGATGGCTACCTCGTACCATCCGAATGCAAGAACAAGTACGGCATTCGGTCGGATGCCCTTTCAAAAGCCTTTGGGAGACTCAAGAAGGCTCATGGCTTTGGCCCGCAACACGTCTTTCATTCCATCCGAAAGACTGTCATCACCCAACTAGTAAGAGCAGGTGTTCAGGGCACGCTCATTGCCGAATTAGTCGGTCATGAAACAGGAACCATCACCTTTGACGTCTACTCGCAAGGAGCATCCTCAGCACAAAAGCTAGAAGCCATCTCCAAGCTCTCGCTCCCACTTATCAGTCCCGATCATCTCCGCGAATAAGTGCACCAAGCACACTTTGGCGACTGTTGTAAATATCGCTGGACAGGCATGGGAGTTTGTGGGAACATAATCGGCTGCTTCAGTGAGCAGACATAAATTTCGAAACCTCCTCGCAACAACGATGCGCTCAAACGCTCGGAAATTGCAGGAGGTTTTTCATGGCCCACGAATTACCAAACCAATCACGGCACACCCCGAGAGGAATTGCCTATCGAAATGAACTGAACAAGGAGACCCACCATGCTTCAAGCTATCCCCTGCACCACAATTCCCGCCAGCAACACCACTCTGATCACCATTAACGGCTTTGTCATAGACAAGTTCACCGGTGAAGTCTTCGGCTACGACGACAAGCCTTCCGTGCTCAGCGAACGCTCTGACTATCAGCCCGAACTTAGCAAGTGCCGGTGTGCTGACGACCTAAACGCGCTCCTGAAACACGTTGACCGGCGCAAGCTGCCTCCACATACGCTTCACGCCCTAATCGACGCTCAGGACTACGCGCATGGTGTATGGCGTCGGACAGGCTTGGACTGCCGAATCACCCTGCCGATGATGAACATTCTTCGCAAGCTGCACGGACTAGTTCTGTACCGGAACATCATCATCATGCGTCAAGCCGATCTGGCGAAAGCACTGGGCACATCAGAATCAAATCTGATGAAGAAGCTGAGCCCGCTGATTAGCACCAACACGGCCCGAGTCTGCACCTCAAGACAGGGTGGCATTCGCATGGGTGAGATCAAGCTGACAGTCAATCCTCGGCTGATCTTCCGGGGTGGTGACCATGCACGGGAGGAGTACATAAAGGACTGGTACCTGAATCCAGCAAGCAACAGATCAGCCCCTGCCAATGTCACACTGAAGGCCGTAGCTTAGCCTTGCGTAATTTTCTCAAAAAAGCTACGAAAAAAACTGACTGCAAGCCCCGTGGCACAAGGGCTTGAGCAAACTCCTATTACTAAAGAAAACATTTCGACGGGCACGTCGAACAGTTCCACTCACCAGAGGAATACCAACAACTCAACAAGGAGGCCATATGACCTATGCAGCACAAGCACCAGAACCCCTTCCTTCCAGTGGTAAAGGTTCGAAATCACGAACCCCAGACTACGCACCAATCCTGTTCACCCTACCGAAACCAACCACCGACAAACCGAAAGATGATTTGTTATACGGTGTCGGTATTGATGACGTCACAGACACTCTCGGTGCTGATGAGTGGTCGCACATCGTCTGGAAAGGCATGCTTGACCGCTGCTACAACGAGAACTCAACAAGATCACGTGCAACCTACACTGATTGTTCCGTAGCACCATGCTGGCACAGGTACTCTGACTTTAAGGTCTGGTTTGACCAGAACTGCATCGCTGGATACGAACTGGACAAAGACATCCTCACGCCGGGTAACAGAGTCTACAGCCCTGATACCTGCTGCTTCGTACCCCCGAACATTAATATGGTCGTACGATGGCGACGGGAGCCACCACGATCAGGGTATCCGGGAGTCACCAAATTCGGCGGCGGATTCCAAGCCGAGATTGTGCACAAGCACACTCCCCAGCTCGGTGAGTGGAGAACGGATGCACTGGAAGCCCATTGCGACTGGCAGAGACTGAAGGCCAACGTGATTGACAATCACCTTCGCGACTACCTGCGAGAGATTGCACCTGATCTTCGCGTTGTACGAGCACTGATCAAGTACGCAGATCGACTGCGCTCCAATGCTAACGCGATGACTCCTACCTTCCAGTATCAGCACTAGCGTGCAAAGGAGCGAGAGCCTGAAACGCTTTCGCTCCCACACGCTCGCCTAGTTCGGGGGAATATCACCATCGGCCTCATCGCTCGGACACGAATCCCCAGTCGCTACAACCGAGATTATCCCGCTACATACAACGCATTCGGTGCGTAACCCCACCTAAACCGTGCGAAAACCAATCAGATCAGCAGGTCTGAAGTGGCCGAAAGCATAGGGATCATTGGTGCAAACCAGACAAATCAAGGGGTCCGTCAGCAGAATATTAAGCAAAGCCCTTTTTCTCACGCCATAACCTGATTCCGGAAAAACCTCCTGAAACCGATTACCAGTTCGCCTATCCGGACGGATTCGAATCGCCCCCCCCCCCCTGATTGTCTCCCGGCCAGCCTCCTACCTCGCTCTATTTATAATGCGACGGAATTGAATTGTTCACTTTTTGAGCAATTGTCAAACTGTCCTTTCAGGGCTCACCATTAATGTCATTTCTCCAACGAACGTTAGTGAATTGACAATTCATCTGGGCAAGCTGAAAATGTGCACATCGACGCACGGCCCGGATGATGAAAATGAACGTTGTTGCTTACTACCGAGTATCGACCAAAGGGCAAGGTGAAAGCGGCCTTGGCCTCGAGGCTCAACGCGACTACGTGCAGACAGCGGCAACTCAGCAAGGCTGGAACATCATTGCTGAATATGTAGACGTAGCTGTCTCTGGCTCAGTGCATCCGCTGGAACGTCCGGAAGGCTCCAAGGCATTCGCTCACGGTGTCCCTGTAGTAGTCGCCAAGCTTGATCGTCTGAGCCGTCGCGTTAGCCATATCGCCGCACTGATGGAAACGCACCAGTTCAAAGTGGCTACGATGCCAGCCGCTAAGACGCTGGAATTGCACCTATACGCCATGCTGGCCGAGCAGGAACGCACATTCATCAGCCAACGCACCAAGGACGCCCTAGCCTCTCTCAAGGTGCGTGCAGACAATGGTGATGCTGTTGCTCAAGCCAAGATCAACAATCGCTCTCAGGCGCTCCAGAAGGCTCAGAATGCAACGCAAGCAGCCAAGGCTAGGAATGTTCACGTAGCAGCTTCGAACGCCAAGGCAGAGCAGTACAGGGGCGCTATCGAGTCGTGCATGTACAGAGGTTGCAAGACACTCGCCTCTGTCGTTCAGTGCTTGAATGAACGTGGTGTGTCTGCTGCCCGTGGCGGCGATTGGAATGCAACTCAAGTGAAGCGACTGCTTGCCAAGCTCGACATTGCGTTGGCTTGAATATCTCAGAGGCGCACAACCTTATTTTGAGAATAATTAAGATTCCCATTAGGCGAGTTATGCTGTGTTAAGAACCTCGCACAACGACTCCTTATTTTCCATACTGGAAATCCAGAACGCCGTCGATGAGCAAGGTGGCTTCCGCCGGGGGGGAAGGAAAAAGCGATGAACCAGCACCAGAGGAATCACATGGCAGACTTAGTATTCAGGCAATCAAGAGCGGTTGCAGACCTAGAGCTTAGGATTGGCGACACGCTCTTAACGACGCTGAAAATCTACTCAAAGAGATCACAAAAGTTAAAAATCAAGACGCTCATGGAAATGCGAGCTGGGGTAAGCGTGCACCCGAATTGAAAAGAGCAGCGTTGATCGCTGGCTTGCTGAAATAGGATTTACCCTACTTTAGGGTGCTCAGTGGAAGCGAGGATTATGCGGACCTATATTACAATAGGCACCATTATCGGCATAGTTTCATCTGTATTCGCCTACTTGGTAGTTATATCTTTCTGGGATGATTCGAAGGAATTTTCCCCTACTGGATTTAACTCTTTTGTGAAGGATATATTGGGCCCCATCGCCTCTGGTTTTGGGGGTGCAATCGCAGGTGCGTTGGCAAGTTTCAAAGTACAGCAGGACGCAAGCTTTAGAAAGGAACTACAGCTAGAGGTAAGAGATTACAATCGTGCTTTGCATGGGTTAGCAGGAAAGCTCAACATGCTCGGCTCTTATAAGCGTGCGATTGTTGTTCCGCATGAGAATAATCCGCTTAGATTTTGCACAATGCCGGGATTGGCGCTGGGTGAATCAGACTATGGAAGTAGTGCCGATATATTGCTCACGCCGATTTTATTGAGCTTGGAAGAGGCGGACTTATTGTCGTCCGTCAGTGAGTCCGAGGCCTTTTTTGCTTCTGTAGTTGACTCTGTTAGAGCCAGAAACAATTTACTTGAAAAGCATCGCGACAAAATGGAGCAGCACGAGAAAGGGCGCCGGAGAGAAATCTCATTGGGCGATCTTGCGAGCATCCAGGGAACAGGATCTTTGGTGCGTCTTTATTCGTTCAGTGAAGATTTCATTAAGCTTCTGGATGAAACAATCGAGCGTTTAGGAAGCACGATCGATAAGCTCGAAGCTCAATGTATTCCAAAATTGAAAAACCGTGGAATAAAGATTATGTCGCTCAAAAAAATGAAGGATGTTATGTTTATACCAACGGCGCCGCCAGCTTTTAAATCCGTTGATGATTTTGTCGCAATTATTGAGAATCAAGAACCATATGGGCGTCTCGCAGATCGCAAATGGAAGCCTCTGCCTAGATATGGGGTATAAGGTATGTCGCGCTGAATATATCCAGCTGAAATTTTTTACTTTCGCCATTTTGGAGAGCTTAAATGGGAAGGGCTAAAGAAGAGTGGATGAGATTGGACGAAGAGCGGCCCATGCGGGACTGGATTGAAGAGAACTTTGGTGATGACGCCGGCAATGAGGGATCGCCTGAGTGGGAAGCCGCTGTAGAGGCCTACTACGAGTTCTGCAGAAATGAGTCGTTCAATGACTGGGATGAGCAGGATGAACTCGAGTGGTTTATCTCTAAAAGTCCTAAAGATTCGCTCTTCGGCATTTTCAACGTTCAGTTAAAAAACATATCAGAACTTCTCAGCGTGGAAGTATCCGATGAGACAAGATTCAGTCTTTTGGTAATGCTGCATGCGCATACGGTAGCTGCGCTTGAGGCATATCTAGAATCAAACTTCATAAAGAAAGTAACAAATTCCGATACACTTATCAGGCGACTGGTAGAGACCGACCCGACGTTTTCTACAATGAAATTCACACTCAAAGAAATATTTGAGAAGCAAGAGCGCTTAAAGCTGACTGTAGCGGAGCACCTTAAGAACCTTATCTTTCACGACCTCAAGAAGATTAAGCCGATGTACAAGTCTGTCTTGGAGTGTGACTTTGGCGATATCGACTGGCTATTTAAAGCCGTACAGTTGAGGCACCACTGTGCGCATCGAGCAGGATTTGACAAAGAGGGAATTAAGGTTGATATAACTCCCGAATCCATTACCAGCCTAGTTGAGAAATCAAGATTTTTAGTGAACAAGATAGAATTAGAAACTTTCTTCTTCGAACCGGATGATATTGAGCTCTAGGAAGTTATGATTTTATTGGCTGACTAACTATCGTCTGAGAGCTTTGAAAGACGATGAATTGGTCTCCACTTAACTCGCAAAGTGGCATGCTAGCCAATCTTACATTTGCTGCCGATAGATCAACGTCAATTGAATTCTTATTTAGATCTATCTTATAGGCTTGAGCTGGATATATTCCTTTACCTTTTTCCGAAACGAGAAACCCAATTGGGAAGAAATGCAGAGCGCTCAAACTTGCTTGATGGCCATTATTATGCATAGCGAACATCTTGGCACTGATATGCCATTTAAATGGGTAAAACCAGCAATAGAAATCATGCGTATCCTGAATTGTTCTCGCCCCATTGCGCAAGACAAACTCTCTTAAAGAAAGGAAATAGTCGGAAGTATTTGCCGGGATGGCACATTCTCGGGTTGATGTTGCTGAAAGTATATGCCCCACCATCGCTCGACAAAACTTCACTACATCCACATTGAATCGAATGACATTCCCAAACCTATTGATATTGTAAACTTCCCGCCTAACCTCACTTGTTACTCGACCTATAAGCAATGAGAGTTCCTCATCATCTCTCCCTATCAGATTGTTGCAGGCCCTGCATATTGTTTTAAATTTGCTGCCATTATTTGACTGCACGCCTTTCATCTTTAAACTTGGAAGATCCATGTATTCTGAAAGGTGGAATTGCTCCGTTTTTGTAATAGTAACGCACCCTTGTGGAGGAACATGATCAAAGGTCAGTCGTTCATACTCTCCACATATTAGGCAATATCCCTCTTCAATCTGAGTGTGCTGAACACGCTCTGATATACGTTTAGTAAACTCCCCCATTTAGCCAACCCCTTACTCAGATAGGGATAAGAATCCAATCTCATAATTGGGAAAAGGCGACTTTCTATTAACTGTGTAGGGCATCGATGTTTGACTCATCCTCTGCATGTGCCTTTCTTTTCTGTGCATTTCGCTCCCTTGGACCCTCACTGTTCTGCCTCCCCCCATTGCTGGCACCATTCAAGACCGCCTTCGTTGCCATTGTCCCTGTGCGCTTGGCTGAGGCTATCCACAATCATTGCAAACCGCCATCATCCGCTGAGACACCAGTATTCCCGCCTGCGGAAGGGCCAAGACGTTCGGAACGCAGGGACCGCTCTAGGGACTCTTACCGGGCAACAACATAGCCTAAACTGAATTACTACCACTCAAAAGGAAGCGGATATGACTACCCCATGGAATCTGGGAGCGTTGAGGGAGCAGGTCCGGGTTCGCCAGCCCGCGACAAGCAAAAGACTTGTGCAGATCATCAACTCCCTTGGCCGCTCAAGCGATATTTTCAATTACCACAAGTGCCTCGCTCGCGATGCCTTCACCGCATTCAACGCTGAAAACGATCCTCACGGAATCAAATTTGCTGAGCGAATATTTGGATTTGATGATGATGACGGTGTCATCCATGAAGCAGGCTTAGTCAGCGAGGCCAATCTAATCGCCTGCATCGCAATTACTCGCAATTCGTACGACAGCTTTGGACAACTACTGAATGGCCTTGTGGTACCCGTGCCGCTCACAGGTATTTTCTACATCCACAACGTCAGAGACGCCCTCCCGACTGGAGAGCTTAAAGATCGTTTGAATGAGGCCCTTGCGTCAGAATGGTTTGGATACACACACGCCTTCATGAACATGGTCAAGCACCATCGACTGATCGTTCACAGTCCATCAATTTCGTTTATAGACGAAAACAGGGGCGGCAAGGTCGAGGGCTTCAGGCACAAGGAGAAAGACTACCCAGCGTGCTGGGTTCGAGAGGCGCTTGAGGGAACCGTGGAGCTTCAGAATTCGCTGCGAGCCTGCGGCGTACTGCTTAATCGTCTCTACCTTGGAGAAGTCCCACCGAATCAGGAAGGATTGAGTAGTACAACTGAGTAGTACAACCGGAAAAGAAAAAGCCCCGCAAACCATTGATTTGCGGGGCCTTTTTATGAATGGCGGAGAGATAGGGATTTGAACCCTAGGAACTGTTGCCAGTTCAACGGATTTCGAATCCGTCCCGTTCGGCCACTCCGGCATCTCTCCGTGCGGCGCGCATGATACCAGCTTGAAGCCCGAAGGCGAAGCCCTTATTCAGGATTTTTTCGCGTGGTATCAGACGCTTGCGTGCACTGGTCAGATCAGAGCGGTACGCCGAGGCGGTGGGCCACTTCTTCGTAGGCCTCGATGACGTCGCCCAGACCCTGGCGGAAGCGGTCCTTGTCCATCTTCTTGCGGGTCTCTTTGTCCCACAGACGGCAGCCGTCCGGGCTGAACTCGTCGCCGAGGACGATCTTGCCGTGGAACAGGCCGAACTCGAGCTTGAAGTCCACCAGCAGCAGGCCGGCGTCGTCGAACAGCTTGTTCAGCACTTCGTTGACCTTGAAGGAGTAGGCCTTCATTTCGGCCAGTTGCTCCAGGGTCGCCCAGCCGAAGGCCTGGACGTGGGATTCGTTGATGAACGGGTCGCCCAGGGCGTCGTTCTTCAGGAACAGCTCGAAGGTCGGCGGAGTGAGCTGCAGGCCCTCTTCGACGCCCAGGCGGCGCACCAGACTGCCGGCGGCGTAGTTGCGCACGACGCACTCGACCGGAATCATGGCGAGCTTCTTGACCAGCACTTCGTTGTCCGACAGCAGGGCGTCGAACTGGGTCGGGATGCCGGCGGCTTCGAGCTTCTGCATGATGAAGGCGTTGAACTTGTTGTTCACCATGCCCTTGCGATCAAGCTGCTCGATGCGCTTGCCGTCGAACGCCGAGGTGTCGTTGCGGAACAGCAGGACGAGGCGGTCGGCGTCATCGGTGGTGTAAACCGACTTGGCCTTGCCGCGATAGAGTTCTTCGCGTTTTTCCATGATGGGCTCCGCTTGCTTAAGGGGTGGGCTCAGGCGATGGTGCGCCAGTCGAGTCCAGAATGCTGATCGGCTACCTGCAGCCAGTCCGGGTCGCACCCAAGGGTGTCGACGAAGCTTTGCCGGGCCAGCTGCGGCGAGTTGTTCTTTTCGCTGAGATGCGCCAGCACCAGGTGCTGCAAGCTTTCCCAGCCCAGCTGGGCCACGAGTTCGGCGGCCTGCCGGTTGTTCAAATGTCCCCACTGGCCGCCTACACGGACCTTGAGTGGGTAGGGATACGGACCGCGGGCCAGCATGTCGGTATCGTGATTCGCTTCGATGATCAACGCATCGAGGCCACGATAGCATTCCAGCACCTGCGCCGTGGCGGCTCCCAGATCGGTGAGCTGGCCAAAGCGCTTCCGGCCATCGGAAAACACGTACTGCAGGGGCTCTCGCGCATCGTGGGAGACGCTCACCGCAGTGACTTCCAGGTCTTTCAGTACCAGGCGGTCGCCGCATTTGAGCAGCCCCGCCGGTGTCACCGGCTTGCGCATTCCCTGCAGGGTGCCGGCGCTGAGGTACACGGGTATTCGATGGTGCCGGGCCAGCAGTTCGACGCCGTTGATGTGATCGGAGTGCTCGTGCGTGACCAGTACCGCGTCCAGCTGCCCGGGCTCTACGCCCAGGCGTGCCAGACGGCGGATGGTTTCACGCAGCGGGAAGCCGCAATCGATCAGTATCCGGGTGTCAGAACTGCTCACCAAGGCCGAATTGCCCCGGCTTCCGCTCCCCAGGACCGCGAAGTGCATTCCGCATACTCTCCTGGAGTTTTTCCAACACACCCTGCGCCACGTCAGCCGGTGCGGAGGTGTTGATGTCTTTGTCGACGGTGATCTGGACGGTGTTGCTCACGCTGGTCAGGCGAACCTGGTAGCGCTGGGCCTTGGCGTCCTCTTCTTCCTTGGTCTTCTCGCCACCGCCGAACAGGCGGCTGAAGAAGCCAGGCTTGTCTTCGTCCTTCTTCTTCGCGCCTTCGGCGATGTTGACGTAGTACACGCCCAGGCTGCGGTTGAGGTCGTCGACACGGATGTCGGCACGATCCAGCGCACGGCCGACGCTGACCCAGGCACGATCGAAATCGGAGTCGACGGTCAGCACCGGGTTGCCGCTGCCGTCCTTGTTCAGCTGGACGGCGCCGGGGGTGTCGTAGTCCGAGTGCGCGGCGAGCAGGGAGACGGAGCCGCCCTTCTCGGCGCTGGTGGCCATGCTGGCGATCATTTCGTCGAGCAGCGCGGCGTCCAGGCTCGGCACAGCCGGCTTGGTCGGCCAATCGCCAGTGGCGGTGCTGCCGGCCGGGCGGGTTTCGCTCAGCACGTAGACTTCACTGGTGTTGGTCTGCACGCCGGGCTCGATGCGCACACGAACGCGCGCTTCGCTGTCTGGCTCGACGCCCGACACACGGCTGCTCAGACGACGCGCCAGGGGCGCGGAGAGCTGCGACAGCGGCTGCCAGTTGGTGCTGAATTCGCCAGTCTGCGGACGTTCGTTGGCGATGGAGAAGCCGTTGTCCTGGAAGAACTGGTGAGCGACCGGCCAGACTTCGGCCGGCGGACGCTGGGCAACCAGCCAGCGCGAGTCGCCGCTCTTCTGCAGGCTGAAGTCGCTGACTTCGCCGGCGCCGGACAGCGGCTGCGGACGCGGCACTTCGAACTCGCCTTCCTTCTCGGTGCTGGTGGCGACGTTCATCGGAATCGGCAGCAGCGGGTCGAGCTGCTTGCTCTGCATGCCCTCGGGCACCTTCATCGGTGCGGTTTCGCGGGCGTTGAGGTAATCGTCGCCACGGTCGCGGAAGTAGCCTTCCGGGCCCCACAGCCAGCCGCAGCCGGAGGTGTTGCCGATAACCAGGGCGAGCGCAGTCAGTCCTGCCAGTCGCTTCATGCGAGGGAGCTCCTTAAGCCAGGACGCCGGTCTGGCGCATGGCCTGACGCAGCGGTTCGTGGCAGCGCGGGCTGAGCCAGGTCAGAGGCAGGCGGATGCCCTCTGGAATCAGCCCCATTTCGTGCAGGGCGAACTTGACCGGGATGGGGTTGGATTCGATGAACAGCGACTTGTGCAGCGGCATCAGGCGATCGTTGATGGCGCGGGCAGCGGCGGCATCGCCACGCATGGCGGCGGCGCAGAGGTCGCTCATGGCGCGCGGGGCGACGTTGGCGGTCACCGAGATGTTGCCCTTGCCGCCCATCAGCATCAGCTCGACGGCGGTGGCGTCGTCACCGGAGTAGACGAGGAAGTCCTTGCCGACGCGATCCAGTACTTCCTTGCCGCGCTGCAGGTCGCCGGTGGCTTCCTTGATGCCGACGATGTTCGGCACCTTGGACAGGCGCTCGACAGTCTCGGGCAGCATGTCGCAGGCGGTACGGCCCGGCACGTTGTAGAGGATCTGCGGGATGGCCACGGCTTCGGCGATGTGGCGGAAGTGCTGGTACAGGCCTTCCTGGGTCGGCTTGTTGTAGTACGGGGTCACCAGCAGGCAGGCGTCTGCACCGCCGGACTTGGCGGCCTCGGTCAGCTCGACGGCTTCGCGGGTGGAGTTGGCGCCGGTGCCGGCGATGACCGGGATACGGCCGTTGACCTGGTCGACGACGCGACGGATGACGTCCAGGTGTTCGTTCACGTCCAGAGTGGCCGATTCACCCGTGGTGCCGACCGCTACGATGGCATTGGTGCCTTCCTGCAGGTGGAAGTCCACCAGCTTGGCGAGGCTGTCCCAATCCAGTCGACCCTGAGCATCGAAGGGGGTGACCAGCGCCACCATACTGCCCGCAATCATGCAACCGCTCCTGCCGGAAAAAGAAAGCCGTAATGGTACTGTCGCCACCGGCCACGCACAAGGTGACGCAGCGACCCGCGAGCGGTCAGACATTCCCCTCATCGGCGCTTTTCGCTACCCTTTCTCCTTTGTCGATGCGGCCCGCTTGGCCGCCACTCCCAGGAAAGCTGCATGTCCACCTCTCACCCTCGTGAACAATTCCTTCTGATCAGCGCTCTGGGCCCGAACCCGATGGAGTTGACCAGCGTGCTGTGCCGCACCTGCGTCGACAACCGCTGCTCGGTGGTCAGCAGCCGCCTGACCCGTCACGGCGAGTTCAGCGCGCTGATCCTGCAGATCTCCGGCAGCTGGGATGCCCTGGCCCGCCTGGAAGGCGGTCTGCCGCCCCTGGCCAAGCGTCACGGCTTCACCCTCAGCGTCACGCGCAGCAATGTCCACGTCACCCGCGCCCAGGCCCTGCCCTATGTGGCCTATGTCAGCGCCGTCTATCGCCCGGACATCCTCAACGAGCTGTGCCAGTTCTTCATCGATCACAACATCGAGCTGGAAAACCTCACCTGCGACACCTACCAGGCGCCGCACACCAACACCAGCATGCTCAACGCCACCATCACCGTGACGCTGCCGGCCGGCACCCAGATCAGCTGGCTGCGCGATCAGTTCCTCGACTTCGCCGATGCGCTGAACCTGGACGCGCTGATCGAACCCTGGCGTCCGCAGCATCCGTAAGGATGCTCCCAAGGAGAAAATTCCCATGGCAGTCGAACTGAACAAACCCGTGGCCGATTTCCAGGCCCCGGCCACCAGCGGCGTCGAATTCCGCCTGTCCGAACTCAAGGGCAAGCAGGTCGTCCTGTACTTCTACCCCAAGGACAGCACCCCTGGCTGCACCACCGAAGGCCAGGGCTTCCGCGACAGGATCGAGGACTTCGCCAAGGCCAACACCCTGGTGTTCGGCGTCTCCCGCGATGGCATCAAGTCCCACGAGAACTTCAAGGCCAAGCAGTGCTTCCCCTTCGAGCTGATCAGCGACAAGGATGAGGCCGTCTGCCAGCTGTTCGACGTGATCAAGCTGAAGAAGCTCTACGGCAAGGAATACATGGGCGTGGACCGCAGCACCTTCCTGATCGACGCCAAGGGCGTGCTGCGCCAGGAATGGCGCGGCGTGAAAGTACCCGGGCATGTGGACGCCGTGCTCGCTGCCGCTCAAGCGCTGAACCAGTAAGCCGCTGAGCCGGCGCCAATGAAAAAGGCCGCTGATCAGCGGCCTTTTTCGTTTACATCATCGGGCTGACTTGCGGCTCCAATGGCGGCTGTCGCGGCCAGGCATCCAGCACGGCCTTCACCAGAGTCGCCAGCGGGATGGCGAAGAACACCCCCCAGAAGCCCCACAGCCCGCCGAACAGCAGCACCGCGCAGATGATCGCCACCGGGTGCAGGTTCACCGCCTCGGAGAACAGCAGCGGCACCAGCACGTTGCCATCCAGCGCCTGGATGATCGCGTGGGCGGCCATCAGGTAGATGAACTGGTCGCTCCAGCCCCACTGGAACAGCGCGATCATCGCCACCGGCACGGTGACCACCACCGCGCCGATGTAGGGCACCACCACCGACAGGCCGACCAGCAGCGCGAGCAGCGCCGCGTAGTTGAGCCCCAGCACCGCGAAGGCGATGTAGGTCGCCACGCCGGTGATGAAGATCTCGATGACCTTGCCACGGATGTAGTTGGCAATCTGCTGGTTCATCTCGTTCCACACCTGCTTCATCAGCCCTCGCTCACGGGGCAGGTAGCGGCGGAACCAGTGGTAGAAGCGGCGGCGGTCCTTGAGGAAGAAGAACACCAGGATCGGCACCAGCACCAGGTAGATCATGATGTTGACCACCACCGGCAGGCCCGACAGGGAGAAGGTCAGCGCCCACTGGCCGAGCTGACCCAGTTCGCTGCGCGCCGCCTCGACGGTGTGCAGCACCTGCTCCTCGGTGACCATGTCCGGGTAGCGCTCGGGCAGCATCAACAGGGTCGCCTGCCACTCGCCGAGCATGCCGGGCAGTTCGTTGAACAGAGTGAACAGCTGCTTCCACAGCAGCGGCACCAGCACCAGCAGGAACACTGCGAGCAGCCCGAGGAACAGCGAATAGACCAGCCACACCGCGAACAGATGTGGCACACGCAGGCGCTCCAGCACGCCGACCATGCCCTGGATGAGGAAGGCGATGACCATCGCCGCCAGCACCGGCGCGAGCATCCCGCCAAAGGTCAGGATGACGGTAAATCCCAGTCCGAGAATGACCGCCAGCACTATCGCCTCCTCGTCGGAGAAATAGCGCTGCATCCAGTCCTGCAAAACCTTGAGCATCAACGAAACCTGCGAAACGAATGGGGTAACGTCGCGGTTACCCGCGATCAGGGGCTACTTCTTGCGCAGCCAGTAGCGATAGACGCCGGCTTCGACCTCTTCATGCAGCAGCGAGTGCCCGGCAAGATCGGCGAAAACGCGGAAGTCGCGCTGCGAGCCCGCATCGGTGGCGATCACCTTGAGCACCGCTCCACTGGGAAGCCGGTTCAGCTCCAGCTTGGCCTTGAGCAGCGGCAACGGACAATTGAGACCGCTGGCGTCCAGCTCCGCGTCACAGGCGGGGACGGACGGCGTGGAATCGGACATCGAAACGAACTCCGGGCAGGGCGCCCAAGAATACCGAAAGCGTTGGAAAAGTAACCAGACTCTGCAGAGACGCTGTTCATTAATGAAGCCGTCAGACTCGGGGTTGAAAGGGCCACGGAGCGGAAATACCCGATTCGAATTGCGCCGCACTTCCGCCCTGCAAACTAGGCATAGGCGTAAGCGTGCGGCTAAAGTAGAGCCTTTCTCGGAACGAGCCTTGTGTACATGAAAGTACTCCGCCCTGCCCTGCTGTCGCTCGCTGTCGCCTTCGCCATGCCGGCCCTGGCGGACGACCTGCCTTCCCTGGGGGACGCCAGCTCGTCCATCGTCTCCCCGGAGCAGGAGTTCCAGCTCGGCCGCGCCTGGCTGAGCATGCTGCGCAACCAGGTCGACACGCTCAACGATCCGCAACTCAAGGACTATGTCGAGTCCAGCGTCTACCGCCTGGCCGAGTCCAGCGAACTGCAGGACCACCGCCTGGCGTTCATCCTGATCCGAGACAAACAGATCAACGCCTTCGCCGCCCCTGGCGGCGTGGTCGGCGTCAACGGCGGCCTGTTCATCTATGCCCAGACCGAAGGCGAGTACATCGCAGTACTGGCGCACGAACTCGGCCACCTCAGCCAACGCCACTTCGCCCGCGGCATCGAAGCACAACAGCGCATGCAGGTACCGGTGATGGCCGCCATGCTGGCCGGCATCATCGCCGCCGCCGCCGGCGCCGGTGATGCGGGTATCGCTGCCATCGCCGGCACCCAGGCCGCGGCCATCCAGAACCAACTGCGCTTCTCCCGGCAGAACGAACAGGAAGCCGACCGCGTCGGCGTTGCCACCATGGTCCGCGCCGGCTACGACCCGCGCTCCATGCCCAACATGTTCGAGCGCCTGGCCCGCCAGTACCGTTACGAGGGCAAACCGCCGGAATTCCTGCTGACTCACCCAGTCACCGAATCGCGTATCGCCGACACCCGCAACCGCGCCGAGCAGTACCCCAAGGGCGGCAAGGAAGACTCGCTGCGCTACGAGCTGATGCGCGCCCGCGTCCAGCAGATGTTCGAAGACACGCCGGGCATGGCCAGCAAGCAGTTCCGCGCGCAACTCGACGAAGACCCGAAGAACGACGCTGCGCGCTACGGCCTTGCGCTGTCGCAGACCAAGATCGGCCAGCTCAACGACGCCCGCAGCAACCTGCAGCAGCTGCTGGCCAAGGCGCCCAACGACATCAGCTACAACCTGGCCATGTCCGATCTCGACATCACCGCCAACAAGCTGCCCGACGCCCAGGCGCGGGTGCAGAAGATGCTCGGCCAGTACCCGGACAGCTACCCGCTGATCCAGGCCAATGCCGACCTGATGATGAAGACCAACCGCGCGGCCGATGCCGAGAAAACGCTGTTCAAGCTGTCCCAGCGCCGCCCGCTGGACCCGGACGTGTGGAACCGCCTGGCCGACGCCTGCACCCTGAGTGGCAACGCCATTGGCGTGTACCAGGCCCGCGCGGAGTACTACGCACTCACCGGCGACTACAAGCAGGCGATCGAGCAGCTGGACTTCGCCAAGCGCCGCGCCGGCGGCAACTTCACCCTGGCCGCGCGCCTGGATGCCCGCCAGCAGGAGTTCCGCGAGCAGGAGCGCATCCTCAAGGAAATGATGGGACGCTGAGCCCTTCTCCCGCCCACAAAAAAGCCCGGCATCTGCCGGGCTTTTTCATTCACGCATGCTGATCAGGCATTGCCCGCCAGCTTCAACTTCGCCGCCTGGGTAAAGTCGAGCATGCGCTTGAGCGGCTTGATTGCCTTGGGAATCAGCGCCGGGTCGACGAAGATTTCGCCCGAGCCGTCCTTCAGGCACGCCAGGGTGCGCTCCAGGGTGTTCATGGCCATCCACGGGCAGTGCGCACAGCTGCGGCAGGCCGCGCCGTTGCCGGCGGTGGGCGCCTCGATGAATTCCTTGTCCGGGCACAGCTGCTGCATCTTGTAGAAGATGCCGCGGTCGGTGGCGACGATGAAGCGTTTGTTCGGCAGCGTTTGCGCGGCCTTGATCAGCTGGCTGGTGGAGCCCACGGCATCGGCCAGGTCCACCACCGCCTCCGGCGACTCCGGGTGCACCAGGATCGCGGCGTCCGGGTAGATCGCCTTGAGGTCTTCCAGCTGCTTGGCCTTGAACTCCTCGTGAACGATGCAGGCACCGTCCCAGAGCAGCATGTCGGCGCCAGTCTCGCGCTGGATATAGCGACCCAGGTGCTGGTCCGGCGCCCAGAGGATCGGCTCGCCGTTGTCCATCAGGTGCTCGACGATCTCCACAGCACAACTGGAGGTCACCACCCAGTCGGCGCGCGCCTTCACGGCTGCCGAGGTGTTCGCGTAGACCACCACGGTGCGCTCGGGATGCTGGTCGCAGAAAGCGGAGAACTCTTCCACCGGGCAGCCCAGGTCCAGCGAGCAGGTCGCCTCCAGGGTCGGCATCAGTACGCGCTTTTCCGGGTTGAGAATTTTCGCGGTCTCACCCATGAAGCGAACACCGGCGACCACCACGGTCTGCGCCGAATGCTGGTTGCCAAAACGGGCCATTTCCAGCGAGTCGGAAACGCAGCCGCCGGTCTCTTCGGCCAGCGCCTGGATCACCGGGTCACAGTAGTAGTGTGCGACGAGCACGGCGTTCTGCGCCTTCAGCTCGGCGGCGATGGCCGCACGGTAGTCGGCTTCCTCCTGCACGCTCAGCACCCGCGGCTGCTTCGCCGCCAGATGGGCCTGGACCAGCAGGCGTTCGGAAATCTGGGACATCGTGTGAAAACCTCAACAGGCACGGTCTGATTATGCCGGCGATTTTATCACCACCGCCTTACGACGCGGTGCACCGTGGATGGCCATACGGCAGACTTTTTCCGGCACATGGCAAAAGCCCCGTGATCTTTCGATCACGGGGCTTTTGTCTTACATGTTGGTGGGTCGTGTGGGATTCGAACCTACGACCAATTGGTTAAAAGCCAACTGCTCTACCGACTGAGCTAACGACCCAACGTGGGGCGTATAATACTGATTTCTAACGCAAAAACAACACCCTTCGAAAACTTTTTTCAGAAATATCGCGTCGGGTCGGAAATTCCCGCGGCCAAAAAGCCCTCGGAACGCAGTCGGCAGCTGTCGCATTTACCGCACGCACGCCCGTCATCATCGGCCTGATAGCAGGAAACCGTCAGGCTGTAATCCACGCCCTGGGCGATGCCCGCCTCGATGATCTGCGCCTTGGAAAGGAACTGCAGCGGCGCCTGAATGCGGAAGCCGTCGCCCTCCACACCGGCCTTGGTAGCCAGGTTGGCCATGCGCTCGAAAGCCTCGACGAACTCGGGACGACAATCCGGGTAGCCGGAATAATCCACGGCGTTCACGCCGATGAAGATATCCCGCGCACCGAGCACCTCCGCCCACCCCAGCGCGAGCGAAAGGAAAACGGTATTGCGCGCCGGCACGTAGGTGACCGGGATACCTTCGCTGGGTGCCTCGGGCACATCGATGCGGCTATCGGTCAGGGCGGAGCCGCCGATGCCGTTCAGGTTCAGGCCGATCACCTTGTGCTCGATCACGCCCTGCTGGCGAGCGACCCGCTCGGCTGCCTGCAACTCGGCACGGTGACGCTGTCCGTAATCGAAACTCATGGTGTAGCAGTCGTAGCCTTCTGCCTTGGCCATGGCGACCACGGTCGCGGAGTCCAGGCCGCCGGAGAGCAGGATTACGGCTTTCTTGTCGTTCATGGATGGCTTGATGGACATGAGAAGGTCTCCTCCGCGCTCAATGGCCCGGCTCGTCGTTCCAGAGAATCTTGTGCAACTGCAGTTGCAGGCGCACTGGCAAGTTGTCGCTGACGATCCAGTCGGCCAGCTCACGCGCGTGCACTTCGCGGTGGCTGGGCGAGAACAGCACCTCGCCGGCTCGTTGCTCCAGGCGGTACTCGATCAGCTTGGACACCGCCCAGTCATAGTCCTCGCGGGAGCAGATGACGAACTTCACCTGATCGTTGGACGTCAGCTCGCCGATGTTCTCGTAGCGATTGCGCACCACCTCCCCGGAGCCCGGAGTTTTCAGGTCGAGGATGCGGCTGACGCGGCGGTCGGTGGCGGAGATATCCAGCGCACCACTGGTTTCCAGCGAAACCTCATAGCCGGCATCGCACAGGCGCTCGAGCAGCGGGATGCAATTGGGCTGAGCCAAAGGCTCGCCGCCGGTCACGCAGACGTAGCGCGGGCGGTACTGGGCAACCTGGTCAAGGATGGCGTCGAGTGACTGGATTTCACCGCCGCTGAAGGCATAGGCGGTATCGCAGTAATTGCAGCGCAGGGGACAGCCGGTCAGGCGAACGAACACAGTCGGCAAGCCGGCGGTGCGCGTCTCCCCCTGCAGCGAGTAGAAAATCTCGGTAATGCGCAGGATCTGTTGCATATCAGCCACGGGCGTGACGGCTACACAGACCATCCGCCTCCGTTGCGTTGGAGTCGTGGGCGCGCTCACTGGGCGCCCGGCAAGCCCGGAACACTGCAGACATCAGCCGAGCTGAAACCACTGGTGCTTTCCGGGGGGCGGGAATTCTAACGAAAAAACCCGCGACGGGCGCGGGTTTTCGGACAGTGCGGTGCGGAGCCTTACTTGAGGTTCTTCAGGTCACGCTGGGACAGCTGGGCGGCGGAAGAGCCCGGATACTGGGCCACGACCTGCTGCAGGATGCCACGGGCCTTGTCGGTATTGCCCAGGCGGCGCTCGACATCAGCGAGCTTGTACAGCGAGTCCGGCACCTTGGCGCTGCTCGGGTAGGCCTGGCTGACGCGAGCGAAGGCCTGGCCGGCGCCCTGCAGGTCACCCTTGGCGAGATTTACCTCGCCAAGCCAGTACTGTGCGTTGCCAGCATACTGGCTGTTTGGATACTTGCGCAGGAAGGCGCCGAAGGCCTGGCTGGCCTTGTCGAAATCCTTGGCCTTGATCAGGTCAAAGGAGGCGTCGTAGTAAAGCTTTTCTTTTGCCGGGTCACCCGGCTCGCTGCTGGCAGCGGGCTGCTGTTGCTGGGCGGCGGCTACGCCTGCCCCGGCGGCAGCTCCGGCACTGGCGCCGGCAGCGGAGGAATCCTGTTGAACAGCAGCACCGGCCGCTCCTGCACCTGCACCGCTGGAAAGGCGGCTGTCGATGTCCTGGAAGCGTTCCTGGTTTTCCTGCTTCATTTGCTGGATCTGGTTCTGCTGCTCTTCGAGCATGCCGCGCAGACGGGACATCTCGTCCTGCATCTGCTGCAGCTGCATGAACAGCTGAGCCTGACCGGAGACGGGAGTAGTCATCCCGCCTCCGGCGTAGGCGCCATCGGCGCCTGCGGTGCCATAACCCGAAGGCGGTGTGCTGGCATAGCCACCATTACCGTCCTGTACCGGAACCGCGGCTGCCGCCATGAGGGGCAGTCCGCATGCGATCAAGGTCAGAAAACGCAGGCGCATCGGCATCAGGTCTTACTTCTTCAGCTCAACGCGACGGTTCTGGGCCCAGGACTGCTCGTCGTGGCCAGTGGCAACCGGACGCTCTTTGCCGTAGGAAACCAGTTCCAGCTGAGCCGGGGAAACGCCCTGCAGTACCAGGTAGCGCTGTACGGCCTTGGCACGACGCTCGCCCAGAGCCATGTTGTACTCGCGGGTGCCGCGCTCGTCAGTGTGACCTTCCAGGACTACGCGCTGGCCGGAACCTTTCAGGTCCTTGGCGTGTACGTCCAGGGCACGCATGGCTTCCGGCTTCAGGTCGGAGCTGTCGTACTCGAAGTAGAAGGTGGTGATAGCGCGCAGAGCGGCTTCGTCGCTCAGGGAGCCGTCAACGGCACCGCTGTTGGCGCCGTAGCCAGCGTTCGGATCAACGCCGCCATTGGCGCCTTCGCCAGTAGCATCGCCTTTCTTGGACGAACAGCCGACGGCAACAGCCATGGCGAGGGCGATAACGGCAAATTTGCCGAATTTCAGCATTTCCATCATGTAACTCCTAATGAACCCCAGTGTATAAATTTGAAACAGTTGGCAACCGTCAGTTCAGGTAAGGGGACCAGGAAGGCTCGCGCACGTCGCCTTGAGCGGTGGGTAGCGGTAACCGAACACGTCCGTTGATGCTCACGAGCATCAACACGCCCCGGTCCTGCTGGCGGGTGGCATATATTAGCATCGTGCCATTTGGCGCAACAGTGGGCGAATCATCCAGGTTGGTGTTGGAAAGTACCCGGAGATTACCGCGCTGAAGGTCCTGCGCCGCGATCTGGAAGTTGGTGAAACCGTCCTGGCGGTGAACCATGACCAGGGTCTTCTCGTCCGCCGACAGTTTCGGGTTGGCGTTGTAGTTGCCGATGAAGGTCACACGGTCGGTAGCGCCCGAGTTCACGTTCATCTTGTAGATCTGCGGCTTGCCGCCACGATCCGAGGTGAAGTACAGGGTCGAGCCGTCCGCGCCCCAGAAGGGTTCGGTGTCGATCGCCGAATTGTTGGTCAGGCGACGCAGCTGGCGGCTGCCCAGGTCCATCACGTAGATCTCCGGGTTGCCGTCACGCGACAGCACGAAGGCCAGGCGGTTGCCGTCCGGCGAGAAGGCCGGGGCGCCATTGAGGCCTTCGAAGTTGGAAATCTGCTCGCGGCGACCGGTGTCGACGTACTGCATGAAGATGCGCGGACGCTTCTGCTCGAAGGACACGTAGGCGATGCGACGGCCATCGGGCGAGAAGCGCGGCGAGAGGATCGGCTCGCGCGACTGCAGCAGGGTCACCGGGCGGGCGCCATCATAGTCGGAGCGCTGCAGGGTATAGCGGGTGTTGTCCACCGAGAAGCGCTCTGCGGTCACGTAGAGCATCTTGGTGGAGAACGCCCCCTTGATGCCGGTGAGCTTCTCGAACGACTGGTCGGCGATGTAGTGCGACATGTCGCGCAGCTGGTCGGTGGTGCCGCCCACGCTGCCGGTCAGGACCTGCTCCTGGGTCGACACGTTGAGCAGGGCGTACTGGATCTGCAGGCGGCCGCCACTGGGGACGATGCTGCCGACCAGGACGTACTGCGCACCGAGGGCCTGCCAGTCGCGGTAGATCACCTCGCTGGCCTGGGCCGGCTGGCTGATCATGTTCTGGCGCGGGATCGGCTCGAAATAACCGGAGTTGCGCAGGTCGCTGCCGATGATGTTCGACATGTCTTCGGGCAGGACGTTGCCGCCCTGCCAGCCGAACGGAACCACGGCAATCGGGACGGCCGAGTCACGACCGCTGGAGATCACCAGCGGGTCGGCGGCCTGCGCTGCGCCGGCCACCAGGGCCAGGGCGAAGAGCGCGAAGCGAATCAGGGTACTCACAGATCTAAATCCTCCGGTTTGAAGACCATTCGGCGCTGACGATACAGGCTATCGAAAGTGGCACGATCCAGTTTTTGCAGTTCGGGAACACGGCCCACGTTTTTGACCGCTGCCACCGCCGAATCGTCGAACGGTTTGTCACCACTGGAGCGGGTTACGCTTACGCCGGTGATCGCCCCGCTCGGCAGCATCTGAATCAGCACTTCTACGCTCATTCCGTTACGAGCTGAAGGAGGACGGCTCCACTGCTGGCTCACCAGGCTGACGATCAGATCGTCGAAGTTGCCCGCCACCTCGTCACCTTGCTCGTCGGCCAGGGCCTGTTGCCGTTGCGTGTCGTTGGACAGCAGGTCGGCCAGCGCCTGGGCCTTCTTGTCTTCCGTGGCCTTGCGGGCTGCGGCAGCGGCTGCAGCAGCAGCCTTCTTCTTCGCAGCCTCGACCGCGGCAGCCTTCTTCTTGGCATCATCCGCGGCGGCTTTTTTCTTCGCGTCCTCGGCGGCCTTCTTCTTGGCCTCCTCGGCAGCTTTCTTCTTCGCCTCTTCAGCGGCCTCTTTCTTGGCCTCTTCCTCGGCTTTCTTCTTGGCGATATCCGCCTGCTGTTTCTGCTCGGCAGCCTTGGCCTCAGCCGCTTTCTTGGCGGCTGCGGCAGCATCGGCCACCTTCTTGGCGTCGTCTGCCTTCTTGGCTTCAGCGGCTTTCTCGGCGGCATCTGCAGCCTTTTGAGCCGCATCGGCCTTCTTTTGTTCCTCGGCTTTCGCAGCAGCCAATGCCTGCTGCTCAGCCTTCTTCTGCTCGAGCTGCTCCTGCTCGTATTGCTTGGCCGAAGTCTTCTTCGCCTCGCCGGCTATCTTCTGGTTGGTCTGCTGGGTCGCCTGGCTCTTGGACTTCAGCTGGTACAGCGTAGCCTGGACGATCGGCCGCGAAGGCGGCAGTTCAGGCGTACTGGCCCAGCTGACGAACAGCATGGCGAAGATCAGGACGTGCAGAGCCACGGCCAGGACCGTTGGCCAGAAGTAGCCTTCCGATTGAGAGCGCTCGAGCTGGTGCATCAACTACCTGGTGCCTCGGTAATCAGACCGACGTTGCCGACTCCGGCTTTCTGCAGACCGCCCATGACGGCCATGACAGAGCCATAGTCGACTGCCTTGTCCCCACGGACGAAGACCTGGACTTTCTTACCCTGACTGCTGTTTTGCGCCATGATCGCGGTAGCCGCGGTCACCAGCTGATCGAGGTCAACGGCAGTCTGGCTGGCCTTGCCCTGATCCGGGTCCACTTCGGAGCCCATGTTCCAGTAGTAGGTCTTGTCGGCCTTGATGGAGATGGTGAGCACGCGGGAATCGTTATCCTGCGGCAGCGCTTCGCTGGAAACCTTGGGCAGGTCGACCTTGACGCCCTGGTTGAGCATGGGCGCGGTCACCATGAAAATGACCAGCAGTACCAACATCACGTCGATGTAGGGCACCACGTTCATTTCCGCGACCGGCTTGCGCTTGTGACGAACTCTTGCCATGACGGCTTACCTCTTGGTCGTCGATCAATCGTCGCTGGTGTGCACTTTGCGGTGCAGGATCGCCTGGAACTCGTCGGCGAAGGTGTAGTAGCGACCGATGAGCATTTCCGAGCGGGCGGCGAAACGGTTGTAGGCGATGACCGCGGGGATGGCCGCGAACAGGCCGATGGCGGTGGCGATCAGCGCTTCGGCAATACCCGGCGCCACGGTGGCGAGGGTGGCCTGCTGCACGGTGGCCAGGCCACGGAAGGAGTTCATGATCCCCCACACGGTGCCGAACAGACCGATGTACGGGCTGGTGGAACCGACGGTGGCGAGGAACGGCAGGCTGGTTTCCAGCTTCTCTTCCTCGCGGGAAATGGCGACGCGCATCGCGCGGGAAACGCCTTCCATCACCGCATCCGGGTCAACGCCGGCCTGCTGGCGCAGACGGGAGAATTCCTTGAAGCCGGCACGGAAGATCTGCTCGACCCCCGAATCCGGATCGGGGTTGCTGCCCGCCTGACGATAGAGCTTGGACAGGTCAATGCCCGACCAGAAGCGCTCTTCGAAAGTTTCCAGGGCCTTCTTCGCCGAGCGCATCATGTTGCTGCGCTGGAAAATCATGATCCAGGAAGTGACCGATGCGGCCACCAGGGTCAGCATCACCAGCTGTACCACGACGCTGGCGTTACTGATCAAGCTCCACATGGAAGTATGGTCGACGACGTTCGGTTCCACGTTAATCTCCTGCTGAAAGGGTGTCCGGACTGCCGGCAAATGCCGCACGCAACACATCTGGGATAGCGCGGGGTTTCAGGTTGTCCGCCCGCACGCACGCCACCAGGAATCGCCCCTCGCAGAGCAAGGTCGAATCCGACGCCCGTCGAACCTGTTGACGAAACTTCAGGCTCGCACGGTTCAACTCCTCCACCTCGACGCTGACAAGCAGCTCGTCATCCAGGCGGGCCGGCGCGTGATAGCGCGCCTCAGCCGAATGAACGACGAAAAGCAGGTTCTCCCCCGCCAGCTGTGACTGGGCGAAGCCCAGATCACGCAGCCGCTCGGTACGAGCCCGCTCCATGAACTTGAGGTAGTTGACGTAGTAGACGATGCCGCCGGCATCGGTGTCCTCGTAATAGACCCGATACCGCTGCTGGAACGGCTGACCCCCGTGTTGCGCGCGCATACTCTAGAACCAAGTAAAGACTTTGCCAATCGGCAATCGTCTACAAATGCAATTAATTACCATCTTCAGGGACGAACAGATCCGATGTCGTCCCCTCCCCCATCCGCTTCGGCACATTCAAGCCGAAATGCAGGTACGCATGCCGGGTCACTACACGCCCCCGAGGTGTGCGCATGATATAGCCTTGCTGGATCAGATAGGGCTCCAGCACGTCTTCAATCGTGTGTCTTTCTTCGCTGATGGCCGCCGCGAGGTTGTCGATCCCCACCGGGCCACCGTCGAACTTGTCGATCATGGTCAGCAGCAGGCGGCGATCCTGGTGATCGAAGCCTCTTTCATCCACGTCCAGCAGGTTCAGCGCCTTGTCGGCGATGTCGCTGCTGATGTGGCCGGTGCCGCGCACCTCGGCGAAATCCCGCACCCGCCGCAGCAGGCGGTTGGCGATCCGCGGCGTACCGCGCGCGCGCCGGGCAATCTCGTAGGCGCCCGCCGGCTCGATCTCCAGACCGAGGATGCCCGCCGAACGGGCGACGATGCTGGACAGGTCGTCCACACCGTAGAACTCCAGACGCTGCACGATACCGAAGCGGTCACGCAGCGGGTTGGTCAGCATGCCGGCGCGAGTGGTCGCCCCCACCAGAGTGAAGGGCGGCAGATCGAGCTTGATCGAACGCGCAGCCGGGCCCTCGCCGATCATGATGTCCAGCTGGAAGTCTTCCATGGCCGGATACAGCACTTCCTCGACGATGGGCGAGAGGCGGTGAATCTCGTCCACGAACAGCACGTCGTTGGGTTCGAGGTTGGTCAGCAGCGCCGCCAGATCGCCAGGCCGCTCCAGCACCGGGCCGGAAGTGCTCTTGATCGAAACCCCCATTTCCTGGGCGATGATGTTCGCCAGGGTGGTCTTGCCCAGGCCGGGCGGGCCGAAGATCAGCGTGTGATCGAGGGCCTCCTGGCGCCCACGGGCCGCCTGGATGAACAACTCCATCTGTTCACGCACCACCGGCTGACCGACGTAGTCGGCCAGCTTCAGCGGGCGGATGGCGCGGTCGAGCTGCTCTTCGCGGTCACGACCGGTTACAGAGGAGATCAGGCGATCGGCTTCGATCATCGATGGCTACCTAGACCATGCCCTTGAGGGCACGACGGATGAGTTCTTCGCTGGACAAGCCTTCCTCCTGCACGGCAGCCACGGCGCGGCTCGCCTCCTGGGGTTTGAAGCCCAGCGCGATCAGCGCACTGACCGCATCGGACTCGGCGCTTGAGACTGCGGCAACCAGTCGGGGTTCCACCACCAACGGCGCGATGGAAGGAATATTTTCCCACGCCTTGAAGCGATCTTTCAGCTCCACCAGCAGGCGTTCGGCAGTCTTCTTGCCCACGCCCGGAATCTTCACCAGGGTGGAAGTATCCTGCGCCTGCACGCAACGCACCAGCTCATCGACTTCCAGCCCCGACATCAGCGCCAGCGCCAGCTTCGGGCCCACGCCATTGAGGCGGATCAGCTCGCGGAACAGCTCGCGCTCGCGCTTCTCGGCAAAGCCGTAGAGCAGGTGGGCATCCTCGCGCACCACGAGATGGGTGTGCAGGGTCACCGGCTCGCCCAGGCTCGGCAGGCGATACAGGGTGGTCATCGGCACTTCGAGCTCGTAGCCCACGCCATTCACATCGACGATCAGGTGCGGCGGTTGTTTTTCCGCCAGGGTGCCACGCAGGCGTCCAATCACGGGTGTTTGTCCTTGCTCAATGTTTTTCCGGATATCACAGGCGCAAGCGTCCGCCACGTCGGCGGGCGCCTACCAGGCCGTGTGGCACCAGACTCTGCCGGGTGTGCGCGTGGCACAGGGCGATGGCCAGGGCGTCGGAGGCGTCGATCTGCGGCTTCTGCACAAGCTTGAGCAAGTGCATGACCATCATCTGGACCTGCTGCTTGTCCGCACCTCCGGTGCCGGCAATCGCCTGCTTGACCTGGCTCGCCGTGTACTCGGCGATCTGCAAGCCTTCTTCCGCTGCCGCGACTATCGCCGCGCCGCGCGCCTGCCCCAGCTTCAACGCCGAGTCGGCGTTACGCGCCATGAACACCTGCTCGATGCCCATCATGGTCGGCTGGTAGGTCTGGATGACCTCGCGCACGCCACGGAAGACGATCTGCAGGCGCTCGAACAGTTCGCCGTTGCCGGTACGGATGCAGCCCGATGCCACGTACTCGCAGCCACGGCCGGTGTCGCGCACCACGCCGAAGCCGGTTATCCGTGAACCTGGGTCGATACCGAGAATCAGGGTCATGTCCGTCCGATCAAACCTTGTCCGTAACCTGTACTTCAGATAACAAAAACCGGAAGCGGGAGGCGCCGCTGACGACCACTCCCGCTTCCGGCTTCAGACCAGCGCCGGTGGAGGGATCAGCCCAGCTGGGCCATCACCTCGTCCGGGATTTCCGCATTGGAGTAGACGTTCTGCACGTCGTCCAGGTCTTCGAGCATGTCGATCAGCTTGAGGACCTTCTGCGCGGTGTCCAGGTCCAGGGCCGCAGTGGTCGACGGGATCATGGTGATCTCGGCGTCTTCGCCCTTGAAACCGGCTTCGGTCAGCGCTTCGTTGACCGAGATGAAATCGGCGAAGGCGGTGAAGACATCGATGGAGCCGTCATCGTTGACCACCACGTCGTCGGCGCCGGCTTCCAGCGCGGCATCCATCAGAGCTTCCTCGTTCACGCCCGGCGCATAGCTGATCTGGCCCTTGCGCTCGAACATGTAGGCCACCGAACCATCGGTACCCAGGTTGCCGCCGCACTTGCTGAAGGCATGACGCACTTCGGCCGCGGTGCGGTTGCGGTTGTCGGTCATCGCTTCGACGATGATCGCCACGCCGCTGGGTGCGTAACCTTCGTAGGTCAGCTCGGCCATGTTGTCCGCTTCGCTGGAGCCCACGCCGCGCTGGATGGCGCGATCGATGGTGTCGCGGGTCATGTTGGCGGTCAGCGCCTTGTCCACGGCCAAGCGCAGACGCGGGTTGTCCGCCGGGATCCCCCCGCCCTGCTTGGCAGCGACGGTCAGCTCACGAATGAGCTTGGTGAATATCTTGCCCTTCTTGGCATCCTGACGTTCCTTGCGGTGCTTGATGTTGGCCCATTTGGAATGACCAGCCATAACTCACTCCGTATCACTTGTTTGCTTCGCTCGCGGCGCCCGGTTTGCGGGCGCCGCGGCAATCTGGATCGACTTACTCGGCGGCCTTCTGCTGCTCGCGGAGGCGGATGTTCAGCTCGCGCAGAGCCTTGGCATCCACAGTGCCCGGAGCCTGGGTCATGACGTCGCCGGCGCTCTGGGTTTTCGGGAAGGCGATGACTTCGCGGATCGAGGCCGCGCCGGTCATCAGCATCACCAGACGGTCCAGGCCGAAGGCCAGGCCACCGTGCGGCGGTGCGCCGTACTTGAGGGCGTCGAGGAGGAAGCCGAACTTCTCTTCCTGCTCCGCATCATCGATGCCGAGCACGCGGAACACCGCCTGCTGCATGGACTTGTCGTGGATACGGATGGAACCACCGCCCAGCTCGGTACCGTTGAGCACCATGTCGTAGGCACGGGACAGCTTGCCGGCCGGGTTGGCCTCGAGCTCTTCCGGGGTGCACTTGGGCGCGGTGAACGGGTGGTGCAGGGAAGTCAGGCTGCCGTCGTCGTTCTCTTCGAACATCGGGAAGTCCACGACCCACATCGGCGCCCACTCCTTGGTGAGCAGGTTGAGGTCATGGCCGACCTTGATGCGCAGCGCACCCAGGGCGTCGCAGACGATCTTGGCCTTGTCGGCACCGAAGAACACGATGTCGCCATCGACCGCGCCAACGCGATCGAGGATCTCGTTCAGGTTCGGCTCGGCGATGTTCTTCACGATCGGCGACTGCAGGCCTTCCACGCCCTTGGCGCGTTCGTTGACCTTGATGTAGGCCAGGCCCTTGGCACCGTAGATGCCGACGAACTTGGTGTAGTCGTCGATCTGCTTGCGCGGCATGCTCGCACCGCCCGGAACGCGCAGGGCGGCAACGCGGCCCTTCGGATCGTTGGCCGGGCCGGAGAAGACCTTGAACTCGACGTCTTTGAGCTGATCGGCCACGTCGACCAGTTCCAGCGGAATGCGCAGGTCAGGCTTGTCCGAACCGTAGCGGCGCATGGCCTCTTCGAACGGCATGTGCGGGAATTCGTCGAACTCGACGTTCAGCACTTCCTTGAACAGCTGGCGAACCATCTTCTCGGTGATCTCGATGATGTCGCTTTCTTCGAGGAAGCTGGTCTCGATGTCGATCTGGGTGAATTCCGGCTGGCGGTCGGCACGCAGGTCTTCATCGCGGAAGCACTTGGCGATCTGGTAGTAGCGGTCGAAACCGGCCACCATCAGCAGCTGCTTGAACAGCTGGGGCGACTGCGGCAGGGCGAAGAAGTGACCCGGGTAGGTGCGGCTCGGCACCAGGTAGTCACGCGCGCCTTCCGGAGTCGGGCGACCGAGGATCGGGGTTTCCACGTCGAGGAAACCGTTGTCGTCCAGATAGCGGCGGATGCTGCTGGTGATGCGCGCACGCAGCTTCAGCTTGGCGGCCATCTCCGGGCGACGCAGGTCGATGAAGCGGTAGCGCAGGCGGGTTTCCTCGCCCACGTCGGAGTATTCGTCCAGCGGGAACGGCGGGGTTTCGGCCTGGTTCAGCACTTCCAGTTCATGTCCCAGCACTTCGATGGCGCCGGAAGCCATGTTCGAGTTGCGCGCGCCTTCAGGGCGCAGGCGCACCTTGCCGGTGATCTTCACCACGTACTCGCTGCGCACACGGTCGGCCTTGGCGAAGGTCTCGACGCGATCCGGGTCGAATACCACCTGGGCCAGACCTTCACGATCACGCACGTCGAGGAAGATCACCCCGCCGTGGTCGCGGCGACGGTGTACCCAACCGCAAAGAGTGACTACCTGGCCGTCCAGGCTCTCGTTCAACTGGCCGCAATAGTGGCTGCGCATCATGGTGTGTTTCGCTTCTCGAAAGTCTTGAATTCTAGGGAACCGCTCATTCGCTGGCGGAGCAGGCGCCGGCACCGCAACCGGTGGCCGGACAGACCGCTGGAGCATCGCCGGAGGCCAGGTTCTTCTTCGCTCCGGTCTTGAAGTCGGTCTCGTACCAACCGCTGCCGCCCAGGCGGAAGCCCGGAGCCGACAACATCTTCTTCAATTCGGGAGCCATGCAGGCCGGACAATCGACCAACGGCGCATCGCTGATCTTCTGCAGCGATTCCAGCTGATGCGCGCAGGACTGGCACTGGTACTCGTAAATCGGCATGGAACACCTTGGCTGTGTAACGCCACGGGTCCGCGTCCCGCGGCAAAGAGGCCGATTATAGCCTGAAAAATCCACGGGTTGCAGCCGGACTCCGGTGGCGGAAAAGCCAGCCGGACGCACAACCTTTTAATAGAAAAGCTCAATCGATTGCCTTGATATAGACCAAGAGCTTCGCACCTGCACCGGTGATAGCCTCGAACCCAACGCCTTGAATCACCCATGTCACGATGAGGAGATCGCCATGGACATCGATATCGGAATCGCCAAACAGGATCGCGCTGCCATCGCCGACGGCCTGTCCCGTCTGCTGGCCGACACCTACACGCTGTACCTGAAGACCCACAACTTCCACTGGAACGTCACCGGGCCGATGTTCAACACCCTGCACCTGATGTTCGAAGGGCAGTACACCGAACTGGCACTGGCCGTGGACAGCATCGCCGAACGCATCCGCGCCCTGGGCTTCCCGGCGCCGGGCACCTATGCCGCTTACGCGCGCCTGTCCTCGATCAAGGAAGAAGAAGGCGTGCCGGACGCCCAGGAGATGATCCGCCTGCTGGTGCAGGGCCAGGAAGCCGTAGTGCGCACCGCACGCAGCATCTTCCCGCTGGCCGACAAGGTGGCGGACGAGCCGACCGCCGACCTGCTGACCCAGCGCATGCAGGTACACGAGAAGACCGCCTGGATGCTGCGCAGCCTGCTTGCCGAGTGATCCCTCCTTATATAAGGAAGCCCGCCAGTCGGCGGGCCTTCCTTCCCCTACGAATGGCCTAAGCGGTTGATTTGAGAAGGCAAGTGGTTTGCGGTTAAATAACCGCCGTGCGCTTCGCGCATAGGCCGCCCAGCACGCTTTCATTTTCCTTTCCAGCGTTGCACCTGGGGACGGCTGCTTCTTTTTTTCGTTACCCGCTCAAGGTGAATCCGTAGCCATGCTCAAGATCGTCCATCTCGTGACGGGCGTTGCCGCACTCGTGCTGTCCCTTATCCCGAGTCTGCGCAGTGATGCCCTGCCCTACCTACAACAGAGCGATGCCATTTACCTGGCTCTGCTCGGCCTTACCAGCCTCCTGCTCGCCCCAGGCAGCAACCTGAAACAGCCTTCGGCCCTGCAAGGCCTGGCCACTGCCCTGGTGGTTCTGGCCGTGGTGCTGCAGGTGCTGATCCTGCTCGCCCCACTGCCCTTCATCGGCGAACAACCGGCCATCGTGCTGCCGCTGCTGAGCCTGGCTGGCGCAGTCGTGCTGCAGTGGGCCGCCAACCTGAACCCGGCTCGCCCCCACGCGCCCATCGAAACCTTCCTCGGCGAGAACCGCGAAACCGGCACCGTGAAGTGGTTCAACACCTCCAAGGGCTTCGGCTTCATCTCCCGCGACTCGGGCGAAGACATCTTCGTCCACTTCCGCGCCATTCGCGGCGAGGGTCACCGCATCCTGATCGAAGGGCAGCGCGTGGAGTTCTCGGTAGTCCAGCGCGACAAGGGCCTGCAGGCGGAGGACGTGATCGCCGCCCTGCCCAACCGCCGCTGATCCACAGCCCCATGACAAAGCCCGCCAATCGGCGGGCTTTGTCATTTCTGCACTGATTAACCAGTGCGGCTCAATAGTGCGGCGGCGGAGCGTCATCTTCCGCGACGCCAACCTGGCCCTGCAGGTCTTCCAGGCGCTTGAGCAGCGCTTGCATCTGCAGACGGGTGCGCTCGATCACCCGCTCCTGCTCGTAGACCACGTCGCTCAGGGTCTGCAGTGCGTCATCCTGAAAGGCCAGCCGGCTCTCCAGGTCCATCACTCGAGTCTCCAGATCCATCATTCACTCCTGGCTGAAGCGAAAGCCATCGCCCAGCGCCATGCGCAGTTTCTCGCGCACCCGCGCCAGTTCTTCTTCTTTATAGGGAACCGCCGGGTGCTTGCCCCAGACCGGCCCCGGCCAGGCGACATCATCCTGCTTGCGCACAATCACATGCACATGCAGTTGGCTGACGACGTTGCCGAGATTGGCCACGTTCATCTTGTCCGCATCGAAAGTGTCCTTGAGCATTTCCGCCAGTTGAGTCGCTTCGCGCCACAACTGTTGCTGATCGGCGGAATCCAGCTGGAAGATTTCACTGACGTCTTCGCGACGCGGAACCAGGATGAACCACGGGTACTGCGAGTCATTCATCAACAGCAGGCTGCTCAGCGGGAAATCACCCAGCGCAACGGTGTCCTGCTGGAGACGGGAATCCAGGGCGAACATAAGACCTCTCCTGTTCGACGAGCCTTGTTTAAGCCTAGCCCCACAGGGGAGCCGAAGGGCGCGAAGAATACTAGAGAGCCCTTCCGGCGAACATGCCCGACCGACGCATCGTGCCGGAGCACGCCCTTTGCAGCGTCGCACCAGGATCGTGCATGACGCGGATTGGCATATCCCGACAACAGGCGCGTGCAGGAATCTGCACGGCAATCACGGCAATCAGCAGCGAAAAATCGTTTAAACAGCTACAACTACGGGATGCCAGAAAACGACATGCGAGCTCGTGGATGTTGCAAATCCCCAACGGAAGCCGTGAAATGCGTCAACGCGTCGCAAGACGAACACTGTGAAGGCGGCTCCGGGCATTTGTGCACGGTTGTTGCTAGAGGCAAGGACAGCGCACCGACGGCCACCCCTTTGGGAGAAGTGGACGCGGAGGCGAGAGAACTTAAGAAGTGGTCAATGGAATAGAGAACCACAAGGACTGAAGCATCAATGAAGCAATCAGGGGGCAATCTCTTTTTGCAACATGAGAACTGCTTGAATGCGACATGCGTCATGCAGCTTTGCGACAGCTCCGTAAAGATTTTGTGTGTTCATTTGGGCAACTATCGCCAACTGAACACGCGTGCTATAAGTTAGCGCCGACAAAAAAAGAAAGAGCCGTCACCGCGGCATTAGTGATGGCGAATAATTTCAAAACCAAAGGAGCAATCACAATGAAAGTGATGAAGTGGAGCGCCATCGCCCTGGCCGTTTCTGCAGGCAGCACACAACTGGCAATGGCCGAGCCCTTCGTAGGCAATCAGGCTGACGCTAAAGGCTTTGTCGAAGACAGCAGCCTGAACTTCCTGGTTCGTAACTACTACTTCAATCGCAACAAGAAAGACGGCGCCACCGATGCCCGTGACTGGACCCAGGGTTTCTGGGCCAATTACAACTCCGGCTTCACCCAAGGCACCGTTGGTTTCGGTGTTGACGCCTTCGGCTACCTGGGTCTGAAACTCGACGGTGGCAGCGGCTACGGCGGCACTGGCAACCTGCCGGTTCACGATGACGGCGACAAGGCTGACGACTTCGGCAAGGCCGGCGCAGCTGTCAAGATCCGCATCTCCAAGACCGAACTGAAATTCGGCGACATGCAGCCCACCGCTCCGGTGTTCGCTGTAGGCGGCACCCGCCTGCTGCCGCAAACCGCCAGCGGCTTCAGCCTGATGAGCAGCGAAATCGACGGCCTGGATCTGGAAGGCGGTCACTTCTACTCCGGTACTGGCCAGGACACCACCAACCGTGACGGTGAGATCTGGTCCCAGTACGGTGGCGTTACCGCCAACAGCGCTGACTTCCTGGGTGGCAAGTACGCCATCAACGACCAGTTCTCCGCTTCGCTGTACGGCGCCAAGGTCGAAGACCTGTGGGACCAGTACTACGTGAACCTGAACTACACCCTGCCGATCGCTGACAATCAGTCCCTCGGCCTGGACTTCAACTACTACAACACCCGCGACGAAGGTTCCTCCAAGCTCGGCGACATCAGCAACAACACCTACTCGCTGGCCGCCGCTTACACCATCAGCGCGCACACCCTGACCCTCGCCTTCCAGAAAGTGAACGGCAACACTCCGTTCGACTACATCGGTATCGGCGACAACAACGCCGGCGGCGACTCGATCTTCCTCGCCAACTCCGTTCAGTACTCCGACTTCAACGGCCCGGGTGAAAAATCCATCCAAGGCCGTTACGACCTGAACATGTCCGAGTACGGTGTTCCGGGCCTGACCTTCATGGGCCGCTACATCTACGGTAAGGACATCGACGGCGACAAGATCGATCCGACCAGCCCCTACGCCAACTATGGCTATGGTCCGGACGGCAAACACCGCGAGACCAACCTGGAAGCCAAATACGTCATCCAGAGCGGCCCGGCGAAAGACCTGTCCTTCCGTGCTCGTCAGGCTTGGCACCGCGCCAACTCCGACCAGGCTGAAGGCAACGTTGATGAATTCCGCCTGATCATCGACTACCCGCTGTCCGTTCTGTAATCCAGAGCGAACTGCAGGTAACTAAAAAGCCCGGCTTCTGCCGGGCTTTTTTATTGCAACTTACCTACAACTTCGAACGTATCCATTACTGCTGTTACATCGGCAATACATATGTGCCGGTTACATGGGCGACCAGTTCCTGCGGATTGCTGACCGAGTAGACAGCTACTTCGCAAACGACCTGCCGGCGCCCCAGCTTCAATATCTTCGCCTCGGCCAGCAGGTCTTCCGGCTTGGGCTTGCTGAGAAAGTTGATATTCAGGTTGGAAGTAACAGCCATCTCGACGTTATCCAGCTGCGCCAGGATCACCGCGTACATCGCCGCGTCCGCCAGCGCCATGATGGTTGGCCCGGATACGGTTCCGCCCGGCCTCACCAGCTTTCCATGGAAGGGGATCCGCGCGAAGGCGCTGCGCCCTTCCAGGGCATCGATGCGGAAATCCATCTCGTCCGCCATGGGCAACCCCGCGCGGATGAACGCCTGTACCTGCGCTGCATTCAATCGACTCACACCACTCCTCCGTCTCCACCCGCCGCGCGCTGTACGCAGCCAAACCTGCACCGTACAATGCCCAGCCTATATTCCCCTTCGCAACCGACAAAACGGCCAAAGATGCGTACCAGTCAGTACCTGCTGTCCACCCTGAAAGAAACCCCTTCCGATGCGGTCGTCATCAGCCATCAGCTGATGCTGCGCGCCGGCATGATCCGCAAGCTGGCGTCCGGTCTCTATACCTGGCTGCCAATGGGTCTGCGGGTACTGCGCAAGGTGGAGACCATCGTTCGCGAAGAGATGAACGCCGCCAGCGCCCTGGAAGTGCTGATGCCCGCCATCCAGCCCGCCGAACTGTGGCAGGAATCCGGCCGCTGGCAGCAGTACGGTCCCGAGTTGCTGCGCCTGAAGGATCGCCATGACCGCGACTTCTGCGTCGGCCCGACCCACGAGGAAGTGATCACCGACCTCGCGCGCAACGAGCTAAACAGCTACAAGCAGCTGCCGATCAACATGTACCAGATCCAGACCAAGTTCCGTGACGAGATCCGTCCGCGCTTCGGCCTGATGCGCGGCCGCGAGTTCATCATGAAGGACGCCTACTCCTTCCACGCCAGCCAGGACTCACTGCAGGCGACCTACGACGTCATGTACGGCGCGTACAGCAAGATCTTCACCCGCCTGGGCCTGGACTTCCGCGCCGTGCAGGCCGACAACGGCTCCATCGGCGGCAGCGGCTCCCATGAATTCCACGTACTGGCCGGCTCCGGCGAGGACGACATCGTCTTCGGCGAATCCACCGACTACGCCGCCAACATCGAGAAGGCCGAGGCCCTGCCGCGCGAAACCGCTCGCGGCGCCGCCAGCGAAGAGCTGCGCCTGGTCGACACCCCCGAGACCAAGACCATTGCCGCCCTGGTGGAGAAGTTCGGCCTGCCGATCGAGAAGACCATCAAGACCCTGGTGGTGCACGCCGCCGAGGAAGGCAAGCTGATCGCCCTGATCGTCCGTGGCGACCACGAGCTCAATGAAATCAAGGCCGGCAACCACCCGCTGGTGGCCAGCCCCCTGCAGATGGCCAGCGAAGCGGACATCAAGGCTGCCATTGGCGCCGCCCCCGGCTCCCTCGGCCCGCTGAACCTGCCGCTGCCCTGCATCATCGACCGCTCCGTGGCGCTGATGAGCGACTTCGCCGCCGGCGCCAACGTCGACGACAAGCACTACTTCGGCGTGAACTGGGAACGCGACCTGCCGGTACCGGAAGTCGCCGACCTGCGCAACGTCGTCGAAGGCGACCCGAGCCCGGACGGCAAGGGCACGCTGGTCATCCGTCGTGGCATCGAAGTCGGCCACATCTTCCAGCTCGGCACCAAGTACAGCGAAGCCATGAAGCTCTCCGTACTGGGCGAGAGCGGCAAGCCGGTCACCCTGATCATGGGCTGCTACGGCATCGGCGTATCCCGCGTGGTCGCCGCCGCCATCGAGCAGAACTACGACGACCGCGGCATCCTCTGGCCGGCCGCCCTGGCGCCCTTCCAGATCGCCATCGTGCCGATGAAGTACGAGAACGAAGCCGTGCGCGCCGCCACCGACAAGCTCTACGCAGACCTCACCGCCGCCGGCTTCGAAGTGCTGCTGGACGACCGCGACAAGAAGACCAGCCCCGGCGTGAAGTTCGCCGACATGGAGCTGATCGGTATCCCGCACCGCATCGTCGTCAGCGAGCGCGGCCTGGACGAAGGCACCCTGGAGTACAAGGGCCGCCGTGACGCCGAGTCGCAGCCTGTCGCCCTGTCCGACCTGCAAGCCTTCATCACGGCCAAGATCCGCAACTGAGCAGAGCGATGTCCACCGGAAGTACCACAAGCCTCGTGGCTGCCGCCCTGTGCGGCAGCCTCCTGCTGAGCGGCTGCGCCAACCAGTTGTCGCAACGCAGCGAGCATGAAGAGCGAGTCGAGCGCAAGTTGCTCGACCACAGCCTGCAGATCGACGTGGGCACGCCGGGCACCCTGGAACTGCCGCAGCGTCGTATCCGCGTGCAGGAACAGAAGACCTTCGAAGTCACAGAGTTCGAGGTCACCCGGCGCTACGACCGCTACACGCCGTATCAGGGCTGGCGCAAGGTCTACGAAATGCCGCTGGGCATCGTCGCCTTCGTCGGCGGCATCGGCGCCAATGTGGTCAACGTGTTCGCGCTCGGCAACCTGCCCGAGAGCGTCACACGCGGCTGGATTCGCTACGGCATAGACGGCATGAACCCGTTCATGAACGTCGAGTCCAACGGCCGCGCCGAGCAGAACCTGGCATCGATCGACGAGAAGCAGCGCGAAAAGCGCACCGAGTACTCCAGTCTGCCCTGGTCAGAGCGCCCGGTGACCGTTACCGCCGGGAAGAACTCCCAGGAACTGCTCACCGACCGCCACGGAGTGCTGCGCCTGAACCTGCTGGAAGGCCCCTTCAGCGACGACGAAGTCAGCCGCATCGGCCGCCTGCAGTTCAGCGTCCAGGACCCTTCGGACGACACCCGCGCCGATGCCAGCCTGCTGGTCAGCCGCTCCCTGCGCGGCAAGTTGCAGGAAGCCCACGCACTGATCTACGACGACCTGGAAGGTGACGATGTGCACCACTGGGTACACCGGGTGAAGCGCCTCTCCGACCTCGGCCTGGAAGAGGAAGCGAGCGAACTGGAACAGAGCCTGATCGAGCTGACCCGCAACGATCCGGAACTGCAGAAGGAATTCCTCCACAGCCTGATGACCGACGCCGGTCGCCTGGCAGCGGACCCCGGCGTCAGCAACTGACGCCTAGCGGCGAACGATGAAGCCGGTGATGCCCTGGGGTGTCATCGGCTGCAACTCCACCGCAGTCACCTTGGCTTTCACCGGGCCGCGCGCCAGCCACTTCTCCAGCTCGCGCACCGCCTCTTCCTCACCTTCGACCAACAACTCGACGCGCCCGTCCTCGAGGTTGCGCACCCAGCCATCGATCTCCAGTCGATCTGCCTGTTCCTGGGTGCTCTGGCGGTAATAGACACCCTGCACTTTGCCGCTGATGTAGCCGTGCAGACAGATCCTCGCCATCACTGCTTCTCCTCGCGCAATGCGCTCAGTCGCGCCTGCAGGCCGGCGGCGGTCTGCTCGCCGAGCAACTGCTCGCGCATCTTGCCCTCAGGGTCGATGATGTAGGTTACAGGCAGCGCTTCGCTGCGCGGCAGGCTGTAGCGCGGCGCGGGGTCGTCGGCCAGCACGGTGTACTGCACGCCCAGGTCCTGCGAGGCCTTCGCCAGGTCCGCGTCGCGCAGCCCGTCGAAGTTCACCCCCAGCACCCGGAAGCCCTTAGCCTTGCCCTCTTGCGCCAGATGATTCAGCTCGGGAATCTCCTTGCGACACGGCGCACACCACTCCGCCCAGTAATTAATAACTAGCCACTGGCCATCTACACTCGCAGCGGGTACTTTCTGTCCATGCTGATCGGTGCCATAGTCCGCCGAGCAGCCGGCCAGGATCAGGCCGGCCATCAAGCCAATCACAATACGGAGCCGCACTCCCATGCCTTCAATCCTCGTGTATGCGGGGTGGTCATGATGCTCGATGCCCTGCGCCTGGAGGTGCCGGACATCCTCGAAGAAGACGCCGAGGCAATGAGCAACCTGGCGGTCAGGCTCCAGGAATCGCGGCAACAGCCCCTGCAGGAAGGTCTGCAGAGGGCGCTGGGCACGCTGTTCCGCCTCAACCGATGCGCGCTGACCTTACTGGAAAGACAACGCGCCCTGCAAAGCCTCAGCGAAGAATACCGGCATTACGAACGGTTGATTCGCCAGGAAAAGGTGCCGCCAGCGCTCTTCGTGCACTTCTGCAGCGAACTCGCCGCTGGCTTCAAGCGCCTGCTGCTGCAGATCCTGCACGGCCGCAAGCCGTCGCGGCCGCACATGGCCTGGTGCCTGTACATGGCCCAGCACTTCCTCGCCCAGGCCCTGCTGCGTCACTACCAGCAATACCAGCAGCCACCGGGCAGCCTGTGGCGCGACAGCCACCTGCTGTACTGGATCGGCGAGCACCAGGAGTGCCTGGACGAACCGGTGGCGGCGGCATTCGACCCGATCCCGGCCGGCACCCTGCGCGGGCTGTACCAGCAGATACTGCTACTGGCCTTGAGTAACCCTTTCCACCTGACCGAGGGCGAAGCCCCCCAGCTGTTTTCGGCCCTGGCGCCGCTGGCCGCACTGGGCCGCCTGCTGCCCTGGGACGACGAGGAACAGGAAGGCTTCGTCGTCGACCTCGGCTCGGACGAGCCTTGCCTTGCAGTCGAACAGGCCGCTGACGCGCCGCCCGATCAACTGCGCCGACTGGAACTGGGCGCCCTGCTGATCGCCCTGCACGACCCGGCGCCGCTACGCCGCCTGGACCAGGGCGTGCTGCTGGAGCGCGTCCGCCACCATTGGCTTGGACACCAGACGCGCCGCCATGAGCGTGCCGAACAGAAGGGTACCTGCCGGGTAGTCGTCGGCCTTCCGGCTATTCAGCAGCACCTGCTGGACAGCTCGACGAGCCCCTGCCGGGAAGCGACGCTGATGGACGCCAGCGCGGGCGGTGCCCGCATCCTCTGCGCCGGCCAGCAGGCCGGGCAGCTGCCGGTCGGCCAGTTGCTGCTGATTCCCGGCAACGGCGGCACGCCAACCCTTGCGGTGGTGCGCTGGCGGCACCTCAACAACGATGGACTGCACCTCGGCCTGCGCTACCTGAAGGGACTGCCCCGTCCGGTCTGGCTGCGCCGCGCACCTGACGCACAGCGTCACCCCGGCGTCCTGCAGAGTACGCCGGAACCGGGCAACGGCTGGTATCACGGGCTCTGGGTAGCCCAGGGGCAGTTCGTCGAAGGCGAGAACCTGTGGCTGCAACTGGCC
Organism: Pseudomonas sp. PDM19; assembly: GCF_014852215.1. Taxonomy (NCBI): domain Bacteria; kingdom Pseudomonadati; phylum Pseudomonadota; class Gammaproteobacteria; order Pseudomonadales; family Pseudomonadaceae; genus Pseudomonas; species Pseudomonas sp. PDM19. Next base: position 585,473 of record NZ_JACVBG010000002.1, on the reverse strand, counting down.
AGCTTCGACAACCAGACCATCCTGCCGCTGCCCGTCGCCAACCTCAGCACGCCATTGGTAGCTCGCCACCCGCTGCGCCTGGCCTGATTGTCGATTTTGGGAGAGATGTCACAGGCAAGATCGGCAGTAAGCCCGGAATGCCTGGAGGCCTCCTCCCTATAATTCGAACGTTCGTCCTGACTTCCGGGACGACTCTCGCTCGCCGACTATTCAGCGGCCTTCAGAATGCGACTGGCGCCAAGTACGCCAGCCTCCATCGACAGGACAGCCCGATGCAGCCTACAGACCAGCTTGTCAGCAAGGTTCCCAGCCATATTGTCGCCAGCGCACGGCCGGCCAATGCGGCCAACGGGGGACGCCTGGCCGACTTCAATGTCGCGGTCTGGCTGCACTTGCCCGGCGTGGCGGACCTGCCGGTGACGCTGCTGCTCAGCTACCGCGATGGCGAGCGCAGCCGGGAAGTGGTGATCGACCATGGCACGATCAACAAGCAGAGCCGCATCCTGCTGTCTGGCGTGGCGCGCCTGGTGTTCTCCCAGCGGATCGAGGACGCGCAGATCAAGCTGCGCGCGGCCATTCCCCTGTCGCGGGTAATCGCCGAGGAAGTCTTCATGCAGGCGGTGGAACAGCAGGCCGGAGCAACACGTCCGGTAGCCACCAGCCTGTGAAGATTCAGCCCAGCTGACGTACCAGCGTGTCGTCGTCCGACGACTCGACTGCAGCGGGTTCGGCGGCCTCTTGCGAGACGGACGGCAGGAGCGATTCGGGCCAGCTGCTGAACTGCAGACCAGTGATTCTATTCAACCGCTCCAGGGCGCTCGTCAGATCGCGCTGATGCAGGTGCACTACGTTGTTCTGGTCTTTTTTCATGGATTCGCTGGCCTTGGAGGAACTTCTGAAGGACTCCTGTGTCCTGAATCCTCCATAGCCAGAACTGTGCCAATTCTGAAATAGCCAGAAATGGCGCATTTCTGAAGCGGTACAAAGCTGTCAAAGCATCAGATTCGCCGCAAACTGACGTTTTGCGTCACTCGGAATGTGACGGCTTCAACCATTTCGCCAGACTGTCACCGAAAAGCGCCTGACGATCAGCCTGGTAGCGCGCCAGCGTTTCCCGTAATTCCGGGTACCAGGGCTCATCCAGCTCCGCCGGCAGTGCTTCCAGGCAAGGCAGCGGCCAGGGGCTGCGGTTGAGCAGGTGATGCAGGCTGTAGCTGCCCAGGTCGCGGCACAGCACCCAGGCCGCGGTGGTCGAGCCGGCACGGCAGACCAGTTGCTCGCCCTCGAGGAAATCCAGCACTTCTTCCCACTCGTCTTCAGGCAGCAGCCAACCGGCGCGGTGCAGATGCACCAGGCGCGTCGGCAGGCCGTGGCGCTGACGGTCGAAGAACACCCGCAGCACGCCGAGGATCACCAGCAGGCGCGGCAGGGCGCGGCGGCGCCAGAGCCGGGTCGAGGACAGGTTGCAGACCAGCTCGGCACCAAACAGCACGATCAGCCAGGACAGGTACACCCAGAGCAGGAACAGCGGCACGGTGGCGAAGGCGCCGTAGATCAGCTTGTAGCCAGGGAAGAAGCTCACATAGAAGCCGAACAGCGACTTGGCCGCCTCGAACAGGATCGAGGTGAAGACGCCTCCCGCCAGCGCGTGAAGGAACGGCACCCGCGCATTGGGTACTGCCGCGTAGATCAGGGTGAAGGCCGCCACGCTGGCCAGCAGCGGCATGAACTTCAGCAGCATCGCCGCGCCCGGCAGCGCATGGGGGCCGGAGAGCAGCGACAGCGAAGTGATGTAGGTGGACACGGCGAAACCGGTGCCCAGCAACAGTGGGCCCAGGCTGAGAATCGCCCAGTACAGCAGGAAACGAGTCACGCCCCGGCGCGGCTGACGCACACGCCAGATGGCATTGAAAGCCTTCTCGATGGTCACCAGCATGGTGAAGGCCGTGACCGCGAGGAAAGCCACGCCCAGCCACGTCAGATGCCGCGCCTGCACGGTGAAGTTGCGCAGGTAGGCCTCGACCGCCTCGCCGGTGGATGGCACGAAGTTGCGGAACACGAACAGCTGGATGCGCTCCCCCATGCCCTCGAAGGCCGGAACTGCCGAGAGCATGGCAAAAGTCACAGTCATCATCGGAACGACCGCGAACAGCGTGGTGTAGGTCAAGGCTGCTGCGCTGTTGGGCGCCTTGTCGGCCAGGAAGCGCTGGACCAGATAGCGGCCGAATTCGACCAGGCCCTGCAAGCGTTCGTGCATGAAGTGTCCTTTGGCTGCACTGAAAAATCCGTCCTCGTAGATCGCGGCGAACGACAGCGGTTCAGTCCAGTCCGAGGAGGCGGTTAGAATAGCCGCCACTTCATCGGCCTTGCGAGTCCCGGCACATGAGCCAGATTTCAATTTTCCACAATCCGCGCTGCTCCAAATCCCGCGGCGCCCTCGAATTGCTAGAAGAGCGCGGTCTCCAGACGACCATCGTGCGCTACCTGGAAACCCCGCCCAGCGCCGCCGAACTCAAGGCGCTGCTCGGCAAGCTGGGCATCGTCGCACGCCAGCTGCTGCGCACCGGCGAGGACGAATACAAGGAACTGGACCTGGCCAACCCGGCACTGGGCGATGACCAGCTGATCGCGGCGATGGCCAGCCATCCCAAGCTGATCGAGCGCCCGATCGTCATCGTTGGCGACAAGGCAGTGATCGGCCGTCCGCCGGAGAAGGTACTGGAGATCCTGCCTTGAGCACTCCCTATATCCTGGTCCTGTACTACAGCCGCCACGGCGCCACCGCCGAAATGGCGCGGCAGATCGCCCGTGGCGTCGAGCAGGGCGGACTGGAAGCGCGCGTGCGCACGGTGCCGGCGGTTTCCACCGAATGCGAAGCCGTCGCCCCGGATATCCCGGCCGAAGGCGCGCTCTACGCCAACCTGGATGACCTGAAGGACTGCTCCGGCCTCGTCCTCGGCAGCCCGACCCGCTTCGGCAATATGGCCGCGCCGCTCAAGTACTTCCTCGACGGCACCAGCAGCCTGTGGCTGACCGGTGGCCTGGTGGGCAAGCCGGCGGCTGTGTTCACCTCCACCGCCAGCCTGCACGGCGGCCAGGAGACCACCCAGCTGTCGATGATGCTGCCACTGCTGCACCACGGCATGCTCATCACCGGCATCCCCTACAGCGAGCCCGCCCTGCTGGAAACCCGCGGCGGCGGCACGCCCTACGGCGCCAGCCACTTCGCCACAGCCGACGGTAAGCGCAGCCTGGACGAACACGAAATCACCCTGTGCCGCGCGCTGGGCAAGCGCCTGGCCGAAGTTGCCCGCAAACTGGAGAGCTGAATGGCCCGCAAGAACAAACCGCTGCCGCCCATGGAATGGCTCAAACCCCGGCTGGCCGCCAGCCGCGCGGTCGCCCTCGGCAGCTTCATCGGGCTGATTCTGCTCATCGTCATCTGGGACGTGCTGTTTGCCGACGCCCACGGTGGCGCGCACTGGGTACCGTGGGCCTTCCTCGGCTTCAAGCTGCTGCCGCTGCTGGTGGTGGCGCCGGGGATCCTGATTGGCAGCGCGCGTGGCCACGCCTGGGCGTGCTACGTGATCAACCTGTACTTCATCCTCGGCGTGCTCAACGCCTTCGATCCCAACCATGCCATCTTCGGCTGGGCAGAGATCATCCTCAGCGTGTCGCTGTTCTGTTCGGCGCTGATGTACACGCGCTGGCGCTTCCAGTACGACCGCAAACTGGCTGGCGAGAACTGAAAAGTGCGGTTGCTGCTTCTGCCGGGCCTCAACGGCAGCAACCGCCTCTTCGCCCCACTGCTGGCCTGTCTCCCGGACACCCTGCCGGTAGAGTGTCTCGAACTACCCGTGCGCGGGCCGCAGGACTACCGAAGCTTGGCGGACTCGCTGCAACCCAGACTTGGAAGCGCCCCTTTCGTTCTGCTGGGCGAATCATTCTCCGGCCCGCTTGCGAGAATGCTGGTTCAACGCTCCCCGGCCGGATTGCGCGGGATAGTCTTCGCAGCAACCTTTGCCCGCCGACCGAACCCACTGCTAGGCCTGCTCAGGCTGCTTCCGTTACCACCGCCATCGCTCCTCGCGCAACGCAGCCTGATTCGCCAGTTCTGTGTGGGGCATGACGCTCCGGAAACATTGGTGACACTGATCGCCGATGAAATCGGGCGTATGCCCGCGGCACTAGTTCGCTCACGCCTGAAGGTACTGGCCGAGTTGCACGAGTCCGATGAGGCTTTGCCGGCTCCCTGCCTGAATCTGGTGCCTTCGGGCGATCGTCTGGTGACCAGCAGCGCACGCCTCGACATTGCTAACGGCGACTACAACATCCGGACGAAAGAAATCGCCGGACCACACTTTCTCCTGCAGAGCCGGGCAGAGCTCTGCGCAACGGCCATCATGGCGTTTCTGGACGAAGTGAGCTGAAACCTGGCTGGGCTTACCAGCCCATGGTTTCCTTGAGGAAGGGAATGGTCAGCTTGCGCTGGGCCTGCAGCGAGGCCTTGTCCAGTTCGTCCAGCAGGTCGAAGAGGAACTGCATGCTGCGCGCGCCGCGGGTGAGGATAAAGCGTCCCACTTCGTCGGTCAGGTGCAGACCCCGGCGCGAAGCGCGCAGCTGCAGGGCGCGCAGCTTCTCGTCGTCGGTCAGCGGGTGCAGCTGGAAGATCAGCGAGAGGGTCAGGCGGGATTTCAGGTCCGGCAGCTTCACCCCCAGCTCGCGCGGCGACACCGAGGCGGACAGCAGCAACTTGCGGCCAGAATCGCGCAGGCGGTTGAACAGGTGAAACAGCGCCTCTTCCCACTCACGCTTGCCGGCCAGGGCATCAAGATCGTCCAGGCAAACCAGCTCGCGCTGTTCCAGGTTGTCGAATATCTCCGGACCGTAGGCCACGAGGTCCGCCATCGGCAGGTAGACCGACGGCTCACCCAGCTGCTCTGAGCGAATGCAGGCAGCCTGCAGCAGGTGGCTGCGGCCCACGCCCTCGGCGCCCCAGAGATAGATCAGGCTTTCCGTCCACCCCGCCTCGGGCTCGCACAGTCGCTCGACATAGCCGAGCGCCGCGGCGTTGGCACCGGGGTAGTAGTTGGCGAACGTTGCGTCATCGCGCAGACGTACGCTGAGTGGGAGCTGCATAGGAGTCATGCCGGGCCGGCGTTTCTTCAATCGCTTGGGGTGGGCCTTGGTGACTGAAAGTTTATCCAAATCAGAAGGATAACGCAGCTACCACGTGCGACTCAGAGCCACCGACGCCAGGAAGCGGGACTTTGCCCGCCCCCGTAGCGCTCGTCACCAGTGGAAGCGCAGGGTGTTCTGGGCCGGAACGGCTGCGTTCGGCACCGGCTGGCCATTGGCGTCGACCGCGGGTTGCGCCGGCTCGGCCGGGGCTTCCTGCAGGCGGGCCAGCGCCAGTTGCGCACGCAGTTGCTCGGCGCTGGCAGTCACGCGGTAGACGAGCTTGTTACCCTGGACTTCCACCAGCTTGGCGCCCATCGGCTCCAGCAGGCGCGAGACTTCGGCGTAACGGGCCAGGTCGGCGCCCTCGATCTGCAGGACCTGGGCAGAAGCCGTGCCTGCCGAACCGACGAAACGCTGCGACAGGCGCTGCGAAACACCGAGCATCACCGCATCGGCCAGCGCGTCCGGGGTATCGCCCTGGGCCTGGCCCTGTTCACGGCCGTCGCCCATCCACACACGCCAGGTGGCGGTCCACTTGCCGTCGGCTTCCTTGGCGTCCACCGCCAGCAGGGCATCGGCGCCGTAGCGCTCGGAGGCAGCTTTCAGAGCGTCAGGCTGGGCGGCATTGAGGTTCACGGCAGTGCCGACCTGCTGCTCGCTGAGGTCGGCCATCGGCAGGCGCAGCGGCAGTCCGCGGCGCTGGGCCGCACGGTTCAGCGGGGCGGAGGCTTCCTGGCTGTCGCCCACCAGGCTGCTGCCGTTGGCGCTTTCATTCAGCCACCAGGCCAGCACGCTCGGCCGGCTCGCACCCCAGACCGGCAGACCGGCCTGGCGCAGGGCGTTGTCGGTGGCGGTCGGATCGAAGTCCACGACCAGCGCCATGGGCGGGCCGTTCTCGAAGCCGTACTGGCTGATCAGTTGCTGCGGGTCCTTGAAGTAGCCGGCCAGCGCCGGGCTCTGTGCGGCGCTGGCGTTGCCGGTCAGGCGCAGCACCAGGGTCTGCAGGGCACGGGTCAGGCCGGCATTGCGCTCGTCCGGCTGCTGGGAAGCGACCGGTTCGTGCACCTGGTACAGGTTGCCCAGCGTTTCAGCGAAGGACGGCAGGCTGAACAGCGACAGGCAGAGGATCAACAGGCGGGCGGTCAGGCGCATGGCGGGCTCTCGCGGCAAAAACGAAGATGCCAGCGTGCAACGAGCTGGCAAGGAAGGCCTATACCTTAAACAGCCGTCCGGCCAGCGGCAACAGCGCGAGATGGCCGCTGCCGGGCAAGCCTGATAAAATCCCGCGCCTCCCGCGCAGGCCGGGAAGCGCGAACGGCGCACCCGGCGGCAAGACGAATCATCCCTTCTATAGGCCTGGATTTATGAGCAACAAGCAACCCTCGTTGAGCTACAAGGACGCCGGTGTGGACATCGACGCCGGCGAAGCCCTGGTCGAACGCATCAAAGGCGTCGCCAAGCGCACCGCGCGTCCGGAAGTCATGGGCGGCCTGGGTGGCTTTGGCGCTCTGTGCGAAATCCCGGCCGGTTACAAGCAGCCCGTACTGGTCTCCGGTACCGACGGCGTCGGCACCAAGCTGCGCCTGGCGCTGAACCTGAACAAGCACGACAGCATCGGCCAGGACCTGGTCGCCATGTGCGTCAACGACCTGGTCGTGTGCGGCGCCGAGCCGCTGTTCTTCCTCGACTACTACGCCACCGGTAAGCTCAATGTCGACGTGGCCGCCACCGTGGTTACCGGCATCGGCGCCGGTTGCGAGTTGGCCGGTTGTTCCCTGGTCGGCGGTGAGACCGCCGAGATGCCGGGCATGTACGAAGGCGAAGACTACGACCTGGCCGGCTTCTGCGTCGGCGTGGTAGAGAAGTCCGAGATCATCGACGGCTCGAAAGTGATCGCCGGCGACGCCCTGATCGCCCTGCCCTCCTCCGGCCCGCACTCCAACGGCTACTCGCTGATCCGCAAGATCATCGAAGTCTCCGGTGCCGACATCGAATCCACCCAGCTGAACGGCCAGCCCCTGGCCGATCTGCTGATGGCGCCGACCCGCATCTACGTGAAGCCGCTGCTGCAGCTGATCAAGCAGACCGGCGCGGTCAAGGCCATGGCCCACATCACCGGCGGCGGCCTGCTGGACAACATCCCGCGCGTTCTGCCGGACAACGCCCAGGCCGTGGTTGACGTGGCCAGCTGGCAGCGCCCGGCGGTCTTCGACTGGCTGCAGGAAAAAGGCAACGTCGACGAGACCGAAATGCACCGCGTGCTGAACTGCGGCGTGGGCATGGTCATCTGCGTTGGACAGGATCAGGTCGAGGCTTCCCTGAAGGCCCTGCGTGACGCCGGCGAGCAGCCGTGGGTCATCGGCCGCATCGACGCTTGCGCCGCTGACGCCGAGCGCGTGGTCCTGAACAACCTGAAAGGCCACTGATGTCCACACCTTGCAATGTCGTGGTGCTGATTTCCGGCTCCGGCAGCAACCTGCAAGCCCTGATCGACAGTCTCGCCGGCGCTGATACGCCGGCGGTGATCCGCGCGGTGATCTCCAACCGCGCGGACGCCTATGGCCTGGAGCGTGCGCGCCAGGCCAACATCGAGACTCGCTTCCTCGACCACAAGTCCTACGCCGACCGCGAAAGCTTCGACGCCGCGCTGATCCAGGCCATCGACGGCTTCGACGCCGATCTGGTGCTGCTCGCCGGCTTCATGCGCATCCTCAGCGCGGACTTCGTGCGTCACTACCAGGGGCGTCTGCTGAACATCCATCCGTCCCTGCTGCCCAAGTACAAGGGCCTGCACACCCACCAGCGTGCGCTGGAGGCTGGCGACGCCGAGCACGGCTGCAGCGTGCACTTCGTCACCGAGGAACTTGATGGCGGTCCGCTGGTCGTACAGGCGGCAATCCCGGTAGAGTCTGACGACACGCCGGAAACGCTGGCGCAGCGCGTTCACGTGCAGGAACATGTGATCTATCCGCTGGCCATGCGCTGGTTCGCCGAAGGCCGAGTCAGGCTGGGTGAACATGGCGCCACGCTGGATGGGGAGCTTCTGCCCGCATCCGGCCATTCGTACCGAACCTAGGAGATTCGTGATGCGTAGAGCCCTGCTGTTCCTGATGGCTGTACTGACCCTGCCGGCCCAGGCTTTCGAGCTGAAGCCGTTCGAGGCCAGCTACACCGCCGACTGGAAACAGATGCCGATCAGCGGGACCGCTTCCCGCAGCCTCAAGCAAGGCGACGGCGGCCGCTGGGAACTGGATTTCAAGGCGTCCATGCTGCTTGCCAGCCTCACCGAGACCAGCACGTTCAAGGTCGAGAACGACACCTACCTGCCACTGACCTACCGCTGGGCCCGCGAAGGCCTGGGCAAGAACAAGCAGACCGAGCTCGATTTCGACTGGGCCGAGAAGCAGGTGCTGGGCAGCGACCGTGGCGACCAGGTACGCCAGCCGCTGAACAAGGGCCAGCTGGACAAGTCCACCTACCAGCTCGCGCTGCAGCATGACGTGGCCGTCGGCAAGAAGGCCATGAGCTACCAGGTGATCGAGGGTACCGATACCGATACCTACGACTTCCGCGTGCTCGGCGAAGAAAAGGTCCGCACCCAGGCCGGCCTGATCACCGCGATCAAGGTGGAGCGCGTGCGCGACCCCACCAAGAGCAACCGCAAGACCATCCTCTGGTTCGCCAAGGATTGGGACTTCCTCCTCGTGCGCCTGTACCAGCAGGAGTCCGACGGCAAGGAATACCAGATCATGCTCAAGGAAGGCACCGTGGGCGGCAAGGCCGTCCAGGGCGAGAAAGGCTGATCCTTCAGGACCAAAGAAAAAGCCGGGCAATGCCCGGCTTTTTTATGCCTCGAAACCCGGGCCGTCGAATCAGCCCTCGCTCGACGGCTTGCGCTTGAAGCGGCGGGCGATCCAGCCGATGGCCAGCGCCGGCAGAATCCACAGCTTCTTCAGCAGGACCAGCAGGGTGGCGAACAGGCCGACCTTGGCGGCGACCTTGCCGGCAATCAGCGCGCTCAGGCCATAGGCGGCGACCTTGTCAACGCTGGGGTTGAAGTCGACATAGCGGCTTCCCGGGTTGAACTCGGTCATCGCCAGCACCTTGCTGACGTTCTTCTCGATTTCCGGCAGCTGCTCCATGCCCGCGACGAAGTTCAGCACCAGCACGCCTTTGCGGCCCAGCGCGCGGATGTTGTAGTTCAGCGTGTGTTCCTTGGCGTCGCCGAACTGCAGCTCCTTGGCCCAGTACAGCTTCTTCTCTGCGGCGTCATAGCGCGGCGGCGCGGCCCAGCCGATCAGCTGGATGGCCTCGAAGCCCTGCTGCTCGCGCTGCGGGTTGGCTTCCTTGAGGTCGTCCTGCATGTCCTTGAGCATCTCGGCGTAGTCGATCTTCGCCGCATCCTCGTCGGAGACATAGCCGCTCTCCTCGTACTGCACGGTCACCGCCCAGGACTCGGCGTCGAAGGGCGACACGCCGGCCGGCATCAGCATGCCCAGCGGCGGCTCGTCGTTGGGTGGGTTGCCCCAGGCTTCGAGGACGCGCTCGGCATCCTTGCCGTCGAGGAAGACGAAATTGTCCGGCAGGTCGAAGGTCGCGAGGTTGTCGCCGACCACCACCTTGCCCTTCTGGAAGTGCAGGCTGGCGACGAAGGTCTCGGGCGACATCTCCTCGTCCGACTCGGCGGCGGCGGGAGCAGCGGCAGCCGCGGGGGCTTCGCTCTGGTTGGAGGTGGCGGGAGCGGCGAACGCCGGGGCGGCGACAGCCTGTGCGAGCAAGGCAGCCAGGAAGAGGGCTTTGCCATCCATAGGGTGAATCTCCTGAATCGTATCCATGACATCGACGGCCAATTGCAGTGCCGCCGGGCCCGAATTGTCGCACTCCAGCGTCGAACCTGTAACAGGAAATTTCACTTCCGCCGCTCTGGCGCAAGGAAAAGCCGGGCATGGGCCCGGCTTCATGGCGCGTCGCTCCGCCTCAGGGCTGGCTGGCGATAGCCTTCTCGATCGCCGCCTGCAACTGCGGATCGTCCGGTTTGGTCAGGCTGGAAAACTGGGCCACCACCTTGCCCTGGCGGTCCACCACGTACTTGAAGAAGTTCCAGCGCGGCACCTGGTCGGCCTGCTGGGCGAGGTCCTTGAACAGCGGGATCGCCTCGTCACCGCTGACATGCTGCACCGAGGTCATGTTGAAGGTGACGCCGTAGTTGCCGTAACAGACCTTGGCGGTCTCGGCGGCATCGGCGTCTTCCTGCTTGAAGTCGTCGGAGGGCACGCCTAGCACTTCCAGGCCCTGCCCCTTGTACTGCTGGTAGACCGCCTCGAGGCCCTTGAACTGCGGAGTGAAGCCGCAGTGGCTGGCGGTGTTCACCACCAGCAGCGGCTTGCCGGCGTACAGTTCGCAGAGATCGAGGCTGTCCTTGGAGCGCAGCTTGGGCAATTCGCCCTGGGTCTTGAGCAGCGCCGGGCAGTCGGCGGCCTGTGCGGCCATCGGCAGCAGCAGGGTCAGGGCGAGCAGGGAAAGACGTGGGCGCATCGTGGGAATCCTCCGGTGATCAGGCCACGCTACCCCGCGCGCCGGTCATCAGCAACTGCCCATTCCGAGCTGCATCAGCGCCAGCCCGCCGCGTTGCCAACCCCACCAGGCAAGACCGGCCAGCGCCAGGCCAAGGCCCAGCACCAGTGCGATCACCAACGGGCGCTTCACGCGGCCCCCAGTGCCGCGCGATCGACCGGGCGCTCACGTACCGGCCAGTTGAGCAGGCCGGCCAGCAGGCTGAGGAGGATGGAAACCTGCCAGACCAGGTCGTAGTTGCCGGTGTGGTCATACACGTAGCCACCCAGCCAGCCGCCGAGGAAGGCGCCGATCTGGTGGAACAGGAAGGTGATGCCGCCGAGCATCGACAGGTTGCGCACGCCGAACAGCGTGGCGACCGTGCCGTTGGTGAGCGGCACGGTGGAAAGCCACAGCAGCCCCATGGCGATGCCGAAGGCGTAGGCCGTCCAGACGCTCAGCGGCGCCCAGATGAAGGCGACGATCACCACCGCGCGCAGCAGGTACAGGCCGGTGAGCAGCCGCGGCTTGCTCATGCGCCCGCCGAGCCAGCCGGCGAGGTAGGTGCCGAAGACGTTGAACAGCCCGACCAGCGCCAGCACCGTGGTGCCGACGGTGGCGGGCAGGTGGCGGTCCACCAGGTAGGCCGGCAGATGCACGCCGATGAACACGACCTGGAAGCCGCAGACGAAGAAGCCCAGGGACAGCAGCCAGAACCCGGAATGCCCGGCCGCCTCACGCAGCGCCTCGCCGAGAGTCTGCTCGTGGCCCTGCATGGGCAACGGCTTGTCGCGCATCAGCGCCGCCAGCGGCACGATGAAGGCCACCAGCAGGCCCAGCGCCAGCAGCGCGGCGGACCAGCCCAGCCAGCCGATCAGCCCGAGGGTGCCCGGCAGCATGATGAACTGGCCGAAGGAACCGGCGGCGGCCGAGATGCCCATGGCCATGCTGCGGCGCTCCAGCGGCACCGCACGGCCGACTGCGCCGAGGATCACCGAGAACGACGTGCCCGACAGGCCGATGCCGATCAGCAGGCCGGCGCTCATGGAAAGGCTGAAGGCCGAGTCGGAATAGCCCATCAGCACCAGGCCGACGGCGTAGAGAATGCCACCCACCAGCACGGTGCGCATGGCGCCGAAGCGGTCGGCGATGGCCCCGGTGAACGGCTGGGCGATCCCCCAGATCAGGTTCTGCAGGGCGATGGCGAAGGCGAAGGTCTCGCGCCCCCAGCCGAATTCGGCGCTCATCGGAGCGAGGAACAGGCCGAAGCCATGGCGGATGCCCAGGGACAGGGCGAGGATCAGGGCGCCGGATAGCAGTATCCAGAACCCCGTGCGCGACAGCTTCGACATCAGTTGCTCCTACACGGGTATATACCCGCTTTTGTTCGTTCTTCTAAACAGCACGCAGGCCGCTGCTAGCTCTCCAGCGCGGCCAGTTCATCCAGCAAGGCTTCCAGCTGACGGCGCTTGTCATCGCCCAGGTGTGCAGCCACATCCTGCTGCGCCACGTCCCAGGCGTCGCGCCCGCGCACGATGCGCTCGAGCCCGGCCGGCGTCAGCGCCACGATGCGGTTGCGCTGATCCTCGCCCTCTTCCAGCTTCACCAGGCCATCGGCCTCCAGCGGCTTGAGGTTGCGCCCCAGCGTACTGCGGTCCAGGCCCATGGCATCGGCCAGCTCGGAGATGCTCGGCTGCTCCAGCCGCGACAGGTGCCGCAGCAGGGAGAATTGCGCAGTGGTCAGCCCGACGCCCTTCAGGGCATCGTCGTAGACGCGGGTCACGGCGCGAGCCGAGCGGCGCAGCTTGGTGCAAAGGCATTGGGTCGTCAGCATGTATGCGTGTATATACCCGCAACTCTTGCTCGGTCAATGGCCGGCGCGACCGATTGTCCCTTCTGATCGAATGCCCCATCTGGCCTATTGTCCCAACTGCCAGGGCGAGGCGTTGGCGCAGCCAAGGGCATCGTGCGGAGCCGGCCGTATAACTGCGATCAGCCAGCCCCGCGCTTTCGACGGGGCGCATCACGGTCCGAGGTCCCCGATGCCCGTCTACAAAGCTCCGCTGCGCGACACCCGCTTCCTGCTCAACGAAGTCTTCGATTTCCCCAGCCACTACCAGAACCTGGTCAACGGCGGCGAAGCCACGCCGGACATGGTCGACGCCATCCTCGGCGAATGCGCCAAGCTCTGCGAGGAAGTGATCGCCCCGCTCTATCACAGCGGCGACGAGGAAGGCTGCTACCTGGAGAACGGCGAAGTACGCACGCCCGCGGGCTTCAAGGAAGCCTACGACGCCTACGTCGCCGGCGGCTGGCAGGGCCTGTCGCACCCGGTGGAGTACGGCGGCCAGGGCCTGCCGATGAGCCTGGGCGCGCTCAAGCAGGAGATGCTGGGCACCGCCAACTGGCCGTTTTCGATGTACCCGGGCCTGTCGCTGGGCGCGATGAACACCGTCATGCAGCACGGCACCGAGGAACAGAAACACACCTACCTCACCCCGCTCACCGAGGGCCGCTGGGGCGGCACCATGTGCCTGACCGAGCCACAGTGCGGCACCGACCTGGGCCAGGTGAAGACCCGCGCGGAAACCAACGCCGACGGCAGCTACTCGATCACCGGCACCAAGATCTTCATCTCCTCCGGCGAGCACGACCTCACCGAGAACATCGTGCACATCGTCCTCGCGCGACTGCCCGATGCGCCCAAGGGCACACGCGGCATCTCGCTGTTCATCGTGCCGAAGTTCCTGCCAGGTGAAGCCGGCAGCCTCGGCCCGCGCAACGGCGTGACCTGCGGCGCACTGGAAAAGAAGATGGGCATCAAGGCCTCGGCGACCTGCGTGATGAACTTCGACGGCGCCACCGGCTACCTGATCGGCGAGCCGAACAAGGGCCTGGAGTGCATGTTCACCTTTATGAACAGTGCGCGCATCGGCACCGCCATCCAGGGCGTCGCCACTGCCGAACTGGCCTACCAGGGCGCGCTCGCCTATGCCCGTGAGCGCCGCTCGATGCGCGCCCTCTCCGGCACCAAGGAACCGGGCGAGATCGCCGACAGCCTGATGCACCACGGCGACGTGCGCCGCATGCTGCTGACCCAGAAGGCCGTGGCCGAGGGCGGCCGCGCGCTGATCTACCTGGCCACCCAGTACGCCGACAAGATGATCCAGGGCCTGCTGACCAACGACAACGCCGAGTACGACCGCTGGGACGACAAACTCGGCTTCCTCACCCCGATCCTCAAGGGCTGCCTGACCGAGCTGGGCCTGGAGAGCGCCAACCTCGGCATGCAGGTGTTCGGCGGCCATGGCTATATCAAGGAACACGGCATGGAGCAGATCGTCCGCGACGCGCGCATCGCCACGCTCTACGAGGGCACCACCGGCATCCAGGCGCTGGACCTGCTCGGCCGCAAGGTGCTGCTGATGACCCAGGGCAAGGCCGTGCGCGACTTCACCCGGCAGGTGGCGAAGTTCGCCGTCGAGCTGCTCAAGCAGGAGCCGGCCATGCGCGGCCGCGCGCTTACGCTGCTCAAGCTCTGCGCGCAATGGAACCTGCTGACCCTGCGCATCGCCCTCACCGCCCGCAAGCAGCGCGACCTGGTGAGCACCGCCAGCCACGACTACCTGATGTTCTCCGGCTACGCCGCGCTGGCGTACTCCTGGGCACTGCAGGAAGCTGCCGCGCGCAAGCGCCTGCGCCAGGGCGGCAGCGAGTCGAGCGACTTCTACAAGGCCAAGATCGCCACCAGCGACTTCTACTTCGCCCGCCTGCTGCCCCGCGCCAAGGGACATGCGGCAGCGATGGCGAAGCCGGTGCGGTCGATCATGGGGCTTAAGACGGAGCATTTCGCCTTCGACTGACGCATGCGCTTTTTGTAGGAGCGAGCAAGCTCGCTCCTACAGGGTTGCTCCGGCGGCGCAGGGTATCGAGAACGTAGGATGGGTGGAGCTTGCGATACCCATGCGGTCGGTGCATGAGCAGTGATGGGTATCGCTACGCTCCACGCCATCCTACAAGGATGTCCAGGCCAGGCTCGTGGCAAGGCGAGATCAGAGCGCCAAGGCCACCAGCACGGCGCACTCGATCATCTCCAGCATCGCCCCGGCGGTATCCCCGGTGGTACCGCCCAGGCGGGCGATGAAGCGGCTGCGCAGCCAGACGAACACCACCAGCGCGACCACCAGCGCCAGCAGGCCGGTGAGGCCCACCAGCACCATCAGCGCCGCGTTGGCCGCCAGCATCCACGGCATCGCGCCGCGCGGCAGATAATCGGCCAGCGCCTGGCCCAGCCCGCCCTTGCGCGCATAGTCGGTGGTGTAGAACAGCAGCGGCAGCGCACAACGTCCCAGCCAGGGCGCCAGCAGCAAACCCCAGTGCTGATGATTGCCAAGGATTGCGGTGATCGCCGCGAACTTCAGCAGCAGCAACAGCACCAGCGCGACCACCGCCGCCGGGCCGCAGCGCGGGTCCTTCATGATCGCCAGGGTACGTTCGCGATCACCCAGGCCGCCGATCCAGGCGTCGGCCGAATCGGCCAGGCCGTCCAGGTGCAGGGCGCCAGTGAAAGCCACCCACACCAGCAGGATCAGCGCCGCCTGCAACAGCAGGTGCACGCCACTGAGCAACTCACCCATGGCGAACAGCACGGCACCGATCAGCAGCCCCACCAGCGGGTAATACAGGGTGGCACGGCCAAACTGTTCGGGCGTCGGCATATGCCCCAGCCGCACCGGCAGGCGGGTGAGGAACTGCAATGCCACCAGCGGCAGCAGCCAGTCGCTGAGGTGGGCGGCGTGCGTGTCCGCCCCGCTCTGCTCGGCGGGCTCGGGTGCCTCTTGCTCGCGGTCCCGGTGCGGGTCGTTCATCAATTGCTTGCCTTGTGGATGCGCCAGCCGTCGCCGTCGCGGGTCACGTCCAGCGCCATGCATTCGCCGTGGGCCACCATCACTTCCAACAGGCGCCTGGCCGGCAGGCCGCTGGCCAGCGCGCCGAGCAGTCGCATCACACCGCCGTGGGTGACGACCAGCACGGACGATCCGGCGTGGGCTTGGTAGAGACGCTGCAGCGCCGCGAAGACGCGGGATTCGAAGTCACCCATGGCCTCGCCACCGGGTGGCGGGAAGGCGTATGGATCGTTCCAGAACCGCTCCAGCGCCGCGGCATCGCTCTCCATCAGCTTAGCTGGCGAAATGCCTTCCCACTGACCGAAATCCAGCTCCTGCAGGCCCGGCTCGAAGCCCAGCGGCAAGCCATGGCGCGCCGCCAGCTCCTCGGCGAAAGCCGCGCAACGCTGCAAAGGCGAGCTGACCAGTGCCGACCAGCGGCACTCATCGCCCAGCGCGTCGCGCATCTGCGCCCAGCCGGTTTCGGTCAGCGCATCGTCCAGGCGGCCGCGAAAGCCACCGCCGAGTTCGGTCTCGCCGTGGCGCAGCAATTCCAGGCGCAGTGTCATGCCGGACGATCCGACACCGCTGCCTCGGCGAAAGTCGCCATGCCGCTGTGCAACCGGCACGCCTGACGCAGCAGCGGCACTGCCAGCGCCGCGCCGCTGCCCTCGCCCAGGCGCAGGCCGAGGTCGAGCAGTGGCTGCGCGTCGAGCGCGGCCAGCACGCGGTTGTGTCCCGGCTCGGCACCAGCGTGGGCGAACAACAGCCAGTCGCGGCAGCCGGGGTTCAGGTGCGTGGCGCACAGCGCGGCGGTGGTGCAGATGAAACCGTCCACCAGCACCGGAATGCCCTTCTGCGCGCAGGCGAGATAGGCGCCCACCAGCGCGGCGATCTCGAAACCGCCGAGACGGCACAGGGCCTCGAAGGGCTCGTCGCAGTGGGCGCGGTGCAGCGCCAGTGCGCGGTCGATCACCTCGACCTTGCGTGCGACGCCCTGCGAATCCAGCCCGGTGCCCGGGCCGACCAGCGCCTGTGCCGGTTCGTCCAGCAAGGCGCAGGCGAGAGCCGCCGCCGAGCTGGTATTGCCGATGCCCATTTCGCCACCGATGAACAGCTCCGCACCGGCCTGCTGCGCGCGGCGCACGGATTCGCGGCCGGCTTCCAGTGCGATCAGGCACTGGGCCGCGTTCATCGCCGGCTCCTGGGTGAAGTTCGCGGTACCGGCGCCGACCATCACATGCAGCACACCCGGAAGCGGCTCCAGTGGTGTGGCAGTACCCAGGTCGATCACCTCCAGGCGCGCGTCGAGGTCACGGGCCAGCACGCTGATCGCCGCCCCGCCGCGCACGAAGTTGCGCAACATCTCGACAGTCACCGCCTGCGGATAGGCCGACACACCTTCGGCGACCACACCGTGGTCCCCGGCGAACAGGGCGATCCAGATGTGTTCCAGAGTCGGCCGTTCACGGCCCTGCAGCCCGGCCAGGCGGATGGTTTCCTCTTCCAGCCGGCCCAGCGCGCCGCGCGGCTTGGTCAACTGGTCCTGGCGCGCGGCGGCCTTGTCCTGCGCCACGCGGTCGATCGGCTGGGTGCCTTGCAGCCACCATTGCAGACTCATAACGCTTCCCCCTTCAACACCATGGGCAGGCCGGCGACGGTGAACACCACACGCTCGCTGACCTCGGCCAGGGACTGGTGCAGCCAGCCGGCCTCGTCGACATATCGGCGGCTGAGCTCGCCCATCGGCACCACGCCCAGCCCGGTTTCATTGCTGACCAGAATGATGCGTCCGGGCAGTTGCGGCAGCGTTTCCAGCAGCGCGTCGATCTCGCCGCGCAGGCGCCAGCCGTCTTCATGGATCAGCAGATTGGTGACCCACAGGGTCAGGCAGTCCACCAGCACGCACTGCTGCGGCGCCGCCAGGCGCTCCAGCGCGTCGGCCAGGGCCAGCGGCTCTTCCACCAGGCCCCAGTGTTCGGGGCGGCGCTCACGGTGCTGGAAAATGCGCGTGGACATCTCGCTGTCGCCGGCCTGGGCCGTGGCGACGTAGGTGACCGGCAGGCCGCTTTCCGCCGCCAGGCGTTCGGCCAGGCGGCTCTTGCCCGAACGGGCGCCGCCGAGGATCAGTTCAAGCATGGACTCTCCGCAATGACGACGTCCCTGTAGGATGGGTGGAGCCTGCGATACCCATCGCATCGCAGCAGGGAATTGATGGGTATCGCTCCGCTCCACCCATCCTACGCAGAGCGATGGTGGCGTTCGGATCGCGCACCTCCGCCGTAGGGCGCATAACGCCGCAGGCGTTATCCGCCGAAACCCTGGCAAGCAGAAACCGCGGATAACCGCGAACGGTCATCCGCCCTACAGTCCGCACAGCCGACTCAATTTTTCCGTATCCAGATGCTCCTCGACCTGATCGGCCAGGCGCTCGATGTCGCGTTCGCGCAGGGCGTGGTAATCGATGCTCTGCACCTCGTGCAGCCCGGCCCAGCGCAGCAGCGCCGAGCTGGATGCGCTGGACTCGAACAGCCCGTGCAGATAAGTCCCCATCACCTGCCCGTCGGCGCTCAGCGCACCGTCGCTGCGGCCATCGCTCAGGCGCACGGCCGGGTTCGCCAGCGCCGGGCCTTCGCTGACGCCGGCATGAATCTCGTAACCACTCACCGGCGCATCTTCCAGCGCCAGCTGACCGCTGACATTGCGCAGCTGTTTCTCCGGTTCGAGGACGGTGCGGAAATCCAGCAGGCCGAGGCCGTCGCTCTCCCCCGCCGCACCTTCCAGCCCGTACGGGTCGGCCAGGGTGCGGCCGAGCATCTGCAAGCCGCCGCAGATGCCCAGCAGTTTGCCGCCGTAGCGCAGGTGACGGCGGATTGCCTCTTCCCAACCCTGGGCGCGGAGGAAGGCCAGGTCCGGCCGCACGCTCTTGGAGCCGGGCAGGATGATCAGGTCCGCCGGCGGGATCGGCTGGCCGGGGCCGACGAAGCTCAGTTCGACCTGCGGGTGCAGGCGCAGCGGATCGAAGTCGGTGTGATTGCTGATGCGCGGCAGCACCGGCACGACCACGCGCAGGCGCTCGCCGGTCTTGGCGGTCTGGCGGGTATCGATGGCGTCCTCGGCTTCCAGGTGGAAGTCCATCAGGTAGGGCAGCACGCCAAGCACCGGCACGCCGGTACGCTCTTCCAGCCAGTCGAGGCCGTTCTGCAGCAACGCGATGTCACCGCGGAAACGGTTGATGACGAAGCCCTTCACCCGTGCCCGTTCGCTCTCGGAAAGAAGCTCCAGGGTGCCGACCAGATGGGCGAACACGCCGCCACGATCGATATCGGCAATCAGGATCACCGGGCAATCCACCGCCTCGGCGAAGCCCATGTTGGCGATGTCGTTGGCGCGCAGGTTGATCTCCGCCGGCGACCCCGCGCCCTCCACCATCACCACCGCGTACTGCGCGCTGAGGCGCTGGTGGGATTCGAGCACCGCCTGCATCGCCACGCGCTTGTAGTCGTGGTAGGCCACGGCGTTCATGCTGGTCACCGCGCGGCCGTGGATGATCACCTGGGCGCCGGTGTCGCTGTTGGGCTTGAGCAGCACCGGGTTCATGTCGGTGTGCGGCGCCAGGTGGCAGGCCTGCGCCTGAACCGCCTGGGCGCGGCCGATCTCGCCGCCGTCGGCGGTCACCGCGCTGTTCAGCGCCATGTTCTGCGGCTTGAACGGCGCCACGGCCACGCCCTGACGGCGCAGCCAGCGGCACAGCGCCGTGACCAGCGTGCTCTTGCCGGCATCCGAGGTCGTGCCCTGCACCATCAGCGTGCTCAACGCAGGCTCTCCATCTGGTTGAAGGTGCGCAGGCCGTGCTCCAGGCGCTCCCAGCCCTTCTCGTCCGGCGGCAGGCCGAAGCGCAGGCTGCCGGGCGTCTCGAACAGGCGCACGAGGATGCCCTGGCGCGCCAGGTGATCGCGCAGCGCGTGGGCGCGCATGGAGACCACCCACTGGAACAGCGCCGTGCCGCCCTGCGGGGCGAACCCATGTTCGCCGAGCAGCCCGGCCAGATGCCGGCTCGCCTCATGCAGATCACGGCGGCGCTGGATCTGTTCCTGGAACTCGCCCAGCACGGCCTGCGCGATCCACCGCGTCGGGCCGCTCACCGCCCAGGGGCCGAGCAGTTTCGCCAGACTATCCAGCAGGCGCGGTTCGGCGAAGGCGAATCCCAGCCGGGCACCGGCGAGGCCGAAGAACTTGCCGAAGGAACGCAGCACGATCAGTCCCGGACGGCTCGCACAGCTGGGCGCCAGGCTGTGCTCGGGCGTGCAGTCCATGAAGGCTTCGTCCACCACCAGCCAACCGCCGCGTTCCTGCAGGCGCGCGTGCCACTCCAGCAGCACGCCGGCCTCGATGCGCCGACCGGTAGGGTTGTTCGGGTTGACCACCACCAGCACGTCGAAGCGCTCCAGGTGATGAGGGACCTCCTGGTCGCTGACCTCGCGCAGGATGTGTCCGGCGGCGCGCCAGGACTCGGCGTGCTCGGCATAACAGGGTGAGATCACGCCGACCTTGCCCGGCCGGCGCAGGCGCGGCAGCAACTGGATCGCCGCCTGGCTGCCGGGCAGCGGCAGCAGCTTCTCGGCGCCGTAGTAGCGGCGCGCAGCGGCTTCCAGGCCGTCGCTGTCTTCGGGCAGGCGCATCCAGGCGGCTGTCGGCACGCTGGGCAGCGCCCAGGGCCAGGGCGAAATACCGGTGGACAGGTCGAGCCACTCGGAGAGCGGAATGCCGTATTGCTGCGCCGCTTTGCGCAACCGGCCGCCATGTTCGAGCATCAGAGCACTCCCAGGATGAAGATGACCACCAGCCACAGCAGCACGCCCTGACGTACCAGGGCCAGCGCGCGCCAGATGTCCGCGGCGGTCGGCGCCGGGCCTTCGCCCAGCTGCGGGCGTTCGTGGAGTTCGCCGTGGTAACGGGCTGAACCACCGAGCGATACCCCCAGGGCGCCCGCACCGGTCGCCATCACCGGGCCGGCGTTGGGGCTGTCCCACTGCGGCGCCTGTGCGCGCCAGCAACGCAGGGCAAGCCGGGTATGACCGAGCAGCGCGTAGGTGAAGGCCACCAGGCGTGCCGGGATGTAGTTGAGCACATCGTCGATCTTCGCCGCGGCCCAGCCAAAGCGCTCGAAGCGCGCATTGCGGTAGCCCCACATGGCATCGAGAGTGTTGCTCAGGCGATAGAGCACCACGCCTGGTGCACCGGCCACGGCAAACCAGAACAACGCTGCGTACACCGCGTCACTGCCGTTCTCCAGCACCGACTCGGTGGCGGCGCGGGCCACGGCGGTGTCGTCCAGTTCGGCGGTTTCGCGGCTGACCATGTAGCCCACGCGCAGGCGCGCTTCGTTCAGGTCTCCGGCGCGCAGGGCCAGTGCCACCGGCTCGGCATGTTCGCCCAGGCTGCGCAGGCCCAGCGCGGCGTACAGCGCGAGCGCCTGCACGACCCAGCCGACATAGGGCAGCAGGCTGAGCAGCAGCGCGAGCAGGGCCAGCGGGATGACGGCGATGATCCAGGCAGTGACGCCGTGGCTGCGCCAGCCGAGGCCGGGGGTGTCCTTGCCGGCGTCGGCGCGGGAGCGATTGAAACGCCGCTCCAGCCGATCCGCCAGACGCCCGAAGGCCACCAGCGGGTGCCAGCGTCTCGGTTCGCCGAACAGGGCATCCAGCACCACGCCGAGGACGCTCAGCAAGGCCAGGCTCATGGCTGCTCTCCCCAGTGGTTCTCGTACAGCAGGTCGCTGAGCGCGCGCGGTTGGCGCCAGCCCTCCAGGGCCAGCATCGGCGCCGGGTAGAACTCGCTGACCGGGCCAAGGCAGATCACCGCCACCGCCTCGGCGCCCACTGGCAGGCCGAGCAGTTCGCCCAGCGCGGCGGGGTCGAACAGCGATACCCAGCCCATGCCCAGGCCTTCGGCGCGCGAGGCCAGCCAGAGGTTCTGGATGGCGCAGGACAGCGAGGCCAGGTCCATGTGCGGCAACGTGCGACGGCCGAATACATGTGCCTCGCGGCCCTCCATCAGCGCGGCCACCAGTACTTCGGCGCAGTCGAGCACGCCCTCGACCTTCAGCTGCATGAACTCGTCGGATCGCTCGCCCAGTGCCTCGGCGGTGCGCACGCGCTCCGCCTCCACCAGCCCATGGATCGCTTCGCGCAGCTCCCGCGAGGTGACGCGGATGAACCGCCACGGCTGCATCAGCCCGACGCTGGGTGCCTGGTGCGCCGCTTCGAGCAGGCGCGCGAGCAGTTCGGGCGCCACCTCGCCGCCGCTGAAATGACGCATGTCGCGGCGCTCGGCAATGGCGCGGTAGAGCGCGGCGCGCTCCTCAAGGCTGTAGGCGTGCTCGGTCATGGTCTCAGCAGGGCGGCTGCGGCGTCCGGGTCGGACGGCAGGTAGAAATGGATGTAGGAGGCGGTGAGCCGGCCACAGCGAAACACCGCTTCGGCCACCGGTTTGTCGTTGGGGCAGACGCCACGGGCCAGCGGCTCCTCGCTGCTGTCCAGCAACGAATGGTGGAAGGTGTGCCCGCGCAGGGTGCCTTCGGGCAACGTCACCGCTTGCAGCGCCAGCGCGGCGAGGCGCTTCTGCATGCGCGCTTCGCCCGGCAGCAGGCCGAGCAGTGCGGCGCGTTCACCGGCCACATCGGTCAGCGCATCGAGCAGATAGAGCATGCCGCCGCACTCGGCGAGGATCGGCTTGCCCATCTCGTGGTGCGCGTGGATGGCCTGGGCCATGGCGCGGTTCCCGGCCAGCGCCTGCAGGTGCAGTTCCGGGTAGCCACCGGGCAGGTAGAGGCTGTCCACTTCCGGCAACGCGTCATCACGCAGCGGCGAGAAGAACACCAGCTCGGCACCCAGCTCACGCAGCAGGTCCAGGTTGGCCTGGTAGAGGAAGGCAAAGGCGTTGTCCCGCGCCACGCCGATGCGCACGTCATCGAGGCGGGAGGATTCGCCGCGCGGCTCGGGCGCGGCAAAGCTCACCGGCAGCGGCAGCTCGGTACTGGCGCTGGCCGCCAGGGCATCGGCGGCGGCGTCCAGGCGGGCGTCGAGGTCAGCCAGCTCGTCGGCCTGCACCAGGCCGAGGTGTCGGCTGGGCAGTTCCACTTCGGTATCGCGCGGCAGCGCGCCATACCAGCGAATCCACTCCGGCAGGCTGTCGCGCACCAGGTCGCGGTGACGCTGGCTGCCGATACGGTTGGCGAGCACGCCGGAGAACGGCAGGTCGCTCTGGTAGGTCGCCATGCCAACGGCCATGGCGCCGAAGGTCTGCGCCATGGACTGGCCGTTGATCACCGCCATCACCGGCACATTGAAGCGCCGCGCCAGGTCGGCCGCAGACGGCGAGCCGTCGAACAGGCCCATCACGCCTTCGATGAGGATCAGGTCGGCCTCGCCGGCGGCCTCCCACAGCAGCCGACGGCTCTCTTCCTCGCCGACCATCCACAGGTCCAGCTGGTAGACAGGCGCGTCACTGGCTCGGGCGAGGATCATCGGGTCGAGGAAGTCCGGGCCGCACTTGAACACCCGCACCTTGCGCCCGAGGCGTGTGTGCAGGCGTGCCAGGGCGGCGGTCACGGTGGTCTTGCCCTGCCCGGAAGCGGGGGCGGCGATCAGCAATGCGGGGCATTGGCGCGAGGTCATACGACGCGCTCCGCCACAACGGGATGCATCAGAACTCCACCCCTTTCTGCGCCTTGATGCCGGCTTTGAAGGCGTGTTTCACCAGGCCCATCTCGGTCACGGTGTCGGCGGCCTCGAGCATCGCCGGCTGCGCGCCACGGCCGGTGGCGACCACATGCTGCATGGGCGGACGGGCGGCGATGTCGGCCAGCACGGTGTCCAGCTCCAGGTAGCCGTGCTTGAGGGCGATATTCACCTCGTCCAGCACCACCAGGCCGACTTCGGGGTCGGCCAGCAGCTGGCGCGCCACGTCCCAGGCGAACTGCGCCTTGGCGATGTCGCGCTGGCGGTCCTGGGTTTCCCAGGTAAAGCCTTCGCCCATCACATGGAAGCTGACTTCCTCGGGGAAGCGGCGGAAGAACGCCTCCTCGCCCGTGGTCGCGGCACCCTTGATGAACTGCACCACGCCCACCTTCATGCCGTGGCCCAGTGCGCGGGCGACCATGCCGAAGGCCGAGCTGCTCTTGCCCTTGCCGTTGCCGCTGTTGACCAGGAACACGCCGCGCTCCCCCTGGGCCTGGGCGATCTTCTCGTCGATCACTGCCTTCTTGCGCTGCATGCGCGAGCGATGGCGCTCGTCCTTTTCCGGGGATTCAGTCATGGGTGGTTGCTCCTGAAACGAATTGCGCAGGCGTCAGGCTGCCGGCCGGGTGGCAGCGAACGAGGAATGGAACAGGCAGGGATGAACCACTGGCGCGCAGAAGCGCCATGCGGCAGAGGTCGCCCAGCACAGAGGCTGTCGACCTGGGGAATAGGGATTTCACCTGAAGGATTCTCCGCCGCTCTCACCCGCGCGGCACTGACCAGTCGGGGCAGGCGGAGGACGGCAACGCGCGGCGCGCAGCGCCGACGTCGGCAGCGCCTCCCGCGATGCCATGCGATGCAGCAGGCCGGTCTCCGGGCTTGCGAGTGACGCCGTGAGGCTGTCGATGAACCGCGCCTTCCCATGCCGTGGCACAGTGGCTGTCTGCGGTTCGAAGCTCGCTTACCGTTGCGGGGGCAGCGCCGGAATGGTCGATTGCGCATCGATTTCACCGGCTTCCCTGTTTCACTCGCGGCTTGCGCCGAGAGCACCTGAAGCAGGCGCGCAGCTTAGTGGCTGGCGGCCTGGGGCGTCAATTGAACAGGATGTCGCCGGGCTTGTCCCAGCAGCAGGCGGCCGCTCTACAATGCGACACACCTGTCCAATCATGGCACTGTGTAACTCCGCTAGAATGCGAACCATGACGATGACCGCCCAGCCCGGCCAGCTTCAGCTCGACACCTCCGCCAGCCCACCGCTGATGCATGTCAGCGGCGACTGGACGCTCGCGCATTTCTCCGCGCTGGAAGCCCAGGTAGCCGCCCAGCGTCACGCCGAGTCCCCCGCCACGCTGGACTTCGCCGGCCTCGGCGCGCTGGACACCGCCGGCGCCGCACTGCTCGCCGAGATCATCGGCGGCGCGCGCATGAGCCAGCTGGAACAGATCGCCCGCAACCTCCCCGCCGAGCGCCAGGCATTGCTGCGCGCCGTCGGCAGCGCCATCACCCAGTGCCGCCTGGACGAAAAGGCGCCAGAGCCCGGCAACGCGCTGGTCGACGTGCTGGAACGCATCGGCATCGCCACCCTGACCTTCCGCGAGCACCTGGTCGGCCTGCTCGGCTTCATCGGCCTGACCCTGCAGACGCTGCTGCGCAACCTGCTGCGCCCGCGACGCTGGCGGCTCACCTCGCTGGCCGCGCACATGGAGGAAACCGGGCTGGACGCCGTGCCCATCGTCGCCCTGCTGACCTTCATGGTCGGCGCGGTGGTGGCCTTCCTTGGCGCCACGGTGCTGCAGAAATTCGGCGCACAGATCTATACCGTCGACCTGGTGGGCTTCTCCTTCCTGCGCGAATTCGGCGTGCTGCTCACCGCGATCCTGCTCGCCGGCCGCACCGCCAGTGCCTTCACCGCGCAGATCGGCTCGATGAAGGCCAACCAGGAAATCGACGCCATCCAGGCCCTGGGCCTGGACCCTGTGGAACTGCTGGTGTTGCCGCGGGTGCTGGCCCTGCTGCTGACCCTGCCGATGCTGACCTTCCTGGCGATGATCTCCGGCATCTTCGGCGGCGGCGTGGTCTGTGCCCTCGCCCTGGATATCTCGCCGCGCATGTTTCTCTACATGCTGCAGAACGACATTGCCGTGCAGCACTTCCTGGTCGGCATCGTCAAAGCCCCGGTCTTTGCTTTCATCATCGCCGTGATCGGCTGCCTGGAAGGCTTCCGCGTCAGCGGCAGCGCGCAGTCGGTGGGCGAGCACACGACTTCCAGCGTGGTCCAGTCGATCTTCGTGGTGATCCTGCTGGATGCGGTCTTCGCGCTGTTCTTCATGGAGATGGGCTGGTGAGCGAACCGATCATCGTCGTCCGCGACCTCGCCAACCGCTTCGGCACCCATGCCGTGCACGAGCACCTGGACCTCGACGTGATGAAAGGCGAGATCCTCGGCGTGGTCGGCGGCTCGGGCACCGGCAAATCGGTGCTGCTGCGCAGCATCATCGGCCTGCGCCAGCCCAGCGAAGGCAGCGTGCATGTCTTCGGGCAGAACCTGCCGGCGCTGCCGCCGCTGGAACGCTCGAAGCTGGAAAGGCGCTTCGGCGTGCTGTTCCAGAACGGCGCGCTGTTCTCCTCGCTGACCGTGAGCGAGAACATCTGCCTGCCGCTGATCGAGCATGCCGGGCTGTCCCGCGCCGATGCGCAGTTCATGGCCAAGGTGAAGATTTCCCTCGCCGGCCTGCCGCCGGATGCCGGCGGCAAATACCCGGCCGAGCTTTCCGGCGGCATGGTCAAGCGCGCCGCCCTGGCCCGCGCCCTGGCGCTGGACCCGGACATTCTGTTCCTCGACGAACCCACCGCCGGCCTCGACCCCATCGGCGCGGCGGCTTTCGACCAACTCATCCTGACCCTGCGCGACGCCTTCGGCCTCACGGTGTTCCTGGTCACCCACGACCTGGACACCCTCTACACCATCTGCGACCGCGTCGCCGTGTTGTCGCAGAAACGCGTGCTGGTGGTGGGGCCGCTGGACCAGGTCGCCCGGACCGACGACGCCTGGGTGCAGGACTACTTCCACGGCCCGCGCGGCCGTGCTGCGCTGCAGGCCACCGAACACCTGCGGGAGGAAAGCTGAATGGAAACCCGTGCCCATCACGTGCTGATCGGCCTGTTCACCCTGGTCGTGTCGATCGGCGCGCTGCTCTTCGCCCTGTGGCTGGCGCAGTCGAGCAACGACCAGAAGTACAAGATCTACGACGTGATCTTCAACGAGGCGGTGACCGGCCTGTCCGAGGGCGGCACCGTGCAGTACAGCGGCATCCGCGTGGGTGACGTGGTGTCCCTGCGCCTGGACCCGAACGACCCGCGCAAGGTCCGCGCACGCATCCGCGTCTACGACAGCACACCGATCCGCGAAGACACGCGCGCCAAGCTGGCCCTCACCGGAGTCACCGGCCAGGCCATCATCCAGCTCTCCAGCGCCGCCCAGGACAGCCCACCGCTGGCCAGCAAGGACGGCGAGGTGCCGGTGATCAAGACCATCCCCTCGCCCTTCGCCAAGCTGCTGGCCAACGGCGAAGACATCGCCACCAACATCAACAATCTGATCAACAACGTGAACCGCATGTTCTCCCAGGAGAACGTCGACCGCATCAGCCGTACCCTGGACCACATCGACCAGGCCACCGGCGTGGTCGCCGAGCAGCGCGACGACATCCGCCAGACCTTCAAGGAACTGGCCGCCGCCAGCGAGCAGGCGCGCATCACCCTGGCCAACGCCAGCCAGCTGCTCGAACGGGCCAACCAGACTCTGGGCGGCAAGGGCCAGGATATCCTCGACGACACCCAGAAGACCCTCGCCTCCCTGCGCACCAGCAGCGAACGCGTGGAACAACTGCTGGGCAGCAACTACGACTCGGTGAATGGCGGCCTCAATGGCCTGGGCGAGATCGGCCCGGCGATCCGCGAACTGCGCTCCACCCTGGAAGACCTGCGCGGCGTCACCCGCCGCCTGCAGGAGAACCCCACCGGCTACCTGCTCGGCCGCGAGCGCAACAAGGAGTTCCAGCCATGACCGCCCTTCCCCGCCTGCTCGGTGTCGCCGCCCTGGTCAGCCTGCTGGGCGCCTGCTCGATCCTCCCGGAAGCGGAGAGCCCGGACTTCTACCTGCTGCCCGCCACCCAGCAACCCGCGCGCAGCAATGCGGCGGTCAACTGGTCGCTGCGCGTCAGCGCCCCCAACGCCAGCCTGGCACTGGACAGCAACCGCATCGCCGTGGTCCCGCAGGGCAACCAGCTGAGCAGCTACCAGGGCGCGCGCTGGAGCAACCGCGCACCGGGCCTGCTGCGTGACCGCCTGCTCGACGCCTTCACCGCCAACGGCAGCGTGCGCGCCCTGAGCAGTGACGAAGCCAGCCTGCAGGCCGACCTCGACCTGACCGGCGAGCTGCGCGCCTTCCAGAGCGAGTACCAGAACGGCCAGCCGGTGATCCACATCCGCTACGACGCGCGCCTGGTGCGCACCCTCGGCCAGCGCATCGTCGCCTCGCGCACCTTCGAAGTCCGCCAGCCGGTGGACGGCAAGCAGCTACCCGAAGTGGTCAGCGCCTTCGGCAAGGCGGCCGACCAACTTTCCGCGCAGGTGGTGGAGTGGACGTTGCAGCAGGGGCAGATGCAGAAGCTCACGCCACCTGCCCCGTGAGAGGGCTCAGCGACAGTGGTAGGGGCTTTCGCCCTCCAGCTCCTGGTCCGTTTCCACGTCCTTGATGGTGACGATGGCCTTCGGATAGACCGAGCAGAGTGAGTTGCGCACCGTATAGATGCCGCTGCCGTGGGCGAGGAACTTGCCGTTGCTCAGGGCCTTGCCGGACTCGTCACGGGCGCTGACTTCGTAATTGCCGGTCATGGTGATGCAGCCGGCGAGCGCCAGCAGGGAAAGGACGGGAACGAGGACTTTCATGGATTCTCCTTGGACGCGAGGCGCCCCTTCTGCCGGGGCATAGGGCGCAGGTGTCTATCCGTGACGGGTTCGCGAGAGCGGGAATGGCCAGCCAGCATGGCAAGGCCGATGCGGATACGACCGATGCCGGTCGCCGCAGTTCAGCCAGCGCCCCCACAAGAGCGCCGGCCGACGGTGTTTCAGACGAGAGGTTGCCTCAGCGCTTGCCCATCGAGCGACGCGAGCCGCGCGGATGCGGCGGGCGGTACTCGGCCTGGTCGTGAGGCTTGCGATGCTGGTAGGCGGTTTTCGCCTGCTGCTGCGCAGCAAGGGCGGCCTTGGCCAGCTCGGCCAGGGAGAGTTTGGGTTGTTCCTGCGCGTTGTCGGCGCTTTCGTCGCGGGGCGGCTGCTGAGAGGACGTCATGGGTAGACCGGTTCTGAAAGGTTTGAAACGGTGCACATGATAGCCGAAGTCGCCCTCTTCCGGCTGCCCGCCCGCACGAGCGGCGTGGGCAGACCTTCAACCCGCAAGCAAAGCCATCAACTCGTCGGCGGGAACAGCGTGTCCGGACGGGTCACGTACTCGGTCGCTTCTGCTTCGGTCATCACCCAGATCTGGCTGATCCGGCTATCCAGGCCCATCTTGATGCCGACGAACTTGCCGGTGATCTTCGGCAGCATGCCGTAGACCATGAAGCGGTTGTTCTCGTCGCGGATGCGGATGGTGACCGACAGCGGGTAGCTGATGGTCTTCTTGTACAGCCCGATGGTGATCACCTGGCGCAACAGGCTCGGCTTCGGCCGCTTGAGGGTGATCACCGGGTACACCGCGCTATCGACGAAACCCACCATCATCCCCGAGGGAATCACCCGGTCGGCCAGCGCCGGGCTGCTCAGCCCCAGCATCAGGGCCAGTGCGCCGAGTAGCTGAAGCGTCCAGCGTTGCAGCGAAGCGCGTGAAAGTACTGCTGATGTCATCGGATTTCCCGCCCTGGTTTTCCTGTTTTCGTTATCGCCCGGTTATGGCTTCCGGATCTGAGCGTGGAGCGTAGCGGTTCGCTGCGCCGCTGTCCGCACATTGATTCACAGCCTCCGGAGATTCCCACGGCAAGTTCGCGGATCGTCGCGCGACATTCCCGTGCAGGTCGGCGTCACGCGGCCGCCGGCCACATTGCGGTCGCCCCGCGCGCGCTCTATCGTGACGCATCCCGCCGTCACTCCGAGAACCCGCCATGAGCTCCCTGCGCGAAGCCCTCGCCCGCTTTTCCCGACTCGACCTGGCCGGCGGCCCGACGCCACTGGACAAGCTGGAGCGGCTGTCCGCACAGCTGGGCCGCGAGCTGTACGTGAAGCGCGATGACACGACGCCCTTCGCCCTGGGCGGCAATAAGGTACGCAAGCTGGAGTTTCTCACCGCCGATGCCCTGAAGGCCGGCGCCGACACGCTGGTTACTGCCGGGGCTATCCAGTCCAACCATGTGCGCCAGACTGCCGCTGTCGCGGCGAAGCTGGGCCTGCGCTGCGTGGCGTTGCTGGAAAACCCCATCGGCACCGATGACCACAACTACCTGAGTAACGGCAACCGCCTGCTGCTGGACCTGTTCGGCACCGAAGTCGAACTCGTACCCAACCTCGATACCGCGGACGAGATGCTGGCGCAAACCGGCGAGCGCCTGCGCCGCGAAGGCCGCAAGCCCTACCTCGTGCCCATTGGCGGTTCCAATGCGTTGGGCGCCCTGGGTTACGTGCGCGCCGGGCTGGAACTGGCGGAGCAGATTCATGGCAGTGGCCAGGAATTCTCCGCCGTGGTGCTCGCCTCCGGCAGCGCAGGAACCCATGCCGGCCTGGCAATCGCCCTGGCCGATTCCCTGCCGGAACTGGATGTCATCGGCGTGACCGTCTCGCGTACCGACGCAGCACAACGACCGAAAGTCGAAGGGCTGGTTGAACGCACGCTGGAACTGCTCGGCCACGACGCGCCGGCCCTGCCGAAGGTGCAACTGTGGGACGAATACTTCGGACCGCGCTACGGCGAACCCAATGCCGGCACGCTAGAGGCGGTGCGCCTGCTGGCAAGCCAGGAAGGCCTGTTGCTGGACCCGGTGTACACCGGCAAGGCCATGGCCGGATTGCTCGACGGCATCCGCCGTGATCGCTTCGTGAAACCCGGGCCTATCCTGTTCCTGCACACCGGAGGTTCGCCGGCGCTGTTCGCCTACCATTCGGCGAATTGACCTACCTAATAATCAGAACTAGGTATGTAATTTTTTATTATTTTATTGCATAACGATTCTGCCCATATAGTCGCCACGCGTTGACTAACCTGCTTAAAACACCAAAAACGGGGACCACCATGACCTTCTCCGCACTGCGACGTCATTTCCTGCTTGCCAGCCTGACCCTCTCCCTCGGAGCCAGCCTCTTCGGCCAGGCCCAGGCCGCCGACGACCTGCTCGCCCAGATCAAGTCGAAAGGCGAAGTCCGCGTCGGCCTCGAGGGCACCTACCCACCCTTCAGCTTCCAGGACGAGAACGGCAAACTCGCCGGCTTCGAAGTGGACTTCTCTCACCTGATCGCCAAGGAACTGGGCGTCACCGCCAAGCTCCAGCCAACCAAGTGGGACGGCATCCTCGCCGCGCTGGAGTCCAAGCGACTGGACCTGGTGATCAACCAGGTAACCATCTCCGAGGAGCGCAAGAAGAAGTACGACTTCTCTGACGCCTATACCGTTTCCGGCATCCAGGCGCTGGTGCGCAAGGGTGACGAAGGCAAGTACGACGCGCCGGAGAAACTGGCAGGCGTGAAAGTCGGCGTGGGCCTGGGCACCAACTACGAACAGTGGCTGCGCGAACACGTGCCGCAGGCTGACGTGCGGACCTACGAAGACGACCCGACCAAGTTCCAGGACCTGCGCAGTGGCCGCATCGACGTGATCCTGGTGGACCGTCTGGCGGCCTTCGACATGGTCAACAAGACCAAAGGCGCCATGGCGCTGACCGGCGCCCCCTTCGCCCGCCAGGAAGCCGGCATCGCCCTGCGCAAGGGCAACCCCGAATTGCTCGCGGCGCTGAACAAGGCCATCGAGAAGTTCAGGGCCGACGGCACGCTGAAAAAACTGTCGGAGAAGTGGTTCCAGGCTGACGTCACCCAATGATCGAAGAAAGCCTGCAGCTTGCGCTGGATTCCGCGCCCTTCCTGTTGAAGGGCGCGGTCTTCACGGTAGTCCTCAGCGTAGGCGGCATGTTCTTCGGACTGCTGCTCGGATTCGTTCTGGCGCTGATGCGCCTGTACGGTTTCACCCCCGTGCGCTGGATCGCGCGCATCTACGTGTCGTTCTTCCGCGGCACGCCGTTGCTGGTCCAGCTCTTCATGATCTATTACGGCCTGCCCCAGGCCGGCATCGAACTCGACCCGCTGCCGGCGGCGCTGATCGGCTTCTCGCTGAACATGGCCGCCTACGTCTGCGAAATTCTCCGCGCCGCCATCGGCTCCATCGACAAAGGCCAGTGGGAAGCCGCCGCCAGCATCGGCATGACCCGTGCCGAGACCCTGCGCCGGGTGATCCTGCCGCAGGCCGCGCGCACTGCCCTGCCGCCGCTGGGCAACAGCTTCATCTCGCTGGTCAAGGACACCGCCCTGGCCGCCACCATCCAGGTCCCAGAACTGTTCCGCCAGGCCCAGCTGATCACCGCACGCACCTTCGAGGTCTTCACCATGTACCTCGCTGCGGCGCTGATCTACTGGATCCTCGCAAGCATCCTGTCGCACCTGCAGAACCGCCTGGAAGACCGGGTCAACCGCCATGACCAGGAGCACGACGCATGATCGAAGTTCGCCAGCTGACCAAGCAGTTCCGCGGCCAGGAGGTGCTCAAGGGCATCGACCTGACCGTCGAGGCCGGCGAAGTGGTCGCGATCATCGGCCCCAGCGGCTCGGGCAAGACCACCCTGCTGCGCTGCCTGAACCTGCTGGAGGCGCCCAACGGCGGAACCATCAAGGTCGGTGACATACTCATCGACGCATCCAGACCGCTCAGCGGCCAGCAGGGGCTGATCCGCAAGCTGCGCCAACACGTGGGCTTCGTCTTCCAGAACTTCAACCTGTTCCCCCACCGCACCGCGCTGGAGAACGTGGTGGAAGGCCCGATCATCGTGAAGAAGGAGCCCCGCGCCCAGGCCATCGAGCGCGCGCGCCAGTTGCTGGCGAAGGTCGGGCTGGCGGGCAAGGAGGATTCGTACCCCAAGCGCCTCTCCGGCGGCCAGCAGCAGCGCGTCGCCATCGCCCGCGCCCTGGCCATGCAGCCGGACGTGATCCTGTTCGACGAGCCCACCTCGGCACTGGACCCGGAGCTGGTCGGTGAGGTCCTGGCCACCATCCGCGGCCTGGCCCAGGAAAAGCGCACCATGGTCATCGTCACCCACGAGATGAGCTTTGCCCGCGACGTCGCGAACCGGGCGATCTTCATCGACAAGGGCGTGATCGTCGAACAGGGAGACGCCAAGGCGCTGTTCGCCCATCCCCGGGAAGAGCGCACTCGCCAGTTCCTCAGCAAGTTCCTCGACCAGGGTGAGAAGCGCGCAGCCGAATAAAATCGAATTATTCGATCAATATACGCCGATATTTGCGCTTTTTTATCGATCAAGTGCGAGAGAAGATAGTCCCATGAACCGCGCGGACTGGCCCACCGGCGAGCCGCGCCCCACGAGGACTAAGTCATGATCGAACGCAGACCCTTCCAGCAACTCGGCGGCGCCAACCACGGCTGGCTCAACGCCAAGCACCACTTCTCCTTCGCCGAATACTACGACGCCGAGCGTATGGACTGGGGCAACCTCCGCGTCTGGAACGATGACGAAATCGCCGCCGGCACCGGCTTCCCGCCGCACCCTCACCGCGAGATGGAAATCATCACCTATGTCCGCCAGGGTGCGATCACCCACCAGGACAGCCTGGGCAACAAGGGCCGTACTGAAGCGGGCGATGTGCAGGTGATGAGCGCTGGCTCGGGCATCGTGCACTCCGAGTACAACCTGGAGAAGGATGTCACCAAGATCTTCCAGATCTGGATCATCCCTTCGGTACGCGGCGGCACGCCGTCCTGGGGCGCCAAACCCTTCCCGAAAGGCGACCGCGCCGGGCGTTTCGTGACCCTGGCCAGCGGCTATGAGAACGACACCGACGCCCTGCGCATCCGCGCCGAAGGCCGCCTGGTCGCCGCCACCCTGAAGGCCGGCCAGACCGCCGAGTACGAACTGGGCAACGGTCGCCGCGCCTACCTGGTGCCGGCAACCGGCAAGGTCGAGGTCAACGGTGTCGAACTGCAGGCCCGCGACGGTGCCGCCATCGCCGACGAGACGATGGTGAAGGTCACGGCGCTGGAAGACAGCGAAGTGATTCTGGTCGACGTAGCCTGATTCAGGCGCAGGAAACAAAAAAGGCACGCCAACTGGCGTGCCTTTTTTGTTTCTCAAGAATGACAAAATCAGCGCTGCACATTCAGCATGGCGGCGCAGGAGCCGGGTTTTGCATATAGCACAGTACCTGCCGGCAAGGTAGGAATGGAAAGCTCTTGGTAGTGCTCTCTGATATATGTGAGCAATAACCCATAGGTATTGGCCAGTTTTAGCCGCTCCAGCAAATCGACGGTATTTTCCGGCGCAAGCAGGATCAACTGCGTATCGCCAATCGCTGCGATGTGCTTACGCTGGAACTCTGGTGAGCGCTGATAGAGGTAATACATCTCCCAAAATGGCGCCTTCAGCCCCAGGAAAGCGTAAACCCCAGGGAAACTAGGCGCAGCCATGAACTCGCCATCCTTCAAAGAGCATTTTGCGGCGATTGCCCTTACTGTCTCCAGCACATCGGCTTGTGAGCGGTAGAGCAGAAATTTCTTACTGCCCATCGACACGGGCTGTACGCTTTGCGGATTGGCCTTTTGCGCGCGGAGCATTTGTACGATCGGTTCTGAAGGTAGCCAGGCCAACAGCACCACCAAGGTAGCCGCCACCGATAGGACGGGCGTCAGCCTTCGCCATCCGGGTTGTCGCGATGACAGGTAAAGCAGTATGAACACGACCGGAACTGCCGGCAGAACCGATTGCGCGATATGCCCGAAGTCGGCCCTGTCGAAAGCCTGGTGGAGATAGGGTAGGCCAGCAATGCTTGCAGCCCCCAGGAGCAATCGCTGCGGCATTTGACGAGCGATGGCCAATCCAGTGACCGGAAGCAGAAGGCCGCCGGTGAGGTAGAGGGCCGGCACTAAAAGGCAGAGAAGGCCAACCGCGATGGCTTGTAGTTGCTCAAGGGTCAGTGCCTGGTACCAGTCCACGCGCCAGGGAAACGGAATGGGCAATGGCAACTGCCATTGCGAAGTCAAGAGCACCGAGTCAATGAATACCTTGCGGAACTCCACATTGCCCAGGAAAAGCAAAATCACGGGAAGATAACCGACAATCACTCCAGCAGAAAAACTGCGGAAGCCCATAAAGAAGAGGTTCTTTCTCCCAATTCGTACTAGGTAGGCTCCGGTAAGGATCGCCGCGACGACAAAGAACACCCCATGGTTCCTGCCAACCATGGCCGCAACACCAGTTGCCAGACCGAACAACATCCAACGCTTGGCCGAGCCCGGCTTGAGCAGCGTCTCGAATACAACGCAAACCAGGATCAAGGACAAGCTCTGCTCAAATATCTTGTGCCGAGGAAAACCAAACCCCACTAGCAGAACCACCACGCACCCCACCCTCCAGAGCACAGGGATGCGCGCACGACATAAGGCAAACCAGGCTGCCGCGAGGCCCAGCGCGCCAAACAGCGAACAGGAGAGCAACAAGGTGAACAGCCCGGCATCGCCGGCCAGGCGAAAAATCATCGCATTCCAGTAATAGCGCCCCGGGTCGTAGCTGAAGAAATCAAGTAGCGGAATCTCGCCCAGTGCAGCCCTTTGCGAGCCGTACCAGAGCAATCCCTCATCTGCCCAACCAAAACCGAACCTCCATTGCACGAGGAATGCGAACACTGACAGCAGTAATGCCCCCGGGAGTGCCTCTCGCAGGCAATGGCGGGTATCCCTCACTTCGGCGCATCCAGCTCCACACACGCTTATTGCCCTACTCATCTTATTTTCGAGTCAACATCTCTGTGATTTGAAGAAACAGCTCGGCCGATTCCAAGCGAAACAAAGTAGCCCCGCCGAGGTCGCGACGTTGAGCAAACCGACTGGCCAGCTGCGATTGGCACTACAGCGTCATTTTGCGCACTTGCGGCAGAGGCTCATGCCATCACCGATCGGCACCAGCGAGTAATCCACGCGCTCATCCGTCTTCAGCGCCAGATTGAGCTGCTGGATCGCCCGTGTGTCCACACTTTCAGGATTCGCCTCCAGCACCCGTCCACTCCACAGCACGTTGTCGAAGATCACCAGGCCGCCCTCGCGCAGCAGGGTCAGGGCGTGCTCCAGATAGGCGGGATAGTTCGCCTTGTCCGCGTCGATGAAGACCAGGTCGAAGCTGCCTTGCTGATCGCCAGCCACCAGGGCCTCCAATGTGGCCAGAGCGGGGCCGAGGCGCAGTTCGATGCGCGAATCGACGCCAGCGTCACGCCAGTAGCCTCGAGCGATTTCGTTGTGCTCACCGGGAAGATCACAGCAGAGGATGTGGCCGCCTTCTGGCAAAGCTTCGGCCATGCACAGGGCGCTGTAGCCGGTGAACGTGCCGATCTCGAGGATGCGTTTGGCGCCGGTCAGCCTGACCAGCAGGGCAAGGAACTGCCCCTGTTCCGGAGCGACCTGCCAGCGGGACATCGGCAGGTTGGCCGTCTCGGCGCGCAGGCGTGCCTTGACGGGGGAATCGCGCAGGGAAACGTCGAGAAGGTACTGGTAGAGAGAGTCGTCCAGGTTCAGCGTGCGGGTGGTCATGGGCCCTCCTGAAGATCAGGGGTGGAGGGCGAGACTCTGCACGGCGAGGACACGCTTGGCTTCCAGGAAGGCTTTCTGCCAGTAGGCGCTGTCAAGGCTGTCCAGGCGCACGGTCCCGCCCGTTCTGGGCGCATGAACGAAGCGCCCTTCCCCGACATAGATACCTGCATGGCTGACGCCACGTCCACCGCTGGTGGCGAAGAACACCAGATCGCCGCTTTGCAGGGACTCACGGCCAACTGTGGGCGCGCGCAGGGTAATCATCTCGCGGGTGGAGCGCGGCAGCATCAGGCCGGTGGCATCGCGGTAGACATAGCCAATCAGACCACTGCAATCGAATCCGCCGTCGGGCGTGTTGCCGCCCCAGCGATAGGGAGTACCGACCAGGCCAATGGCACGGATCAGGACATCGTCAGCAGCCTGGGTGTTGTAGACGGGAGCAGTGGGCGCATTCACCACGGGGGGCGGCGACGGCGGGGTACGACTGGCACAGGCGGCCAGCGAGGCGAGAGCAGCGAGGAGAATGATGCGCTGAGGAACGAGCATGTGATGGCATCCCGTCAAGGAGTGCCATCACTTTGTACCAACAGTGACTTGAGCGCAATACTTAAAGTAAAACTTTAAGTTTAGCGAGTCACTGTCTTCGGCTCGAAGCCGGGCTCGAGTACGCGCTTGGCTTCCATATAGCTCAGGCGCCAGTAGCTCTCGTCCAGGCTGTCCACTCGCACACCACCGCCACGGCGGCTGGCGGAGTGGATGAACTGTCCGTCACCGATGTAGATGCCGGCATGGCTGACCCGACCGCGACCACGGTTGTTGAAGAAGATCAGGTCGCCCGGCTGCAGGTCTTCTTTCGAGACCAGCGGGACATCCATGTTGATCATCTCACGCGTGGAGCGCGGCAGGCTGATGCCTGCTTCTTCGCGGAACAGATAGCCCACGAAACCGCTGCAATCGAAGCCGGTCCGCTCGGATTTCCCGCCAAAACGGTACGGCGTACCGATCAGCGAGAACGCGCGATCCAGAATATCGGATACATGGGCAGTCGAACTGCCGTTATCGTTTTTGGCCCCCTCGTCCTGCGACTCATTCATCAGCGCTATGTTGTGCTGATTGACCTGGAACGCTGCTCGAGTGGCAGGCACTGAAGCGACCTGGTTCGGCTGCGATTCCGGCGAATGGCTGGCGCAAGCTGCCAGCAGCAGAACGAAACTCATGGGCACGAGGGGTGCTAAGCGTTTAAGCATGGGCACGACCGTGTCTCATTAGCTCCATTTATTAGCGGGCTAATTTGCCCGCTCAATGGGGCCAATGCAAGTTTTTTATCGAGGAATGTGACTTAGCAGGCGCGGCATAATGTCTAAGGCTCGACCAACCATTCTTTCTTCGACCACCGAACTGAGGTCGGTCAGACCCGGATTTACCTCGGCGGTAAAGCCTCCCGCGTCCCGCGTGCGCAGCACCGGCTCGATGATATAGGGGAAGCTCGCCGTGGTCCCCACCAGCAGAACGGCATCGAATCCCTTGCGCAATTGCGCATAGAGCGTGTCGATCGCCTCCTCCGGCAGCATCTCCTCGAACAGCACCACTGGCGGGCGCAATACGCCTGCACAGCGCGCGCATTTCGGCGGCAGCGGGCCATCGAGATGCCCGGCCAGTTCGCTGCTTTCCAGACCGCACGACTGGCAGTACAGCGGCGCCAGCTCGCCATGAATCTCGATCAGCCGCTCCGTCGGCGAACCAGCACGACGATGGAAGCCATCGATGTTCTGCGTCAGCACCCAGCACTCCGGCTTGAGCCGTTGCAGTTCGGCAATAGCGTCGTGGCCGGCGTTGGGTTGCGCACTCAGACAGGCCTTGCCCAGTTCAGCCAGGTACTTCCAGCACAGCGCCGGGTCCTTCTGCAGCATTGGGCCGGAGATCGCCACTTCGATGGGTATCCCTTCCGCCGTGCGTCCGTTGTAAAGACCGCCCAGGCCGCGATAGGTCGGCATGCCCGAGTCCGCGGACAGCCCGGCGCCAGTGATCACCAGGATGCGTTCGGCGCGGCCCAGTGCCGCGCCGGTGCGTTCGACGGCCGAAGCCATGCGCCCCTCCCTCGCGGCCGGGCCGCGCGTCAGTGATTGACCGTGTACGACAGCATCATCGAGATATGGCACAGCGGCCGGCCGCTTTGTTCCTGCCAGGTGTTGAACGCAGTTTGAACCAGCGCCAGGTCCTTCAGGCTGGTCGGCGTCTTGTCGACGATTTCCTGGGCCTTGAGCGCCGCGACCACATCATCGCTGAGAACGAAGGTGTCCTTCCCGGCCATGCGCAGGAAGCGCGGCGCGGACATGCCGCCCAACTGATTGCCCCGCTTGGCCAGCAGCTTCCAAAGGCTGACGATATCGCTGGACGGCCAGTCGGCCAGCAGTTTGCCGAAGCTGCCGTATTCCCGAGCGATGTCGAGGACGAACTGGGCGTTGAGCGGCACGCTCTTGAGCTTGCCGAGGTGACGGATCAGCCGAGTGTCCTGCATCAGGTTTTCCAGGCGCTCACCGCCCATCAGTACGACCTTCTCCGGATCGAAGCCAAAGAAGACCTCCTCGAAGGCCGGCCACTTGGCATCCACCAGACTGTGCTTGAGCCCCGCGCGGAAGATGCGCAGGCTGATCAGCGACAGGTAGCGATCATCACTGACCGCCGCCAGCTGGGCCGGGGACCTGGCCTGCGGCAGACGGGCTTCCAACGCTTCGACCGAGCCGAAGCGGTTCAGGCAGTATTCGTACAGCCACGGGTAATCGCGCATCGGGCGTCCTTGCGAGGTCTTACAGGTTCATCACGTCGAGGAAGCGCGGAGTGGCGGTCTCGTCGATGCGTAGGCTGTTGAAGTCGAACAGGTTGCGATCGGCCAGTTGCGACGGCACCACGTTCTGCAGGGCGCGGAACATGATTTCGGTGCGGCCCGGCGACTTGCGCTCCCATTCCAGCAACATTTCCTTGACCACCTGCCGCTGCAGGTTTTCCTGCGAGCCGCACAGGTTGCACGGGATGATCGGGAACTCCTTGAGCAACGAGTAGGCCTCGATGTCCTTCTCGTTGCAGTACGCCAGCGGACGGATCACCACGTTGCGGCCATCGTCGGACAACAGCTTGGGCGGCATGGCCTTGAGGGTGCCGCCGTAGAACATATTAAGGAAGAAGGTTTCCAGGATGTCGTCACGATGGTGCCCCAGCGCCATCTTGGTCGCGCCAATCTCGTCGGCGTAGGTATAGAGGGTGCCACGGCGCAGGCGCGAGCATAGCGAGCAGGTGGTCTTGCCCTCCGGGATCTTCTCCTTCACCACCGAGTAGGTGTCCTTCTCGATGATGTGGTACTGCACGCCGACGGACTCCAGGTACGCCGGCAGCACGTGCTCGGGGAAGCCAGGCTGCTTCTGGTCCATGTTCACCGCAACGATCTCGAACTGGATCGGCGCGACCTTCTGCAGGTACAGCAGGATGTCCAGCAGGGTGTAGCTGTCCTTGCCGCCGGACAGGCAGACCATCACCTTGTCGCCGTCCTCGATCATGTTGAAGTCGGTGACCGCTTCGCCAACCTGGCGGCGCAGGCGTTTCTGCAGTTTGTTCTGGTTGACCGAAAGGGTGCTGGCCATGGTGCTCTGGAATCCGAAGGGCAAGACGAAAAGCCGGTCATTTTACGCGCAAATCGCCAACGGCGGACACCAGACTCTTAAATCACTGATCTAAAAGACAATTTTTCATCAACACCGTAAAGGGTGTCGAAGAAGTGTCGAAGGCTAAGGAGCGGTCCTAGCGGACCGACCAGAAGGAATCCTCACGGCGGTTAAGACCTAGCTGACAGGTTAGTATGTTTGAACTTGCCCCTCACTACCGACGCTGGCCAACCATCGAAGCGGATGCTTACTCCAAAGCAGAACGCCTTTAAGCTCGAAAAGGAAACCAATCTACCGAAACGATTAGGGCCACCTTGACAACTAAAAGGCACCTTCAACAACTCATACAAATCGTCAATCATTAAAACCTGACAACACCTCAATTATTCTAACAGCGGCATGCCTAGCACATTTTTTCGAAATAGATTTTCTATGTGAAGCGTCATCCCGAGGAGTGGTTGGAGTGGGGTACTCTCTCTGATCTGTCGCCTGAATCTCTTCCGTCTCATTACCAGGAAAAACAATCACTGCAAAAACTTCGCACTTATAAACTGTCTTATCAAAAGAGTTCCCAGGAACGGAAGAAGTAAGGGAATAGTCGACATTGATAGCTGTCGTCTCTGGAGAAGCCAGTCCAATTTCATGACCGGCCCCTTTAGCTTCAGCCTCAAGAACACTGAGAATATCATCTTGAACCGGATCGCATGTAGAATCCTGAAATGCTATGGATACTTTCATTCCTATATCCTACAAATAATTTCACTTACCCAGAACCAGCCCAGCAAGCGCCACCCCTAACGCTTGCAATAAATTCTCCACCACGCCGACAAATTTAGCCATGGTATCCAGGGTCTCAGAAAATTTACCAACCTTATCTATAGTACCTTGAATTTCTTTATTTACCTCACCAAGTTCCTTGGCCAACCCTCTAAGCTTATCCGTATTTAACTCAAAGGAATTTTTTATCAGCTTTCGCTGATAGAAGTACAAGCTTTCCGAAACATCTTCAAGCCGATTCCAATCAGGCCCTCTATCCTGCTCAGTCATCAATGAATTGACATCATAAATCACATCACCAATGAGATTAATAATTTCCTGACGAGTCATTTTCCTTCCTCCTGTGCGTTGCGAATAGTCTCAATCGACTCACTGATCATTACAGCTCGCGAAACAAACACATCCATGGCCTCAGTTAGCTG
Organism: Pseudomonas sp. PDM19; assembly: GCF_014852215.1. Classification (NCBI taxonomy): domain Bacteria; kingdom Pseudomonadati; phylum Pseudomonadota; class Gammaproteobacteria; order Pseudomonadales; family Pseudomonadaceae; genus Pseudomonas; species Pseudomonas sp. PDM19. Next base: position 544,412 of record NZ_JACVBG010000002.1, on the reverse strand, counting down.
CGCGAAATCCTGGGGACTCTTACTGCTGTTCGCATAAGTAACCAATTGACTGTGCGCATCACGCATAGCATTAAAACCCGGCGCTGGATTTGTTGTGATAAATGCATCCCACTTATCCTCGACAGCTTTAACCTCGGAGGCGGTCTTCTTGCGTTCGGAAGCTGGATATTTGCTTACCTTTATCGGCTTCCCATTATCATCCTTACAAGCCGCGCCTTCCGATTGGCAGTTATAATCATCGACCGACACCTGACGAGCAATCACCAAATCGGACCTTTGAGCCGCATAGAGGTTACGCATATCTTCCTCTATGGAGTCAATTAGTGCATCAACCTTCTTATTTGATTGATTTATTGCTGATTTCAACTCAGCATTAATTTTTTGCTCAATCACCATGCTAGCTATTTTTCCAGCCAACTCTGCAAACGGGCCGGCAAGGTTTTCGGTTGCCCTCGACCCATTAACCCCCTGACTCTCGTTTACTGCACCCTTTAAGCTACTCACAGCCGTGCTAAGTTTTCGCGCGGAAGTTACCGCCTTATCAGCCGAGTCGTTACTAGCAAGAGCCAGAAGAAGCTCACCGTGCTTCGCCAATGTATCGAGCGCATCCATTCGTACCTGTAAAGCGTCTGCACTAATCAACTTAGACTGTTCAATACTTTTAAAGGTTATTCGCTCATTCTTTGCCGTCAGCTGGTCAATCAATGCATCTCTTGATTTTTTATTCGCCAACGTATACTGGGTTCGCGCACTCTCAATAACAATTGTTGAAGCTTTTTGATATTTTATTATCGGGTCAGTGTAAGACGCAGGAGTTACGCAACCCGCCAATAGAAAAACAGCCGATAGCAAGAAGACATTCATTCCAAATTGTATTTTCATTCTAGTTTCCTGCTGCGCGATTTTATTCCTGATAAATCTTTCTGAGCGTAGCGAGAGCGGAAAAACAAGGACAAGAAAAATGTGACAGGCATCACACTTACATAATCACCAGTAGAAATTCCTTTTATTCGAAATTGTGCTTTAAGTGAAATTATGTAAAGCAGGCGATACAGCAAGAGAAAAAACATGCATACAGCGAGCAGCAGCAGAGTTTCCAATACAAGGTCACATGCATATCAGACAACTGTGTCCATCATAGGAAGCGCGTCGTAGGCCGATAATGGATTGAGCCGAACAGCGTCCTGGAGATATTCCGGCGACAAGTGAGCGTAACGCATCGTCATGTTCAGCGAGGTGTGCCCAAGAATCTCCTTGAGCGCCAAGATGTTGCCCCCGTTCATCATGAAGTGCGACGCGAAGGTGTGGCGCAGAACGTGGGTGCACTGACCACGCGGCAGCTCGATATTGCAGCGCTTCACCATACGGGCGAATGCCTCTCGGCAGAACGGAAAACGGTCTTTCTTGGCGAAGTAGGCCTCAAGGCGATCTTGCAGCTCCTGGCAGATTGGCACCGTCCGTACTCGCTTCGACTTGGTGTTGGCAAACACCACACAGCCGACACGAACCATCGGCCAAGTCAGACGTTGAGCTTCCGACCATCGCGCTCCTGTAGCCAAGCAGATCTCTGAAATCAGAGCCAAGTGGGGGAACGTCGAGTAATCTCGCAGTGCAGACACCAAGGTCGCGACCTGAGCTTTCGACAAGAACGACACCACATCCTGCTGAGGCTTTAGGGGCTTCAACGTGTCCAGGGGATTGGCATAGTCGATGTCACCGAGTCGGCGCAGCTCGGTATAGATAGACTTTAGGTAGGAATACCGCACGTTGATCGAGCGCGGGAGCGCCCCCTCCTCCAACTCCACCTTACGCAGTGCCACCAAGTCAGAGACAGTGAAGGTCTGAGCGATGGGATTCCCCAGCTTCGCAGCGATGAACAGCAGCATGTTCCTGCGACGTCGCCCGCTGGTGATCGCATGCCCGTGCAGCTCGTACCACCGCTCTATGAGTTGAGACAGCCGGCGCGTGTCCTTCGGCCTGGGATTCCACTCCGGCGTCACTGCCAGCTTTGCACGTACCGAAGCTTCGAAGCGTTGGGCCTCCCCCTTGGTCTTGAACCGCTTGCGAAAGCGCTTCCCCTTGATGGGCTCGACGTCGACGAACCAACGGCCATCCTCCAGCTTGGTGATCGCCATCAGATCGCGTACCCCCGCTTCAAGTACCGATCATTTATGAGTCCAATGATGTGTCTTTCGAGGTCGCGGCTGCTGTAGCCCTTGGCGGTGTAGTGATCCTCGATCACATGCCAAAAGGGCAAAGTACGCCCGACCTCTAAGGCTTTTTTTGGTGGTACGCGCTCCCGTGCAATGAGGCTGGCAAACTGGCCCAGGAACATCTCACAGTTCTTGCCGGAGAAGCCCTGAGCCGTCTTGTAGTAGCGGCGGTATTCGGTGCGATCAATGAGCGGATCGGCCTCTACCTGCACCTGGGTATCCAGGGTGATGAGCGACCAGAACGGATTGAACTCCTTCGGGCTGTCCAACAGCCGGAAGCTCTCACAGGCGTAGCCCCACAGGCCTTGCAGGTGCGGGCATAGTCCCGCGTAGGTGCGGCAGCCGATTACCTCACCAGAGGTCATGGTGGAGCCTTCGGAGAACTGCTGAACCACCGAATGGTGGAAGCGAAACTCGATACGCCAAACCGTTTCTAGCGGGTTGTAAGCAGGGTCACCATCACCGAAGGGATCGCCATTCAGGTTGGCCCAAACGCATTCCCAATAGTCGAGCTTGTCGGTTGTCCGGGCTTGGAGCGTTTTGTTGTAGATGCACAGTTGCAGCCCGCTGGCCGAGCCGAACATGTACGTTTCACCACGTCCGTACACCGAGGCGTTGCCATCGAACTCGATACGCTCGATGCCGCTGATCTGGCGAACACGCCGGGACCGGCAATGCATGCGATCCACCAAGTCAGACGGAGGCGTCCAACCCTGCACGTCGAGCGCAAGATGCACTGCACATTGATTGGTTTCGCAGGCCGAGAGCACGCCAGCGGCCAGGTCATCGAGCATACCTTGCAGGATCGACGGATCGGCGCCATCCAGGGCATGTGGCGACACTTCGATCTTGAGGTGCGGGCCGATGTTCTCCAGTTTCACGTTATGGTTCTTGATCAACAGGATCAGACCCATGTCAGCGTTCTGTAGCCGGTACTGGTAGCCGGAATCACGACCGATGCGCCCCTTGGCCCACTGGTAGCCGGCAAACTCCACGATGTCTTCCGGCTCATCGAAGATCGCCATGACCTCGGGCCGAATCAGACCGTTGTACAACTGCCGGACTGTATCCACGCCGCAACGCAACAGGCGCACACCGGAAAGATCGGTGAACTCCCCTGCCCTACTGCTGAAAAAGATGCGCCCTTTGGGCGACTCGAAGAACTGCCCGTCTTCCTGAAGTGTTGCGCGTATCTGGTGTTCTGCTGCCTTAGTCATGATTCAAACCTATCCAATGCTATCCAATGAGTAACTGGGTTATCCGACGTGTTACAGGGTCGTCGGCCGCGCCTTCGGCCTACCGCTCGTGCCTGGCGCTCCCGGCCGGCGGCGCGGCTCGCCGACTCAAAACGGAAACGCCCCGACCGGCTGCATCACCTGCAAGGCGGTGAGAAAGCCGAGCGCATACGCGAGCGCAAGCAGCCCAAGGGCGTTGATCAAGCCGTGCAGGGTCATTGGGTCCTCCAGGGGCGTGCGGGGTATTCGGAATCGGGGACGATGGTCAGCGTTGGCCCAGGGGGCGCTGCTGGGGCGGCTACGAGTTCTACGGGCGTTGCTGCGGGTGGCTGCGCTTGTCTGGGGAAGGCTCCGGCGCACACGATGGTTTCGTGGTACTCGCCGTAGGACAGCTCAGCCACGCATTCCGAACGGGCCTTCACGCCGTAGCCGGATTCGCCCATCTGCCAGGAATTGAGCATCAGCCGGCGTCCTTCGGAGTCGGTGATGACGAACATGTACATCTCGCGCTGCATGCCCTTCACCAGCCCTTTCACGCGGGCCGCCACGGCGATTTGTCGGCCCGCGAAGGGATGCTCAGCTAGTGGAAGAGTCGAAACACCTGATTGGCCAAAAACAGCACCAGCAGGAAGAGCGCGATTCGCAGTAGTAGGCGTTTGAGCAGGTAGAGCAGCCCCTTGAGGATGAGGCTCGCCGACTTGCTGAGGATGGGCAGAATCAGGGTTTTGCTGAGCCCCACCACCGACGACCTTGAGAGGTCCCATATAGCTGACAAAGCCAATAGTGCCGGCCAGCAATGCCAGTAGAAGAACCAACTTAGGCGACCGGAGCAGGCTTTTCCCTGCCTTGGTGTCCTGGGTCTTTCCGGTGGCGGTGGACTGGTAGAGGCGGAAGGTCTGCTTTCGGATTCGCTTGTATTCGACGATGGTGCCGTCAGCGGGTGGTCGGTTGAGCTGGGCGTCATGCTGGGCCTCCTTGTAGCGGCCAGGAATGCCGATCACTGCGAGGTTGGAGTGCTTGTAGGCCATCTCGCAGGTCATGCGGATGTCGTCGCGGATGTAGCTGATGTTCGGGGTGGTGAGGACGATGTCCCAGTTGAAGTGGCGGTGGCGGGTCCAGGCATCCAGCCAGCCCATGGGGCGATCCGCTTCGTGCGCCGCCTCGGGGCCACCAGGGAAATCGAACTTCTCCAGATCGCGTTCACGCCAGGACTTGGGAAACAGCAACTGGGTTTCGTCGAAGATCAGGAACGCGCCCCGCGGTGCCCACTGAAACCACGTGCGCATCTTTTCGAGGTCGGCCAGCGACTCCAGATCGAGGTTGATGATCTGCGCGGTGTTGGGGAGATCAGGGAAGACGGTGTAAGCCCGCTCCAGGGTGAAGCCCCGGACGTTGGTGATGATGACGCGACCTTCCTTGAGGGCGGGGACGGCATCGTCCTGAATCGCGCCGGAGGTTTTGTACGAGCCGTTGGGGCCATGGTGAATCTTGATGGACACAGATCACCTCCCAATGAACGGCACGAAGCGCATGCAGAAGCGCGTGGCCAGGGCGGAGAACATGATGTTGAGTGCCTGCGGTACGCCGAGAAATTGCAGCGCGGCCGCCAGCGGACCGGGGAGGGTGGCGTACATGGAGCGGACCATGTTGGACACGCCGAGGCTGTCGATCAGCTCGCGGGCGACGGTGTAGCTGACGTCGAGCAGGAATAGGAACGACTGGAGTGCGCTGTACATGGCCCACTGGGTGGCGACCACGAAGCCGTCCTTGATGAAGTCGTAGATCCCTTGGGTGAGGAAGTCCCAGATCCACTGGAGGAACAGGACGATCTGGTCAAAGAAGCTGGATAGCCATTCCATGATGGTCACTCCTTCAGAATGACGAACGCGGCCAGCACCGATGCCATGAACATCAGCGCGTAGCGCAGGTAGGAGAGCTTTTCTTCGTAGGGGGTGAAGCAGAGGCTGACGGTCTTTTTCCAGACCACGAAGGTGTCGCAGGGGAGCTTGCCGCCGCCCTCGCCGAGGTTGAGGTCGAACACCCCTTTCAGTTGGTCGGCGTTCTCTTTGATCTTCTCGGAGAACTCTTTCTTGGCTTCCGCAACCTTGGCTTCCCAGGTGCTGAGGGCGTCATCCCAGTTACCTTGCTTGGGCTGCTCCAGGGACTCTTTGGGGCCGTCGCCGCCGTTGGTGCCGCCATCACCGCCGCCCGTGCCACCACCCGTGGAGCCGCCGCCGTCACCGTTACCCGTGCCGGGGTTGCTGCCGCCGTCGCCACCATTGTTTCCGCCATCGCCGCCACCGGTATTGCCGCCGGAGCCGTCGGGGTTTTCGTTGCCACCGCCCGTGGTGGGGAAGCAGGCGGAGCCCGACCACGAATAGCCATCAGGGCATTTGTCGTCGGGGTCGATATCGGGCGGAGTTGTCTGGGCACCGGTACAGCCGACCGTGCCGTTGGCGGTCTTGCTGCATTCGAACTTCTTCGCCAGTTCGTCGAGGTAGTCCTGCAACTGCTGATCCGGGTTGTCCGGGTTATCCGACATGTCGTCGTTACCCACCGGGATCATGTCTACGGTGCAGACATTGTCGTCACAGCTATCAGGCGTACCCGGCTCGTACACACATCCGTCTTTGATTTCGGGATCGAGCTCAAGGACTGCGCCGCCATCGGTGTACGAGAACTGAATCGTCTTGGTGTAGTTGCCGCGAGTCTTGCACTCGGCATCCGAGGGGCGCGTGCAGATGCCGGTGTTGGTGTCGTAGCTACCGGAGCAGGTATCACCACCCCGAGATAGCGGCAGGCGACCATACTTCTCGCCGACTTGGTTGTAGAACAGGCAGCGGAAGGAGATCTTGGTATCCATCGGCAGCACGTAGGCTTCGGCCACCGCGTTACGTAGCCCGGCGACGGGATAGCCCTTTGCGACATAAGCACTGCACGCAGCCTGGGGAGAGGGATATCGATCCCCGTCCACCATGTACCAGTAATAGTCTTCGGCGAAGACGGACGAAGAGAAGCCGGCCAGCAGCGCGAGCAGTAGAAGTGCCTGCCTCATGTGAACTCCAAGCAACAAAAAAGCCCCTGCGGACGAACCGGAGGGGCTTCCGCTTTGGATCAGCGCGTTAGAAGAATTCGCCGCAGCGGTACCCGGTGATGAAGGCGCCGGCGAAGAACGCCCCCAACCACACCGACCAGAGCACTTAGGCCTTGCGCAGCATGCTGTAGATCAGGCCGGCGACCGCCAGGATGACCAGAGCACCGACGATGTAGCCGCCGATGTTGGACATGTCGGACTTGCCGTCGGTGATGGCCTGTTCCACCGCGCTGGTGTCGATGACGCTGGCTGCCCAAACCGGCATCGAGGACGCGGCGGTGACGGTGCCGGCGATGCACAGGTTGCGGAACGAGCGGACCGGGTTGAACTTGGCGATCTGTTGTTTCATGGCGTTCATGGTGTTTCCTCTCTACTTGGCTTTACGAAGAAGTGACGCGACCCAGCCAGTTAAAAGCCCCGTCACGAATGCCCCGAGAACGCCCGCAGCACCGATGCTGAAGGCCTCCAGGGAGAACCCGCCGTTGACCAGGATTTCAATTGCTCCAGCGGCCTCGGGCGGAATCAGATAGGCCTGTTGCCACTCAATCTGCTGGCAGCGCATCAGGCCGTCCGCCGTGGACGCCCAGCTGGTGCAGACCTGAATGGCAACCACGCCTGACATGTCAGCGGGCCTCCTTGCGCGGGCGGTCGCACCAGCTCCAGAAGGAGCGCAGGACGAACCACCAAATGGCGAAGAAGACGAACGCCGCCGCGACCACAGCGATCACGGAATCCAGCGGGTAGGGTTCGAAGAATTCGCGCACCGCACGCACGGCAGGCGATACCGCGCAAAGAATTGCCACGTACAGAACCCAGCCGAAGGCGAAACGGAGCGGCGCTTTCATCTACCTACCCTCGTCGTCAGGACTTGCTGTTGTCGGAGGGCTTGTCGCTGGCCGGCTGCTGAGTCGGGCGCTGGGCTTGTGCCTGGGGTTGCGGCTGGCGGCTCGGTGCCGGGGTGTGCACGTCTTTGCCGGTCGCGAGCAGTTCGGTCAGCACCTGGGTATTGGTGGTGCGGCCGAAACGGTCCTGAGTCGGGCGGACGACGCTAGCGAACTTGCAGAGCACCGGAGCGCCTTCAAAGACGATGGAATCCAGCAGAGTTGGCTCGACGTTGTATTCGCTGATCTCGAAGCCCTTGGCGTTGCCGCGAGCGGTTTCCGGGATCGGGGAGATGGCCTGGACGCTGGCGAAGATCTCGCCGGACTTGGTGGAGGTGTAGGTGTCGGTCTTGGTGACCCAGAGTTCGACTACGCCGCCAGTGGTTGCAAACATGTTCATTGCTAGTTCTCCTTTTGCCTTTTTTAGGCATGAGTTGGCCCGCAACCTGATTTGGTTGTTTCTCTTCAAATGGCGGGAATTACTGTTTTGCTGAACTATTCAAACATCTATTTCTACTGAAATTTCATAGATCAATTAATTTCAAATAAAGACTTTCAAACTGGATACTGTTGGATAGGACTGGACTCCATTTTCGTGCCAACTATCGATACATAAGAAAGTTTCATCTCTCTTAGATAAACGTCGTAAGGACTCCGCCCTTACCATCCCGCTCTCGCCGCCGAGGGCTCAGGAGCGCGGGGCGGTGGTGCTGCCCCTCACTCCCGAGCGGAGGCTATTCAAGGCGGAGGACGGTCAAGGGTGCGCTTCGCCCGGCGCTCCGTTTGTCCGAACGGGAACGCGCGTTCGGACAAGCCGGTGCGGCGGCCCTGGACCGGCTTGGCCTGGGTGCGGCTGTTGCGGTCAGCCCACTTCGAAATTTCGTGAGCCACGCACATCAGGGGAAAGCCGACACAGGTCAGGAGGGCGAACAGCAAACTTACGCAGAAGGTGGCGTCAGTGGGCATGGCTCAGGTCCCCAGCTCGAATGGCTCGCGGATCGGCACGAAAGGAGTCGGCTTGCCGCTGTCGTAAACAACGTACCAGTACTTCGGCGGACGGAGCGCGGGCATGTGTTTCGCGCAGGTAGAACCCGGTTCCACCCGGTACGTCGAGTGGATCGAGCGCCACACTCCAGCGACCTTGGCCATCGTGGTAACGACCGTGAAGACTCGCGTAGGGCGGCACTCGGTGCAGGGTGTGGACAGGGAGGGAGCGGGCATTGGCAGTTCGCGACGGGACCAGCAGACAGAGCAGTCGCAGTCCGGGGCGTGCGGTTGGTGCAGGTACTTCGACAGCATCGGAAGTCACCTCGCGATCAGTAGGCAGACGCGGATGAATCACGGCGAGGGAGAACAGGCACCGCATAGAAGGAAGAACGTCATCATCGCGGTTGGCTTCGACGGTCAATCGCGCAGAGGCAAGCTCCATTCGTCCTTCTTCATGGAATCTTCGTGCTGCATCCGAGAAGCCATCGGCCAAAGCCTTGTGCATCAGACGGAAAGACAGGCGTGCAGCAGCGAGCTTTTCTCGAACGCGCTGAGCACTGAGCGGAGAAAGAAGGCTCATCAGAGACCCTCCTGTTCCAGCAGACGACGACTCAGCAGCGCCACATTCACCATGACGCGGTTGCCGATCTTGATGCGCGGGATGTAGCCCACGCGAATCCAGCCCTCAACTACCCCCTCATCCATACCGATCCACGACGCAAATTTCCGCCACGGCATCAGCACGGGAGCGTTCTTCAGCAAATCGAGAGAAACCTTGCTTCCTTCCGTTTCCATGACCTTTCCTGCACTATCAGATGTCAATTATTCGGGGACATCCGACATTGCATTAAATGCAATGCCATAGATGCACCATAACAAATCAAGCACTTAATGTGTTGCACTATGTGCTAGATCATTAGAACTTTATGGAATGATCAGAGAAAGAATTATTGCTATTTGGGAATATATGGACTTGTCCGCTGCTAAGCTGGAGAAGCTGACGGCTATTGACCGCAACAATTGGTACCACCTGCGGAACGGCAGGCGACGAGCCAACGAAGACGACATAGAGGCAATAATCAAGATCGCCCCTCAGTTCGCTTTTTGGCTAACGACAGGACAGATTGCCCCGGAGATTGGACAGGTCAGCCCCGAGTTCGAAGAGGCAGACGCCCACTTGCAAGGTCCCCACGTGGGATAGAGCTGACAAGGAAGGCAGCCCTCAAGTGGTTCAAAGGAAAAAAGGGGTAACACCTGCAAGGTGTTGTGCTGCGTGCAAGACCCCAGGCACTGAAACGAAGAAGCCCGCCGATATGCGGGCTTTTTTATGGTCAGCTACCGACCCAAAGCGGACATTACAATTTAGAACGGAAATGGCCGGAAAAATTTTATGAAGGTGTTGGTGTGGGGTTGTGATGGCTCTGCCGTTTTTGGTTAGACATATCTATTTATCGTATGGGGCTAGAGACTTCTTCAGCTATACAGATTTCCATCGAAGCGCCCATGGCTCGGCCTGCGAACTTCCGATTAACTTGCACCTCAAGTGCAAGGTGCTAGCATCCTAATGTCCTTTGCCGCATAGGATCAGGAGGATCCGATGATTGGCTTGGTTTACATACTATTCTTTGCCGTCTATTTGGTCTTGTTTGTTATTGTCGTCAGCCTATCCTATCGATTTTCCAAAAGGCGCTTTAAGAAAGGGTGGGCTGGAGCGTGGGTCTCCGCAGCGATAATGTTTGGAATTGTATTCTGGGATTGGATTCCGGTTTATGTGCTTCATAAATATTACTGTTCATCGGAAGCGGGATTTTGGCTGTATAAAAGCCCGCAGCAGTGGGTAAAGAATAATCCGGGTGAGATCGGGAAAAAGTGGGGCTCCGAGTACGGAAGAAAATCAGAGACGTTAAGCCCTAATACTCGCAGGTATTGGTATTCAGACCGAATATACGTGGATGTTACGCAAGGTAGGTTCTTTTTCGATGAGCTTGGGGGAATTGAAAGAGTATTAGTCGACAGTGGGAGCGGCGACGTGCTGGCCAGAGGAAGAGAATTTGGCCGCGGAAATCCCGCAGCCTTATCATTGGGCGCGAGAAATTTAAGCGACTATAAGATATGGCTTAGCCTTGGTCGTTACAACTGTGGCCCGATTGAAAACCCCGCTGGATTCATGGATCAATTCAGCAAGAACGTCTACGCACTAGGGGAGCTGGTGAAGAAATATAAATAATGACTTATATGCTGCACGTTACAGAGCTGGCTGAGGCGACCTATACCAGCAGGCGAATTGAGAACATGGAGTAAAGCTCAGCTTTGAGATGGTCGGTTGCTGCTGTCCGCTTCTGGCCGATAGCAGCCCTGGCAACCTGTCGAAAAAGTGTCGATATCGCTGCCCATTTCTATCCGAAACTATCCAGCCCTAATGCAGTAAAAAGCCCCAGCCCCCTGATCTATCAAGGGCTATCCAACGCTATCCACTGAAAAATCATGGCTAGCATTTCTACGCGCAAAGCGACGCGTACCCCAGCCCCTCTATCGGGCTACTGCTAATCTGACCGCATGACGCCTGATCTCGAACCTTCCCTCGACCTGACGGATCAGCTCCTGCAGCTATTGCGGGAAGCGCCTGAAGGAATCTCCGAATTCCAGCTGATCCAGCACTTGAAGGCTCGGCATTCCACCCACGTGCCGCACCTGCCGCTGACCGACAAGCTGGTGCTGTTCCGCACCCATTTCCTGGTGTTCAACGCGCTCTATCGCCTGCGCGACCGGCTCTGGGAGGAGAACGCCGCGCACCTGGAGATCGGCCCGCTGCAGATTCGTCTCTCTCCTTATATGAGCGGCGTGCAGGCGCTCGGCGAGCAGGATGCCCTGCGCGCCTACTACCTCGATGAGAAACACCTGAAGGAAACCACCGAGCGCGACGTGGAGAAACTGCTGGAAAGCTTCTGGACGCGCATGCAGGGCAACGAGGAAAAGGCCGCGGCGCTGGCCCTGTTCGAGCTGGAAGACGGCCCGGTGGACTACGCGCTGATCAAGCTGCGCTACCGCCAGTTGGTCAGCCAGCACCACCCCGACCGGGGCGGCAGTACAACGCGCTTGCAGTCGATCAACAAGGCCATGGAAATTCTGGAGCGCTATTACAGCCGCCCGTGAAACTTCCATTTGCTCTAACCCCACGGACGACGTGGCCTGCAGCCATTCCTATACTGCGACTTAAGGTCGCATAGGTCGGCCGGGCACCGGATGACGCTGGCTACGCGTATTCGGCGCCTCGCTGGGGGGCGACCTTCTATAAGAAGAGGAGAATGCTGACATGATCCATCATGTGTGGGGGCTCTTCACCCATCCCGATCAGGAATGGCAGGACATCCGTGGCGAAGAAGAATCCATCAGCCACATGTATCTGACGCACGTCCTGATCCTCGCTGCCATCCCGGTCATTTCCGCCTACATCGGCACCACGCAGGTCGGCTGGGTATTGGGCAATGCAGGACCGGTCAAGCTGACGGCCGCCAGTGCGATCCAGCTGACCATCATGACTTACATCGCCATGCTCGCCGGCGTCGCCGTGATGGGCGCCTTCATCCACTGGATGGCCCGTACCTACGACGCGTCGCCATCGCTGACCCAATGCATAGTGTTCGCCGCGTACACCGCTACTCCGCTGTTCATCGGCGGCCTGGCGGCGCTCTACCCGCACCTGTGGCTGGGCATGATCATCGGCACCGCCGCGATCTGCTACACCGTCTACCTGCTCTATGTCGGCATCCCAACCTTCATGAACATTCCCAAGGATGAAGGTTTCCTGTTCTCCAGCTCGGTGCTGGCGGTAGGACTGGTGGTGCTGGTGGCAATGATGGCCCTGTCGGTCATCCTCTGGGGCAGCGGCGTCGGCCCGGAATACACCTGATTGCACGACACGAACGGAAAACCGGGCCCCAGCGGCCCGGTTTTCTTTTGCGTGCTTGCCTGAAACTCGCCCGGCTTGCCTGAACCTGCACCCCGGACGAGCGGCCGCGAGAAATCCTCCACCCGCGCTCCGACTGCGGCATAATCTGCCCCCGTCGGAGAACCACTGTATGCCTGAACAGCTCAACGCTCGCGTCGAAGCCTGCTACCAGCAGGCCGAAGCCTTCTTCCAGCGGCGCTTTCCCCGCCCGGAAGTCAGCTTCCGGCTACGCGGCCAGAAGGCCGGCGTCGCCCACCTGGATGAAAACCTGCTGCGCTTCAACCCGCAGCTGTACCGGGAAAACCACGAACACTTCCTGCAGCAGACCGTGGCCCATGAAGTGGCGCACCTGATTGCCCACCAGATGTTCGGCCCGCGCATTCGCCCGCATGGCGAGGAGTGGCAGCTGATCATGCGCGGCATCTACGGTCTGCCGCCCGATCGCTGCCATACCTACGAGATCAAGCGCCGCCGCTCCACCCGCTACCTGTATCGATGCCACTGCGGCGAGGGCAATGAATTCCCCTTCTCGTCCCAGCGCCACAACCTTGTTGCCCAGGGCCGCCGCTATTACTGCCGGCGCTGCCGTGCGACGCTGATCTTCACCGGTGAAACCCGCCGCGAGTGATGTGGTTCAGGCAATGACCTTCGCAGCCTTGAGCGCCGCAACCTGCTCGTCGGTGTAACCCAGTTCCGCCATCACTTCTGCCGTATGCGCCCCCAGCGCAGCACCGATATGCCGTGGCTCGGGCAGGCCGGCGGAGAAACGGATCGGGCAGGCCATCTGCCGTTGCTCGCCGCCCTTGCCGTTCGGCACCCGGGTGACCAGGCCGCGCTCTGCCAATTGCGGATGCTCCACCGCCTCGGCCAGCGACAGCATCGGCTCGACGCAGGCGTCCAGCGCGGCAAAGCGCTCCTGCCACTGGGCGAAATCCTGTTTCTCGAACTCGATGGCAATCTCGCGCTTGAGCGCCTGCTGCTCTTCCGGCCTGGGCGACAATCCACGCGCCGCCAGCTCCGGGCGGCCGATGGCGGCACAGAACTGCTGCATGAATTGCGGCTCCAGACTACCCACCGAGAACCAGCGGCCATCGCGGGTGCGGTAATAGTCGTAGAAGCTGCCGCCATTGAGCGCCAGGCCTTCCATCTCCGGCTCCACGCCCGCCGCGAGATAACCCGCACCAGCCATGCCATGCAGGCTGAAGGCGCAGTCGGTCATGCTCACATCGACCTGCTGCCCCTCCCCCGTCTGCTGCCGGTGGATGACCGCCGCGAGCAGGCCCATCACGCCATGCAGCGAGCCGCCGCCAATGTCCGCCAGTTGCACGCCCAGCGGCAGCGGGCCGCTCTCGTGGCGGCCGGTGTAGCTGGCGACGCCGGCCAGGGCCAGGTAGTTGATGTCATGCCCGGCGCGGTCGCGCAGTGGCCCGGTCTGGCCGTAGCCAGTGATCGACACGTAGATCAGCTTCGGGTTGATCGCTTTGAGCGCCTCGTAGCCCACGCCTAGCTTGTCCATCACGCCGGGGCGGAACTGCTCCAGCACGATGTCGTACTCCTGCACCAGTTGCTTCACCACTTCCACCGCCTCGGCCTGTTTCAGGTCCAGCGCGATACAGCGCTTGTTGCGGTTGAGGTAGGCGTGACTGGCGGAGGTACCGTCCACGTGCGGCGGCAGTACGCGCACCAGGTCCATGCGCGTGGGGGATTCCACGCGCAGCACCTGGGCGCCCATGTCGGCCAGAAGCAGCGAGGCGAACGGCCCCGGCAGCAGGGTGGAAAAATCGAGGATCTTCAGTGAGGCGAGCGGGCCGTTCATGGGCACTCCTGTTTCGCTCAATCGATGCGTGGGCGCCGCGCCTCAGAGCTTCATGCCGCGGCTGATGATCTCTTTCATGATCTCCGAAGTACCGGCGAAGATGCGCTGGATGCGCGCGTTCGCGTACATCTTGCAGATCGGATACTCCCACATGTAACCCCAGCCGCCGTGCAGTTGCACGCCTTCATCGACCACCTTGCACAGCAGCTCTGTGGTGAACAGCTTGGCCTCGGCGGCCACTTCGGGGGTGAGCTTCTTCTGGTTGTGGTCCATCACGCAGCGGTCGGTGAAGACCTGCGCCACGTCGATCTGCGTGCGCATCTCGGCGAGCTTGAAGCGGGTGTTCTGGAAGTGCGCCACCGGGCGGTCGAAGGCCTTGCGCTCCTTCACGTAGTCGACGGTCGCGTTCAGCGCCGCCTCGGCGCCGGCCACCGCGCCGCAAGCGTTGGTCAGGCGCTCCTGGGCCAGCATGTTCATCAGGTAGAAGAAGCCGCCCTTGGCATCGCCCAGAAGGTTCTCCTTCGGCACTTTCACGTTGTTGAAGAACAGCTCGGCGGTGTCCTGGCTCTTCATGCCCAGCTTCTTCAGGTTGCGCCCTCGCTCGAAGCCTTCCATGCCACGCTCGACTACGAACAGCCCCATGGCGTGCTTGTTCGCCGGGTCGGTCTTGGCCGCGACTATCACCAGGTCCGCCAGCAGGCCGTTGGAGATGAACACCTTGGAACCGTTGAGGACGAAGTGGTCGCCCTTGTCCACCGCCGTGGTGCGCATGCCGGCCAGGTCGGAGCCGGCGGACGGCTCGGTCATCGCGACCGCCAGGATACTCTCGCCACGGATGATCCCCGGCAGCCAGCGGGCCTTCTGCTCGGCGTTGCCGTACTCGGCGATGTAGGGGCCGCACAGCGCCGAGTGCAGCGGGATCATGAAACCCGGCTCGTTGATGGCGGCCAGTTCCTCACACATGATCTGTTCGTAGCGGAAATCCTTCAGAGCGGTTCCGCCGTACTCCTCTTCCGCCCAGGGCAGCAGGAAGCCCATCTCCCCCGCCTTGCGCCAGACACTGCGGTCCACCACGCCGGCTTCCTCCCATTCATCCTGGTGAGGCACCACTTCCTTGTTGAGGAAGGATCGGAAGGCATCGCGGAACAGGTTGTGCTCGGTCTCGAAGTGATTGCGCAGCATGGTCGACTCCCGGTGGGTTGAGTGCCCGCAGGGTAGGTGCTGGCTGCGCGCAGCCTCAATGACGCGAGCGCTCAGGGTCGATTGACGCAATCGCCCAGCAGATGCGAGTGTGAAACTTCCCAAAGCTGCACCGGAGAGCGCCCGCATGCAGATTCGCCCTTTCCAGCTGGGTGACATCCCGCCGTACGAAAGCTGGTTCAAGGATCCGCTGCTCGATGCACAACTGGGCCCGATGGATCGCTATTGGCTGGAACAGGTGCTGAAGGATGCGGACAAGGCCCAGTACAGCATTCTGCATGGCGGCCAACTGATCGCGGTGGTGGGGGTTTGCCTGCCCACTGCGGCGCATCCGTACTACTTCGTCACCGATCTTGCCGTGCGCCCGGAGTTACGCGGCTCGGGTGTCGGGCGCGCGGTGATGACCCTGGTGATGAGCCGGCCGGAACTGCAGGGCAGCCCCTTGTGGCGGGCCAGCGTGAGGCCGGACAACCCGACGGCACTGGCCTTCCTCATCAAGCTGGGCTGGACGCGGCTGGAAATGGGCAATCCGTTCGATGAGCTGCTCGAGTTCGAATTCCGCCGACGGCCAGCGGGGCCTTTGCTCCGCTGATCCAGCCGGTGCGTAAGTGCGGACTTTGTCCGCGATAGCTCACCGCCTACGCCGGGCCCGCCCGATCGCGGAAGAATCCGCTCCTACGCGAGCGAGAGATTCGGTGTTCGTAGGAAGGTAATTTTCCGACTCCATAAAAAAACCCCGCCGAGGCGGGGTTTACACAAAGGAGTCAAACGGTAGAGCGGCCGTTCTTAGAACACGTACTGCAGACGGGTCACGACACCGTTGCCGTCGTCGTCGCCGTTGGCATTGCGGATGCCGTCGGTGCTGACGTGAACGTAGTCCAGGGAGACCTTCACGGCTTCGTTGGCGTACCAGTTCACACCGATGGTGTTGGTGCTGGCCTTGGTGTCGCCCACGTCGCGGGTGGCGGTAGCCACGACCACGTTCGGGTCATCAACCTTGATGTGGTCGTAACGGTAGAAGACTTCCCAGGCACCGATTTCCTTGTTGGACGGCTTGATGGTGTCGAACTTGGCGCCATCGAGCTTGTACACGCGGGATTCACCGGTGATGGTGTAGGCCAGCTGGCCGTAGTAACCGTCAGCCTTGATGTCTTCGTAAGCGTCGGCATCAGCCTTCAGCTTGCGCTTCAGGTATTCGGCCTGAGCGGAGAACGGGCCGATGGCGTAGGCGAATTCAGCACCCCAGGTGGAGTCGTCCTTGTAGGAACCGGCCGGGCTCAGGGTGGCGCCGCCGAAGGTAGCGCGGTTGCCGTTGTCGCCAGCGTCGTTACCGCCGTTGGTGGCGATGCCACGCATGCCCAGACGCGGACGGATGCGGGAGTCGAAGGCGGTGTCATCCAGGTCACGGTAGGCGTAGTCCACGCCAACGTGCAGGACGTTGCCGTCGGTGTTCAGCGGAGCGAACACGCCGCGGAAGTTGAACTGCTTGACGCTGTCGCCGTCGGTGTCGTCGGCGTCCTTGGCGTAAACGCCGGCGTCCAGGTAAGCCATGTTGGCGACGACGCCGCCAACCTGGGCACCCATGCCGTCCTGGTGGGTGTTGATCCAGTCAGCCAGTTCGTAGGCGCTGGTACGCTCGGTGGCGGTGACCCACTTGGAGCTGGTGGCTTTTTCCAGACCGAAGTCCGGGTCGAAGCGGCCGAACTTCAGGGTGACCGGGCTGAAGCCGGTGTAGCTGAAGGAGGCTTCGTCGAAGTAACCGTTGTCAGCGTTACCGGAGTTGTGGGACATGTCGTAGTTGATCTGGTATTTCCAGTCTTTGTAGACAGTGCCGCCCAGTTCCAGGTAGGCGCGGCGGAAGTAGGCGCCGTCACCGTTGTTGCCGTTCTTGGTGTAGAAACCATCGAAGCGGCTGTAATCCGCTTGCAGACGGCCACCGAGCTTGAAGCTGAATTCCTTGTCGGTGGTGCCGACTTCAAGACCGCCTTTGGTCTTGATTACGATATCGGCGCCATCGGTGGTGACTGTGCCTGCGAAAGCCTGGGCGGAAACGGCCAGTGCCAGGGCAGTGGCGGCGTAACCGGCGAAGTGCTTACGGATCATCGAAGATTCCCCTTAATGGTATTTGCGTTGAACACGCCGAGTGCCTGGCTGCTGCGCGCCCCCCAAGGACTCGCACAGGCCGTTCTGGCGGCCCCCGTTTGTGTTGCTGGGAATCTTGGCGAGGGGTTATTTCAGATCAGTTGCTCGTAGATAAAACTTTTATTACAAAGGAACTTTTGATTTCCTTATGGCATAAAGGTCCTAAGCCATGTCCCACTAGGCCTTCAGGCATTTCTGAAGGCCGCTTTACCGGTATGCTGTCGCCTTCCCCAGGAAGACCGTTCCCGCCCAGGCTTTCCCATGCACGAACTGCAACCCCTGATCCAGCAGCACGGCCTCACCTTGCTGTTCTTCAACGTCCTGCTCGAGCAGTTGGGCCTGCCGATCCCGGCCTACCCGGCGCTGATCGTCGCCGGCGCCCTGACGCTGCAAGGCAGCGGCGTGCCGCTGGGCCAGGCACTGGCAGTGGCCGTCTGCGCCTGCCTGATCGCCGACCTGATCTGGTTCTGCGCCGGGCGGCACTATGGCGGCTTCATGCTGCGCAGCGTGTGCAAGGTTTCGCTGTCGCCGGACAGCTGCATTCGTCAGAGCCAGAGCTTCTATCTGCGCGTCGGCCCGCGCGCGCTGCTGATCTCGCGCTTCCTCCCCGGCGCCAGCGCGCTGACCACCACCATGGCCGGCATGACGCGCACGCCGCTGCCGCGCTTCCTCGCCTACGACTGCGCCGGAGCGGCACTCTGGGCGGGCTCCGCGCTGCTGCTCGGGAGTATTTTCAGCAGCGCGGTGGACCGCATCCTCGACCTGCTCACCGAGTACGCCAGCGTCGGCGTCGCGGCGTTGCTCGGCGCCTTCGCGCTGTTCATCGTCTGGAAGCTCTGGCAGCGCTTCAGCCTGCTCAAGCGCACCTCACGGATTCCGCGCATCAGCGTCGACGAGCTGCGCGCGCGCCTGGACGCTGGCGAGCCGCCGCTGATTCTCGATGTGCGTGCGCAGTTCGATGACGAGGCGATTCCCGGCTCCATCGCCTTCCGCCTGGACGGGGCGCTGGACGAACTGCGTGGCAGCCTGGAGGACAAGGACGTGGTGATTTACTGCGCCTGCCCCCACGAGCTTTCCGCGGCGATGCTGGCGGAGCGGCTGCAGGCGTTCGGACACCCGCGGACGTGGGCACTGTCGGGCGGGTTGGATGCGTGGCGAGCGCAAAGTCTGGGCTGAGGATTTGGCTGCAGGACCGTCATCGCACGGACGTATCCGGCAAGCGCTACGAGGTGTTCATCCCGCGCCGACTGCACAGGTCCGAATGATTCAGCGCCGCGCGCTGTCGCGGCGCAGTTCGGCGAGGTGGTCGGCCAGGCGTTCCGAGTCGGGTCGCGGCGGGTCCGGCAGCAGGCGCAGGGTGGCCTGGGCCAGACGCATCTGTCGCAGATAGCGCCGGCAGTTGCGGCACAGCAGGAGGTGCCGGCGCAGCGCCAACTTCTCGCGCCAGCCCAGCTGCTCGTCCAGCAGGTCGCTGGAGCGTGCCACCAGTTCCTTGCAGGTCAGCATTCCCCGGTCTCCTCGAAGTGCTCCACGGTGGCAAACACCTTCAGCCGCGCACGGTGCAACAGCACCCGGACATTGGAGAGCGAAACCTCCAGCAGATTACAGATCTCCTCCAACTCCAGTCCCTGGCGTTCGCGCAGCAGCAATACGCTGCGCTGCAGTTCGGAGAGGCTGAGCAGAGTCTTCTCCAGGCACTGCCGCAGTTCATCCTCGGCCAGCAAGGCTTCGGGCGAGTCCTCGTGCCAGGCCAGCGGCGCCGGGCTCCAGTGGCCGTCGGCGGCGAAGCGGGTTTCGTCGAGGCTGCCGTGGGGCGCGGGCAGGTCGTCCAGCGAAACGTCGCGGCGGACCTTGCGCAGGCGCGATTTGGCGGTATTGGCAGTGATGGTCAGCAGCCAGGTCTTGAGGCTGGAGCGACCCTGGAAGCCATCGAGGTTGCGCACCGCGGCGAGCCAGGCGTCCTGCACCACTTCATCGGCATGAGCGGCGCCGACGATGGCGATGGCCACGGCGCGCATCGCACCCTGGTAGTTGGCTACCAGGGTGCGGAAGGCCTGCTGGTCACCGGCCAGCAGGCGCGACAACAGCTCGCTGTCGTCGGCGGGCACGATCAGCGCTTGCGCAGGATCACGCTGCCGATGGAGTAGCCGGCGCCGAAGGAGCTCAGCACGCCGATGGCGCCGGCGGGCAGGTCGTCCTGGTACTTGTGGAAGGCGATGACCGAACCGGCGGAGCTGGTGTTGGCGTAGGTATCGAGGATCACCGGTGCTTCGTGGGCCTCGGCATCACGACCGATCAGCTTGCGGGTGATCAGCAGGTTCATGTTCAGGTTGGCCTGGTGCAGCCAGTAGCGCTTCACGTCGCTGACCGGGATGTCGTTCTGCGCCAGGTGTTCGCCGATCAGCTCGGCCACCATCGGGCAGACGTCCTTGAACACCTTGCGGCCTTCCTGCACGAACAGCTTGTCACGGCTGCCGATGCCCTCTTCCGCGGCGCGGTTGAGGAAGCCGAAGTTGTTGCGGATGTTGTTGGAGAACTGGGTCAGCAGCTTGGTGCTGACCACGTCGAACTGGTGCTCGCTGGTGGCCTGGTCGGCACGCTCGATGACCACGGCGGTGGCCGCGTCGCCGAAGATGAAGTGGCTGTCGCGGTCGCGGAAGTTCAGGTGGCCGGTGCAGATTTCCGGGTTGACCATGAGGATCGCGCGGGCCTGGCCCAGTTGCACGCTGTTCACGGCGGCCTGGATGCCGAAGGTGGCCGAGGAGCAGGCGACGTTCATGTCATAGCCGAAGCCCTGGATGCCGAGGGCAGCCTGCACTTCGATGGCCACGGCCGGGTAGGCGCGCTGCAGGTTGGAGCAGGCGACGATCACCCCGTCGATGTCTTCGGGGGTGCGGCCGGCACGCTGCAGGGCCTGCTTGGCGGCGGCAGTCGCCATCTCGCAGAGGATGCCCCAGTCTTCGTTTGAGCGCTCCGGAATGCGCGGCGCCATGCGCTGCGGATCGAGGATGCCTTCCTTGTTCACCACGAAGCGGCTCTTGATACCGGAAGCCTTTTCGATGAACGCCGAGCTGGACTCGGACAGTGCTTCGACTTCGCCCCTGGCGATGGCTTCGGCATTCTGCTCGTTGTGACTGCGGACGTAGCTGTTGAAGGATTCCACCAGTTCATCGTTGGAGATGCTGAACGGCGGGGTATACAGGCCGGTTCCGCTGATCACGACTTTATGCACGGTCAATCCTCTTCTCAATCTGCGCCGCCGGGCCGGGCGGCAAGGTTAGGCATCAAGGTGCCCGCCCATCGGCCGGCACTGGATATTCGTCGCTCCGCGTCCTGGCGCGAAGGCTTCGGGATGGCGATCCCCGCAACAGGGCAGTGTGCCACTCCCACCGACGGTGGGCACCTTTGCCCGCCCGGCGGTTTGCGGTTTCACCCCAGGTGCAACCGCTGATCGCTGATTATGCTGCAATTTTCGCCGAAAAGTCGCCGTGCGAGGGCGGCATTTGCGCAAGATCATGGACATAAATCACGCCACGCCTGCCCTGGAGCAACGGATTGAAATTTTCCACCGGCACCATAGGCACAGTGTTGGCGCGCCCAGGCGCGCCAGTCCTTATCCTTCAGTGCATTCCCGACTTTGCCAAGGAGACTTCAGGATGAGTGCCGCGAACCGCCCGGAAATGGACGAACAGACCCTGGAATTCGCCAACCAGGTGATCGACCTGGCCCGCCAGGGTGATACCCCGCGCCTGACCGACCTGCTGCAGCAGGGCCTGCCGGCCAACCTGCGCAACCACAAGGGCGACAGCCTGCTGATGCTGGCCAGCTATTACGGCCACCACGACACCGTTGGCGTGCTCCTCGACCACGGCGCCGACCCGGACCTGCGCAACAACGCCGGGCAGACGCCGCTGGCCGGGGCCGCCTTCAAGGGCGATCTGGAGATGGTGCGCCTGCTGCTCAGCCGGGGCGCACAGGTCGAAGGGGCATCGCCCGACGGCAAGACCGCGCTGATGATGGCGGCGATGTTCAATCGCCCGGAGATCGTCCGCTGCCTGCTGGAACACGGCGCCGACCGCGAGGCCCGCGACGCCAGCGGCCTGACGGCGCTGGCCGCGGCGAAGATGATGGGCGCGGCCGATACCCTGGCATTGCTCGAAGCCGCCTGAGTCAGTCGATGCGCACGTGCTCGGCGAGGAAGTCGAGCACCGCGCGCACCCGCGCCGGCAGGTGGCCCGGCTTGCCCAGGTAGAGCGCGTGCATGGGTTTGCGGTCGCCAGGATTGAAGTCCTCCAGCACCGCCACCAGCCGTCCGGCAGCGATATCCTCCCGTACCTGGAATTCTGCCAGCCGCGCCAGCCCCAGCCCGGCCAGCGCCAGATGACGCACGCTGTCGCCGTCGCTGGCCAGCAGGTTGCCGCTGGGCTCGGGGGCATCCGCCGGCTTGTCCAGGAATGGCCAGTCCGGCTCGACACGCCGGTAGCTGAAACCCACGCAGTTGTGCTCGCCCAGCTCGCGCGGATGCTGCGGCGCAGCGTGCCGCGCCAGATACTCGGGCGCGGCGACAATCTTGTGTCCGGACTCCCCCAGCGAACGCGCCACCAACCGCGAGTCCCGCAGTGGGCCGCTGCGCACGGCGACATCAGCACGCACTTCCAGCAGGTCCACCACTTCATCGGTCAGTTGCAGGTCGAGACTGACGCCCGGATAGCGCTCGAAGAACAGCGGCAGCGCCGGGATGAGGAACTGCCGGCCCACCGGCAGGTTGCAACTGATGCGCACCCTGCCCTGCGGCTCGGCACTGACCGAAGCCTCGCGTTCGGCTTCATCCAGATCGGCAAGGATGCGCAGGCTGCGTTCGTAGAACGCCGCGCCTTCAGCCGTGAGCTGCTGGCGCCGAGTGGAACGGTTGAACAGCCGCGCGCCGAGGCGATCCTCCAGGCGCGCCACCAGCTTGCTCACTGCCGAGGGCGTCATCCCGCACTGCTGCGCGGCGGCAGTAAAACCGCCGGTTTCCACCACGCGGATGAACACTTCCATTTCGCCGAAGCGGTTGACGTCAGGGCGGGCCATATTGAATTCAATTCACAGGTGATTTGCTTACAAGCAGTCTATATCAGCAATACGCACGGGGATAAGGTGGCGGCCATTCTACGAATCATCCGGGAGAGCCCCCGTGCCCATTGCCTTGTACGCCTTGACTGCCGGTGCCTTTGGCATCGGCGTTACCGAATTCGTGATCATGGGATTGCTGCTGGAGGTCGGCCATGATTTCGGCGTCTCCATCTCCGCCGCCGGCCTGCTGATTTCCGGCTACGCGCTGGGCGTAGTGCTCGGCGCGCCGCTGCTCACCGCCCTCACCGCGCGCTGGCCGCAACGCCGCACCCTGCTCGGGCTGATGGTGATCTTCACCCTCGGCAACCTCGCCTGTGCCCTGGCGCCGGATTACGCCACGCTGATGGCGGCGCGGGTGCTGACCTCCTTCGCCCATGGCACCTTCTTCGGCGTCGGTTCGGTGGTCGCCACCAGCCTGGTGCCGGCCGAACGCCGCGCCTCGGCCATCGCGCTGATGTTCACCGGCCTCACCGTCGCCACCATCCTCGGCGTGCCGCTGGGCACCTGGCTCGGTCAGCTCTATGGCTGGCGCGCGGCTTTCTGGGTGGTGACCGGCATTGGCCTGCTGGCCCTGGCGATCCTGGCGATCTACCTGCCGCGCCACAGCGCACCGCCGGCCGCCGGCAACCTGCGCGACGACTTCCGCGTGCTGAAGCGCCCCGCCGTGCTGCTCGGTCTGCTGACCACCGTGCTCGGCTTCGGCGGTGTGTTCACCGTGTTCAGCTATGTGTCGCCGCTGCTGACCCGCCTCGCCGGCTTCTCCGAAAGTGCGGTGTCGCCGGTGCTGCTGGTGTTCGGCGGCGGCCTGGTGCTGGGCAACCTGCTGGGCGGCAAGCTCGCCGACCGCAAACTGGTGCCCGCCCTGCTCGGCAGCCTGGTCGCGCTGGCGGTGGTCATGGGCCTGATGAGCTTCGCGCTGGAGAACCGGATTGCCGTGGTCATCTTCATCGCCCTGCTCGGCGCCGCCGGGTTCGCCACCGTGCCGCCGCTGCAGATGTGGGTGCTGGAGAAGGCCCACGGCGCCGGCCAGAGCGTCGCGGCCAGCTTCAACATCGCCGCCTTCAACCTGGGTAACGCCCTGGGTGCCTGGCTTGGCGGCATGACCATCGACCACGGCCCCGGCCTCGCCGCGCTGCCCTGGGTCGGCGCCGCGCTGCCGGTGGCGGCCATCATCACGGCGCTGCTGTGTCTGCGTCTGGAACGTGAACCGGCGATGCCGGCCGCGACCGTCCAGCAGGCCCGGTGAACGATCAGCGACACCTGACTGTCGAGGAAAGGGGCGCGCAAAGTCGCGCCCCTTTCTTTTATCCACCGACGGAGGACTCGCCCACCCATGCTGGTTTCGCTTCAGGCACTGCGGGCACTGGCCGCCTGGCTGGTGGTGTTCCATCACTTCATGCAAGTGTTCTTCGACTTCCGCGCCGACAGCCTCGGCGGCAAGCTCCTCTCCACCCGCGGCCAGGTCGGGGTGGACATCTTCTTCGTCCTCAGCGGCTTCGTGATCCACCTCTCCAGCGCCGGCCGGCCGATGTCGCCAGTGACCTTCCTGGTCCAGCGCCTGGCCCGTGTCGCCCCGGCCTACTGGCTGTACACGGCGATCACCGCCCTGATCATCTATGCCTTCGCCGACGTGATGCCGATCTACGGCGTCGGCGGCAAATCGCTGCTGCTCTCGCTGCTGTTCATCCCCAGCGAAAACCCGGGTGGTTTCGGCCTGTACCCGGTGCTGCCGGTGGGCTGGACGCTGAATTTCGAGATGCTTTTCTACGGCCTGTTCGCCCTCTCCTTCCTGGTCGCCGAGCGCTGGCGCCCCTGGCTGGTGACGGCGCTGGTGCTGCTGGTGGCGCAGGTGCTGGCGCGCGAACCCTGGCTCAGCAACTTCTACCGCAATCCGATCATCTTCGAGTTTCTCCTCGGCCTGGGCCTGGCGGCGCTGTACCGGCGCGGCTGGCTGAACCTGCCCCGGCCGCTGGCCCTGCTGATGGCTGCCGTGGCGGTGACGACCATCGCGGCGTTCCCCGCCGATCATCCCTGGCGCCTGCTGACCTGGGGCCTGCCTGCCGCCACGCTGCTGGCCGCGTGTGTGGCACTGGAGCCGCTGTTCGAGCGCAGCAAAGTGCTGCATGCGCTGGGCGACTGGTCCTATTCGGTGTACCTGCTGCACGTGATCGTGCTCTGGCTGGCCGCCTACTGGCTGCATGAGCGGCTGGGCCTGACGCCCTATCAGACGCTGAGCGTCGCCGTACCGGCGATCCTGCTGCTGTCCTGGCTGAGCTACGAATGGGTGGAACGGAAGATGGCGCGCCAGGTGCGCACGGCCTATGCGCGCCTCACCGAGCCGCTGGCGGCGAAGCGGACTCAGGCCGGGTCGCTGTAGACCAGCCGATTGCGCCCCTCGGCCTTGCCGCGATACAGGCGGCGGTCGGTGCAGCGGTAGAGTTCATCGGCATCCAGACCGTCGCCCGGCCACTCGGCGAGGCCGAAGGTGGCGGAAATCTCGATGCGCTCCCCGTGGTACATCAGCGGCGCCTCGTCGATGTCGCGGCGCAGGGATTCCACCAGCGGCTTGGCGTCGAAGCGATCGGTGAAGGGCAGCAGCAGGCCGAACTCCTCACCGCCCAGCCGGCCGATCAGGTCGGTGGCGCGCAGGCGGTGGCGCAGGCGGTTGCACAAGTGCTGCAAGGCCTTGTCGCCGGCATCGTGGCCCCACTGGTCGTTGATGTTCTTGAAGTGATCGACATCCAGCACCACCAGCACCAGCCGCGTCTCATAGCGGGCCGCCTCCTGGATGCAACGCCTCAGCGCACGCTGGAAGCTCTCGCGGCTGGCCACGCCGGTCAGCGCATCGGTCAGCGCCAGGTGCCGCAGTTGCTTGTAGGCGGCAGCGCGGCGCTCTTCATAGACGTGCATGAAGGCAATCACCAGCACGCCACAGAAGATGCCGTTGCCGATGTCGATCAGCCCCGGTGCATCCAGACGCAGGTGGTTCGCATGCAGGTACATCAGCGTGGCGATCAGCATGAACGGCACGGCGAGCAGGAAGCCACGCCACTTGCCCAGCAGCAGGTAGGCCATCACCGGCATCAGGTAGACCCAGACGAAAGCCGACGCCGAGGCGTTGGGCATGACGATGATGTAGAGGATGAAACAGAAGGTCGGCAGCAGGTAGGCGATGATCCATGGCACCAGCCGACGCACACGCTGCAGCCGGTGCGCCGCCCACAGCAGCAGCCCGCAGGTAGCGAGTTCGGCGCCCGCCAGCCAGAGATTGCCGGCGAGGTACTGCAGGATCGAGAACAACCCCAGGGTCGCCCCGGTGCAACCGAAGATCAGCCGCATCAGCAGGCGATGGTCTGCCTCTTCCAGCCCGGTAGGTCCGGCACTGGAGTCGAACAGATGGTCGGGATCGCTGTTGCGGTGCATCAGCCCTGCTCCTTGGCTCGACCGCCCGGCGGATCGGCCTGAATGGCGGCAATCGGGCACTCCAGCCCGAATCACATTTGCTGAAGACTACTCCAATTTCCTACGGTGCGTAGCCCAGCCGACGGAAACCGGTCGGATGGGCTAGCCTAGGCTGCATTGTCCATGGAGGAAGTCTATGCGTTCGATCCTTGCCGTCCTGTCCCTGCTCGCGCTTTCCGGCTGTGCTTCGTACCAGAGCGATGAAGTCCAACCCGTCCCCACCGACCGCCTGCTGGCCTACCAGCAACCGGGCAAGGACAGCGTCAAGGTCGATGTCACCCGCGACGTGGGCTACATCGGCGGCGGCTGCTTCGTCGCCCTCACCATCGACCATGAAATCGCCGCGCGCATCGGCAAGGGTGAGTCGGCCAGCTTCCACGTGCCGGTGGGCAAGCACGTGGTCGGCATCATCGGCGACAAGGACGGCGACGGCCTTTGCAGCAAGGCCATGCTGCGCCGTGAACTGCTGGTGCCGCTCGAACCGGGCGGCAACAACGCCTTCCGCATCGTCAGCGACAACCGCACCGGTTTCGACATCAAGCCGGCGGTCGAGTAACCGCCGGCACAGGTGCGCCTCAGCCGTTCAGGCGGGCAACGAGGCGCGCCTGCAGCTTCTCCAGCTCCGCCGCATCGGCCTTGTTCGCCGCGTGGATCCCCAGGCCCTCGCCGGCATAGCGGGGGACGATGTGCACGTGGATGTGGAACACCGTCTGCCCGGCCGGCGCGCCGTTGAACTGGGCGACCTGCACGCCATCGGGGTTGAGCTCTTCGACGATCACACCGGTCAGGCGCTGCACCACGCGCATTACCTTGGCCAGCGCATCGGGGTCGACTTCGAGGATGTTGCGCGCCGGAGAATTCTTCGGAATCACCAGGGCGTGGCCGTAGGACTGCGGGAACAGATCGAGGAAGGCAAGCACGTCGTCGTCCTCGTACAGCTTGAAGCAGGGAGCCTCGCCGCGAATGATCTGGGCGAAGATGTTCTGCGGATCGTAAGTGCCTTGCAGGCTCATGCTGGGTTCCTTGTCTGGTGACCGCATCGGGGCCGGTTGCTTGTCTATGGGCCCGCACCATACCGGTTTGTCGCGCGCGGGTCATGACCGTGGCCACGCAGAGGGCTATCCTGAGGGCCGACTCAAGATCCCGCTCACCTGACCGGAGTATGCATGTCAGACCTTTCCGCGTTCCCCATCACCCGCAAATGGCCCGCCGAACACCCTGACCGCCTGCAGCTGTACTCGCTGCCCACGCCCAACGGCGTGAAGGTATCGATCATGCTGGAAGAGCTTGGCCTGCCCTACGAGCCGCACCTGGTCAGCTTCGAGCGCAACGACCAGATGTCCCCGGAATTTCTCTCGCTGAACCCGAACAACAAGATCCCGGCGATCCTCGACCCCAACGGCCCGGACGGAAAACCCCTGGCGCTGTTCGAGTCCGGCGCGATCCTGGTCTACCTCGCCGACAAGACCGACTCGCTGATCGCCCCCGGCGCCAGCGGCCGCTATGAAACCCTGCAATGGCTGATGTTCCAGATGGGCGGGATCGGCCCGATGTTCGGCCAGATCGGCTTCTTCAACAAATTCGCCGGCAAGGACTACGAGGACAAGCGCCCGCTGCAGCGCTACGTGGACGAGTCCAAGCGCCTGCTGAGCGTGCTCGACCGCCACCTCGAAGGCCGCGACTGGATCATGGGCGAACGCTACACCATCGCCGACATCGCCACGTTCCCGTGGATTCGCAACCTGGTCGGCTTCTATGAAGCAGGCGACCTGGTGGGCTTCGACCACTTCCAGAACGTGAAGCGTGTGCTGGAGAAATTCCTCGCACGGCCGGCGGTGCAGCGCGGGCTGAACATCCCCAAGCGCGACTGACCTCGGAGTATTTCCTGTAGGAGCACACCATGCGCGCGAATCGCGGGCATGGCCCGCTCCTACAGGCGACTGCAGCTCAAGCCTCGACCTGGCTCCACTGCTTCGACAGGCGCTTGTCCGACACCGGCACCTTCGTCCCCAGTTGCTGGGCGAACAGCGAGACGCGGTATTCCTCCAGCATCCAGCGGTACATCACCAGTTCCGGGTCGCGCTTGCCTTCCTGGGCATGCTTGGCCACGCGCGCCGAGTACTGCTCCCAGTAACCGGCCATCTCGCCACTCCACACGCGGTCGCGCTGGACCTGACCGGCGACCTTGTCCAGACGTTGCTCGATCGCTTTCAGGTAGCGCGGGTATTCCTTCAGCCATTCCAACGGCGTGTCGCGGACGAAGCCGGGGTAGACCAGCTTGGCCAGCTGGCCCTTCACATCGTTCAGCGGCACCGTCATGGCGAGGTCGACCTTGCCCTTGAAGCGCTTCTGCAGACCGTGCCAGAGCTTGAGGATTTCCAGGGTCAAGCGGGCGATGCGCTCGGCGTGCTCGGTCCAGGCGCCTCGCTTCTTCTCGGCCAGCGACGCAAGCCCGGCGCCATCGCGCGGCAGGTTGCTTTCGCCGTCGAGAATGGCGCTGTCCAGGCTGGCCAGCAGGATGTCTTCCACCAGTGACTCGACGCGGCCCAGCTCGCGGTAGAGCAGGCCCATGTCGGTCTGCCCCGGCAGCTTGCTGCGCAGGAACTTGGCCGGCTCCGCGAGCTGTTGCAGGAGCAGGCGCTGCAGGGCGCGGCGGTGCTGGTAGTCAGCCTCGGCCTGGGTCGGGAAACGGTTTTCCTTCACCACGCCGGCCTCTTCCACCAGCGCCGGGTAGACCGTCATCGACAGCCCGGCGACCTTCTGCTGGAGCTTCTCCGCGACTTCGCCAAAGCCCTTGGCCTCCACCGGCTTCTGCGGCTTGTCCGCCTGCGGGATCGCCAGCGCAGCCTGGCTGGCCTCGGCGAAGCGCGCGGTGAGTTCAACGAGGTCGCGGCCTTCGCCGAGGAACTTGCCACGGGCGTCGACCACTTCGATGTTCATCCGCAGGTGGCTTTCCACCTGGGTCTCGGCCTCCGCCCAGGCTTCTTCCGGTACGCGGCTGCCGGTCATGCGCTGCAGCTCGCGGCCCAGGGATTCGGACAACCCGCCCTCGGCGAAGACCATCTTGCCCAGCGCGGCGCGGACGAAGTCCGGCACCGGCACGAAGTTCTTGCGGATCGCCTTCGGCAGGCTGCGCACCAGCTCGATGCACTTGGCCTCCAGCAGCCCCGGCACCAGCCATTCCAGGCGCTCGGCGGGCAGCTGCGGCAGCAGCGGCGCCGGCACGCGCACGGTCACACCGTCACGCACGTGGCCGGGCTCGAAGTGATAGGTGAGCGGCAGCTGCAGGTCGCCCAGGCGCAGGCGGTCCGGGTAGAGGCCGGCGGTGACTTCGCTGGCGTCACGGGCGAGGACGTCCTCCTCGCGCATGATCAGCAGGTCCGGCTGCTGCTTGTGCTCGCGCTCGTACCACTTCTCGAAGCTGGCGGACTGGTAGATGTCCGCCGGCAAGCGCTCGTCGTAGTAGGCGAACAGGGTTTCCTCGTCGGCCAGGATGTCGCGCCGGCGCGCCTTGGCTTCCAGCTCGTCGAGCTTCTCCAGCAACTGGCGGTTGGCTGCCAGGCACTTGGCGCGGCTGTTGATCTCGCCACGCACCAGCGCCTCGCGGATGAACATCTCGCGGGACACCGGCGCGTCGATCGGGCCGTAGTTCACCGGGCGACGGCCGATGATGATCAGGCCGTAGAGGGTGACCTGCTCGTAGGCCACCACCTGGCCACGGCGTTTTTCCCAGTGCGGCTCCAGGTAGTTTTTCTTCACCAGGTGCCCGGCCAGCGGCTCCAGCCAGTCCGGCTCGATCTTCGCGACCATGCGGGCAAACAGCTTGGTGGTCTCCACCAGCTCGGCGGCCATGATCCACTGCGGCTTCTTACGGCCGATCACGCTGGAGGGGTGAATCCAGAAACGCCTCTGGCGCGCGCCGAGGTAATCGCCCTCCTCCGCCTTCTGGCCTATCTGGCTGAGCAGGCCGGAGAGGATCGCCTTGTGCACGGCGGCGTAGTCGATGTCACGGGCCTTCGGCTCGTCCGCCTTGGCGACCGGCTGACGGCCACGGTTGTCGTGCTGCGTGGCCTGCGCGCGAGCGGGCTCGCTCTTGCGCTGGGCGCCTTCCGACTTGGAGCCGAAGGGCAGCTGCAGCTCACGGCAGATCAGCGTCAGCTGGCGGTGCGCATCACGCCACTCGCGAAGGCGCAGGTAATTCAGGAAGTTCTTCCGGCACCAGTTGCGCAGCGGGTTGGAGCCCAGCGCCTGGCGCTGCTCCTCGAAGCCGCGCCAGAGGTTGATCAGCGCCGCGAAGTCCGAGTCCGGGTCCTTCCACTGCGCGTGGGCCTGGTCGGCGGCCTGCTGGCGGTCCATCGGCCGCTCGCGCGGGTCCTGCACGGACAGCGCGCTGGCCACGGTGAGCACTTCGGGCAGGCTGCCCAGTTGCGCCGCTTCCAGCAGCATGCGCCCCAGCCGTGGGTCGATGGGCAGGCGCGCCAGCTGGCGGCCCAGCGGCGTCAGCTGGCCCTCGCGGTTCACTGCCGAGAGTTCCTGCAGCAGGGTGAAGCCGTCGTTGATCGCCTTGCCATCCGGCGGCTCGATGAAGGGGAAGGCCTCGATGTCGCCCAGGCGCAGGTGGAGCATCTGCAGGATCACCGCCGCGAGGTTGGTGCGCAGGATTTCCGGATCGGTGAAGGCCGGGCGGCCGTTGAAGTCTTCCTCGCTGTACAGGCGCACGCAGATGCCCGGCTCGACCCGGCCGCAACGGCCCTTGCGCTGGTTGGCGCTGGCCTGCGAGACGGCTTCGATGGGCAGGCGCTGGACCTTGGCGCGGTAGCTGTAGCGGCTGATCCGCGCGGTGCCGCTG
Organism: Pseudomonas sp. PDM19; assembly: GCF_014852215.1. NCBI lineage: Bacteria > Pseudomonadati > Pseudomonadota > Gammaproteobacteria > Pseudomonadales > Pseudomonadaceae > Pseudomonas > Pseudomonas sp. PDM19. The sequence continues at coordinate 513,469 of NZ_JACVBG010000002.1, read as the reverse complement.
TCGATCACATAGCGGATGCCCGGTACCGTCAGCGAGGTTTCCGCGACGTTGGTGGCGAGCACGATCTTGCGCCCCGGCATGGGTGCGAAGATCTTCTGCTGCTCGGCCGGTGTCAGCCGCGCATAGAGCGGCAGCACTTCGGTGTGGCGCAGGTTGGCCTTGCGCAGCATGTCGGCGGCGTCGCGAATCTCGCGCTCACCGGGGAGGAACACCAGCACGTCGCCGGGGCGCTTGCCGATTTCGCGCTCGTGGGCGGCGATCTCGTCCAGCGCGCGGAGGATGCCCTGGTCCACGGAGAGGTCGTCGAACAGCGCTTCGCCGTCCTCGTCTACTTCCGCCGCCAGCGGGCGGTACCAGGTTTCCACCGGGTAGGTGCGCCCCGAGACCTCGACGATGGGCGCATCGCCAAAGTGTTTGGAGAAGCGTTCCAGGTCGATGGTCGCCGACGTGATGATCAGCTTCAGGTCCGGCCGGCGGTGCAGCAGGGTTTTCAGGAAGCCGAGCAGGAAGTCGATGTTCAGGCTGCGTTCGTGGGCTTCGTCGACGATGATCGTGTCGTAGCGCTCGAGGTAACGGTCATGCTGGGTCTCGGCCAGCAGGATGCCGTCGGTCATCAGCTTGATCAGCGTGCTGTCGTCGCTCTGGTCTTCGAAACGCACCTGGTAGCCAACCAGCGAACCCAACGGCGTGCCGATCTCCTCGGCAACGCGGGTCGCCACGCTGCGCGCGGCCAGCCGGCGCGGCTGGGTGTGGCCGATCAGGCCATGGGTGCCACGGCCCAGCTCCAGGCAGATCTTCGGCAGCTGGGTGGTCTTGCCCGAGCCGGTCTCGCCGGCGATCACCACCACCTGGCTCTTTTCCAGCGCGGCCTTGATCTCGTCGCGCTTGGCGGCGATGGGCAGGCTGTCGTCGTAGCGGATCTTCGGGATGCTCGCACGACGTGCCTCGGCCTTGGCGCAGGAGGCCTGGAAGCGCTCGGCCCACTGGGCGAGCTTGGCCTCGTCGGGGTGCTTGCGCAGTTCGTGGAGCTGCCGGCGCAGGCGATGGCGGTCGCGGATCATCGCGTGATCCATGCGCTGCAGGAGCTGTTCGGGGGTCGGCGTACTGTCTGTGGTCATCGGCTTCGCGGGCATCAGGCGGGAGCGGCGCGAGCAGGTGCGGAGCCGGTCCCTGGAATGGGCTGTCATGGCGACAATTCGGGAATTGTCGCAAAAGACCGGCACGGGCCGCCAATCCGATTGCTTGGCGACCCGGATTGACGGGGCATTGCGCCCCGCCGGATCAGATGCGGAACTGGCCTACCAGTTGGCGCAGGCGCTCGCCGAGGCCGTTCAGCTCGGTCGCGGTACGCGCGCCCTTGGCGGCGTCGTCCGCCACGCTGTCCACGCCGCCGGCGATCTGGTGCACGCTGCGGTTGATCTCCTCGGCCACCGCAGTCTGCTCCTCGGCGGCGCTGGCGATCTGCGCGTTCATCGAGTTGATGGTGCCGATCAGCTGGGCGATGGCGTCCAGCGACTGGCCGGCCTGGTTGGCCTGGCCACGGGTGCGCTCGGCCATGTCGCTGGCGCGCTGCATGGCACTCACCGAGCCTTCCGTGGTGCCGCGCAGGCGGTCGATCATCTGCTGGATTTCCCCGGTGCTCTGCTGGGTGCGGCTGGCCAGGGCGCGGACTTCGTCGGCGACCACGGCGAAACCACGTCCGGCCTCGCCGGCACGGGCGGCTTCGATGGCGGCGTTGAGCGCCAGCAGATTGGTCTGCTCGGCAATGGAACGGATCACTTCCAGCACGCCGACGATGCCCTGAACATCCTGGCGCAGGGTGTCGAGGGAGTCGCTGCTGCTGCGCACCTCGCCCGCCAGGTCGTTGATCTGCGCGACGCACAGGTCCACTTCTCGCTTGGCCGCCTGGCCTTCACGGTCGGTCTGCTGTGCCGCGTCGGCCGCCTGCTGCGCGCTGCGCGCCACTTCCTGGGCGGCGGCGGTCATCTCGTTGATGGCAGTGGCGACCTGGTCGGTCTCGTGGCGCTGGCCATCCATCGCGCGTTCGGAGCGCTGCGCCTGCTGGGCCACGTCGCCCACCAGCCCGGACAACTGCTGGGTGGTACCGGCGACCTGCTGGACCAGTACATGGATCTTCTCGACGAAACGGTTGAACGAGCCGGCCAGCTCGCCCAGCTCGTCATGGCGACCGAGGTTCAGGCGGTGAGTCAGGTTGCCGTCTCCGGCGGCCATGTCGTCGAGGTTGTCGCGCACCTGCACGATGGGCTGGACGATGGTGCGGCTGAACAGCCCGGCGAGCACGCCGATCACCACCAGCAGCGCCAGCGCTGCGCCGCCCATGAGCAGCAGCAGGTTGTCGATCTTGGCGTCGAAGGCGGCGCCGGCCTCCTTCACTTCACGCTCGACGTCGTCGAGGTTCAGCGAGGTGCCGAACACCAAATTCCACTTGGGCAGGAAGTGGGCATAGCCGATCTTCGGCACGATGGCGTTGCCGCCCGGCAGGGTAAAGCTGTAGCGCACGTAATGCTGGCCACTCTGGCCCGCCGCCACCAGCTCGCGGATGGCGTAGACGCCATTCGGATCGCGATAGGTGCTGAAGTCCTCGCCCAGGCGCTCGTCGCTGGTGCCCTGGAAGACGCGCACGGAGCGGGTGTCGTAGCCCCAGAAGTAGCCGCCCTTGCCGTACTCGAGACGCTTGAGAATCGCGATGCCCTGTTCGCGCGCCTGGGCATCACCCTGGGTGGCGGCCTGGTAGACAGGGCCGACGGCAGCCAGCGCCACGTCGACGAAGTTCTTCAACTGGGCTTCGCGGTCCTGGGTGAGGTTCTCGCGGATCTGCGCTTCCTGCTGGCTCGCCAGCTGCTTCAGGGCAACAGTGGAAATGGCGCACAACAGCAGGGTCAGGAGGAGGATCGGCACGATGGCCAGGAGCAGGACCTTGGCGCGCAAACGGAGGGCAGTGTTCAAGGCGTTCACCTCAGGCAGATAAGGGACATGGCTTCCTTGCCCCATCAAAAAACCCGCCTTGCGGCGGGTTTCTTGTATATCGGCTTAAGCCCTGATCTTCTTGAGCTCTTCGTCGCGCAATTCGCGGCGCAGGATCTTGCCGACGTTGGTGGTCGGCAGGCTGTCGCGGAACTCCACGGACTTGGGACGCTTGTAACCGGTGAGGTTGTCGTGCATGTGCTGCATGACTTGCTCCTTGGTCAGGGTGACGCCCGGCTTGGACACCACGAAGACCTTGATCGCCTCGCCGGACTTCTCGTCCGGGATGCCGATGGCGGCGCACTGCAGCACGCCCGGCAGGGTGGCGAGCACGTCTTCCAGCTCGTTGGGGTAAACGTTGAAGCCCGACACCAGGATCATGTCCTTCTTGCGGTCGACGATACGCATGTAGCCGTCTTCCTGGATGATCGCGATATCGCCGGTACGCAGCCAGCCGTCCTTGTCGAGGATCTCGTCGGTGGCTTCCTGGCGCTGCCAGTAGCCCTTCATCACCTGCGGGCCCTTGACGCACAGCTCGCCGCGCTCGCCCAGCGGCAGGTCCTGGCCGTCATCGCTGATGACCTTGCACTGGGTCGACGGAACCGGGATGCCGATGGTGCCGATCTGGATGTTCTGGAACGGGTTTACCGAGACCACCGGGCTGGTTTCGGTCATGCCGTAACCTTCGCAGATGGCGCAGCCGGTGACGTCCTTCCAGCGCTCGGCAGCGGCCTGTTGCAGGGCCATGCCGCCGGAGAGGGTCAGCTTCAGTGCGGAGAAGTCCAGCTTGCGGAAGCCTTCGTTGTTGCACAGGCCGACGAACAGGGTGTTCAGGCCGACGAAGCCGGTGAACTTCCACTGCGAGAGTTCCTTGACCATGCTGGCCAGGTCGCGCGGGTTGGTCACCAGGATGTTGTGGTTGCCGGTGAGCATCATCGCCATGCAATGGAAGGTGAAGGCGTAGATGTGGTACAGCGGCAGCGGGGTGATGAGGATCTCGCAACCTTCGTTGAGGTTGGCGCCCATCAGTGCCTTGCACTGCAGCATGTTGGCGACCAGGTTGCGGTGGGTCAGCATCGCGCCCTTGGCCACGCCGGTGGTGCCACCGGTGTACTGCAGCACGGCGACGTCGTCGTTGTGCGGCGAGACTTCCTTCACCGCCTTGCCACGGCCCTTGGCCAGGACATCGGTGAGTTTCTGCGCATTGGGGATGTTGTAGGCCGGAACCATCTTCTTGATGTTCCTGACCACGAAATTGACGATGAAGCGCTTGAGCGGCGGCAGCATGTCACCCACTTCGGTGACGATGACGTTGCGGATGCCGGTCTTGGGCAGCACTTCCTCGGCCAGGTGCGCCATGTTCGCCAGGCACACCAGCGCCTTGGCGCCGGAGTCGTTGAACTGGTGCTCCATTTCCCGCGCGGTGTACAGCGGGTTGGTGTTGACCACGACCAGGCCGGCGCGCATGGCGCCGAAGACCACGACCGGGTACTGGAGCACGTTGGGCAGCTGCACGGCGATGCGGTCGCCGGGCTTGAGATCGGTGTTCTGTTGCAGGTAGGCGGCGAAGTCCCCGGAGAGCTTGTACATCTCACCGTAGGTCAGGGTCTTGCCCAGGTTGCTGAAGGCAGGCTTGTCTGCAAAACGTTGGCAGGATTCTTTGAGTACCGCGAGGATGTTCGGGTACTGGTCAGCGTTGATCTCGGCAGCGATCCCCACTGGGTATTTGTCCTTCCAGAAATTGTCGGTCATGGAAGCCCACTCCTAAGCAACAGCTCATCTTTACCGCGTTCGCGGTTCTTTGTTGTGTTTATGTCGCTTTCCCCTGCTCGGGGAGCGAAAAGCGGGCCGAGATTAGCAGCTTTGAGAAACAGCGACCAGCACCAAACACAGCCTTGTCAGTAAGAAAAATGACCAGAGACAGGCTTTCCGGTCACCAACACTCCACTCGTCGGAAAAGCCCGTGCCAGAAGGCTCGCAGCCTTGTTGGATTGTCCGACAAAGTGGATTTCAGAGAAATGAAACCGGAAAAAAGAACGGAAAGTGCTCCTCGGACCGGTTGCCGCGACAGGGTATATCGTCGGAGTTCGATCAGGCGATTTCGCGCAGCGCCTCGCGGCGTCTTCAATGATCTGCCTCAACACTCTCCGGGGCGGGATCTCGCAAAGTGCTGGTGCACTCTCCTGGAGAACCCTCATGTTTCCCGAATACCGCGAAAAGATTACCCGCCTGAAAGCCGAAGACCCGCATTTCGCCAAGCTCTTCCATAGCCACAACGATCTCGACCAGGAGATCAAGAACATGGAAGCCGGCATCACCCCTGCCTCCCATGACACCATCGAGGCGCTGAAGAAGCAGAAGCTGCAGCTCAAGGACGATCTCTACGAGATCCTGCGCAAGAAGAACAGCTGCTGTGGCGGCTGCGGCGGTTGACCAGCCCAGGCTGACAACCGGCAATAAAAAAGGGGGCTGATCCAGGATCAGCCCCCTTTTTCATTCACGCTCGCTTCAGGCGGTTTCGCGCAGCTCGCGGCGCAGGATCTTGCCCACCGGGGTCATCGGCAGGGCGTCCTTGAGCACGATGTGCTTGGGCACCTTGTAGCCGGTGAAGTTTTCCTTGCAGTAGGCCTTGAGCTCCTCGACGGTCACACCGCCCTCGCGGGCCACCACGAACAGCTTCACCGCCTCGCCGGACTTCTCGTCCGGCACGCCGACGGCCGCGCAGTTGGCGACTTTCGGGTGGGCCATGACCACGTCCTCGATCTCGTTGGGATAGACGTTGAAGCCGGAGACGATGATCAGGTCCTTCTTGCGGTCGACGATGCGGGTGAAACCGTCCGGATCGATCACCGCGATGTCGCCGGTGCGCAGCCAGCCTTCGGCGTCCAGCACCTCGGCGGTGGCGTCCGGGCGCTGCCAGTAGCCTTTCATGACCTGCGGGCCCTTCACGCACAGCTCGCCGCGCTCGCCCAGACCGACGTCGTTGCCGTCGTCGTCGATGACTTTCAGCGCGGTGCCCGGCACCGGCAGGCCGACGGTGCCCAGGCGCGCGGCATCACCGTAGGGGTTGGTGCTGACCACCGGGGAAGTTTCGGTGAGGCCGTAGCCTTCCACCACGGTGCAGCCGGTGGTGGCTTTCCAGCGCTCGGCGGTAGCGGTGACCAGCGCGGTGCCGCCGGAGTTGGTGACCTTCAGGTTGGAGAAGTCCAGTTCCTTGAACTCCGGGCGATCCATCAGCGCGACGAACAGGGTGTTCAGGCCCAGCAGCGCGGAGAAGCGCCACTTCTTCAGCTCCTTGATGAAGCCGGGAATGTCGCGCGGGTTGCTGATCAGTACGTTGTGGTTGCCGTTGACCATCATGCACATGCAGTTCGCGGTGAAGGCATAGATGTGGTACAGCGGCAGCGGCGCGATCATCACCTCGTTGCCGACTTGCATCAGCGGCTTGCCGTCCGGGCCGTGCTGCTGCAGGCAGGCATGCACCTGCTGCATGTTCGCCACCAGGTTGCCGTGGGTGAGCATGGCGCCCTTGGCCACGCCGGTGGTGCCGCCGGTGTACTGCAGCACCGCGATGTCTTCCAGGCCGACCTTGACCGGCTGCAGGCCATGGCCGCGGCCCTGGCGCAGGGCGGCCTTGAAGGAGACGGCCTGGGGCAGGTTGTACTCCGGCACCATCTTCTTCACGTGCTTGACCACGGTGTTGACCAGCAGGCCCTTGAGCGCGGGCTGCAGGTCACCCATCTGCGCCTCGATCAGGTATTCGATGCCGGTATCGGGCAGCACTTCCTGCACCAGCTTGCCGAACAGGTTCACGTAGACCAGCGCACGGGCGCCGGAATCCTTGAACTGGTGGCGCATTTCGCGGGCGGTGTAGAGCGGGTTGGTGTTGACCACGATGAGGCCGGCGCGCAGGGCACCGAACACGGCGATGGGGTATTGCAGGATGTTCGGCATCTGCACGGCGATGCGGTCGCCGGGCTTGAGGTCGGTGTGCTTCTGCAGGTAGGCGCCGAAGGCGGCGGACAGGCGGTCCAGCTCGGCGTAGGTCAGGGTCACGCCCATGTTGCTGAAGGCCGGACGGTCGGCGAATTTCTTGCAGGAGCGCTCGAAGACTTCCACCACCGATTTGTAGGCGGTCAGGTCAATGTCGCTGGGCACGCCGGCCGGGCGTTTGTCGTTCCAGAAATCAGGTTGCATTTATTCTTGTCCTCATACCTGAGCGAAACCGAACCGTCATTGCGGTCATTCGACGGAAGCTAGCAGTTCCTTTGGTCATCGCAAAGACTCCAGGCGGCGTCATAGACTGCGTGAATCTTGCGCCACCATCCCTGCATGGCGCGGGATAGAGCCGACGGCCGCCTAGGACGGGACTTACACGACAATAGCCGGGTGCTGTCGGCAATCCATACAGAAGATGTCCCGGCGTGGCAGAATCGCCCCGTCTGGCCCGCTCCATGGCCCCATTCCAATAAGAATCGACGAACAAGAAACAGGATGGACCCCATGCCCTACGCCGCCTACTGGCTTGCCGCCAGCGACGAGCCCCCGCTCTACACCCGCCACTGGGCGCCGGAAGGCCCGTCCCGCGGCGCCCTGATGCTGTCCCACGGCATGGCCGAGCACGCCGGCCGCTACGAGCGCCTGGGGCTTGCGCTGAACGCAGCCGGCTACCACCTCTACGCCATCGACCAGCGCGGCCATGGCCGCACCGCCGAGAACGGCGAATTGGGCCACTACGCCGACCGCGGCGGCTGGGGCAAGGTGATCGGCGACCTGCATACGCTGAACCAGCATGTGCGCGAGGAACACCCGGACCTGCCGATCATCCTGCTCGGCCACAGCATGGGCAGCTACATCGGCAGCGCCTATCTGATGCAGCACAGCGCCAGCGTGAAGGCGGCGGTGCTGTCCGGCTCCAACTACCAGCCAGTGGCGCTGTACAACAGCGCCCGCGTGATCGCCCGCTTCGAGCGCTGGCGCCAGGGCCCGCTGGGGCGCAGCGCGCTGATCGACTTCCTGTCCTTCGGCTCGTTCAACAAGGCCTTCAAACCCAACCGCACCGCCTTTGACTGGCTCAGCCGCGACCCCGTTGAAGTCGACAAATACGTCGCCGATCCGCTCTGCGGCTTCCGCTGCAGCAACCAGCTATGGGTGGACCTGCTCGGCGGTCTGGCGGATATAACGCCCGTCGAGCACCTGTCGCGCATCCGCAGCGACCTGCCGGTGATGGTGATCGGCGGCGAGTGCGACCCCGTGAGCCAGGGCAAGCGCCTGAACGATCTCGCCCAGGCGATGACCCGGGCCGGGGTTCGTGACGTCCAACTGAAGATTTATCCCGACGCTCGCCACGAGTTGTTCAACGAGAGCAACCGCGACGAGGTCACCCGCAACCTGATCGACTGGCTGGCGGCGCACTGCCCCGTCCCGCAGGTCGAGAGAACCGAGGAGCCCCTATGACTTCCGTACAGAACGTCCCTTACGAAGAACTCGAAGTCGGCCAGAAGGCCAACTTCCAGCGCAGCGTCACCGAGCGTGACATCCAGCTGTTCGCCGAGGTCTCCGGCGACCGCAACCCGGTACACCTGGACGCCGAGTACGCCGCCACCACCCAGTTCAAGGAGCGCATCGCCCACGGCATGCTCACCGGGGCACTGATCAGCGCGGCGATCGCCACCACCCTGCCCGGCCCGGGCACCATCTACCTCGGCCAGAACCTGAGCTTCACCCGCCCGGTGAAGCTCGGCGACGAACTGACAGTAGAACTGGAAGTGCTGGAAAAGCTGCCGAAGAACCGCGTGCGCATCAGCACTACCGTGCTCAACCAGGACGGCAAGGCGGTGGTCAAAGGCGAGGCCGAAGTCATGGCGCCGACCGAGAAGCTCAACATCGAACTGCCCGCCCTGCCGCCGATCACCATCGGCTGAGGCGCGTTCCGGGGCCGGCCATCCGGCCCCGGAAACTTGTATACAGTTTCCTGCTCGACTACCCTGCCCCGTCACACCACATCCACTTGGGATAACCGAAGGCTTCGTGCCCGAAACCCCTCACCGGGAATCGGAGCCGCCATGGACCTTCGACTGCTGTTGCTGTCCCTCTGCACCTTCGCCGCGGGCCTCGCCGAGGCCATCCTCACCGGCATCCTGCCCTCGCTCGCCGCCGACCTGCACGTCTCCCTCAGCCTCGCCGGGCAGCTCACCAGCCTGTTCTCCCTGAGCTTCGCCATCGCCGCGCCGTTGCTCGGCTGGCTCACCCGTGGCGCCGACTGCCGTCGGCTGCTGGTCATCACCCTGCTGGTATTCGCCGCGTTCAACGCGGGCACTGCGCTGAGTCCCGGCTATGTTTCGCTGCTGCTGATGCGCATCGGCATGGCCGCCTGCTGCGGGCTGCTGATCATGCAGGCCAGCCTGCTGGCGGTGGAGCTGGCGCCGCCGCCCCAGCGCGGGCGCGCCATCGGCCTGATCTTCATGGGCATCAGCGGTTCGCTGGTGTTCGGCGTGCCAGCCGGCGTGCTGGTCAATGACTGGTTCGGCTGGCGCTGGATCTTCGCCGCCATCGCCTTCTATTCGCTGCCACTGGCCGCGCTGCTGCGGATCGCCCTGCCCCGCCGCACACTGGATAGCCCGGCCAATGGCGCGGCCTACCGGCGCCAGTTGCGCAATCCGGCGCTGAACCTCGCACAACTGGTATCGATCCTGCTGCTGGGCGGGCACTTCACCCTGTTCGCCTACATCACCCCGTGGTTCCAGCAGGTTGCCGGGATCACCGACAGCCAGAGCATCGCGCTCACCCTGCTGCTGATCGGCCTGGCGGCCATCGGTGGCGGCTATCTGGGCGGTTGGCTGAGCGATCGCCTCGGCCATCGCCGCGCGCTGCTGCTGGTACCGGTGCTGTTCGGCCTGGCGATGCTGGCGATCCCGCTGAGCCTCGGCCGCCCGTGGCTGCTGCTTAGCGCACTGATGGTCTGGAGCACCATCAGCTGGATGATCTCGCCGGCAGTGCAGAGCTACCTGCTGGCCAGCGACCCGGCCAGCGGCAGTGCCGGGGTGGCGCTGAACACTTCGGCGATGCACCTGGGCGTGGCCCTCGGCGCGGCGCTGGGCGGTGCGGTGATCAGCCTGGCCGGCATCGCCTGGACGCCCTGGGTGGGCGTCTCGCTGGTCACTGCGTCGATCGTCTGCGCGGCCTTGTCCTGCTGGCTTCAGCGCGAGCGGGCAAGCGCCCCGCTCACGGTTTTACGGTGACGCTGGCGGTCATGCCGGCGCTCAGGTGTACGCCCTCGGGCACCTTGTCGAGGTGGATACGCACCGGGATGCGCTGGGCCAGGCGCACCCAGTTGAAGGTCGGTTCGACGTTGGCCAGCAATTGGCTGTCGGGGATCGCGTTGCGGTCGGTAATGCCGCTGCTGATGCTTTCCACGGTGCCATCGATGGCGATGTCGCCACTCATCAGCACCACCCGCGCCGGCTGGCCGATGCGAATGCCGGGCAGCTTGGTTTCCTCGAAGTAGGCGGTGACATAGAAGGACTTCTGGTCCACCAGCGCCATCATCGCCTGGCCGGCCTGCACATAGTTGCCCTGGGCCAGCCGCAGGTTGGTGATCTGCCCGTCGCGCGGGGCGCGCATCTCGCTGCGGGTCAGGTTCAGTTGCGCCAGGCGCACCTGGGCCTGTGCCTCGTCGTACTCGCTCTTGGCGATGGAAGCGTTGATCTGCGCGGTCTCCTTGTCCTCCGCGCTGATCGCCGCGATGCCCAGCTTGCTGCGCCGCGAAGCCTCGCTCACGCGCAGCAGGTACTGCTGGTGCCGGGTCTCGGCCAGGGCCTTGGCCTGCTCCAGGTTCGCCGCATAGCGCTCGTGGTCGATGCGCATGATCAGGTCGCCGGCCTTGACCTGCTGGTTGTCCTGCACGGCGAGGTCGGTGACCCAGCCGGAGACGTCCGGTGCAATCACCACGACGTCGGCGCGCACGCGCGCATCGCGGGTCCACGGCGACAGCATGTAGTAACGCCACAGCCAGGTGCCGGCCAGGACGGCGGCAATGACCAGGACGATGGTGACGATTACGCGAAGGTATCCGCGCATACAGCTTCTCCTCTCAAGGCGCTGCGCTGAGCGCCCAGGTGATGGCGCAGAGAATCAGCACGAACAACGCGCAGTCGAACAGCGCCTCGTGCCAGATCCAGCGCCCGAAGGGGGTGGCCTGCAGCAGCAGGCGCAATACGACCGTCAGGCCCAGCGCAAGCACCGCATAGATGAACAGCGGGCTGAGGAACACCCCGCCCCAGCCGAACTCATGCAGTCCCATCGGCGTCCTCCAGACGGCACCACTGGCGCCAGGTATGGCGCAATTGCGCCAGCGCGGCACGGGCCAGGCGGTTGGGTTCGTTGTCGCCCTGCAGGTCATGCGCAAGGGCTTCCTCCAGCGGCGGGCAGAGGGCCTCCAGGCGCTGCTCGCGCCCGTCTCCGGGCCCTTTCTCGAGTACGCTGCCCAGCGCGCCGAGGAACTGGTCACGGCGTTTGCGCAACTGCCCCTGGGCGCCGCTGAGGCAGGAGCGCAGGTGGATCAGTTCATTGCCCAGATCGAGCGCCAGCAGACCATCCTGCCAGCGCCGCTGCTCCTCCTTCGGCAACAGGGTGTAGTGCCGCGCCAGGCGGATCAGGCGGTCCGCCATGCGCCCGCCGAACCAGCTCTCGGCTTCGGCCAGCGGCCGCCGGGTCAGGCGCCCGAGGTCTTCGCAGGTGGCCTGGATCAGCCGCCGGTTGAGCCAGTCCGCCGGCAGGGTGAGCAGACGGAACACCAGTACGGCGAAACCCACGCCGATGACGATGCCCTGCGCCGAATTGAGCAGGTTGGCCAGGTCGTACTTCATCACGTTGCTCGGCGCCACCAGGGTGATGAAGTGGATCGAAAAGGACGTCGCCGTACCCGCCAGCGCCGGCGTGGCCATGCCCAGCAGCGCAAAGAACAGCGGCACACCCAGCGCCAGGCAGAGCAGCGGGAAGCCGTTCCACTGTGGCAGCAGCCATTGGCTGACGATGGCGGCCGCCGGAATCGCGTAGAGGATGCCGCGCAGGAAGCCCAGGCCGATGGTGACGGCGTTGTCGCGGTTGGCGAACAGGCTGCAGATCACCGCCGCCAGCAGCATGCCGCCGGTAGCCGCCGGCCAGGCGGTGGCCATCCAGAAGGCCGACATGCCCAGCAGCGCCAGCGCGCTGCGCAGGCCATAGAACAGCGCCATGAGCCAGTCGCGGTGCCAGGACAGGGTGCCGGTGGCGACATCGTCCACCCGCCCGTCCGCCACCGCGCGCATGGTCTTCTCCGAGTTCAGCGCCTTGAGCAGCAGCAGCGCGCAGCGGGTCAGGCAGTAGCGCAGGTCGTTGGAGTAGCTTTCGTCCAGGCCGGCCTCCTGCAACCGCTCCTGCAGCGAGCGCATGGCGTCGACCTGCGGGTCCTCCAGGGTGGCGCGCAGTTCCTCGAACCAGGGTTGCAGGCGCGCGCGGTCCTCGGCATCCAGCACGCTGCGCTGGCGGGCCACTCCACGCGCAGTGCGCAGCAGGCTGAGCAGGTCGCGGGAAAGAATCCGCAGCGCACGCGAACGCATCCGCCCGCGGTAACCCTCGAACCAGGCGTGGTCACGCTGCACATCGACTTCGACGATCTTGCCCAGCGCCTGCAACAGGCCCTTGATCTGCCGCGCGTCGGCATCGATCTCGCTGCGCGCGGCCTGCATGCCGGTGAGCCAGGTAGCGTAGGCCTGCTTGTCCAGGTTGGCCTCGACGCGGCGCGGCCAGAGGATGGCGCTGACCGCCGAGGCGCAGAGAATCCCCAGGCAGATTTCCGTACTGCGCGCCACGGCCTGGTCGAAGACGTCCAGCGGGTGGCTGATTGCCGGCAGGCCGATGATCGCCACGGTGTAGCCCGATAGTACGAAGGCGTAGGACACGTGGTTGCGCAGGGAGGTGGAGGCGGCGGTACAGAGGCCGAGCCAGAGCGAAATGGCCAGCAGGAACAGCCAGGGCGTCTGGGCGAACAGCGCGAGCATCACCACCGACATGACCGTGCCGATCAGGGTCCCGATCAGGCGGAAGATGCCCTTGGCCACAACCATCCCCGACAACGGCTGGGACACGATGAACACCGTCATCAGCGCCCACTGCGGCTGCTCCAGGTCGAAACGGAAGGCGCACCAGAGCGCCAGGCCGCCGGCCAGGAGGGTCTTGATCGCGAATTTCAGCGCCAGCGTATCCGGCGCGAGGAATGCCTGTAGCGTAGGTCGCACGCGGTCTCTCGAAAGGGTCCGGATCTATCGCTTAAAGATAGTCGGCAACGGGGATGACGGGATCGTTGTCGATAATATTATTAGCAAGCTAACAATATGTCATCCCGACTTTCGTCGAGGCAAAAAAACGGGCGACCTAAGTCGCCCGAAGTGCCTTGCGTGCTCTGTGTATCCGTAAGGATCAGCCCTTCTTGTGGCTGTCCTTCCAGATGAAAATTCCGACCCCACCGAAGAACAGAACCATGAGGCCAACGGTAAGGACGCCTGCGAGAACCACTTCGTCGATGAACATGATGCTGGCCTCCTGTTGCCTACATCGTCTGGGGATGTGTGCAGATTACCGGCGGCCGGGCGGGACCAATTGACCTGGATCAATGGTCGACAGGGCGCTTTGCGGGGAGGGCCGGAGCACTGACGCAGGTCAAGTTCCGGAGGGTGTCGGGTGCGGCGGGAAGCCGCGCAGAGCGGGGCCTTGCGGCCCTGGGAGGGGGTAAATCAGCGTTTCTTCGGCTTGCTCTTGCCCTTCTTGCGCGGCTTGCCCAGCGGTAGCGCCTGCTCGAAGGCCTTGCGCACGTCCTGCAGACGCTTTTCGTGCACGTCGTGGATGCGCTTGTCGCGCTCGGCGGTGAAGTCGATCAGCTTGTCGTCGTTGCTCATGGCAGGGCATGCACCAGGCGGAAAGTCAGATTCAGGCGCGGAGCTACCGGACGGCGCGTCTTGGCAACCTGATGTTGCCAATAATGCTGTGTCGCGCCAGACATGACCAGCAGCGATCCGCCGGACAACTCGATGGAGTGTTCGATTGTGTTTCGCCCCTTGCGCCGCAGATCGAAGCGCCGCGTACCGCCAAGGTTCAGCGAGGCCACCACCGGGTTGCGCCCCAGTTCCGGCTCGTCGTCGCTGTGCCAGCCCATGGAGTCCTGGCCATCGCGGTAGTAGTTGAGCAGCACGCCGTTGAAACGCTGGCCGGCGGCCTGTTCCACCGCCGAGCGGATTTCCGCCAGCAGCGGCGTCCAGGGCAGCGGCGCGTGGGTCTGGCCGGAATAGGTATAGAAAGCCTCGGGATCGCCGTACCAGTTGACCAGGCGCGGCACCGGGTAATCGCGCCCGTGCAGGTGCACGACGGTCTGTTCCCAGGGCGTCTGCTCGAGCAGTTGCTCCAGCCACTGGGCCGCGCGCGACGGCGGGCACCAGTCGGGGACCAGGCGCAGTTCGGCATCGGGGAGAAGGATCGGGGCGTCATCGAACAGCATGGAAAGCTCGGGTACTCAGCGATGGGCCAGTCTACTCCGCCGCCGGGTCAGACCTCGACATCGATCCACAGTCCCTTGCGCTGGGCGGCCTGTACGTCTTCGCCCAGTTCCTCGACTTCCTCCAGTTCCTCCAGCGCCTCGCCCTCGGGCGTGCCATCGGCGAGCTGGCGACGCTTGCGCCGGCGCTGGTATTCCTCGCGCAGCGCCTGTTCGTCAGGGCGACGCTCCAGTTCCACGCCGGCATTGCCCGCGCTGGGGGCAGGCGGAGTCACCGGGGCGACATCCGGTCGCGGCTTGGGCACGTCCTGCTGGGCAGTGACGGGTGCCAGACTATGGGGAATGGGCGGCAGCATCGAGTGTTCCTGGGGGCAAGCCCTGTGGAGAAGTGCGCTGACAAGTCCTCTGGTCAGGCTATCGGCCGGAGCGCTACAGACTTGAGTGCGCCTCGCTACACTTTCCACGATTCGTGATGAGTGCGCGCCTCCAACTGCTCTTGCCGATGATTCGGGCGACCGGAGGTGCCGACGGCCATCGCTGAACGCTGCGCGTTCCGGTACCATAGCCGGCTTTTTTTGGGAGGTGTCCATGGCGCAGTATCAACCCGGTCAACGCTGGATCAGCGACAGTGAAGCGGAACTCGGCCTGGGGACCATCCTGGCGCTGGACGGCCGCATGCTCACAGTGCTCTATCCCGCCACCGGTGATACCCGCCAGTACGCCGAGCGCAATGCGCCGCTGACCCGTGTGCGCTTCGCCCCGGGCGATCAGATCACCCATTTCGAAGGCTGGAAGATGACCGTCCGCGAAGTGGACGAGATCGACGGCCTGCTGATCTACCACGGCATCACCGCGCAGAACGAGCAGCACACCGTCCCGGAAACCCAGCTGTCGAACTTCATCCAGTTCCGCCTGGCCAGCGACCGCCTGTTCGCCGGGCAGATCGACCCGATGTCCTGGTTCGGCCTGCGCTACCACACCCTGGAACACCGCACCCGCCTGCTGCAGTCCTCGCTCTGGGGCCTGGGCGGCGCCCGCGCGCAACCCATCGCGCACCAGCTGCATATCGCCCGCGAAGTCGCCGACCGCATGGCGCCGCGCGTCCTGCTGGCCGACGAAGTGGGCCTGGGCAAGACCATCGAAGCGGGCCTGGTGATCCATCGCCAACTGCTCTCCGGCCGCGCCAGCCGCGTACTGATCCTGGTGCCGGAAAACCTGCAGCACCAGTGGCTGGTGGAAATGCGCCGGCGCTTCAACCTGGAAGTCGCCCTGTTCGACCGCGAGCGTTTCGTCGAGAGCGATGCCAGCAACCCCTTCGAAGACACCCAGCTGGCCCTGGTGGCACTGGAGTGGCTGCGCGAGGACGAGAAGGCCCAGGACGCGCTGTTCGCCGCCGAGTGGGACCTGCTGGTGGTCGACGAAGCCCACCACCTCGTGTGGCACCCGGAACAGGCCAGCGCCGAATACCAGTTGGTCGAACAACTCTCCCAGGTCATCCCCGGCGTGCTGCTGCTCACCGCGACCCCGGAACAGCTCGGCCTGGACAGCCACTTCGCCCGTCTGCGCCTGCTCGACCCGGACCGCTTCCACGATCTGGAAGCCTTCCGCACCGAAAGCACCCAGTACCGCCCGGTCGCCGAAGCGGTGCAGGAGCTGGTGGACCAGGGCAGCCTCTCCCCCGCCGCTCGCCAGGCCATCCATGGCTTCCTCGGCAGCGCGGGCGACGAGCTGCTGGCCAGCGTCGAGGCCGGCAATGAAGATGCCCGCGCCCGCCTGGTACGCGAACTGCTCGACCGCCACGGCACCGGCCGCGTGCTGTTCCGCAACACCCGCGCCGCCGTGCAGGGCTTCCCGGAGCGCCAGCTGCATCCCTATGTGCTGACCAACCCGATCGAGTACATGGAACTGCCGCTGGGCGAGCACCCGGACCTCTACCCGGAAGTCAGCTTCCAGGCCCAGGCCGAGGACGGCGACGAGAACGCCCGCTGGTGGCGCTTCGACCCGCGCGTCGACTGGCTGATCGACACCCTGAAGATGCTCAAGCAGTACAAGGTGCTGGTGATCTGCGCCCACGCCGAGACCGCCCTGGACCTGGGCGACGCGCTGCGCGTGAAGTCCGGCATCCCGGCCAGCGCGTTCCACGAGGGCATGAGCATCCTTGAGCGCGACCGCTCCGCCGCCTACTTCGCCGATGAAGAATTCGGCGCGCAGGTGCTGATCTGTTCGGAAATCGGCAGCGAAGGCCGCAACTTCCAGTTCGCCCATCACCTGGTGCTGTTCGACCTGCCGGCCCACCCGGACCAGCTGGAGCAGCGCATCGGCCGCCTCGACCGGATCGGCCAGAAGCACACCATCCAGATCCACGTGCCGCACCTGGAGAACAGCCCGCAGGAACGCCTGTTCCAGTGGTACCACCAGGCGCTCAACGCCTTCCTCAACACCTGCCCCACCGGCAACGCCCTGCAGCATCGCTTCGGCCCGCGCCTGGTGGAACTGCTGGACGGCGGCGACGACGACGCCTTCGAGGCCCTGCTGGCCGAAGGCACCGCCGCCCGCGAAGCGCTGGAAGCCGAGATGCACAACGGCCGCGACCGCCTGCTGGAGCTGAACTCCGGTGGCGCCGGCGAGGGCGAGGCGCTGGTGGAAGAGATCGAGGAGCAGGACGACCAGTTCGCCCTGCCGATCTACATGGAACGCCTGTTCGACACCTACGGCATCGACAGCGAGGACCACTCCGAGAACGCGCTGATCCTGCGCCCGAGCGAGAAGATGCTCGACGCCAGCTTCCCGCTGGGCGACGACGAAGGCGTGACCGTCACCTACGACCGCGCCCAGGCCCTGGCCCGCGAAGACATGCAGTTCCTCACCTGGGAACACCCCATGGTGCAGGGCGGCATGGACCTGGTGCTGTCCGGCTCGCTGGGCAACACCTCGGTGGCGCTGATCAAGAACAAGGCGCTCAAGCCCGGCACCGTGCTGCTGGAGCTCCTGTTCGTCAGCGAAGCCGTGGCGCCGCGCAAGCTGCAGCTGGGCCGCTTCCTGCCGCCGGTGGCGCTGCGCTGCCTGATGGACGCCAACGGCAACGACCTGTCCTCGCGTGTGTCCTTCGAGACCCTGAACGACCAGCTGGAAAGCGTGCCGCGCGCCAGCGCCAACAAGTTCGTGCAGGCGCAGCGTGATGTACTGGCCAAGCAGTTCGCCCAGGCCGAGACCAAGATCACCCCGCGCCATGCCGAGCGCGTCGAAGCGGCCCGCCAGCAGCTGACCGCGACCCTGGACGAAGAACTGGCGCGCCTGACCGCACTCAAGGCCGTCAACCCCAGCGTGCGCGACAGCGAGCTGGACGCCCTGCGCAAGCAGCGCGACGACAGCCTGGCGCTGCTGGACAAGGCCTCCCTGCGCCTGGAAGCGATCCGCGTACTGGTCGCGGGCTGATCCCCGCCATCGCGTCATGAAGAAGCCGCCACCGGGCAACCGGTGGCGGCTTTTTTCATGCCTGGCCGGAGCACCGGCCGACTTCGAAACACCCCGTTACGCCGCTCTATTCCCGGCACGATCGGACACACCGACTACCATTGACGCTGCGCAAGGGAATCTCGCCCATGGGGGGATAGAGTTTCCTTACCAAGCCACTCATTGAGGGAACACATCATGTACGAGCGCATTCTGGTAGCGGTGGACGGCAGCCCGGTTTCCGACCGTGCCCTGGTCGAAGCGGCCAAGCTGGCCCAGCTGAGCGGCGGCGAGCTGCGGGTCATCACCATCGTCGACAGCCCGCTGCGCCATCTGCCCGACTACGCCGTGTACTACAACCCGGAGCCGCTGCGCGAAGCCGCGCTGAAGGCTGCCGATGACATCCTCGCCAAGGCGAAGGACAAGGTCGCCGAGTTCCCGGTGAAAACCAGCTTCGAGCGGGTCTGCCAGGAACGCGCCAGCGAAGAGATCGCCGAGCGCATCGAGATCGAGGCCGAAGCTTCCAAGGCCGACATCATCGTCATGGGCACCCACGGCCGCCGTGGCGTGCGCCGGCTGATGCTGGGCAGCGTGGCCGAAGGCCTGCTGCGCGTCAGCAACCGCCCGGTGCTGCTGGTTCGCGAGAAGTAACAGCCCGCGCAAAGACAAAAGGCCCTGCGGCTCTCGCCGCAGGGCCTTTTTCATGGCCGCCGTTCAGGCCGGCCCTCAAGTCATTGCGCGGCAGTCATGTCGCGCCTGCAGGAGTGGAAGATATCCAGGTCCGGCTGGTACAGGCTGGTGTGCACGCCGTAAAGACCGAGCACCGAGTGGAACAGGTTGTCGTGGCTCAGCTCGGCGCCGTCGGCCTTCTTCTCCAGGCAACCGCGATCCACGCCCATGCCGCCCAGCGCACCGCTGCCGAACCACATCACCATGGGCACGTGGGTCTGCGCCTTCGGGGCGATGGCATAGGGCGCGGCATGCAGGTAGACGCCATTCTCGCCCAGCGACTCACCGTGGTCCGAGACATAGACCATCGAGGTGTCGAAGCGCTCCTGGTTCTGCTTGAGCAGCTCGACCACCCTGGACAGGAAGAAATCGGTGTAGAGGATGGTGTTGTCGTAGACGTTCACCAGTTCCTCGCTGCTGCAACTGCCCAGCTGGTTGGTGCGGCACACCGGGGTGAAGCGCTCCAGCGACTTGGGATAGCGCTCGTAGTATTCCGGGCCGTGGCTGCCGTCGGCGTGCAGGACAATGATGGCGTTGTCCTTCAGGCCATCGATGTAGGCCTGCAGGTTCTGCAGCAGGGCTTCGTCCAGGCAGTTCCTGCCGTCGCAGAACGGGCCCGGCTGATCCTTCGGAATATCGCGATTGGGCACGCGCAGGCAGGTGCCCTTGCAGTCGCTGTTGTTGTCCAGCCAGAGCACCGACACGCCGACGCGCTGGAGGATGTCCAGCAGCCCCTGGTTGGTCTTGCCCTTCTTGTCGCTGTAGTCCTCGCGGGGGAACCTGGAGAACATGCAGGGCACCGACACCGCGGTGGAAGTGCCGCAGGAGCTGACGTTGGTGAAGTTGAGGATGTCGAGTTTCTTCAGTTCCGGGTTGGTGTCGCGGGCGTAGCCGTTGAGGGAGAAGTGGTCCGCGCGGGCGGTTTCGCCAACCACGAAGATCATCAGCGACTTGCGGCCATCGGCACTCACCTTGCGCGGCATCACTGCGTCCTCGCCGATGGGCTGCACCACCAGGTTTTCCTTGATGCCCAGGCGCTGCTTGGTGAACTTGCTCACCGCGTAGATGTAGTTGGTCGGGTTGATGAAGTGGGTCAGCTTCTCTTCCTGGCGGAACACCGGGGCATAGGTGGAATAGAACGCCCCCACGCAGACGGCGACCACTACCAGGCAGCCGAAGATCACCAGCACCTTGTTCAGCAGGCCACGGAAGAACGGGCTGTAGCGCACCGGTGTCAGCCAGATGATCGCTGCCGGGAGCACGCCGAGCACCAGCAGGTAGCCGAACATGCGTGCACTGAACAACGCGGCGGCTTCGCCGGGGTTGGTCTCGACGACGTTCTGCACCATCACGGTATCGATCACGACACCGTAGGAGTTCATGAAGTACGCCGCGGCCGCGGACACCAGCGCCACCAGGGTCAATGCCGGCTTGAGCAGCGGGCGGAACGACACCAGGGTCAGCAGCAGGGTGAAGGCGGCCCACAGGAAGAAGCCGAACGAGGCGAAGAACGCCACGCCCCACAGGCCCTCCATGGGCACCAGACTGTTCAGCGCCCGCCAGGTGGCGAAGTTGTAGAACAGCACCAGTGCCAGCGAGAACATCAGGACCAGCCGCGCGGAACTGACCTGGGGGAAGAGGCGGCGCTTGCCCTCGGACATCGAGCGCACTCCTTACATCGAGAGTCGGATAGGAAATGGGATGGCCGACCCTGCCGGCCGGCGGCGCAACTCTAGCGGGCAGTTAGTCAAAAAAGTGTCAAGTTGGCTACAAGCTTCCGGTCGGCGGTCGGAACCGAGATCGGCTGGACACTTGGTACTACCGTACGTCGCGCGCCTCCCGGCATTGCGCCGAAAATTCAACGAGTTCCTTGCAGCGTCACCCGGGCTTCCTAGACTTGAAGCAAAGTGATATCAATCTGCCTCCTCCCCCGACATCCGGAGCATCCCGCCCATGGACTGGCACCAGGACGCCGTACCCGATGCTGTGCTGCTGGAGTGTTCACACAACCCCGGACTGGTCCTGCTGGCCATCCTGATCGCCTGCGTCGCCAGCTTCGTCGCGCTGAACATCACCGCCCGAATGGTCCGGGCTCCGCAACACGCACACCGCTGGCAGTGGGTCGGCGGCATCTGCCTGGGCAGCGGCATCTGGTCGATGCACTTCGTCTCCATGCTGGCCTTCCACGCTTCGGTGCCACTGCATTTCGCCGGCGGCCTGACCCTGCTTTCGCTGCTCATTGCCATCGCCATCTGCGTGGTTGCCATGCGCCTGCTCGCCCACGCCGGGCTGAGCCCGCTGCAGTACCTGCTGGCCGCCTGCTGCATCGGCGCCAGCATCGCCGGCATGCACTACACCGGCATGGCCGCCATCGAGTCACCACCGATGCAGCACTACGATCCGCTGCTGGTCACCCTCTCGGTGCTGATGGCCGTGCTGGTGGCCTTCGTCGCCCTGGTGCTGGCACCGGTGCTCAATCGCCAGCCGGCAGGCCGCCAGTGGATCTACCAGACCCTCGCCAGCCTGCTGCTGGGCGGAGCCATCTCCAGCATGCACTTCACCGGCATGGCCGCACTGATCCTGACCCTGCCCAGCTGGGTAGCGCCGGTAGCGGACCTGGGGCGCAACAACGCCATCCAGCTCGGACTGATGGTCGGCCTGCTGGCGCTGGCCGTGGTGCTGGCCGGACTCTGGGCGGCCTGGATCGAGGACAGCCTGGAAAGCAAGGTGAGCGAGCTGAGCCGGGTCAACGCACTGCTCAACCAGTTGGACAGTGCCAACGCCTCGCTGCAGAAACTGGCGCGCTTCGACGGCCTCACCGGCCTGCATAACCGCAATGCACTCAATGACGAGTTCGAGGCCCGCCTGCAACGCAACCGGCAGAAGGCCCAGGGGATGGCAGTCATCCTGCTGGACCTGGACCACTTCAAGCGGGTCAACGACTCCCTCGGCCACGCCGCTGGCGATGAACTGCTGTGCATCGTCTCCGAGCGCATCCGCAGCGCGCTGCGCAGCACCGACCTGCTGGCGCGCTTTGGTGGCGACGAGTTCTGCATCCTCGCGGACCTTGGCGAAGATCACGAAGCGCGCATCCTCGCCCAGCGTCTGATGCAACGCATGAAGGAACCGATCAGCATTGCCGGGCGCAGCCTGGTGATGACCATGAGCGTCGGTATCAGCCTGTTCCCCAACGACAGCGAGCAACCTGAAGAACTGCTCAAGCACGCCGACCTCGCGCTGTACCAGTCCAAGGGCAACGGCCGCAATGCCACGCATTTTTTCAGTCCGCACCTGAAAACCAAGGCGACCCAGGAACTGCAGCTGGAAGAGGAGTTGCGCAAGGCACTGTGGGACGACGAACTGGTGCTCTACTACCAACCCATCCTGCGCATCGACCACGGCGAAGTGGAGCAGCTCGAAGCCCTGGTGCGCTGGAAGCACCCGACCCACGGCCTGCTGGCACCGGATCGCTTCATCGGGCTGGCGACCGCCAACGGGCTGATCGGCGCGCTGGATGCCTGGGTGCTGCGCCGCGCCTGCGAGGACCTGCGCCGCCTGCACGACCTCGGCTACAAGGACCTGCGGGTGGCGGTGAACTGCTGCGCCAGCAACCTGGGCCGCGAAGGGCTGGTCGATGAGGTCCAGCAGACTCTCGCCGACACCGGCCTCGCCGCCCGCTACCTGGAGATGGAAGTCACCGAGAACGCCGTGATGTCCAACATCAGCCAGGCCATCCCGCTGCTCAATCGCCTGCGCGACCTGGGCGTGAGCCTGTCCATCGACGACTTCGGCACCGGCTATTCGTCCCTGTCCTACCTGCGCCAGCTGCCGCTGGATGCGCTGAAGGTGGACCGTTCCTTCATCCGCGACGTGCCGCAATCACGGCGTGACAGCGAGATCGCCCAGGCCATCATCGCCATGGCGCAGAAGCTGCACCTTAAGGTGATCGCCGAGGGCGTGGAGCACGCGCAGCAACTGGCGTTCCTGCGCGACAACCATTGCGAGCTCGCCCAGGGCTACCTGTTCAGCCGGCCCCTGCCACTCTCCGCGCTGGTGGAGTTCCTCGACGCCTACCGCGAGGACAGCGACTCGGCGCTGCTGCGCAGCCAGGCCTGAGGCCCGTGATCCAGGCTCAGAAGTCGAACTTGCCGGCGCGCCAGCGCGGCAGCCAGCGCAGGGAGTCGGCAGTGGTGCCGGTGGGGCGGTACTCGGCGCCCAGCCAGCCTTCGTAGCCGACATCGTCGAGCACCTGCAGCGGTACTGCGAACTCCATCTCGCCCGAGCCCGGCTCGCCGCGCTCGGGGTAGTCGGCGAACTGCACGTGGCCGATCTGGCCCATCAGCGCGTAGATGCAATCCACCAGTTCCAGGCCCATGCGCGCCATGTGGTAGAGGTCCAGCTGCGCGCGCAGGTTCTCCCGCGCCACGCGCTCGAGCATGTCCTGCAGGTGCTCGGGGGTGTTGAGCAGGAAGTCCTTCATGTCGTGGCAGTTGATGGCTTCCATCAGCACGTCGGTGCCGCTGCCGGCGAAGGCATCGCAGGTGGCGCGCAGGCGCTCGGCGAGGGTCTGCAGCGCGACTTCGCGCTCCTGCCCCTCGACCAGCCGGCCGGCCAGCACGTTGATGTGCTGCGGCTTGACGATGCGCGCATAGTCCAGCGCCTTGGCCAGCGCCGCTTCGAACTCCGTCGCACGCTCCGGTACGGCGGCGATGCCGGGACCGCCCTGCATCAGGTCACCGGCCGGCAGGTTGATCAGCACCAGCGGCAGGCCGGCTTCGTCCAGTGCGGCTTTCAGGTCCTGCGCGGGGACGTCGTAGGGAAACTGGATCTCCACGCCCTCGAAACCGGCTTTCGCGGCGGCGTCGATGCGCTGCAGCAGCGGGACTTCGGTGAACAGCAGGGACAGGTTGGCGCAGAGTTTCATGCGGGGAATTCCTTTGACTGACGGTATTGCTCGACCAGGGTAGCCGGGTCGCGTTCGAGATTGCCCTGGCTGCCATGCAGGCGCATCAGCTGCGCGGCAAGGCCGCTCATGGGCGTGGCCGAGCCTTCCTCGCGGGACAGCCTGACGGCGGTATCCAGGTCCTTGAGCAGTGTGCGCACGTGCCACTTCACCGGCTCGAAGCGGCTCTCGGCCATCTGCGGGGCAAGAATCTGCAAGGGCTTGGAATCGGCGAAACCGCCGGCCAGGGCCGGGGCGATCAGCCTGGCATCGACGCCGGACTGCTCCGCCAGCGCCACCACTTCGGCGATCACCAAGGCGTTGCAGGCGACGATCATCTGGTTGCACACCTTGGTCACCTGGCCTGCGCCGACATCGCCCATGCGCGTCAGGCGCTGGCCGAGGTGGGCGAGGATCGGCCGTACGCGCTCGATATCCTCGACGCGGCCGCCGGCCATGATCGCCAGGGTGCCGGCCTCGGCACCCGGCGTGCCGCCGGAAACCGGCGCATCGACCCAGCGCATGCCGGTGCGTGCTGCAAGCTCGGCGGCCATCTCGCGGGTGGCGGCCGGTTCGAGACTGGAGAAGTCCACCAGCACCTGGCCGGCGCGGGCGCCTTCCACGATGCCACCGGCGCCGAACACCACTTCGCGAACGGCGGCGGTATCGGCCAGGCAGAGCATCACCACTTCGGCGTCGGCGCAAAGCTGCGCGGGCGTTTCAACGGCCGTGGCGCCTTCGGCGGCCAGCAGCTCGCGCTTGCCGGCGGAGCGGTTCCACACGGCCAGCGGGTAGCCCGCGGCGAGCAGGCGGCGCGTCATGGGTACCCCCATCAGGCCGAGACCGGCAAAAGCGAGGGATGGCAAAGGGGACGACATGGGGTGATCTCCAGTTCGACAGCAGGACGGGCACGGGGAGGCGGCATTCTAACAGGCGCGAAGTTGACCCGGCGGACGACGTGCCAGCTGCCAAACAGGCGCGCCGCCACTATACTCCCGGAGTTTTTTCCGCCATTGAACCGGAGAACTCTCCCCATGCTGAAACGCTCCCTGGCGCTCGCCGCCGGTTTTGCCCTGTCCCTGTCCGCCGTTTTCGCCCACGCCGACACCCCGAAAGAACTGAAAGTCTCGGCCATTCCCGATGAAGCCCCCACCGAACTGCTGCGCAAGTTCAAGCCGCTGGGTGCCTATCTGGAAGAGCAACTGGGCATGCCGGTGAAGTTCATCCCGGTGTCCGACTATGCCGGCGTGGTCGAAGCCCTGGCTTCGGATCGCCTCGACATGGCCTGGCTGGGCGGCTTCACCTTCGTCCAGGCGCGCCTGAAGACCGGCAACGCCATCCCGCTGGTACAGCGCGAGCAGGACCAGCAGTTCACCAGCAAATTCATCACTGCCGACCCGAACGTGAAATCGATCCAGGACCTCAAGGGCAAGACCTTCGCCTTCGGTTCCGTGTCGTCCACTTCCGGCAGCCTGATGCCGCGCTACTTCATGCAGAAGGACGGCGTGGTACCCGAGCAGTTCTTCTCCCGCGTGGCCTACTCCGGCGCCCACGACGCCACCGTCGCCTGGGTCCAGGCCGGCAAGGTCGACGCCGGCGTGCTGAACGCCTCCGTCTGGCAGAAGCTGGTGGACAGCGGCAAGGTCGACACCAACAAGGTGAAGGTCTTCGCCACCACCCCGACCTACTACGACTACAACTGGACCGTGCGCGGCAACCTCGACCCGGCCCTGGCCGAGAAGATCAGGAAGGCCTTCCTCGCCCTCGACCCGAGCAAGCCGCGCGACAAGGAAATCCTCGACCTGCAGGCGGCCAGCCGCTTCATCGAGACCCAGCCTGACAACTACAAGGGCATCGAGGAATCGGCGCGCGCCGCCGGCCTGCTGAAGTGACCCTGAAACTGACCGGCGTGGAGCACATCCACGCCAACGGCCAGCGCTCGCTCGCCGGTATCGACCTCAGCGTCGCTGCCGGTGAACGGGTGGCGATCATCGGCCCGTCGGGTGCGGGCAAGACCACCCTGCTGCGTATCCTCGCCACTGCACTGAAGCCCGCTGCCGGCAGTTTCGACCTGCTCGGCACCCAGCCCTGGGCGCTGAGTGGTCCTGCGCGCCAGCGCCTGCGCTCGCGCATTGCCCTGGTGCACCAGGCTCCGCCGCTGCCACCGCGCCAGCGGGTGGTCACCGCCGTGCTCGCCGGCCGCCTCGGCCAGTGGCCGCTGTGGAAAAGCCTGGCCAGCCTGCTCTACCCCGTCGACAGCGCCGGCGCCCGCAGCGAACTGCAGCGCCTGGACCTGGGCGACAAGCTCTTCGAGCGCTGCGACCAGCTCTCGGGCGGCCAGCTGCAACGGGTCGGCATCGCCCGTGCGCTGTACCAGCAGGCCGAAGTGCTGCTGGCCGATGAACCCGTCTCGGCCATGGACCCGGTGCTCGCCGGCCATACCCTCGGCGTACTCACCCGTGAAGCGCAGAACCGTGGCGTGACGCTGCTGGCCAGCCTGCATGCGGTGGACCTGGCGCTGGAGCACTTCCCGCGTATCGTCGGCGTACGCGACGGACGCATCGCCTTCGACAAGGCGGCGGAGAACGTCACTCCCGAGGACCTGCGCGCCCTCTACGCCAACGAGCAGCTCGGCCAGCAGGACGCTTCCTCGCCGGTGGGCAAACCGCTGGTGGTGCAGATTCCGCGATGCTGAACCCCGCACTTTCCAAGAGCCCGCCGCGCGACCCGGCAGCGTTGCCGCGCCTGCTGCTCACCCTGCTTGCCCTGGCCTTGCTGTGGCCGGGCCTGCACCTGTCCGAGCTGGATATCGCCGGCCTGTTCAGCGGCGACAACGCGCGGACCATGGCCAACTTCCTCGGCGGCTTCTGGCCGCCGGCCCATGACGAGGAATTCCTCGCCCTGCTCGGCCGCGCCACCCTGGAAACCCTGGCCATTGCCACTGCCGGCATGGCGCTGGCCTGGCTGATCGCCTTCCCTGCCGCACTGCTGGCGACCCGCGCGCTGTCGATCTCCGCCCTGCCCCGTGGTGGCCTGCCGGCCTGGTGGGCGCGGGCGCTGCGCTGGCCAGTGCGCGGGTTGCTCATCGTGCTGCGCAGCGTGCCGGAAATCGTCTGGGCGCTGCTGTTCGTCCGCGCCGTGGGTCTGGGCCCCACCGCTGGCGTGCTGGCCATCGCCATCACCTATGGCGGCATGCTCGGCAAGGTCTACGCGGAAATCTTCGAATCGGTGGACCCGCGCCCGACCCGCGCCCTGTTGCTGGGCGGCGGTTCGCGGCTGCAGGCCTTCGCCTATGGCGTACTGCCCTCGGCCGCGCCGGAACTCATCTCCTACACCGTCTACCGCTGGGAATGCGCGATCCGCGCCTCGGTGGTGATGGGCTTCGTCGGCGCCGGCGGTCTCGGCCAGCAGATCGACCTGTCGCTGCGCATGTTCGCCGGCGGCGAGGTGGCGAGCATCCTGCTGATGTTCCTGGTGCTGGTGCTGGGCGCCGACCTGCTCAGCCGCTTCCTGCGCGGGAGGCTCGAATGACCGGCCTGCTGCGCAGCCTGGGCTGGCTGCTGCTGATCCTGCTCGCCATCGGCGCATCCTTCGCCTACCTGGAGATGGACACCGGCGGGCTGTTCGACGCGCGCGGCCTCGGCCAGATGCTCGACTACGGCCGCGACTTCCTCGCGCCGGACCTGAGCGCCACGCACCTCACGGCAGTCGGTCGCGGCGCCCTGGAAACCCTGGCGATGTCCGCCATCGGCACCCTGCTCGCGGCACTGCTGGGCATGTTGCTCGCGCTGCCGGCGGCCGGGCGTTTCGGGCGTATCGCCCAGAGCCTGTCGCGGCTGTTCCTGAATGCCCTGCGCGCGGTGCCGGAGCTGGTCTGGGGCGCGCTGATGGTGCTGGCCGCCGGGCTCGGCCCGAACGCCGGCACGCTCGCGCTGGCGCTGCACACCGGCGGCGTGCTCGGCCGGCTGTTCGCCGAGGCGCTGGAAAATACCCCGACCGCCCCGGCGGAAGCCGTGCGCCTGGCCGGCGGCGGACGCGTCGCCGCCTTCGCCTACGGCACTCTTCCGGCGGTCTGGCCGCAGTTGGTGGCGTACATGCTCTATCGCTGGGAGAACAACATCCGCATGGCCAGCGTGCTCGGCTTCGTCGGTGCAGGCGGCCTGGGGCAGATGCTGTATTTCAGCCTCAGCCTGTTCCAGCAGGCCCAGGCGGCCACAGTGATCATCACCATGCTGCTGCTGGTGCTGTGCGTCGACAGCCTCAGCGCCTGGGCGCGGCAGCGCTGGGTGAGCCACTGAGTTCTGTGGCAGATGACGCACAACAAAAAGCCCGGCACATGGCCGGGCTTTTCTTTGAATGCGTCGCTTACGAATCGCCGTGGATGACCTTGTCCAGGTCGATCGGGTCGCCAGGGTTGGTGCCGAGTTTCTGGCGGATGTCCTCGAACATCGCGTCGTACTCCTTGTGGTTGCGCACCATCGAGCCGAACCGTGGATGCAGGCCATGCTTCTGCGCAATGCGGGTGGCATCGCTGGCAAAGTTGAAGGCCTGCTCCTTGGGCATGTCCCACTCTTCGGTAAAGGAATTACCGTCGATCTCGCCCTTCATGGTGAAGTGGACGATGGTGCCCTTTTCCACATCCTTGCGGACTTCATAGTTGATGTGAGCGTCAATCTCCTGCTGCCCCAGCCCCGGCAGGGACTGGAGATGCAGATGGCCCGGTTCGAACATGGCGAATCTCCTTCTATGGAATCCCGACAGTCTAGCCGGCCTTTTCGAATTGGAAATCGCCCTGCGTCAGTGCACGGACTCTTTTCGAACTCTTTCTTGAACCAACACCCAGGGCGCAATCACCACCGCCCAGAGTTCCGGGTCACGGTCGTGGAAGTCCTGCGCCAGCTTTTCGTCGACCTTGCTCAGATCACCACTGGCCAGCCAGGCGGCAACCTTGGTCCGGTCGTCCTCGGCCACGCCCATCGCGACCTCCACCAGATCGGCGCAAGCCGCGACCTTGAGCAGGTTGCCGCGGGCGAAGAAGGGCGCGAGCTCCTGCCAGGAAATCTTCGCGGTTTCGCCAAGCAACTTGGCATAGAGGGTGCTAGCTTGTTCAGTCATGAATCTCACCTGGTAAACGAACGGCGCCATGATAGCGCCGGGACCGCGCCAGGCAAGGTTCGGACGGCGTTTTCGCTGGTGACGGAAACCCACAAGGAAAAGTCATACAGCGCCGTTTTTCTGTACGTTTGTTTCAATCTTGCGACATGCCCACAATCGGCTGCCCGCCACCCGCTTTTCAAGCGGTCCGGCGGCACTCTACACTGTACCGGTACAGTTGCCGGTGGGTCTGTCCGGGGCAATCCCGGTCCGGTGAGCCGCTGGCGACCAGGACTACAAAAACGAAAACACAAGAAGAGTGGAGCATTATGAAAAAGGGTACTCAGCGTCTTTCCCAGCTGTTCACCGCCATGGCCCTGGCCGGCGTTGCCAGCTTCTCCATGGCCGCCGACACCATCAAGATTGCTCTGGCCGGCCCGGTGACCGGCGCAGTCGCCCAGTATGGGGAGATGCAGTTCATTGGCGCGAAGATGGCCATTGAGCAGATCAACAAGGCCGGCGGCGTCGACGGCAAGCAACTCGAAGGCGTGGTCTACGACGACGCTTGCGATCCGAAACAAGCCGTGGCCGTTGCCAACAAGATCGTCAACGATGGCGTCAAGTTCGTCGTTGGCCACCTGTGCTCCAGCTCCACTCAACCGGCTTCGGACATCTACGAAGACGAAGGCGTGATGATGATCACCGCCGCTTCCACCAGCCCGGACATCACTTCCCGTGGCTACAAGCTGATCTTCCGCACCATCGGTCTGGACAGCCTGCAGGGCCCGACCGCCGGCAAGTTCATCGCCGAGCACATCAAGCCCAAGACCGTGGCCGTGATCCACGACAAGCAGCAGTACGGCGAAGGCATCGCCACTGCCGTGAAGAAGACCCTGGAAGACGCTGGCATCAAGGTCGCCCTGTTCGAAGGCATCAACGCCGGCGACAAGGACTTCTCCGCGATGATCGCCAAGCTCAAGCAGGCCAAGGTCGACTTCGTCTACTACGGCGGCTACCACCCGGAGCTGGGCCTGATCCTGCGCCAGGCTTCCGAGAAAGGCCTGAAAGTCGGCTTCATGGGCCCGGAAGGCGTGGGTAACAAAGAGATCTCCGCCATCGCCGGCCCGGCTTCCGAAGGCCTCTACGTGACCCTGCCGAAGTCCTTCGACCAGGATCCGAAGAACCAGGCCCTGGTTGACGCCTTCAAGGCCAAGAACGAAGACCCGAGCGGTCCGTTCGTGTTCCCGGCCTACGCCGCCGTCCAGGTTATCGCCGAAGGCATCAAGAAAGCCGGCAGCGAAGACACCGACAAGGTGGCAGCCGCTCTGCGCGCCAACACCTTCGCGACTCCCACCGGTGACCTGGGCTTCGACGAGAAGGGCGACCTGAAGAACTTCAACTTCGTGGTCTACCAGTGGCACAAGGACGGCACCAAGACCGAAGCCAAGTAAGCCACCCGCCGCCACACAAAGCCCACTGCCCACGCAGTGGGCTTTGTTTATCCGAGTATTCCGGGGGTCCGTCGCGCCACAAGCGCCGCTTCACGCGACGCCCGAGGAGTTAGGTAATGCCTGAGCTCTATCACTACCTGCAACAGCTGATCAACGGCCTCACCGTCGGCAGCACCTATGCCCTGATCGCCATCGGCTACACCATGGTCTACGGCATCATCGGCATGATCAACTTCGCCCATGGCGAGGTGTACATGATTGGCTCGTACGTAGCCTTCATCGTGATCACGGGGCTGGCCATGATGGGGATCGTTAGTCTCCCTGTCGTTATCATCTGCACCTTCGCCGCGGCGATCATCGTCACCAGCGCCTACGGCTACACCATCGAACGGATCGCCTATCGGCCCCTGCGTGGAAGCAACCGGCTGATTCCGCTGATCTCCGCGATCGGCATGTCGATCTTCCTGCAGAACGAGGTTCTGCTGGCCCAGGATTCCAAGGACAAGGCAATCCCCAACCTGCTGCCGGGCAACTTCATCATCGGCGCGGACGAGATGACCGGCGTGACCATCTCGTACATGCAGGTGCTGATCTTCATCGTCACCCTGCTGACCATGTACGGCCTGTCCATGTTCATTTCCCGCTCCCGCCTGGGGCGCGCCTGTCGTGCCTGCGCGGAAGACCTGAAGATGGCCAACCTGCTGGGCATCAACACCAACAACATCATCGCCCTGACCTTCGTCATCGGCGCCACCCTGGCCGCCGTGGCCGCGGTGCTGCTGGGCCTGCAGTATGGCGTGATCAACCCGCATATCGGCTTCCTCGCCGGCATCAAGGCGTTCACCGCCGCGGTGCTGGGTGGCATTGGCAGCATTCCGGGCGCCATGCTCGGCGGCCTGGTGCTGGGCGTTGCCGAAGCCTTTGGCGCCGACGTGTTCGGTGACCAGTACAAGGACGTGGTGGCGTTCACCCTGTTGGTGCTCGTGCTGCTCTTCCGCCCCACTGGCCTTCTCGGTCGCCCGGAGGTGGAAAAGGTATGAGCCAGAAACTCAAGACCGCCTTCTTCAGCGCCCTGCTGGTGATGGCCGTCGCCTATCCGGTGCTGGGCATCAAGCTCAGCGTGATCGGCATCGGCCTGCAGCTGGAGAACGTCAGCCCTACCCGCCTTTGGACCATCGCCGCCTGCGCCGTGCTGATGTTCGTCTGGCAACTGGTGCGTGATCGCTTCGCCTTCGGCGGCAGCGTGAAACAGGCGCTGTCGCACCCGCACACCAAGCTGGCCGAACGTCTGACCCACGCCTCCGTGCAACGCAAGATCATCATGGTGCTGATTCTCGTCGCCCTCGCCTGGCCGTTCTTCGGCTCGCGCGGCGCGGTGGACATCGCCACCCTGATCCTGATCTACGTGCTGCTGGGCCTGGGCCTGAACATCGTCGTGGGCCTGGCCGGCCTGCTCGACCTCGGCTACGTCGGCTTCTACGCCGTGGGCGCCTACAGCTACGCGCTGCTGTCGCACTACTACGGCCTGGGCTTCTGGGTGTGCCTGCCGATCGCCGGCCTGATGGCCGCGTTCTTCGGCTTCATCCTCGGCTTCCCGGTGTTGAGGTTGCGCGGTGACTACCTCGCGATCGTGACCCTGGGCTTCGGCGAGATCATCCGCATCCTGCTGCGCAACATGACCTGGCTCACCGGCGGCCCCAACGGCATCAGCAACATCGAGAAGCCGACGCTGTTCGGCCTCACTTTCGAGCGCCGCGCCCCCGAGGGAATGCAGACCTTCCACGAGTTCTTCGGCATCGCCTACAACTCGAACTACAAGGTCGTGTTCCTCTACCTGGTCGCGCTGCTGCTGGTACTGCTGGTGCTGTTCGTGATCAACCGTCTGCTGCGCATGCCCCTGGGCCGCGCCTGGGAAGCGCTGCGCGAAGACGAGATCGCCTGCCGCGCGCTGGGTCTGAACCCGACGCTGATCAAGCTCTCCGCCTTCACCCTCGGCGCCTGCTTCGCCGGTTTCGCCGGCAGCTTCTTCGCCGCGCGCCAGGGCCTGGTCACACCGGAGTCGTTCACCTTCATCGAATCGGCCATCATCCTCGCCATCGTGGTGCTGGGTGGCATGGGTTCCCAGCTCGGCGTCATCCTGGCCGCCGTGGTGATGATCCTGCTGCCCGAACTGATGCGTGAGTTCAGCGAGTACCGCATGCTGATGTTCGGCGCCCTCATGGTGCTGATGATGATCTGGCGTCCGCAGGGGCTTCTGCCCATGCAGCGCCCGCACCTGGAGTTGCGAAAATGAGCCGACCGATTCTTGAAGTAGCCGGCCTCACCATGCGCTTCGGCGGGCTGCTGGCCGTCAACAACGTGGCCCTGAAGGTCCAGGAGAAACAGGTGATCTCGATGATCGGCCCCAACGGCGCCGGCAAGACCACCGTGTTCAACTGCCTGACCGGCTTCTACGCGCCCACCGGCGGCGAAATCCTGCTGCGCGGCGAGCCCATCCAGGGCCTGCCGGGCCACAAGATCGCCCACAAGGGCGTGGTGCGGACCTTCCAGAACGTACGTCTGTTCAAGGAGATGACCGCGGTGGAGAACCTGCTGGTGGCGCAACACCGGCACATCAACACCAACTTCCTCGCCGGCCTGCTCAAGACCCCGGCCTTCCGTCGCGCGGAAGCCGAGGCCCTGGACTACGCCTCCCACTGGCTGGAAATCGTCAACCTCAAGGACATCGCCAACCGTCCGGCGGGCACCCTCGCCTACGGCCAGCAGCGCCGCCTGGAGATCGCCCGCTGCATGATGACCCGTCCGCAGCTGCTGATGCTGGACGAACCGGCGGCCGGCCTAAACCCGCGGGAAACCGAGGACCTAAAGGCGCTGATCGCCATGCTGCGCTCCGAGCACGGCGTCACTGTCCTGCTCATCGAGCACGACATGAAGCTGGTGATGAGCATTTCCGACCACATCTACGTGATCAACCAGGGTACCCCGCTGGCGGACGGCACCCCGGAGGAAATCCGCGGCAACCCGGATGTGATCAAAGCCTATCTGGGGGAGTCCTGAGTCATGCTGAAGTTCGACAAGGTTTCCACCTTCTACGGCAAGATCCAGGCGCTGCACGACGTCAGCATGGAAGTCCAGCAGGGTGAGATCGTCACCCTGATCGGCGCCAACGGCGCCGGCAAGTCGACCCTGCTGATGACCCTGTGCGGCTCGCCGCGCGCCTCCTCCGGCAGCATCACCTACATGGGCGAAGAGCTGGTCGGCAAGGAATCCTCCGTGATCATGCGCAAGAGCATCGCCGTCGTGCCCGAAGGCCGTCGCGTGTTCGCCCGCCTGACCGTGGAAGAGAACCTCGCCATGGGCGGCTTCTTCACCAGCAAGGGTGACTACCAGGAGCAGATGGACAAGGTCCTGGGGCTCTTCCCGCGGCTGAAGGAGCGTTTCAACCAGCGCGGCGGCACCATGTCCGGCGGCGAACAGCAGATGCTCGCCATCGGCCGTGCGCTGATGAGCAAGCCCAAGCTGCTGCTGCTCGACGAGCCGTCGCTGGGCCTGGCGCCGATCATCATCCAGCAGATCTTCGACATCGTCGAACAGCTGCGCCAGGAAGGCGTG
Source organism: Pseudomonas sp. PDM19 (assembly GCF_014852215.1). Lineage (NCBI taxonomy): Bacteria > Pseudomonadati > Pseudomonadota > Gammaproteobacteria > Pseudomonadales > Pseudomonadaceae > Pseudomonas > Pseudomonas sp. PDM19. Next base: position 479,676 of record NZ_JACVBG010000002.1, on the reverse strand, counting down.
ACCGTCTTCCTCGTCGAGCAGAACGCCAACCAGGCGCTCAAGCTCGCCGACCGCGGCTATGTGCTGGAGAACGGTCGCATCGTCATGCAGGACACCGGCGCCAACCTGCTGGTGAACCCCAAGGTGCGCGACGCGTACCTCGGTGGCTGATCCTTCCCGCAGCGATGAGAAACGGCCCTTCGGGGCCGTTTTTTGTTGGCGAGCAGTCCGCACCGTTCTTGTAGGAGCGAGCTTGCTCCTACAGCGGCTCCGCCATTTCTACCGCATCTCCCGCTGCATCCGACAGACAATCGATCAGGGCTCACCAAGCATCTGCGGATACAACCAGGAGAGCTGCCATGAACGCTGACCATCTCGCCGACACCCTCGCTGTGCTGCGCAAGCTCGCCCAGGGCATCGACCCGCGCCACAACTCCCCCCTGGCCGTCGACGATCCCTGCCAGACACCGGAAGTGATCCGCGCCCTGTTCCACGCCATCCACGCACTGGAAATGCCTGCCCCGAAGCCACGCGCCCTGCCCCAGCAGGCCGGCAAACCCTGGCAGGCGGAAGAGGAAGCAGTGCTGCTGCAGCGCTTCGAGGCCGGGGAGACCGTGGCCGCCATCGCCCGTGAACATGGCCGCACCACGGGCGGCATCCGCTCACGCCTGAAGTACCTGGGCAAGTTATAGGCCCGGAAACGAAAACGCCGCCCATTGGGCGGCGCTTTCGTTGCAAGGTCGATCAGGTGCCGTAGCTCAGCACCTGCGCACGCTGGCGCAACTGGGAAACGACATCGTCCTCCATGCGGCCTTCAGAGATCAGCAGGTCGCGGCGAATGGTCTGCACCGCCTCTTCGCTCTGCTCATGGTCCGCCAGGTGCTGGCCTTCGATGACGCGTCGCAGAATAACGTCTCCATCGTTGTTGGTGAGGGTCAGAATGCGGCCGCCATCGGGGCGTGCCGGGCCCAGGGAGGGAGCGTAGGGAGCGAAGGTCTCGGTCAGCAGGGCGCTCAGCCGGTCCATGTCGTATCTCCTTGTTGCGAAATGAAAAACACGCAGAAAAAGACCGCACGATCGGCGATAAAGTTCGCCGTTGTCAGTACCGTTGGTCATGACGGCATGTTTCGCGAATGCTCCAAAGGCCGATTCGCGGCCATGAAAAAGCCCGCCAGGAGGCGGGCTTCTTCGAACGGCGATCCGCGCTTTAGAGCGGTTTTCCGCGGTTGCCGTGGGCGCTGACGAAGGCCTGGACCTTGGCCAGTTCGTTCGGCAGCACGGTGCAACGCTCTTCACGCTGGAACAGGTCGGTCAGGTGCGCCGGCAGTGCCGGAACAGCCTCGATGCCGGCCTGCTCCACGGCTTCCGGGAACTTGACCGGATGCGCGGTACCCAGGGTGACCATGGGCACGGCCAGGCTGCGACGGCACTCGCGAGCGGCACGTACGCCGATGGCGGTGTGCGGGTCCAGCAGCTCGCCGGACTCCGCGAAGACCTGGGCGATGGTCTCGCAGGTTTCCTCGTCGCTCACCGCCAGCGAATCGAACAGGCGCCGCGCTTCGGTCCAGCGGTCATCCTCGACGGCCAGCTTGCCGGTGGCCTTGAAGTTGTCCATCAGCTCGGCGACAGCCTTGCCGTTGCGGCCGTGCAGGTCGAACAGCAGGCGCTCGAAGTTGGACGAGACCATGATGTCCATGGACGGCGACAGCGACGCGTGCAGGGTGTCCTTGTCGTAGCGGTTTCCGGACATGAAGCGGTGCAGGATGTCGTTGCGGTTGGTCGCGACGATCAGTTGGCTGACCGGCAGGCCCATGTTGCGCGCCAGGTAGCCGGCGAAGATGTCACCGAAGTTGCCGGTGGGCACCGAGAAGGCCACGGAGCGGGCCGGTGCGCCGAGCTGCAGGGCAGCGTGGAAGTAGTAGACGATCTGGGCCATGATCCGCGCCCAGTTGATCGAGTTCACCGCCACCAGACGGGTGCCTTTCAGGAAGCCCTGGTCGGCGAAGCTGGCCTTGACCATCTCCTGGCAGTCGTCGAAGTTGCCTTCGATGGCGATGTTGTGGATGTTCTCGCCGAGGATGGTAGTCATCTGACGGCGCTGCACCTCGGACACACGGTTGTGCGGGTGCATGATGAAGATGTCGACGTTCTCGCAGGCCTTGCAGCCTTCGATGGCCGCCGAACCGGTGTCGCCGGAGGTGGCGCCCATGATCACCACGCGCTCGCCGCGCTTGGTCAGCACGTGGTCGAGCAGGCGGCCGAGCAGTTGCAGGGCGAAGTCCTTGAAGGCCAGGGTCGGGCCGTGGAACAGCTCCAGCACCCACTCATTGCCGTTGAGCTGGCGCAGCGGCGCCACGGCGTTGTGGGCGAAGACACCATAGGTCTCTTCGAGGATCTTCTTGAAGTCGGCGTCGGAGATGCTGCCGGCAACGAACGGGCGCATCACGCGGAAGGCCAGTTCGTGGTACGGCAGGCCGGCCCAGGAGGCGATCTCTTCGACGGTGAAGCGCGGCAGGTTTTCCGGCACGTAGAGGCCGCCATCGCTGGCGAGGCCGGCGAGCAGGACGTCTTCGAAGTTCAGCGCGGGCGCCTGGCCGCGGGTACTGATGTAGCGCATGTTCAAAACCTTCGGTTTTGGCTTCAGGCCTCGGGCCTCAGGCTTCTGGCTGTTTCGCCTGCCGCCTGCCGCCCATGGCCTGCAGCCCGATTAATTCAGTTGTTCGACGCGGATGCGTACGACATTGCCGACGACGTCATCCAGCGCTTCCAGCGCGGCGATGGCTTCGATGATGCGGGACTCGAGCACGCGGTGGGTAACCAGGATCATCGGCACCAGACCGTCATGCTCTTCGACTTCCATCTGCATGATCGATTCGATGTTGATGCCGCGCTCGGAGAGGATGGTCGCCACCTGGGCCAGTACGCCCGGATGGTCCTTGGCCTGGATGCGCAGGTAATAGGCGCTTTCGCAGGCGTCGATCGGCAGGATCGGGTGGTCGGAGAGCGAGTCCGGCTGGAAGGCCAGGTGCGGCACGCGGTTCTCAGGGTCGGCGGTCATGGCGCGAACCACGTCCACCAGGTCGGCGACCACCGAGGAAGCGGTGGGCTCCATGCCGGCGCCAGCGCCGTAGAACAGCGTGGAACCCGCGGCATCGCCGTTGACCATGACCGCGTTCATCACGCCGTTCACGTTGGCGATCAGGCGGTCGGCCGGAATCAGGGTCGGGTGTACGCGCAGCTCGATACCCTTGTCGGTACGGCGGGCGACGCCCAGGTGCTTGATGCGATAGCCCAGGGCCTCGGCGTAGTTCACGTCGGCGGTGGTCAGCTGAGTGATGCCTTCGGTGTAGGCCTTGTCGAACTGCAGCGGAATGCCGAAGGCGATGGACGCCAGGATGGTCAGCTTGTGCGCGGCATCGATGCCTTCGACGTCGAAGGTCGGGTCGGCTTCGGCGTAGCCCAGCGCCTGGGCTTCCTTGAGCACGTCGGCGAAGGCGCGGCCCTTCTCGCGCATCTCAGTGAGGATGAAGTTGCCGGTGCCGTTGATGATGCCAGCCAGCCAGTTGATGCGGTTGGCGGCCAGGCCCTCGCGGATCGCCTTGATCACCGGGATACCGCCGGCCACCGCGGCCTCGAAGGCGACGATGACGCCCTTTTCGCGGGCCTTGGCGAAGATTTCGTTGCCGTGCACAGCGATCAGCGCCTTGTTGGCGGTGACCACGTGCTTGCCGTTCTCGATGGCCTTGAGCACCAGCTCATGGGCCAGGGTGTAGCCACCGATCAGCTCGATGACCACGTCGATTTCCGGGTTGTTCGCCACGTCGAAGATGTCGGCAGTAATGGGGGTACTGCCGGTTTCACACTTCGGATTGGGGCGACGGGCGGCAATCTGCGCAACCTCGATACCACGCCCGGCACGGCGGGCAATCTCCTCGGCGTTGCGTTTGAGTACATTGAAGGTACCGCCACCGACGGTCCCCAACCCACAGATTCCCACTTTCACCGGTTTCACGCTGAAACTCCCCATGATTACAGCATCGGGGCGCCTGAGACGCCGATGCCCGCAACGAGGCGGGCATGGGAGCAGGCACCATGTCAGAACAGGCGGACTGCCTGTTCCCTAGTCAAAAGGAACCGAACATTACGAAGCGGTTCCGCATTAGTCAATCAGTGCGCAAGCCGCGGCTTACTTGGCTTCCAGAGCCAGCTTGGCGATCTGGCCGGCCGGCTGGTAGCCCGGCAGCAGGGTGCCGTCGGCGAGGATGATCGCCGGGGTGCCCTGCACACCGACCATCTGACCCAGGGCGAACTGCGCGTCCACCGGGTTTTCGCACTTGGCGGCCTTCACTTCCTTCTCGTGGAACATGTCGCTCATGGCCGCCTGGCGGTCCTTGGAGCACCACACGGCCTGGAGCTGGGCATCACCCGGCGAGTTCGGGCCCTGGCGCGGGAAGGCCAGGTAGCGCACTTCGATGCCGCGCTTCTGCAGCTCCGGCACTTCGGCGTGCAGCTTCTGGCAGTACGGGCAGGTGGTGTCGGTGAAGACGGTGATGTGCGCCTTGGTTTCGCCCTTGGCCGGGAACACCACCATGTCCTTGGCGGCGATGGCGTTGATGGTCTTGGCCACACCGGCGCTCTCGGCCTTCTCGGTCAGGTTGGTCGGCTTGCCGTCCTTCACCTGGTAGATGTTGCCCTGTACGACGAACTGGCCGTCGGCGCTGGCATAGAGAATGCGACCGCCCTTGAGCTGCACCTGGTAGATGCCTTCCAGGGGGCCCTTGGAGATGTTCTCGATGGGCAGGTCAGGCTGCAGGGACTGCAGGGTGGTGCGGATCGCCTGGTCCGGCTCGGCCGCCAGAGCGAGGGTGCTGACGAGGCCAAAAGCCGCGGCAGTCAGAAGTCGGGACAAACGCATGGAAAGCTCCTGATGTCAGTCGGCGAAGACTATCACACCGGACCGACAAGACCGAGCCAAAGGCTGTAGCGGGAAGCTTCGGCGGGAGTAGCGGTTAAGGCCTGGTCCGCAAAGATCGAACAAGGTGTAGACATCCCTGTCGAGACGACCTGCCCAGGTTCAGCCCCGCCCCGGCCATCCATGGCCGGTCGTTCGCGGGGCAACACATGCGTTGCAAGAGCCCCGCTCACCCACGCGGGTGGTGCTGGGCATGCAGGTCCTGCAGACGGGCACGGGCAATGTGCGTGTAGATCTGCGTGGTGGAGAGGTCGCTGTGCCCCAGCAGCATCTGCACCACACGCAGGTCGGCGCCGTGATTGAGCAGATGGGTGGCGAAGGCGTGGCGCAGGGTGTGCGGCGACAGGCTCTTGCCGATACCGGCCACCTTCGCGTGGAGCTTGATGCGGTGCCAGAAAGTCTGGCGGGTCATCTGCTCGCCGCGCAGGCTGGGGAACAGCACGTCGCTCGGCCGCCCGGCCAGCAGGTCGCCACGGGCCTCGCGCACGTAGCGTTCGATCCAGCGGATCGCCTCCTCGCCCAGCGGCACCAGGCGCTCCTTGCTGCCCTTGCCGAGCACGCGTACCACGCCCTGACGCAGGTTCACCTGCTCCAGGGTCAGGCCGACCAGCTCGCTCACGCGCAGGCCGCAGGCGTAGAGCACCTCCAGCATGGTGCGGTCACGCAGGCCGAGAGGATCGTCGGTCTCGGGCGCCGCGAGCAAGGCTTCCACATCCGATTCCGACAGCGACTTGGGTAGCGGCTTGCCCAGTTGCGGCAACTCCACCAGCAGCGTCGGGTCTTCGGCGATCAGGCCCTCGCGCAGGCAATAGCGGTAGAAACCGCGCAGCCCGGACAGGAAACGCGCCGTGGAACGGGCCTTGTAGCCCTCGCCCAGACGCCAGGCCAGGTGATCGAGGATCACGTCGCGCCCGGCGGACTCCAGTGCAACGCCGTGCTCGCCGAGCCAGCCATTGAACAGCGCAAGGTCGCTGCCATAGGCACTGCGGGTGTTGTCGGACAGGCCCTTCTCCAGCCAGAGGGCATCGAGGAAGCGATCGATCAGCAAATGTGAAACCGGGGTCATTTCAGGCCATAGCAAAGGAAAATGTGGCGCGGGTAGTCTTTCATATCCCGTATTGCCCTCACCACTCTTGCGCAGGATGTCACCGCTCCATGGATGAACACAGCACCTACTACGCCCTCGCCGGCATCGGCGCCGCCTCCCTCGCCAGCCAGTGGCTGGCCTGGCGACTTCGCCTGCCGGCGATCCTGTTCCTGCTGCTGACCGGCATCCTGGTGGGGCCAGTCCTTCACCTGCTATCGCCGGAGATGCTGTTCGGCCCACTGCTGTTTCCGCTGGTGTCGCTGGCGGTCGCCCTCGTGCTGTTCGAGGGCAGCCTGACTCTGCACCTGGACGAGTGGAAGGAAATCGGCACGGTGGTGCGGCGCATGGTCACCGTCGGCGCCCTGCTCACCTGGGGCGTGATCGCCCTGGCGACCCACTATCTGCTGGACTTCACCTGGGAGATGGCGTTGCTGTTCGGCACCCTCACCCTGGTCACAGGTCCGACAGTGATCGTACCCATGCTGCGCGTGGTGCGTCCCAACGCCACCATCGCCAACATCCTGCGCTGGGAAGGCATCGTCATCGACCCCATCGGTGCCCTGCTCGCGGTGGTGGTCTACACCTTCATCGCCGCCAGTGACAGTGGCTCGGGCTGGACCGACAGCCTGCTGACCTTCTTCAGCGTGATCGGCACCGGCATCGTTGCCGGCCTGCTGGGCGGCCAGACCCTGGGCGTGGCGCTGCGCCGCCACTGGCTGCCGGATTACCTGCACAACCTGGCGTCGCTGTCCGTGGTGCTGGGCCTGTTCGTGCTCTCCAACACGCTGATGTCCGAATCCGGACTGCTGGCGGTGACCGTCATGGGCCTGCGCCTGGCCAACATGAAAGGCGTGGACGTCCGGCAGATCCTGCACTTCAAGGAGAACCTCAGCGTGCTGCTGATCTCCGGCCTCTTCGTGCTGCTCGCCGCACGACTGGACCTCTCGGCACTGCTGGGGCTGGGTCCGATCGCCCTGCTGGTACTGGCGCTGATCCAGTTCGTCGCCCGACCGCTGAACGTACTGGTTTCCACCGCAGGCTCATCACTCAACTGGCGCGAGCGCGCACTGCTCAGTTGGATAGCCCCGCGCGGCATCGTCGCAGCGGCCGTCTCGGCGATCTTCGCGATTCGTCTGCAGGAAGCCGGCCACGCCCAGGCCGGCGTGCTGGTGCCGCTGACCTTCCTGGTGATCATCGGCACGGTGATCCTGCAAAGCGCCACCGCCCGCCCCCTGGCGCGCCTGCTGAAGGTGGCCGAGCCGGTGCCTACCGGGTTCCTCATCATCGGCGCCAACCCCGTGGCCCGCGCAGTCGGTACCGGCCTGCAGAATGCCGGGGTGAAGGTGCTGCTCACCGACTCCAGCTGGGAGAACACCCGCGCGGCACGCATGGAGCACCTGCCGACCTACTTCGGCAACCCCGCCTCGCAGCACGCGGAGGCCCATCTCGACCTGATCGGCCTGGGCCACCTGCTGGCGCTGTCGCCCAACGCCGAACTGAACGCGCTGATGTGCATGAGCTTCCGCCACGAGTTCAGCCCCCGCCACCGCTTCATCCTGCCCTCCAGCCAGGACAGCCGTCGCAGCGAGAAGCACCGGGTCAGCGACCGCCATCGCGGTCATCCGCTGGGCCAGAGCCTCGTCACCTACCCGCAGATGGCCGGGCTGATCGCCCGCGGCGCGGAAGTCCGCTCGACGCTGCTCAGCGACAACTTCGGCTGGGACGAATACCAGGCGCAACATGGCCAGCGTGCCCTGCTGCTGTTCGCCCGCGACCCGAGTGGCCGGCTGCACATTGCCAGCCCCGAGCAACCGCTCGCCCCTGCCAGTGGCTGGACGGTGATCGCGCTGATCGAAGAAGAGGCGGAGACCGCCGTGAGTAAGAACGACACCGTGCAGGCTCTGACAACCTGACGACCGGCCATGTCAGCCTATCTTTAGGCTGGTGACAGAATGTGTCCGAAAGACAATGATTGCACCTAGCCATCATAGCGCCCCACGAAGCCCATGCCATGCCTAGCCAACAGAACTCCCGTCTCGGCCAGATCCTTGTCACCAAGGGCCTGATCACCTCCCATCAGCTGGATAAGGCCATCCAGCTCCAGCTCACCAACGGACTGCGCCTGGGCGAAACCCTGATCCAGCAGGGCTGGATCAGCGAGCGCCAGCTCGGCCGCGCGCTGAAGAAGCAGAACAACCTGCGCCTGGCGGCGACATTGGTCGCCGCCCTGCTCAGCCCGTTCCAGCTGGCCAGCGCCGACGTGCAGCGCCAGGCGCCGACAAGCATCACCCGCCACGAAGCACCCAAGGGCCTCAAGCCGCTGAGCGACCGCGAGATGAGCGACGTCAGCGCCCAGGGCTTCGACGACACCCTGCAGAGCCTGCTGGTCAGCGCCGAGAGCGGCGATGGCGTCGGTGCCATCAAGCAGCTGTCGCGCCTGGTGATGCCGGTGGTCGACAGCCTCGATGCCGAGACCTCGCTGCATGACGTGCAGTACGACACCGCGCACGCTTCCTCGTCCCTGAACCCGGATGGCTCGATCAACGTGCGCCTGCCCAGCTCCATCGGCGAGGTACGCTTCGACAACATCCGCGTCGCCGGCGCACCCAAGACCCAGAGCATGGGCAGCCTGAGCCTGCAGAACATCGACCTGTCCCAGGCTTCGCTGAAGATCAGCCTGCGTCACTGAAGGCGAGCCATCATGCAAGAAGGCGCCCGCGGGCGCCTTCTTGCATTTCAGGCCTCGAAACCGGGCAGGACCGGCACCGGACGCTTCTCGTCGTCGATGGCGACGAAGCTGAAGAGCCCGTGGATGGCCTTCTCGCGGCCGTCGGCGGACATGCTCTCGACGAACACTTCCACCTCGACCTTCAGGCTGGTGTTGCCGACCTTCACTACCCGGCCGATCAGCTCGACGATGGAGCCGGCGGGAATCGGGTGCTTGAAGTCGATGCGGTCGGTGGACACGGTCACCAGCGGCAGACGGCAGAAGCGCGTCGCGGCGATGAACGAGACTTCGTCCATCCAGGCCAGGGCGGTGCCGCCGAACAGGGTGTTGTGGTGGTTGGTGGTGGGCGGGAAGATCGCCTTGGTCACGCGGGTTTCGGAAAGCTCCGTACGACGGAGGATTTCCTGTTCTCTGGGGCTCATGCCACTGCTACCTGATGCAATGAGGGTGGCTGCCGGTGCTGCGGGTGTTGTGTTTGTAATGCGCTGCGGGGGCAGTTAAGGCATCCAATTAAGGAGAGAAGAAATACACGGGCAAGAAAAAAGCAGCCCGTGGGCTGCTTTTTTCGGGAACAACCGGCGAATTAGGCCAGTTTTTCCTTGATACGAGCTGCCTTGCCGGACAGTTCGCGGAGGTAGTACAGCTTGGCCTTGCGCACGTCGCCGCGACGCTTGACGGAGATGCTGTCAACCAGCGGGCTGTAGGTCTGGAAGGTACGCTCTACGCCTACGCCGTTGGAGATCTTGCGAACGGTGAAAGCACTGTTCAGGCCGCGGTTACGCTTGCCGATGACAACGCCTTCGAAGGCCTGCAGACGCTGACGGTCGCCTTCCTTCACTTTAACCTGGACGATTACGGTGTCGCCGGGGGCGAACGCCGGAATCTCTTTGCTCATCTGTTCAGCTTCGATCTGCTGAATGATCTTGTTGGTCATTTCGTGCTCCTAAGACCTGCGCTCGGCGCGGGCCATCGATACGTTAACTATCGTTCCGCTGGCGGATGTATTCCTCCAGCAGCTTTTTCTCTTCTCCAGAAAGCGAGCGGCAATCCAGAAGATCGGCACGTCGTTCCCAGGTCCTGCCTAAGGACTGCTGCAAACGCCAGCGCCGGATGTGTTCGTGGTTGCCGCTGAGCAGCACCTCAGGAACACGTTTGTCTGCGTACACCTCAGGTCGGGTGTAGTGCGGACAGTCGAGCAGGCCATCCGTGAAGGAGTCCTCCTCGGCGGAGTCCACGTGGCCCAGTGCACCGGGCAACAACCGCGTGACCGCGTCAATCAGCACCATGGCCGGAAGCTCACCCCCGGACAGGACATAATCGCCAACTGACCATTCCTCATCGACATGCTCTTCAATGAAGCGCTCGTCGATGCCTTCGTAACGCCCGGCGATCAGGATCAGTCGTTCCTCGTTCGCCAGTTCTTTCACGGCCGCCTGCGTGAGCTTGCGACCTTGCGGCGAGAGGTAGATCACCTTCACCGGTCCGCCTGCGGCTTGCCGGGCATCGCCCAGTGCGCCTTCGAGCGGCTTGATTTTCATCACCATGCCGGGACCACCGCCGAAAGGCCGGTCATCCACCGTCTGGTGACGGTCCTCGGTGTTGCTTCGCGGGTTGAAGCACTGAAGCTGAATCAGCTCCTGCTTGACCGCGCGACTCGTGATGCCATAGTCGCTGATGGCGCGAAACATCTCCGGAAAGATGCTGATCACTCCTATCCACATCGGCTGAGGGCTCTCATCCACAAGGGTTAGAAGTCCGCGTCCCAGTCCACCCGCATCTCGCCGGCTTCCAGGTCCACCGATTGCACGCACTGATCCGTATACGGGAGCAGGCGTTCACGGTCGTCCAGGCTGCCTGCGCAGGGCTTGACTACCATCACATCGTTGGCGCCGGTCTCCAGCATGTGGTCGAGAATCCCGAACAGTTGCCCGTTCTGGTCGATCACCTTGAGACCTTCCAACTGGCTCCAGTAGAACTCGCCATCGTCCAGCACCGGCAGCTCGCTGCGCGGAACCAGGATTTCGAATTCAGCGAAGGTGCGGGCGATCTCGCGATCATCCAGTCCCTTCAGCTTCGCGACCAGGACATTGCCCTGCACGCGACCTTGAACCAGCTCAGCCTGTCGAACTTCGTTGCCACGCTTGAGCGTCCAGCGGCGATAGTCCAGCAGGTTGTCCAACGGATCGGTAAAGGAATACACCTTCACCTCACCACGAATACCGTGCACCGATACGATCTTGCCGAGAACAACCATCTCCTCGGCGGGAGCAGTATTCGTGTTCATCGATCTCAGGCAGCCTTGGCGGCTTCCTTGATCAGCTGAGCAACACGCTCAGACGGTTGAGCGCCTTGGCTCAGCCAGTAGTTCAGACGCTCCTGGTTGACCGAGAACTTGAGCTCAGCGCCAGTGGCGACGGGGTTGAAGAAGCCGACGCGCTCGACGAAACGGCCGTCACGAGCGTTGCGGCTGTTGGTCACGGTCAGGTGATAGAACGGGCGCTTCTTGGAGCCGCCACGAGCCAGACGAATGGTTACCATGCGTACGTTGTTCCTATGGTTTGCTTGCAAAAAAGAAATGCAGCCCTCGGGCACATAGCCCGAAAGGCCGCATATTCTATGAGCTAAAGCCACGCGCCGCAAGCCGCAGCGCGTCCGGCCCGCCAGGCGGCGAGCCGTCTGGCCTCACATCTTGGGCATGCCGCCGGGGAACATGCTCCCCATGCCGCGCATCATCTTGGCCATGCCGCCCTTGGCGGTGACCTTCTTCATCATCTTCTGCATCTGCTTGTGCTGCTTGATGAGGCGACCAACGTCCTGCACCTGGGTACCCGAACCCATGGCGATGCGGCGCTTGCGCGAGCCGCTGATCACTTCCGGATCACGGCGCTCGGCAGGAGTCATGGAGTTGATGATCGCCTCCATCTGCTTGAACTGCTTCTCCGCCGCGTTCTGCGCGTTGCCCATCTGCGACAGGTTGACGCCGCCGAGCATCGGCAGCTTGTCCATGAGGCTGCCCAGGCCGCCCATGTTCTTCATCTGTTGCAGCTGATCGCGGAAGTCTTCCAGGTCGAAGCCCTTGCCCTTCTTGATCTTCTTCGCGAGTTTCTCGGCCTTCTCGCGGTCCATGCTCTGCTCGGCCTGCTCAATCAGGCTGAGCACGTCACCCATGCCGAGGATGCGCGAGGCCACGCGATCGGGGTGGAACGGATCGAGCGCTTCGCTCTTCTCGCCCATGCCGAGGAACTTGATCGGCTTGCCAGTGATGGCGCGCACGGACAGCGCGGCACCGCCGCGGGCGTCGCCATCGACCTTGGTCAGCACCACGCCGGTCAGCGGCAGCGCATCATTGAAGGCCTTGGCGGTGTTGGCGGCGTCCTGGCCGGTCATGGCGTCGACCACGAACAGGGTTTCCACCGGCTTGATCGCCGCATGGACCTGCTTGATCTCGTCCATCATGTCGGCGTCGATGTGCAGACGGCCGGCGGTGTCGACGATCACCACGTCGATGAACTTCAGCTTGGCTTCGCGGATCGCCGCTTCGGCGATGGCGACCGGCTTCTGGCTGGTGTCGGACGGGAAGAAGGTCACGTCCAGATCGTTGGCCAGGGTTTCCAGCTGCTTGATCGCCGCCGGGCGATAGACGTCGGCGGATACCAGCAGCACGGACTTCTTCTTGCGCTCTTTAAGGAAGCGCGCCAGCTTGCCGGCAGTGGTGGTCTTGCCCGCGCCCTGCAGGCCGGCCATCAGGATGACCGCAGGCGGAGCGGCAGCAAGGTCGAGGTCCTCGTTGGCCGCGCCCATCAGCTCGACCAGCTCGGCCTGGACGATCTTCACGAAGGCCTGGCCCGGGGTCAGGCTCTTGGAAACCTCGGTGCCGACCGCGCGATCCTTGATCTTGGCGACGAAGTCCTTGACCACCGGCAGGGCCACGTCGGCTTCCAGCAGGGCCATCCGCACTTCGCGGAGCGTGTCCTTGATGTTGTCCTCGGTCAGCTTGGCCTTGCCGGTGACGTGGCGCAGCGTTTGCGAGAGGCGATCTGTAAGGTTTTCGAACATGCGCGTTCCTAATCAGGCCCGGTCGGACCAGGGTTTGGCTTGTCAGCAAGCCGCCGATTATAACCAAGTGCGGCCAACGCCAACACCGCCGATGATCCCGATGTGACGGACCGCTTCGCAGGCCAGAAGCGAACTGTTCTCAGCCGCTTTCTAGGCGCGGGCGATCTGTGCCAAACTCACGACCTTTCGGGTCCCCTTTCGAAGGACTGTTCCAAGGACTTATGCAACCTCTGCTGCCCAGCCTGATCGCCGCCGTCCTTTATATCGGCACCACCGCCTACCAGGGTGCAAGCCTGGCCCGCCGCAACCCGCCGCAGAAACCGCTGCTCCTCCTGCTGGGCCTGGTCGCCCTGCTCTGCCAGGCGTACAGCCTGAGCCAGGAGCTGCTGACGCCCGCGGGCCTGGCGCTGGACTTCTTCAACGCCGCCAGCCTGATCTCCGCCGCGGTTACCGCACTGACCCTGCTGGCGTGCCTGCGCATCCCGGTGCACAACCTGCTGATCTTCCTTTATCCGCTCGGCGCGCTGACCACCCTGCTGGCCGTGCTGATGCCCCACGGCACCATCGAACCGATCAACGAGCAGCCCGGCATCCTCGCCCACATCCTGCTGTCGATCCTGGCCTATGGCCTGCTGACCATCGCCGTGGTCCAGGCGCTGCTCCTGCTGGTTCAGGACCATCAGCTCAAGCACAAGCACCCGTCGGGCCTGATCCGCAACTTCCCGCCGCTGCAGACCATGGAAAGCCTGCTCTTCGGCTTCCTCTGGGGCGGCTGGTCGCTGCTCTCGCTGTCGCTGATTTCCGGCTGGCTGTTCGTCGACAACCTGTTCGCCCAGCACCTGGCGCACAAGACCATCCTCTCCTGCTTCGCCTGGGTGGTATTCGGCGTACTACTGTGGGGCCGCCACCAGCTCGGCTGGCGCGGCCACAAGGCGATCCGCTGGACCCTCGCGGGTTTCTGCCTGCTGATGCTGGCCTACTTCGGCAGCAAGCTGGTCAAGGAATTCATCCTGCACATCTGACGCTAACGGCGGCGCCCGAGCGCCGCTGAAGGACCTGCGCGCATGGAAGAGATCCACCCCGGCTACCTGATCGGCCTGCTGGTCTTCCTGATCCTCTGCTCGGCGTTCTTCTCCAGCGTCGAGACCGGCATGCTCAGCCTCGATCGCTACCGCCTGCGCCACCTGTCCAAGAAGGGCAACCGCGGCGCACGACGCACCAGCTGGCTGCTGCTGCGCACCGACCGGCTGCTGGGCACCATCCTGATCGGCAACAACTTCGTCAACATCATCGCCTCGTCCCTGGCGACCCTGCTGGCCCTGCGCCTGTGGGGCGAGGCCGGCGTGGCCATTGCCACCGTGGCACTGACGCTGATCCTGCTGATCTTCGGCGAGATCACCCCCAAGACCTACGCCGCCCTGCGCCCCGAGCGCGTCGCCTTCCCTGCCAGCCTGCCGCTGATCTGGATGCAGAAGCTGTTCAGCCCGCTGCTCTGGCTGATGACCGGCATCAGCAACCTCCTGCTGCGCCTGGGCGGCCTCGACCCGACCCAGCGCGGCAACAAGCCGCTGAGCAATGACGAGCTGCGCAGCGTGGTCACCGACTCCAGCGAGAAGCTCACCAACAACCGCCAGGACATGCTGCTGAGCATCCTCGACCTGGAAAAGATCACGGTGAACGACCTGATGGTGCCGCGCAACGAAGTCCAGGGCATCGACCTGGACGACGAGCTGGAAACCATCATCGGCCAGCTGCGCAACACCACCCACACCCGCCTGCCTGTGTTCCGCAACGACATCAACCAGGTCGAGGGCGTGGTGCACATGCGCCAGATCGCCCGCCTGCTGACCCACAACCAGTTGACCAAGGAAAGCCTCAAGGCCGCGTGCCTGGAGCCCTACTTCGTGCCCGAGAGCACGCCGCTGTCGACCCAGCTGATCAATTTCCAGAAGCAGAAGCGGCGCATCGGCATCGTCGTCGACGAGTACGGCGAGGTGATCGGCATCATCACCCTGGAAGACATCCTCGAAGAAATCGTCGGCGAGTTCAGCAACCAGAACACCCTGCGCAACCCGGACATCCATCCCCAGGCCGACGGCACCTACGTCATCGACGGCTCGGCCAACCTGCGCGACGTCAACCGCGCCCTGGGCTGGCAACTGCCCAGCGACGGACCCAAGACCCTCAACGGCCTGGTCACCGAAGCGCTGGAGCAGATTCCCGACTGCGCGGTGTGCCTGAAGATCGGCCGCTACCGCCTGGAAATCCTCCAGTCCGGCGAAAACCGGGTGAAAAGCGTGCGCGCCTGGTTGCCCGGCGCGCCGCCCAGGGAAGCTCCCTACACCGACGAGCTTGCCTGAGCCGCCCCGCCCGCCCCTATAATCCGGACGGCTTACCCAGCCTCCCGCCTGCGCCCGCCGTTACCCGCGACGCCGCGCCGGCCAGTCAATCGCACGCCCCGCCGAGCCTCGACCCGCGTCGTTGCCTTGCGAAGCAGCCGGCCTCGCCCTGACCCGCCGCGAGCCGCGCCCACCCTGCCCCGATCCCGGGCCGCGCTCGCACTCGCGCCATGGCGATGCCTCCTATGACGCTGGACACGACCAGAGAGTCGTCGCCAGCCGTGACTGCCAGGGATAATCCCCGTATGACCAGCGCCACCCTCGAAGCCGCACAACCGGCCGAACAGACCAATTCCACCACCCGCGTCGCGGTCGCCAGCTTCATCGGCACCGCCATCGAGTTCTACGACTTCTACGTCTACGCCACCGCCGCCGCGCTGGTGATCGGCCCGGTGTTCTTCCCGCAGACCTCCGGCACCGCCCAGGCGCTCAGCGCCTTCATCACTTTCGGTATCGCCTTCCTTGCCCGCCCGCTGGGCTCGGCGCTGTTCGGCCACTTCGGCGATCGCATCGGGCGCAAATCGACCCTGGTGGCCTCGCTGCTGCTGATGGGCATCTCTACCACCCTGATCGGCCTGCTGCCGGGCTACGACAGCATTGGCGCCTGGGCGCCGATCCTGCTCTGCGTGCTGCGCTTCGGCCAGGGCCTCGGTCTGGGTGGCGAATGGGGCGGCGCGGCGCTGCTGGCCACGGAAAACGCGCCCAAGGGCCGCCGCGCCTGGTTCGGCATGTTCCCGCAGATGGGCCCGTCGATCGGCTTTCTCGCCGCCAACGGCCTGTTCCTCTGCCTGGCCATGTTCCTCAGCGAAGAACAGTTCCGTTCCTGGGGCTGGCGCATCCCGTTCGTGCTCAGTGCCGTGCTGGTCTTGGTCGGCCTGTACGTGCGCCTGAAGCTGGTAGAAACGCCAGTGTTCGCCAAGGCCATGGAACGCCACGAGCGCTCCAGCCTGCCGATCGCCGAACTGCTGAGCAAACACTGGCGGCCGACCCTGCTGGGCGCCCTGGCGATGGTGGTGTGTTACGCCCTCTTCTACATCTCCACGGTGTTCTCGCTGAGCTACGGCGTCAGTACCCTGGGCTACAGCCGCGAGGACTTCCTCGGCCTGCTGTGCATTGCCGTGCTCTTCATGGCCGCCGCCACGCCGGTCTCGGCCTGGCTGAGCGACCGCTTCGGGCGCAAGCCGGTGCTGATCGTCGGCACCCTCGCCGCCATCGCCTCGGGCTTCGCCATGGAGCCGCTGCTGAGCCAGGGTTCGTCGGTGGAAGTGGCAGTGTTCCTGTCGCTGGAACTGTTCCTCATGGGCGTGACATTCGCCCCCATGGGCGCACTCCTACCGGAACTCTTCCCGACCCACGTGCGCTACACCGGCGCTTCGGCGGCCTACAACCTGGGTGGCATCCTCGGTGCCTCGGTGGCGCCGTACATCGCGCAGAAACTGGTGGGCATGGGTGGATTGAGCTGGGTGGGGGGTTACGTGTCGGTCGCGGCAGGACTCAGCCTGCTGGCCGTACTGTGCCTGCGCGAGACCCGCGAGGCTGACCTGAACGATATCCGCTGAGCCGGTAACCAGCGGATAACCGGAAACGGATTCGGCTGCCAAGGCAGCGGAATCCGTTGTTCCCGGTGATGATGGAACCTGGCGCCAACGCTGGCCCTGCCAGCGGTTCGCGGGCGTGGCCCGCTCCTACAGGGTCAGCGTTGGGCAACCAGCCACTCCGCCAGATGCTCGCCCCAGACCTGGTAGCCCAGCGCCGACGGGTGATAGCCATCGATGGCGAGGAACTGCGGCTGCATCTCCAGGCTCACCCCGCAATAGCCCGCCCCCTGCGCCAGCGCCAGAGCACTGAGCTGGCGATCCAGCAGCATCGCGCGCCAACCCAGCAACTGCCGCAACAACCAGGGCAAGGCCGTGAAGTGCTGCAACGGCGGCACCGCCGTGCACACCACCCGCGCGCCGCGGCGACGGAAGTGCTCGATCAATTGCCCGAGGGAGGCCTGCCAACGCTGGCGGGAGCTGAAGTGCGTGGTGTCGTTGACGCCGAAGACCAGCGCCACGAGGTCGTAGTCCTCTGCGACTACCAGCGGCAGCAGGCGTTCGCAGGCTTCGCCGGCGGTGATGCCGTTCTCCCCCACCGCACGCCAGGCGACGGGCCGCTGGAGACGAGCGGAGAGCGCCAGGGCCAGCCGGCCGGCCAACGCGAAATCCAGGCAGGACGCGCCAACACCGGCGACGGTGGATTCACCCAGCAGCAACAGACGAAAGGGGTCGCCGGCAAGTTCCGCCCCTGCGATGCCTTCGCAGACGCCGGCGGCGGGTGCCAGGCGCAAGGCCGTGCGCCGCGTGCGCACGGCCATGGGCAGGGCCAGCGGCAGCAGCGGCAACGCCGCTGCCCACCACATCAGCCCCGCCCAGCGGCTCACAGCTCGACTTTGACCGCCTGGGCCGAACGAGTGGCCTTGGCGCGCGCGGCGTCGATCGATTCGTCGCGCGCCAGGGCGACGCCCATGCGGCGCTGGCCATCCACTTCCGGCTTGCCGAACAGGCGCAGCGCAGTGTCCGGCTCGCTCAGCGCGGCGCCGAGGTTACCGAAGGACACCTGCTGCGACTTGCCTTCCACCAGGATCACCGCCGAGGCGGAATCGCCCAGCTGGCGGATCACCGGGATCGGCAGGCCGAGGATGGCGCGGGCGTGCAGGGCGAACTCGGAGAGGTCCTGGGAAATAAGAGTCACCAGGCCGGTGTCGTGCGGGCGCGGCGAGACCTCGCTGAACCACACTTCATCGCCTTTCACGAACAGCTCGACGCCGAACAGGCCACGACCGCCGAGGGCTTCGGTGACCGACCTGGCCACGCGCTCGGACTCGGCGAGCGCCTTCGGGCTCATCGCCTGGGGCTGCCAGGACTCGTGGTAGTCGCCCTTCACCTGGCGGTGGCCGATGGGTGCGCAGAAGGTGGTGCCACCGATGTGGCGGACGGTCAGCAGGGTGATTTCGTAGTCGAAGTCGATGAAGCCTTCGACGATGACGCGGCCCTTGCCGGCGCGGCCGCCTTCCTGGGCGTAATCCCAGGCGGTCTTCAGGTCGGCGTCGGACTTGAGCACGCTCTGGCCCTTGCCCGAGGAGCTCATGATCGGCTTCACCACGCACGGATAGCCCACGGCGGCGACACCAGCGGCGTAGTCCTCGTAGGTGTCGGCGAAGTGGTAGGGCGAGGTCGGCAGACCCAGCTCTTCGGCGGCCAGGCGGCGGATGCCCTCGCGGTTCATGGTCAGTTGAGCGGCACGGGCGGTGGGGATGACGGTGTAGCCTTCGTTCTCCAGCTCGACCAGGGTCGCAGTGGCGATGGCTTCGATCTCCGGCACGATGTAGTGCGGCTTTTCCTGCTCGATCACCGCGCGCAGGGCGACACCGTCGAGCATGCTGATCACGTGGCTGCGGTGCGCGACCTGCATCGCCGGTGCGTTCTCGTAGCGGTCGACGGCGATCACTTCACAGCCCAGGCGCTGCAGCTCGATCGCCACTTCCTTGCCCAGCTCGCCGGAGCCACAGAGCAGTACGCGGGTCGCGCTCGGCGACAGGGGAGTTCCAATACGGGGCATTGCGGGAAACCTCGGGAAGGGAAAGTTCGAAACGGGAAAACGTTCGGGCGTGGCGGTTCTAGACCAGCACGCCCTGCTCGCGGGCGCGCTGGTCGCAACGCTTCAGCACCTCGCGGCGCTCGGCGTTGTCCATCAGGCCCCAGCGGGTGATTTCGGCGGCGCTGCGCTGGCAGCCCAGACAGATGTCGGCGTCGTCCAGCGCGCAGACGTGCACGCAGGGCGAGGCGACGGGACGTTCTTCAGTCATCTTCCTGCTCGGCCAGGTCGCGGGCGTAGCGCTGCGCGTTGTGGACGTAATGGGCGGCGCTGGCTTCGAGCATCTTCTTTTGCGGCTCGGTCAGCTCGCGCACCACCTTGCCGGGGGAACCCATGACCAGGGAGCCGTCGGGAATCTCCTTGCCCTCGGGGATCAGCGCGTTGGCGCCGATGATGCAGTACTTGCCGATCTTCGCGCCGTTGAGGATCACCGCGTTGATGCCGATGAGGCTGTAATCGCCCACGGTGCAGCCGTGCAGCATGGCGTTGTGGCCGATGGTCACGCCTTTGCCCAGGGTCAGCGGGAAGCCCATGTCAGTGTGCATGACGGTGCCGTCCTGCACGTTGCTGTGCTCGCCGATGTGGATCAGCTCGTTGTCGCCGCGCAGCACGGCGTTGAACCACACGCTGGCGCCGGCATCGAGACGCACCTTGCCGACCACCATGGCGTTGGGGGCGATCCAGCTTTCCGGATGGGTTTCGACTCGGGACGAGCCCAGGCGGTACTTCATGGGTTTCTCCTCAGGCGGGGGCCGCTCTTGATTATCGGTTCTCAGCTCAGCTTGATGAACTTCGACGGCGGCTGGTGCAGGTCGATGCGAGCGTCGTACAGCAGGTTCAGCAGCTCGACCAGCATGATCGCGGACAGGCCCCAGATCTTGTACCCCTCGAACAGATAGCTCGGGACGTACCAGCTGCGGCCGAAATAATCGATGCGGTGGGTGGTTTCCCGCGGGTCGCCGCGGAAGAACTCCAGCGGCACCTTGAACACGGCGTCGATCTCGCCGTCGTTGGGGCGGTACTCCACGAAATCGGGGACGAAGCCGACGAATGGCTTGACCAGGATACCGTGCCGCGACACCAGGGTGCTCAACGGCCCGACGACCTCCACCAGTCCCGGTGGCAGGGCGATTTCCTCGTGGGCCTCGCGCAGGGCGGTGTGGATCAGGTCCACGTCCTCCGGGTCGCGACGCCCACCGGGGAAGGCCACTTCGCCGCTATGGGTCGAAAGCCCGGTCGCGCGCAGGGTGAGCACGAGCTCTTCCTGGGGAGTGATGGGGAGCAGGACCGCCGCTTCCGGGAAGCTGTGGTCCGTTTCAAGGTCGCTTGGCGTGTGCGTCTGTATGCGTTGGCGCAGCTGGTCCAGCATGCCGAACATCCTGCGGGGGCCGATTCTTCTAATTGAAGGATCATGGCACGAAAGACGCCCCTGCCCAACCCCCGCCCCTTGCTGGGCGCACCACGCAGCGCGCAAGATTGTTCCATTCAATAACAAGGAAGCGGCATGAAATTCTGCAGCCAGTGCGGCGCCAGCGTGAGCCTGCGCATCCCCAGCGGCGACAACCGCCCGCGCTTCGTCTGCGACCAGTGCCAGACCGTGCATTACCAGAACCCGCGCATCGTCGCCGGCTGCCTGCCGGTCTGGGAGGGCAGGATCCTCCTCTGCCGCCGCGCCATTCAGCCGCGCCAGGGCTTCTGGACGCTGCCGGCGGGCTTCATGGAGAACGGCGAGACCCTGGAACAGGCCGCCGCCCGCGAGACCCTCGAAGAGGCCAATGCCCGCGTCCACGGCCTGCAGCTTTATACGGTCTTTGATCTGCCGCATATCAGCCAGGTTTATATCTTCTTCCGCGCGGAGCTGGCCGACCTGGACTTCTCCGCGGGCGAGGAAAGCCTGGAGGTACAACTCTTCGAAGAATCCGACATTCCGTGGGACGAGCTGGCTTTCCCCACCGTGGGCCGTACCTTAGAATATTTCCTGACGGATCGGATCGTTCAGAACTTCCCGATACGCAATGAAGGGATTCTCCCAATGCTTGCACAGAAAAAGAACTAATAAGCTCATATACCGCCTCTAAGGCTTTAGGAACTACCGGGGAACACCACTCGATGCGCTGGTTGATTGCCGTACTTTGTCTGACCTTCGCAGCGTTCTCGCATGCCAACGCGATGCCCACGCTCGACGGTCGTATCGACAAGATTCTCGTGCTCAAGTCCGAGCGCAAACTGAACCTCATCAGCAACGGCAAGGTTCTCAAGAGCTATCGCGTGTCGCTGGGCAAGCGCCCGCAGGGCCCGAAGCTGGCCGAGGGCGACAACCGCACGCCGGAAGGCTTCTACTGGGTCGACTGGCGCAAGACCAGCGACAAGTACAACCTCTCCATGCACATCTCCTACCCCAATGCCCGCGACGTGGCCAAGGCGCGGGAAAAGAGCCTGTCGCCCGGCGGCATGATCATGATCCATGGCACGCCGATGGATGACGACTACCCGGAGTGGTACTTCTCGACCCTGGACTGGACCAATGGCTGCATCGCCATGACCAACGCCGACATGCGCGAGGTCTGGAGTCTGGTCAAGGACGGCACGCTGATCGAGATCCGCCCCTGACGCGACCACACTGATACCAGTGCTCGTCTGAAACGCCGCCACGGCCCTGCCCTGGCGGCGTTTTTCGTTGTGCGGCCGGCACTGCTTCCGACCTGCGCAAGCCTTTCTCCATCCACTCTGCAGACTTTTCGCCGATTGCGACGGGGGCTACAGTTCGTCGGCTGACGCCTGGTGATCGGCGAGGTGGCGTTGACGTGGTATCTAAGTGGTATTAGCGTAAATTCCACTACCTCGCCAACGAGCCGATCATGACCCGCCAGCCCACCCAGATCAGCGCCGAGCAACGCCTGCAGGCACTGCGGCCGGACGAGACCCTGTCCACCCCGCTCTACCTGCAGCTGGCCCGCAGCCTGGAGACCGCCATCCACGCCGGCCACTGGCGCGCCGAGGAGGCCCTGCCTTCCGAGCGCCACCTCAGCGAATACCTGGGTCTGTCACGGGTCACCGCGCGCAAGGCGCTGGAGGTCCTGCTGGAGCAGGGGCTGGTGCACCGCATCCAGGGCTCCGGCACCTTCATCACGCCGCGCCTTGAGCAGCCGCTGTCGCGCCTCTCCAGCTTCAGCGAAATGCTCCGCCTCAAGGGCTTCACCCCCAGTTCCACCTGGCTGGAACGCGAGATCAGCCTGCCGACCCACGAAGAAGTGCTCCGCCTGGGCCTGTCGCCGACCGAGAAGGTCGTGCGCATGAAGCGCCTGCGCAAGGCCGACGGCGTGGTCATGGCCATCGAACAGAGCAGCCTGCCGGCGCGCCTGCTCGGCGACCCGGCGACGGTCGGCGACTCCCTCTATGCCCACCTGGACGCCATCGGCCGCCCGGTGGTCCGCGCCCTGCAACACGTGCAGGCGGTCAACGCCTCGGCCGAGGAAGCCGCGCTGGTGGGCATCCGGCCCGGTACCGCGATGCTGCTGATGACCCGTATCGGCTACCTCGAAGACAACACCGCCATCGAGCTGACCGACACCTACTGCCGCAACGACTACTACGACTTCGTCGCCGAACTGCGGCGCTGACCCGGGAAGACTCCGATGCTCGAAGGCAACATCCTCACCCCCCAGGGCTGGATCGTGGGCCACCTGCACCTGCAGGAAGGCCGCATCCAGCGTATCGAAGGCTCGCTCGGCGATCCCTCGCACAACGACCTGCCCTACCTGCTGCCCGGCTTCATCGACCTGCATGTCCACGGCGGCGGCGGCCACGACATCATGGAAGGCGCCAGCGCCTTTGCCGCCATTGCCCGCACGCACCTGCGCTTCGGTACCACTTCGCTGCTCGCCACCACCATGACGGCGCCGCGGGACGAGATCGCCGGCGTGCTCGGCGCGCTGGGCGACTACTGCCAGGCTCCGCGCGGCAAAGCCGCACGCGTGCTGGGCGTGCACCTGGAAGGCCCGTTCATCAACTCCGGCAAGCTCGGTGCGCAGCCCAACTTCGCCCATGCCGCCGCGCTCGACGAAGTGGATGAGTTCCTGCGCCTGGCGCCTATCCGGGTCATCACCATCGCCCCGGAAATCGCCGGCCACCTGCCGCTGATCAGCGCACTGGTCGAGCGCGGCGTGCGCCTGCAGATCGGCCACACGCTGGGCAGCTACGAGGATGGCGTGGCCGCCATGGAGGCCGGCGCCACCAGCTTCACTCACCTGTACAACGCCATGACCGGCCTGCACCACCGCGAACCCGGCATGGTTGGCGCCGCATTGGCCCACGCGCGGTTCGCCGAGCTGATTCCCGACCTGCTGCACGTGCACCCCGGCGCGATCAAGGTCGCCCTGCGCTCGATCCCGTGCCTGTACTGCGTGACCGACTCCACCGCCGCCGCCGGCATGCCCGACGGCGAATACAAGCTGGGCAGCCACACCGTCACCAAGTGCCTGGGCGGCGTACGCCTGCCCGACGGCACCCTGGCCGGCAGCACGCTGACCATGGATCAGGCGCTGCGCAACCTGGTGAAGATCGGCCTGCCCATCGCCGAGGCCTCCCAGCGTCTCTCGCAGTTCCCCGCCGATTACCTGGGGCTGACCGAGCGTGGTCGCCTCACCCCCGGAGCCTGGGCCGACATCGTGCGCCTGGACCGTTCCCTGACCCTCGAGACCGTCTGGGTCGAAGGAGACCAGTTTGACCTCGCTGATGCTTGAAGAAGCACTGTCCGCCGCCGACGTGGTTGCGCGCCAGCTCACCGTACTGGACCGCAGCCTGCCGGAGCTCGGCGAGCGCCTGCGCGCTGTCGCACCGAAGCTGGCGATGACGGTCGCCCGTGGCAGCTCCGACCATGCCGCCAGCTACTTCGCCTACCTGACCATGCAGCATGCCGGCCTGCCGGTGGCCTCGCTGCCGATGTCGGTGGTGACTTTGCGTCAGGCGCCGCTGCAGGTGGACGGCCAGGTCGCCTTCGCCTTCTCCCAGTCCGGCCAGAGCCCGGACCTGGTCGACACCCTGAGCCGCCTGCGCGAGCGCGGCGCCCTCAGCGTTGCCCTGGTGAACGCCGAGAACTCCCCGCTGCAAGCTGCCGCCGAGTTCACCGTGCCGCTGTGTGCCGGCCCCGAACGCAGTGTCGCCGCCACCAAGAGCTTCATCGCCACCCTCAGCGCGTCCACCCGTCTGCTGGCCCATTGGCAGCGCGACCAGGCGCTGCTCGAAGCGGGAGCCGGGCTTGCCGCCGACCTCCGGCGCGCCGCGGCGCTCGACTGGACGCCAGCCGTCGAAGCCCTGCGCGACGGCGAGCGGCTGATGGTGATCGGTCGCGGTACCGGCTTCGCCGTGGCCCAGGAGGCCGCGCTGAAATTCAAGGAAACCTCGGCGATCCAGGCCGAGGCGTTCAGCAGCGCCGAAGTCCGCCACGGACCGATGGCCCTGGTGGACGAGCACTACCCGCTGCTCATCCTCGCCCCGCGCGGCCCCGAGCAGGCCGGCCTGCTGGCCCTGGCCGAGGACATGCGCCAGCGTGGCGCGCGCGTCCTGCTGGCCGCCCCGGACGATGTCGCCGGGCGTGACCTGCCGCTCGTAACCGCCGCCCACCCGGCGCTGGACCCGATCCTGGCGATCCAGAGCTTCTACGTCATGGCCGCCAGCTTGTCCGAAGCACGCGGCATGAACCCGGACCAGCCGCGGCACCTGAGCAAGGTCACCCGCACCCACTGAGCGCAGCCACCATGAACAACAACAATCTGGCCCTCAAAGCCCCCCTGAGCGGGCCCGTGATGCCGCTCAGCCGGGTCCCCGATCCGGTGTTTTCCAGCGGTGCCATGGGTGATGGGATCGCCATCGACCCGCTGAACGACTGCCTGCACGCGCCCTGCGCCGGTGTGGTCATGCACCTCGCCCGTACCCGCCATGCCGTGACCCTGAAGGCCGACAACGGTGCCGAGCTGCTGTTGCACCTGGGCCTGGACACCGTCCAGCTGCAGGGCGAGGGTTTCGAAGCGCTGGTGCGGGAAGGTGAGCGGGTCAGCGAAGGTCAACCGCTGCTGCGCTTCGACCTGGACAAGGTAGCGCGCGGCAGCAGGAGCCTGATTACCGTACTGATCGTCACCAATGGCGAAGGCTACGAGCTGCGCCCGCTGACCACCACTTCGGTGGACGTCGGCGCGCCGCTGCTGCAACTCAGCCGGACCGCTACGGCACCCGTGGCCAACGAACAACACGCTGGCGGCAGTGAAACCCGTGGCCGCGTCCGCGTGGCGCTGCGCGGCGGTCTCCACGCCCGCCCCGCCGCCCTGCTGCGCAAGACCGCCCAGGAGTTCTCCAGCCGCGCCGAACTGCATGTCGGCGGGCGCAGCGCCAGCATCGACAGCCTGGTCGGGGTCATGGGCCTGGGCGTCGCCGAGCAGGACGAAGTGGAAGTGATCTGCCGCGGCCAGGACAGCGAAGCGGCGCTCCACGCCCTGCTGAAAACCCTGGGCACCGCCGATGGCGAACCTCATCCCCTTCCCATCGCCGCCATCCCGGTATCTGCACCGCGGGGCGCGGACGAACCCGGCGTACTGGGCGGCGTCTGCGCAGCCCCTGGCTTGGCCAGCGGCCCGCTGGTGCGCCTGGGCACCATCCAGCTCCCGCAGGACACCGGAGATTCCCGACCGGACGAACAGCACCGCGCACTGGATCAGGCACTGGAGCATGTTCGCGATGACGTTCGCACCACGCTGCAACAGGCCGGGAAACAAGGTCACGCAGACGAGGAAGCGATCTTCTCCGCCCACCTCGCCCTGCTCGAAGACCCCGGCCTGCTGGATGCCGCCGACCTGCTGATCGACCAGCGCATCAGCGCCGCCCACGCCTGGAGCCGCGCCGTGCAGACGCAATGCGGCATTCTGCTGGCGCTGGGCAACCCGCTGCTGGCCGAGCGCGCCAACGACCTGCGTGACCTGGAGAAGCGCGTGCTGCGCGTCCTCCTCGGCAAAGAGGGCGAACAGCCGGTCCCGGCCGGCAGCCTGGTAGCCGCCCATGAAATCACCCCGTCCGACCTCGGCCCGCTGGTGCGTGCCGGCGCTGCCGGCCTGTGCATGGCCGAAGGCGGCGCCACCTCCCATGTCGCCATCCTTGCCCGCGCCAAGGGCCTGCCCTGCGTAGTCGCCCTCGGCCCGCAACTGCTGGAACTGGAAGAAGGCCGAACGCTGGTGCTGGATGCCGATCATGGCCGACTGGAATACAGCCCCAGCGCCGAACGGATCGCCCAGGTCGCGGCCCAGCGTGAACAACGCGAGCAGACCCGCGAACGCCAGCGCGTGCAGGCCCAGCAACCGGCCGTGACCCGCGACTGCAAGTCCATCGAGGTCGGCGCCAACGTCGCCAACCCGGAAGAAGCGGCCGAAGCCTTCGTCGCCGGAGCCGACGGCGTCGGCCTGCTGCGTACCGAGTTCCTCTTTCTCGACCGCCAGCAGGCGCCGAACGAGCAGGAACAGCAGCGCGCCTACCAGGACGTGCTGGACGCCATGGGCGAGCGGCGGGTGATCATCCGCACCATCGATGTCGGCGGCGACAAGCACCTCGCCTACCTGCCGCTGCCCGCCGAGGAAAATCCGGCCCTGGGCCTGCGCGGTATCCGCCTCGGCCGGGCACTGCCGCAACTGCTCGACCAGCAGTTGCGCGCACTGTTGCAGGTCTCGCCGCTGCACCGCTGCCGCGTGCTGCTGCCCATGGTCAGCGAAGTGGAGGAGCTGATCGCCATCCGCCAGCGCCTGGACCAGTTGGCGCAGGAACTGGGCATCGAGCAACGCCCCGAACTGGGCGTGATGATCGAGGTACCCTCCGCCGCCCTATTGGCCGACCAACTGGCCGAGCACGCCGACTTCCTCTCCATCGGCACCAACGACCTTTCGCAGTACACCCTGGCCATGGACCGCTGCCATGCCGGGCTCGCCGCGCGCATCGATGCACTGCATCCGGCCCTGCTGCGGCTGATCGCCCAGACCTGCGCCGGCGCCGCCCGCCATGGCCGCTGGGTCGGCGTCTGCGGCGCGCTCGCCAGCGAAGTGCTGGCCACGCCGGTGTTGATCGGCCTGGGCGTGCAGGAGCTCTCGGTGAGCCCCGGCCTGGTCGGCGAGATCAAGGCGCGAGTCCGCGAACTCGACGCCGAGGACTGCCGCCAGCGCAGCCAGGAACTGCTGGCCCTGGGCAGCGCCCGCGCCGTGCGGGAAGCCTGCGCGCGCCTGTGGCCGCAGCCCTGACGCCCCAGAACAAGAATCGGAGTCCCACCATGACCACTGAGCTGATCCAGACCGCACAAGGCCCGCGCCAGCTGCTCGCGCAGTTGTACGGCGGCTTCATCGAAACCCTGCAGCGCCTGGGCCGCGCCCTGATGCTGCCGATCGCCATCCTGCCGATCGCCGGCCTGCTGCTGCGCCTGGGCGACAAGGACCTGCTGAACATCCTGCTGATCCACGATGCCGGCAATGCGATCTTCGCCAACCTGGCGCTGATCTTCGCGATCGGCATCTCCGTCGGCTTCGCCCGCGACAACAACGGCACCGCCGGCCTGGCGGGCGCCGTGGGCTACCTGGTGATGATGTCGACGCTCAACGCCATCGATCCCGGCATCAACATGGGCGTGCTCTCGGGGATCATCAGCGGCCTGGTGGCCGGCGCGCTGTACAACCGCTTCAAGGACATCGCCCTGCCGCAGTACCTGGCGTTCTTCGGCGGCCGGCGCTTCGTGCCCATCGTCACCGGCCTCGCCGCACTGGGCCTGGGCGTGCTGTTCGGGCTGATCTGGCCGCCCATCCAGCAGGTCATCGACGACCTCGGCAACCTGCTGGTGGGCAGCGGCAGCCTCGGCGCCTTCGCCTTCGGCGTGCTCAACCGCCTGCTGATCGTCACCGGCCTGCACCACATCCTCAACAACCTGATGTGGTTCGTCTTCGGCGCCTTCACCGACCCTGATACCGGCCGGCAGATCACCGGCGACCTCGCCCGCTACTTCGCCGGCGATCCGAAGGGCGGCCAGTTCATGGCCGGCATGTTCCCGGTGATGATGTTCGGCCTGCCGGCGGCGTGCCTGGCGATGTACCGCAACGCCCGCCCGGAGCGACGCAAGCTGGTCGGCGGCCTGCTGCTGTCGATGGCGCTGACCGCCTTCCTCACCGGCGTGACCGAGCCCATCGAGTTCGCCTTCATGTTCCTGGCTCCGCTGCTGTACCTGTTGCACGCGCTGCTGACCGGGCTGTCTATGGCCATCACCGACCTGCTGAACATCCGCCTGGGCTTCACCTTCTCCGGCGGCGCCATCGACCTGGCGCTGGGCTGGGGCAAGTCCACCAACGGCTGGATGCTCTGGCCGCTGGGCCTGTGCTACGCCGCCGCCTACTACTTCGTGTTCGACTTCTGCATCCGGCGCTTCCAGCTGAAGACGCCCGGCCGCGAGGAGATCGACGAGAACACCGACGGCGAGACGGTTTCCAGCCCCTCCGAACAGCGCGCCCCTGCCTTCATCAAAGCGCTGGGCGGTGCCGCCAACCTGGAAGTGGTGGATGCCTGCACCACCCGCCTGCGCCTGAAACTGAAGGACCGCAACAAGGCCTCGGACGCACAGCTCAAGGCGTTGGGCGCCATGGCCGTGGTGCGCCCCGGCAAAGCCGGCAGCCTGCAGGTGGTGGTGGGCCCGGAAGCCGACAGCATCGCCGACGAGATCCGTCGCGCACTGCCGGCAGGCATCCTGCAGGAAAGTGCAGCCCCATCCATCAGCGACGATTCGGCCCCGCCGCCGGCGGAGCTCGTCTCGTCCCGGGAAGCTGGCGAATGGCTGCAGGCGCTGGGTGGCCAGGACAACCTGCGCAGTGTGGAGACCGTCGCGCTGACACGCTTGCGGGTGGCCGTGAAGAACGCTGAGCAGTTGCAGCGAGATCGTCTCGCCGAACTGGGTTGCCAGGGCGTCAGCCAGGTCGCCGAAGGCGTCTATCACCTGTTGGTCGGGGTTCGTGCGGGGGCGCTGGGGCAGTCTTTCGACCGCCTGCGCGGCTGATGGTTGAACATGAAAAAAGGCGCCTGCGGGCGCCTTTTTTTGGGTCAGAAGACCATGTCCGATAGCCGCCAGACCTCGAAGGCCGGCGTCTCGTACGGGTGGGCCTGCTTGAGGGCCTTCACCGAGTCATGGATCAACTCGTCGGCCACCACCATCTCCACCTTCCATTCGGCGACCTGCTCGACGCTGCCGGCCTGGCCGATGTAGGGGTTGCTGCCCTGCAAGGGGCGAAACTGTCCCTGTCCGAGCGCCTGCCAGCAACAGCTGTCATAGGCACCGATGCGTCCTGCACCGGCGGCGAACACCGCTTTCTTGACCGGTTCCAGATGGCTTTCCGGAACGTAGAAACACAGTTTGTACATCGGAGGCTCCGATCGAAACAGGGACACAGCCGTGACAAAGAGCGCCACGGGTGACAAATCCTGCCACAAATAGTGGCACTTTGCCTCTTATGACTTGCAGGTCATCGTGGAAGTTCGACCGTCCGGTTCCGGGCTTGTTCGCCAGGGAACGACTTTGTACGAAATCTGTGACGGACTTCGAGCTCACCGACCGGTGAAGCGCCGCCAGCGCTCTTTCAGACCTGGCGCCGCAGGAGCGTGGGAGCCGTCGCAGAACGGCAAGTTCGCCGACAGTCCGCAACAGCACAGCAGCAGATGCCACTCGCGCCCGACCGTCAGTTCCAGCGAGTCGGTACAACTCGCCGCGGCATCCGGCAGGCTGGCGCACTGCCCGCAGCGGCACAGGTGCAGGACCTGTCCCGGCGTGACTGCGCGAACCTCAGGAAGCCTCTCGTCGTCAGTCAACGCGCCCCTCCTCGATAGCCGGACAAAGAAAAAGGGGAAAGCCGAAGCTTTCCCCTTTCCCGTGTCGCATCAGTTCGGACTCAGCCGACCCAGACGCGGGCGTTGCGGAACATGCGCATCCAGCCGCCGTCCTCTTCCCACTCGTCCGGACGCCAGGAGTTCTGCACCGCGCGGAACACACGCTCAGGGTGCGGCATCATGATGGTGACACGGCCGTCACGGCTGGTCAGGCCGGTGATGCCACGCGGCGAGCCGTTCGGGTTGGCCGGATAGCTCTCGGTGACCTTGCCCAGGTTGTCGACGAAACGCAGGGCCACGGTGCCGGACAGATCGGACTCCAGCAGCGCCTCCTCGCTCTCGAACTCCGCATGGCCTTCGCCGTGGGCGATGGCGATCGGCATGCGCGAACCGGCCATGCCCTGCAGGAAGATCGACTGCGATTCCTGTACCTGGACCATCGCCACGCGCGCTTCGAACTGCTCGGAACGGTTGCGCACGAAGTGCGGCCAGAACTCGGTGCCGGGGATCAGCTCGTGCAGGTTGGACATCATCTGGCAACCGTTGCACACGCCGAGGGCGAAGCTGTCCTTGCGCTCGAAGAAGGCCTGGAAGCCATCGCGGGCACGGGCGTTGAACAGGATCGACTTGGCCCAGCCTTCGCCGGCGCCCAGTACGTCGCCGTAGGAGAAGCCGCCGCAGGCCACCAGGCCCTTGAACTGCTCCAGGCTGACGCGACCGGAGAGGATATCGCTCATGTGCACGTCGACGGCGGCAAAGCCGGCGCGGTCGAAGGCCGCTGCCATTTCCACCTGACCGTTGACGCCCTGCTCGCGCAGGATGGCGATCTGCGGACGCACGCCTTTCTTGATGTAGGGCGCGGCGATGTTGTCGTTGACGTCGAAGCTCAGTTTCACCGACAGGCCGGGATTGTCTTCTTCCAGCAGGCCGTCGAATTCCTGGTCGGCGCAGTCGGCGTTGTCACGCATGCGCTGGATGCGGTAGCTGGTTTCGCTCCAGATGCGCTGCAGGTTGCGGCGCTGGGCATTGAAGACGCGCTCGCCATTGAAGGACAGCTCGATGTCGGCGCCACTGGCCGGCTGGCCGATGACCGCGACGCAGTCTTCCAGGCCGGCGGCGCTGAACTGGGCCAGCACTTCCGGGGTGGCGGCGGAGCGCACCTGAATCACCGCGCCCAGCTCTTCGTTGAACAGGGCGGCGGTCAGCTCGTCACGGCTGTCGGCCAGCGCGTCGAGGTTCAGGTCCAGGCCGCAGTGACCGGCGAAGGCCATTTCGACCACGGTGGCCATCAGGCCGCCATCGGAACGGTCGTGGTAGGCCAGCAGGTGGCCGTCGGCGTTCAGGCCCTGGATCACGGCGAAGAAGGCTTTCAGGTCTTCGGCGTCGTCGACGTCCGGAGCGGCGCGGCCGATCTGGCCGTTGACCTGGGCGAGGATAGAGCCACCCATGCGGTTCTTGCCGCGGCCGAGGTCGATGACGATCAGGTCGCTCTCGCCCTTGTCCAGACGCAGCTGCGGGGTCAGGGTCTTGCGCACGTCATTGACCGGGGCGAAGCCGGAGATGATCAGCGACATCGGCGAGGTGACGCTCTTCTCGGCGTCGCCATCCTGCCAGCGGGTCTTCATGGACATGGAGTCCTTGCCCACCGGGATGGTGATGCCCAGCGCCGGGCACAGCTCCATGCCGACCGCCTTGACGGTGTCGTACAGGCGCGCGTCCTCGCCCGGGTGGCCGGCAGCGGCCATCCAGTTGGCGGAGAGCTTGATCTCGGAAATCTTGTCGATGCTCGCGGCGGCCAGGTTGGTGATGGTCTCGCCGATCGCCATGCGGCCAGAGGCCGGGGCGTCGATCACGGCCAGCGGGGTACGCTCGCCCATGGCCATGGCTTCACCGGTGTAGACGTCGAAGCTGGTGGCGGTGACGGCGCAATCGGCCACCGGGACCTGCCACGGGCCGACCAGCTGGTCGCGGGCAACCAGGCCGGTGATGGTGCGGTCGCCGATGGTGATCAGGAAGTTCTTGCTGGCCACGGCCGGGTGACGCAGCACGCGCTCGGTGGACTCGGTGAGGTCCAGGCCGGCGGCGGCGAAGTCATCGCCCAGCTCGGCTTCGCGGGTGACCGAACGGTGCATGCGCGGCGGCTTGCCGAGCAGCACTTCGAGCGGCATGTCCACCGGCTTGTTGCCGAAGTGGCTGTCGGCGACGGTCAGCTGCAGCTCTTCGGTGGCTTCGCCGACCACGGCGAACGGGCAGCGCTCGCGCTCGCAGATGGCCTTGAAGGTCTCGAAGTCGGCGGCATCCACCGACATCACGTAGCGTTCCTGCGACTCGTTGCACCAGATTTCCAGCGGGCTCATGCCCGGCTCGTCATTGGGCACGTTGCGCAGTTCGAAGCGGCCGCCACGGCCGCCGTCGTTGATCAGTTCCGGCAGGGCGTTGGAGATGCCGCCCGCGCCCACGTCGTGGATGAACTTGATCGGGTTGTTCTCGCCCATCTGCCAGCAGCGGTCGATGACCTCCTGGCAACGGCGCTCCATTTCCGGGTTCTCGCGCTGCACCGAAGCGAAGTCCAGGTCAGCGGCGGAAGCGCCGGTGGCCATGGAGGAAGCGGCGCCGCCGCCCAGGCCGATCAGCATGGCCGGGCCGCCGAGCACGATCAGCTTGGCGCCGACCGAGATCTCGCCCTTCTGCACGTGGTCTTCGCGGATATTGCCCAGGCCGCCGGCGATCATGATCGGCTTGTGGTAACCGCGGACTTCCTCACCACGCGGGGTGGCGATGGCCTGCTCGAAGGTACGGAAGTAGCCGGCCAGGTTCGGGCGGCCGAATTCGTTGTTGAACGCGGCGCCGCCCAGCGGGCCTTCGATCATGATGTCCAGCGGGGTGACGATGCGCTCGGGCTTGCCGTAGGGCACTTCCCAGGGCTGCTCGAAACCGGGGATGTTCAGGTTGGAGACGGTGAAGCCGACCAGGCCGGCCTTGGGCTTGGCGCCACGACCGGTTGCGCCTTCGTCGCGGATCTCGCCGCCGGAGCCGGTGGAGGCGCCGGGGAAGGGAGCGATGGCGGTCGGGTGGTTGTGGGTCTCCACCTTCATCAGGATGTGCACCGGCTCTTCGCTGGCGCCGTACTGGCGGGTCTCGGCGTTCGGGTAGAAGCGGCCGGCGACATAGCCCTTCATGACCGCGGCGTTGTCCTTGTAAGCGGACAGCACGCCTTCGCGGTGCATTTCATAGGTGTTCTTGATCATGCCGAACAGGCTCTTGTCCTGAGCCTGGCCGTCGATGTCCCAACTGGCGTTGAAGATCTTGTGGCGGCAGTGTTCGGAGTTGGCCTGGGCGAACATCATCAGCTCGACGTCATGCGGGTTGCGGCCCATCTCGACGAAGCTCTTCACCAGGTAGTCGATCTCGTCGTCGGCCAGGGCCAGGCCCAGCTCGAGGTTGGCCTTCTCCAGCGCGGCGCGACCGCCGGCGAGGATGTCGACCACGGTCAGCGGCTTGGGCTGGGCGTGGCTGAACAGGGCCGAAGCTTCTTCCAGTTGGTTCAGCACCAGCTGGGTCATGCGGTCGTGCAGGCGGGCGGCGACGGCTTGCGCGTCGGCCTCGCTCAGCTCGCCGGTGACGTAGTAGGCGATGCCGCGCTCAAGGCGCTCGATCTTCGCCAGGCCGCAGTTGCGGGCGATGTCAGAGGCCTTGCTCGACCAGGGCGAGATGGTGCCGAAGCGCGGGAGAACCAGGAACAGGCGGCCGGCGGGCTCCTGCACGGGAACGCTCGGACCGTATTTCAGCAGGCGCGCCAGGACTTGTTCTTCCTCGGCGTTGAGGGCTCCGGTGACCTCGGCGAAGTGCGCAAACTCGGCATACAGCCCGGTGACGGCGGGCACATGCTGGGTCAGCAGGTCGAGCAGTTTGCCGTGGCGGAAAGCGGAAAGGGCGGGGGCACCGCGCAGGATCAGCATTGTCGGAACAGCCTCTGGAGACGGGGAAGTGTGTGGGGCCGGACGGGCCGGCCCACAGAGGCCGTGCATTCTACCGTAAAGCGCAGCCCGGCGGCAGCTTTCAAGTACCTTCCTTGCCGCTGCTCCGGCGGAAATCGCCATTCATCTTCGAAGGCCTTCGAGCGGCCTAGGAAAAATCCCGGCCCTGCGGCCTTCAGCTGGAAAAATGCCGACGAACGGTGCCCCAGCTAGCAGAGAAGCTTCGAGCTGTCGAGATATGGCGCACAACGGCCTTTGCGTATACTGCCCTGATGCTTGCCCTGACTGTGTCCCGTGTGCGCTGCACCGCCTGGATCTTGGCGACCTGTATCTTTCTGCTGCTTTCCGGCTGTAGCGAGGCGAAAGCCCCGACGGCCCTTGAGCGCGTGCAGAAGGACGGCGTGCTGCGCGTGATCACCCGCAACAGTCCGGCCACCTACTTCCAGGACCGCAACGGCGATACCGGCTTCGAATACGAGCTGGCCAAGCGCTTCGCCGACAGCCTGGGCGTGCAGCTGCAGATCGAAACCGCCGACAACATCGACGACCTCTATGACCGCATCGGCCGCGACGGCGGACCGAACCTGGCGGCCGCCGGCCTGACGCCGGGCGGCGAGCGCGATACCCAGGTGCGCTACTCGCATTCCTACCTCGACGTCACCCCGCAGGTCGTCTATCGCAACGGCGCGCAGCGTCCTACCCGCCCCGACGACCTGGTAGGCAAGCGCATCGTCGTGTTGAAAGGCAGCAGCCATGCCTCGCAGCTGGCCGAACTGAAGAAGCAGTACCCCAAGCTGGAATACCGCGAATCCGACGCCGACGAGATGGTCGACCTGCTGCGCATGGTTGACGTCGGCGAGATCGACCTGACGCTGGTGGATTCCAACGAACTGGCGATGAACCAGGTGTACTTCCCCAACGTGCGCGTCGCCTTCGACCTCGGCGATGCCAAGGGCCTGGCCTGGGCGCTGCCGGCCGGCGATGACAACAGCCTGATCGAGAGGGTCAACGCCTTCCTCGACAAGGCCAAGCAGGACGGCCTGCTGCAACGCCTGAAGGACCGTTACTACGGCCACGTGGACGTCCTTGGTTACGTCGGTGCCTACACTTTCGCCCAGCACCTGCAGCAGCGCCTGCCCAAGTACGAACCGCACTTCCGCCAGAGCGGCACCAAGCTCGAGGCCGACTGGCGCCTGCTGGCCGCCATTGGCTACCAGGAATCCATGTGGCAGCCCGACGCGACCTCCAAGACCGGCGTGCGCGGCCTGATGATGCTGACCAACCGCACCGCCCAGGCCATGGGCGTGGCCAACCGCCTGGACCCGAAGCAGAGCATCCAGGGCGGCAGCAAGTACTACGTGCAGATCAAGGACGAGCTGCCCGACAGCATCAAGGACCCGGACCGCATGTGGTTCGCCCTGGCTGCCTACAACATCGGCGGCGCCCACCTGGACGACGCTCGCAAGATGGCCGAGCAGGAAGGCCTGAACCCGAACAAGTGGCTCGACGTAAAGAAGATGCTGCCGCGCCTGGCGCAGAAGCAGTACTACCGCAAGACGCGCTACGGCTACGCGCGCGGCGGGGAGACCGTGCACTTCGTGCAGAACGTGCGCCGCTACTACGACATTCTCACCTGGGTGACCCAGCCGCAGATGGAAGGCGGCCAGCTCGCCGAAAGCGGCCTGCACCTGCCGGGCGTGAACAAGACCAAGCCCAACGACGATGACGATGGGCGGGATCAGAAGCTCTGAGCCCAGCGCGGATTGAAATCGGTATTTCCATTGCAGGAGCGGGCCTTGCCCGCGATCGCGAGCATGGCTCGCTCCTACAGGTCAGCTCCGGCGCTTGGCCATTCGTACCGCGACACGGAGATGTTCGCGAGCAAGCTCGCCCCTACGACCTTCAGCTTTTGCTACGCCGCGCCTTGAAGAACGCCGAGAGCATCGCGCTGCACTCCTCCCCCAGCACTCCGCCTTCCACCAGCACCCGGTGGTTGAGGAAGTCCTGCTCGAAGAAGTTGCCACGGCTGACCACCACGCCGGACTTCGGCTCGGTGGCACCGAACACCACGCGCTGGATGCGCGAGTGCACCAGCAGGCCGGCGCACATGCTGCAGGGTTCGAGGGTCACGTAGAGCGTACTGCCGGGCAGGCGGTAGTTCTGCGCGGCGGCGGCAGCTTCGCGGATGGCGACCATCTCGGCATGGGCACTGGGATCGTGGGAAGTGATCGGTTGGTTGAAGCCGCGACCGATGACCTGCCCGTCCAGCACCAGCACGGCGCCCACCGGCACTTCGCCCAGCGCCGCGCCCTGCTCGGCCAGCGCCAGGGCTTCGCGCATGAAGGGGATGTCCCGGCTGCGGTCGATGACCGGCGCCAGCCCCTTCACCGTCGGGTGCCCCTTGCTGTTGGTCAGCCGCACCATGCCTCGCCCACCGCGATGGTTCCCATCAGCCCGGTCTCCATGTGATCGATCACGTGGCAGTGGAACATCCACAGGCCGGGGTTATCCGCCACCAGCGCCACGCGTGCCGTCTCATTCTTGCCCAGCAGGTAGGTATCGGTGAAATACGGGATGATCTCCCGACGATCGGAGTCCAGCACCTTGAAAGCCATGCCATGCAGGTGGATCGGGTGCTGGTACTGGGTCATGTTGCGCAGCACGAAGATATAGCTGTTGCCTTCCTTGAGCTTCGCCAGCGGCGGCGAGTTGTGCTTGTGCTCCTCGCCACCCTGCCAGGCCACGCCGTTGATCTGCCACAGCGAAGGCGCCGACTGACCCTTGGAGTAGTCGGACATGGCGCCGACCCACTCGAACTTGAAGTTGATGGTCTCGGCGTTTTTCAGGTCCGGCTCGGCCACCGGGTTGCGCGGCAGCGGGGCCGGCCACTTGGCGGTTGGCGCTTTCGGGTTGGCCACGCCACGGATGGTCGCCAGGCGTACCGGACCATTGCGCAGCGAGAGCTCCGTGCCTTCCGCCGGGCCACGGATGCCCAGCTCCAGGCGCATGCCCGGACCGATCCAGTACTGGTCGTTGGGGCCCTTGCCGAAGTCGCGCGGCTCCACCGGATGGCCATCGATGGCGTAGATCTTCGCCTCGGCGTCCGGCAGGTTCAGGCGATAGGTCACGGTGTTGTCGACGTTGAGGATGCGCACCCGGACGATCTCGCCGGCCGGCAGCTCGATCACCGGCGTGCGTTCGCCATTGATGGTCGACAGGCGCCCGCGGGTGCCCTCGCGCGCGGCCTCACGGGGAACACTGAAGGCGGTGAAGTTGCCCTCTTCGTCCACGTGCCAGGTCTTCAGGTTGAGGATCTTCTCGCTGGTGAACTCGCTCGGCTCGCGCTCGTCGATGATCAGCGGCCCGACCAGGCCACGGCCCAGCTGCTCGCTGCTCATCAGGTGCGGGTGATACCAGTAGCTGCCGGCGTCCGGCGTCTTGAACTGGTAGACGAAGCTCTCGCCCGGCTGCACCGGCGGCTGCGAGATGTAGGGCACGCCGTCCATCTCGATGGGCAGGCGGATGCCGTGCCAGTGGATGGTGGTCGGCTCGTCCAGCTTGTTGGTGAAGCGCACCCGCAGCCAGTCGCCCTGGCGCGCGCGGATTTCCACGCCGGGAGCCTGGCCGCCATAGCCAAGGCCGGGGGTCTTGTGGCCGGGCACCAGCTCCAGGTCGAGCGGCGCGGCGATCAGTTCGTAATCGTGCTCGGCGGCGACTTCCGGGCGCGCCAGCCAGATGCGCGCGCCACCGGCGCCCAGGCCGAGCACGGCCAGGCCGGCGATGCCGCCGAGTACTTGTCTACGGGTAAACGACATGGGTCCAGACTCCTAGAACAAGGGACTTGCGACCCCATCGGCTTTCACGGAGGTAGGCGCATTTCGCGCCTGGCGCCAGGCTCTTGCGGCCGGCTGCACGGTCCTGCCGGCTGAAACGCAAGCAGGAAGCAACTCTGCATGAAGAGGCAAACGCCTCTCATGCGCCAGGTCAAGGGCGGGCATTCCCGCCCTCGCCTGCTGCAGAAGGCGGGGAGATTGCCGTCTTCTGCGTTAAGGAAACGTTAAACGTCTCCGATCATTCCCACTCGATGGTAGCCGGCGGCTTGCTCGATACGTCGTAGGTGACGCGGGAGATGCCTTCGATCTCGTTGATGATGCGGTTCGAGACCTTCTCCAGCAGCTCGTAAGGCAGGTGCGCCCAGCGAGCGGTCATGAAGTCGATGGTTTCCACCGCGCGCAGGGCGACAACCCAGGCGTAGCGACGGCCATCACCGACCACGCCGACGGATTTCACCGGCTGGAACACCACGAAGGCCTGGCTGGTCTTGTGGTACCAGTCGAAGTTGCGCAGCTCTTCGATGAAGATGTGGTCCGCGCGACGCAGCAGGTCGGCGTATTCCTTCTTCACTTCGCCGAGGATGCGCACGCCCAGGCCCGGGCCCGGGAACGGGTGGCGATAGACCATGTCGTAGGGCAGGCCCAGCTCCAGGCCGATCTTGCGGACTTCGTCCTTGAACAGCTCGCGCAGCGGCTCGACCAGTTCGAACTGCATGTCTTCGGGCAGGCCACCGACGTTGTGGTGCGACTTGATCACGTGGGCCTTGCCGGTCTTGGCGCCGGCCGACTCGATCACGTCGGGGTAGATGGTGCCCTGGGCGAGGAACTTCACGTCCTGCAGCTTGGTGGCTTCCTGATCGAAGACTTCGATGAAGCTGCCGCCAATGATCTTGCGCTTCTGCTCCGGATCGCTGACACCAGTCAGGCGGCCGAGGAACAGCTCTTCGGCGTTGGCGCGGATCACCTTGACGCCCATGTTCTCGGCGAACATGGCCATCACCTGGTCACCTTCGTGCAGGCGCAGCAGGCCGTTGTCGACGAAGACGCAGGTCAGCTGGTCGCCGATGGCCTTGTGCAGCAGGGCCGCGACCACCGAGGAGTCGACACCGCCGGACAGGCCGAGCAGCACCTTGGAGTTGCCGACCTGGGCGCGAACGGTGGCGATGGCATCGTTGACGATGTTCGACGGAGTCCACAGGGCTTCGCAGCCGCAGATGTCCAGCACGAAGCGGGAGAGGATGCGGCCGCCCTGCTTGGTGTGGGTCACTTCCGGGTGGAACTGCACGCCGTAGTAGCCGCGGGCATCGTCGGCCATGGCGGCGATCGGGCAGCTCGGGGTGCTGGCGAGGATGTGGAAGCCGGCCGGGATTTCGGTGACCTTGTCGCCGTGGCTCATCCACACATCGAGGCCGAATACGCCGTCTTCACTGACGCAATCTTCGATGCCGTCCAGCAGGCGGGCCTTGCCGACCACGTCGACGCGGGCGTAGCCGAACTCGCGCAGGTCAGAGCCCAGTACCTTGCCGCCCATCTGCTCGGCCATGGTCTGCATGCCGTAGCAGATGCCGAACAGCGGCACCTTCAGGTCGAACACGGCCTGCGGCGCGCGCGGGCTGTTGGCTTCGTGCACCGACTCCGGGCCGCCGGCCAGGATGATGCCGCGCGGGGCGAAGGCGCGAACGTCGTCGTCGCTCATGTCGAACGGATGGATTTCGCAGTACACGCCGATCTCGCGAACGCGGCGGGCGATCAGCTGGGTGTACTGGGAGCCGAAGTCGAGGATCAGGATCCGGTGAGCGTGAATGTCTTGGGCCATGGCCATCTCTCGTAGCGAAATTCTCAAACGACACGGGGCTGTATCAACCAGCCCCGTGTCCGACTCATTTACCGAAGAACCCTCAACCTACGCGGTAGTTCGGGGCTTCCTTGGTGATCTGTACATCGTGGACGTGGGACTCGGCCATGCCGGCGCCGGTGATGCGCACGAACTGCGGCTTGGTGCGCATGTCCTGGATATCGGCGCTGCCGGTGTAGCCCATGGCGGCGCGCAGGCCACCCATCAGCTGGTGGACGATGGCCGTCAGCTGGCCTTTGTAGGGCACGCGGCCTTCGATGCCTTCGGGCACCAGCTTCTCGGCGCCAGCGGAGGCGTCCTGGAAGTAGCGGTCGGAGGAACCGGTGGAGCCGGCCATGGCGCCCAGCGAACCCATGCCACGGTAGGACTTGTAGGAGCGCCCCTGGAACAGCTCGATCTCGCCCGGAGCCTCTTCGGTACCGGCGAACATCGAACCCATCATCACGCAGTAGGCGCCAGCCACCATGGCCTTGGCCAGGTCGCCGGAGAAGCGGATGCCGCCGTCGGCGATCAGCGGAACGCCGGTGCCTTCAAGGGCTGCGGCGACGTTGGCGATGGCGGAGATCTGCGGCACGCCGACGCCAGCGACGATGCGGGTGGTGCAGATGGAACCTGGGCCGATACCGACTTTCACGGCGTCGGCGCCGGCGTCAGCCAGTGCCTTGGCGGCTTCGCCGGTGGCGATGTTGCCGCCGATGACCTGTACCTGCGGGAAGGTTTCCTTCACCCAGCGCACGCGGTCGATCACGCCTTTGGAGTGGCCGTGGGCGGTGTCGACGACAACGACGTCAACGCCGGCGGCAACCAGGGCGGAAACGCGCTCGCCAGTGTCGGCGCCGGTGCCGACGGCTGCGCCGACGCGCAGGCGGCCTTCGTCGTCCTTGGAAGCCAGCGGGTAGGTCTTGGCCTTCTCGATGTCACGGAAGGTCACCAGGCCGGTCAGGCGGAACTTCTCGTCGACCACCAGCATCTTCTCGATGCGGTTCTCGTAGAGAGCGGCCTTGATCTCTTCCAGGGCCGTGCCTTCGCGGGCGGTGACCAGCTTTTCCTTCGGGGTCATGATCGCGGACACGCTGTCGCCGACGTTCGGCTTCACGCGCAGGTCGCGACCGGTGACGATACCGACCAGCTCACCCTCTTCCACCACCGGGAAGCCGGAGAAGCCGTATTCGCGGGCGATCTGCAGCAGCTCGATGATCTTGGTCGACGGGGTCACGGTGACCGGGTCGCGAACGATGGCGGTCTCGTGCTTCTTGACCTTGCGGACCTCGGCGGCCTGCTGCTCGATGCTCATGTTCTTGTGGATGATGCCGATGCCGCCTTCCTGGGCCATGGCGATGGCCAGGCGGGCTTCGGTCACGGTATCCATCGCGGCGGACACCAGCGGGATGTTCAGTTCGATGCCACGGGTCAGGCGAGTCTTGAGACTCACGTCCTTGGGCAGGACTTCCGAATAACCTGGAATCAGGAGGACGTCGTCGAAAGTGAGGGCTTCTTGGCTGATGCGCAGCATGGCGGGGGCTCCCGATCGGGAAAAATGGAAGCGCGGCATTATATCTCAGTCAGGGGGTCGGGCTCAACGCAACCGGACGATCTGAATGAAGCCTTTATGAACCTCGCGCGCTGGCCCCTGTCCGCAGGCCCGCTTATCATCCTTCGCCATGCAGAAAGATCCCTTCCAACGGCTGGGCCTCGACCGCGAGGTTCTGACCGTCAGCCAGCTCAACCAGCGCGCCCGCCACTTGCTGGAGGACGTGTTCCCGCAGGTCTGGGTCGAGGGCGAAATCTCCAACCTCGCCCGACCGGCGTCCGGCCACATGTACTTCACCCTCAAGGACAGCAACGCCCAGGTGCGCTGCGCGCTGTTCCGGCAGAACGCCCTGCGCGTGCGCCAGGCCCTGCGCGACGGGCTCGCGGTGCGGGTGCGCGGCAAGGTTTCGCTGTTCGAAGGGCGTGGCGACTACCAGCTGATCGCCGATACCGTCGAGCCGGCCGGTGATGGTGCGCTGCGCCTGGCCTTCGAGGCGCTGAAGGAAAAGCTCGCCGCCGAGGGCCTGTTCGCCGCCGAGCGCAAGCAGGAACTGCCTGCCCACCCGCGGCGCATCGGCATCGTCAGCTCGCCCACTGGCGCGGTGATCCGCGACATCATCAGCGTATTCCGCCGCCGCGCGCCACAGGTCGAGCTGACCCTGATCCCCACCGCCGTGCAGGGTCGCGAGGCCATCGGGCAGATCGTCCGAGCCTTGAAGCTGGCCGACGCACAGGGCTTCGATGCGCTGATCCTGGCCCGTGGCGGCGGCTCGCTGGAAGACCTCTGGTGCTTCAACGAGGAACCGGTGGCCCTCGCCATCGCCGCCTGCGTGACGCCCATCGTCAGCGCCGTGGGCCATGAGACCGACGTCTCCATCAGCGATTTCGTCGCCGACGTGCGCGCGCCCACGCCCTCGGCCGCCGCCGAGTTGCTGGCGCCCCACAGCGGCGATCTGCAGCAGCGCCTGGACAGCCTGCGCCGCCGGCTGATCCTGCGCATCCAGGACCGCCTGACCCGCGAGCGCCTGCGCCTGGAAGGCACCGCCCGGCGCCTGCGCCACCCCGGCGAACGCCTGCGCCAGCAATCCCAGCGCCTGGATGACCTGGACATGCGACTGCGCCGCGCCTTCGAGCGCCAATTGCAGATTCGCCACGAGCGCGTCGCACGACTGGACACCCGCCTCGCCGCGCAGCACCCCGGCCGCAACCTGGCCCTGCTGCGCCAGCGCCTGGACAACCTCAGCGCCCGTCTGCCGCGCGCCACCAACGCCATCCTGCGCGAACAGCGCCAGCGCCTCGACAGCCTGATGCAGACGCTGCACATCGTCAGCCCGCTGGCGACCCTCGGCCGTGGCTACAGCATCCTGCTGGACGACAAGGGCCAGGCCATCCGCAGCGCCGCGCAGACGAAGAACGGCCAGCGCCTCAAGGCCAAGCTGGGCGACGGTGAACTGGAAGTGCGGGTGGAGGACAACCACCAGGCCCCCGTCACCCTTTCCCTGCTGGACTGATAGCCGATGACCGACCTGCTCGCGCCGATCCTGCCGCAACCCGATCCGGACTGGGCCGAGGCCTTCCGCGTGCCCATCGTCGAATGCGACCAGCCGCTGCAGGCGCTGGGCATCGCCACCGGCTTCGCGGTGTGGCCGGCCTACCACCGCCTCGGCGTGCCGAACGCGCAGCCGGAATGCTATGCGCGTACCGAAGTCTTCGAGCGCCTGCTGCACGCCGCGAGCCTGCTGCCCGATGGCATCCGTCTGGTGATCCTCGATGCCTGGCGGCCCTTCGCGGTGCAGCAGCACCTGTACGACACGCTCTACGAGATCCTCCGCCAGCACGAGCCGGACGCCGATCCGCGCGAGCTGACCCGGCGCACCCGTGAGTTCGTCGCGCCGCCCAGCACCCGCGCCGAGTCGCCCAGCCCGCACCTCACCGGCGGTGCCATCGACCTGACTCTGTGCGACAGCGAAGGTCGCTGGCTGGACATGGGCAGCCTGTTCGACGAGGCGACGCCGCGCTCCTATACCCGCCATTACGAGGAGATTGCCCAGCCCGACGGAGCCCAGCGCCGTGTGCGCGACAACCGCCGGATGCTGTTCAACGCCATGCTGGCGGCGGGCTTCAGCAACCTCTCCAGCGAGTGGTGGCACTACGACTACGGCGACCAGCTGTGGGCCGCGCACCTGGGCAAGCCCCACGCCATCTACGGCCCGGCGCAGGTGCCGTCGCTGGAACAACTGTGGCGCCAGCAGCTCGAAGGCCTGCGTCGCTAGCAGCTGCTTTTGTAGGATGGTGTGGAGCGCAGCGATACCCATCAATGGCGCAGCTGGGTTATCGATGAGTATCTCTGCGCTCCACCCACCCTACGTTCGTGCTCCTGGATTGGTCTGCTGCACAACTGGATTCCGCTTTCGACGAAATCGCCGCGCCCGCCGGAGCGGCCCGTGTAGACTGCCCGCTTCATCCGCCGACACGTCCACGGATAGCGCCATGTTTCGAATTTCCTGCCTGCTCGTCACCGCCCTGTTCACCCTGACCGCCCACGCCGAAGGCTTCATCAGCCGCACGCTGAACAAGCCGGTGCCCGGCGGCGTCGCCGTCGTCCAGCTGGGCCAGGACGCCGCCGTGCCGACCGCCACCTACCAGGGCAAACCGGTGCTGGTGGTACGCGAAGAAGGCCGCGACTGGATCGCCATCGTCGGCATCCCGCTGACCACCAAGGCCGGCAGCCAGCAGATCGCCGTGAAGCAGTCAGGCGCCAGCCGCAACCTCGGCTTCAGCGTGGGCAACAAGCACTATAAGGAGCAGCGCATCACCTTGAAGAATACCCGCCAGGTGAACCCGCTGCCCGAAGACCTCAAGCGCATCAACCGCGAGCTGGCCGAGCAGACCGCCGCCTACCGCAGCTTCAGCCCCGGTACGCCGAGCAACCTGGTGCTGGACAAACCGGTCAACGGCCCGCTCTCCAGCCCCTTCGGCCTGCGCCGCTTCTTCAACGGCGAGGAGCGCAATCCGCACTCCGGGCTGGACTTCGCCGTGCCCGCCGGCACCCCGATCAAGTCACCGGCCGCCGGCAAGGTGATCCTGATCGGCAACTACTTCTTCAACGGCAACACCGTGTTCGTCGACCACGGCCAGGGCTTCATCAGCATGTTCTGCCATATGTCGAAGATCGACGTGAAAGTCGGCGATGCGGTTCCGCGCGGCGGCGTGATCGGCCGCGTCGGCGCCACCGGCCGCGCCACCGGGCCGCACATGCACTGGAACGTCAGCCTGAACGACGCCCGCGTCGACCCGGCGATCTTCATCGGCGCGTTCAAGCCCTGATGCGGCTTCGCTTCGATGGACGCAGCGCCCTCTTCGCGCTGCTCTGGTTCGCCGTACTGGCCTGGCTGGCCACGGGCGGGGCGCACCTCGGCTGGTTGCGCGGCTTCGGCGGCGACGTGCTGGCGGTGATCTGGCTGTACTGCCTGCTGCGCACAGCTATCGATGCTCCTGCCCACTGGCTGGCCGCTGCGGCGCTGGGCTGTGGATTGATCATCGAGCTCGGCCAGTACCTCGCCGCGACCTTCCACTGGCAGATAGGCAACCGCGCGCTGCGCATCGTGCTCGGCGCCACGCCGGACTGGCTGGATGTGCTGGCCTACTGCATCGGCTTCGTGCTGATCCTCGCGGCGCGGCAGACGCGCCTGGCCCTCAGGCCAGCGGGTAGCTGAAGAACAGCGCCATCTCCCCGGGCAGCACCTGCGCCGGGTCGTAGAGGTCGGTGGACAGCCCGCTGAGGGCGAAGCCGCGGGAGCGGTAGAAGCCCACCGCCGGCAGGTTGAGGTTCTGGGTTTCCAGCCACAGGTGGCGCGCCTCGGTGCTGCGCGCCCAGTCCAGGCAGCCTTCCAGCAATTGCCGGCCGACGCCCTGGCCGCGCGCGTCGGCGA
The DNA here is from genome assembly GCF_014852215.1 of Pseudomonas sp. PDM19. Lineage (NCBI taxonomy): Bacteria > Pseudomonadati > Pseudomonadota > Gammaproteobacteria > Pseudomonadales > Pseudomonadaceae > Pseudomonas > Pseudomonas sp. PDM19. The sequence continues at coordinate 434,808 of NZ_JACVBG010000002.1, read as the reverse complement.
GGACGAACAGGTCGTCCAGCACCGCGCGGCGATTCCAGATTTCGTAGCGGGCGATGGCAAAGCCCAGCCGCTCGCCTTCCTCGTCGACGACCACGGCGGTCCAGTCGGCCGCCGTGACGTCGTCCTTCAGGTCGGCGAAGGGATAGCGCTTGGTCTGCGTCTCGGCCAGACGCTCCTCGCGCAGGATGAAACCATCGGCGGCGCTCTCGATCCGCAGGATCGAGTCGCTCGAGTAGCTGCCGTCGAAACCCAGCAGCCACTCGCCGTCTTGCGCCCACACCAGCGGGCGCAGGAGCCGGTCGCTCATCAGTTCATCTGCATGCCGTGCATGTCGTGGCCCATGTCGGTGCCCCCCTCTGCTCCTTTAGAGAGTGGAGCTTCCTTCTGCACCGCGACCTCGACCTTCACATCGCCGGCCTTCTGGAAATGCAGGGTCAGCGGGAAGCGCTCGCCGTCGGCCAGCGGCTTCTTCAGGCCGAACAGCATCAGGTGGTACTGGCCGGGCGCGAAGACGATCTTGCCGCTGGCGGGGATATCCACGCCCTCGACCTTCACCATCTTCATCATGCCGTCCTTCTCCACGTGCTGGTGCACTTCGGCGCTGGCAGCACGGTCGGTGTCGGCACCGAGCAGGCGGTCCGCCTCCTTGCCGTGGTTCTGCACGATGAAGTAGGCGGCGCCGTTCACCGAGTTGGCCGGCAGCAGCAGCGACCACGGGTGGTCGATGTGCAGGTTGCCGGCCTCGTATTCATGGGCCATGGCGGCGCCGGAGAAGCCCAGCAGGACAGCGAAAGCAAGCAGGGTTTTACGCATGTTCGAGACTCCAGTTGGCTTGTGATCAGGTCCGCCGCAGCGGCGGGAATCCATCGGGCCGCGGGCGCAACGATCGCGCCGCAGCATAGCCTGCCTCGCGGCAGGCGTCAGGGTGGAAGCACGTTCCACCCGCAACTCTCAACTCAAGGCCGGGCTGCGCGGCTTGATCCGCGACAGCACCGCCCAGTCCAGCGCCCAAACCAGCAACAGCGACGCACCCACCAGCGGGAAGGCGACGCCGAGGATGACCATGATCGCCACCCCGCCCTTCCAAACCGGCAACGCATGGGGCATCGGCGGCACACCAAGGCGCCCCTGCGGGCGGCGCTTCCACCAGATCCACAGGCCGCTGACGGCGCTGAGCAGGATCATCAGGCAGACAGCGAGCATGAGCATCTGGTTGAACAGACCGAACATCTTGCCTTCGTGCAGCATCACGCCGGACTCGACACCCTTGGCCACCAGCCCGTAGTCCTTCCAGCGCACGTCGGCGAGTACCTTGCCGGTGTACTGGTCGATGTGCAGGGTGGCGTCGTTGCGCGAGTCGTCAGCGAACACCGAAACGGTGAACACGCCCTGCTCGCCCTTGGGCAGGGCGATGGCGTAGCCCGGCGTCACACCAGCCTGGTTGGCGGTATCGACCACCTGCTGCAGGCTGATCTGCGGCATCGCCATACCGCCGGAGCCGTGAGCCATGTGCTCGGCGTGGGCGCCGCCGGACATCGGCATCGGGGTGTTTTCCATGGCCCAGGGGATGGTCTGACGATGCGCATCATTGAGCGTGCGCGCCTCCAGGTCCGACTTGGGCACCTCGTTCCACATGGGTGCCGGGAAGCGGTTCCACACGTCGGCGAAGGTCTTGCCCCAGAAGCCGGTCCAGGTCATCCCGGTGAGCAGCATGAAGAGCATCAGCAGCGAACCCCAGAAGCCGACCACCACGTGCACCTCGCGCCACAGCGCGCGGCCGCGACGCGACAGGTCCGGCCACAGCAGCACCCGCAGCGAACGCTGGCGCGGCCACCACAGGTACAGGCCGGACACCACCAGCACGATGCCCCAGCCGGCAGCCAGCTCGATCAACCGGTCACCGACGGTGCCGATCATCAGCTCGCCGTGCAGCGCGCGGGCCATCGCCTGCAGGTTGGACTTGCCGTCCTGCACGCCGAGCAGCTTGCCGCTATAGGGATCGACGAAGGCGTTCACCTCGCGTCCATCCAGCTGCGCGACGAACTGCGCGCTGCGGTCGGCGGCCGGCGCCGGCAGGTACTGGCTGACCTGCAACTGCGGGTTCTGGTGATGCAGGTGCATCAGTTGCTCGTCGGCAGACAGCCGCACCTCACCCGGCTTCACCTGCAGCAGGTCGCTGTACATCAGCGGGTCGAGCTGCGGCTTGAACAGGTAGATGATCCCGGTGATCGACAGCAGGATCATGAACGGCGCGACGAACAGCCCGGCATAGAAGTGCCAGCGCCAGGCCAGGTTGTAGAAATCGAATGTCTTCTTCTGCATTCGTTGATCTCCTCACGCAAGGAGGCCCCCGACTGGCGGGGGCCGGTCGGGCTTTAGAACGAGAAGTCCACTTTGGTCCAGAACGTACGTCCCGGTTCGTGGATCGATTCGGGGTCGTTGGCCGGGTAGCCGAAGCCGGCGTTGCCCGCCAGGTTCAGGTGCTCGGCGTAGTCCTTGTCGAACAGGTTGTCGACGCCGGTGCTGACCTTGAGGTTCTTGCTCAGCTTGTACGCGCCGTTGAGCGAGAACACCGCGAAGCCGGGGCTTTCGTCGAAGTCGTAACCGACCACGTTGCCCTGGCTCTCGGCAATCCGGCCCTGGTGCGCCACCACGCGCCAAAGCCCGCCGGCGCTCCAGTCGCCTTCCTCGTAGGTCAGGCCGAAACGCGCTTCCAGCGGCGGCATCTGCGGCAGCGCAGTGTCGTCGGTGGTGTTCTTGCCCCAGGCGTAGGCCAGGGTGCCGTCGGCGGTCCAGTTGCTGGTCAGCGCGTAGGCCGCGCCCAGTTCGCCACCCAGGATGCGGGCATCGACGTTCCGCGCCTGGGAGGTGCGGCCCATCATGCCGCCGGGCATGTAGTCGAACAGGATGTAGTCGCGGATCACCCCGACGTAGCCCGAGGCCCAGGCCTTGAGCTTCTCGTCCTCGTACTGCGCGCCGAAGTCCAGCTGGGTGGTCTTCTCCGGCTTGATGCTGTCGAAGGCGTTGACCGAGCCGGTCGGCCCCTTGTCCGGGGAGAACAGCTCCCAGTAGTCGGGGAAGCGCTGCACGTGGCCGAGGCCGACGTAAAGGGTGGTCGGCGTGTCGGCCAGGTCGTGCTCGTAGCGGGCGAAGCCGCTGGGCAGGGTATCGGCGCGGGTGTCGTCGGCGGTGGGATTGGGCATCGCCATCATCCCCGAGCCGGTGCTCTGCCGGTAATCCTTGACCGAGGCGCGGTCCAGGCGTGCGCCGGTGATCACCCGGTCGCGGTCGGCGGCGTACCAGGTCAGCTCGCCGAAGGCGCCGTAGTTGTGGAACACGGCGTCCTTGTCCCACGGCTGCTCGTCATAGGTGTTGATGCCCATGCCACTGCGTTCGCGGTGTTCGTTGGTCTGTGCATCGACGCCGGTGATCAGCTTGAAATCGTCCCAGCGCCAGGTGGCGGCCAGGCGCCCGCCGAGGGTGCGGCGGTCGACGTTGGAGGCCATGGGGCCGGCCATCATGCCGGTGCCCGAGGGCGTGCGCAGGCTGTAGTTGTCCATCACGTGGTCGGCGTAGTTGTAGTAGACCTGCGCCTCCAGCTTGTCGAGCACGCCACCGATGTTGGACTTCTCGAAGCGCAGGCCGAGGCTTTCGCGCTTGAACTGCGAGCCGTCCATGCCACGCCCGGCGTAGCGCGCCTCGCCATCGCCCTTGCCGGCGGTGAGTTCGACCAGGGTGTCGGCGTCCGGCGTCCAGCCCACGGCCACGTCGCCGTTCCACTTGTTCCAGCGCGAGGGCACGGTGTTGCCGCTGCCGTCTTCGTAGTCATCGGACTGCGACTTGTTGCCGGTGAAACGCAGGTAGCCCTCGGGGCCACCGGCGGCGGCGTCCAGCACGCGGTCGAAGCGGCCGTTGGAGCCGGCGGTGAGGCTGCCGTTGACGCGCATGCCCAGCTCGCCGAAGCGCTCCGGCTCACGGTCGAAACGGATGGTCCCGGCCGAGGCGCCGGGGCCCCAGATCACGGTCTCCGGGCCCTTGACCACGGTGAGCTTGTCGTAGGTTTCCGGGGAGATATAGGAAGTGGGCGCGTCCATCCGTGCCGGGCAGGCGCCAAGCATGGTGCTGCCATTGGTGAGGATATTCAGGCGCGAGCCGAACATGCCGCGCAGCACCGGGTCGCCGTTGGTGCCGCCGTTACGGATGGCGGAGAAGCCAGGGATGGTCTTGAGGTAGTCGGCGCCGTCGCTGGCGGGGATCGGCTGGCGTGGCTGCTTGGGGTCGGTGACCACGGTCAGCGGCGAACTCTGCGCCACGGCGGTGATGACGCTGGGCGACAGCTCGGTAACCGAAGCATTGGTGGCGTGGGCCGAGTGATCTTCTTCCTCGGCCAGCACCGGGACGGCAGTGAGACCGCCAAGGGCGGTCAGCGCGCACAGGGCGCGCAGGCCGACGGCAGTTTGCCGACGGCGCAGGGGCATGCGGGTCATTCCATGAATTCCATGATCGGTGATGACGCCCGCTCCACGCGTACTCGCACGGCGCGCAAGCGAATGCAGGCATCCGCGCCGGGGTCGGGGAATCGGGATTGCGGGTCAGCCGATCAGGAACGGGGGTGCGCGGGAGCGGGCGCCGGGGAAGACCGGCGAGGCGGGAATGCGGGACGAGACGAACTGGGCGGCGGGCGCGCCGATGGCGGGCAGGCCGTGGTCGATCACGACCGGCGGCGGCGTCAGCGGCGGGCTGTGGATCAGCAGGCTGCAGTAGCCGCACTTCTCCATGAAGGCGTCGGCGGTGAGCGGCTGCTCGCCGTGGGAAACCGGGGCGGCATGATGGTCCCCAGCACGCTGGCTGTCGGAGCAGTGCATGTCCTCCATGCCGGCCATGTCGTGGGACATGGCCTTGCCATGCTCCATCGGCATAGCACTCATGGACACGGCGTGATCCATGGGCATGGCGTGATCCATCGGCATCGACTGGGAGACCAGTGGGCCGACATAGATCATCAGCATGGCGAACAACGCCAGCCAGGTGCCTACGCCTTGTCGTGTACGACGGGTCACGAAATGTCCTTGCGGATGGAGAGTTCCCACCTAGGGCGGGTGCGCAATGATCGCACGGAGTGATAAAGCTTCGCTGCGGCACGAAGACGCAGAATCAGTTAAGCACAGCGATAAGCCTCAAGATAAATTGCTTAAAACGCCAATTCTCGACAATTAATTATCGATAAAAAGTCTTGAAAGACTATTTCTACCAAATTTTTCCAAATGCTTGCCATTGGTCTCCCAGGCCTTTAGCTTGGCACTCATGAAAACCGCACACACCCTCATTCTGCTTCGCCAACACGCCTGTCTGCGCCTGGTCAGCCCGCGACTGCGTGGCTGAGCCCCCTCCCCCGGTTCCGCCTCATTCAGATTTTTATGCGCAGGCCCCGCAGGCCGCAGAGAACAAGGATTCCGCTCATGAGCATGTTGAAAGACCCGTCGAAGAAATACCGCGCCTTCACCCAGATCACCCTGCCCGACCGCACCTGGCCGGACAAGATCATCGACAAGGCGCCGATCTGGCTGTCCACCGACCTGCGCGACGGCAACCAGTCCCTGATCGAGCCGATGGACGCCGAGAAGAAGATGCGCTTCTTCAAGTGCCTGGTTCAGGTCGGCCTGAAGGAAATCGAAGTGGGCTTCCCGTCCGCCTCGCAGACCGACTTCGACTTCGTTCGTGAGCTGATCGAGAACGACCACATTCCCGATGACGTCACCATCCAGGTGCTGACCCAGGCCCGCGACGACCTCATCGAGCGCACCTTCGAGTCCCTCAAGGGCGCGAAGAAGGCCATCGTCCACTACTACAACGCCTGCGCACCGAGCTTCCGCAAGATCGTCTTCAACCAGGACAAGGCTGGCGTGAAAGCCATCGCCGTGGCCGCCGGCCAGACCATCAAGCGCCTGGCCGAAGCCGCGCCGGAAACCCAGTGGGGCTTCGAGTACTCGCCGGAAGTGTTCAGCTCCACCGAGACCGATTTCGCCGTCGAGGTGTGCAATGCGGTGATCGACGTGTTCCAGCCGACTCCGGCCAACCGCCTGATCCTCAACCTGCCCGCCACCGTCGAGTGCGCCACCCCGAACAACTACGCCGACCAGATCGAGTGGTTCGGCCGCCAGATCAACAAGCGCGACAGCGTATTGCTCAGCCTGCACACCCACAACGACCGTGGTACTGGCGTGGCTGCTTCAGAACTGGCCCTGATGGCCGGCGCCGACCGCGTCGAAGGCTGCCTGTTCGGCAACGGCGAGCGCACCGGCAACCTCTGCCTGGTGACCATGGCGCTGAACATGTACACCCAGGGCATCGACCCCGAGCTGGACTTCTCCGACATCGACGCCGTGCGCAAGGTGGTGGAAGAGTGCAACCAGATTCCGGTGCACCCGCGTCACCCCTACGTCGGCGACCTGGTCCACACCGCCTTCTCCGGCTCCCACCAGGACGCCATCCGCAAGGGCTTCGCCCAGCAGAAGGACGATGCCGTGTGGGAAGTGCCGTACCTGCCGATCGACCCGGCGGACATCGGCCGCAGCTACGAAGCGGTGATCCGTGTGAACAGCCAGTCCGGCAAGGGCGGCATCACCTTCCTGCTCGAGCAGGAGTACGGCATCAGCCTGCCGCGCCGCATGCAGATCGAGTTCAGCCAGGTGGTGCAGAACGAGACCGACCGTCTCGGCCTGGAGATGACCGCCGAGCAGATCTACACCCTGCTGCAGACCGAGTACCTGCAGGCCGTCTCCCCGTTCGGCCTGAAGAACTACCGTCTGCAGGAAGAGAACGGTGTCTGCGCCATCGACATCGACGTGACCCACAAGGGCGAGCAGCATCGCTGGCACGGCAAGGGCAAGGGCACCCTGGAAGCCCTGGTCGCCTCGCTGCCGGTGGACGTCGAGATCATGGACTACAACGAGCACGCCATCGGCGCCGGCACCAATGCCCGCGCGGCCGCCTATATCGAACTGCGCGTCGAGGGTGGTCGTTCGCTGCACGGCATCGGCATCGATGAAAACATCACCACCGCGAGCTTCCGTGCGCTGTTCAGCGCCCTGAACCGCGCCGTGACGCTGGGCCACGCGAAAGCCGCGTAAGCCTTAAGCTAACCTGTAAGTCCCTTTGCCCCGAACGCCTTGTGCGTCCGGGGCTGTTTTCGAAGGAGCGAGAACATGACGGACACCTCGCAGGACAATCCCTTCCAGACTCCCGCCGCCGCACTCCAGGACGCGGCAACCACTGCCACAGGCGAACCGCTCTATCGCATCGCCGCCGTTGGCATCGCCACCTTCTTCGGCACGCCCCTGGCCGGCGCCTGGGTCATTGTGCAGAACCTCAAGGCACTCGGCCGCAGCCACGAATCCCGCAACATCTGGTTGATGGGCATCGGCTTGACCCTCGCCATCTTCGTCATCGGCTACTTCCTGCCGGAAAATACATCCGGTACGCCCATCGCCGTCGGCAGCGTCGTCGGCATGTACTACCTCGCCAAGCAGACCTTCGGCGTCGCGGTGGAGCGGCACCTCGTCGGCGGTGGACAGTGGCGCTCGAACTGGCGTGCGTTCGGCGTCAGCCTGCTGTTCCTGCTTGCGGTCGTTGTTGCGATTTTGGTTAGCACTCTTGCCTTCTCGCTTGCCCAAGGCTCCTTGTTTTTTCGAACCGTCCCCGCCTAAAGATTCCCCCTAGTCCCCTAGGGGGCAGTCTCCGCAATGCTGGTGCTCGCCCCGATTACCCCTGCCTCGCCCCTTCCCTAGTCTTGCGTGCACTGCCGTGAAAACGGCAGGCAAACAAAAAACCGTGTCACGCAATCAGACACATTCGGCTGCCCCTGCCTTGCGTACAGAGGCGCCTGGTTACCTACAACAACAACGAGCTCGACGTGCTTGGCCATCTGCCTTCACCCGCTTCAGGAGCCAGTAACCGTGACCCCACAATCCCACCCGAAATCCGCCCGTAATTCGCGTTATTCCTGGTATGTCGTCGTGCTCTGCATGGTGGCGTACATCTTTTCCTTCGTTGACCGGCAGATCCTTTCGCTGATGATCGAGCCGATCAAGGCCGACCTGCAGATCAGCGATACCCAGTTCAGCCTGCTCAGCGGGCTGGCCTTCTCGCTGTTCTACGCCTTCATGGGCCTGCCCATCGCCTATCTCGCCGACCGCTCCTCGCGGGTGAAGATCATCGCCATCGGCGTGGCCTTCTGGAGCATCGCCACCGCCGCGTGCGGGCTATCGAAGAACTTCCTGCAGATGTTCCTGGCGCGCATGAGCGTGGGCGTCGGTGAAGCCGCGCTGACGCCGGCAACCTACTCGATGCTCGCCGACCTGTTCCCCAGGGAGAAACTCGGCCGCGCGCTGGGGCTGTACTCCATGGGGGCGTTCCTCGGCGGCGGCCTGGCCTTCCTGGTCGGCGGCTATGTGATCGAGGCGCTGCGCGACGTGCCGGCCATCGACCTGGGCTGGCTGGGCCAGGTGCGCTCCTGGCAGATCGCCTTCTTCATCGTCGGCCTGCCCGGCGTGCTGGTGGCGCTACTGATCGCGCTGACCATCCGCGACCCGGCGCGCAAGGAGGTGAACCCGCAGCACAAGGCGACCATCGGCGACGGCCTGCGCTTCCTGCGCCGCCACCGCGCAACCTTCACCTGCCACTACCTCGGCTTCTCGTTCTTCGCCATGTGCCAGTACGCGCTGATGGGCTGGGCGCCGGCCATGTACATCCGCCAGTACGGCCTGACGCCGCTGGAGGTGGGCTACATCCTCGGCGGCATCCTGCTGGTGCTCAACACCGCCGGGGTGTTCTGCGCCGGCTGGCTGGTGGATGTGCTGCAGAAGCGCGGGCGCAGCGACGCGGCGATGATCAGCGGCATGCTCGGCGTGGCCTGCACCATTCCCTTCGTCATCGGTTCGGTGACAGCGAGCAGCCTGCAGCTGTCGGTGCTGCTGATGGGCCCGGCGATGTTCTTCTGCGCCTTCTGCATCTCCACCTCGGCGGCCGCCATGCAGGTGCTCACGCCCAACCGCCTGCGCGCGCAGGTGTCGGCGCTGTTCCTGCTGGTCTCCAACCTGATCGGCCTGGGTGTCGGCACCACCCTGGTGGCGCTGCTTACCGACCACTACTTCAAGAACCCGAAGGCTGTCGGCTCGTCCATCGGCATCATCGTCACCCTCGCTGGCCTGCTCTGCCTGTGGCTGCTCGGCATCGGGCGCAAGCACTTCCGTCGCAGCCTGGGCCAGGAGCAGACGGCCCAGCCTGAAACCGTGCCGCTGGACAGCGCCGCCACCGCGAACTGATCGCGCCCGCCTCGACAAGACGTACGCCCGTTCGCCGGCGTGGCGCCCTGCGCCCCGGTGAACGGCACCCAGGAGATGACGATGTTCCGTAATCGCTTTGCCGGCGCGCTGCTCTGCAGCGCGCTGATGCCCCTCTGCGCCCAGGCCGACCTGATCGACGAAAGCCGCCTGGACACCACCCTGCGCAACTTCTACATGCTGCGCGACTATCGCCAGGACAACGCTCCGCAATCCCAGGCCGGCAGTTGGTCCCAGGCCGTGCTGGCGCGCTTCAGCTCAGGCTTCAGCAAAGGCACCATCGGTGTCGGCGTGGACTTCACCGGTTTCTACGCCCTGAAGCTCGACGGCGGCGCCGGCACCAGCAACGACAGCAACCTGCCCTACGACCGCACGACGGGTGAGCCGGTGGATGACTTCAGCCGTGGCGGCGCCACGCTCAAGCTGCGCTATTCGAAGACCACGCTGAAGGTCGGCCTGCTGGAGCCGCGCCTGCCGGTGATCTTCCAGGATGACGTGCGCGTGCTGCCGCAGACGTTCCAGGGCGTGATGCTGGAGTCGAAGGAGTCGGATCGCTTCAAGTTCACCGCCGCGCAACTCTGGAACACCAGCACCCGCGCCTCCAGTGACCGCGAGTCGTTCTACCTGGCCACCCGCCCCGCCAGCCAGGACAGCAACAAGCTGAATCTGGGCGGCGTCGATGCGCAGTGGACGCCCGGCCTGTCTACCAGTTACTACTTCGCCCAGCTCGAGGATATCTACGACCAGCACTACGTCGGCGCCAACTTCAAGCAGCCGGTGGGCGAAAATACCGCGCTGCTCGGCACCCTGAGCTACTTCCACAACGAGGAATCCGGGCAGGCGCTGGCCGGGCGCATCGACAACCGCGCCTATGGCGCGCGACTCGGCGTGAAGCACGGCGGCCACATGCTTTCGGCCACCTACCAGCGCATGCTTGGCGAAGACATGTTCCCCATGCTGCTGGGCAACACACCACAGCCGTACCTGGTCAACTGGGTCACCAATGGCGGTTTCTTCTGGGCGCAGGAGCGCTCCTACCAGCTGCGCTACGACTATGACTTCGCCAGCCTCGGCGTGCCGGGCCTGACCCTGATGACGCGCTACACCAAGGGCACCGACATCTCGCGACCGGGCCAGAGCGACGGCCACGAATACGAGCGCGATACCGATGTGGGCTACACCATTCAGAGCGGCCCGCTGAAGACGCTGTCGTTCCTTGTGCGCACCTCCACGGTCCGCAGCAGCTACGCCAGCGACTACGACGAAGTGCGCTTCATCACCAGCTACCCGCTGGCGTTCTGAAACCCGAAATGAAAAAGGCCCCTCACGGGGCCTTCTTCGTTGTCAGGAGACGCTTACTCATCGTCGCCGCTGGCGGCGACTGCGCCAAGGCAGCACAGTCGGTGCTGCTGGTCGCCGGCCTGCAGCAGCCAGGTCTCGTCTTCGGCCTGATAGCTGGCCTCCATCACCTGGTTGTAGCTGAAGCGCCACTCGCGGCGGTCGCGGCCATCGATGGACTCGATCTGCAGCACCACGTCTTCGCTGGCGAAGGGCTGGTCGGCGTGGGCAGCGGCGTCGGCCTGGTCCAGCAATGCCTCGTTGAGCTCGAACTGCCAGGCGTGCAGACCGTCGATCAACAGCATGTCGGCGGTTTCCAGCTGGTCCAGCAGATAGGGAGTCGTGGTCATGACGGGCACTCGGCAATTGGGCTGGCCGCCATGATAGACCAGCTGGCGTACCGCTGCCGGCCAATCCGCCCCGCGGCGGCGGGCAGCACGTCTACACTGAGGGTTCCCGCACACCCGCTGAGGAGTCAAAGCAGATGCGTACACGCGAACTCGGACAATCGGGCCTGAAGATTCCTGCGCTGGTCTTCGGCGGTAATGTGTTCGGCTGGTCCTCCGACGAGGCGACCTCGTTTCGCTTGCTGGACGCGCTGCTCGACGCCGGGCTGAACTGCATCGACACCGCCGACGTTTACTCGCGCTGGGTGCCGGGCCACGAGGGCGGCGAGTCGGAAACCCTGATCGGCAAGTGGCTGAAGAAGACCGGCAAGCGCAACCAGGTGATCATCGCGACCAAGGTCGGCATGGACATGGGCAACGGCCACAAGGGACTGTCGGCGGTGTACATCGAGCAGGCACTGGAGCGCTCGCTCAAGCGCCTGCAGACCGACTACATCGACCTCTACCAGTCCCACTGCGACGACCCGCACACTTCGCTGGAGGAAACCATGGGTGCCTTCGCCGAGGCGGTGGAGCGCGGCAAGGTGCGGGTGATCGGCGCCTCCAACTTCGACGCCAAGCGCCTGCGCGAAGCCCAGGAGCTCTGCACCCGCTTGAAGCTGCCGCAGTACCAGAGCCTGCAGCCCAACTACAACCTCTACGACCGCGCCAACTACGAGACGCAGTTGGAGCCGGCGGTGCAGCAACTGGGTCTGGGCGTGATCAATTTCTACTCCCTGGCCGCCGGCTTCCTCACCGGCAAGTACCGCCGCGAGGACGACCTGGGCAAGAGCAGCGTGCGCGGCTACAAGGTGAAGAACTTCATGAACGAGCGCGGCTTCGCGATCCTCGATGCGCTGGAGGAAGTGGCCGGCGAACTGAATGCCACGCCGACCCAGGTCGCACTCGCCTGGCTGATGGCCCGCCCGAGCATCACCGCGCCGATTGCCAGTGCGTCGAAGCTGGAGCAGTTGCCCGACCTGATCGCGGCGGTGGAGCTGAAGCTCAGTGACGAGGCGATCCAGCGGTTGAATTCCGCCAGCGCCTACTGAAGAAGTCACGGGAAAACTGACCGTAGGATGGGTGGAGCGCAGCGATACCCATGCTGTCAGCGCTGCAATTGATGGGTATCGCTTCGCTCCACACCATCCTACTTGGAGACTCCCTGCAGGAGCGCGCCAAAGCCCGCCCTCCAGGGGGATCCGTTACGCCCGGATATCGAACTCGTCGGCGTCGAGGTTTGCCGGGAATCGCTCGCGGTAAGCCGCGAGCTCCGCTGCGCTCAGGGCAATCTGGAAGACCCCGTCGGCATTGCCGGCGGCCAGCAGGTTGTCACCCTGGAAATCGAGCACCTGGCTATCGCCGGAATAGGCATGGCCCTTGCCATCTTCACCGACGCGGTTGACCGCCGCGACATAACAGAGGTTCTCGATAGCCCGTGCCGGCAGCAGGCGATTCCAGTGCTGGCGGCGCGCAGCCGGCCAGTTGGCGGTATAGAGCAGCAGGTCGGTGTCCTGCGCGTCGCGGCTCCAGACCGGGAAGCGCAGGTCGTAGCAGACCAGCGGGCGAATCCGCCAGCCCTTCCATTCCAGTAGCACCTGCTGGTCGCCCGGCGTGTAGTGCTTGTGTTCGCCAGCCATGCGGAACAGGTGGCGCTTGTCGTAATGCTGCATCTCGCCGTCCGGGCGTGCCCAGAGCAAACGGTTGCGATGACTTCCGTCAGCGGCGCGGATAATTACGCTGCCACAGACCACGGCATCGAGCCGGGCCGCCTGCTCGCGAAGCCAGGCGTAGGTCGCGCCCTCCTCCGCCTCGGCCAGCGCCTCGGAATCCATGGAAAAGCCGGTGGTGAACATCTCCGGGAGGATCACCACGTCTGCGCCACGGGCGCTTTCCAGCAACGCCTCGAAGCGCTCGCGGTTGGCCTTGGCGTCGTGCCAGACCAGGGTAGTCTGCACGAGGGCGAGCTTGAGGTCGGCCAGTTGAGTCAGATCGCGCATAGTCGTTCCGCTGCCTGGCGCAGCGTCTCCTCTTTCTTGGCGAAGCAGAAGCGCACCAGACGCGCGTCCGCCGGAGCCTGCTGGTAGAACACCGAGACCGGAATGGCGGCCACGCCGTGTTCGGTGGTCAGCCATTCGGACATGGCGACATCATCGAGGTCCGGGCGAATCGCCGAGTAATCGACCACCTGGAAGTAGGTTCCGGCGGCACGCTGGAAGGTGAAACGCGAGCCTTCCAGCAGATTGCAGAACAGGTCGCGCTTGGCCTGGTAGAAGCTCGGCAGCTCGCGCAAGTGCTCGGGGTGCGCGGCCATGAAGTCGGCCAGCGCCCATTGCAGCGGCGTCACGCCACAGAAGTTCACGTACTGGTGAATCTTGCGCATCTCCGCCGACAGCGCCGGCGGCGCGACCACGTAGCCGGTCTTCCAGCCAGTGACATGGTAAGTCTTGCCAAAGGAGCTGATGACGAAGGCCCGCGGATACAGTTCGTCATGGGCCAGCACGCTGGCGTGCTGCACGCCGTCATAGATCAGGTGCTCGTAGACCTCGTCGCTGATCACGTAGATCTCGCGATCGCGGATCAGCTCGGCGAGGCGATCCAGGTCGGCACGATCGATCAGCGCACCGCTGGGGTTGTGCGGGCTGTTGAGGAAGATCAGGCGCGTGCGCGGGGTGATGGCATCGGCCAGGCGCTGCCAGTCGATGCGGAAGTCCGGCTGGCTCAGCGCGACGTGTACGCAACGACCGCCGGCCAGTTCGACCGAAGGCTCGTAGCTGTCGTAGCAGGGGTCGAGGACGATGGCTTCGTCGCCGGCACGGATCAGCGCCTGTACCGCACAGAAAATCCCTTCGGTCGCGCCGGGGACGATAGTCACTTCGGCGTCGGCGCTGACGTTGCGGCCATAGAGGCTCGCGACCTTGATCGCGACCTGTTCGCGCAGCGCCGGCAGGCCAGTCATCGGGCTGTACTGGTTATGCCCGTCCATGACGTGGCGGGCGACCGCTTCGAGCAGCGGTGCGGGGCCGGGGAAGTCCGGGAAGCCCTGGGAGAGATTCAGCGCTCCGCTTTGCGCGGCGAGCTGGGACATGCGGGTGAAGATGGTGGTGCCGACATTCGGCAGTTTGCTGGTAAGCATGGCGTGACTACAGGCTGCAGGCGATGAGAGGAAGTCCCTACTCTATCGCCTGCGGCTTGCGGTCTAAAGCCTGACAGACGTTATTTACGTTTGTCCTTCTTCTTCTTCTCCGCCTTCTTGTGGTGCGACATCAGGCGGCGCTTCTTGTTGACCTGGCGATCGGTGAGCTGGGTCTTCTTGCCCTCGAACGGGTTGTCACCGCCCTTGTACTCGATGCGGATCGGCGTACCGACCAGCTTCAGCACGCGACGGAAGGTCTTCTCCAGGTAGCGGGTATAGGCCTTGGGCACCGCGTCCACCTGGTTGCCGTGGATCACGATCAGCGGCGGGTTGGCGCCACCCAGGTGCGCGTAGCGCAGCTTGATGCGGCGGCCGTTGACCATCGGCGGCTGGTGGACCTGGATGGCGTCCTCGAGGATCTGCGTGAGCTTGCTGGTGGGCCAGCGGGTCACGGCGGAACGGAAGGAGTCCTGCACCGACTTGTACAGGTGGCCGACGCCGGTGCCGTGCAGCGCGGAGATGAAGTGGATGTCGGCGAAGTCGGCGAACATCAGCCGGCGCTCGAGCTCGGTCTTCACGTAGTCGCGCTCGGCCGATTCCATGCCGTCCCACTTGTTCAGCGCGATGACCAGCGCGCGGCCGGTCTCCAGCACGAAGCCGAGCAGGTTGAGGTCGTGTTCGACCACGCCTTCGCGGGCGTCCATGACGAAGATGACCACGTTGGCGTCCTGGATCGCCTGCAGGGTCTTCACCACGGAGAACTTTTCCACCGCCTCGAATATCTTGCCGCGGCGGCGCACGCCGGCGGTGTCGATGAGGGTGTACTTCTCTTCGTTGCGCTCGAAGGGGATGTAGATGCTGTCGCGGGTGGTGCCGGCCTGGTCGTAGACGATCACCCGCTCTTCACCGAGCATGCGGTTCACCAGCGTGGACTTGCCGACGTTGGGGCGTCCGATGATGGCGATCTTGATGCCATCCTTCTCGCTCGGGCCGGGAATGCGCTTGGCTTCCTCGCCTTCGGCGACTTCTTCCATCTCGCCGGGCAGGTCGTTGTCTTCCGGCGCTTCCGGCTCGGGAGCGAACATCTCGCCCAGGGCTTCCTGGAGCATCTGGGTGATGCCGCGGCCGTGGGCGGCGGCGATCGGGATCGCATGCCCCAGGGCCAGCGGGCTGAACTCGGCGCGGGCGATGTCCGGATCGACGGTGTCGACCTTGTTGGCCACCAGGTAGGTGCGCTTGTTCTTCTTGCGCAGGTGCTCGCCGATCATCTCGTCGGCGGCGGTGAGGCCGGCGCGGGAGTCGACCATGAACAGGACGGCATCGGCCTCTTCGATGGCCTGCAGCGACTGCTCGGCCATCTTGGCGTCGATACCCTCTTCGTCACCGGAAATACCACCGGTATCGATGACGATGAATTTCTTGCCCTGCCACTTGGCCTCGCCGTACTGGCGGTCTCGGGTCAGACCTGCGTACTCGGCGACGATGGCGTCGCGGGTGCGGGTCAGGCGGTTGAACAGGGTGGACTTGCCGACGTTCGGGCGGCCCACCAGGGCTATTACGGGAACCATGCGGCTCTCCAGGAAATTTGATTTTCAGAAAACACGACGGCCGCTGCCGTTTTTCACGGCAGCGGCCGGCAGTAACACTCAGCTTAGCGAATCGTGTAGGCGGCCAGCTTACCGCTGTTGCCGAACACGTACATCCAGCTGCCGACTACCAGCGGGCGAACCCGCACGCCGTCACCGTCGACCTTCTCGCGGCCAACGAAACGACCGTCCACCTGGCTCAGCAGGTGCACGTAACCTTCCAGGTCACCAACGACCACGTTGCTCGACAGCACGGCCGGAGCGGACAGCTGGCGGCGAGCCAGGGCGTCGTTGCTCCACAGCGAGGACGAACCACGGGAATCGAGGCTTTCGACGGTGCCGCTGGACTGGCTGATGAACACGCTGCCGGTACCTTCGGCGACGCCGACGTAGCTGGAAGCTTCACGCTGCCAGAGTACGCGGCCGGTGCCCACGTCCAGCGCCGCAGCGCGGCCCTGGTAGCTGGCGACATAGAGAACGTTGTCGACCAGCAGCAGGCCGCCGTCGATATCGACGACGCGGTCCAGCTCGGAACGGCCCTGAGGAATCGCAACGCGCGCTTCCCAGACCGGCAGGCCACGCTCCACGTCCACCGCAACGACCTTGCCGCTGGCCAAGCCAGCCAGGGCCAGACGACCCGCGATCAGCGGAGCGCCAGTGCCGCGCAAGGTCAGCACCGGTACGGTACCTTCGTAGATCCAGCGCTGGTTGCCGGTGGAGGCATCGAATCCGATCAGCTTGTCGTCCTGGGTCTGCACCACCACCACGTCACCGTTGGTGGCCGGGGCAGCCAGCACTTCGCTGGTGACCTTGGCGCGCCATTTCTGCTCGCCCGAACCGGAATCCAGGGCGATCACGTCGCCACGCAGGGTGCCCAGCAGGACCATGCCGCTGCCCACACCGACAGCGCCGGAGATCGGCAGATCGAGGTCTTTCTTCCACAGCACTTCGCCGGTTTCGCGCTGCATGGCCATGACGCGGCCTTCGGCGGACGCGGCGTAGATGGTCTGGCCATCCACGGCGGGCTCGAGCAGGTTGTACAGGTCGCCCTGGCCGTCACCGACCGAACGGCTCCACTGTTTCTCCAGGCGGACCTCTTCCTTGAAATCGGTCAGCTCGGCCGGTGGCAGTTCTTTCTTGCTATTGCTGCTGCAACCCACAGCCATCAGGGTCAGTGCCAGCAGTGCAACGTGTTTCCAACGCAACATCTCAGGCGTCTCCCTTGGCCAGGTCGTCGAGTTTCATCTGCAGGGCGCCAACGGCGGCGTCTTCCGGCAGGGCAGCCTTGGCCTTTTCGTAGGCGACACGGGCGTCGTCGTTGCGCTTGAGCTGCAGCAGCAGGTCGCCGCGCAGTTCTTCGCGAGTGGCGACGTAGGCCTTGTCGACGTTGCCGTCGAGCAGCTTCAGACCGTCTTCGGCCTTGCCCTGGGCAGCCAGGACACGTGCCAGGCGCTGGCGCGCCAGCTCGCCGAGGGTGGCGTCAACCGGCTTGTCGACCACGGCCTTGAGCTCGAGGACGGCGTCATCCAGCTTGCCGCTGTCCACCGCAACCTTGGCGACGAACAGGCGGCCGTACTGGGCGTACGGAGTGCCGGCGAAGTCGGTGTTCAGCTTGCCAGCGAGCTCGGCGACCTTGGCGGTGTCGGGCTTGCCGGCCGGGTTCAGCGCGGTTTCCAGCAGGGCCTGGTAAATGATCGAGGCGCCCTGGGACTGGTTGTTCTGGTACTTTTTCCAGGCCTGCCAGCCAAACACCACGATCAGCGCCAGAGCGGCGCCGGTCAGCAGGGGCATGCCGTTACGCTGCCACCAGTCCTTGATGTCAGCGATCTGTTCTTCTTCGGTACGGTTACTCACCCCAATACTCCTATCCGCTCGATTCAGGCCTGCTTGAGGCAGGCAGCCAGGTGCTCGGGCAGAGCATCCCAGGCGATATTCTGTTGTTCGCCCTCGCCACGCAGGGGCTTGAAACCTACCACGCGGTTGGCCAGTTCGTCGTCACCCAGAATCATTGCGAACTGTGCGCCGCTCTTGTCGGCCTTCTTGAACTGGCTCTTGAAACTGCCGGCACCGGCGTTGACCAGCAGGCGCAGGCCCGGAATGGCCTCACGCAGCTGCTCGGCCAGGGTCAGCGCAGCCAGCTCCGCCGGCTCGCCGAAGGCGCAGACGTAGAGGTCGGCCGGGCGGTTCAGCTCGGAGGGCACCACGCCCAGGGTTTCCAGCAGCAGCACCAGGCGTTCCACGCCCATGGCGAAGCCCACGCCCGGAGTCGGCTTGCCGCCGAACTGGCTGACCAGACCGTCGTAGCGGCCCCCACCGCAGACGGTGCCCTGGGCGCCGAGCTTGTCGGTGACCCACTCGAAAGCAGTGCGGCAGTAGTAGTCCAGGCCACGCACCAGCTTCTGGTTGATCTCGTAGCGCAGACCGACCGCATCCAGGCGGGCCTTCAGGCCCTCGAAGTGGGCGATCGACTCTTCGTCCAGGTAGTCGTGCAGGCTCGGCGCGCCGACCAGCAGGGCCTGGGTGCTCTCGACCTTGCTGTCGAGAATGCGCAGCGGGTTGGTGGTCATGCGACGCTGGCTGTCTTCGTCCAGTTGCTCGAAGCGTTCCTGCAGGTAGGCCACCAGGTCGTCGCGATAGCGCGCGCGGGCTTCACTGGAGCCCAGGGTGTTCAGCTGCAGGGTCACGGCGTCGGCCATGCCCAGCTTCTGCCACAGGCGCCAGGTAAGGATGATCAGCTCGGCGTCGATATCCGGGCCGGGCAGGTTGAAGACTTCAACGCCGATCTGGTGGAACTGGCGGTAGCGGCCTTTCTGCGGCTTCTCGTAGCGGAACATCGGGCCGGTGTACCACAGCTTCTGTACCTGGCCACCGCCCGACAGGCCATGCTCCAGCACGGCGCGCACGCAGCCCGCAGTGCCTTCCGGACGCATGGTCAGGGACTCGCCGTTGCGGTCGAGGAAGGTGTACATCTCCTTGTCGACCACGTCGGTGCCTTCGCCGATGCCACGGGCGAAGAGCTCGGTGAACTCGAGGATCGGCAGGCGGATCTCGCTGTAGCCGTAGCGGTCCAGCAGGCCGGCGAAGGTGCGTTCCAGATAGCGCCAGGCCGGGGTCTGGTCCGGCAGGATGTCGTTCATGCCACGGATGGCTTGCAGGGACTTGCTCACTTAGGATCCTTGTTGCGGTCAGCCGCGCACGATGAGTGCGGCGTCGGCCTCGGCCTTCTCGGCCGCTTTTTCGCGGATCAGCCGTTCCAGCTCATCCACCAGGTTATCGTTCTGCAGCTTCTGCGCCGGCTTGCCGTCGATGTAGATCAGGTTGCTCGGCGTGCCGCCGGTGAGGCCGATGTGGGCCTCCTTGGCTTCGCCCGGGCCGTTGACCACGCAGCCGATCACGGCAACGTCCAGCGGCACCAGCAGGTCCTCCAGGCGGCCCTCCAGCTCGTTCATGGTCTTGACCACATCGAAGTTCTGCCGCGAGCAGCTCGGGCAGGCGATGAAGTTGATGCCACGGGAGCGCAGGCGCAGCGACTTGAGGATGTCGAAGCCGACCTTGATCTCTTCCACCGGGTCGGCGGCCAGCGAGATGCGAATGGTGTCGCCGATGCCCTCGGCGAGCAGCATGCCCAGGCCGACGGCCGACTTCACGGTGCCCGAACGCAGGCCACCGGCTTCGGTGATGCCCAGGTGCAGGGGTTGTTCGATCTGCTTGGCCAGCAGGCGGTAGGCGGCGACGGCCATGAACACGTCGGAGGCCTTCACGCTGACCTTGAAGTTCTGGAAGTCCAGGCGGTCGAGGTGATCGACGTGACGCATGGCCGACTCCAGCAGCGCCTCAGGGGTCGGCTCGCCGTACTTCTTCTGCAGGTCCTTCTCCAGCGAACCGGCGTTGACGCCGATGCGGATCGGGATATTGCGCTCGCGGGCGGCATCCACCACGGCCTTCACGCGGTCTTCACGACCGATGTTGCCCGGGTTGATGCGCAGGCAGTCGACGCCCAGTTCGGCCACGCGCAGGGCGATCTTGTAGTCGAAGTGGATGTCGGCAACCAGCGGCACCTTGACCTGCTGCTTGATCTTGCCGAACGCCTCGGCGGCGTCCATGTCCGGCACGGAGACACGGACAATGTCCGCGCCTGCGTCTTCCAGACGACGAATCTGGGCGACGGTGGCGGCCACATCGAGGGTATCGGTGTTGGTCATGCTCTGCACGGCGATGGGGGCATCCCCACCCACCGGCACGTTACCTACCCAGATCTTGCGGGAAAGGCGACGTTTGATCGGAGACTCGCAATGCATCTTACTGTCCACCCAACTTCAGGCGAGCGGTGCCACCGCGCGCCGGCGTGACTTCGACCGGCTGGCCGTTGTAGCTGACCTGGGCGCCCTGGGCGAAGCCCAGGCGCAGCTGGACCGGCGCCTTGGCGGCGACTTCCAGCGAATCACCCTTGCGCTTGAGACCCTCGAGGACGACCTTGCCGTCGGCATCGGTCACCTGGGTCCAGCAATCGGCGCTGAATTGAACCTTGACCACGCCCTGCCCTGCAGAAGCGACCACCGGAGCGGCAGGCGCCTCGGTCGGAGCCACAGGGACAACCGGAGCAACAGGGCTGGCCGGAGCGACGGGCTGCTGTGCAGCCGGTTGCTGAGCCGGAACTGCAGGAGCCTGGGCCGGAGCGGTTTCGGCAACGGCCGGGGCGCCCGGTTCTGACGGGTTGGCAGCGACCGGTGGAGTGCCTTCGGCCGGAGCCTCGGCGCTGCCGTTGTCGCCGGCAGGCTCGCTGGGAAGCGCCGGAGTATTGGCCTGGTCCTCGGCAACAGCCTGGTCTTCCGGCTCGTCGAGGGTATGGATTTCGGTGGTGCCGTCGGCGCTCTCGACCTCGACGTGCTCCATGTTCAGGCTGCCGGTCTCGGCCGGGCGCGCAGAACGCTCCTGCCACCAGAAGTAGCCGAACCCGATGAGCACGGCCAGCAGCGCCAGACTGAACAGGCGCAGCAGGTTGCGCGACAGGCGTACCGGCTCGACCACGCGACCGAGTGCCTGGACGTTGCTGCCGGTGGCGTCGGTGCCGGTGTACTGGTCGAAGGCGGTGACCATCTGGGCCTGGTCCATGCCCAGCAGCTTGGCGTAGGCACGGATGTAACCACGGGCGAAGGTGTGGCCCGGCAACTGCTCGAACGAGCCCTGCTCCAGCGAACGCAGGGCGTTCTCGGTCAGGTTCAGCTGGCCGGCGACCTGAGCGGTGCTCCAGCCCTTGTTCTCGCGCGCCTGGCGCAGGGTTTCGCCAGGGTTGGCGCGGGTCGTGCCGATGACATCGGACTGCGACGTATTCATCATTTATCCGCCTGGTATGCCTGGTATTCAGGAGAAGCGGGATACAGGCGCTTGAGTTGCAGCCCGTAGCTGGCAGCGGTATCCCGGTCGTCGTAGATCTTTGCCAGTCGAATCCCCAGCAGCAGGCTGCGCGCAGTCTGCGGGCCCCGCTTGAGGTATTCCTCGTAATAGCTGCGAGCCGGCACGTACTCGCGGTCCTGGTAGGTCAGGTCAGCCAGTTCGAGCAGCGCACCCGTCGAATTGCGGTTCAGGCGAATGGCCTTCTCGAAGTATTCCTTGGCCTGAGCGCGGTTGTTGAGCTTCATGCTCACCAGGCCGAGATTCTCGAAGATGCGCGAACGCTCGGAATAGAGGCCGTCTTCGGTGGCCTTCATGTAGGTGTCGTAGGCTTCCTGATAACGCTTCTGCTCGAACAGGAAGCCCGCGTAGTTGTTCAGGATGCGCGCATCGCCCGAGCGCGAGGACAACGCCTTGCGAAACTCGCTCTCGGCGAGCTTGGGCTCTTTCTCGACCTGATAGACCACGGCCAGGGCAGCGTGGGCATCGGCGCTGGAGGAGTCGAGATCCAGGGCCTGGCGGAGCGGCACCTTGGCCTGCTCGGTGTTGCCCATCTGCAGGTAACCGATACCGAGCTGGATATAGGCGTCACGCGCCTCGTCCCGGCCCTTCTCGGTTTTCAGAGGATCCTGTTTACCAGTCGTCACGCAACCCGTCAGCACGGTTGCCAACAGTAAGCACAGCGCGGCGCGCAGGGTCATCGGAATCCTCCCTAGTTCAGTTTCGGTTGGTAGCTGGCGCGGTCTGGTCGGCATCGGCCGCCAGCTGACGTACGGCAATATAGCGTTCGCTGCGGCGGGTGCGGTCCATCACCTGGCCTACCAGCTGACCACAGGCGGCATCGATATCGTCGCCACGGGTGGTACGAACGGTCACGTTGAAGCCGCTCTTGTGCAGCATGTCCTGGAAACGGCGAATGGCATTGTTGCTCGGACGCTCGTAACCCGAATGCGGGAACGGATTAAACGGAATCAGGTTGATCTTGCAAGGGAAATCCTTGAGCAGTGCGATCAGCTGCTCAGCATGCTCGGGCTGGTCGTTGATGCCGGCCAGCAGGGTGTACTCGATCGTCAGCACGCGCTCCTTGCCCAGGCGCGTGATGTAGCGGTAGCAGGAATCGAGCAGCATCTCGAGCGGGTACTTCTTGTTGATCGGCACCAGCTTGTTGCGCAGTTCGTCGTTGGGTGCGTGCAGCGACAGCGCCAGGGACACGTCGGTCACCTCGGCGAGCTTGTCGATCATCGGCACCACGCCAGAGGTGGACAGGGTCACCTTGCGCTTGGAAATACCGTAGCCGAGGTCTTCCATCATGATGCTCATGGCGGTCACGACGTTGTCGAAGTTCAGCAGCGGCTCGCCCATGCCCATCATCACCACGTTGGTGATGGCACGGTCGATCTTGCCCGGGATGGTCCCGAACGACTGGTTGGCGATCCACACCTGGCCGATGATCTCGGCGGAGGTCAGGTCGCTGTTGAAGCCTTGCTTGCCGGTGGAGCAGAAGCTGCAGTCCAGCGCGCAACCGGCCTGCGACGACACGCACAGGGTACCGCGGCCGCCTTGCGGGATGTACACGGTCTCGACGCAACTGCCCGAGGCCACGCGCACCACCCACTTGCGGGTACCGTCAGCGGAAATGTCCTGGCTGACGATCTCCGGAGGACGAATTTCGGCAACGGCCTCGAGCTTTTCGCGCAAGGCCTTGCCGACGTTCGTCATGGCGCCGAATTCAAGGGCGCCAAAGTGGTGAATCCATTGCATCACCTGGCCGGCGCGGAAGCGCTTTTCACCGATGGACTCGAAGAATTCCTCGAGCTGGGGCTTGGTCATGCCCAGCAGGTTGGCCTTTACAGCGGTATCAGTCATGGATTCACCCTCGCTCATTCGCCTGGATCAGCGAATGCGCTCGCACACCTCGGTGCTGGAGAAGAAGTAAGCGATTTCGCGGGCAGCCGAAGCTTCCGAGTCGGAACCGTGTACGGCGTTCTCGTCGATGGAAACGGCGAAGTCGGCGCGGATGGTGCCAGCGTCGGCTTTCTTCGGATCGGTGGCGCCCATCAGTTCACGGTTGCGCAGGATGGCGTCTTCGCCTTCCAGAACCTGAACAACGACCGGGCCGGAGGTCATGAAGGAAACCAGGTCCTTGAAGAAGGGACGCTCTTTGTGCTCGGCGTAGAAACCGCCAGCTTCGCGCTCGGACAGCTGAACCATCTTGGAAGCGACAACGCGCAGGCCGGCTTTCTCGAAGCGGGTCAGGATTTCGCCGATGACGTTCTTGGAAACGGCGTCGGGCTTGATGATGGAGAAGGTACGTTGCAGGGCCATGGAAATAACTCCGAAAAGCAAGGTTGGTAATGCCAAGAAGCCCCTGGCGTGGCCAGGAGCTCCTGCGATTCTAGGGTTTGCCGCGCGCTGCGCCCGTGGGGCGGAAGCCGCGAAACCGGCCCGACTGCGACAGGGCCGGCGACTGGAAAATTCCCTCGGGGAAATTTTCGACAGCTCACCTAAAGATAAAACCCGCGAATTATACGCGGGTTCATGACAAATGGGTACGCGGCTCTAGTGAGCCGCGCCCTCAGTCGGCTTCTTCGATCCAGGCGGCCTGGATGGCCTCCAGGACCTTTTCCCCACCGCGGGAAGGATCGTCGCTGAACTCCGGCAATGCCAGCACCCAACGGTGCAGATCGACGAAATTTACGTAGCGCGGATCGACGTCCGGCTTGGATTCGGCCAGCTGGATGGCGATTTCGAGCACATCAACCCATTTCAGACTCATGTGAGCGCTCCGCCTCAGTGTCCTTCGGACACCTGGTTGATGGTGTATTTCGGGATTTCCACCACCAGATCGGTCTCGCCGACCACGGCCTGGCAGGACAGGCGCGAATCCGGCTCCAGGCCCCAGGCCTTGTCCAGCATGTCGTCTTCCAGCTCGTCGGAGGCTTCCATGGAGTTGAAGCCTTCGCGCACGACCACGTGGCAGGTGGTGCAGGCACAGGACATCTCGCAAGCGTGCTCGATCTCGATGCCGTTGCGCAGCGCCGCCTTCATGATGGTTTCGCCCGGCTGGGCTTCGATCACGGCGCCTTCGGGGCAGTGTTCGGCGTGGGGCAGAAAGACAATCTGCGGCATCTTCGCTTATTCCTCGAGTTCATTGAGCCGGCGACCGGCCAGTGCGGCTTTGACGGTAGCGTCCATACGGCGCGCGGCAAAGGCGTCGGTCAGCTGGGACAGACGCTTGATCTGTAGTTCGATGGCAGTGGCATCGCTGCCGGTAGCCAGCTCGCGCAGCGAGTCCATGCCGGCATCGATGACCAGGCGCTCGTCCGCATCGAGCAGGCGCTCGCCATCGGCGTCCAGCGCGGATTGAACGGCCTCCAGCAGACGCTGGGCCTCGACCTGCTGCTCACGCAGCGTACGGGCAGCCATGTCGTCGCCGGCGTACTGGAAGGAATCCTGCAGCATCCGGGCGATCTCGCCGTCGGTCAGGCCGTAGGACGGCTTGACCTGGATACTCGCCTCGACTCCCGAGGACAGCTCGCGGGCGGAAACACCCAGCAGGCCGTCGGCGTCGACCTGGAAGCTGACGCGGATCTTTGCCGCGCCCGCCACCATCGGCGGAATGCCGCGCAGCTCGAAGCGCGCCAGGGACCGGCAGTCCTTGACCAGCTCACGCTCGCCTTGCAGCACATGAATCATCATGGCCGTCTGGCCATCCTTGTAGGTGGTGAACTCCTGGGCACGCGCCACCGGGATGGTGGTGTTGCGCGGAATCACCTTCTCCATCAGCCCGCCCATGGTTTCCAGGCCGAGCGACAGAGGGATCACATCCAGCAGCAGCAGCTCTTCGCCACGCTTGTTACCGGCCAGGGCATCGGCCTGGATGGCGGCGCCGATGGCGACCACCTGATCCGGGTCGATATCGGTCAGCGGCTCGCGACCGAACAGCTCGCCCACCAGCTCGCGAACGCGCGGCACGCGGGTGGAACCACCGACCATGACCACGGCGCTGACCTCTTCCAGCTCGATGCCGGAATCACGCACCGCACGGCGGCAGGACTTGAGGCTGCGCTGGATCATCGGGTCGATCAGGGAATCCATCTGGGCGCGGGTCAGCTCGCCGGCCCAGCTGTCGTAGGCGACGGTAACGCTGGCGCTATCGGTCAGGGCTTCCTTGGCGGCACAGGCGGTCTGCAGCAGACGGCGCTGGGCGCCCGGATCGAGGTCGGCCGAGATGCCGGCCTGCTCGATGATCCAGCCAGCGATGGCATGGTCGAAGTCGTCGCCACCCAGGGCGGTGTCGCCGCCGGTAGCCAGGACTTCGAAGACGCCACGGGTCAGGCGCAGGATGGAGATATCGAAGGTACCGCCGCCCAGATCGTAGATGGCGACCAGGCCTTCGGCGTTCTTGTCCAGGCCGTAGGCAACGGCGGCTGCGGTCGGCTCATTGAGCAGGCGCAGCACGTGCAGGCCGGCCAGACGCGCAGCATCCTTGGTGGCCTGACGCTGGGCGTCGTCGAAGTAGGCGGGAACCGTGATCACCGCGCCCACCAGCTCGCCACCCAGGGTGGATTCGGCGCGCTGACGCAGGACACGGAGGATTTCGGCGGAGACTTCCACCGGGCTCTTGGCGCCCTGGACAGTCTCGATGAAGGGCATGTGCGATTCGCCCTGGGTGAAGCGATACGGCAACTGGCCGCCGAGCTGCTTCACATCTTCCAGGCCGCGGCCCATGAAGCGCTTGACCGAGATGATGGAGTTCAGCGGGTCTTGCGAGGCGGTGGCGCGAACGCTCTCACCCACCTCGATGCGATCGGCGAGGTAACGCACCGCCGAAGGCAGGATCACTTCGCCGCGGTCGTCCGGCAACGGAGCCGCGACGCCGCTGCGCACGGCAGCGACCAGGGAATTCGTGGTGCCCAGGTCGATCCCCACGGCCAGGCGACGCTGGTGTGGCTGGGGGGTTTGTCCGGGCTCGGCGATCTGCAGTAGGGCCATGCGGTTTCTAATCAGGCTATCGGGCGCGGCGCGGGCCGCGCGGATTAATCGTCGAGTCGCTCTTCCAGCTGCCGCACTTCCTGCGCCAGCTTGTCGAGGAACTGCATGCGACGCACCAGGCGTTCGGCCAGGTCGCGGCGGGCGGCGTCATCCCAGCAATCGGCGAAATCCTCTTCCAGCCGGTGTTGGGCGGACTTCAGCTGACGCTTGAACTGCGCCACGCCGTCGAGATCGGCGCTTTCCTGCAGGTCTTCCAGGTCCTCGCGCAGCTGCATCTGCTGCAGAAGGAACTCCGGGTCCTGCACCGTGGCTTCCAGCGGCAGCGAGTCGCCGCGCAGGGCCAGCAGGTACAGGGCACGACGCGGAACGCTCTTCAGCGTCTGGTAGGCATCGTTGAGTTCAGCGGCCTTGGCCTGCGCCAGTCGCTGCTCGCGCTCGGAAGCATCGGCGAAACGGTCCGGATGGACGGTTCGCACCAGCTCACGATAGCGATTGCCGAGGGCTTCCAGATCGATCCGGAAGCCCGGCTGCAGGTCGAACAGCGCGAAGTGACAGGGACTACCCACACCCAGCCTCAGACGTTGAAGCTTTCGCCGCAGCCACACTCACCGCGCACGTTCGGGTTGTTGAACTTGAAGCCCTCGTTGAGGCCTTCCTTGGTGAAGTCCAACTCGGTGCCGTCGAGGTAGACCAGGCTTTTCGGGTCAATGATGACCTTCACGCCGTGGCTCTCGAAGACCTGATCCTCGGCTGCCAGCTCGTCGACGAACTCCAGCACGTAGGCCAGACCGGAACACCCGGTGGTGCGCACGCCAAGACGAATGCCCTCGCCCTTGCCGCGCCCTTCAAGGGAGCGGCGAACGTGGTTGGCGGCGGATTCGGTCATGCTGATGGCCATGGGAACTCCTTAACTTCCGAATCGCTTCAGAGCAGACCTTTCTTCTGCTTGTAGTCGCGCACGGCCGCCTTGATGGCGTCCTCGGCGAGTACCGAGCAGTGGATCTTCACCGGCGGCAGGGCCAGTTCTTCAGCGATGGTGGTGTTCTTGATGGATTCGGCTTCGTCCAGGGTCTTGCCCTTCATCCACTCGGTGGCGAGGGAGCTGGAGGCAATGGCCGAACCGCAGCCGTAGGTCTTGAACTTGGCGTCTTCGATGACGCCCTGTTCGTTGACCTTGATCTGCAGGCGCATCACGTCGCCGCAGGCCGGCGCGCCGACCATGCCGGTGCCGACGTCCGGGTCTTCGGCATTGAGCTTGCCGACGTTGCGCGGGTTTTCGTAGTGGTCGATGACCTTGTCACTGTAAGCCATGGCTAATCCTCACTTCTACGGGGCGGGTCAGTGGGCCTGCCATTCGACCTTGGACAGGTCGACACCCTCTTTGAACATATCCCACAGCGGCGAGAGTTCACGCAGCTTGGAAACGGCTTCCACCACCTTCTTGGCGGCGTAATCGACCTCTTCTTCGGTGGTGAAGCGACCGAAGCTGAAACGGATGGAGCTGTGCGCCAGTTCGTCGTTGCGACCCAGCGCGCGGAGCACGTAGGACGGCTCCAGCGAGGCCGAGGTACAGGCGGAACCGGACGAGACGGCCAGATCCTTGAGCGACATCATCAGCGACTCGCCTTCGACGTAGTTGAAGCTGACGTTGAGGATGTTCGGCGCGTAGGAAGTCGGGCTGCCGTTGAGGTACAGCTCTTCCAGGTCCTGCACCTGGTCGAAGAAGCGCTTGCGCAGGCCTTCGATACGGGCCATTTCCTGGTGCATTTCTTCCTTGGCGATGCGGAAGGCTTCGCCCATGCCGACGATCTGGTGGGTCGCCAGGGTGCCCGAACGCATGCCGCGCTCGTGGCCGCCACCGTGCATCTGGGCTTCCAGGCGCACGCGCGGTTTGCGGCGCACGTACAGAGCGCCCATGCCTTTGGGGCCGTAGACCTTGTGGGCGGAGAAGGACATCAGGTCGACCTTGAGTTTCTCCAGGTCGATGTCCACCTTGCCGGCCGACTGTGCAGCGTCGACGTGCAGCAGGATGCCGCGCGAGCGGGTCAGCTCGCCGATGGCGGCGATGTCGTTGATGCTGCCGACTTCGTTGTTCACGTGCATGACCGAGACCAGGATGGTGTCGTCACGCAGGGCGGCCTCGACCATCGCGGGGGTGATGATGCCCTCGGGGGTCGGTTCCAGGTAGGTCACTTCGAAGCCTTCGCGCTCCAGCTGGCGGCAGGTATCCAGGACCGCCTTGTGCTCGATCTTCGAGGTGATGATGTGCTTGCCCTTGGTCGCGTAGAAGTGCGCGACGCCCTTCACGGCAAGGTTGTCGGACTCGGTGGCACCGGAAGTCCAGACGATCTCGCGGGGGTCGGCATTGACCAGCTCGGCGACCTGGCGACGGGCATTCTCAGCCGCTTCCTCGGCCTTCCAGCCGAAGAGGTGGGAGCGCGAAGCCGGGTTGCCGAAATTGCCGTCAACCAGCAGGCAGTCGGCCATTTTCTGAGCGACACGCGGATCCACCGGGGTGGTGGCGGAGTAGTCGAGGTAAATCGGCAATCTCATCAGGTAACTCCTACAGGCGGGCGTTCGCTCAATCGATGGCGGACGCTTCAATCTTGTCGAGGCGCAGCGGCTTGGTGCCCGAGCAGCGACGCTCGTCCTGGCGCTGGGCGACCTCTTGAACTTCGCGGCGCTCGACCAGGTCGGCCAGGCTGATGCCGCTGAGGAACTCGTGAATCTGCTGACTGAGGTCGCACCACAGGTGGTGGGTCAGGCAGGTATCGCCGGAGTGGCAGTCGCCCTGACCCTGGCAGCGGGTGGCGTCGACCGACTCGTTGACCGCATCGATCACCTGGGCGACGTGGATGCCGGTCATGTCACGGGACAGCTGGTAGCCGCCGCCCGGACCACGCACGCTGACCACCAGGTTGCCACGGCGCAACTTGGCGAACAGCTGTTCCAGGTAGGACAGGGAGATACCCTGGCGCTCGGAGATATCGGCGAGAGAAACCGGGCCACGCTGGGCGTGCAACGCCAGATCGAGCATGGCGGTGACGGCATAGCGGCCTTTGGTGGTCAATCGCATGGGGAAATCCGGAAGAATCGCTGGTATGGCGGAAGTATGCTCTTTTCCGACTATTTAAGTCAACTATAAGACCTATTACTTTAGTCGGAATTAGCCAGCGAACGGCGGCATATTGTAGCAGCAATGCAAGGGCCGGCGCATCACTGCGCCGACTTGCTGCTCTCCTCGTCCTTGACTCCCGCGAAGTCCTCTTCCCGCAGAACCGGAAGATCTTTCGCACAGTAGTCGCTACCCAGAGCTGTCAGAGCCTTGCACATGCCTTCCAACCGACCATCGACGGCCTGCAGGTGGTCGAGCAACTGGCCGATGGCACGAGCCACCGGGTCGGGCATGTCCTGGCTGACGCCATAAGCATCGAACCCGAGCTTTTCTGCCATGGCCTGACGCTTGGCGGCCTGATCCGCGTCATCCTTGACGATGATGCGGCCGGGAATACCCACCACAGTGGCACCAGGCGGCACCTCTTTGGTGACCACAGCATTGGAACCGACCTTGGCACCAGCACCAACGGTGAACGGACCGAGCACCTTGGCGCCCGCCCCCACCACCACGCCGTCCGCCAGGGTCGGGTGACGCTTGCCCTTGTTCCAGCTGGTACCGCCCAGCGTCACACCCTGATAGATGGTCACGTCGTCGCCGATCTCGGCGGTTTCGCCGATGACGATGCCCAAGCCGTGATCGATGAAGAAGCGGCGACCGATCTTCGCGCCTGGATGAATCTCGATACCGGTCATCCAGCGACCGAAGTTGGACACCATGCGCGCCAGCCACTTCCAGCCGGACGTCCACAGGCAATGGGCCAGGCGATGCAGCCAGACGGCATGCAGACCCGGGTAGCAGGTGAGCACCTCGAAGGCGTTGCGCGCCGCCGGGTCACGATGGAATACGCTCTGGATATCTTCGCGTACACGCTCAAACATCTTCATCACTCCGCTTGGAAAGCTCCCCGCGGGCAGCTTTCTGTGTCTCGGTGAGAATACCCCGCAGGATATTCATCTCCAGCTTGCTGACACCGGCACGGCCATACAGGCGGCGCAGGCGCGACATCAGGTGGCGCGGCTTCTGCGGGTCAAGGAACTGGATATCCACCAGGGTCGACTCCAGGTGCGCGTAGAAGCGCTCCAGCTCGTCCGACGTCACCGGGACGCTGTTGAGCATGGCAGTGGACTCGACCTTCTCCTGCTTGGTCGGCTGCCCCTGAACGGCCAGCCAGGCCATGCGCACCTCGTAGACCAGCACCTGCACCGCCGTCGCCAGGTTCAGCGAGCTGAACTCGGGATTGGCCGGGATGTGCACATGGAACTGACATCGCTGCAGCTCCTCGTTGGTCAGGCCGGCGTATTCGCGACCAAACACCAGCGCAACCTCGCCACCCTGCTGGACATGCTCCAGGCTGGTGGTGGCGCACTCGCGAGGATCGAGCAGCGGCCAGGGGATGCGACGATCTCGCGCACTGGTGCCGAGCACCAGGCTGCAGCCCGCCAGGGCATCTTCCAGGGTGGGAACGACCACGGCCGCATCGAGGATGTCATCGGCGCCGGAGGCGCGGGCGCGGGCCTCGCCACTGGGGAAATCCATCGGATCGACCAGGACCAGGCGCGACAGGCCCATGTTCTTCATCGCACGGGCCGTACCGCCGATATTGCCGGGATGGCTGGTGTTGACCAGCACCACGCGAATTTTGTCGAGCAACGCGCGACTCCACACAAAAGCGAAAAAGGGAGGGAATCCTACCGCAGCAGTGGGGCTTGCGCCACGCAGGCGACAGGTCGCTCTATTAACTCCATGGCTTTCTGCTAGAATGTCCGGCTTTCTTTAACGACCCAGGTGACCTCTCCATGCAGCCTATGCTGAATATCGCCCTGCGCGCCGCTCGCAGCGCCGGTGAACTGATCTTCCGCTCCATCGAACGCCTGGACACCCTGTCGGTCAACGAGAAAGAAGCCAACGACTACGTCACCGAAGTCGATCGCGCGGCCGAGCTCTCCATCGTCACCGCCCTGCGCAAGGCCTACCCGAACCACGGGATCATGGGCGAAGAAGGCGGCATGCTCGAAGGCAGCGGCGAAGGCGCCGACTACCTGTGGATCATCGATCCGCTGGATGGCACCACCAACTTCATCCACGGCGTTCCGCACTACGCGGTCAGCATTGCCTGCAAATACCGCGGCCGCCTCGAGCACGCCGTGGTCCTCGACCCGGTCCGCCAGGAAGAATTCACCGCCAGCCGCGGCCGTGGCGCCGCACTGAACGGCCGTCGCCTGCGCGTCAGCAACCGCAAGAGCCTGGAAGGCGCCCTGCTCGGCACCGGCTTCCCGTTCCGCGACAGCCAGATGGACAACCTGGACGCCTACCTGGGCATGTTCCGCAGCCTGGTCGGCCAGACCGCCGGCATCCGCCGCGCCGGCGCCGCCAGCCTCGACCTGGCCTATGTCGCCGCCGGTCGCTACGACGCCTTCTGGGAGTTCGGCCTGTCCGAGTGGGACATGGCCGCTGGCGCCCTGCTGATCCAGGAAGCGGGCGGCCTGGTGAGCGATTTCACCGGCGGTCACGAGTTCCTCGAGAAAGGCCAGATCGTCGCTGGCAACACCAAGTGCTTCAAGGCGCTGCTGACCAGCATCCAGCCGCACCTGCCGGCGTCGCTCAAGCGCTGAGCCTGAGCCACGACAGAAAAAGCCCGGCATTGCCGGGCTTTTTTGTGCCTGCGAGAAGGCAAATCCTGCACCTGAAGCCATAGCCTTCGGCGATTCGCGAGCAGGCTCGCTCCTACAAAGAGCCAAAGAAAAAGGCGCCCATCGGGCGCCCTCTTCGTTCCACACCTGGCGACTGCTTATTGCTGACCCAGGATCAGTCGGCCGCTCTTGTCGACCGGAATCTGCGAGCCCGGATCGCGATCCATGCGGACCTGACCGGCCTTGCCATCGAGCAGGTACTTCACGTCGTAGCCGACAACCTTCTCGCTGGTGTCGTTGACGGTGTTGCAGCGGGTTTCGGTGGTGGTGTAGGTGTCACGCTCCTGCATGCCTTCCTGCACCTTGTTGCCCGCGTAGCCGCCGCCGATGGCGCCCGCCACGGTGGCGATCTTCTTGCCGTTGCCGCCGCCGATCTGGTTGCCCAGCAGGCCGCCAGCGATGGCGCCGATCGCCGTACCGGCAATCTGGTGGGTGTCCTTGACTGGACGCTGATGGGTCACTGCCACGTCCTTGCAGACCTGGCGCGGATTCTTGATGGTTTCCTTGACCGGCTGAACGGCGAGCACCTCGGCGTATTGCGGCGCGCGGTCCACCAGACTGTAGGTAGCCACGGCGCCACCGGCAGTCACGCCTACAGCGCCCAGCACGGTACCGATTAGCAACGACTTGTTCATAGGGTTCTCCTGGTCTTTCTTCTCATTCGGGCCTCGCCCTTTACCTTGCCTTGGAGCAATCGATTTGTAAGAAAGTTCCGGCCGTTTCGTGACACAGCACCTACAAATGAAAACTCCCGCCGAAGCGGGAGTTTTCTCTGGAAGGCCGGGAACGCTCTATTACGGGCGCTCGTCGACTTCCTTGCTCGGCGGCGGAATCAGGTCCTCGGTGGACAGGTTCAGCCAGATCAGCACCACGTTGGCGATGTAGATCGACGAGTAGGTACCCGCCATCACACCGACGAACAGGGCAATGGAGAAACCGAACAGGTTGTCGCCGCCGAAGAACAGCAGAGCAGCGATCGCCAGCAGGGTCGACACCGAGGTGGCGATGGTCCGCAGCAGGGTCTGGCTGGTCGAGATGTTGATGTTGTCGATCAGGCTGGCCTTGCGCAGTACGCGGAAGTTCTCGCGCACCCGGTCGAAGATCACGATGGTGTCGTTCAGCGAGTAGCCCACCACCGCCAGTACCGCGGCGAGCACGGTCAGGTCGAAGGTGATCTGGAAGAACGACAGCACGCCCATCACGATGATGGCGTCGTGGATCAGCGAGAGGATCGCACCCAGGGCGAACTTCCACTGGAAGCGGAAGCCCACGTACAGGAGGATGCCGCCCAGCGCCAGGAGCATGCCGAGGCCGCCCTGGTCGCGCAGCTCTTCACCGACCTGCGGACCGACGTACTCGACGCCATTGACCTTGGCCGGGTTGGAAGCATCGGCCTTCTGCAGCGCAGTGGCGACCTTCTTGCCCAGTTCCGGGTCTTCGCTGGGCATGCGCACCAGGACGTCGCGGGTGTCACCGAAGCTCTGCACCACGGCTTCGCTGTAACCGGCGGCGACCAGTTGCTCACGCACCTTGGAGAGGTCGGCAGGCTGCTCGTAGGTCAGCTTGATCGACGTACCGCCAGTGAAGTCCAGGCCGAAGTTGATGCCTTTGAAGACCCAGCTGCCGAGGGCGATCAGGGTCAGGAGCAGGGTCGCGGCGAACGCAATGTTGCGCACGCCCATGAAGTTGATAGTACCGATCTTGATATTCATCTCTGGCCCCTTAGATCCACAGCTTCTTAACGTCGCGGCCGCCGTAGATCAGGTTCACCATTGCGCGGGTGACCATGATGGCAGTGAACATCGAGGTGAGAATACCCAGGGACATGGTCACGGCGAAGCCCTTCACCGGGCCGGTGCCCATGGCGTAGAGGATGCCGCCGACCAGCAGCGAGGTCAGGTTGGCGTCGATGATCGCGGTGAAGGCGCGGTTGAAGCCTTCATGGATCGCCCGCTGTGTCGACATGCCCGCAGCCAGCTCTTCTCGTATCCGCGAGAAGATCAGCACGTTGGCGTCCACCGCCATACCCATGGTCAGCACGATACCCGCGATACCCGGCAGGGTCAGGGTCGCGCCGAGGATCGACATCAGCGCCACCAGCATGACCATGTTGAAGGCCAGGGCGACGGTGGCGATCACGCCGAAGAAGCGGTAGATGACGATGATGAACAGGGAAACGAAGACCATGCCCCACAGGGAAGCGTCGATACCCTTGGCGATGTTGTCAGCACCCAGGCTCGGGCCGATGGTGCGTTCTTCAGCGAAGTACATCGGCGCAGCCAGGCCACCGGCGCGCAGCAGCAGGGCCAGTTCCGAGGACTCGCCCGGGGCGTCCAGGCCGGTGATGCGGAACTGGTTGCCCAGCGGCGACTGGATGGTCGCCAGGCTGATGATCTGCTTCTCTTCCTTGAACGCCGGAACAGCGACTTCCTGCTCGACGCCGTCGACGACCTGCTTGGTGTAGCGGGTGATCGGCTTCTGCTCGATGAACACCACAGCCATGCTGCGGCCGACGTTGTTGCGGGTCGCGCGGTTCATCAGCTCGCCGCCGTGGCCATCCAGACGGATGTTCACCTGCGGACGGCCGTTCTCGTCGAAGCTGGCGCTGGCGTCGGTGACCTGGTCACCGGTGATGATCACGCCCCGCTCCAGGCTCGCCGGCGGGCGACGCGGCTCGCGGAAATCGAAGGTCTCGGTGGAGGACTTGATCGCATCCGGCTCGGCGGCCAGGCGGAACTCCAGGTTGGCGGTCTTGCCGAGGATGCGCTTGGCTTCAGCGGTGTCCTGTACGCCCGGCAGCTCGACGACGATGCGGTTGGCGCCCTGGCGCTGTACCAGCGGTTCGGACACGCCCAGCTCGTTCACGCGGTTGCGGACGGTGGTGAGGTTCTGCTTGATCGAGTATTCGCGGATTTCGGCCAGCTTGGTGGCGGTCATGGCCAGGCGCAGGACCTGCATGCCATTACGCTCGCTCTGGGCGGTTTCGAAATCGCGGAAATCCTTGGCGATGATCGACTTGGCCTTGTCCAGGTCGGCTTCTTCGGTGAAGCCCAGCTGGATGCCGCCGTCCTGCACAGGCAGGCTGCGGTAGCGCACGCGCTCCTTACGCAGGGCGCTCTTGACCTCGTTCTCGTACACCTTCATACGAGCGTCGACGGCTTTCTCCATATCCACTTCCAGCAGGAAGTGCACACCACCGGACAGGTCGAGACCCAGCTTCATCGGGTGGGCGGCGATATTGCGCAGCCAGTTCGGCGTGGTCTGGGCCAGGTTCAGGGCGACCACGTAGTCGTCACCCAGCGCGCGGCGGACGATGTCCTTGGCCGGCAACTGATCTTCCTGCTTGACCAGACGGATCAGGCCGCTGTTCTTGCCCAGCGAGCCAGCCTTGACGGCGATACCGGCATCGGCGAGCGCCTTGCTGGCCTTGTCGACGTCGGCCTGGGTGACCTGCAGCGCAGTGCTCGCGCCACTGATCTGGACGGCCGGATCGTCAGGATAGAGGTTGGGTGCGGAATAGATGAAACCGACGGCCAGGACCGCCAGGATCAGCAGATACTTCCACAGGGGATACTTGTTGAGCATGACACCGCCCGTTATGACGCGGGGCGCATCTTGCGCCCCGTCGGTTGGGTTTCTAGGTGGAGGATCAGATCGCCTTCAGGGTGCCTTTCGGCAGGGTCGCGGCGATCGCGGCCTTCTGGAACTTCAGCTCGACGTTGTCGGAAACCTCGACGACGACGAAGTCCTCGGCGACCTTGGTCACCTTGCCAGCGATACCGGCGGAAGTGACGACTTCATCGCCCTTCTGCAGGCCGGACAGCAGGTTCTTGTGCTCTTTCGAGCGCTTGGCCTGGGGACGCCAGATCATCAGGTAGAAGATGACCAGGAAACCGACCAGGAAAATCCACTCGAAGCCAGTGCCGGCCGGGCCTGCAGCAGCGGCGGGAGCTGCGGCGTCAGCGTAGGCAGCGGGAATCAGAAAACTCATTGGAAACTCCTGTCTCAAAGCTTTTTCGATGAATAAGGTCAGTCCGCCAGCGGCGGCACGGGAAGGCCGCGCTTGGCGTAGAAGGCGTCGACAAAGTTCGCCAATGTACCCTGTTGGATTGCCTCGCGCAAACCAGCCATAAGCCGCTGATAATGCCGCAAGTTGTGGATGGTATTGAGCATGCTGCCGAGCATTTCGCCGCACTTGTCCAGGTGGTAGAGGTAGGCGCGGGAGAAGTGCTTGCAGGTGTAGCAATCGCAGGCCGGGTCCAGCGGAGACTCATCGTGCTTGTGCACCGCGTTGCGGATCTTGATCACCCCGGTGTCAACGAAAAGGTGGCCATTGCGCGCATTGCGGGTGGGCATGACGCAGTCGAACATGTCGACGCCCCGGCGCACACCTTCCACGAGGTCTTCGGGTTTGCCCACACCCATCAGGTAACGAGGTTTGTCAGCCGGCATGTGCCGCGGGAGGAAGTCCAGTACGCGGATCATCTCTTCCTTGGGCTCGCCCACCGACAGGCCGCCGATGGCCAGGCCGTCGAAGCCGATTTCCTGCAGGCCTTCGAGCGAGCGCATGCGCAGCTCTTCGTGCATGCCACCCTGGACGATACCGAACAGCGCCGACGGGCTATCGCCGTGGGCGGTCTTCGAACGCTTGGCCCAGCGCAGCGACAGCTCCATGGAGCGCTTGGCGACGTCGAACTCGGCCGGGTACGGGGTGCACTCGTCGAAGATCATCACGATGTCCGAGCCCAGCGCACGCTGCACGGCCATGGACTCTTCCGGGCCCATGAAGACCTTGGCGCCATCCACCGGCGAGGCGAAGTACACGCCCTCCTCCTTGATCTTGCGCAGCGCGCCCAGGCTGAACACCTGGAAGCCGCCCGAGTCGGTGAGGATCGGCCCCTTCCACTGCATGAAGTCATGCAGGTCGCCGTGCTTCTGGATCACTTCGGTACCCGGGCGCAGCCACAGGTGGAAGGTGTTGCCGAGGATGATCTGCGCGCCGATGCCCTCGATGTCGTGCGGGAGCATGCCCTTCACGGTGCCGTAGGTGCCCACCGGCATGAACGCCGGGGTTTCCACCACGCCACGGGGGAAGGTCAGGCGGCCGCGACGGGCCTTGCCCTCGGTGGCCAGCAGTTCGAATTTCATGAAGCTCATGGATCAGTCCTCGGGGCCGCGCGGTGCCGGGTTGCGGGTAATGAACATGGCATCGCCGTAGCTGAAGAAGCGATAGCCCTGCTCCACTGCCGCCGCATAGGCGGCCATGGTCTCGGGGTAGCCGGCGAAGGCGGAGACCAGCATCAGCAGGGTGGATTCGGGCAGGTGGAAGTTGGTGACCAGGGCGTCGACCACGTGGAACGGCCGCCCGGGGAAGATGAAGATGTCGGTGTCGCCACTGAACGGTTTGAGCACGCCGTCACGGGCCGCGCTTTCCAGCGAACGCACGCTGGTGGTGCCGACGGCGACCACGCGACCACCGCGCGCCTTGCAGGCGGCCACGGCATCGACCACGTCCTGACTGACTTCCAGCCATTCGTTGTGCATGTGGTGATCTTCGATGCGCTCCACGCGCACCGGCTGGAAGGTGCCGGCGCCCACGTGCAGGGTGACGAAGGCGGTATCCACGCCCTTGGCGCGGATCGATTCCAGCAGCGCCTCGTCGAAATGCAGGCCGGCGGTCGGTGCGGCCACGGCGCCCGCGCGCTCGGCATAGACGGTCTGGTAACGCTCGCGGTCGGCGTCTTCATCCGGACGGTCTATATAAGGCGGCAGCGGCATGTGGCCGACGCGCTCCAGCAAGGGCAGCACGTCCTCGCTAAAGCCCAGTTCGAACAGCGCGTCGTGGCGCTGCAGCATCTCGGCCTCGCCACCGCCGTCGATGAGGATCTTCGACCCCGGCTTGGGGGATTTGCTGGAGCGCACGTGAGCCAGCACGCGGTGGCTGTCCAGCACGCGCTCCACGAGGATTTCCAGCTTGCCGCCGGAAGCCTTCTGGCCGAACAGGCGGGCAGGGATTACCCGGGTGTTGTTGAACACCATCAGGTCACCCGGCTTGAGGAAGCCGAGGATGTCAGCGAATTGCCGGTGGCTGAGCTCGCCGCTCGGACCGTCCAGCACCAGCAGACGGCTGGAGCGGCGTTCAGGTAGCGGATGGCGGGCGATCAGCGCCTCGGGCAGGTCGAAATGAAAGTCAGCGACGCGCATGGGGGAGCTTTCTCGAAAGGGCGCACATCTTACTGGATATGCCGATTTCTGACCATGCGAGCCGATTGACCGGCGCAGAGCGCCTCCCTATACTGCCGCGCCATTGCCTCGGTGGCGGAATGGTAGACGCGGCGGATTCAAAATCCGTTTCTGGCGACAGAGTGAGAGTTCGAGTCTCTCCCGGGGCACCACCACATCGTTTCGGCAGTTCCGATGAACTGTCGAAACCCACGAAAAACCGGCCCTCGGGCCGGTTTTTTGTTGTCTGCGATTTCCCTGCCGGGTGCTGGCAGGAGCAGTTTCACCGTATCAGGAACAGGAACCTGTCGTCGTCTTGCTGACGTAGGCACGCCCCGTGGCGCTGACGTTGACCACTCGCTCCTGGGCACCAGCAGACGGCGCGGAGCGGCACACGGTGACGCTGGCCTGGGTATTGCCCACGCCGCTGGGCTGGAAGTCGATCTTGGCGACACTGGAAGTGACCTTGAACCCCGTCGGCGCGGCGGGATGTTTCTGGATCACGGTGGAGCCGGAAATCACGATCCAGCCCTGCTCCCAGCCCCCGGAGCCGCAACTGGTGCCGTTGCTGGATACGCACAGGCTGGTCACCGTGTTGCGCTTGATCGCCTCGCTGCGCCCCATGGCGACGCCCGCCACAAGATCGTTGGCACTGGAGGCAAGCTTGCCGGTAAGAGTCGCATCGCTGAGCGAAGGCACGGCTATGCCGACCAGGATGGCCAGCACCGCGAGTGTCACCATCAGTTCCAGCAAGGTGAAACCATTGGCCAGGCGTCTGTTGATCGCGTTCATGGCTCGCCCTCCTATCGCTCGATATCCCAGAACACCCAGGACTTGGGCTGCGGGCTGGTGCCCGGCGCGGTCGGCTCGGAGACCTTCAGCGGTGAATCGGAAGAACCGCCGATGATGAAGTCCCTCAGGCTGCCGTCGTCGAGTTGTACGCGCCCCGCCACGGGTGACGGAGGCAGGCCGCCGCCGGAGATGACGCCGAAGCGCTGGTCGCCGGTGCCTGCGGCGTTCAGGTAGCTGATGTTGTAGACGCGCGCGGTGCCCAGGCTGGAGCAGCTGGTGGGGCTGGCCACGGCAGGCTGGTGGGTGCTGAAGGTGATGTTGTTGTAAAGCAGCAGCGCCGAGGTCACTACCTGCTCGGTCGACTGCAAGCCCAGGTACCAGCCTTTGGGGTAGGCCGCGACCTGCGTATTGGTGGGCGTTGCCGTGGAGGTAATGGGCAGCAGCGAGCTGTTGCAGATCAGGTTGGCGGCGCAGGTGGCGTTCTCCAGGGTCAGCCAGTTGACGTCGCTGGGCTTGTCGCGCAGGGCATAGAAGCGGTTCGCCACGCTGGCGGCGGAGGTGTAGGTGAGCAGCGGCTTCTCGCGGTCGCCGGAGCCCAGCAGGATCACGTACTCGCCGTTGACGGAGGCCACCTCCGGGCCGTAGAGGAACTTGCGGTTGGCTGTACAGGAAGTCGCCGTCGCGCACCCCAGGGAAGCGATCTTGGTCATGGTCCAGTTGGCCGGCGGGGTACTGCCGATGGCACTGAAGGCATCGACGCCGGAGATCCGGTAGACGTTGCCGCCCATGTCGGAGGCATAGCCGTAGGCGATCAGGCCGCTGCTGTTGGTGACCAGGGCGACACTGCCGACGACCCCGCGATCGGTGTCGAAGGTTTTCAGCAAGGCGCCGGTGTCCGCATCCAGCAGATAGATGTGATTGCCCTTGGAGGTCGCCGTGCAGGTATTGGGATCGGCGTCCTCGCACTTGTCGTAGCCACCGCCCATGGCCAGGATCGTCGACGCACCGCTGCCGTAGCCTTGCGCCAGGACGGGAACCGGCGTCGCCCAGGTCTGCCCTATGCCGCTGAGGCCAGTACCGCAGCTGGTGTCATTGGCCATGTTGGGACAACCGATCTTCCACTTCAGGGTCGGGCTGGCCGGGGTGGTGACGTCAAAGGCATAGATCGAGCGGCCGCCGCGGCGCATGGCGGAGTAAATCCAGGTGCTGGTGCCCTGCTGCACCACGGAAACCGAGCCGTCCATGCCGTAGTCCTTGGGCTGCGGCGTGGGCGTGCCCGTGGTATGGCCGGGGAAGCTGATGGTGGTGGTGTTGTCCCGCAGGCGCTTGATCCGCGGGTAGAACTCCGGCGGCATGAACGACCAGATTTCACTGCCGGCCGAGACGCCCGCGACGGTTCCGCTGCGGTTGCCGTTGATAGCGTGCAACAGCCCGTCGTTGGCGCCGTAGTAGACCACCACCAGGGGTGAGGACGTGGTTCCGTAGTTGACCGCCGCGGGGCGCGAGTGCACGACGTCGCCGTGAACCGAGGAGCGCATCTCGGTGACGTTGGCGTTGAGGTTCTCGTCCTGATTGTCGGCGCCGATGGCCCAACCGATCAGGTTGGTCCGCTCGGTGGCGTCTGCCGCCCCCAGCAGGGCCTGGGTGACGGCCGTGTTGGCGGTGTTGAAGTTGGTCAGCGTCGTGCAGGTCGTGGGGTCGCAAGTCTTCATGGTCCGCGAACTGGCCTGGCGCAATACATAGGCCTGGGCGCCCTTCTCGACGATGTTGCCGTCGGGATAGTTGGACAGGTCGGAGCCGGTCACGGTCAGGCAGTTGCCCTGCGGCTTGAACGCCCAGTAGTTGTCCAGCGAGGTGGGCGTCCAGAAGCTGCGGGCGCATTCGGTGATGAAGCCGGTGCCGCTGTTGATTGCGCTGTTGCCGTTGGCGTCCACCGTGGTGAGCTGGCTGCTGACCACGCCCACCTTGTATTGCTTGAGGTTGCCGGGCCAGCGCGGGAAGGAATCGGAGTCGGGGCGGAACATGCCGACGAACACCTGGTTCAGGTAGGTGCTCTGGGAGCTGACGCTGATCGGCAGGGTGACGGAGGCGAACACGCTGTTGGTGGCCTGGATCTCGGAGAAGATGGCATTCAGTGCATCGGATATTTGCGTGCCACTGGCCGTCACGTCGAAATATTTGCCACTGCTGACGTTGGCCATGCTCTTCAACAGGGCGGTCCAACCCGGGCCCTGGCCGGTGGTGACCTTGTTGATATCCACGGTGTAGGTGGTGATGGCCTGGGTGCTCTTCTTCATGAAGCGCGCCCATTCGTCGGCCATGTTGTCCTGCGAGCCGCTGGGGGAAATGGGGATCGCCGTGGTATTGCCCCCGGCAGCAGTCAATGCACTGGTCGCCTGCTTGATATCGTTGGTGTTGTCCTGCGCCGCGCCGTTACTGATGTAGATGATGAAGTTTTTCGCGCAGCCAGCGACGATCGGGTTGTTATAGGTGGTGGCGTCCTTCGACGCCAGGGCGTTGCCGCTCAGGGCATAGATCGCGTTGGATGCGGTGGTGCCGCTGGCGTTGCCGGCGAAGTCGGTCTTGACCTTCTGGTTGCCGGAATTGGGCGTGCCCGCCGAGTAATACAGCCAGGCCTCCTCCATGGCCTTGCTGATCTTGCCGCCATTGGACTTGTCGCTCCCCACGTCCAGGCTGCTGACCAGCGTCTGATACTTGGGCTTGGTCGAACTGTCGAGCAGACGCATGGCGGCACGCACATAGGCGCCGTCGTCACCCTTGTTGCCGCTGCCGGTCTCGCTGAACAGCATCAGACTGACGCGGAACTTGTTCACCTGCAGCCCGTTGACCACAGAGGCCAGCGCAGTCATCTCGTTGCTGAACGGCGTGGTCCAGTTGGCGGTGTTGTCCAGGATGATCAGGACGTTGGGCGCGTCCGTGGCACCGCTGGGCGTGCCGACGAACAGGTCGATGTCCTCGGCACGAACGGCCGACTGGGCGACGCACAGGAGGCAGAGGGCGAAAATCCGCCGGAGCATTCCGGCGTGGCAGCTCTTGTTCATGTTCATGCTCCGCACGCGGCGACTTTCTGCGAATCGGTCAGGTGCACCCGCACCCCGGAACGCACTCTTACCGAGGTGCCGGTCACGGCATCGGTGACATCGGCGTTGAGCCCCCAGACGGTGTCCCAT
The DNA here is from genome assembly GCF_014852215.1 of Pseudomonas sp. PDM19. Lineage (NCBI taxonomy): Bacteria > Pseudomonadati > Pseudomonadota > Gammaproteobacteria > Pseudomonadales > Pseudomonadaceae > Pseudomonas > Pseudomonas sp. PDM19. The sequence goes on along the minus strand of NZ_JACVBG010000002.1, from coordinate 392,622 downwards.
CCCGTGGAACACATGGCTGCCTGGCCACCACCACAAGCCAGATTGGAGGGACTCGGCCTGGCGCTCATGCACACCGGCGACGCCATGGAAACCTGGTAGTCGGTGGTACCGTCGTTATTGATGTCGACATTGAGCTGCTCGGCCGCCGGCGCGGCGGTGAAGGCCGAGCCGATGACCCGCTGGATACCGACATCAGCCGCGGCAATGGCCTCGTTGCGGAACTGCATGTTGCCCACTGCCTTCAGATTGGTGCCGCTGAGGGTGTAGGCGCTGCCGACCATCAGCATCAGCATCAGCAACATCACCAGGGCGACCACCAGGGTCGCGCCCTGCTGGGCTCTCGAATTGCGCTGCGTCGTCATGGCGTCTGCCTCCGACGGGATACGTTCACCAGCGTGGCGCTGGAGGTGAACAGATGCCGTTTGTAGCCATCGGTGAACGGGCCCAGGGTGGAGCTACCCAGGGCGTAGGTCTTGTCCGAGGTGTAGCCCGCGGTTTGCGTGCGGGCGCGAGCCAGGACGTAGAGCCGGGCTTCCACCACATTCGCCAGCTGGGCCACCGTGCAGGAACCGGCCCCGCAATGGACAAAGCTGCCGTCGGGCGAGCCATCGCCACGGTTGGTCACGGTGACCCGGGTATTGGGGTCATCCCAATGCGGCGCCGCGAGGTAATCGGTCGGATCGTTCGACTTGCTGAGGCTGTCCAGGCCCAGCTCGACGCGGAAGGCCTCGACCCCCTCGATCAGCGGTACTGCTGCCTGCAGCGCGTTGGCCGGCGTGGCCCCACCGGAAAGATCGAAGGTGGAGCGCATCAGGGTCGGTATGCCATCGCCTGCGCTCACCGCGTAATCGCGCACGTAATACAGATCGATGACGAACTTGCGACGCTCGGCGATGGTCAGGCAATTGAGGCTCGTCAGGGTGAACCCGGTGGTGTCCAGCACAAAGGCCCCGAGGGTCTCGTTCTTGCAGAAGGACGACTGGAAATACACCTTGCCGGCTGCCAGTGCATCGCAATTGCCAACGCCCGGTGAGCAGGTATCGACATGCCGCACCACCAGCACATCGGAGTTGCTCGCCAGGTTGGTGACTATCGCCGAACAACCGGGGGGCACCGCGGAGAAGGTCTGTGCCGCGATGCCGACGGAGTTGATCCTGTCCTGCTGCGTCCAGGTCGAGAAGGCCGAGCACACCGGCGGCAACGCCGTCGGGTAATCGGCCGGCGGATCGGTCGCGCTCAGGTCATCGAACTGCGGTACATAGCCATTCCAGAACCCGGCGTGGGCGAGGTCTTCCTGCAGCAGGCCCACGGCGAAGCGCCCATTCTCGATCAGCGAGTTGGTCTGAGCCATGTCGTCACTGGTCCGGCGTAGGTTCAGGTAGAGCGTCAGCACCGCGACCATGATCAGCAGGCTGATGGTCACTGCGATCATCATCTCTACCAGGGTGAAGCCCCTGTGGCGGGATACGCCCCTCATAGCGAGGCCACCCGCACAACCGTGGTGACCACGCGCCGGCACAGGTCGCTGCTGCATCCGGAGCTGCCGTTGTAGCTGTTACTGCCACACGCCACGCTCGAAGGCGGCGCCGAGATCGGCGACATGCCCTGCCAGGCCACGGTGATCAGGTACTGATTGCTGCCCAGCGACTCGATGCAGCCTCGCCCGCCGAGCATGGCGCCGGCCTTCACGCTGCCGCCGCCCACTTCCGCCGCGCCCTGCAGGCTGTTGCACCAGTCAGCGAGGTCCGCCTGCTGACGGGTCCCGCTGCTGGTCGGACAGGACATGCCCGCTCCCACCGGCGAGCTGCTGCCGGTGACATAGCTGGAGGAGTTCTTCGCGTTGGCGTTCATCCGGCTGGACATGTCATTGAGCAGCAGCAGCGCCTGGGCGCGCTGGTAGGACTCCATGTCCGACAGCTGCATGCGCATCTGCAGCTTGGCCAGGCCGAGCAGGCCCAGCGAGATGATGAGGATGCTGACAAGCAGCTCGATCAGGGTGAAGCCGCGGTGCCGGGAGGTCATCATGTTGATCACCACTTCGCAGATGGCGTCCGAGTGCCGTCGCTGGCCAGGGTCAGGTTGCCGTCGCTGGCCTGCCCGCCGCTCGGGGTGAAGGTGATGGTGAAAGTCGGCGGTGTGCCGCTGCCCACGGTGATGTCGTAGCTGTAGTTGCCCGACACCTCACTGGGCAGCGCATAGCCGCCGCTTTCCAGCGCCGACTTGCTGGCGTAGGCGCGGTTGGCCAGCAGGTACTGCTGCTGGCGGTTGGCGATATCCATCATCTGCGCCTGGGCCGCGGACCGCTTGCCCCGGATGACGTACTGCTGATAGCTGGGGTAAGCGATTGCAGCCAGGATCGCTACTATCGCCGCCACCACCATCAACTCGATCAGGGTAAAACCACGGGAACTAACAGGCATTATCGAGACTCTCTTTGCCGGGGCCTTTTTCAAAGACTCTATTAGTTAAATGGCGAATCGCCACCCCGCCGACACAGTAATTCAATACCAGTCGTCGCCGACGTATCGCCATATATAAAAATAGCTAACGAAAAGAGGGCCAATTCCGGAGCGCCAAAATACCAACACCCTCTGAATCCGGGGCATTAGAACGAAACATCGCGAGGGCAGAAAGGATTGTAAATCAGGCACTTCCGCATCAAAACAAACACCCGACAGCCAGCCAGAAAAGCAATATAAAGAACAACCGCACCATTCATGAAATACACATGAAGAAGTTGTGAAAAAAACGTAAAATCAAACTCTCCATAGTGCATTTCAAGTTAATAACATCAGCACTGATAACCTATTAAAAAGCAGCCATCTCGCAATAACGAACGAGAAACCATTACATCTTTAAAACTATGCTTATCCGACTATTCATCAGCTAACTATCGAGTCAATCAGCTCCCAGACAGGAACAGCCGGCTGTTCACATCCGCTCCACAAGCTGGAAAATTTTCCCAGTGCGCCGCCCCCTCACCACAACAGGGACGGCAAGCCGGCATCAGCCCCCGAGCGACCGGCCCTGAAGGGCCTGGACAAATGCCGCCAGCGGCATCGGTCGATCGAAGAGGTACCCTTGCAGCACCCCCACCCCACGCAGGGCCAGGTAGTCCTGCTGCTCCTCGGTTTCCACACCCTCGGCGATGATCATCAGGTCCAGCTTGCCGCACAGCTCGACGATGCTGTCCAGAACGTGCGAAGACAGGGCATCCACGCCAATCATCGCCACGAAACTCTTGTCGATCTTCAGCGCGTCCACCTTGAAGCGATGCAGGTAGGCGAGACTGGAATTGCCGGTGCCGAAGTCGTCGATGGCCAGCTTGACGCCCAGGCCATGAAGGTTGTCGAAGAGTTCGTCGGTTACCTCACTGGAAACGATCAGCTCGCGCTCGGTCAGCTCCAGGGTCAGCTCCGGCCGATGGGGCAGGAAGCGCGCCTGGAAGTCGCGGCAATCACCGAACAACCCCGGCTCCGTGCAATGCCGGGCGCTGATGTTGAAGCTCAGATGGAAGCCCTCGCCCAGCAGGTGCCCGTGCGGTGCCAGCCCATCGGCGACCTGGTGGAACAGCTCGCGGGTCATCGCCACGATCAGCCCGGAGCGTTCGGCCATGGGGATGAACAGGTCGGGGCCGACCATGCCTTCGCGCGGATGCACCCAGCGCATCAGCACTTCCGCACCGACCCAGCGGCCGTCCCGGGCATCGACCAGCGGCTGCAGGTACGGCACGAACTCCCCGGCGAGCAAGGCACGCTCAAGCTCCAGGCTTGGCGTCGCCGAACGCCCCCAGAGCCAGTAGCAGGCCACGCCCGATGCACCACCCAGCATCAGCATCAACGCCACCAGCGGCAACGCGTCTTCGTGGATGTGCCGCCATTGCGCCCCTTCGGGGAAGCCGCCGATGACCTTGTAGGGGAATCGCTCGGAGGTCAGCTCGACATGCCCCAGCGGCAAGCGGACAGGCTTGCCGTCGAACACCCTGCCCTCCTCGTCCATCCACTGCCCGCCGACCTGCAATTGCAGGTCGCTGCGTTGATCGACCAGTTGCAGCGTGTTGCTCAGGTAACGTCCATCCACCGTCGCCAGCGCGGCGTGGCGTCCTTCGACACGCCGCAGGATCAACAGCGCGTAGTTCGGCGTAATCTCGTTACCGGCCATCATCCGCAGCCGGCCGGCGACATACAGGCTCGAATCCAGCGGCGCCTCGAAATCGCCGAACAGCGAGGTGCAATAGATTTGGTCATCACGAGTCAGATTGACCGACCGGACGAACGGTACCACCGCCACCTGTTCGCGCAGGACGAGCGTCGCCTCGTCGCAGCCCTCGTCCACATGCAGCAGAGCCACCTGGGCGGCCCCTGCCGCATTGCTCAGCATCACGTCGAACAGCCGAACGGCCTCGTTCGAAGCAGTACGCGCCTCGACGCTCAGGGTGCGCAAGGCCTGCCAATAGATGATGGCGCTGCCCAGCAGCAACGGCAGCAGGGCCATGGAGAGGGAGAAGACCAGGCGAGGCAGCAGCCGGCGCCGGGTGTAGTTGCGAAGCGGCATCCTTGTTCCCTGCTTGACGGCGCCGCGACCTGCGACGCATTGCCACTCCCCCATGGGCAGCGACGTGGTTTGAGCTTAGAACAGCCACCGCCGCCGGGCGCCGCGCGGCGGAATCCGTATAATCCCCGCCCCATCCATCCTGATCGCCACTGAAGACGCCCATGTCCAAGCCGCAGCAGCTCCAGCCCGCGGGGAACTTCCCGCCCGCCACGCTCCTCCGTCGCTTTGCCGCGATGTTCTATGACTTCCTGCTCTGCGTGGCCTTGCTGATGGTGGTGACGCTGGCCTATCAGCAGGGCTTCCTGCGCCTGATCTATGGCAGCGAGAAGCTCCGGATGCTGGCCGACCAGGGGGCGCTGACCGGCGACCCGCTGCTGTCCAGCCTGCTGTTCATCAGCGTGTTCGCCTTCTTCGCGAAGTTCTGGACCCACAGCGGCCAGACCCTGGGCATGCAGGTCTGGGGCGTTCGTGTGCAGAACGCCAACGGCACGCGCATCACCCTGATGCAGGCGCTGCTGCGCTTCGTCATCGCCATCGCGTCCTGGGGCTGCGCCGGCCTGGGCTTCCTCTGGATGCTCTGGGACAAGGACCAGCGCACCTGGCAGGACCGCTACTCGGAAAGCGTGGTGATCCAGATCCCCAAGGCGGTGCGCAAGGCATCGCAGGGGCGGGGCTGAAATCTCAGGCAATAAAAAAGCCGGCGATTGCCGGCTTTTTTGCGGGCGCGGGTTCTACCGCGCGATGGGACTCAGCCCGCCCGCTTCAACAGCAGCGTGCCGAGGAAAGCGCAGATCGCCGCCGGCACCAGCACCGCCAGCAGCGGCGGGAAGTTGAACACCTGGCTGGACGGGCCGAGCAGGTCCTGGGCGATGCGGAAGGTGAAGCCCACCAGCACCCCGGTGAACACGCGCTGGCCGAGGGTCACGCTGCGTAGCGGGCCGAAGATGAACGAGATCGCCATCAGCACCAGGGCAGCGGTCACCAGCGGCTGCAGGATCTTGGTCCAGAACGCCAGCCAGTAGCGGTTGGAGCTCAGGCCCTGGTCCTGCAGGTAATGGATGTAGTTCCACAGGCCGGTGATGGACAGCGCCTCCGGCTCCATCACCACGGTGTTGAGCAGTTGCGGGCTGAGCTGGATGTTCCAGGTCTCGCTGGGCTTGCTTACGACCTCGCTGCGCTTTTCAGCCGCGTGCAGCACCGAGGTGGTCACGTCCTGCAACTGCCACTGGTCGTTCTCGAACACCGCCTGACGGGCGAAGCTCGCGCTCTGCAGGCGACGGTTGTCGTCGAAGTTGTAGCGGGTCACGCCCAGCAGCACGCCATCCGGGCGCACCACGTTGATATGGATGAATTCATGCCCCTGGCGGTGCCACAGGCCCGACTTCGAGCTTTGCGAACCATTGCCGCTCTGCGCCAGGGCGCGACCGCTCTGGGCAGCGGTTTCGGTGTAGGGAATCACGTACTCACCCACCAGGATGCCGGCGAACATCAGCACCAGCATCGGTTTCATCACCGCCCAGACGATGCGCTGCAGCGACACGCCAGCGGCGCGCATGATGGTCAGCTCGCTGTTGCTGGCCAGGGTACCCAGGCCCACCAGGCAGCCAATCAGCGCGGCCATGGGGAGCATGTCGTAGCCACGGCTCGGCGCGGTCAGCAGGACGAACTTGAGCGCCTCGCCAAGGGTGTAGGTGTCGCTGATCTGCCCCAGCTGGTCGACGAAGGCGAACAGTTCGGCCAACCCGAGGATCACCCCGAGTACCGCGAGAATGGAAACGAAGACAGTGGTGCCGATGTAACGATCCAGCTTACGCATGCTTCAGCACTCCGCCCGACTTCGCTCGCTTGGCGGCCAGCTTCAGACGCAGCGGCTCCCAGTACAACAACAACAGGCCGATGGCCAGGAATATCCCGTGAATCCACCACAGGCCCAGGGCCATGGGAATCTTGCCCTTGTCGAGCATGCCGCGCCCGGCGATCAGCAGCGCCAGGTAGGCCATGTACAGCAGCACGGCCGGCAGCAGCTTGAGGAAGCGGCCCTGGCGCGGGTTGACGCGCGACAGCGGCACGGCCAGCACGGTCACCACGAAGACCAGCAGCGGGATGGACAGGCGCCACTGCAACTCCGACTTCATGCGAGGATCGTCGCTGCCCAGCAGGTCGGAGGTGGGAATGGCGTCGCGGTCGTCGATCTCGCTGCTCACTTCCGGCTTGGGCAGCAGGGCAGCGTAGGTGTCGTATTTGATCTCGCGGTAATCGGCCTGTCCGGGCGTGCCGTCGTAGCGATAGCCGTCCTTGAGGATCAGGTAGCGACTGCCGTCAGCGTGGATCTCCTGCACGCCGGTGGTGCCGACCAGCACCGAAGTGCCGCCGTCCTTGCCATTGCGCGGGCGGTTCTTGTCCGAAATGAACACACCACCCAGCTCGGTGCGCTCGTTGGCCAGGGTCTCGGTATAGGTCACCCGCGTGCCATCGCGCATCGACTGGAAGCGCCCCGGCGCCAGGGTGTCGAACTCGGTCATCGCATCCTGCTTGTTCAGCAGCAACTGCATCTGGGTAATGCCCTGGGGCGCCAGCCACAGGCTCAGCCAGGCCACCAGCAGGGCGATGAACAGCGCCGGCGCCAGGGTAATGGCCAGCAGGCGCTGCTGGCTCATGCCAGTGGCGGTGAGCACGGTCATCTCGCTGTCCAGGTACAGGCGGCCATAGGCCAGCAGAATGCCGAGGAACAGGCCCAGCGGCAGGATCAGCTGCAGGAAGCCCGGCAGGCGCACGCCCATGATCATGAACAGCGAACCCGGATCGAGCAGGCCTTGGGCCGCCTGCGCCAGGTACTTGATGAAACGGCCGCTCATGATGATGACCAGCAGCACGGCGCTCACCGCACTCATGGTGATCAGCACTTCACGGGACAGGTAACGGAAGACAATCAAACCGGACACTCCAGGGTTGTCACGCTCAGGCGGCTACGCTCAAACTAGCCGCCGTGAAGCATTGCCGGGTGCGCGCGGACGCGACCCAGCGCAAATAGCCGGCATTATCCTGCGATTCGCCAGGCCTGTCACTGCGCAGTCCACCTTCATTCGCAGACCCTTCTGCTCTTTGTCCCGGGGACACTCAGCCATGGAATTCCTTGTAAAAAGCGTACGTCCGGAAACTCTCAAGACCGCCACCCTGGTCATCGCCGTGGGCGAAGGCCGCAAGCTTGGCGCCACCGCCAAGGCCGTCGACGAAGCCACCGGCGGCGCCATCGCCAACCTGCTCAAGCGTGGCGATCTGGCAGGCAAGGTGGGCCAGACTCTACTGCTGCAAGATTTACCCAACATTAAGGCTGAGCGCGTCCTGCTGGTCGGCGCCGGCAAAGAGCGCGAACTCTCCGACCGCGCCTACCGCAAACTGGTTTCCGCCGTCCTGGGCAATCTGAAGAACCTGGGTGGCGCCGACGCCGTCCTGGCCCTGGGCGACCTGGCCGTCAAAGGCCGCAATGCCCACGGCAAGGCCCGCCTGCAGGTGGAAACCCTGGCCGACGGCACCTACGTCTTCGATCGCTTCAAGAGCCAGAAGGCCGAAGCGCCGAAGCTGAAGAAAATCACCCTGCTCGCCGACAAGGCCGACGCCGCAGCTGTCGAACAAGGCGCCAGGGAAGCCCAGGCCATCGCCAACGGCATGGCCCTGACCCGTGACCTGGGCAACCTGCCGCCGAACCTCTGCCACCCGACCTTCCTCGGCGAACAGGCCAAGGCGCTGGGCAAGGAATACAAGGGCCTGAAGGTCGAAGTCCTCGACGAGAAGAAACTGCGCGAGCTGGGCATGGGCTCCTTCCTCGCCGTCGCCCAGGGCAGCGACCAGCCGCCGCGCCTGATCGTGCTGCAGTACAACGGCGCGAAGAAGAAAGACGAGGCCCCGCACGTACTGGTCGGCAAGGGCATCACCTTCGACACCGGTGGCATCAGCCTCAAGCCCGGCCTGGGCATGGACGAGATGAAGTTCGACATGTGCGGCGCCGCCTCCGTGTTCGGCACCTTCCGCGCCGTGCTGGAGCTGCAGCTGCCGATCAACCTGGTGGGCGTGATGGCCTGCGCCGAGAACATGCCCAGCGGCGGCGCCACCCGTCCGGGCGACATCGTCACCACCATGAGCGGCCAGACCGTCGAAATCCTCAACACCGACGCCGAAGGCCGCCTGGTGCTGTGCGACGCGCTGACCTACGTCGAACGCTTCAAGCCGCAGTCGGTGGTGGACATCGCCACCCTCACCGGCGCCTGCATCGTCGCCCTGGGCTCCAACACCTCGGGCCTAATGGGCAACAACGACGCGCTGATCAAGCAACTGCTCAAGGCCGGTGAAGTCGCCGACGATCGCGCCTGGCAGCTGCCGCTGTTCGACGAGTACCAGGAACAGCTCGACAGCCCGTTCGCCGACATCGCCAACATCGGCGGCCCGAAGGCCGGCACCATCACCGCCGGCTGCTTCCTGTCGCGCTTTGCGAAGAAGTTCCACTGGGCGCACCTGGACATCGCCGGCACCGCCTGGATCAGCGGCGGCAAGGACAAGGGCGCCACGGGCCGCCCGGTGCCGCTGCTGACCCAGTACCTGCTGGACCGCGCCAAGTAATGGCACAGTGCAACCTGCCGATGGGATCGAACGCATGACGCGTGTGGATTTCTACGTCATTCCCAGCGCCGATCCCGACGCACGCCTGACCATCGCCTTCCGCCTGGCTGAAAAAGCCTGGCGGCAAGGCATGCGCATCTTCGTGCTGTGCAGCGACGAGGCCCAGCGCGATGCGCTGGATGCCCGGCTGTGGAACTTCCGGGGCGAAACCTTCATCCCACACAACGCGGTGGAAGAAGATGCCGACTCGCCGATAGTTCTCGCCCTCGGCGAGCCGCCGGAAAGCCACCGGGACCTGCTGATCAACCTGACCCTGGCCATTCCTGCCTTCGTCGACCGCTTCAACCGGGTCGCCGAACTGGTGATCGAGGAGCCGGCGATTCGTCAGGCCGCGCGGGAGAATTTCCGTCGCTACCGCGAGCAGGGCTATCCTTTGCAGGACCACCGCCTGCCGCGCCCTTGAGAGCGTCTCAGCCAAGACACCATGGACAACCACAAGCCCCCGCACGACCCCGACCACCTGCTGGAAGACCTGAAGAAGATCCAGGACCTGCTGGACGAGTCGGGCGCCGAGCCGCCCCTGCTCACCGAATCCTTCGAGCCGGACAACATCCCGCTGCTCTCCGACGTCGTCACGCCCGCGCCCCAGGCGCCGGAGCCTGCAGCCACCCAGCCCGCCGCGCCGCAGGCCACTCCCGCCGCCAGCGAGCTGAACCGCCTGGACCTGGAACTGCGCGCCGCGGCCCAACTGATCCTGCAGGACGTCCTCGACGACTTCGCCCCGCAGATCGAAGCCGAACTCCAACGCCGGCTCGAAGCGCGCATGCAGCGCCTGCTGGCCCAGCGCAAGACTTGACTCTCCGCCCGGGGAAACACCAGAGCCAGCCTATAGAAGCGCCCCATGGGCGCGATCACGGGCATGGCCCGCTCCTACAACGGGCGTCGGCGCCAGACCGCCCACGCCCGCACCCCGAAAGCCGCCGATAAGCCCCCGGTGGCCTGAACTCCCCGCCTCCCGTTATACTCAGCGGTTTTCCGTCTAGCCTTATCAGGGTCCCGCCGCGCTCATGGACAAGACCTACCAGCCGCACGCCATCGAATCCCACTGGTACCCCCTGTGGGAGAAAGAGAACTACTTCGCCCCGCAAGGTTCCGGCGAACCGTACACCATCATGATCCCGCCGCCGAACGTCACCGGCAGCCTGCATATGGGCCACGGCTTCAACAACGCCATCATGGACGCGCTGATCCGCTACCGCCGCATGCAGGGCCGCAACACCCTGTGGCAGCCGGGCACCGACCACGCCGGCATCGCCACCCAGATGGTGGTGGAGCGCCAGCTGGCCGCCCAGGGCATCGCCCGTCATGATCTGGGCCGCGAGAAGTTCCTGGAGAAGGTCTGGGAGTGGAAGGATCAGTCCGGCGGCACCATCACCCGCCAGATTCGCCGCCTGGGTTCCTCCGTGGACTGGTCGCGCGAGCGCTTCACCATGGACGAAGGCCTGTCCAACGCCGTGAAGGAAGCCTTCGTGCGCCTGCACGAGGACGGCCTGATCTACCGCGGCAAGCGCCTGGTCAACTGGGATACCAAGTTCCACACCGCCATTTCCGACCTCGAAGTGGAGAACCACGACGAGAAGGGCCACCTCTGGCACCTGCGCTACCCGCTGGCCGACGGCAACAAGACCGCCGACGGCAAGGACCACCTGGTCGTCGCCACCACCCGCCCGGAAACCGTGCTGGGTGACAGCGCCGTCGCCGTGCACCCGGAAGACGAGCGCTACGCCGCGCTGATCGGCACCTTCATCGACCTGCCGCTGGTGGGCCGGCGCATCCCGATCATCGCCGACGACTACGTCGACCGCGAGTTCGGCACCGGCTGCGTGAAGATCACCCCGGCCCACGACTTCAACGACTACGAAGTCGGCAAGCGCCACGATCTGCCGCTGATCAACATCTTCGACAAGGACGCCGCCGTCCTCGCCGTCGCCCAGGTGTTCAAGCTCGACGGCAGCGTCAACGCAGAGCTGGACGCCAGCCTGCCGGCCGCCTACGCCGGTCTCGACCGCTTCGTCGCGCGCAAGCAGATCGTTGCCGACTTCGAAGCCGCCGGCCTGCTCGAGAAGATCGACGACCACGCACTGAAAGTGCCCAAGGGCGACCGCTCCGGCACCGTCATCGAGCCGTGGCTGACCGACCAGTGGTACGTCTCCACCAAGCCGCTGGCCGAACCCGCCATCGCCGCCGTGGAAGACGGCAGCATCCAGTTCGTGCCCAAGCAGTACGAGAACATGTACTTCAGCTGGATGCGTGACATCCAGGACTGGTGCATCAGCCGTCAGCTGTGGTGGGGCCACCGCATCCCCGCCTGGTACGACGATGCCGGCAACGTCTACGTCGGCCGCAATGAGGCCGAAGTGCGCGCCAAGCACAACCTGGGCGACGCCAACCTGCGCCAGGACGAAGACGTCCTCGACACCTGGTTCAGCTCGGGCCTGTGGACCTTCTCCACCCTCGGCTGGCCGGAGCAGACCGACTACCTGAAGACCTTCCACCCCACCGACGTGCTGGTGACCGGCTTCGACATCATCTTCTTCTGGGTTGCGCGCATGATCATGCTGACCATGCACCTGATCAAGAATGGCGATGGCAGCGCGCAGATCCCGTTCAAGACCGTCTACGTCCACGGTCTGGTGCGCGACGGCCAGGGCCAGAAGATGTCCAAGTCCAAGGGCAACGTGCTCGACCCGCTGGACATCGTCGATGGCATTACCTTGGACGAGCTGCTGGAGAAACGCACCAGCGGCATGATGCAGCCCAAGCTCGCCGAGAAGATCGCCAAGCAGACGAAAGCCGAGTTCCCCGAAGGCATCGCCAGCTACGGCACCGACGCCCTGCGCTTCACTTTCTGCTCGCTGGCTTCCACCGGTCGCGACATCAAGTTCGACATGGGCCGCGTCGAGGGCTACCGCAACTTCTGCAACAAGCTGTGGAACGCCGCCAACTTCGTCATCGAGAACACCGATGGCAAGGACACCGGCGTCAATGGCGAGCCGGTCGAGCTGTCCTCGGTGGACCGCTGGATCATCTCCGCCCTGCAGCGCACCGAGATCGAAGTCGCGCGCCAGCTCGACGCCTTCCGCTTCGACCTCGCCACCCAGGCCCTCTACGAGTTCATCTGGGACGAGTACTGCGCCTGGTACCTGGAACTGGTCAAGCCGGTACTGTGGGACGAGAAAGCGCCGATCGAGCGTCAGCGCGGCACCCGCCGCACCCTGGCGCGCGTGCTGGAAACCGCACTGCGCCTGGCGCACCCGTTCATGCCATTCATCACCGAGGAAATCTGGCAGCGCATCAAGACCGCCGCTGGCAAGTCCGGTGACACCCTGATGCTGCAACCCTGGCCGATCGCCGACGAGGCGAAGATCGACGCCGCCGCCGAAGGCGACATCGAGTGGGTCAAGGCCCTGATGCTGGGCATCCGCCAGATCCGCGGCGAGATGAACATCTCCATGGCCAAGCGCATCGACCTGGTGCTGAACAACGCATCCCCCGAGGATCACCGTCGCCTGGCCGACAACGAGCCGCTGCTGATGAAGCTGGCCAAGCTGGAGACCATCCGCGTGCTGGACGAAGGCGAAGAGCCGCCGATGTCCGCCACCGCGCTGGTTGGCGACCTGCAGGTGCTGGTGCCGATGGCCGGCCTGATCGACAAGGCTGCCGAGATGGCGCGCCTGGACAAGGAAATCCAGCGCCTGGAAGGCGAAGTCAAACGCGTGGGCGGCAAGCTGTCCAACGAAGGCTTCGTCGCCAAGGCACCGCCGGAAGTGATCGAGAAGGAACGCGCCAAGCTGGCTGAAGCCGAGCAGGCCGTGACCAACCTGATCCAGCAGCGCGAGAAGATCGCCAGCCTGTAAGCCCCAACACAAGGCCCGCCAATGCGGGCCTTGTGCTTTTCGCTTGTGCTACCTTCAGGCGTATTCCCTGATCCGGTAACCAACATGGACCGCCGCCACACCCTGACCCTGCTGGAAAGCTGCAAGCCAGAACTGGCCAACCGCTTCGGTGTAGTGAGACTGGCTCTGTTCGGCTCGACCGCACGTGACGACGCAGGACCGGACAGCGATGTGGATATTCTGGTCAGTTTCGACGGCCCCGCGACCTCGGAGCGCTACTTCGGCGTGCAGTTCTACCTGGAAGACCTGCTGGGCAGCAGTGTCGATCTGGTAACCGAAAAGGCACTTCGCCCGGAGCTCCGCCCCTTCATCGAGGCGGAGGCGGTGAATGTCTGAGCGTCCCGAGCGAGTCTGGTATTTCTACGTCGACGACATGATTGCATGCGCTGAGAAGGTCCTCGCCTACTGCGCGAATCTGGATCAGCAGAGCTTCGTCACTACCCCGCTGGTTTATGACGCGACCTTGCGCAATCTGGAAATCATCGGCGAAGCCGCGACCCGCATTCCCGATGAAGTTCGCCAGGCACACCCGCTGGTCCCTTGGCGCATGCTGGTGGCTACCCGAAACCGACTGATCCACGGCTATCTGGGTATCGATAACGACACCCTTTGGAGCATCGTCCGCGACGAGGTTCCCAAGCTACTGACGCAGCTGCGAGGGCTGCGCCAGCAACAACCCTGAAGAGCCTCAGTACACCGCCCCCACCGGGTACACGTAGGCATTCACGTCATGGAACGGCGTGCGCTCGAAGAACCACTGCAGCCGTGCCTGGGCGTCCTTGGCGAAGGCCTTGTCGTCCTTGAGTTTCTTCTCGAACTCGGCCTTCAGCTTCGGGTCTTCGGCGAGCATCTTGCGCGCCATCGGCTCCATCACGTATTCCTCCGGCTCCTCGGCCACCACCAGGGTCGAGTTGAAGAAGCCCCAGGACCAGAACGAGTCCGGACTTTCCGCCGTCAGCAGGTTGACCGCCAGCACGCCCAATGGCTGGTCGGTGTCGATCACCACCGAGCCTGCCGGGTAGGTCTGCAGGCGCTGGAACGGCTTGCCGACGCCACTGACCAGCAGGTGCCCCTCATAACCGGGAATCTCGTTGGTGGCAGCGCGATCGGGCTCGAAACCGCCGGCCAGCTTGATGTTGTCCATGCGGTACAGGGTCACCTCGATGGGCGTCGCCTTGTCCAGAGTCTTCATCTGGATGCCATGGGACTTCAGGCGCGCGATCACCTCGCTCCACTGCACCGGCACCACATACTGCTTCGGCCGCTTCACCACCAGGTCCGGCACCGAGTTGTCGGTGACCGGCACGTTCAGCTGCTTGGGCTTGTTGCTCCAGACGATGGTCTTCTTGCCGGTGATCGGTGACACCTCATAGCGGTAATCACCCACGGTGAACGGCGTGTGCTGCGGCTCGCCCGGCTTCCAGGTGAGGATCACCTCCTTCTGCGCCGCCAGCCGTTCGCGGTCCTTGCCAATCGCCTGCTTCAGCGAGTCGGCGTTGTCGCCGATCACCTGGAACATCGCCTTGAGCATCACGTAGTTGCCCAGCACCTGGGTTTCGTAGGGGTGCAGGGCATGCTGCTCGATGAGGATCGACGGCACGTTGCGAATATCGCCGTACTGATTCGAGAAGCGCGCCAGGTCGGTGCGGTACGGGTAGTAACCCTGGGTCGGGTCCTGGTTGTCGTTGAAGCTGATGCACTCATGGACCACATGCCCGTCGCCCTCCAGCTCCTTGTACACCGGGCCGCGCATCACCTTGTCCATCCAATCGCTAGAAGCCGGCGACCAGCCGTTGCCGTTGTGGCAGTAGGAGCTGTCGTAGGGATACATGGCGCCGTCGGTGGAATGGGTGTCGGCGAAGAAGCTCAGGTCGTACTGGTTGAACACCGAGACGACGTTGCGGATCTCCGCACTGTCGAGCTTGGTGAAGTCGCGGTTGAGGTTGTAGTTCAGGCCGTTGACCCGCCAGCCGGTGACGTCAGGGCCGTTCTGGTTGATCCGCCCGTAGGGGCTGCGGCGCAGGTCGCCGTCGATGTTCACGGTGGGGATGAAGAGGATGTTGACCTTGTCCAGCAGAGCGGCCAGCGGCTTGTCGCCGGTGGTCATGTCGCGCAGCAGCATGAACATGGCGTCCTTGCCGTTGGCCTCGCCGGGGTGGATTTCCGCTTCGACGAAGATCGTCGGCTTGCCGGACTTGTTCAGCCCCGCTGCCGACTTGTCCGCCTCGCGGCTGGCGGTCACCAGCAGCATCGGCTCGCCGGTGGCGCTGTTCTCCGGCAGGTCGCTGAGGGTGATGGCGCCGCCGGAGGCATCGGCCAGCTTCTGCAGCCACGCGCGGGTCTGGTGGTAATCGGAGGTCTGCTTGAAGCCGGTGGATTCGGCCAGGGTGATCAGCGGGTTGTCGGCCTTGGCGATGTACTTCGTGCTGGTGAGCTTCTGCTCGAACATCGCCGGGAGGATGCGGGTTTTCGCGGCGGCGCTGTAGCCGCTGTCATCGACGTACCCCGGCGCCGAAGGCAGGGCGGCATACAGGGGCAGGCTGGAGGTGGCGAAGAAGCCGGCGAGCAGTGCTCGGGACGAGAGGTGGTACATGGGAGGTTCTCCTTTTGCAGCAATATCGTCCTGCGGACGCGTCTGCGTCCGTGCATCAACCATAGACAAACATCGGGAAATGCCCGCGCGGTTCGTCGTCGCGCCCGCTCTGGCATGCACCTTTTTCAAAAGGCGTTCATTCCCCGAAGGAATGACCTTGCGAAGAATGCTCGCTTGGATCACCGCGCCGGTTCGCCGAAGATCAGCGCACAGCTGCGCCCTGCTCCCCTGCCAAGGAACCCCACGCCCATGTCCGATACTCCGGCCCGCAACGGCGGCCAGATCCTCGTCGATGCCCTGCTGCGCCACGCGGTGGATACCGTCTACTGCATCCCCGGCGAAAGCTACCTGCCGGTGCTCGATGCGCTGCACGACGCGGCCGCCATCCAGACCATCGTCACCCGCCACGAAGGCGCCGCCTCGAACATGGCCGATGCCTACGGCAAGCTCACCGGCCGCCCCGGCATCTGCTTCGTCACCCGCGGGCCGGGCGCGACCCACGCAGCCAACGGCGTGCACACGGCAATGCAGGACTCGACGCCGATGATCCTCTTCATCGGCCAGGTGGAAAGCGCGTTCAAGGGCCGCGAAGCCTTCCAGGAAGTGGACTATCGGCAGATGTTCGGCGGCCTGGCCAAGTGGGCCACCGAGGTAGACGACATCCGTCGCCTCCCCGAGATCGTCGCCCGCGCCTTCCGCGTCGCCCAGTCCGGGCGGCCCGGTCCGGTGGTGATCGGCCTGCCGGAGGAAGTACTGTTCGGCTCTGCACCGGTCGCCGACGTAGCGCCGACGCCGATCACCCGAGCAGCGCCAAGCGCCGACTCGCTGGCCGAACTGCGCGAGCGCCTGAGCCAGGCCCGGCGCCCGCTGCTGATCGTCGGCGGCACCGGCTGGACGCCGCAGGCCTGCGCGCAGGTTCGCGCCTTCGCCCACGCCAACCGCCTGCCGCTGGTGGCCTCGTTCCGCCGCCAGGACCTGATCGACAACCGCGACGAGCAGTACGCCGGCCAGCTCGGCTTCGGCGCTTCCCCCAGGCTCACCGCCCGCGTGCAGGAAGCCGACCTGCTGCTGGTGCTCGGCTCGCGCCTGAGTGAAACGCCCAGCGCCGGCTACAGCCTGATCCAGAGCCCACGCCCGCTGCAGGGCATGATCCACGTCTACCCCGACGCCAGCGAGCTGGGCCGCGTCTACCAGGCGGACCAGAGCATCCAGGCCGGCATGCCGGAGATCGCCGCCGCCCTCGCCGGCCTCGCTCCGCTCGCCGAGACGCCCTGGGCCGAGTGGACCGCCGCGGCCCGCGCCGATTACCTCAACTACATCACCCCACCGCAGAACGCAGAACCGCCACAGGGCGTGGACCTCACCCAGGTCGTCCAGTACCTGAATGAAACCCTGCCGGACGACGCGGTGATCAGCAACGGCGCTGGCAACTATGCCGTCTGGGTGCACCGTTTCTACCGCTATCGCTCGCCGCGCAGCCAGCTCGCTCCCACCAACGGCGCGATGGGCTACGGCTTCCCCGCCGCCATCGCCGCCAAGCTGCGCGATCCGCAGCGCAGCGTGGTGTGCTTCGCCGGCGACGGCTGCTTCATGATGTATCCGCAGGAGCTGGCCACCGCCGTGCAGTATGGCGCGGCGCTGACCGTCATCGTGGTGAACAACGGCATGCTCGGCACCATCCGCATGCACCAGGAGCGCGAGTACCCCGGCCGCATCAGCGCGACCGAGCTGCGCAACCCCGACTTCGTCGCCCTCGCCCGCGCCTTTGGTGCCCATGGCGAGCTGGTGGAGAGAACCGAGGACTTCGCCGCCGCCTTCGAGCGCGCCCAGGCCAGCGGCAAGCCGGCGCTGATCGAACTGCGCACCGATCCACAGCAGATCACCCCGGTCGCACGGCTGCCCTGAGGACCTCCAGCATCCCCCCGCAGCAGCGCAGGCTTCGCTAAGCTGCACCGGGTCAAGGCATTGCGCCCGCTCCTGCGGGCACAATGGCGCCGGGAATTCGCTAGGGAAGCGCATGAGTCTGCAACTGATCTGGGTCCTCGCCCTGCTCGCCACCGCCGTCGGGCTGTTCGTCATCAACCGTCCGCGCATGGACGTGGTCGCCCTGCTGGTGATGGTCGCCCTGCCGCTGTCGGGCATCCTCAGCGTGCAGGAATCACTGGCCGGCTTCGCCGATCCCAACGTCATCCTGATCGCCGCGCTGTTCGTCATCGGCGAAGGCCTGGTGCGCACCGGCGTGGCCTATCGCATCGGCGAATGGCTGACCCGCCGCGCCGGCGCCAGCGAGACGCGCCTGCTGGTGCTGCTGATGCTCGCCGTGGCCGGGCTCGGCTCGGTGATGAGTTCTACCGGCGTGGTCGCCATCTTCATTCCCGTGGTGCTGAGCATCGCCGCGCGCCTGCACGTGTCGCCGCGCCGGCTGATGATGCCACTGAGCTTCGCCGGGCTGATCAGCGGCATGCTCACCCTGGTCGCCACCGCGCCCAACGTGGTGATCCACAGCGAGCTGGTGCGCGAAGGTTCGAAGGGTTTCGGTTTCTTCAGCTTCACGCCGTTCGGCCTGGTGGTGCTGGTGCTCGGCGTCGGCTACATGCTGGTGGCGCGGCGCTGGCTGGGCGATGACGGCGACGACGAAGGGCAGCGCGTCAAGCGCCGCACCCTGGGCGACCTGATCCGCGACTACCAGCTCGCCGGCCGCGAGCGCCGCCTGCGCATCCGCCCCGATTCGCAATTGGTGGGCAAGAGCCTGGGCGACATCGAGCTGCGCGCCCGCGCCGGCACCAACGTGGTGGCCATCGAGCGCATGGTGCACTTCCGCCTGAAGATACTGAGCCCCGGTGCCAACATCGTGCTGCACGCCGGCGACGTGCTGCTGGTGGATATCTACGGCGAGCGCAGCGACCTGCTGGGCATGTACCACGAGTTCGGCCTCGAGCCACTGAGCCTCCAGGGCGACTACTTCACCGAACGCGCCCACGAAGTGGGCATGGCCGAGGTGACGATGCCGCCGGAGTCCGTCCTGCTGGGCAAGAGCGTGCTGGACCTGGAGTTCCGCAGCCAGTTCGGCCTCAACGTGGTCGGCCTGCGGCGCAACCGCGAAGCCCTGGTGGAAGGCCTGCTGGACGCCAAGCTGAAGGTCGGCGACACCCTGCTGGTGATCGGCGGCTGGAAGGAAATCCGCCAGCTGCAGGCGCGCGCCCGCGACTTCCTGGTGCTCAGCCTGCCCGCCGAGGTGGACGAAGCCGCCCCCGCCGCCAGTCAGGCGCCCCACGCACTGTTCAGCCTGGCGGTAATGGTGGTCCTGATGGTCAGCGGGCTGGTGCCCAACGTCATGGCGGCGCTGATCGCCTGCCTGCTGATGGGTTCGTTCCGCTGCATCGACATGGACAGCGCCTACCGCGCCATCCACTGGCAGAGCCTGCTGCTGATCGTCGGCATGCTGCCCTTCGCCCTGGCGCTGCAGAAGACCGGCGGCATCACCCTGGCGGTCAACGGCCTGGTCGGTGCACTCGGCGGCGCCGGCCCCTACGCCATCCTCGCCAGCCTGTTCGTGCTGACCGCGGTGATCGGCCTGTTCATCTCCAACACCGCCACCGCCGTGCTCATGGCGCCGGTCGCCATCGCCACGGCCAAGGCCCTGGGCGCCTCCCCCGAAGCCTTCGCGATGATCGTCGCGCTGGCCGCGTCGGCCGCCTTCATGACGCCGATCTCCTCACCGGTGAACACCCTGGTGCTGGGGCCGGGGCGCTATCGTTTCGCCGATTTCGTCAAGGTTGGCGTACCCTTCACGATTCTGGTGATGATCGTCAGCGTTGTGCTGGTACCCTGGCTGCTGCCGCTGTAGCCGCCCATTACAAGATCGCCAAGGAATCGTCTCGATGGAAGTGAGCAAGACCAAAAGCAGTTTCTACCGCCGCCTCTACGTGGCCTGGCTGATCGACAGCGGCACTGCGACCAGCGTCCCGGCGCTGATGGAAGCCACCGGCATGCCCCGGCGCACCGCCCAGGACACCCTGGCCGCGCTGGCCGACCTGGACATCGACTGCGCCTTCGAGCAGCACGACGGCGAGCGCAACAACGCCGGCCACTACCGCATCCGCGACTGGGGCGCCATCGATCCGCGCTGGATCGCCGCGCACCTGCCGAAGATCAAGGACATCCTGCAGTACCCCTGAGCCCGCCCGCATGCTTGCCGTCCCACCCACCCTCTGGCGCTTTCGCCGACTGATCCTGCTGCTAGCCTTCGCCGTGGTGCTGGTGCTGCTCTATCGCGCCAGCGGGCTGCATGAGGAGTTCAGCCTCGACTACCTGCGCAACGAGCTGACTGACAACCGCCTGCGCGGCCTGCTGCTGTTCGTCGGCCTGTTCGCCCTGGGCAACCTGCTGCACATCCCCGGCCTGCTGTTCCTCGCCGCCGCCGTGCTGGCCATGGGCAAGCTGTGGGGCGGGCTGATCACCTACTGCGCGGCGGTGTTCTCCTGCGGCTTCA
The DNA here is from genome assembly GCF_014852215.1 of Pseudomonas sp. PDM19. Taxonomy (NCBI): domain Bacteria; kingdom Pseudomonadati; phylum Pseudomonadota; class Gammaproteobacteria; order Pseudomonadales; family Pseudomonadaceae; genus Pseudomonas; species Pseudomonas sp. PDM19. Next base: position 372,413 of record NZ_JACVBG010000002.1, on the reverse strand, counting down.
CCTTCCTGATCGTGCGCGCCGTCGGCGGCAATGGCCTGCGCCTGCTGAACAACAAGCTGACCCGCGCGGTGTTCAGCCACCTCGACCAGCGCCCGGCGAGCAGCGTGTTCCTGCTGCGCCACGCCTTCATCACCTCGCCGACGCTGAACTACAGCCTCGCGCTGTCGGGCATCGGTTTCTGGCCCTACATGCTCGGCACCCTGCTCGGCCTGCCGATTCCGCTGCTGCTCTGCTGCCTGCTGTTCGACCGCCTGGGCAACGTGCTGCTCGGCTGAAGCGCCCAACTGTGGGAAAATCGCCCACCGCCTCCCAGCCCCGCGCGCCCTCATGTCGAAAGCACCCAGATCGCCCAAACACCCCGCCGGCCCGGCAAAGCCTGCCCAGCCCCTGCGCGACCCCGCCGCCAAGCGGCCGAACCTGCTGCACCCGCGCAACCGCCACCAGGGGCACTACGACTTCCCGGCGCTGATCGAGGGCTGCCCGGAGCTGGGCCGTTTCGTCATCACCAACCCCTACGGCAAGCCGAGCATCGATTTCGCCAGCCCCGAGGCGGTGCGCGTGTTCAACCGCGCGCTGCTGAAAGGGCAGTACGGCATCGGCCAGTGGGACATCCCCGCCGGCTTCCTCTGCCCGCCGATCCCCGGCCGGGCGGACTACGTGCACTACCTCGCCGACCTGCTCGCCGAGGAAAACGGCGGCAGCGTACCGCGCGGGCCGGACGTGCGCATGCTGGACATCGGCGTCGGCGCCAACTGCATCTACCCGTTGATCGGCCACCGCGACTACGGCTGGCGCTTCCTCGGCTCGGACATCGAACCCGCTGCCCTGGCCTCCGCCCACGCCATCGTCAACGGCAATCCGGGCCTGAGCGATGCCATCGAACTGCGCCAGCAGCACGATCCGAAACACATCTTCCGCGGCCTGCTCGGCGCCGACGAGCGCTTCGACGCGACCCTGTGCAACCCGCCCTTCCACTCCTCGCCCGAGGAAGCCAGCAGTGGCAGCCGGCGCAAATGGAAGAACCTCGGCAAGCTCGACCCGTCGCGCCAGCTGCCCAAGCTGAACTTCGGCGGGCAGAGCAACGAGCTGTGGTGCGAAGGCGGCGAGATCGCCTTCCTGCGCAAGCTGGCGATGGAAAGCGCCGAGGTCGGCCAGCAGGTCCGCTGGTTCAGCTCGCTGGTGTCCAAGGCCGGCAACCTGGACGACTTCCGCCGCGCGCTGAAAAAGGCTGGCGCCATTTCCATCCGCACCGTGGACATGGCCCAGGGGCAGAAGCAGAGCCGCTTCGTCGCCTGGACCTTCCTCGAACCGGAACACCGCCGCTACTGAATCAAACCGCCACCACCGCGCGCACAATGGATCGGCGGATAACCGCAAGCGATTGTTCGCCCTGCGTCCCCCAACCGACGCACCACCGGGCACAAGCGTAGGGCGCATAACGCGGCACGCGTTATCCGCCGCCACCCCGCGCTCAAGCCTCGGCGGCGAGCACCGGCGCGCATTCCCGGCCCAGCAGCAGAAACACCAGCCCGGCGACCACGAAGGTCACGCCCGCCAGCAGCTCCAGCACCCGACTGAACACCGCCACGTAGTCGCTGCGCAGTTGCTCGGGCGCCAGCTGCGGCAGTTGCTCGACCACCGCCGCCAGGTTGCCGATGGCCAGCTGGTTGGCACTCATCAGGCGCTCCGCCGCGGCCAGGCCCAGCGGCTGCAGTTGCGCCGCGAGCAGGGTCGCCAGCAAGGCGCCGACCACGGCGATGGCCACCGCGTCGGCGGACACCCGCACCGTGTTGAAGATGCCCGTCGCCATGCCAGCACGTTCGCGCTTGACCACGCTCACTGCCAGGCCATCCATCAGCCCCCACGGCAGGCCAATGCCGATGCCGATCACCAGCAGCGGCATATCCGGCGCAATACCAACCTCCAGGTTGCGCGCCAGCCACAGCAGCCCACCCGCGACGATCAGCAGACCGATCGCCGACAGGCTGCCAGCGCTGAAGTGCTTCGCCAGCAGCGCCGCCAGGAAGGGCACCACCAGCAGCGGCGCCGACAGCGCCAGCATGGTCCAGCCGGCCTGCAGCGCGCCCTGCCCCTCGATGCCGATGAAGCGCCCCGGCAACAGCACGATCAGCACCACATAGGCGAACGCTGGCGACGCGCCCAGCAGTTGCACGCCAACGAAACGCCATTGGCTGAACAGCGACAGGTCCAGCAACGGTCGCTCCATGCGGCGTTCGACGGCAATGAACACGACCAGCAACACGCCGCTCAGCACCAGCGTCGCGATTACCGGGACGCTAGCCCAGCCCTGTTCCGGCGCCAGCAGCAGGCCGTAGGTGAACAGGCTGAGCGCGGCGGTGAAGCTCAGCGCGCCGGGCCAGTCCAGACCGCGCGCCTGCGGATCACGGGTCTCGCGGCAGAAGCGCACCACCACCGGAACCGAGGCCAGCGCGCACACCGCCGGGACCAGGAACACCCAGCGCCAACCCGGCCCGTCGGTGAGCCAGCCGGCGAGCAGCGGGCCGAACGCCAGGCCGACGCCGAAAGTAGTGCCCAGCAGGCTGAACACCCGCGTGCGGATCGGCCCGTCGAACTCCTGCGCCAGCGCTGCCATGGCAGCGGCGAAGGCGGCCGAGCCACCCGCGCCCTGGACCAGGCGCAACACGTCGATGGCCGCCACCGAACCGGCCAGCGGGATCGCCAGGGTGGTCACGCAGAACAGCGCCAGGCCGACCAGCCAGACGCGTTTGCGCCCGTAGACATCCGCCAGGCTGCCCGCCGCCATCATTGCCGCGCCGTAGGCCAGCACGTAGCCGTTGACGATCCAGTTCAACGCCACCGCCGAGCCGCCCAGCTCATGGGCAATGGCCGGCAGCACCACGGCCGGGCCGGTGAAGCACAGGGGAATCAGCACCGCCGTCAGGCTGGCGGCGAGCAACAACAGCCAGCGCGAGGCCTCGGATCGGTTTTCAGGGGTGTCGTGGGAAGACTTCATGGTGGTTCCGCAAGGAATCGAGGAAGACCTGCCCAAAGCTAATCAACCCGGCATTGCGGAAAAACAGGCTAGGATTCCGAACAAAACGGACACTTGTGTCCGCAATCGATCCCCCATCGCGCGGCACAATGGCGGCCCGCCCGCACGGACACCTTTCCATGGACAGTCTCAACGGCCTGCGCGTCTTCCTCCAGGTTGCCGACTCCCTGAGCTTCGCCCAGGCCGCGCGCCTGCTCGGCCTCTCCGCCTCGGCGGTGGGCAAGAGCATCGCTCGTCTCGAGGAGCGCCTGGGCGTGCGCCTGTTCCACCGCAGCACGCGCAGCCTGAGCCTGTCCAACGAAGGCCAGCTGTTTCTCGAGCGTTGCCGGCGCATCCTCGACGAGCTGGAAGCGGCGGAGCAGGAACTGGCGCTATCGACCCAGCAGGCTCGCGGCCGCCTGAAGATCAGCATGCCGCTGGTGGCTGGGCTGTTGCCGCAGGTGCTGCCGGAATTCCTCCGCTGCTACCCGCGCATCCAGCTGGACATCGACTTCACCGACCGCCTGGTGGACGTCATCGAAGAGGGTTTCGACCTCGTGGTGCGCGGTGGCGAGCTGCGCGACTCACGGTTGAAGGCGCGCAAGCTGGGCGACTTCAGCCTGCTGCTGGTGGCCTCGCCCGGTTACCTGCGGCAGTACGGCACGCCGCGGCGGCCGGCGGACCTCAACCAGCACCTGTGCCTGCACTACCGCTACCCGAGCAGCGGGCTGGTGCAGCGCTGGCCGCTCGAGCTCGCCCCCGGAGAAACGGAGCCGCGCCTGGACGGCGGGCTGATCTGCAATACCGCCGACATGCTGATCAACGTCGCCAGCCAGGGCATGGGCATCGCCTGCCTGCCGGATTTCGCAGTGCGCAGCGCACTGAACGACGGCCGGCTGGTGCAGGTGCTGAGCGAACACACCACGCATCAGGGCAGCTTCCACGCGCTGTGGCCGGCGGGCCGGCGCATGCCGCTGAAGCTGCGGGTGTTCCTCGACTTCCTCGGCGACCGCCTGTTCGTCACCCGTTGAGGGGGACTCACGGGCAGTTCAGCGGATGAACTGCTTGCTGATCTCGCGGAAGACTTCCGTCCCGGCGCGCTCCAGCCACTCGAAGGCGACCATCTCCCGCGAGACGATCACCGCGCCGGCCTGGCGCATCCGCTCCAGCGCCAGCGCCTTGTCCTGCGGGCGGCGCGAGCCGACGGCCTCCGCCACCACGAACACCTCGCGGTCCTCCGCCAACAGGCCCAGCACCGTCTGCAGCACGCACACATGGGCCTCGGTGCCGCACACCACGAACTGTCGGCGATCACCACCGGGCAACTGCGACAGGCCGGGATCGGTGACGGCCGAGAAGGCAATCTTCTCCAGCACCTCGCCTTCGACCAGCTCGGCGCGCAGCGCCGGTAGCGTCGGGCCGAGGCCCTTGGGGTACTGCTCGGTGGCCAGTACCGGCACACCAAGCCGCCGCGCGATGGCCAGCAGCCAGGCGCTGTGCTCGAGCACCGCCTCGTTGTCGTGGATGGCCGGGAACAGACGTTCCTGGATGTCGATGAGCAGCAGGCAGGCGGTTTGCGCGCGTATCAGCATGGCTAGGTTCCTCGCAGGTCCAAGCTGTGTTTTTCGGCTCAGGAGCTGGTGCTGTCAACCTGTGCGCGGCGCATCTCCTCGGCGAGCACATCGGAATAAACGGCGTCAGGCTGCTGGCAGCGCTCCAGCACGCGAGGCAGAGCGGCATCGAAGCGCTTGCCGATCAGCCGGTTCTTCTCCACATCCAGCTTGCCACCGAGCTGGGCAAGGAACAGCGCGCCACTGGTCATGCGGAAGGTCGCCAGTTGATCCAGCGGTCGGTCCGGGTAGGCCTGATGGAACTCTGCGTACTGGCTGCTGATCGCGCTGCGGGGCTGGGCGAGGAGTTCGCGCACGGTGTTCGCCAGACTCTCCTCGGAGTTACCCGCCGCCTTGTCCGAGGGCAGCATCGGGGTGCCGGCTTCGGCCTGCTTGAACTCGAAGGTCTTCACCACCTGCCGTGGCGCGGGGTACTTGGCGGTGGGCTGCCAGGGCTCGAAGCGCCACTGGGATACACGCTCGCGCACGGCTTCGGCCAGCGCAGGGTTGCTCGACTCGACGATCTGCACGTTGGCAACCTCGCCGCTGGCCTCGATATCGAAGGAGGTCTTCACCCTGCCATCGATACCCCGCGGCCGGAACTGCTGCGGATACTCCGACGACGCCATGTCGCGCGGCACCAGTCGTGGCGTCTCGTCCTGCGGTACGCTGCTGCAGGCCGTCATTGCCGCTACCGCCAGCAGCAGGCCGATACGCGCGATACCCGTTGTCCTCTCCATGCGATGCAATCCCGAAGCTCCCTGTTCATGAGGGGCGCGATGGTAGCGCTGCGCCACTATCCCTCACAAGCATCAGGCCCCCTTGGCAGGCGCCGCTCCAGCACGCACCCTATGCGGCGCCAGAACAACACAACAACGAGCCTGGGAGAGACGGGAACATGGGCAAGAACATCAGCATCGCCGCGCGTGACGGCAGCGGCAGCTTCAGCGGTTATCTCGCGGTACCGGCCAGCGGGCACGGCCCTGGCGTGGTGATCGGCCAGGAGATCTTCGGCGTCAACGCCAACATGCGCAGCATCGCCGACAGTTATGCCGAGGAGGGCTATGTCGCACTGGTGCCCGACCTGTTCTGGCGCCTAGAGCCGAACCTGGAACTGGGCTACAGCGAAGCCGAGTTCGGCCAGGCCATCGGCCTGTTCCAGCGCTTCGACGTAGACAAGGGCGTGGACGACATCGCCGCTGCCATGGACGCCCTGCGCGCCCTGCCGGAGGTCGAGGAACGCGGCATCGGCTACGTCGGCTTCTGCCTGGGCGGCAAGCTTGCCTACCTGACCGCCGCGCGTACCGACGCGGCCTGCTCGGTGGGCTACTACGGCATGGGCATCGAGCAGATGCTCGACGAGGCGCAGAACATCAAAGGTCGCCTGGTGCTGCACTTCGCCGAGCAGGACGTGTACTGCGACGCCAGCGCCCGCGCGGCCATCGGCGAAGTCCTCGGCAAGCTGCCGAAGGCGGAAATCTACAGCTACCCCGGCGTCGACCACGCCTTCGCCCGCCCCAACGGCATGCACTTCGACAAACCCGCTGCGCTGATGGCCCACGAGCGCAGCATCGGCGCGCTCAAGCGCGAGATCGGCCCGGACTTCGACCTGTCGCAGCTGTGGGAAGACCACATCCACCACGAGTTCGCCGCCCGCGACGTGCCCGCCACCATGGCGACCATGGTCGCCCAGCCCTACGTCAACCACATCCCGACCATGACCGGCGGCGTCGGCCAGGACGAACTGGCGCGCTTCTACCGCAACCACTTCGTCCACGGCAACCCGCCGGACATGAAGCTGGTGCCGATCTCCCGCACCGTCGGCGCGCTGCAGGTAGTGGACGAATTCGTCATGTGCTTCACCCACACCAGCGAGATCGATTGGATGCTTCCCGGCGTGCCGCCCACCGGCAAGTACGTGGAGATTCCCATGCTCGGCGTGATCCGCTTCCGTGGCGACAAGCTGTGCCACGAGCACATCTACTGGGACCAGGCCAGCGTGCTGGTGCAGATCGGTCTGCTCGACCGCGCCGGGCTGCCGGTGGCCGGCGTGGAGACGGCGAAGAAGCTGCTCGACGAGAGCCTGGAATCGAACACCCTGATGACCAAGTGGAAGGACAGCGAAGGTCGCTGATCTTCCTCGATCAACCCAAGGAGCACCCGATGTACCCCATAGGGAAATGGACCTGCGCCGCGCTGCTGACCCTCGCCGCCAGCGCCGGCGCAGCGGAGCGCACCGCGCAGCCTTGCGACGCAGCCACCCTGCAGACCCTGGCCGGGCTGCTCGGCCAGCAGGGCTGGCAGGCACCGGAGACCGGAGCGGCAACACCCGTAGTAGCCGCTGCGTGCAAGCCCTGGCCGGACGACCCGAAGCTGAAGGTGATTGCAGTCGCCTACAGCGCGGCGGGCGACAAGGCCGAACCGGGCGAGCGCAACCTGAACCTGCTGGTCGGCCAGCTCGACACACAAAGCGGCAAACTGGTGACGCGCAGCGACGACAGCATCGGCGAGGACGCCATGGTGGAGATCGACAGCTCCAGCCTGTGGCTCGACACCGCACGCTATCGCCTGGCGCCGGAGGTGCGCGGCTTCGGCCTGATCATCGGCAGCGTGGCGCGCGGCGCAAGCTGCCCGGACGCCTGGTCCTATGACGACTTCAGCCTCTACGCGCCGCAAGGTGACCAGCTCAAGGAGGTGTTCCGCACCTACCTGCGGCAGTGGACGACGCTCGAAGGCGTGGTCTGCGGTGGAGCCGACAAGCTGGTCATCGAGCGCTCGCAACTCACCCTGGCCATGGGCAAGGACAGTCACCACGGCTACGCCGACCTGATCGTGACGTCGAAGGTGCAGCGCGAGCACGAAGGCGACGACGTTGGCGCACCGAAGACCGTGCGCACCACCGTCAGCTACGACGGAACGCGCTATCCGTTCGAGGAGTTCTCCACCTTCTGGCAGAGCCCGCCCACGGCGGCGCAGTAACGAAAAAGGCCCCTCGCGGGGCCTTTTTCCATTGCCGGCACCAGGATCAGTGGCCGGTGTTGTCACCCCGGCGGCTGGTCTCGAAGAGGAACCAGGTGCGCTGCTCGGTCTCGTCGATCCAGTTCTCGATCAGGCTGGCGGTGGCGATGTCATGGTGCTCATCGCACAAATCGTGCACTTCACGCATGTATGAAGTCAGCGATTTGTTGTCCTCCTGCAGCTCGGCCAGCATGTCCAGCGGCTGGACGAACTCGGCATCGTTGTCGAGGATGCGCTTCAGCCGCGAGATATGGCCGATGGAGCGGATGGTGTTGCCGCCGATCTTGCGGTTGCGCTCGGCGATGGCGTCGGTCATCGCGAAGATTTCGGTGGCGTGGTCATCCAGCAGCAGGTGGTAGTCGCGGAAGTGCGGACCGCTCACATGCCAGTGGAAGTTCTTGGTCTTCAGGTACAGCGCGAAGACATCCGCCAGCAGGCGGTTGAGCGCCGCCGACAGATCGCGGGTGGCGTTCTTGCTCAGGTCCGACGGCGTGGCCAGCGCAGGGGCGCGGCGCGGAGCGGCCTTGGCAGCAGCCGGTTTGGCAGCGGAGGCCTTGGTGGCGGGCTTGGCCGCGGCGGTCTTGGCGGCAGGTTTGCTGGCAGCAGGCTTGGCGGCCGGCTTGGCAGCAGCGGGTTTTGCGGCAGGTTTGCTGGCCGCTTTCGCAGCCGGCTTCGCGGCGGGTTTGGCCGCTGCGGGTTTCTTCGGAGCCGATGCGGATTGCTTCATCACAAATCACCTCTACGAAAGATCACGATACCTGTGGATGCCGACCCGGGCGGGAACGGCTGACTTACGCGGTCTTGAGCCTATCTCGCCTGACGTCGATTGCAAGTTGACCGCAGTGCCGCGCTCGCGTTCCGACTGATGTGGATCAATCGTGGAGGGGCTTGCGGAAGTACACGACCCGCTCGGTTTCGACGAAGCCCAGGGCACGATGCAAGGCATGACTGACGCTGTTGTCCAGCGCCGCATCGGAGGCGAAATCCACACAGCCGCGCGCAAGGCCCCAGGCCTGTACCGCGCGCACCAGAGCCCGCGCCACGCCTTGCCGGCGGGCGTCCTCACGCACGTAGATGCCTTCGAGAAACAGCACGGGCGAGCCGTCCGTGCCATTCACGTAATCGCTGCGCACCGAGGCTTCCGCCAATCCGAGCGCCCTGCCCTTTTCATCGCGGGCCAGCCACGCGCCATAGCGCTGCGGCTGCACGAGGATGTCGCGTGCCTCCTCGACGAACTCTTCCGCGTGATCGCCCGGCCAGAGTTGCAGGCGCAGGTCGATCCAGTCGGGTAGATCGTTCTCTTCGCAGTGGCGCACGGGCGTGTCCATCAGGCTTTCTCCGGCTCGGATCGCTCGGGGTTGAAACGGAAGCGTGCGTCGAGCTGGCTGTAACCCATGCCGACGCCCTTGTGTACCTTGAGTTGCACCGGAATACGTTCCTTCAACGCCTCGACGTGACTGATCACGCCGATGGTCTTGCCCGTGGCGTTGAGGCTGTCGAGGGCATCCAGCGCCACTTCCAGCGTCTCGCCGTCGAGGGTGCCGAAGCCTTCGTCGAGGAACAGCGAATCGATGCTGGTCTTGTGGCTGACCAGGTCGGACAGCGCCAGCGCCAAGGCCAGGCTGACCAGAAAGCTCTCGCCGCCCGACAGCGTCTTGCAGTCACGCGCGGTGTCGCCCTGCCAGGTGTCCACCACTTCCAGTTCCAGCTCGCCGTCGCTGCGTCGGGCCAGCTGGTAGCGACCGTGCAGGCGCTGCAGCTGGCGGTTGGCGAGGTGCACCAGGTGGTCGAGGGTCAGGCCCTGGGCGAAACGCCGGTAGCGCGCACCGTCGGAGGCGCCGATCAGACTGTTGAGGCGCTGCCAGAGATCATGTTCCTCTTCCTGCCGGGCGATTTCCGCAAACAGGCTCTGCTGGCTGGCGCGGCGATTGTCGTCGCCTTGCAGCTGGGCACGAATCTCGCCCTGGCGCTGGCCGAGTTCGCGCAGCTGAGTGGCGAGCGCTTGCAGCTGCTCGTCGAGTTCCTCCAGCGCGTGTTCGCCATGGGGCTCGGCCTGCAGGCGCTCGACGTCCTGATTCGCGGCCGCGCGCAGGGTAACGGCTTCGGTGATGGCCGTTCCCAGACGCTGGCGCAGTTCACTGAGTTCGCTGCGCCGGGCATCGTCCAGCAGCGCGGCGAGGTAGGTCGCCTCATCGGTGAAGGGGCTCACCGCCAGCGCCTGCTGCCAACTCGCCAGGCGCTCGGCAAGGCGCGCCTGCTCCTGCTCCAGCCGTTCCGCCAGCGACTGCTCGCGCCCTTGCAAGGCATCGGCCTGACGCTGGGCGGCAGCCAGCTGCTCCTCGGCCTGTACCAATGCCTGTTGTGGAGTTGCGTGAATCGCCAGCGGCTGGCGCGCATCGAAGCCGGCCGTCTGCCAACGCTGCTGCCATTGCGCGGCGATCTGTTGCGCCGCGCGGGCAGCCTGTTCGGCGTCGCGCTCGGCCGCAGCCAGTTCCTGGCCACGCTGCTGGTCCTGCTGCCATTGCTGCCATTGCGCGGTGCGCTCGGCAAGCCATTGCTCTCCGTCGTCCGGCACGCTGTAGCCCAGTTCGCCCAGCGTGGTGGCCAGTGTCTGGTCCTGCTGTTGCAGGTCAGTACGCTGAACCGCGAGTTGCTGCGCGCGCTCTTCCTGGCGCTGGCGTTCGTGGGTCTGTTGCTGGTCGAAGAGTGCCAGCTGCTGTGCGGCTTCGGCGTGATCGCGCTCGGCGCGCTGGCGTTGCTGCTGCGCCTGCTGGAGCTGAACCCGAAGCGCTTCGAGCGCCTTCAGTTGCCGCTGCAAGGCAGCCTGCAAAGCTTCATGGCGCTCACGCTCGGCGCTGAGCTGCTGATCGTCCTTCAGCGCAATGCCCTGTGCTTCACACTGTTGCTGCCAAGCCTGCTGGTGCTGCGCCAACGCGACCTGGGCTTCGTCCCGCTGACGCTGCCCCTGCTGCAGTTGCGCATCCAGTTCGGCCAGTTCACCCCGCAGGGCAATGCCCTGGCTTTCCAGCTCGGCCAGCTGCTGACGTGCCTGCTCCAGCGCTGACTGCGTGGAGGAAACATCCAGCGCCTGGTAGGCCGCCACCGCCGGGTGCTCCGGCGAGCCGCACAACGGGCAGGCCTCGCCGGGCTGCAACTGCGCGCGCAGATGCTCCAGCTGGTGGATGCGCTGCTCCTGCTGCAGGAGTTTTTCCTTGTCGGCGACCTGCTGCTTGGTCGCCTGATAACGCTCGCGCAGCGCGACGATAGCTGTGTCGCGCTCGGTTCTTTTCTGGCGCAGCGCATCCAGTTCGGGCTGCCAGCGTGCCAGCTGCGCAGCAGCCTGGGCGCGGGCCTGGGCTAGTTGCTCCAGACGGTCCAGCCCACGGCTATGCAGTTGCGCCTGTTGCAGGCGTTCACGCAGGTCAGTTTCAGTTGCGCCGCCCAGCAAGGCATCGAGCTGCTGCTGGTGCTGACGCTCCTGCGTGCCGGCCGTGTCAATCTGCTGCTGCATGAAGGCGACGGTGCCCTGCAGCGTCTGCCGCTGCGCGGTCGCGTTCTGCAATGCCTGGTCGGCTGCCTGCGTCTGCCGCTGCAGATCGGCAATGGCCTGAGCCAGACGCGAGCGCTGGGCGAATTGCGCGCGCCAGCCGCCGAGCAGTTCTCCCAGTTTCGCGCGCTGCGGATGCTGCGCCAGACGCACCTGCAGCTCCTGGTGTTGTTCGCTGACAGCCTTGTGCTCGCCCTCGCGCGCAGCCAGCATCTGCTGCGCGTACTGGCTGGACGCCCACAGAGCCTGGGCGACTGCTTCACGGTTGGACGCCTGCTGTGTGCGATTGTCCTCCAGCGCCGCGCGGCCCTGTTCAGCGCTCTCGTGGGTGCTGCGCCAGGCCTGGTGCAGCGGTTGCAGTCGTGCGGCGGGCTCGCTGTCCGCCAGGCGTTGCAGATCGGGTTGCGCCTGCTCCAGCGCCTGGCGCGCGCCTGCCTCTTTCGCACCGGCCTGCTCGACCTGCTGTTGCGCGCGGGTCAGGTCTTCGCGCCAGCGGCGTTGTGCCTGGAGCGCTGCGTGCTGTGCTTGCCAGGCGGTTTCCTGCACGGCGGCGTCGCGGCCCTGCTGTTCCAGTTCGCCGCGTTGTTCGGCGCTGAGCAGCTCGAAGCCTTCGGCGCGGGCGCGCAACTGGTCCAGCGCGCCGCGTACTTCACGAGTGCGCTCGAATACACGCTGGGAAATCAGCCCGTAGATTTCGGTACCGGTGAGCTCCTCCAGCAGCTCCGCGCGCTGGTTGGCGTTGGCCTCGAGGAAGGCGGCGAAACCGCCCTGGGCCAGCAGCATGGACTTGGTGAAGCGCTCGAAGTCGAGGCCGGTGAGCGTCTCGGTCTGCTTGAGCTTGTCGTTGATCTTGTCGGTGAGAATCTGCCCTTCACCGGTGGCGCGGTCGATGCGCACCAGCTCCACCTTTGGCGCCTGCAATGCACCTTCGGCCTTGTCGCGGGCGCGGCGCTGGCTCCAGAAGGCGCGGTAAGGCTGGCCCTTCACCTCGAATTCCACTTCGGCAAGGCAGTCGGCGGTGTGCCGGGTCATCAGTTCGTTGCCGCTCTGCGACAGCACACTCATGCGCGGCGTGCGGTGGTACAGGGCGAGGCAGATGGCATCGAGCAGCGTGGTCTTGCCCGCCCCGGTCGGCCCGGTGATGGCGAACAGGCCGTTGCCGGCGAAGGGCTCGGCGGTGAAGTCGATCTTCCATTCGCCCTTGAGCGAGTTGAGGTTCTTCAGGCGCAGGCTGAGGATTCTCACGGGTGCTCCTCCTGCAGATCGGCCACGACCTGTCGGTAGAGCCCGGTCAGTCGCTCGCGCAGCGGCGCCTCCAGGTCCTCGGCGTCCAGGCGCTGGCGAAACACGTCTTCGGGGCTGAGTTCGTCGAGGGTTTCCCTGGCTTCGCTGAACAGCGCCGCCTGCGTGGTGCCGCGCTCGCGACGGGTGCGCAGGACGATCACCGGCAGCTCCTCGCAGAGCTTCTCGACGCGCAGCTGGATGTCGGTCAGGTAGTCGTCGGTGTGCACCATGACTTCCAGCCAGACCGGCTGCTCCGCGCTGCCTTCGCGGGCGACGCGGGCCAGTTCAGCGGGCAGCTCGGCGAGGCTGCCGGACACCGACTTCAGCGGCTGGAAGCGCGGCACCGGCAGTGCGGTGACGCTTTGCAGGCCGCTGTCATCCAGGTTCACCAGCAGCACTTCCTTGCCCTGGGTCGCCTCGTCGAAGCTCAGCGCGATGGGCGAGCCGCAATAGCGGATGTGCTCCAGGCCGCCGACCTTCTGCGGCCGGTGGATATGGCCGAGAGCGATGTAGTCCGCCGCCGGGAAGGCGCTGGCGGGGAAAGCCTCCAGGGTGCCGACGTAGATTTCCCGCACCGACTCGCTGGCGCTGGCGCCAACGGTGGTGAGGTGGCCGGTGGCGATGATCGGCAGGTGCCGGCCAAGCTGTTCGCGCTGCGCCTCGGCGCGCTCGAACAGCTCGCGGTAATGCGTCTGGATCGCCTGCTGCAGGGCCAGTTGCTTGTCCTGCGCGCTCTGCCCGGCCTGGCTGGTGAGCACGTCGCGCGGACGGATGAAGGGAATCGCGCAGAGGATGGCGCCGGGCTGGCCGTCACGTTGCGGCAGCACCAGCAACTGGCGATCGAGGTCGGTGCCGACGGCGGCAATCACCTGGGTATCCAGGCAGGCCAGCAGGTCGCGGGACTCCTCCAGCATCGCCACCGAGTCGTGGTTGCCACCCAGCACCACCAGACGCGCGCCGGTATCGCGCAGCTCGACGATGAAGCGGTTGTACTGCTCACGGGCATAGCTGGGCGGCGCGCCGGTATCGAACACGTCGCCAGCGATGATTACCGCGTCCACGGCCTGCTCGCGCACCTGTTCGACCAGCCAGGCGCAGAACGCCTGGTGCTCGGCCTCGCGGCTCTTGCCCATGAAATGCTGGCCCAGGTGCCAGTCGGAGGTGTGGAGAATGCGCATGCCGTGAAGTCCGCAGCCGTGTTTCGAGGCTTGCGATGATAGCGGTTTGCGCCCTGCCGATGGCGGATTCGCCGGCCTTGCCGGCGGATCGCGGGCATGGCCCGCTCCTACAGGGAAACTCCTGCGCCACGGAGCCGCGGTGCTGGCGGTTCGGAAACACCTGATTCGTCACCCGTCATTCACCAGCGTCCAGGCTGGCTATCTTTTCAGGACAGCACGTCGTCACAAGGACTCCCCATGCAACGCCTTCTGAACATGCTCAAGGACCTTGCCATCCTGGTCCGCGCCAACCTCTGGCTGGTGCCGGTGCTGGCCGCACTGGTCGCCGCGGTCTTCTACTTCGTCGCGCCGCCGCCACCGATGAGCGCCACCCTGGCCACCGGCGCGCCGGGTGGCGGCTACGCGGTGTTCGGCCAACGGCTGAAGGAGGAACTGGCCAAGCAGGGCTTCGACCTGCAGCTGGTACGCACCGCAGGTTCCCGCGACAACCTCGGCAAGCTGCTGGACGGCAAGAGCGGCGTGGACCTGGCGCTGGTGCAAAGTGGCCAGGAGCAACAGCTCGAACCCAAGCAGCGCGCGCACCTGCAAACCCTCGGTGCCGTGTTCCAGGAGCCGCTGTGGCTGTTCCAGCGCCGCGAGGCGAAGATCGACCGCCTGGCCGACCTGCTCGCCCTGCGCGTCGCCATCGGTGGTTCAGGCAGCGGCACCGAGGCGGTGACCGAGGCCATCCTCAAGGCCAACGAGATTCCCACCGATCCCCTGCCCGCCGGCTGGCAAGCGCACGGCGGCAACGCGGTGGCCAACCAGTTGCTGGCCGGCGAACTGGACGCCGCCTTCTTCGTCGGTCCGGCGGAGAACCCGCTGATCCAGCGCCTGGCGGCGAGCCCCGAGCTCAAGCTCACCGGGTTTCGCCGCGCCCATGCCTACGAGGCGCGGATTCCCTTCCTCAAGCGCGTGGAAGTCAGCGAGGGCCTGCTGAACCTGGCGCAGAACGTGCCGGACGAGGACCTTGCGACCCTCTCGCCGGTCGCCACCCTGGTGGTCAACGGCGACTTCCACCCGGCGCTCACCCCGCTGATCCTCGAAGCCGCGCGTGCGGTGATGAAGAGCGGCACCCTGCTCGACGCAGCCGGCGCCTTCCCCAGCGCCGAGCCGCGCACACTGGCCCTGCAGGAAGACGCCGAGCGCTACTACAAGAGCGGCCCGCCGCTGCTGCAGCGCTTCCTGCCGTTCCGCATCGCCTCGCTGGCGGACCGCTACATCATCCTGCTGATCCCCTTCATCGCCATCCTCATCCCGTTGCTCAAGTCCATCGGCCCGCTGTATCGCTGGCGCATCCGTGCGCGCATCTACCGCTGGTACCGCTACCTGCGCGAGATCGACCGGCGCCTGGACGAGCGCACCGGCAGCGCCGAGCTGAGCACCGAGATCGAACGCCTGGAGCAGCTGGAGGCCGAACTGGCCAAGGTCGAGGTGCCGCTGTCCTACTACAACGAGCTGTACGAGCTGCACCTGCACCTGAACTATGTAATCCGCCGCCTGCGCCAGCTGCGCCGCAATCGCCGTGAACGCGACGAAGGCTTGGTGCCGGCGGATTGAGCCGATGACGATTTCGGAATCCACTGCAGCCGAC
Source organism: Pseudomonas sp. PDM19 (assembly GCF_014852215.1). Lineage (NCBI taxonomy): Bacteria > Pseudomonadati > Pseudomonadota > Gammaproteobacteria > Pseudomonadales > Pseudomonadaceae > Pseudomonas > Pseudomonas sp. PDM19. Next base: position 357,130 of record NZ_JACVBG010000002.1, on the reverse strand, counting down.
GGACGCATGCAGCACCTGTAGTAGGTTGTAGTATCTTGTAGTGCAAGCCACTACACCCCACGCCACTACACATGAGGTGCTCCATGCCCATCATGTCCCTGCGCCTGTCGGACGATCAGTCCGAAACCCTCGCCAAGCTGGCCGAGGCCACTGGCCGCAGCAAGAACTTCCTCGCCGTCCAGGCGCTGGAGGAATACCTGAACCGCGAATCCTGGCAGATCGGCGAAATCCAGCAGGCGATAGCGGAGGCGGATGCCGGTGACTTCGCCAGCGACGCCGAGGTGAAGGCCATCCTCAACAAGTGGGCGCGCGATGCGGATTGAGTGGCTGCGCAATGCCCTGCGCAACCTCGATACCGAAGCCAGCTATATCGCCCAGGACAACCCCGCAGCGGCGCGGGCCTTCGTCAGCGCCGTGCTGACCGACGTCGCTTTGCTCGCCGCCAATCCTGCCGCCGGCCGGGAGGGCCGCGTGCCTGGCACGCGCGAATGGGCGATGAGCAGCCATCCCTACCTGATCCCCTACCGTATTCGCGGAGGCCGCTTGCAGGTGCTGCGCATCTTTCATACCCGCCGCCTGCCACCGGTCCGCTGGTAAGCGTCGCGCATCCCGGCGCCGGGTCGGGTAAACTCTGGCGTTTTCCAATCCGCCCGCCCCGCCGCCGCTTCGATGCGTGCGGCGCCGCCGGCACTGAACATCCGGGTCCGCCATGCCGATTCGTCACGCCATCGTCCACCTGATCGACAAGAAGCCCGACGGCAACCCCGCGACGCTGCACGCGCGCGACGCCGAGCTGGGCGACTCCCAGGCCATCGAGAACCTGATGGCCGACCTCAACGAGAGCTACAACGCCAAGCCGAACAAGGCCTGGGGCCTGTTCCAGGGCGAGTCCGGCGCCTACCCGTTCAGCGGCTGGCTGAGCGAGTACCTGGACAACGGCAAGGACTTCGTCGCCTTCTCCAAGCAGGCGGTGGAACACCTGAAGACGCTGATGGAAGAATCCAACCTCTCCACCGGCGGCCACGTGCTGTTCTGCCATTACCAGCAGGGCATGACCGACTATCTGTCCATCGCCCTGCTGCACCACAGCGAAGGCGTGGCGGTGACTGACGCTCTGGAAGTGACCCCGTCGCGCCACCTGGACCTGGGCCAGCTGCATATGGCCGCGCGGATCAATATCTCGGAGTGGCAGAACAACAAGACGTCCAAGCAGTACATCTCGTTCATCAAGGGCAAGGGCGGCAAGAAGGTCTCCGACTACTTCCGCGACTTCATCGGTTGCACCGAGGGCGTCGACGGCCCGAGCGAAACCCGCACCCTGCTCAAGGCCTTCAGCGACTTCGTGGAGAGCGAAGACCTGCCCGAAGAACAGGCCCGCGAGAAGACCGACGTGCTGGTGGACTACGCCACCAGCCAGGCCAAGATCGGCGAGCCGATGGCCCTGGACGCGCTCTCCGAGCTGATGGACGACCAGGCGCCGCGCGCCTTCTACGACTACATCCGCAACAAGGACTACGGCCTGTCGCCGGAGATCCCGGCGGACAAGCGCACCCTCAACCAGTTCCGCCGTTTCACCGGCCGCGCCGAGGGGCTGTCGATCAGCTTCGAGGCGCACCTGCTGGGCAGCAAAGTGGAGTACGACGAGGCCCGCGACATGCTGATCATCCGCGGCCTGCCAACCCAGTTGCAGGACCAGCTCAAGCGCCGCAAGGACTGAGGTCCGTGCGCTGACGAAAAAGCCCATCTCGCGATGGGCTTTTTTGTAGCCACGGCAAATGTTCTTTCCTGTAGGAGCGGGCCCCCTCAGCAGGCCCAGTCGATCTTCATGTCGCGGAAATCCAGCTGCGCGTTACCGGTGCCGAAGTTGTAGCCACCCAGGTATTCCTCGAAACCGATGTAGTAGGCGCTGATGTCCGGCATGCCCTGCACCGGGCGCATGGTGCCGCCGATGTGGTTGGGCTGGTGGCCCAGGCTCCAGGCGTGCTCGCGGTAGTTGTCGCGATGGATGTCGTCGTTCTCCCAGTAGTAGAACTGCTGGTAGTCCGTCTCGCCGTACTCGTCGGGCTTGATCCCGGCATTGGGGTCGCTGGCGCGCGGGGTCCAGCGCAGCAGGTACCGCGTCTCCAGCCCCGGCTGGGGAATGCCGCCGAACAGGCCGAACAGGTAGTCGCCTTCCTTCATGGTGGTGTCGAAGGTGCTCGCCGAACCCGACACCAGCCATTGTGGCGCGGCCGTCTGCGCCAGCAGTGGATTGCCCGTGGGCAGTTGCGGCGGCAGGCACGCGGCGCCGTTGAATTCGGCTTCGGTCAGCAGGATCACGGCGTAGCCGCCGCCAAGGATGTCCTCCATGCGGTGCAGGCGCGGGTGGCTGGCGCGGCCGGCTTGCCAGAACGGCAGCAGGTGCGGATCGGCCGGAGGCTGATCGTCCGGCGAAAGGATCTGCTCGGCGATGCCGTCCACCGTGCTCGGGCCGCCGTCGTTCTGGTCCGGCGACAGCGAGAAGAAGCTCAGCGCGACGATCTCCGGCCCGTGCACCCGATAATCCTCGGGCAGGCGCAGGGTGAAGCCGTGCATCAGCGGGTAGCCGGTATCCGGGTCCAGCGGCCATTGCGCGGGCGTGATGCCCGGCGGCAGGCCGAAGCACCAGCCCTGGAGCTCCTCCCCGGCGGCGGGCGTGGAATATTTCAGCAGTTCGATATCGTAGGCGTGCATGCGCGGCGTCCTTTCTCGTGCATTGGGTGTTGTTCATGGGTGTCGTGCAAGGAGGGTTGGACGATAGACGCCCGCGCCAGACGCCTCAAGCGACCATCGCACAGTCTTCCGACAAAGCGCCCCGCAGCCCGCGCAGTATGGCTGCTAGAGTCAGATCAGGCGCCTCTCGCTCGCGGTGGTCGCCATGTCCGCCTTGCCTGCTTTCACTGCCGCTGCGTCTCCGCTCTCCGGGCATCCCCGGTTGCACTGCTCGTACTGGACGCTGCTGTTGCTGCTCTGCACCCGTCTCCTGTTCGCCGACCCGACGCCCCCGTCACTGACGCCCAACGTCGCACGCTTCGTGCTGGCCAACGCCGAGTTCAGCGTGATGCACGAGATGGGGCATGTACTGATTGCCGAGTACGACCTGCCGGTGCTCGGGCGTGAGGAGGATGCGGCGGACCAGCTCGGCTTCATCCTGCTGTTCCACCTCTACGCCCGGTTGCCACGCGACGAGGTGGACGCACGCCTGCTGGACATCGCCGATTACTGGCGACTGGAGTGGCAGACGCCCAAGCCGCCGCCGGACCAGGTGCTGGCCTGGGACAGTCACCCGCTGGACGAGCAGCGCTACTACAACATCGCCTGCCTGCTCTACGGCAGCGACATGGCGCGGCTGGACTGGCTGCCGCCGCTCACCGGCCTGCCCTATGAGCGGGCGGTCTACTGCGACCGGGAGTTCCGCCAGGCGAGCAAGGCGTTCGAATGGATCCGGCACACCCGGCGTACGTCCTCGATCCAGCACCACGCGGCCTGGCGCCTGAGCTGGGACCCGCCTTCGATGAACCCGGAGCAAGCCGGGCCGCTGATCGCCCTGCTGCGCGACGGCGATCACCTGCAGCTGATGGTCAACGAGGTCTTCCGCCTGTTTCACCCGCCGCGCCCGCTGAACCTGCGGCTGGTCAGCTGCGGCGCACCGGACGCCTGGTACAACAGCAACAGCGGGGAAATGGCGCTCTGCTACGAGCGCCTGCAGCACTTCCGCGAAATGGCCGAAAACCTGCCGCGCCTGCGTACGCCGGTGACGCGGCAGTGCCCCGGCCCGGCAGGACTCAGGCCGGGCGGATGCTGAAGCCGATACGCGGGAAGTGCACGTGGACGGTCCCGGCGCGCGGGTCTTCGCGGCGCAGGATCAGGCTTTCCAGCCCGGCGTGCAGCAGCTCGCCTTCCACCGGGTCGCAGCCGTAGTCGGTGGCGGCGATTACCACGCGCTGGCCGGCCTTGAAGCCGTTGGGATCGACGAAGGCCTCTTCCGGCAGTGCCGCCGGCTGGCTGTCTCGAGCCACGGCGATGGCTTGCTCGGCGCTCATCTCGCTGGCGGCACCGTGGCCGAAGCCCAGGACGCGGCCGAGCCAGGCAGCGACCGACGGGTAATCGTCCACCAGCGGCGCGGTGACCGGCGTGCCTTTGAGGAACCACAGGCAGTGCGCCAGGGCGAAATCGGCGATGGAGGGCTCGCCGAACAGGAAGTCGCCCTCCTCGCGGGCCAGTTGCTCCTCGACGCGGGCCATGAAGGCAGGCCACTGGTGCTTGGCCTGCTCGGCCGGCAGCTTGCTGGCGGTGCCGCCGCTGAACAGCTGGCTGCGGTCGGCGACGAAGGCCTGGAGGAACTGCGGCGGCAGCTTGCCGAAGCGCATGGCGATGGATTCGGGCTGGAACACCAGGCTGACGGCATGCTGGAAGATTACCGAGTCGGCCCACAGGGCGAAGCTGGCCGAGGTGAATTCGTGGCCTTCGGGGAACAGCGCCGGCACGGCCTTTTCCTGCTCCAGGCGGCGGGCGATCAGCGCGGTGTCGCAGTAGATGTCGGCGCCGACCTGCAGCACCGGGGTCTTGCGGTAGCCACCGGTGAGGGCCATGAGGTCCGGCTTGGGCATCAGCGGCGGAATGGTCACCGAGCGCCAGGACAGCTGCTTGAAGCCCAGCATCAGACGCGCCTTTTCGGCGAAGGGCGAAGTCGGGTAGTGGTGCAGGATCAGCTCGGACATGGGGGGCTCCAGCGGCCGGAAGGTGGTCCGGCAGCTTAACCCTTACGTAGGACGACTCCTACCTCATCCCTCGGATAGGACGACATCCACGGCGCTGATGGTGAAGGGATTGGCCAGCACCAGGCGCTCCTTGGCCTTCTTGGTCAGCGCCTTGATCGCGCGCTCGCGGCGCAGGGCGTCGCCCTTGCCGGCGCAGGCCTCGACATAGACCAGCGCCTGGGCCGGGCTGGAATGGAAGAAGCGCGCGCCCTTGCCGGTACGATGGGTTTCGAAGCGCCGTTGCGCGTCGTCGCTGATGCCGCAGTACAGCGCGCCGTTCTCGGCGCGCACCAGGTAGACGAACCAGGGTTTGGGCTCGGCGGCGGTCACGACGCCCAGACCCGCGCCTGCATGCGGTCGCAGTAGGCGACCAGGCGCTCGTAGCTGCGCGCCATGTCGTTGAGCGGGGTTTCCAGGGTGCTGAGGATCAGGTTGGCCAGCACGCCGTAGGTCGCCGCATCGGCGCTGCACGGCTGGGCGCCGCCGAAGTACGGCAGGTCGCCGAGCATGCCGTCCAGGGCTTCGAGGTCGTCACGGGCGAAGCCCAGCAGTTCCTCGCGGCTGTGGCGCAGCAGGCCGCGGCCCTTGAGGTCGCCGCGAATCTTGCGTTGCAGCATCGCCCCCACCACCGGCCGCAGCGGCCCGGGCACGCCGCGGAACATCACGTCCTTCACCTGGCGGAAGCCCTGCTCGTCGAGCCAGCGGAAGTACACCAGCAACGGCACCAGGTGCTCGTCGCACAGACGGGTGATCGACACCGCCCAGCCACGGCCACGGGCATCGAGGCCGGCGTCGAGGTCGAATTCGTAGTACTGCTGCAGCGTGCGCATGATGATCGCCGTATCGGCGACGGCCTTGCCGTCCAGCGTAATGAACGGCAGCTTGCCCTTGGGCCCCTTGCGCGGGTCCATCACATGCTTGATCTGGTACTCCAGGCCGGCGAGGCGCAGGAAGGTCTCCAGCTTCAGGCAGAAGGGGCTGACGTTGGGTACGTTGAAGGCGGGCGGGAACTGGAAAAGTGTGATCATGGCGGCATCCGGCTCTCAGTCGCCTGTCATTTAAGCCTATCCCGCCGCCACGGGCGAGCCCGAAAGCCCGCGATCAGGCCTTCCCAACCCGTTGTGCGCGGTACGCCGCCAGGCCTTTGGCGGCCTGGGCACGGATCGCCCCCTGCACCGGCGGCGCCCAACCCAGCAGGGCACCCTTGGCGCCGAGGGCCTGGCGGGACCATTTCCACAGATCGAAGCTGTCCACGTGCTGACAGATCAATCCGTCGCGGAAGTGGAAATGTGCCCGGATGTGATTGATCACTTTCCGACCAGTCTGGGTAAAGGTGTAGGACGCCACCCAGCGTGCCGAACCGCGCGTCTCATCGGCCTCGACGCCCTCGTAGGTCAACGAGAAATCCTGGGCGCGGGCGGTGAGCATGCGCCACATGTCGCCGGCCTCGGCGCCGCGCAGGTCGGTGAAGACCGGGTCGCTGAACTGCACGTCGGCGCTGTAGCAGGCGGCCATGGCCTCGCCGTCACGACGCTGGAAGGCCTGGTAGAAACGTTCGATCAGCTGGGCGTTGGGGTGGGCCATGGTGGGGCTCGTGTCAGGAGAGATGACGCAGTATCGGGGATGGATCGACTGGACACGATTGGCAATATCGACAACATTATGATCAATAGCGCCACTTCCATCGACGGAGCAAAGCGAGACGCCATGTTCAGGATAGCCCTGTTCGTCTGCCCGCAAACCCTGTGTTCCAGCCTTGGCCTGGCCATGGACAGTTTCCACCTCGCCAACCGCCTGGCCGGCGAACGACGCTTCGAGGTGCTGCGGGTCAGCGCCGACGGCGGCCCAGTGGCGCTGCCCTTCGGCCGCGTGGAAGTGGAAGGCGGGCTCGACCTCGCCGCGCGCTGCGACCTGCTGCTGATCCCCGCCACCGGCGCCGACATCGACGCGACCTTCGCCGCCAATCAAGCGCTGCTGGACTGGTTGCGCCGCGCCCCCGCCAGCGTACAGCTGGGCAGCCTGTGCAGCAGCGCCTTCCTGCTGGCCGAAGCCGGCGTGCTGGACGAGCGCCGCGCCACTACGCACTGGGCGCTGGAAACGGCGTTCCGCGCACGTTATCCCCGTGTGCGGCTGGACATCGACGCCCTGTGCACCGACGACCACGGCCGGCTCTGTTCCGGCGGCGCGCAAGCCGGACTGGACCTGTGCCTGTACCTGATCGAGCGCCATGCCGGCGCGGCACTCGCGCGTCGCGCGGCGGCGACCCTGGTGTTCGAGCACGGACGCGGCCGCCAGCGGCGCTTCACCCCGCTGCTGCCCGACCCGCTGCCCGCTGGCTCGCCACTGGAGCCACTGCTGACCTGGCTGGAAGACAACTACGCGCAGCCCTTCGACCTCGCCAGCCTGGCGCAGCGCGTGCACTGCTCCACACGCACGCTGTTGCGGCGCTTCCGCGAGCAGGTCGGGATGTCGCCGAACGATTACGTGCAACGCCTGCGCATCGCCTCGGCGCAGGAGGCACTGGGTGATCCGGGGCGTTCGCTGGAGCGCATCGCCAGCGATGTCGGCTATGCCGACCGGGCAAGCTTCGCGCGCCTGTTCAAGCAGGTGTGCGGGGAGACGCCGGGGGCTTTCCGGCAGCGGCTGATGGGGCGGCAGGCGTAAGACGTCTGAGAGGTGCAGGAACGTAGGAAGGGTGGAGCTTGCGATACCCATGCTGCTGGATGCATGGGTATCGATGGGTATCGCTTCGCTCCACACCATCCTACGTGGAAGCAAACCGCGATTCCGGCTCGGTCAGTTGAACCACTCCATGGCCGTGCGCCACACGCAGACGCCGACGAAGTAAGCCGAAGCCACGAACCACAGGCCGAGCAGCCAGGGCTGGTCCACCGGGTGCTGGAGGATCAGCAGCGCGCTGCTGAGCATCCAGACGAAGGTCACAGCGATGTTCAGCGGCATGAACTGGCGTACGCGGAAGGGGTGCAGGAACTTCATGCGGGTCAGGGTCAGCGCGGCCAGCACCAGCACGGTGACGAAGCTCACCCAGGGGTTCAGGTCGAGCACGAAGAAATACACCGCCACCACGTTCCAGGCGGCCGGGAAGCCGACGAAGTAGTTGTCCTTGCTCTTCATGTTGACGTTGCAGAAGCAGAACAGCGAGGACACCAGGATCACCCCCACCGCCAGCAGTTCGGTGTGCACCGGCAGCGGCACGTAGCGGTAGATGAAGATCGCGGGGATGAAGACGTAGGTGAGGTAGTCGATCACCAGGTCCAGGGTGGAGCCATCGAAGTGCGGCAGCACCGCCTTGACGTCGAACTTGCGCGCCAGGGTGCCGTCCAGGCCGTCCACCAGCAAGGCCGCACCCAGCCACAGCAGGCAGGCCTGCGGCTTGTTGTCGACCAGCGCGAGAAGCGCGAGCAGCGCGAGGATGACACCGCTGGAGGTCACCGCGTGGGCGCCCCAGGCCTTGGCTTTGCTGAGGTTCAATGGCGATAGGATCAGGTTCACGTCGGCTCTCTTCCTTTGGACGGCGGATGCAGGGGAGCTACCTGAAACGGTAGCCCATCCCTGGCAAACCACTGCACATGGGAACACCGATGGGGCGGCCGAGTTCAGCCGGTTTTCCCGATGCGCACCTTGTTGCGGTGGAATCGGCAGCATACGCCGTTGCGGCGCTGGCTTGCCATCGGGGGAGACGAGCGTTGCAAGCGATCACCTGCCCCTCTCCCCAAGGAGAGGGGCAGGTTCGGATATCAGTGCAGGATCTGGCTGAGGAACAGCTTGGTGCGGTCCGACTGCGGGTTGTCGAAGAACTGGTCCGGCGGCGCCTGCTCGACGATCTCGCCCTTGTCCATGAAGATCACCCGGTTCGCCACGGTGCGCGCAAACCCCATCTCGTGGGTCACACAGAGCATGGTCATGCCGCTCTGCGCCAGGCCGATCATGGTGTCGAGCACCTCCTTGACCATTTCCGGATCGAGCGCCGAGGTGGGTTCGTCGAACAGCATGATCTTCGGCTTCATGCACAGCGCGCGGGCGATCGCCACCCGCTGCTGCTGACCGCCGGAGAGCTGGCCGGGGAACTTGTTGGCCTGCTCCGGGATGCGCACGCGCTCCAGGTAATGCATGGCGACTTCCTCGGCCTGGCGCTTGGGCATCTTGCGCACCCACATGGGCGCCAGGATGCAGTTCTGCAGCACGGTCAGGTGGGGGAACAGGTTGAAGTGCTGGAACACCATGCCGACTTCGCTGCGGATCGCCTCGATCTGCTTGAGGTCGTTGGTCAGCTCGGTGCCATCGACCACGATGCTGCCCTGTTGGTGTTCCTCCAGGCGGTTGATGCAGCGGATGGTGGTGGACTTGCCCGAGCCGGAGGGCCCGCAGAGCACGATACGCTCGCCCTGCTTGACCTCCAGGTTGATGTCCTTGAGCACGTGGAACTGGCCGTACCACTTGTTCACACCCTTCATGGTGATCATCACGTGATCGCCGATGGCCGGCTGTGCGGTCTTGTTGGTGGCTTCAGACATGATGAATCGCTCCTAACGCTTGTGGCCCGTGTCCAGCTTGTGCTCCAGGTGCATGGAGTAGCGGGACATGCCGAAACAGAAAATCCAGTAGACGACCGCGGCGAACACATAGCCTTCGGTGGCCATGCCCAGCCAGGCCGGGTCCGCGGTGGCGCGCTTGATGCTGTTGAGGAAGTCGAACAGGCCGATGATGATCACCAGGCTCGTGTCCTTGAACAGCGCGATGAAGGTGTTGACGATGCCGGGGATCACCAGCTTGAGCGCCTGCGGCAGGATCACCAGGCCCATGGTCCGCCAGTAGCCCAGGCCCATGGCGGCCGCGGCTTCGTACTGACCTTTCGGAATGGCCTGCATGCCGCCGCGCACCACCTCGGCGATGTACGCGGCCTCGAACAGCACCACCATCACCATCGCGCGCAGCAGCTTGTCCAGGTTCATCCCCTCGGGCAGGAACAGCGGCAGCATCACCGAGGACATGAACAGCACGGTGATCAGCGGCACACCGCGCCAGAACTCGATGGTGGTGACGCAGATGACCTTGATCGCCGGCATCTTCGAACGCCGCCCGAGTGCCAGCAGGATGCCCAGCGGCATCGCCCCGCAGATGCCGACCGCAGCGATCACCACGGTGAGCATCAGCCCGCCCCAGGCGCTGGTCGGCACGCTTTCCAGGCCGAGGAAGCCGCCGTGCAGCAGCCAGTAGGCCACGATCGGCAGCGCCACGAGGAAGCCCAGGCCGTACTTCACCTTGTACGCAAAGCGCTTGAGGAACAGCGGCGCCGCGCCGAACACCACGAACAGCACGGTGAGGTCCACGCGCCAGCGCAGTTCCTCGGGGTAGAAGCCGTACATGAACTGGCCGAAGCGCGAACCGATGAACACCCAGCAGGCGCCTTCGCGGGAGCAGTCGGCGCGCGTGGCGCCGGTCCAGTCGGCCTTGATGATCGCCCACTCCAGCAGCGGCGGCAGGATCAGCCAGACCAGGTAGAGGCCGACCAGCGTCAGCAGGGTGTTGAACCAGCTGGAAAACAGGTTGCCGCGCAGCCAGGCGAGCACGCCGACGCTGCGCGCGGGGGGCGGCAGGTCGGGCTTGAAGGTATGAGTTGTCATGGATATCCCCTTACCGCTCGACCAGCGCGATGTGCTTGTTGTACCAGTTCATCAGCAGCGAAATGCTGATACTGATGGCCAGGTACACGCTCATGGTGATGGCCATGGTCTCGATAGCCTGGCCGGTCTGGTTGAGCACCGTGCCGGCGAACAGCGAGACCATGTCCGGGTAGCCGATGGCAGCGGCCAGCGAGGAGTTCTTCGCCAGGTTCAGGTACTGGCTGGTCAGCGGCGGAATGATCACCCGCAGCGCCTGCGGGATGACTACCAGGCGCAGCGTCTGCCCCGGGCGCAGGCCTAGGGAGCCGGCGGCCTCGGTCTGGCCGTGGCTCACCGCCTGGATGCCGGCGCGCACCGTCTCGCCGATGAAGGCGGCGGTGTAGACCGACAGCGCGAGCACGATAGACACCAGCTCCGGGATCACCACCCAGCCGCCACGGAAGTTGAAGCCCTGCAGCACCGGCATGTCCCAGTGGAACGGCGCGCCGGCCACCAGCGACACCAGCCCCGGCAGCACGACCAGCAAAGCCAGGCCACTGAGGAACACCGGGAAGGCCTTGCCAGTGGCATGGCGACGGGCCTTGGCCCACTTCCAGATCACCGCCCAGCCGACGATGGCCAGGATCACCGCGACGATGAACGGGCCGAGGCCGTCGGCGGCGATCGGCGCGGGCATCTGCAGGCCGCGGTTGTTGATGAAGAACAGGTCGCCGAAGCTGATGCTCTGCCGCGGGTTCGGCAGCGGGCCGAGCACGGCGAAGTACCAGAAGAAGATCTGCAGCAGCGGCGGGATGTTGCGGAAGGTCTCGATGTACAGGGTCGCCAGCTTGCGGATCAGCCAGTTGGGCGACAACCGCGCCACGCCGAGGATGAAGCCAAGGATGGTGGCGAAGACGATGCCGATCACCGTGACCAGCAGCGTGTTAAGCAGGCCGACCATGAACACCCGTCCGTAGGTGTCGCTTTCGCTGTAGTCGATCAGGTGCTGGGAGATGCCGAAGCCGGCGCTGTGGTCGAGGAAGCCGAAACCGGACTGGATGCCACGGTGGGCGAGGTTGGTCTGGGTGTTGTCGAAGAGGAACCAGCCGACCGCCACGACGAAGATGACGGCTATGACCTGGAATGCCCAGCCGCGCACGACGGGATCGTTGAGCGATACCCCCCGCGGACGCTGGGCCTTGACGGAATTCTGCATGTAAGCCCTCTCGGAAGCGCGCCGGGCGACCACGGGCCAAGCCCGTGACCACCCGGAGGCTTCACGTCGTTCGAAACAGTCCGGCGCCCACACTCCGGGCGCCGGAGCGGGTCAGGTCAGCGCACCGGCGGTGCGTACTGCAGACCACCCTTGTTCCACTGGGCGTTGAGGCCACGCTTGATCTTCAGGTCGCTGCCGTCACCGACGTTGCGGTCGAAGATCTCGCCGTAGTTACCCACTTGCTTGACGATCTGTACCGCCCAGTCCTTGGGCAGCTTGAGGTCCTTGCCGTAATCACCCTCGGCGCCGAGCAGGCGCGCGACGTCCGGGTTCTTGGTGCTCTTGGCCTGTTCCTCGACGTTCTTCGAGTTGATACCCAGTTCCTCGGCGTTGAGCATCGCGAAGAGCGTCCAGCGGGCGATGTCGAACCACTCCTCGTCACCCTGGCGCACGGCCGGGCCGAGGGGCTCCTTGGAGATCACTTCGGGCAGCACCACGTAGTCATCCGGCGCCGCCAGCTTGATGCGCTGGGCATAGAGCTGCGACTGGTCGGAGGTCAGCACGTCGCAACGGCCGGACTCCAGCGACTTGGCGCTCTCGTCGGAGGTGTCGTAGGTGATGGGGGTGTACTTGAGGTTGTTGGAGCGGAAATAGTCGGACAGGTTGAGCTCGGTGGTGGTGCCGGCCTGGATGCACACGGTGGCGCCGTCGAGTTCCTTGGCGCTGGAGACGCCGAGCTTCTTGTTCACCAGGAAGCCCTGGCCGTCGTAGTAGGTCACGCCGACGAAGTTCAGGCCCATCGCGCTGTCGCGGGAGCTGGTCCAGGTGGTGTTGCGCGAGAGGATGTCGATCTCGCCGGACTGCAGCGCGGTGAAGCGCTCCTTGGCCGTCAGCGGGCTGTACTTGACCTTGGTCGAGTCGCCGAACACGGCCGCCGCCACGGCGCGGCAGACATCCACGTCGATGCCCTTGTACTGGCCCTTGGCGTCGGCATACGAGAAGCCGGGAAGACCGTCACTGATACCGCACTGCACGTAGCCTTTCTTCTTCACTGCATCCAGGGTGGCGCCGGCATGCGCGAGGCCGCTGATGCCGAACACGGCGGCGGTGGTCAGCACTGCCAGGGTGGATTTCACCATCTTCATCGATCTTCTCCGTTGCTTTTTTAGTGTTTTGGAGTCCCGGTTCCACCGCCGTACCCTCGTGAGGCACCAGCAAGACAACAAACGGGATGGAGACCTGAAAGTGAGTCTAGACGGCCTACGAAAATTCCTTCGCCAGGCCGCGAACACACCTTCGAGCGCGCAGGTCTTGCACGCTGGAACGGGTCATCAAGGGATCATTGCGTGAAGGCGAAGGCCCGCCGCGCCGGCTGTTGACCGCAGCCGGCGCGGCGGGCCCTGAAGCAGCCCAAGGTTGTCGCGGCGCCACTTCCGGTACAGCTTTCCGGATGGGGTCGGTAGAGTGTTACCGGAAGTGGGGCCGCACAGCCTGCCAGTAGCGATAGCAAGGGGCGTACCAGCCTAGGAACGTTCGTGCAAATTCGTGCAGTCAAGTCCCACAAGTTATGGCCATGCGACATCTTCTTGCATCGCCCCTCCTCCCTTTTTCCCACGCAGCGCCCCTTCCTAGAGCGCCTGCCCCATCCTGGAGCCACCATGACCCAGCCCCTGATCCTCGAACCCGGCCAGAGCGCCGACTCCTGCGTCATTTGGTTGCACGGCCTGGGCGCCGACCGTTACGACTTCGAGCCGGTAGCACAGATGCTGCAGCGCAGCTTCACCTCGACACGCTTCATCCTGCCCCAGGCGCCGACCCGCCCGGTCACCGTGTTCAACGGCATGCCCGCGCCCAGCTGGTACGACATCCTCGCCATGGCCCCGGCCCGCGCCATCGACGACGCGCAGCTGGAAGCCTCGGCCGACAGCGTGATCGCGCTGATCCAGGGGCAGATCGACCAGGGCATTGCGCCCGGACGCATCATCCTTGCCGGCTTCTCCCAGGGCGGCGCGGTGGTGCTGCACACCGGCTACCTGCGCTGGGACGGCGAACTGGGCGGGGTCATGGCCCTCTCCACCTATGGCCCGACATTCAGTGACGACATAAAGCTGCCCGCTACAAAAAGACAACTGTCCGCCCTCTGCCTGCATGGCACTTTCGATGACGTGGTGACGCCGGCCATGGGCCGCGCCGCCTACGACTTCCTGCAGGCCAACGAGGTGCCCGCCCAGTGGCGCACCTACCCGATGAGCCACGAAGTGAGCAATGAGGAACTTGGCGATATCGGCGCCTGGCTGCGGGAGCGCCTGTGATCCCCTGACCCTGCGGAGAACAAGAAGAAGCATGAACGCCCCGATCAGCAGCCTGCGTGACGTCGAAGCCCTGGAACAGGTCCCCCTGCAAGACCGCGACCTGCCGCCCAACACCTATGAACTGCTACGCCGTTCGGCGCAGCAGTATGGCCCGTCCACCGCCCTGAGCTTCCTGCTGCAGGGTTCGGCGGCGGAGGAACCGGTCAAGGTCAGCTACGAGCAGCTGTTCGCCCGCGTCACCCAGGCGGCGAATGCCTTCCATCGCCTTGGCGTGCGGCCGGGCACCGCGGTGTCGTTCCTGCTTCCCAACCTGCCGCAGACCCACTACGTGATCTGGGGCGGCGAAGCGGCGGGGATCGTCAACGCGATCAACCCGTTGCTCGATCCCGAGCACATCGCCGAACTGGTGCGCGCCGCCGATTCGCGCGTGCTGGTGACGCTGGCGCCCTTCCCGGGCACCGATCTCTGGAACAAGGTCGCCGGCCTGCGCGAGCACCTGCCGGAATTGAACGCCATCGTCACCGTCGACATCGCCAACCTGCTGCCCGAGCCACAGCGCTCGGCGATCAAGGCCGCTCGCGACGCGCTGCCCGAAGGCGTGCTGGACTTCGACGAACTGCTCGCCCAGTGCCCGGCGGACCACTTGGAAAGCGGCCGTGTGATCGGCCCGGACGAAGTCGCTTCCTACTTCCACACCGGCGGCACCACCGGCACGCCCAAGCTTGCGCCGCACAGCCATTTCAACGAAGTGGCGATGGCCGAGATCATGGGCCTGAACTCCGACTACGACGGCAACGACGTGCTGCTCTGCGGCCTGCCGCTATTCCACGTCAACGGCGTGATGGTCACCGGCCTTGCGCCCTTCATGCGCGGCGGCGAGGTACTGCTCGCCGGTACCCAGGGCTATCGCAACCCGACGCTGATCCAGGACTTCTGGAAGCTGGTGGAGCGCTACAAGGTCACCAGCTTCAGCGGCGTGCCGACCATCTACGCCGCCCTGCTCCAGGTGCCCAGCGAGGGTCGCGACCTCTCCAGCCTGCGCTTCGCCCTGTGCGGCGCTGCGCCCATGCCGGTGGAGCTGATCCGCCAGTTCGAGGCGAAGACCGGCCTGAAGGTCATCGAAGGCTACGGCATGACCGAAGGCACCTGCGGCACCAGCTGCAACCCGCGCGGCGGCGAGCGTCGGCCCGGCTCCATCGGCCTGCGCCTGCCCTACTGCGAGCTGAAATCGGTGGTCCTCGACGGCGACGGCCAGTACCTGCGCGACGCGGCCGTGGACGAGATCGGCAACATCTGCCTGCGCGGCCCCACCGTCTTCAAGGGCTACCTGCAGGCCAGCAAGAACAAGGACATCTGGGTCGACGGCGACTGGTTCAACACCGGCGACCTGGGCCGCATCGACGCCGACGGCTACATCTGGCTCACCGGCCGCAGCAAGGACCTGATCATCCGGGGCGGGCACAACATCGACCCGCAGATGATCGAGGAAGCCCTGCACCGCCACCCCGCCGTGGCCATGGCCGCCGCCGTGGGCAAGCCGTGCCTGAAGGCCGGCGAGCTGCCGGTGGTGTACATCCAGCTCAAGCCGGGCATGCAGGCGAGCGAAGCGGAACTGCTGGAACACGCCGCGCAGCACGTGCCCGAGCGCGCCGCAGTACCCAAGGACGTCTGGCTGCTGGACGCCATCCCGGTCACCGCGGTGGGCAAGACCTTCAAGCCGGCGCTGCGCCTGGATGCCATTCGTCGCGTGCTCGAGGACGAGACCCGGCACCTGTCCCCGGCACCGCGCATCGAGGTGATCGCCGATGACCGCTTTGGTCAGAAAGCACGTCTTTTCGTTGGCGGCCTCGACCTAGACTCACGCGCCGCCCTGGCCGACCGTCTGGGCGGTTACGCAGTGCACGTGGAGCTGCTGGAACACTGATGAAACACCCGGCCGACCGCCGGTCGGCCGGGTCTGGATGCGAATTGCCAGTAGTCAAATCTGACTAATACTGATGGCTCAATGTGCGAAGAGGACTACAGGGAGAGTCAGTCGTGCACATCATCAGCCGCTACCCGACGTCCGCCGCGCCATGAAAGCCGCGCAGTGGAAAGAGGACATCCGCCAACTCCAGCACTTGCGCCTGTTCCAGAACGTGGCCGCGGCCAACCTGCAGCAGCTGCTCAAGGATTTCCGCGCCTGCGAACTGGAGCGCGGCGAAATCCTGCTGTCGCCCTTCAACCGCAACCACTTCCTTTATATGGTCCTCTCCGGGCACCTGACGGTGTACCTGGGGTCGCTGGACAACCAGCCGGTAAGCACCCTGCATCCGGGTGACTGCGCCGGCGAGATCAGCTTCATCGACAGCGACCATCCTTCGGCCTATGTCGTCGCCAGCGAACCGACCACCGTCCTGCGTCTGCACCGCGAAGCGCTGATCGGCCTGTTCGAGCACTCCCCGCAGGTGATGCAGAACCTTCTCTCGGTGCTTTGCGAGCGGGTGCGCGAAGGCAACCGGATCATTCTCGACACCGAGCAGAACGCCAACATCGACACCCTCACCGGGCTGTTCAACCGGCGCTGGCTGGAGCACATCTACGACCGCGAGAGCACGCGCTGTGCCTTCAACGAGCAACCCATGTGCATGCTCATGCTCGATGTCGACCACTTCAAGAACTACAACGACGAGCACGGCCACCTGGCCGGCGACTACGCGCTGTGCCTGGTCGCCCATACACTGCGCAGCCAGCTGCGGCCCAAGGACAGCATGGCGCGCTATGGCGGCGAGGAGTTCGTCATCCTGCTGCCGGAAATCGCCATCGATGAAGCCCGGCGCATCGGCAATCGCCTGCGCCAGAGCCTGGAGCAGGTCGCCTCCTTCTACTCGCCGGTGGGCGTGCTGCCCGGCGTCACCGTGTCCCTGGGGCTGGCCGAGATGGACATCCAGGAAAACCTGCCGAGCCTGATCCTGCGGGCAGACGGCGCCCTCTACCAGGCCAAGCAGAAGGGCCGCAACTGCCTCTGCGGCTGAGGCCGCTTCCCTTCACCTGCCCTTCTGTTAGATTGCGCCCCAGCAAGAAAACCAATAACAAAGCTGGGAAGCTGACATGCGCAAACTGCTGATCATCCTGCTCGTCCTGCTGGCCGTTGGCCTGGGGATCTTCTTCAACCTGCCGGGCTACATGGACCGCAAGATGAACACCGTGGCCAGCCCGCCACCCTACCCCGCCTCGTCGCAGGCCCAGGCGCTGCACCAGACCCTGTTCGTCGCCGACCTGCACGACGACGCCCTGCTCTGGGACCGCAACCTGCTGGACCGCCACGACCACGGCCACACCGACCTGCCACGTCTGCTCGAAGGTCATGTCGGCCTGCAGGTATTCTCCACCGTCACCAAGACCCCGCGCGGCCTGAACTACGAAAGCAACAGCGCCGACAGCGACAACATCACCCCGCTGGTCATTGCCCAGCGCTGGCCGGCACGCACCTGGAACAGCCTGCTCGAACGCGCGCTCTACCAGGGCGAACTGCTGGACAAGGCCGCCGCCGACAGCCAGGGCAAGCTCACCCTGGTGCGCAGCCGCGACGACCTCACCCGCTACCTCGCGGCCTGGCAGAAAGACCCGAAGCAGCTCGCCGCCGTGCTCGCCACCGAAGGCCTGCATCCGCTCGAAGGCAAGCTCGAGAACATCGACCGCATGTACGACGCGGGCTTCCGCATCATGGGGCTGACCCATTTCTTCGACAACGAAGTCGGCGGCTCCGCCCACGGTCTGAAAAAAGGCGGCCTGACCGCGTTCGGCCGCGAGGTCATCCCGCGCCTGGAAGACAAGAAAATGCTGATCGACCTGGCCCACGCCTCGCGCCCGCTGATCGACGACGTGCTGGCCATCGCCAGGCGCCCGGTGATCGTTTCCCACACCGGCGTCGCCGGTACCTGCCCCGGCCCGCGCAACCTGACCGACGCCCACCTGCGCGGCATCGCCAACACGGGTGGGGTGATCGGCATCGGTTACTGGGACGGCGCGGTCTGCGAAACCTCGGTGGAGGCCATCGTCAAGGCCATGCGCTACGCCGCCGACAAGGTAGGCGTCGAGCACGTGGCGCTGGGTTCGGACTTCGACGGCGCGGTGAATGCGCCCTTCGACACCACCGGCCTCGCGCAACTGACGCAAGGCCTGGCGAAAGCCGGCTTCAGCGACCAGGACATCGCCGCCATCATGGGCGGAAACGTCCGCCGGCTGCTGCTGGAGAACCTTCCGTAGCCCAAGTCAATAGGCAGAATGCCCGTGGCACTTCGCCCTGCGGGCATCTTGCATTACACTGGCGGCCGTTCATTCCTTAACCAGTACGAGACCAACGTGCTCAAAGCACTCAAGAAAATCTTCAGCAAGGGTGATGGCGAGCAGCCCGTCACCACGCCGGCAGCCCCCGCACCCGCTGCCTCCCAGCCCGCCCCGAGCGGCGAAAAGCGTCCGCGCAAACCGCGCAATCCGCGCCCCGAAGGCGACAACGGCGAGAAGCCGGCCCGCGGTCCGAAAAGCGACAAACCCCGCGCCGAGCGTTCCGACAAAGGCGAACGCGGCGAAAAACGCGAGCACGCGCCGAAGCAGGAGCATGCCAAGGCCGAGGGTGCCGACAAGCCCCGCGAGCGCAAGCCGCGCCCGCCGGTGGTGGACAACTGGAAGCTGGAAGACTTCGTGGTCGAGCCGGCCGAAGGCAAGACGCGCTTCCACGACTTCAACCTCGACCCGCGCCTGATGCACGCCATCCATGACCTGGGCTTCCCGTACTGCACGCCGATCCAGGCACAGGTGCTGGGCTTCACCCTGCGTGGCCAGGACGCCATCGGCCGCGCCCAGACCGGCACCGGCAAGACCGCCGCGTTCCTCATCTCGATCATCACCCAGCTGCTGCAGACCCCGCCGCCCAAAGAGCGCTACATGGGCGAGCCGCGTGCGCTGATCATCGCGCCGACCCGCGAGCTGGTGGTGCAGATCGCCAACGACGCCCTCGGCCTGGCCAAGTACACCGGCCTGAATGTCATGAGCTTCGTCGGCGGCATGGACTTCGACAAGCAGCTCAAGACCCTGGAATCGCGCTTCTGCGACATCCTGGTCGCCACCCCCGGCCGCCTGCTGGACTTCAACCAGCGCGGCGAGGTGCACCTGGACATGGTCGAGGTGATGGTGCTGGACGAAGCCGACCGCATGCTCGACATGGGCTTCATCCCGCAGGTCCGCCAGATCATCCGCCAGACCCCGTACAAGGGCGAGCGCCAGACCCTGCTGTTCTCCGCCACCTTCACCGACGACGTGATGAACCTGGCCAAGCAGTGGACCGTCGACCCGGCCATCGTCGAGATCGAGCCGGAAAACGTCGCCAGCGATACCGTCGAGCAGCACGTCTATGCCGTTGCCGGCAGCGACAAGTACAAGCTGCTGTACAACCTGATCGCGCAGAACGACTGGACCCGCGTGATGGTCTTCGCCAACCGCAAGGACGAGGTGCGTCGCATCGAGGAACGCCTGACCAAGGACGGCATCAGCGCCGCCCAGATGTCCGGCGACGTGCCGCAGCACAAGCGCATCAAGGTCCTGGAAGGCTTCCGTGAAGGCAAGATCCGCGTCCTGGTCGCCACCGACGTCGCCGGCCGCGGCATCCACGTCGACGGCATCAGCCACGTGATCAACTTCACCCTGCCCGAAGACCCGGACGACTACGTGCACCGCATCGGCCGTACCGGCCGCGCCGGCAGTACCGGCACCTCCATCAGCTTCGCCGGCGAGGACGATGCCTTCGCCCTGCCGCCGATCGAGGAACTGCTGGGCCGCAAGATCAACTGCGAAATGCCGCCCACCGAGCTGCTCAAGCCGGTACCGCGCAAGCACTGATCGCTTGTTGCACCAGAAGAAGGCGAAGCCACATGGCTTCGCCTTTTTTGTTTCCACCGGCGTTACCGCGGGTGACGAATTCCCTTTCCTAGAGCCTGCCATTCCTCCTGCCGGACCCGCTGGGACGACCGTGCGGCATCCCCCCGCAAACAATGGCCACGCGCCATTATCCGCGCAATAGGCCTGCCCCCGGCCGTTTCTGCTCAGTTTTATTTACAGACGTAAAAAAATTCGCACGCTTCTTGCAAAGCACGCGAGAACAATTCCAAGAACTCGTCGGAATCCTCCCATGCCCTTGCGCGCCAAACTTGCTCTGAGTTTCCTCTCGGTCGGCCTGATCCCCGTGCTGGTGATGGCCATCGTGGTCTATCTCCAGGCCAGCCGTGCCCTCGAAGAACAAAGCCTGAACGCCCTGGAGGCGGTCGCCAGCATCAAGCAGCGGCAGCTGATGGACGCCTGGAAGGCCCGTAACGACCAGCTCAGCAGCCTCGCCACCAACCTGGGCAGCAACTACGCGGGTCTGGACAGCGAGTCCCTGGTGACCACCGCCAACTACGACCGCCCGGTGTTCGAGAACTTCATCAAGACCTTCGGCTACCGCGAACTGCGTCTGGTGGCCGGCGACGGCAAGGTGGTGTTCAGCCTCGGCCGTGGCGTCGACTACCAGCAGAACATCGGCGATCCGCAGTGGCGCGACACGCCGTTCGGCCAGTTCATCCGCAAGGCGCTGGACAGCGGCAAGGCCAGCATCAGCGACCTGGAGCAGGCGCCCAACGACCAGCAGCCGGTGCAATGGCTGGCCGCGCCGATCAAGGACAATGGCAAGCTGCAACTGCTGCTGGTGCTGGAACTGCCGCTCGCCTCGATCAACGAAGTGATGCAGAACCGCCAGGGCCTGGGCGACGACGGCGAGACCTACCTGGTCGGCGGCGACGGCAGCCTGCGCTCGGACTCGGTGCGCTTTGCCGATCACCACGTACGCCGCGACAAGGAAAGCCCCACCGCCCTGCCCGGCCAGGCCATCGAGAAAGCCCTGGCCGGCGAGCAGGGTCGTCTTTCCGAGACGGGCCTGAGCAACGAGCCGGCGCTCAAGTCCTTCGTCCCGCTGAACCTGGACGGCCTGCACTGGGCGCTGGTGGCGGAAATGGACCAGGACCAGGCCTTCGCCCCGGTGCGCAAGCTGATGTGGCAGATCCTCGTGCTCGGCGTGCTGACCCTGTTCGGCGTCGCCGCCGGCACCTGGCTGGTCAGCCGCAGCGTGATGCGCCCGCTGGGTGGCGAGCCGGCCAGCATGGCCGCCCTGGCCCAGCGCCTGGCCAGCGGCGAGCTGCGCCTGAGCGACGACGCCAGCGCCAGCAGCGGCCTGATGCAGGCCCTGCGCGAGATGACCACGGCCTGGCGCCAGGTGGTCGAGCGTCTGCGCCAGGCCAGCGAGGCCGTGGGTGACGCCAGCGGCGACATCCTCGACGCCGCCGGGCGCACCAGCCATCACCTCGACCAGCAGCAGGAAGCGCTGGAAATGGTGGTCAGTGCCGTCGACCAGATGGCCGCCACCGTGCAGGAAATCGCCGGCAGCGCCAGCCGCAGTGCAGACGGCAGCGCCGCCGCGCGACAGGCCTTCGTCGCCATGCAGGGCACCCTGCAACACATGATTGGCCGCCAGGACCAACTGCTGGTCGGCCTGCGCCAGGCCGATGGCGTGGTGCAGACCCTGGCCGGCGAGAGCCAGCAGATCGGCTCGGTGCTGGACGTGATCCGCTCCATCGCCGAACAGACCAACCTGCTTGCCCTCAACGCCGCCATCGAAGCCGCCCGCGCCGGTGAGGCGGGTCGGGGGTTCGCCGTGGTCGCCGACGAGGTGCGCAGCCTGGCCCAGCGCACCCGCAGCGCTACCGACGAGATCGTCGCCATCGTCGGCAGCCTGGGCGACTCCTCCGTCCAGGCGCAGTCGAGCATGAGCGGCGCCAGCGAACAGGCCCATACCCTGGAGCAGGACACCCAGGCCGTGCTGGAAGCCCTCGGCGCGCTGGATGATTCGCTGCAGGGCGTGCATGCCATGGCCTTCCAGATCGCCGCCGCCGCCGAACAGCAGGCCGCCACGACCCAGGAAGTGAACCAGCACATGCACCGCCTGAGCGACATGACCGTGGAAAACCGCAAGACCGCCGCGCACACCCGCGACTGCGGCGAGCACCTGCGCCGCGTGGCCGGCAGCCAGGAAGAACTGGTGGCGCAGTTCAAGCTGTAAGTTGCGTCATTCCCTGTAGGAGCGGGCCCATGGGGCGCTCCTACAGGCCAGCACTACCGGTTTGAGCCCCGCGAAAACGCATACACCACCCGACCACCTACCCTTGCCGATCAAGACAATAGAGTCCAGAATGGAAAAATAAATCCACACCTGGAGTCTCACCATGTCCGCCGCCACGCCTTTCACCCTCAACCAGGCTGACGCCGAACGCCTGCTGGCACAGGTCGACGTGCTCCAGGCGATGCGCGACATGTTCGTCGAGCTGGCCGCTGGCAGCGCCGTGCAGCCGGCACAGCAACTGGTGGAGTTCCCCAACGGCGGTGGCGACTTCATCAACTACCTGGGCGTGCTGGCCTCGCAGAAGGTCTACGGCGTGAAGACATCGCCGTACATCGTGCGCCAGCCCAAGTCGCTGGTCACCGCATGGAGCCTGCTGATGTCCATGGACAGCGGCCAGCCGCTGCTGCTGTGCGACGCCGGCAGCCTGACCACCGCGCGCACCGCCGCCACCACCGCCCTGGCGGTGCAGGAGCTGGCCCGCCCGGACGCCAGGCGTCTGGCCATCGTCGGCAGCGGCCCGGTCGCCCGTGCACACCTGCGCTACGCGGCCGGCCTGCGTGACTGGCAGAGCATCCGCGTCTACTCGCCGAACCTGAGCGCTGGCGTGCTGGCCCAGTTCGGCGCCATCGATTCCCGCGCCGAACCGGCCACCAGTGTCGAAGCCGCCGTGGCCGACGCCGACGTGGTGCTGCTGTGCACCTCCTCCGGCACCCCGGTGCTCGATCCGGCGATCCTGACCAAGCCGGCGCTGATCACCTCCATCAGCACCAACGTCGCCCGCGCCCACGAAGTGCCACCGCAGTCGCTGGCGCAGATGGACGTGTACTGCGACTACCGCGCCACCACCCCGGCGTCCGCCGGCGAGATGCGCCTGGCCCGCGACGAGCACGGCTGGGACGGTGCCATCCGTGGCGACCTGCCGGAACTGGTCAGCGGCCAGGCCGGCAAACCGGACTACCAGCGCCACGCCTTCTTCCGCTCCATCGGCCTGGGCCTGGAAGACGTCGCCCTGGCCAATGCGCTCTACCATCTGCAACGCAAGAACGCCTGAGCCGGAGACGAACATGATCGAAGTCGACTTCCTCATCATTGGCGGCGGCATCGCCGGCGCCTCCACCGGTTATTTCCTCTCCCGTCACGGCAAGGTCGCCGTGCTGGAGCGCGAGTCCCACGCCGGCTACCACTCCACCGGCCGCTCGGCAGCGCTCTACACCGTCGCCTATGGCACGCCGCAGGTGCGCGCCCTCACCGCCGCCAGCCGCGCCTTCTTCGACAACCCGCCCGAGGGCTTCGCCGAACACCCGATCCTCACCCCGCGCGGGGAGATGACCGTGGACTTCGAAGGCAACCCGGAAGAGCTCCAGCGCCAGTTCGCCAGCGCCCGCGACAGCGTGCCGGAAATGCGCCTGCTGGATGCCGACGAAGCCTGCGCCATCGTCCCGGTGCTGCGCCGCGAGAAAGTCCACGGTGCGATGCTCGACCCCAGCGCCGCCGATATCGACACCGACGGCCTGCTGCAGGGCTATCTGCGCGGCATCCGCCGCAACGGCGGCAGCGTGCAGCTGGACAGCGAAGCCCTGGAGATCAGTCGCATCGACGACGCCTGGGAAGTGCGCTGCGCACAGCAGACCTACCGAGCGCCGGTGCTGGTCAACGCCGCTGGCAGCTGGTCCGACAAGATCGCCGAACTGGCCGGCGCCACTCCCCTTGGCCTCACGCCCAAGCGCCGCGCCGCCTTCCTGTTCAGCCCGCCGGAGGGTGTCGACAGCCACGCCTGGCCGGTGCTGGTGAGCCTGGATGAATCCTTCTACTTCAAGCCCGACGCCGGCATGCTGCTCGGCTCGCCGGCCAACGCCGACCCGGTGGAGCCCCACGACGTGCAGCCCGAAGAGCTGGACATCGCCCTGGGCATCTACCAGATCGAGGAGCACACCACCCTCAGCATCCGCCGCCCGAGCCACACCTGGGCGGGCCTGCGTTCGTTCTTCGCCGATGGCGACCTGGTGTCCGGCTATGACCCGGCCACGCCCGACCTGTACTGGGTCGCAGGGCAAGGCGGCTATGGCATCCAGACCTCGGCGGCGATGGGCGAGGCCAGCGCCGCGCTGATCCGCCGCGAGGCCCTGCCCGAGCACCTCACCCGCCATGGCCTCACCGCCGAAATGCTGTCCCCGGCGCGCCTGCTGGCCGAGTGAGCCGTCGTTCGTGACAGCCTGCGGGCGCTTGCGGCACACTCGCCAGCGCCCGTGCCATCGCCCGCCTAATCGCCCCGAGAGCCTTGCCCATGACCGCCGCTGATCCGCTGGACAACTACAAGGCCATCGCCGACGCCATCGCCGCGCTGTTCTTCCCCCACGCCGAAGTGGTCATCCACGACCTGCGCAACCAGCGCGTGGCCTACCTGGCGAACAACATCTCCAAACGCGAGATCGGCGACGACTCGGCGCTGGAAGACATGCTCGAAGGCGGCAGCGAGGAGCGCAACATCGGTCCCTACGAGAAACTCAACTGGGACGGCCAGAAGATCCGCTCCATCAGCACCGTGCTGCGCGACGGCAAGGGCGAACCACTGGCGGTGTTGTGCATCAACCTCAACATCACCCTGTTCGAGACCGCCAAGGCGGCGCTCGACCTGTTCCTCTCCTCCAGCAAGGTCATCCCGCAACCGGACGCGCTGTTCCGCGACGACTGGCAGGAGCGCATCAACACCTTCCTGCACGGCTGGCTGCAGCAGCGCCAGCTGAGCCTCTCCACCCTCAGCCGCGACCACAAGCGCGAACTGGTCCTGGCGCTGCATGCCGAGGGCGCGTTCAAGGGCAAGAGCGCGGCGAACTACGTGGCCAACGTCCTGAACATGGGCCGCGCGACGGTGTACAAGCACCTGAAGGAGTTGAAGGAGGAGGTCTGAGCGGCTTGCCTCTCAACCTGCAGGACGGGCGGGGGCGCCTAGCCCATGCCCGCGATGGGCCCCATGGGGCGCGCCTGCCAGTCGCTTTCGGTATTCCCCGCCATGATGTGAACCCGCCTGAAACGTCGGCTCTGCCGACGGATCGCGGGCATGTCCCGCTCATACAGGGGACGTCGCCGGCGACGCTTTCGTAGGATGGTGTGGAGCACAGCGATACCCATGCTGACGGTGCACGGGAAATGATGGGTATCGCTTCGCTCCACACCATCCTACGTTCGTGCTCCGCCGTGAGGTGGACGTGGGTGGGCGCTCGGATCGCGGGCATGGCCCGCTCCTACAGGAAGGCGCCGGCGCAACGAAAAAGGCCGCCCGAAGGCGGCCTTTTCCATGACTCGGCGGAGGATCAATCGCCGTAGATATCGCTCTTGAAGTACTTGCCCTCGATGGCCTTGTACTTGCCATTGGCGCGCAGCGCGTCGATGGCGGCGTTGAGCTGGCCGACCAGCTCGGTGTTGCCCTTGCGCACTGCAATACCAGCGCCCTCGCCGAAGTATTTCGGGTCCTTGAACTCCGGCCCGATGAAGGCGAAGCCCTTGCCGCGCGGGGTTTCCAGGAAACCGATCTCCAGTGGGATGGAGTCGGCGAAGGTACCGTCCAGGCGGCCCGCCAGCAGGTCCAGGTAGATCTCGTCCTGGCTGGTGTAGCGCACCACGTTGGCGCCGGCCTTGCCCAGTACCTCGGTGGCGAAGCGGTCAGCCGTGGAGCCGCGCTGCACGCCGATGTTCTTGCCCTTGAGCTGGCTGAACTGCTCGTCCAGCTGCGA
This sequence comes from Pseudomonas sp. PDM19, assembly GCF_014852215.1. Lineage (NCBI taxonomy): Bacteria > Pseudomonadati > Pseudomonadota > Gammaproteobacteria > Pseudomonadales > Pseudomonadaceae > Pseudomonas > Pseudomonas sp. PDM19. Next base: position 331,284 of record NZ_JACVBG010000002.1, on the reverse strand, counting down.
GCCTTCCTTCATCACCAGGCGGCCCGGGGTGAAGTAGTACTTGTGGGTGAAGTCCACCGAGTGCTTGCGCTCTTCGGTGATGGTGATGGAGGACAGTGCGGCGTCGATCTTGCGCACTTTCAACGAGGGGATCAGGCCGTCGTATTCCTGCTCGACCCACTGGCACTTGCGCTTCATCTCTTCGCACAGCGCATTGCCTATGTCGTAGTCGAAGCCGGCGATGCCGCCTTCCGGGGTCTTGTAGGCGAAGGGCGGGTAGGCGGCTTCGATGCCGATGCGCAGCGGCTTGTCGTCGGCGTGGGAGAAGGTGGCGAAGGCGGCCAACATCAGGCCGCCCAGCAGGGCTTTGCGATTCATCGATGAACTCCGTTGTGTGGTCGCCGGGGCGAGCGCCGGCCGGTACATCCTGGCAGTGAGTACGGCATGTCTGGGTTCGTCCAGGGGCGCAACGCGGGAGGTTGCGGCGGCATTGCCTTGCCCTGACCCAGGCGAACGACTTCTTGTTCTGGCTTGTTCTGCTCCGTCCACGCGCGGGCGCGCGTAAACTTAAAATCCAATCTGGACTAAAAAGTACACAACGTCAATCGCCCCTGCCGCGGTCGCGACAGTAGGGCGCATAACGCCCCAAGCGTTATCCGCCGCGTTTGGCCATCGGCGCCGGGACGGCGGATACAGCGTTCCGCTTTATCCGCCCTGCGGGTGTGCGGAGGTCTACTGCGGCAGGGCGGCGCACTCTCCTTTGCGGCCGGGCCGCTACTCCTTCGGAGGGATGTGGCGCAGCGCACTGCAGCCTTAGTCTGGAAGCGTTCCGAAGCGATCCGAGGAGGATTCGAAACGATTCTTTCGCATGATTTACCGTAGCTTCCACGGTTATACATTTGGCAGATGCCCGAAGCCCCCGCGATACGCTCATGTCGCAGGGGCTTTTTTATGCCTGACTATTTTGGTGCCCAAGAAACCCGCGACCGACCTGTAGGAGCGCGCCGTGCGCGCGATCGCGGGCATGGCCCGCTCCTACGAGTGGGCGCTCGGAGTCGTTTATCCGCTCCGGGGGATGTTTAGGAACGCAAGGCAAGAGGCGGGCGCGAGGCCCGCCGAGGGAGGTCGGTTTCAGCCGCCGCTGAGGTTCATGAAGCGCAGCACCTGCACATCGCCGACGGTGAATTCGTGGCGCGCCGGCTTGCGCTGCAGGGCGCCGCGCAGGGCTTCGAGGATGGGTTCGTCGTGCAGCGGATGGCGGCGCAGCAGCCCGCGCAGGTCCAGGGAGTTCTCGTGGCCCAGGCACAGCAGCAGCCGGCCTTCGGCAGTCAGGCGCAGGCGATTGCAGGTGGAGCAGAAGTTGTGCGAGTGCGGCGAAATGAAGCCGATGCGCGTGCCCGGATGCTGCGCCAGGCGCACGTAGCGCGCCGGACCGCCACTGTGTTCGGCGCTATCCAGCAGCTCGTGCTGCTCGGCGATCAGCGCGCGGACCTCGTCGCTGGAGCAGAAGCTCTCCTCGCGCTCGCGGCCGACCTGGCCCAGCGGCATCTCCTCGATGAAGCTGATGTCCAGCCCGTGGGCGATGGCGTAATCCACCAGCGCCGGCACTTCGTCGGCGTTGCGCCCCTTCATCACCACGCAGTTCAGCTTGATGTGCTCGAACCCGGCTTGCTGGGCGGCGTCGATGCCACGCAGCACCTGCTCCAGGCGCCCGGTGCGGGTGATGGCGGCGAAGCGTTGTGCATCGAGGGTATCGAGACTGATGTTCAGGCGGGTCAGGCCGGCAGCATGCAGATCACCGGCCAGTTTGCTGAGCTGCGAGCCGTTGCTGGTCATGCACAGTTCGCGCAGGCCGGGCAACGCCGCGAGGCGTTCACAGAGATGGACGATGCCAGGGCGCACCAGCGGTTCGCCGCCGGTGAGGCGCAGCTTCTTCACGCCACGCTCGACGAAGAGGCGCGCTACCCGTTCGATCTCTTCCAGGGTGAGCACCTGCTGACGAGGCAGGAAGCGCATGTTCTCCGACATGCAGTAGACGCAGCGAAAGTCGCAGCGGTCGGTTACGGACAGGCGCAGGTAGTCGATCTTGCGACCCTGGCCGTCGATCCATTCGGACATGGTGTTTCACTCCGGCCGGCCTTCACTATCCACGGTGAAAGCCGAAATTCATGGCCGTTCCCGAAGCCCCTCTCTCCTCTGGGGGAGGAATTGGGAGAGAGGGGCCCGGAACCGGTTCACTGCACCAGCGGCGACTCTGCTCCGTCGAAGACGAAGCCGTCGATCTGCGCTTCGCCGGCCAGCACGCTGATGTACTGGCTGACCGCGCGCTGCAGCACCTGGGCGCGCAGGTAGGCGGCGATGCGCGGACGCGCCTGCGCGAAGTCCAGCGGCTCGCCGCCATCACGCTCGATCAGCTCGACCACGTGCAGGCCGTAGCGGCTTTCCAGCGGATGACCGAGCAGGCCGGGTTGCTGTTGCAGCAGGCGTTTCTCGAACTCGGGGACGGTCTGTCCCGGTTCGATCCAGCCCAGGTCACCGCCGTCGTCCTTGGACGGGCAGTCGGAGAAGCGCATCGCCTTCTCAGCGAAACGCTCGGGGTGTTCACGCAGTTCGGCCAGCAGCTCCTCGGCCTGTTCGCGGGCCTTGGCGCGGCCTTCCAGGTCGTCCGGCGCGCAGCCCAGCAGCACATGGCGCAGGCGCATGCGCCAGGGCGCGGTCAGGCGGGTGGGGTTGGCTTCGTACCATTGGCGGCAGCTGGCCTCGTCGGCTTCGGGCACGCCGACTTCACGGTCGATCAGGGCGCGGATGCGCGCTTCTTCCGGGGCCTCGCCCTCTTCCGCGTCGGCCGCCAGACCCAGCGCGTCAGCGCGCTGCACCAGCAACTGGCGAACCACCAGCGCACGGCAGGCGGAGTACAGCGCCTCGGCGTGGCTGGACGCGGGATGGTACTGCAGCTCGCGGGCCAGTTCGTCCTCGGCGATGGCGACGCCGTTGACGGAGATGGCAGGCAGGTCGACGTGTTCGACCTTGGATTCGTAGTGGGAGCAACTCATTTCGCTTACCTCCGGTAACCCTCTCCCCTGCCCTCTCCCTGAAGGGAGAGGGGGAAGAGCTTCAGGTGGGGCGGACGGCGCGCCAGCGCCATCCGCCGCTTCATCACGCTGCGCGACGCTTGGTGCGGACCACCTGGTAGCGGCGGCCGAAGTACCACACCGGGGCGCTGACGATGTGCACCAGACGGGTGAAGGGGAACAGCACGAACAGGGTCAGGCCGAGGGTCACGTGCAGCTTGTAGACCAGCGAGACCGGCGCGATCGCTTCGGCGGCGGCCAGCGGCTGGAAGGTGACGATGGACTGTGCCCAGTTGGCCAGCATGACCATCACCGAACCATCCAGGTGATGGGTGGAGGCGACGATGGTGGACAGGCCGAGGATCAGCTGGACATAGAGCACCAGCAGGATCATCAGGTCCGACGCGTTGCCTGTGGCGCGTACACGGTCATTGGTCAGGCGGCGCAGGATCAGGCCGGTCAGGCCGATGAAGCAGAGGATGCCGAAAAAGCCGCCGGAAACCATCGCCAGCAGTTGCTTCTGCTCGGTGCTGATCAGGTGCTCGTAGACCGAGTGCGGGGTCAGCAGGCCAACGAAGTGACCGGCGAGGATGAACAGCACACCGACGTGGAACAGGTTGCTGTAAACGCGCATGCCCTTCTTGCTCAGCATCTGGCTGGAGCCGGCTTTCCAGGTGTATTGCGAGAGGTCGAAGCGCGCCCAGCTGCCGATCAGGCAGATAGCGAGCGCGACGTAGGGATAGATCCCGAACGCTAGAAGATCGAGGGACATGTTCAGACTCCTTCTCTGGCCGCCCGGTACTGCATCTGCGGCACCGGCTGGGCGACCCACTGCATGGGTTGTTCTGCGGCGGAGGAAATCCGCCGGGCGCTGGTGGACGGGCAACCGACGGCGGGTTCGGTAAAGCTCACCGGGGTTTCCTCCCAGGCCTTGTCGATGGCTTCCAGGCTGTCGTCGCGCACTTCCTGCTCACGGTCGCGCTTGAGCGCGCCGAGGTCGGGCTGCTCGCCGGACAGCTCCAGCAGGCTGTTGAAGATCGCCGCGTAGCTGCTGCCGCGCTCTTCCAGGCGCAGGGCGATCAGCGCGAGGATGTGGGCGACTTCGGCGAGGCCCACACGGGCCGACTCGGCGTTCTGCAGGGCGAGGAACTCCAGGTACAGCGGCAGGTAGTCCGGCAGCTCGTTGACGTCGATGACCAGGCCCGCCTGGGTGTAGCGGTCCATCAGGTCGACCATCGCCTGGCCACGGTCACGGCTTTCGCCGTGCACGTGTTCGAACAGCAGCAGGGAGACCGAGCGACCGCGCTCGAACAGCCCGTCGTAACGGGCCTGGACGTCGAGGATGTCGCCCTTGCACAGCTCGTTGAGCAGCGCGGCGAGGCCGTCGCGCTGCTTTTCCGAGAGGTCGCAGGTGCGGATCAGGGCATGCAGCGCCAGGCTTTCCTCGCGCAGTTCGACGCGCGGGTAATCCAGCATCAGCGCGCTGAGCTTGAGCAGTTGGCTATGAGTGTCCATATCGATCACTCCTGTATCTGCACGGTCTGGATGACGTTGCGCTTGTCCACGGCCTTGCCGCCGAACAGGTTCACGCCGGAGTTGCTGGAGCAACCGTTGCCGAAGCTGAAGCCACAACCCGAACGCTCGGCGAAGGCATCCGACAGCGCTTCTTCACGGTGCGCAGTGGGGATGACGAAGCGGTCTTCGTAGTTGGCGATCGCCAGGTAGCGATACATCTCTTCCACCTGGTTCACGGTCAGGCCGACCTTCTTCAGCACTTCCAGGTCCTGCTTGCCTTCCACGTGCTCGGAGCGCTTGTAGGCACGCATGGCCAGCAGGCGCTTGAGCGCCAGCAGCACCGGGGCGGTGTCGCCAGCGGTCAGCAGGTTGGCCAGGTACTGCACGGGAATGCGCAGGGACTCGACGTCCGGGATCACGCCATCGTTGCCGATGTGGCCTTCGGAGGCGGCGTTCTGGATCGGCGACAGCGGCGGCACGTACCAGACCATCGGCAGCGTGCGGTATTCCGGGTGCAGCGGCAGGGCCAGCTTCCAGTCCATGGCCAGCTTGTACACCGGCGATTTCTGTGCGGACTCGATGACGCTGTCCGGTACGCCGTCCTTGCGGGCCTGCTCGATCACTTTCGGGTCGAACGGATCGAGGAAGATCTCCAGCTGCTTCTGGTACAGCTCGCGCTCGTTCTCGCAGGTGGCCACTTCGTGGATGCGGTCGGCGTCATACAGCAGCACGCCGAGGTAGCGGATGCGGCCCACGCAGGTTTCCGAGCAGACGGTCGGCTGGCCGGCCTCGATGCGGGGGTAGCAGAAGATGCACTTCTCGGATTTGCCGCTCTTCCAGTTGAAGTAGATCTTCTTGTACGGGCAGCCGCTGATGCACATGCGCCAGCCGCGGCACTTGTCCTGGTCGATCAGGACGATGCCGTCTTCCTCGCGCTTGTAGATCGCACCGCTCGGGCAGGAGGCCACGCACGCCGGGTTCAGGCAGTGCTCGCAAAGGCGCGGCAGGTACATCATGAAGGTGTTTTCGTACTCACCGTAGATGTCCGCCTGGACCTGGTCGAAGTTCTTGTCCTTGCGGCGCTTGGCGAACTCGGTACCGAGGATTTCCTCCCAGTTGGGGCCCCACTCGATCTTCTGCATGCGCTGGCCGGAAACCAGCGAGCGCGGACGGGCGACCGGCTGGTGCTGGGCCTTGGGTGCGGTGTGCAGGTGCTGGTAGTCGAAGTCGAAGGGCTCGTAGTAGTCATCGATTTCCGGCAGGTCCGGGTTGGCGAAGATGTTCGCCAGCACGCGGAACTTGCCGCCGATGCGCGGAACGATGGAGCCGTCGGCATTACGCTTCCAGCCTCCCTTCCACTTCTCCTGGTTCTCCCACTCTTTCGGGTAACCGATGCCGGGCTTGGTTTCGACGTTGTTGAACCAGGCGTACTCGACGCCTTCGCGGCTGGTCCAGACGTTCTTGCAGGTGATGGAGCAGGTGTGGCAACCGATGCATTTGTCGAGGTTCAGCACCATGCCGACTTGCGAACGAATTTTCATGGCAGTAATCCTCAAATGTCCTGGGGCAGCGGTTGCGGCAGAGCGTCACCGCCCAGTCCGCCCTGCTCCGGCTCGTCGAGCCAGTCGACCTTGTTCATCTTGCGCACCACGACGAACTCGTCGCGGTTGCAGCCGACGGTGCCGTAGTAGTTGAAGCCCCACGCCTGCTGGGCATAGCCGCCGATCATGTGGGTGGGCTTGAGGACCACGCGGGTCACCGAGTTGTGGTGGCCGCCGCGGGTGCCGGTGGTTTCGCTGCCCGGCAGGTTCACGATGCGTTCCTGGGCGTGGTACATCATCACCATGCCGTCCTTCACGCGCTGGCTGACCACGGCGCGGCAGGTCGCGGCACCGTTGGCGTTGAAGACCTCGACCCAGTCGTTGTCCTCGATGCCTACGCTTTTCGCGTCGTGCTCGCTCATCCAGATGATCGGGCCACCACGCGACAGGGTGAGCATCAGCAGGTTGTCGCTGTAGGTGGAGTGGATGCCCCACTTCTGGTGCGGGGTGATCCAGTTCAGGGTGATCTCGGCGTGGCCGTTGGGCTTCTTGTTGAACAGCTTGTCGGTGCTGCGGGTGTTGACCGGCGGCCGGTAGCTGACGAAGCCTTCGCCGAAGGCCTGCATCCAGGGGTGATCCTGGTAGAACTGCTGGCGACCGGTGATGGTGCGCCACGGGATCATTTCGTGGACGTTGGTGTAGCCGGCGTTGTAGCTCACGTGCTCATCTTCCAGGCCCGACCAGGTGGGGCTGGAGATGATCTTGCGCGGCTGCGCCTGGACATCGCGGAAGCGGATCTTCTCTTCTTCCTTGGGCAGCGCCAGGTGGGCGTGCTCGCGGCCGGTGAAGACCGACAGGGCCTCCCAGGCCTTCACCGCGACCTGGCCGTTGGTTTCCGGCGCCAGGGCGAGGATCACCTCGGCGGCGTCGATGGCGCTCTCGATGCGCGGACGGCCTTCGCTGATGCCAGTCTCGGTGACCTTGTGGTTCAGCTCGCCAAGCAGCTTGATTTCCTTGTCGGTGTTCCAGCCGATGCCCTTGCCGCCGTTGCCGAGCTTGTCCAGCAGCGGGCCGAGGGAGGTGAACTTCTTGTAGGTGTTGGGGTAGTCACGCTCGACCACGTGCAGGGTCGGCATGGTGCGGCCGGGAACCGGTTCGCACTCGCCCTTCTTCCAGTCGCTGCCGCCGAACGGCTGCGCGAGTTCGTTGGCGGTGTCGTGCAGCAGCGGCACGGTCACCAGGTCCTTCTCCACGCCCAGGTGGCCGACAGAAACCTCGGAGAACTTCTTGGCAATCGCCTTGTAGATCTCCCAGTCGCTCTTGGCTTCCCAGGCCGGGTCGGTGGCGGCCGACAGCGGGTGGATGAAGGGGTGCATGTCGGAGGTGTTGAGGTCGTCCTTCTCGTACCAGGTCGCGGTCGGCAGGACGATGTCCGAGTACATGCAGGTGGAGGACATGCGGAAGTCCAGGGCGGTGACCAGGTCCAGCTTGCCTTCGGCGCCTTCGTCGACCCAGTCGACTTCGCCCGGGCAGGGACCGCCGTCCTTGCCGAGGTCGGCGTTCATCACGCCGTTCTTCGCGCCCAGCAGGTACTTGAGCATGTACTCGTGGCCCTTGCCCGAGGAGCCGAGCAGGTTGGAGCGCCAGATGAACATGTTGCGCGGGAAGTTCTGCGGATCGTCCGGCTGTTCGCTGGCCACGCGCAGGTTGCCGGCCTTGAGTTCGCGGACGACGTAGTCCTGCACCGGGATGCCGGCGCGTTCGGCGTCAGCGGCGATGTGCAGCGGGTTGCGGTTGAGTTGCGGGGCGGACGGCAGCCAGCCCATGCGCTCGGCGCGGATGTTGTAGTCCAGCGCGTGCTCGGGGAACTGCTTGGTGTCGGCCAGCGGCGAGAGCACCTCGTGCATCGAGATCTTCTCGTGGCGCCACTGCGAGCTGTGCAGGTAGAAGAAGCTGGTGCCGTTCATCTGGCGCGGCGGGCGGCTCCAGTCGGTGCCGAAGGCCAGCGGGACCCAGCCGGTCTGCGGACGGAGTTTCTCCTGACCCACGTAGTGCGCCCAGCCGCCACCGCTCTGGCCGATGCAGCCGCACATCATCAGCATGTTGATGACCGCGCGGTAGTTCATGTCCATGTGGTACCAGTGGTTCATCGCCGCGCCGATGATCACCATGGCCTTGCCGTGGGTCTTGTCGGCGCTGTCGGCGAACTCGCGCGCCACCTGGATGGCGCGGGCAGCCGGAACACCGGTGATGCGGGCCTGCCAGGCCGGGGTGTAGGGCACGTCGGCGTCGGTGTAGGAGGCGGCGACGTTGCGACCACCCAGGCCACGGTCGACGCTGTAGTTGGCCATCTGCAGGTCGTACACGGTGGCGACGCGCAGGGTCTGGCCCTCGGCACCGGTCACTTCGCGGAAGGGTACGCGGCGCACCAGCACCTCGTCGTTTTCCACGCCCTTGAAGTGCGGGTGCTCCTGGCCGGCGAAGTATGGGAAGCCCACGTCGCAGGCTTTTTCCGGGCCGTCGATGAGGGTCAGGGCCAGACGGGTTTCACGCTTCTCGCCGCCTTCGGTTTCCTCGATGTTCCACTTGCCCGACTCGCCCCAGCGATAGCCGATGGCGCCTGTGGGCGAAACCAGCTCGCCGGAGATTTCGTCCAGGCCGATGGTCTTCCACTCGGGGTTGTTGTCCTGGCCGAGGTTGTTCGCCAGGTCCGCCGCGCGCAGGTAGCGGGTCGGCTTGAGTACGCCGTCGGTGTGCGGTTCGAGCAGCACCAGCATCGGCATGTCGGTGTACTGGCGGCAGTAGTCGACGAAGTAGGCGCTGGGTTTCTCGAGGTGGAATTCCTTGAGGATGACGTGACCAAAAGCCATACCCAGTGCAGCGTCGGTACCCTGCTTGGGGTTGAGCCAGAGGTCGGTGAGCTTGGCCACTTCGGAGTAGTCCGGGGTGACGGCCACGGTCTTGGTGCCCTTGTAGCGGACTTCGGTGAAGAAGTGCGCGTCGGGGGTGCGGGTCTGCGGGACGTTGGAGCCCCAGGCGATGATGTAGCTGGAGTTGTACCAGTCGGCCGACTCCGGCACGTCGGTCTGCTCGCCCCAGATTTGCGGGCTGGCCGGCGGCAGGTCGCAGTACCAGTCGTAGAAGGACAGGCACACGCCGCCGATCAGCGACAGGTAACGGGCGCCGGCGGCGTAGCTGACCATGGACATGGCCGGGATCGGCGAGAAGCCGACCACGCGGTCCGGGCCGTAGACCTTGGCGGTGTAGACGTTGGCCGCAGCGATGATCTCGGTGACTTCGCTCCAGCTCGAACGGATGAAACCGCCCAGACCGCGCTCGCTCTTGTAGCTCTTGGCCTTGGCCTTGTCCTCGACGATGCTGGCCCAGGCGTCCACCGGGTCGTTGTGGGTGGCGCGGGCTTCACGCCAGAGCTTGAGCAGCGGCTTGCGCACCTTGGGGTACTTCAGGCGGTTGGCGCTGTACATGTACCAGGAGTAGCTGGCGCCACGGGGGCAGCCGCGCGGCTCGTGGTTGGGCAGGTCCGGGCGGGTACGCGGGTAGTCGGTCTGCTGGGTTTCCCAGGTGATCAGGCCATTCTTCACGTAGATCTTCCAGGAGCACGAGCCGGTGCAGTTCACCCCGTGGGTAGAGCGAACGATCTTGTCGTGCTGCCAACGCTGCCGGTAGCTGTTTTCCCAAGCACGGCTTTCGTTGGTGACCTCGCCATGACCATCGGCGAATTCACCCTGCTTCTTCTTGAAGAATTGCAGGCGGTCGAGTAGGTAACTCATCTGTATCTCCTCACCCGGTCTGCGCCGGGCGTTCAAACGCTAATCAAGCTCGCGGAACGGTTTGGCGGCGGGCGCAGGCGCGCCCACCACGGCAATCAGCAGGGGCTCTCGGCCCCCTTGCGCGCATACCACCACCAGGTGGCGACGATGCAGCTCACGTAGTACGCGACGAACACATAGAGGGCGCCCTCGGCGCTGCCGGTCATGGCCAGCGAAGTGCCGAAAGCCTTGGGAATGAAGAAGCCGCCGAAGGCGCCGATGGCAGCGGAGAAACCGATCACCGCCGCTGATTCCATGCTGGCGCTCTTGGCTGCCTGAGCCTCGGTGCAGCTGCCCTGCTTCAGGCGCGCGGCCCACTCGTTGCGGAAGATCACCGGGATCATGCGGAAGGTGCTGCCGTTGCCGATGCCGGCGAAGAAGAACAGCCCGATGAAGGAGCCGAGGAAGCCAAAGAAGCTGCCCGCACCGTTGGCGTCCGGCAGGAAGCTGATCACCGCGAACACCCCGGCGACCATTGCCACGTAGTTCCACAGGGTGATGCGCGCGCCACCGAACTTGTCCGCCAGCCAGCCGCCCAGCGGCCGGCTCAGGGCGCCGACCAGCGGGCCGAGGAAGGCGTACTGCAGCGGGTTGATGTCCGGGAACTGGGTCTTGCTGAGCATGGCGAAGCCGGCGGAGAAGCCGATGAACGAGCCGAAGGTGGCCACGTACAGCCAGCACATCAGCCAGTTGTGCTTGCGCTTGAAGATCACCGCCTGGTCGCGGACGGACGCCTTGGCATCAGCGATGTCGTTCATGCCGAACCAGGCGGCCACGGCCACCACGGCGATGAAGGGCACCCAGATCCAGCCAGCGTTCTGCAGGAACAGGCGACCACCGTCGGACAGCTCCTGCGGCTCACCACCGAAGGCACCGAACAGGCCACCGGCCACGGCCAGCGGTACGGCGAACTGCATCACCGAGACGCCCAGGTTGCCCAGGCCGGCGTTCAGGCCCAGGGCAGTGCCCTGGGAGTTCTTCGGGTAGAAGAAACTGATGTTGGACATGCTCGAGGCGAAGTTGCCGCCGCCGAAACCGCACAGCAGGGCAATGGTCGCGAACACCCAGTACGGGGTGGTCGGGTCCTGCACGGCGAAGCCCAGCCACAGGCAGGGGATCAGCAGCGAGGCGGTGGACAGCGCAGTCCAGCGGCGGCCGCCGAACACCGGCACCATGAAGGAGTAGAACACCCGCAGGGTGGCGCCGGAGATCGATGGCAGCGCGGCGAGCATGAACAGCTGGTCGTTGCTGAAGCTGAAACCGGCGGCGTTCAGGCGCACGGTGACGGTGCTCCAGATCATCCAGACGGCGAAGGCAAGCAGCAGCGCGGGGATCGAGATCCACAGGTTGCGCGCGGCGATGCGCTTGCCGCTGCGCGCCCAGAACTCGGAGTCCTCGGGGCGCCAGTCGATCAGCAGCGGACCGCTGGCGGCTTTGAGTTGGGAGTTGATCATGCCCATGACGGCACTACCTCAGGATTGACGAGAAGGAATGGGAGTGGCGTCGACGTCGGCCGCGTGAGCCTGGCCATCGAGGCGTTGCTGCTGTTTGATCGCGTAGTGCATCCAGACCATGCAAATCACGGTCAGGCCGAACAGCAACATGAAGCAGGAGGAGCGCACGCCGATGTGGTCGGCGGCGTAGCCGAACAGGATGGGCAGGCAGAAGCCGCCGAGGCCGCCGATGACCCCGACCATGCCGCCGACGGTGCCCATGTTCTGCGGGTAGTAGTCGTGGATGATCCGGTACACGCTGGCCTTGCCGAAGCCCTGGGCGATGCCCACGACGAACACCAGGAAGGTGAACAGCCAGACGTTCAGGCCGATGCCGAGGCTGACGTCGCCCTTGATGCCGTGAATGGTCATGGTGGTCGGCGGGTACGAGAGGAAGAACAGGCAGACCAGGCAGATCCAGAACACGCCCCAGTTCACCGCACGGGCGCCGTAGTTGTCGCTGAACCAGCCGCCCAGGGCGCGGATCAGGCCCGACGGCAGGGTAAACAGCATGGTGATGAAGGAAGCGGTGCGCAGGTCCAGGCCGTATTCGGCGATGTAGTACTTGGGCAGCCACAGGGCCAGGGCGACGAAGCCGCCGAAGACGAAGAAGTAGTACAGGCCGAAGCGCCACACGCGCAGCTCGCCCAGCGGCGCCAGTTGCTTGGCCAGGGTCGGGCGCGGACGGCTCGGGTCCGCGTCGCCGCCCTTGGTGTGGGCGGGGTCGGTCCAGGTGCAGAACCAGAACAGCAGCGCGGTCACCAGCATGGCCACCGAGTAGATCTGCGGGACCATGCGCCAGCCGAAGGCGACCACGATCATCGGCGCCACCAGGTTGGTGATCGCCGCACCGGCGTTGCCGGCGCCGAAGATGCCCATGGCGGTGCCCTGGCGTTCCTTCTCGAACCACGAGGAGGTGTAGGCGATGCCCACGGCGAAGGAGCCACCGGCCAGGCCGACGAACAGGCCCAGCACCAGGTAGTGCCAGTAGAGGGTGGCGAAGGCCAGGCCGTAGATCGGGATGGCCACCAGCAGCATGTGGATGAAGAACACGATGCGCCCGCCGAAGCGGTCGGTGATCAAGCCCAGCGGCAGGCGCACCAGCGAACCGGTAAGAATCGGCAGCGCCACCATCAGGCCGAACTGTGCCTCGGACAGGCCCAGCTCTTCCTTGATGCGGATACCGATGATCGAAAACATCGTCCAGACCGCGAAGTTCACGGCGAACGCCAGTGTGCTCATGCCGAGCACGGAGTACTGTTTCTGACGGTGGGACAACATGGCTAAGCTCACTTCCTGACAGCCTTTGCCCGCACGTTAGGTAAGGACTAGCCGCCTTCTCTTGATCGCCATCAATGAGCCAAACGGCGATTCGTGAGCAGATGCGCGCCGCTACCTCCTTGTGGGTATCACTGAAATGAATGCTTAACTCATTGTTTTAAAAGGCATTTCTTATGAATACGGCACACACTGCCGACCCTGCCGGCCACGACCGACTCTTTGTGGGTAGTCCCCCCGCCGGGCGCCCTTCCCTGCGCAAATCCATCGTCGTGCGCTTCGGCTGCTACCTCACGCTGCTGGTATCACTGGCCCTGGCCGGGATGTTCAGCGCCCTGCTGTTCGCCGACTATTCGCACCAGGATGCGGCGGTGATCAACCAGGCCGGCTCGCTGCGGATGCTCACCTACCGCCTGGCGCTGGACCCGTCGCCGATCAACCGCCAGGCCCTGCAATCGACCCTCGCCGCGCGCCTGGACAACGACGAGATCACCCGCCTGTTGCGCCGCTCCGATGCCGACGCGCCGATCCGTCAGCAGCACGACCGGTTGCGCGAGGAACTGCAGAACCTCGACCTCTCCGAAGCCCCGGCCCTGGCCACGCTGGACACCTTCGTCGGGCACATCGACGGCTTCGTCGGCACCCTGCAGCGCAATGCCGAGTACCGCTCGCAGATGCTCAGTACGGTGCAGGGCCTGTGCCTGTTCCTCAGCCTGCTGGTGGTGTTCATCAGCCTCTACGACCTGAGCTACCATGTGGTCGGCCCGCTGCGCGAACTGACCACCACCGCGCGCCGCCTGGGCGAAGGCGACCTCGACGCGCGCGTCAGCAGCAGCGGCGAAGACGAGCTGAGCCAGCTTGGCGAACGCTTCAACCAGATGGCCGCGGAACTGCAGGCCAGCTACCGCGAACTGGAAGCGCGAGTGGAGGACAAGACCCGCGACCTGTCCAACAGCCACCAGCGCCTGGAGCTGCTCTACGACAGCGCCCGCCGCCTGGGCCAGGACCCGTACGACGAGCGCTCGCTGCAGCCGCTGCTGAACCAGCTCGAACGCGTGCTGCAGGCCGGCAAGGTGACGCTGTGCCTGAACAAGGACGGCGTCGAACGCGCCTACTCCTCGCTGACCGCCGACGGCATCACCGGCAGTTTCTGCCTGCAGGGCAACTGCGGCGAGTGCCGCGCCCAGGCCGACCACTGCAACAATCCGATCCGCGGCATCAATCCGCTGCTGATGCAGCCGCTGTCCATCGGCGAGCACCGCTTCGGCGAGCTGTTCATCGAGACCCCCGACGGCCACCTGGAAGACTGGCAACAGCAGTTCGTCGAAGGCTTCTGCGACAACATCGCGCGCACCTTCGCCCTGTCGCTGCAGCAGGAACAGGAGAACCGCCTGGCGCTGTTTGCCGAACGCAGCACCATCGCCCGCGAACTGCACGACTCGCTGGCGCAGTCGCTGTCCTACCTGAAGATCCAGGTCAGCCGCCTGGCCACCCTGCTCAAGCGCGACGTGCCGGTGGAGAAGATCGACGAGACCCTCGACGAGCTGCGCGAGGGCCTCAACAGCGCCTACCGCCAGCTGCGCGAGCTGCTCACCACCTTCCGCCTGAGCCTGGAGCAGTCCAGCCTGGAGGCGGCGCTGGTGAAGACCGTGGAGGAGTTCGGCGAACGCGGAGGCCTGGCCATCGAACTGGACAACCGCCTGGCGCACATTCCGCTCAACCCCAACGAGGAAATCCACATCCTGCAGATCGTCCGCGAGGCGCTGTCCAACGTGGTGCGTCACGCCCAGGCGAAGCAGGCGAAGGTCACCCTCTTCGAGGATGCCGAGGACCAGGTATGCATTACCGTGGACGATGATGGCGTGGGCTTTGACCCAGCGCAGAGCCGCAATGGGCACTATGGGCTTAGCATCATGCGGGAGCGCAGTCAGACCCTGGAAGCCACCTTCAACATCGCCCCGCGCGAGCCTCAGGGCACCCGCGTCAGCGTGCGCTTCGCCCACAAACCCCTGTCGCAATACCCGGAGACCCACCCATGACGGCCACCCCCACCGATGACCGCGCACGCATCCTGCTCGTCGACGACCACCCGATGATGCGCAAGGGCGTCGTCCAGTTGCTGGAGTTCGAAGAGGACCTGCAGGTGGTGGGCGAAGCCGGCAGCGGTGAGGAAGCGCTGCGCATGGCCGCGGAGCTGGAACCGGACATGATCCTGCTCGACCTCAACATGAAGGGCATGACCGGCCTGGATACCCTGCGCGCCATGCGCGAGAACGGCGAAGATGCGCGCATCGTGGTGTTCACCGTCTCCGACGACCGCAACGACGTGATCAACGTGTTGCGCGCCGGCGCCGACGGCTACCTGCTCAAGGACATGGAGCCCGAGCGCCTGCTCGAGCACATCCGCCAGGCCGCCACCGGCCAGCTCACCATCAGCCCGCAGCTGACCCAGGTACTGGCCCAGGCCCTGCGCGGCGACGACCGCCCCAAGGGTATCGATGAGCTCACCGATCGCGAGCGGCAGATCCTCCGCCAGCTCGCCCACGGCTACAGCAACAAGATGATCGCGCGAAAGCTCGACATCACCGAAGGCACGGTGAAGGTCCACGTCAAGCGCGTGCTGCACAAGCTGGGCATGCGCTCGCGCGTCGAGGCGGCGGTGTGGGCGGTGGAGAACCACCTCGTCTGACCGCACTTCCCCCCCCCTACGCAAAGCTGATCCCGTACGTAGGGCGGATAACGCCCCAGGCGTTATCCGCCAACTGCCTGCGACGGCGAATAAAGCGTTCCGCTTTATTCGCCCTACCTACCAGGTAGTAGTCCACTCGCCGACTTGATTCAGATCATGTCGCGACAAGGCGTCGCGGCAGGACACTGCGGGACTCACCCTGGAGGTCCCCATGCCGCCCTCGCCGCACCTGCCCCTCGTCTATTCCTGTTCCGGCTGCTCGAACCTCGCGCAGCTGGCCAACGACCTCGCCCTGCGCCTGGACCGTGACGGCCTGGCGGAGATGTCCTGCATCGCGGGAGTCGGCGGCGACGTGCCGGCACTGGTGAAGAAGGCCTGCTCCGGCCGGCCGATCATCGCCGTGGATGGCTGCCACCTGCACTGCGTGCAGAACTGCCTGGCGCGCCACGGGGTGAAGGCCGAGCACGAGATCACCCTGACCGAGTACGGCCTGAAGAAGCGCTATGGCCAGGACGCACCGGTGCAGGACTTCGAGATGCTCTACGAGGAACTGCAGTTCCTCGTGCGCGTCCCGGCCTGAGCCTTAGTCAGTCGCCCAGACCCGGCTCAAAACCGAAGGACGGCTCCAGCGTAGGATGGCGTGGAGCGAAGCGATACCCATCGATTGGCGCACCAAAACAGCATGGGTATCGCAGAGGGTGAGCGACTCAGGCGTTCTCCTGCACCACCCGGCTGGCGCGGCGCATGGCGCTCCACAGCCACGCCGGCAGGCTGTCCGGGTCGAGGCTGTCGATCAGGTTCTTCACCGCCAGGCCCAGCTCGGTATCGCCCTCGATCACCAGACGGCGGCGGAAGAACAGCGTGTCCGGGTCCTCCTGCCGCCCCGCCAGCAGCAGGAAATCGCGCCAGCTGCCACGGATGGTCACGCTGGGCGAGCAGGCATCGGCGAAGCGCAGGCCGTTACGGTCGTGGGTGAAGCTCCAGGCCAGACCGAGATCGCTCACTTCCAGGCGCAGCCAGTGGCCGTCGAGGATGTCGAAAGCACCGTCCGCCAGCGGCTCGGCGAACAGGCGATTGGCGGCTCGCTGCAGCACCGCGCGCTGCAGCCCCGAAGGGACGCGCGCGGCCAGTGGCAGCAGGCGGTCGGCGGCGCGCAGGGCTCCAGTTTCGAGTGTCAGCACAGGTTCACCTCATCGCTGCGCAGCATGCCCGGACGGCCATGCCAGTATCCGTTGCAACCCTCCACCGCCAGGGGCGGCGTCGCGCCCTTGCGCACGCGGTCGAAGGCCTGCACGACCTCCACCATGCCTTCCGCACGCGGGCTCAGGCGCAGCAGGTCGGCGCCGCAATCACGCAGCGAGGCGTAGTCCGCCAGCAGGTTGCTGGCCTCGCCGGACATGGTCTGGATGCCGTTGAGGGTGAACAACGGCATGCCTTCCTGACTGAGCATCGACATGCCTTCGGGGTAGTTCATGCAGCAGAACTGGCAGTCGTCCTTGGGCCGGTTCTCCGCCCGGGCGGTGAAGCAACGTGCCGAGTAGGCCAGCGGCAGATGACCGTAGGCGAACACCTCGGTCTCCACGTCGTTGATGCCCAGCTCGCGCGCCTGCTCGATCACCGCGTGGATCTGCTCGCCGGAGCATTCCACCGGCGGCACCCAGCGGCGCAAGCCGGCGGCGTGCAGCTCAGCCAGCGTGTGGCCGTTGTAGACGTTGAGCGCCGGGCCGCCGACGAATTCGACGCCCAGAGTGCCGAGAATCTGCACCGCGCCCATGTCACTGGCTTCGACCTGCAGCTCGCCATTGGCGCAGAGGCGACGCAACGACGACAGCTCGGAGGCCGCCTCGATCAGCGCGAGGCCCGAGATGAGTATCTGCGCCCCGCTCTGCTGCTGCAGCTCGCGCCCCAGGCCTAGCCAGTTGTCCAGCGACATGGCGCGGCGCTTGGAGCAGACGGTCTCGCCGATGTAGATGGCGTCCAGCGGCTGTTCGGCCATCTGCGCATAAAAATCCAGGAGTGTCCGGCGGTCCCAGTAGAACAGCACCGGTCCCAGGCTGAGTTTCATCACGAGGTCCTCACTGCCAGGAGCGATGGTAGGCGCCCAGGGTCGTCTGGTGGCCTTCGGAAAGCTTGTCCAGGGCGTCCTGCCACTGCGTCAGCGCGCGGTAGTTCTCGGGTGCGCGCTGCCACGCATCCAGCGCCTGGCGCCAGACGCGGGTGACCTGCTCGACATAGGCCGGGCTGCGTTGCCGGCCTTCGATCTTCACTGCCGCCACGCCGATTTCCGCCAGCTGCGGGATCAGGTCGATGGTGTTCAGGCTGGTGGGTTCTTCCAGGGCATGAAAGCGCTCGCCATTGACCACGAAGCGGCCCTTGCACAGGGTCGGGTAGCCTGCCGGCTCATCCGGCGCGTAACGGTCGATCAGCACGTCATTGAGGCGCGAGGTCAGGCCCTCGGGCTCCTCGCTCCAGCGCACCGCCTTGGCCGGCGAACAGACGCCACAGAGGTTGGGCGACTCGCCGGTGACATAGGACGACAGGTGGCAGCGCCCCTCGGCCATGATGCACAGGCTGCCGAAGGCGAAGACTTCGATGGGCACCGGGCTGTTCGCCGCCACCTGGCGCACCTGCGCCAGCGAAAGCACGCGCGGCAGCACGGCGCGGCGGATACCGTAGCGCTCGTGATAGAACGCCAGCGCCGCCACGTTGGTGGCCGAGCCCTGCACCGAGAGGTGCAGCGCGAGCTTCGGATGGCGCCTGGCGGCGTAGCCGAGCACCGCGCAATCGGCGGCGATCAGTGCATCCACGCCGAGATCGGCGGCGTGGTCCACCGCGCGTTGCCAGCGGGCCCAGCCGGCCGCGCCGGGATAGGTGTTGACCGCCACATACATCTGCTTGCCGGCGCTGTGGATAAGCTCCACACCCTGGCGCAGCTGGCGGTCATCGAGGTTGAGGCCGGCAAAGTGCCGGGCGTTGGTGTCATCGCGAAAGCCGACGTAGATCGCGTCGGCGCCCTCGCGCAGGGCCGATTTCAGGGCGGGCAGACTCCCCGCCGGACAGACCAGTTGCATGCTTCCCCCGGGCATTGCGGTGGCCGCCGGCCCCCGCCGGCAGCCGGGAACGGCGTCAGGCGCCGAGTTCGCTGAAAGACAGGAAGGGCAGCGGCTCGCCGGCGTGCAGGGTGCGCCCGGCCTCCACCACCGCCAGGCCATCGGCCCAGCTCGCCGCGCGCAGCATGGCCGAGCCCTGCTGCGGATGTAGGCAGATGCGAGCGACGCCGCTGCTGTCCAGTTCCAGACGCGCACGCAGGTACTGGCGGCGCGAGTTGGCCGTGGGCCAGTCGAACCCCGCCGGCAGCGTCACCGGCAAGGTATCGGCCGAGCTGCGCCCCTGGGCACGCCAGAGGAACGGCCGCGCCACCACCAGTGCAGTCACCAGCGCGGCGGCCGGGTTGCCCGGCAGGCCGATCCACGGCTTGCCGGCGATGCTGCCGAACGCCAGCGGCTTGCCCGGCTGCATCTTCAGCTTCCACAGGTGCAGCTCGCCCAGTTCGCGAATCGCCTGCTTGAGGTAGTCGCGGTCGCCCACCGACACGCCGCCACTGGTAATCAGCACGTCCCATTCGGAGGCGGCGAGGCTCAGCGCATCGCGGCTGGCCGCCAGGGTGTCGGCGAGCACGCCGTAGTCGTGGACTTCGATGCCCCAACCGCGCAGCAACGCGCCGACGCTGAAGCGGTTGGCGTTGTAAATCTGCCCCGGAGCCAGGGGCTCACCGGGCTCGCGCAGCTCGTCGCCGCTGCTCAGCAGACAGACACGCAGCGGGCGATAGACGCTGACGCGGTCCAGGCCGACACTGGCGAGCAGGCCGAGGTCCTGGGCGCGCAGTTTCTTCCCGGCACTGAGCAAGGCATCGCCTTCGCACAGCTCTTCACCGCGGCGACGCACATGGCTGCCATGCCCGACCACGGGCACCTGCAACCAGTCACCATCGACCTCGCAGTCTTCCTGGGCGATCACGCTGTCCGCCCCCGGCGGCAACGGCGCGCCGGTGAAGATGCGCATGGCCTGGCCAGGTTGCAGTTCGACCTGGGCGGCATCGCCGGCGGCGATGTAGCCGGCGATTCGCAACCGTGCGCCTGCCGGCCCCATGTCGGCGCTGCGCAGGGCGTAGCCGTCCATCGCGCTGTTGTCCCACAGGGGCAGGTCGATAGGTGAGTGGATGTCCTCGGCGAGGATGCGGCCCAGGGCGCTTTCAAGGTCGACGCGCACGGTCGGCGGCGCCAGCGGAACGAAGTCCATCAGCGCGGCGATGGCCTCGTCCACCGGACGCAGACCGGTGCCGGAACAGCCGCAGGCGCTCACGAACGTGTACCGCAGGCCAGCACCGGGCGCTCGGGCAGGCGCTTGAGATGAGGGACGAAATTGCAGGGTTTGGTGCGGCTGTCGAGCTGTTGCAGGAGGATCTTCTCCCAGGCGGTGAGGCAGGCGCCGGTGGAACCGGGCAGGCAGCAGATCAGCGTGCCGTTGGTGATGCCGGCGATGGCGCGGGACTGGATGGTGGAGGTGCCGATTTCCTCGCGGGAAATCTGCCGGAACAGCTCACCGAAGCCATCCACGGTGCGCTCGAGCAACGGAGCGACGGCTTGCGGGGTGTTGTCGCGGGCGGTGAAGCCGGTGCCGCCGGTGATCAGGCCGACCTGGACCTTGGGGTCGGCGATCCAGGCCGAAACCACGGCGCGGATCTGGTAGATGTCGTCGATCACCAGCTGGCGTTCGGCGAGGGCATGGCCGGCGCGTTGCAGCGAGGTCACCAGGGCTTGGCCGGAAGTGTCGTTGTGCAGGCTGCGGGTATCGCTGACGGTGAGGACAGCGATCTCCAGCGGCAGGAATTCCGGGGTGCTGAGATGGCTCATGAGGGGCTCTCCGATTCGGAGCAAAAAGGGCTGGCGCCAGCCTGCGCCCCTTCCCTTCTACCGCCCATTCCTCCTAGGAGGTACTGCCCCGGCGCGAGCGGGGCAGTACCTGCCGTCGGCGCACTAGAGGTGCTTGATCTTCTCCAGCTCCTCAGCGCTGTAATTCTGCTCGGTGGACTTGGTCAGGTCGGTGAGGATGTTGGCGCGCAGCACGCCGGCCTGGTCCAGGGCCCACAGCGCGGTGCCGTTGCTGAAGCGTTCGGCGGCGGCGCGGGCGACTTCACCGTCCTTCTGCGCAAGGGTCTTGAGCATGTCGTCCTGCGCCGGTTGCGCAGCGCGCAGGCTGCCTTCCAGACGATCGCGCCAGCCGTGCAGCAGTGGCATGTACTGCTTGTCGTTGGCATGGGCCAGGGAGGTCAGGCTGCGGAAGGTCCACCAGGCCGAGTGCTCGTCGAAATCGTCGCTGCCCTGCTGGAACACCCGCGGCGTGCTGCGCAGGCTTTCCAGGTAATACGGCAGCAGCAGGCCGTCGCGCACGTTGCCCAGGGACTGCCAGGACAGCACCTGCAAGCCCTTGGGCATTTGCGGGCGGACCTGCAGGATGTGCGCCTCGACGTTGCGCTCCATGGCGATAGGCCGCTGCTTCTGGTCACCGGCCGGCTTCTTGCCGTCCAGCGGGGTGCCGGCGTAGTTGTCGATGCGCAGGATGGCCGCCACCTGCTCGACGCTGATGGGCTTCTCCGGCTGGGTATAGAAGGGATACTGCTGCTGGCGGATGTCCTGCTTGCGGCCCGGCTCCAGCTTGCTCTGCACCAGCCATTCACGGTCGACGTTGTAGGCGTCGCCGACGATGCCGAAGGCCTTGGCGAAGTTGAATTTCGCCGGGTCGACCTTGTCCAGCAACTGGTGCTTCTCGGCGAACTCGGCGATGCCTGCGCTGCTCAGGACATTGGCCTTGTCGTTGAGGTCGGCGTCGTGCACACGCATGCCGTTGGCCATGACCACGTACCCGTCGTCCGGCACGCGCACGGCGATCCAGTGGTGCCCGGAGCCGATCTCGAACAGCCAGGCCTCCTTGTCGTCGGCGATCTGGATACCGTTGGTTTCCCCGGCGCCGAGGGCCTCGACGTACTTGCCCAACAGCTCCACGCCTTCGCGGGCAGTCTTCGCCTGGGGCAGGATCAGGTCCGGCAGAATGGCCTCGATCACCCCGCCCTCGTCCGCCACCAGCGGGTCGGCCTTGGCTGCCTTGTCATTGGGCTCGGTGCTGTTGGTGGCGGAGAGGATCACGCCTGCCTCGTTGGCGCCGAACTCACTCCACGGGCCAAGGGCGCCAAGCTGATCGCCGTTCCAGTCGCGCATGGCGGTGTAGCGCAGGCCTGCCTTGGGCGCGGGCACGCTGACACCGTTGTCGAAGCTGAGTTTGTCGCCGTCCTTGTAGGTCTGCGGCGGCACCACGACGAAGCGCTTGGCGTGGTTGTTGTAGGTGTAGTCCTCCAGCCGCGCGACCAGCACGGAGCCGTCGGCGGTGGCGTTGCGCCCGGCGATGATGGTGGTGCAGGCCAGCGCGCCCTGGCAGAAGCCGCCCGCCAGCAGGGCGGCGGCGAGGGTCTTGAGCGCAAAGTTGGGCTTGGTCATGGAAATCTCCTCGGCTTGCGATTCGCCGCGCGGCCAAGGCAGGCACGGCGGCGGAGCCAGGAGATGTACAACATGGCGAGGAACGCGTCCTTGGCGTAGCGCAACGACACCTCCCTGGCATCGCCCCTGAGCATAGACAAGCTCCGCGAATGCGCCCCCGCAGGGACGCAGGCGCGACGAAAGGACTCAGCCCTTCCAGCGCTCGGCAGCGGCCTTGTCGCTGCAGCGCCCTTCGACCCAGCGCGGGCCGTCGGTGGTGTCTTCCTTCTTCCAGAACGGCGCGCGGGTCTTCAGGTAGTCCATGACGAAATTGCAGGCGTCGAACGCGGCCTGGCGGTGCGCACTGGCGGCGCCGACGAAGACGATAGGCTCGCCCGGTTCCAGGCGGCCGATGCGGTGGAGGATTTCCAGGCGCAGCAGCGGCCAGCGCTCATTGGCCTCGACTTCGATCTTCGCCAGCGCCTTTTCGGTCATGCCGGCGTAGTGCTCGAGGAACATGCCGCCCACCTCGCGGCCGTCGTTGAAATCACGCACGTAGCCGACGAAGCCGACCACCGCGCCGACGCCGACGTTGGCGGCGTGCATCGCATTGAGTTCGGCGCCCGGATCGAACGCCGCCGGCTGGACGCGGATCGCCATGGGCTCAGCCTCCGGTAACGGTGGGGAAGAACGCCACCTCGTCGCCATCGGCGAGGGGCTCGTCCAGGGAGCACAGCTCCTGGTTGCGCGCGCACATCAGGTTCTGCTCGCCGAGCACATCCCAGGCGCCACCGCGCTCCAGCAGCAGGCGCCGCAGGTCGTCCAGGCTGGCCAGGGACTGGCTCCAGTTCAGCTGCTCGCCATCCAGGCCGAGGGCTTCACGGTAGCGGGCGAAGTACTGCACGCGGATCATGGGGTGTCTCCCGCAACGCTTTCTGTAGCAACGTAATGACCGCTCTTGCCGCCGAGCTTCTCCAGCACGCGCACGCTGTCGATGGTCATGCCACGGTCCACGGCCTTGCACATGTCGTAGATGGTCAGCGCGGCGACGCTGGCGGCGGTCAGCGCTTCCATCTCCACACCGGTCTGCCCGGCCAGTTTGCAACGGGCGACGATGTGCACGGTGTCTTCACCCTCGGCGGCCAGCTCGACCTTCACGCTGGTCAGCAGCAACGGGTGGCACAGCGGGATCAGGTCGTGGGTCTTCTTCGCCGCCTGGATACCGGCAATGCGCGCCACGGCGAACACGTCGCCCTTGGGATGGCCGCCGTCCTGGATCAGCTGCAGGGTGGACGGGAGCATGCGCACCCGGGCTTCGGCCACGGCCTCACGGGACGTCACCGCTTTTTCGGTGACATCGACCATGTTGGCGCGGCCCTGGGAATCGAGATGGGTCAGCACGGTGGGAACTCTCCGGTGAATCAGGGGAACAGTGTACTCCCGGTGGACGCGGCCTGCGGAGCGGAGGGCGGCGCGTTGGGGGGAGGATTGTATACAAGAAGAGGTATGAGCGGGATGGTCGCCGGCACCAGCGCTGGGCGGGTTCGCCACCAGGCTCACTTCTGCGAGGAGAGCAAGCGTCCGGACCTGTAGAACCGAGGGGAACGCCCAGTCCTCGCTCGCGAACAGCCTCGAACAGAAAGAAAAGGCCCGCCGGACGGCGGGCCTTGGTTGCCTTACATGTGGGCTTCGGCGAATTCCGCCAGCACCGAGCGCGGCACCCCTTGCAGGGTCACGTGCACGCCGTGGGGGAAGTCCTTGAAGCGTTCGGTCAGGTAGGTCAGGCCGGAGCTGGTGGCCGACAGGTAGGGGGTATCGATCTGCGCCAGGTTGCCCAGGCAGACCACCTTCGAACCGTTGCCCGCGCGGGTGATGATGGTCTTCATCTGGTGCGGGGTGAGGTTCTGGCACTCGTCGATCAGGATCAGGCTCTGCTGGAAGCTGCGGCCACGGATGTAGTTCAGCGATTTGAACTGCAGCGGTACCTTGCTGAGGATGTAGTCGACGCTGCCATGGGTGCACTCATCATCCGAATGCAGCGCTTCGAGGTTGTCGGTGATCGCGCCGAGCCAGGGCTCCATCTTCTCCGCCTCGGTGCCGGGCAGGAAGCCGATGTCCTCGTCCAGGCCCTGTACGCTGCGGGTGGCGATGATGCGTTTGTAGCGTTTGGTGACCATGGTCTGCTCGATGGCGGCAGCCAGGGCGAGGATGGTTTTGCCCGAGCCGGCGGCGCCGGACAGGTTGACCAGGTGGATGTCCGGGTCCAGCAGCGCGTACAGCGCCAGGGACTGGTACACGTCACGCGGACGCAAGCCCCAGGCTTCCTGGTGCAGCAGCGGTTCCTGGTGCAGGTCGAGGATGGTCAGCTCGTCCTGGTCGATGCCCTTGATCCAGCCGACGAAACCCTGCTCATCGACGATGAACTCGTTGATGTGCACCGCCGGCAGGTTGTCGGTGAGTTGCACGCGGTGCCAGGTGCGACCGCGGTCCTGGCGGGTCTCCACCTTGCTGACGCGGTCCCAGAACGATCCGCTCAGCGAGTGATAACCACGCGAAAGCAGGTTGATGTCATCGACCAGCTGGTCGGTGTGGTAATCCTCGGCGAATACCCCGCAGGCACGCGCCTTCAGGCGCATGTTGATGTCCTTGGTGACCAGCACCACGCGCTTGCTGCTATGGCGACTCTTCAGCTCCACCAGCTGGTTGATGATCTTGTTGTCGTTGAGGTGCTCGGGCAGCCAGGTGATCGGCTCGGCGCGCTTGCTCATGAGGATCGACAGGCTGCCGCACGGCCCGCTCTTGCCGCGCTGGATGGGCACACCATCCTCTACCTGCTCGGGCGAGGCCTCGCCCAGCACCGAATCGATCAGGCGGATTGCCTGGCGGCATTCCGCGGCCACGGTGTGTTTTCCGGTCTTGAGCTTGTCCAGTTCCTCCAGCACCGTCATCGGAATCGCGACGTGGTGCTCCTGGAAGTTCAGCAAGGCGTTGGGATCGTGGATCAGGACGTTGGTGTCGAGGACGTACAGGGTGGGCTGGGTGGGGCGGGAGCGTCCGTGGTCATCCATACGCAGGTCACCTCTTGTAGGAGCGTTACGACGGAATGCCTTTACAGCGCTCCGCCGTGCGGTGAGCCACCGGCTCTCGGGTTCCTGGGATCGGCAGGATTCGAGAGCACTGCATACAAGGGACTGGCCGGGCCGGGGCCGCCACCTGTCTGCAGGGTTCGGCGGTCTACGACTCAACAAATACAGGAAAAAACATGACGATAAAAAGTCTTTTTCCTTCCTACGAAAGTTTTTTTCGTCGTACGACGAAATACCTTGGCGGGGGCTCCGGACAGCGCTAGTTTTAGGAGTCCTACCCCTCGTAACGCCCTCCGCTTTTTTCGCCGGATCAGTCCCTTAGCCCGCCGAAAAAGGCCTGCGCATTGGCCTCCAGCGTCTGCAGGTGATAGCCGCCTTCCTGCACGATGACCTGCGGCAGCCCCAGCGACGCTACCTCGCGTCCGAGCCGCGCGAAGCCCTCGGTGGTCACTGCCACTTTCGACTGTGGGTCATCCTTGTAGATGTCGAAGCCCAGGGACAGCACCAACGCCTGCGCACCGAATTCGCGGACCGCCCGCAGCGCTGTCTCGACCTGCGCGAAGAAGTCCTCCTCACTGGCGCCATGGACCATCGGCAGGTTGAGGTTGAAGCCTTCGCCCTGCCCCGCCCCGCGCTCGTCGTCGAAACCGGCGACCACCGGGTAGAAGTTGGTCGGGTCGCCATGCACCGAGACATAGAGCACGTCGTCGCGGCCATAGAAGATTTCCTGGATGCCCTGGCCGTGGTGCATGTCGGTGTCGAGGATGGCGACCTTACCGAAGCGCGCACGCAGCTCCGCGGCGGCAATAGCGGCATTGTTCAGGTAGCAGAAGCCACCGGCCCCCTCCTCCCGTGCGTGGTGGCCTGGCGGGCGACACAAGGCGTAAGCCGATGGGGCACCGTCGCGCACCACCCGCGCCGCCGCCACCGCGCTCTGCGCCGACCAGTACGCCGCGCGCCAGGTATGCTCGCCCACCGGGCAGCTGCCGTCAGCGAGGTAGCGCGCCGCCTGGGCGAGGATGCCTCGCAGCGGGTTGCCCTCGCGGATGAAGACGTTGGACATCACCTCGTCGCCCCAGTCTTCCGGCACTTCGTGCCAGCGCTCGTAGGCGTGCTCGAGAAACTCCAGGTACGCCGCGCTGTGCGCGCCCAACAGCGGCTCACGACCGAAGTCCTGCGGTTCGGCGAGCGGGAAGCCCAGTGCGCGCACGGCGTCCAGCAGGTGCTCGGCGCGCTGTGGCACTTCCTGTGGGGTACGCATCTGGCCACGGGAGAAGTAGCTGCGCGGGACGTGCAGCAACTGGTCGGGGTGGAAGAAGGTCTGCATCGGTGTCTCCTTCAGTCGATCCGGCCGGCTCGGGCCAGCACAGCGTTGAGCAGTACGTCGGCGCCCTGGGTCGCCTGTTCGGGGATCACGTCTTCGGCCTCGTTGTGGCTCAGGCCGCCGATACAGGGAATGAACACCATGGCAGTCGGACACCTGCGCGCCAGGTGGATAGCGTCGTGACCGGCACCGCTGACAATATCCTGGTACGAGTAGCCCAGCGCCTTCACGGCCTCGCGCACATGGCCCACACAGTCGGCATCGAAGGGCGTGGCCGGGCTGATCCAGTGCAGGCCGATCTCCAGTGCCAGTTCACGGCGCGCGGCGATGGCTTCGAGCAGTGCACGGGCTTCCTGCTCCATGGCGGCGATCACATCGTCGCGGTGGTGGCGCAGGTCGATGGTGAAGTCCACCACGCCGGCAATGGTGTTACGCGAGGACTTGGCGATGTCCAGCTGTCCGACAGTCACCAGTCCGTGGGGCGAGAAGCGCTGCGCCAGCGCTTCGAGGGCCTGGATCATCTCAGCAGCGCCGAACAGCGCATCGTGGCGCAGCGGCATCGGCGTGGTGCCAGCGTGGGCGGCCTGGCCGCCCACGCACACATCCAGCCAGCGGATCGCCTGGCCGCCGGTAACCACACCGACGTCGATGGCGTTGTCCTCCAGGATCGGACCCTGCTCGATGTGCGCCTCGAAATAGGAGTCCAGGCGCCGGCCCAGCGGCAGGTCGCCCTGCCAGCCGAGCGCTTGCAGCGCATCGCCCACACTCACGCCTTCGGCATCCCGCGAGGCCAGCGCGGCCTCCAGCGGCATGGCGCCGGTAAAAGCCGCCGAGCCGAGCATGGCCGGGGTGAAGCGCGCGCCCTCTTCGTTGGTCCAGACCGCCACTTCCAGCGGGCGGCGGGTGCCGATGTCATGATCGTTCAGGCTGCGCAGCACTTCCAACCCCGCCAGCACACCGTACACGCCGTCGAAGCGGCCGCCCTCGGGCTGGGTATCCAGATGGCTGCCCATCACGACCGGGTCGAGACTGTCATCCTCCCCGGCGCGGCGGGCGAACAGGTTGCCCACCGGGTCCCGGCGCAGGCTGAGGCCAGCTTCGCGGCACCAGCCTTCGAACAGCTCGCGGCCGGCGCGATCCTCTTCCGAGAGCGCCAGACGGCGCGAGCCGCCACGGGCGGTGGCACCAATCCGGGCCATCTCCATCAGGCTCGCCCACAGGCGAGCGCCGTCGATCTTCAGCATTGCAGTCTCCTGGAAATCACGTGGCGGCCGACGCTACGCGCACACGCAATCGGCGGTCGAGACCGATGATGCACAGCAGCGAGAGGCTGGCCAGAAGGGAATAGAAAAGCGCCAGCGGTAGCCATTGGCCATCGAAGCGGTGCGCCAGCCAGGTACCGATCAGAGGCGTAAGACCGCCGGCGATAGCGCCGCAGACCTGGTAGGCGATGGAGATCGCCGAGTAACGCACACGGGTGTCGAACACCTCGCTGACATAGCCGGCGATCACCGAATAGAAGCTGGACATGCACACCACGGCGGTGGCGATACCCAGCACGATGGCCAATGCGTGGCCCTGGCTGACCAGCAGGAACATCGGGTAGGGCGAGGCCACAGCCAGCAGCGCCGCCAGCTTGAGGAAGCGCGCCGAGCCGATGACCTCGGCCAGCCGCGCGGCCAGCGGCTGCACACAGAACTGGATGAGCGCCACATAGAACAGGCAATCGAGGATCAGCTTGCGGTCGATGGCCAGATTCTGCGTGGTGTAGGAGATCATGAAGGTATTGGTGAAATAGACCCCGGCGATGCCGATGGTATTGGCGCCGATGCACAGCAGCAGCGGCCGCCAGGCCGTGCGCACAACCTCCAGCGCCGGCAGCTTGTGCTGGCGGGCCTGCTGCTTCACGCGGGCGAACTCGGGGGATTCGTTCACCCCCAGGCGAATCGCTAGACCGACGATCAACAGCGCCGCGCTGGCGAGGAAGGGCAGGCGCCAGCCCCAGTCGAGGAAAGTCTGGCTGTCCATGCTGGTCACGGCCTTGAACGCCAGCAGCGAGAGGATCAGTCCGGCCGGGCTGCCCAATTGGGCGAAAGAAGCGAAGAAGGTGCGCCGGCCGCTGGGTGCATGCTCGCCGGCCATCAGCACGGCGCCGCCCCATTCGCCGCCGACGGCGATACCCTGGACGATGCGCAGCAGCACCAACAGCACCGGCGCGAGCAGGCCGATCTGTCCGTAAGTAGGCAGCAGGCCGATGCATACCGTGGCCACACCCATCATCACCAGCGTGACCAGCAGCGCCTTCTTGCGCCCGATACGGTCGCCCAGGTGGCCGAAGATCAGCCCACCCAGTGGCCGCGCGAAGAAGCCGACGGCAAAGGTGCCGAAGGCAGCCATGGTGCTGAGGAATTGACTATCGGAAGGGAAAAACAGCGTGCCGAACACCAAGGCGGCGGCAGTCGCGTAGATATAGAAGTCGTACCACTCGATCATGGTACCGATGAACGCGGCCGTGGCGGCGCGGACCGGCTGCGGTGCGGGCTGTGACATCTCAGGCTCCCGGATCTTGTCGATTGTTTTTGGGCAGCTAGCGAATAAGGCTCGACGCTCTCCGGCGCCTGCGGACGTTATCGCCCCCGGCCCGATAATCAGTCAATTTTCTAATCGTTATTCAAAGAATAATTACTGCTTATAATCGGAGGATTCCCCCAACGGAGCCCCGTCATGGAGCTTGGCCGCTTCCTCAATGACCGCCTGGACTGGAACCTGCTGCGCACCTGGCTGGTGATCGGCCAGGAACGCAGCATCAGCCGCGCCGCTGCGCGCCTGCACCTGACCCAGCCGGCGGTCAGCCAGGCCCTGCGCCGGCTTGAGGAGCAACTGGGCGCCGCCCTGGTGCAACGTCGCGGGCCGCGCTTCGAGATCACCGCGCTGGGCGAGGAAATCCTGCGCATCGCCGGCGACATCAATGGCAACGTCTCGCGCCTGGCCGCCGCCCTGGAGCAGCCGGCCGATCAGGTAGTAGGCAAGGTCCGCCTGCTGAGCATCAGCCGCATCCAGTCGGACTTCTATGACGACTTCCTCACCGACTTCCACCGCGCCCACCCCGGCGTCGAGCTGGATATAGAAGTGATGCGCAGCGCCGACGTGCTCAGCTCGCTGCAACAGAAGACCGCCACCCTCGGCCTGGCCCTGTGCCGCCAGCCTTCGCCGCGCCTGGAGCAGCGCGCTTTCCTGCGCCAGCGCTACGTATTCCTCTGCGGCCGCCATCATGCCCTCTATGGCCGCCGTGACCTGCGCCTGGCCGACCTGCAGGGCGAGGACTACGTCACCTTCACCAGCGACCAGATCGGCGAAGTGCTCTCGCCGCTGACCATCTTCCGCGACCAGCAGGGCTTCACCGGCAAGCTGGTGGCCTCCTCCCCGAGCCTCGAGGAAATCCGCCGGCTGGTCAGCTGCGGTTTCGGCATCGGCTGCCTGCCGCAACACATAGTCGCCGACGACCTCGCCCAGGGCCGGCTCTGGGCGCTGCCGCCGGTAGAGGGCGTGGCCGACGTGGACATCCACCTGCTGTGGAACCGCGAGCAGAAGCACACCCAGGCCGAGCGCTGCTTCCTCGGCGAATTGCTCAAGCGCATGGAACAGGTACCGGTCGAGCAGCGGCTCCTATCGTCCCCATAGGTGGAGCCAGGCGCCGCAACTCCTTACAATCGCGCCTCGATTGCAGGAGCGCGCTTGTAGGAGACCGCACGATGCTGATGGTGATTTCCCCCGCCAAGACCCTGGACTACGACACCACGCCGGTGACGCAGCGCTTCACCCTGCCCGAGCACCTGGACGACGCCCAGGAGCTGATCGGCATCCTGCGGGAACTGGCCCCGGCGCAGATCGCCGAGCTGATGCACCTGTCGGACAAGCTGGCCGGCCTCAACGCCGCGCGCTTCGGCAGCTGGCACCCGGACTTTACCCCCGCCAACGCCAAGCAGGCGCTGCTGGCCTTCAAGGGCGACGTCTACACCGGCATGCAGGCCGAGGATTTTGGCGAAGACGACTTCGATTTCGCCCAGCGCCACCTGCGCATGCTCTCCGGCCTCTACGGCGTACTGCGCCCGCTGGACCTGATGCAGCCCTACCGCCTGGAAATGGGCACCAAGCTGGCCAACTCCCGTGGCAAGGACCTCTATGCCTTCTGGGGCGAGCGCATCAGCGCCTGGCTGAACGAATCCCTGGCCGAGCAGGGCGACGACGTACTGCTGAACCTGGCCTCGAACGAGTACTTCGGCGCGGTGAAACGCAAGGCCCTGAACGCACGGGTGATCGACACCGAGTTCAAGGACCTGAAGAACGGCCAGTACAAGATCATCAGCTTCTACGCCAAGAAGGCCCGCGGGATGATGGCGCGCTACGTGATCAAGGAGCGCCTGACCAACCCCGAAGGCCTGAAGGACTTCAACTACGCGGGCTACGCCTACAGCGCCGAGCACTCCAAGGCCGACCAGCTGGTGTTCCTGCGCGACCACACCGAAGACTGAAGCGCCTTTTCTGCTGCACCAAACGGGAGCCCTGAGGGCTCCCGTTTTCGTTTCCGCGCAGAACCTGCGGGAACGCCCCATGGGTGCGGTTGCGGGCATGGGCCAGGCGCCCCGCTCGTCCTGCCGGGACGTCCGGCGTTGGGCAGTTCGCAAGCAAGCTCGCTCCTACGAAAGCCCCTGCAAGACCGAAGCTGGTGCAACCGCCAGCCCTGCCGACGGTTCGCGGGCGCGGCCCGCTCCTACAGGGGGCGATTAGCCGCACCGCTTCGCCTCTGTTTCACCCCGAAAATAACCGCTGATTCCAAGTGGCCTGTAAGCCATTGACCATGGAACTGCCCGGTCACGGGTGGCGGATCTGTACGTTTCCTGCCCAAAACACCCCCTGAAGACCACACTGGTAAAAGGGGCAAAATGACCGTTCGTCTGCTTCAGGATTAATCGTGAGAAAATTTTTCGACCGCCCGGACCGGTCGGAAGGATGGAAATCGTCCTGATTCGCCCTCTCCGTTGTAATCCATTGGCCATTAACAGCCTTTGGCCATGACATGCATTTCACGATTGCACTTTGCAATAGAGAAAGCTGAACGGCAGCTGAACGAATGTCTTGACGACGATACACGGTCGTTTTTAACGAAAATTTCAATGGAACTTTCCCCGACCTTGCACTTTGCATTGACGGAAATGACCTGTGTTTTGCCATTAGCGCAGCATCAGGTGATATCAATTGGATATTTCACATTCTTTCAGGGACGGGATGGGCGGAAGGAACTAACCGCATTTCGGATAAATCCTATTTGCGCAACGACCATCGTTGGCGAAACAGAAATGCCCCGATGGAAATTGGAGTTTTGCTTCCAAGGTTATTTCGATCAGCTCTTGTCGATTCATCCTTGAAACGCAACCCAATGAAATAACTGAACTTTTCAGATGACGAGGCAATCATCTAACCAGACTGGAGCACGCCAGGCAGACATTGCACCAACTTTGCAATCTGCCTGAAACATAACAGGGCAAACATCCAAAGTTTGCGCCAATACCGTGCTCGAAAGTTTAGCACTCGATTCCCATGCCTGCCTGAAAGGAAGTACGGAGAACACTTTGACAGTGAACTCCGGGGATTCACTCAACCTGAATAAATCGCCCTACCGGGCAACTTTAAACAGTTCGACCATTGAAGAGGTGAATGCGATGCGTATCAGCATCTTTGGTCTTGGGTATGTTGGCGCAGTATGTGCCGGCTGCCTGTCCGCACGGGGCCATGAAGTCGTTGGGGTGGATGTGTCCACCACCAAGATCGATCTGATCAACAACGGGAAATCGCCCATCGTCGAGCCGGGCCTGGAGCCTCTGCTGCAGCAGGGCATCCGCACCGGTCGCCTGTCGGGCACCACCGACTTCAAGAAGGCCGTACTGGACACCGACGTGTCGTTCATCTGCGTCGGCACCCCGAGCAAGAAGAACGGCGACCTGGACCTGGGCTACATCGAGTCCGTCTGCCGCGAGATCGGCTACGCCATCCGCGAGAAGAAAGAGCGCCACACCGTGGTCGTGCGCAGCACCGTGCTGCCGGGCACCGTGAACAACGTGGTGATCCCGATCATCGAAGACTGCTCGGGCAAGAAAGCCGGCGCCGACTTCGGCGTGGGCACCAACCCCGAGTTCCTGCGCGAATCCACCGCGATCAAGGACTACGACTTCCCGCCGATGACCGTCATCGGTGAGCTGGACGCCCAGACCGGCGACCTGCTGGAAGAGATCTACCGCGAGCTGGACGCGCCGATCATCCGCAAGACCATCGAGGTCGCCGAGATGATCAAGTACACCTGCAACGTCTGGCACGCTGCCAAGGTCACCTTCGCCAACGAGATCGGCAACATCGCCAAGGCCGTCGGCGTCGACGGCCGCGAAGTGATGGACGTGATCTGCCAGGACCGCAAGCTGAACCTGTCGCGCTACTACATGAAGCCCGGCTTCGCCTTCGGCGGCTCCTGCCTGCCCAAGGACGTGCGCGCCCTCACCTACCGCGCCAGCCAGCTGGACATCGAGCACCCGATGCTTGGCTCGATCATGCGCAGCAACCAGCACCAGGTGCAGAAGGCCTTCGACATCATCGCCGCCCACGGCAGCCGCAAGGTCGGCCTGCTCGGCCTGTCGTTCAAGTCCGGCACCGACGACCTGCGCGAAAGCCCGCTGGTGGAACTGGCCGAGATGCTCATCGGCAAGGGCTACGAGCTGCAGATCTTCGACCGCAACGTCGAGTACGCCCGCGTCCATGGCGCG
Source organism: Pseudomonas sp. PDM19 (assembly GCF_014852215.1). NCBI lineage: Bacteria > Pseudomonadati > Pseudomonadota > Gammaproteobacteria > Pseudomonadales > Pseudomonadaceae > Pseudomonas > Pseudomonas sp. PDM19. The sequence continues at coordinate 298,136 of NZ_JACVBG010000002.1, read as the reverse complement.
AACAAGGAGTACATCGAATCGAAGATCCCGCACGTCTCCTCGCTGCTGGTCTCGGACCTGGACGCCGTCGTGAAGTCCTCCGATGTCCTGGTCCTGGGCAACGGTGACGAGCTGTTCGTCGACGTGGTGAAGCAGGCGCCCGAAGGCAAGAAGGTCGTCGACCTGATCGGTTTCATGCCGAGCGTCACAGACGAGCGCGCCGAAGGCATCTGCTGGTAATTGGGTTTCGATTGGCTGCGCGTCGGCCCGGTGTCGTTGGAGAGGAACTCGGAAATGCTCATTCACTTCAGTGAACTCCGCTTCCTCGTCCCTCTCCGCCTAACCGGACTCTAGCTCGCTCAATCGAGTCCATGCCTTCAGACCCTAAAAGCGCCGGTCACCGGCCCGCCCAGGCGGGCCGATGACCAAGCCCAACCAGACGGATAGACGACGATGGAAACCTACAAACGAATCATCGGTGAGGCCACCGGCTGGCTGGTCTTTCTCAGCCTGCTGATGCTGCTGGCACTGCTCGTGCCGCCGACCGTATTCGACGCCGAATCCAAGGACTTCCTGCTGCTCATCGGCGCGGTCGGCATCTGGCGCTATTCCATGGGCGGCCTGCACTTCCTGCGCGGCATGCTGTTCCTCTACGTGGTCTACCCGCACTACCGCCGCAGGATGCGCAAGCTCGGCGAGGCTGCAGACCCGTCCCACGTGTACCTGATGGTCACCAGTTTCCGTATCGACGCGCTGACCACCTCGATGGTCTATCGCTCGGTCATCGAAGAAGCCATTGCCTGCGGCTACCCCACCACCGTGGTGTGCTCCATCGTCGAGATGTCCGATGAGGTGCTGATCAAGCAGCAGTGGCAGAAGCTCAACCCGCCGGAGCACGTCGAACTCGACTTCGTGCGCATCCCCGGCACCGGCAAGCGCGACGGCCTGGCCCACGGCTTCCGCGCCATCTCCCGCCACCTGCCGGACGAAGACGCCGTGGTCGCGGTGATCGATGGCGATACCGTGCTCGAACCGGGCGTGGTGAGAAAGACCGTGCCCTGGTTCAAGCTCTTCCCCAACGTCGGCGGCCTGACCACCAACGAATTCTGCGAAGTGCAGGGCAGCTACGTGATGAGCGAGTGGCACAAGCTGCGCTTCGCCCAGCGCCACATCAACATGTGCTCCATGGCCCTGTCCAAGCGCGTGCTGACCATGACCGGGCGCATGTCGGTGTTCCGCGCCGCCGTGGTCACCGACCCGGACTTCATCACCGACGTGGAAAGCGATCACCTGGACCACTGGCGCCTGGGCCGCTTCCAGTTCCTCACCGGTGACGACAAGTCCAGCTGGTACAGCCTGATGCGCCTGGGCTACGACACCTTCTACGTGCCGGACGCGGCGATCAACACGGTCGAGCACCCGCCGGAGAAGAGCTTCATCAAGGCCAGCCGCAAGCTGATGTTCCGCTGGTACGGCAACAACCTGCGGCAGAACTCCCGCGCCCTGGCCCTGGGTCCGCAACGCCTGGGCTGGTTCACCAGCGTGGTGCTGTTCGACCAGCGCCTGTCGATGTGGACCTGCCTGCTTGGCCTGGTGGCCGCGATCATCGCCAGCATCAAGTACAGCATTGCCTTCCTGCTCATCTACCTGCTGTGGATCGGCATCACCCGCTTCGTGCTGACCCTGCTGCTGTCGCTGTCGGGCCACCACATCGGGCCGGCCTACCCCGCGATCCTCTATTACAACCAGATCGTCGGTGCCCTGGTGAAGATCTACGTGTTCTTCCGCCTCGACCAGCAGTCGTGGACCCGCCAGAACACCAAGCTCGACCGCGGCCTGGCCAGCTTCCAGCGCTGGTTCAACACCTGGTCCTCACGAGCCATGACCTTTTCCGCGGCCAGCGTTTTCGTCGCCGTACTGCTGACCATCGTCTGACCCGACTTCTATCTACGAACAGGACTCGACCTCATGAATACCGCCGTCAACGTCAATGTCGTGCATGAATCCGAAGCCCAGCGCCAGCACGCCCGGGTCAAGCTGCCGGCACGCATCCGCTACATCGCCACCAATCGAGAAGGCGCAGAGGCACGCCTGCTGGACCTGTCCGCCGGCGGCTTCGCGTTCACTTCCGCGAACAACACCCCGGTGCAGGTCGGCGACCTGCACAAGGGCAAGCTGCTGTTCCAGATCGACAGCATCAGCTTCTCCCTGGAAGTGGAATTCCAGGTGCGCTCCTATGACCGCGAAAGCGCCCGCGTCGGTTGCGAATTCCAGCACCTGAAGCCGCGCGAGATCGCCGCCCTGCGCTACCTGATCACCTCCTACCTGGCCGGTGAAGTGGTGAGCGTCGGCGACATGCTCAACACCCTGCAGCGCGAGAACTTCACCAAGGCCCGCAAGCACGGTGCAGGCTCGGGCGGCATGGGCTTCTTCGGCCGCTTCCGCGCGGTCACCGTGAGCACCGCGATCTTCGTGGTCGGCGTCGGCGCCTTCGCGGTGATCCTCAACCAGATCTACAACCTGTACTTCGTCACCCATGCCGACTCGGGCGTGGTCAGCGTGGCCAACCAGCAGATCACCATGCCCCGTGAGGGCACCGTGGAAAGCCTGGTGGAGCCGGGCGCGGAAGTCGCCAAGGGCGCGCCGATCGCTTCCTTCTCCGCCAACCTGCTGGACCTGCTCAAGGGCAACCTGACCGAAGAACAGCTCAACCCGAGCAACATCGAGAAGCTCTTCGGCCACCAGATGAAGGGCACCCTGACCAGCCCGTGCGACTGCCGCGTGGTCGAGCAGCGCGTCGCCAACGGCCAGTTCGCCAACAAGGGCGACGTGATCTTCACCCTGACCCCGCGCGACAGCCTGGCCACCGTCGAGGCGCGCTTCCCCTACCGCAACGCCGCCGAGCTCTCGCCCGGCACCCACGTGAACTTCCAGGTCGCCGGCGACAGCGAAGTGCGCGGCGGCCGCATCCTGCGCACCGCGCCGGTGGACGGAGACCTGTCCTCGGAAATCCGTGTGCAGATCACTCCCGACCAGCCGCTCGACAGCCAGATGGCTGGTCGCCCGACTGAAGTCAGCATCGGCGGCCTGCCGGGCCGCACCCTGCTGAACAAGGCGATGGCCCTGGCCACCGCCCGCTAAGAGGACCGCCCGCATGAATCGACCTGTCTTCCGACACGCCCCGCACCTGGCACTGGCGCTGGCCATCGCTGCAGCGGCCGGTTGCGCCGGCCTGCCTGACCAGCGCCTGGCCCAGGAGGCCCTGGACCGCGGTGACATCGCCACCGCCCAGGCCAACTTCCAGGCTCTGGCCACCATGGGTTACGCCGACGCACAGGTCGGACTGGCCGACATGCAGGCCGCCACCGGCGACCCCGATGAACAGGCCCGCGCCGAGAAGCTCTACCGCGAAGCAGCCGAGAGCTCCCCGCGCGCCCGCGCCCGCCTGGGCAAATGGCTGGCGGCCAAGCCCGGCGGCACCGACGCCGAGCACCGCGAAGCCGAGCAGCTGCTGACCCGCGCCTTCGACGAAGGCGAGGACAGCGCGCTGGTTCCGCTGATCGTCCTCTACCTGCAGTACCCGCAGGCCTGGCCGAACGTGAACCCGCAGCAGCGCATCGACCAGTGGCGCGCCCAGGGTCTGCCGCAGGCGGACCTGGCGCAGATCATCCTGTACCGCACCCAGGGCACCTACGACCAGCACCTCAGCGAAGTCGAGCAGGTCTGCCAGCGCTGGCTGAACCGCATGGACGTGTGCTGGATGGAACTGGCCACCGTGTACCAGAAGCAGGGCAATGCGGATAAGCAGAAGGCCCACCTCGAAGCGCTCAAGGCAGGCTGGAAGGCCGGCCGCGTACCGTCCGAGCGCGTCGAATCGGTGGCTGGCGTGCTGGCCGATCCGAATATCGGCACCGCCGACCCGCAGGCCGCGCAGGCATTGCTCACCGAGATCGCGCCGACCTACCCGGCCGCCTGGGTCAGCCTCGCCAAGCTGCAGTACGACAACCCCGACCTGGGCGACCTCGACCAGATGCTCGACTACCTGAAGAAAGCCCAGGACGCCGCCCAGCCGCGCGCCGAGCTGCTGCTCGGACGCCTCTACTACGACGGCAAGTGGGCCCCGCAGGAGCCGCAGAAGGCCGAGCAGCACCTGCTCAAGGCCGCCGCCACCGAACCCCAGGCGCACTACTACCTGGGCCAGATCTACCGCCGTGGCTTCCTCGGCCAGGTCTACCCGCAGAAGGCCGTGGACCACCTCATCATCGCCGCCCGCGCCGGCCAGGCCAGCGCCGACATGGCCCTCGCCCAGCTCTATTCGCAGGGTCGCGGCATTCGCCCGAACCTGGTCAACGCCTACGTCTTCGGCGAGCTCGCGCAGCGCCAGCAGGTGCCCACCGCCAGCGACCTGATGGCGCAGATCGAACCGCAGATCCAGCCGGCCGACCGCAGTGCGGCCCAGCAGTTGCTCAAGCGTGAAGAACAGGCTCGCGGCGCCAACTGGCAAGCCACCGTCAGCCTTCTGCAGAACAACCAGGAACAAGAAAATCTATGAAGCGCACCGACCCGATGACCACCCCGCTGTTTGCTCTCGTCGATGGAGTTCAGCCGCGCGCTCTGGCTTCCGCTGTCCGCCGCGCCCGCCTGTTCCCCGCCATGCTCGGCGTCGGCCTGAGCCTCGCCGGCACCCTGTTCGGCAGCCTCGCCCATGCGGCAGAAGAGCCACCGAAGAACTTCGGCATCGACATCAAGGTGACCGCCGAATCCGAGGACGACCGTGACCTGGGCACCGCCCACGGCGGCGACCTCAATGGCCTCGGCCTGGACGTGCGCCCCTGGGCCTTCGGCCAGTGGGGCGACTGGAGCGCCTACACCATGGGCCAGGCGGTGACCGCCACCGACACCATCCAGACCGATACCCTGCAGGAGGACAACAGCGCCTCCAACGACTCCGACAACCAGGACGACGGCCGCGAGCGCGACGACAGCTACCTGGCCCTGCGCGAGTTCTGGGTCGACTACGCCGGCCTCACCCAGTATCCGGGCGAGCACCTGCGCTTCGGCCGCCAGCGCCTGCGCGATGACAGCGGAATGTGGCAGGACACCAACATCGAAGCGCTGAACTGGACCTTCGACACCACCCTGCTGCGCGCCCACGCCGGCGTCGCCCAGCGCTTCTCCGAGTACCGCACCGACCTCACCGAGCTGGCCCCCGAAGACAAGGACCGCACCCACTTCTTCGGCGACATCTCCACGCAATGGCTGCCCAACCACTGGGTCGGCCTGCGCCTGCACCACGCCGACGACAGCGGCCACCTGAAGGACCCGGGCGAAGAAGTCGATTCCCTTGACAAGACCTACACCGGCGACCTCACCTGGGTCGGCATCGAGGCCAACGGCGACGGCTACAACTACCGCTCGCAGATGCCGCTCAACTACTGGGCGAGCGCCACCTGGCTGACCGGCAACCGCGACCGCCTGACCAGCACCACCGTGGGTGACGACCGCATCGCCACCGGCAAGCAGAGCGGCGACGTCAACGCCTACGGCGTCGACCTCGGCCTGCGCTGGAACATCGACGAGCAGTGGAAGACCGGTATCGGCTACGCCCGTGGCAGCGGCGGCGGCAAGGATGGCGAAGACCAGTTCCAGCAGACCGGCCTTGAGAGCAACCGCTCCAACTTCACCGGCACCCGCTCGCGCGTGCACCGCTTCGGTGAGGCCTTCCGCGGCGAGCTCTCCAACCTCCAGGACGCCACCCTGTTCGGCGCCTGGCAGCTGCGCGACGACTACGACGCCAGCCTCGTGTACCACAAGTTCTGGCGCGTGGACGGCGACTCGGATATCGGCAACAGCGGCATCAGCGCGCCGATGGTCAACAACTCCAAGGACGTCGGCCAGGAAGTCGATCTGGTCGTCACCAAGTACTTCAAGCAGGGCCTGCTGCCGGCTTCCATGAGCCAGGCGATCGACGAGCCGTCGGCGCTGATCCGCTTCCGCGGCGGCGTATTCAAGCCCGGCGACGCCTACGGCAGCCACGTCGACTCGACCATGCACCACGCCTTCGTCGACGTGATCTGGCGCTTCTGAGGACTGTAGCGATGACCCTCCACCCGATTCCCAGACTTGCCCTGCACCGCCCCCGCGGCGCGGCCGGGTATCCGGTGGAGGTCCGCGCGCAAGGAGACACGGCCATGAACCGCCACCCGATACACGCCCTGCCGCTGACCGCATTGCTGCTCGGCGGCCTGCTCAGCGCCGGCGCACCGGCCTGGGCGGCGCAGCCCGCGGCCAAGGCCCAAGCCAGCGCCGCCCACGCGAAGAAAGCCGAAGCCGGCAAGACCACCGAGGGTGAGAAGGCCCCGGAAGAACAGGCAGGCAGCGAGCCCGGCCATACCCAGACGCTGAAGGAATCCGGCAACTACACCGTGACCGCCGCTCCCATCGAGCCGCTGCACCTGGAGCCGCCCAAGCTGCCCGACCTCACCGGCTACACCGCCGAGGCGGTGGAGAAGAAGATCGAGCGCAACAAGCGCGGCAAGGCGCAGGTCCAGCGCATGGTCCAGCAGCAGCCGCTGAAGGAATTCACCGGCGGCAAGAACCGTCTCGCCGAGTGGGTGAAGCGCCAGCGCCAGATGCCCCAGGCAATCTTCATCGACGGCGGCTACGTCAATCTCGCGGAGCTGGCCGGCAAGCTGCCCAAGACCGCGCTGGAGCAGGTCGAACCGGGCGTCTACATCGCCCGCCTGCCCATCGTCGTCAGCCAGGGCGCGACCCTGGAGATCGACGGCAAGGTCAAGGAACTGCGCCTGTCCCAGGACCGCGGCGCGTTCCTGGTCAACGACGGCAAGCTGTTCGTGCGTGACACCAAGGTCACCGCGTGGAACGAGGCGAAGAAGGAACCGGCCTGGTACAAGACACCCAACGAGTTCCGCCCCTTCCTGATCTCCTGGGGCGGCGCCGAGGCCTACCTGGTGAACAGCCACTTCACCAGCTTCGGTTACAACGCCTCCAAGGCCTACGGCATTTCCATCTCGCAGTACAGCCCGGGCATGGACAAGACCATGAAGCGCCCGCGCCCCAAAGGCTGGGTCATCGGCTCGACCTTCGAGGACGCCTGGTACGGCTTCTACTGCTACGAGGCCGACGACCTGGTGGTACGCGGCAACACCTACAAGAACAACATCGTCTACGGCATCGACCCGCATGACCGTTCGCATCGCCTGATCATTGCCGAGAACACCGTCTACGGGACCAAGAAGAAGCACGGCATCATCGTTTCCCGTGAGGTCAACGACAGCTGGATCATCCACAACAAGACCTACGACAACCACCTCTCCGGGATCGTCCTCGACCGTAATTCCGAGCGCAACCTGGTGGCCTACAACGAGGTGTACCGCAACCACTCCGACGGCATCACCCTCTACGAGTCGGGCGACAACCTCATCTACGGCAACCAGGTGCTGGCCAACCTGCGCCACGGCATCCGCATCCGTAACAGCGTGAACATCCGCCTGTACGAGAACCTCGCGGCCGGCAACAAGCTGATCGGCGTCTACGGCCACATCAAGGACCTGTCCGACACCGACCGCAACATCGACCTCGACCCCTTCGACACCAAGGTCTCGCTGATCGTGGTCGGCGGCAAGCTGGCCGGCAACGGCTCGGGCCCGCTGTCGGTGGATTCACCGCTGTCGCTGGAGCTCTACAAGGTGGCCATGCTCGGCCCGACCAAGTCCTCCGGCATCTCCTTCAACGGCGTGCTCGGCGAGAAGCAGGACCAGATCCTGGACCTGCTGGTGCGCCAGCAACGCGCGGTGCTGATCGACCCCGTCGAAAGCCAGGCCGAACTGCAGAATTGAGGACCGACACATGAACAAACTGACCATCAACCTGCTGCGCCTGTCGGGCCTCACCGCCGCCCTGCTGCTCGCCCACCAGGCCAGCGCCGCCGATGCGCCGAGCTACTCCGCGCAGCCGGCTGCCGGGCTGTGCCCCACTGCCGCCAACAACGCGGCGTACAACACCAAGTACCTGGGCTTCTTCACCCACCTGGTGCCGGCCCAGGAAGACTGGCTGTTCCGTACCACCTACGACCTGCGCACCGACTTCGGCACCAGCGCCGAAGGCTGGCGCGAGCTCAAGCAACTGCGCGACGAACTCAAGCGCAAGGGCATCGACCTGGTCGTCGTCTACCAGCCCACCCGTGGCCTGGTGAACCGCGAGAAGCTCAACCCGCAGGAGAAGGCCAGCTTCAACTTTGACCTGGCCAGGCAGAACTACCAGGCGACCATCGCCCAGTTCCGCAAGGCCGGTATCTACACCCCGGACTTCTCGCCGCTGTTCGACGAGAAGGAAGAGCACCCGTACTACTTCAAGGGCGACCACCACTGGACCCCGTACGGCGCCATGCGCAGCGCGAAGATCGTCGCCGAGACCCTGAAGGAAATCCCCGCCTACAACGACATTCCCAAGAAGGAATTCGAGAGCAAGCGCGTCGGCCTGCTGTCCAAGCTGGGCACCTTCCACAAGGCCGCCGCGCAACTGTGCGGCAGCAGCTACGCGCCCCAGTACGTCGACCGCTTCGAGACCGAGCCGGTGGGCGACTCCGGCGGCGGCGACCTGTTCGGTGAAGGCGGCGATGCCCAGGTCGCGCTGGTGGGCACCTCCAACAGCGGCCCGGCGTACAACTTCGCCGGCTTCCTGGAGCAGTACGGCAAGGTCGACATCCTCAACAACGCCGTGTCCGGCGGCGGCTTCGACAGCTCCCTGCTGGCGTACATGACCAGCAAGGAATTCCACAACAAGCCGCCGAAGATCCTCATCTGGGAATTCGCCACCCACTACGACATGGCGCAGAAGAGTTTCTACCGCCAGGCCATGCCGCTGGTGGACAACGGCTGCGCCGACGGCAAGCCGGCGATCAGCCGCAAGGTCAAGCTGCACGCGGGCAGCAACGAGGTGCTGCTCAACAGCGGCGCCCTGCCGATCCGCTCGGGCAGCTACACCGCCGACGTCACCTACTCCGACCCCGGCGTGCACGAACTCAAGAACACCATCTGGTACATGAACGGTCGTCGCGAGCAGCTGAAGATCGAGCAGTCCAAGGCCGTGGATACCGGCGGACGCTACGTCTTCGAACTGCGCAACGACGAGGACTGGTCGAACCAGCAGTTCCTCTCCCTGGAGATCGAGGCGCCGGACGACATGCCGGCGGGCCTGGAAGTCGAGGCCAAGCTCTGTCAGACGCCCAAAGCCAAGTCGGCCGACGTGGCCGCCAACTGACGCGAGGGAGTGAATTCCATGCCCAGCCTACGCAAGATCAAGACCCCCGTGGTCGCCCGCATCGGCCTGACCATCGCCGTGCTCGGCGCCCTGTTCGGTGGCGAGAGCGCCACCTACGCGGCCGACCTGATGCCGCCACCGGGATACTTCTCCGCCGTCGGCGACAAGGGCAGCAAGAAGGACGCCGACCGCTGCCCCACCGCGCCGACGCCGTACACCGGCAGCCTGCAGTTCACCAGCAAGTACAAGGGCTCGGACTCGGCACGCTCCACCCTGAATGCGGATGCGGAGAAAGAGTTCCGCAGCCAGATCAAGGACATCACCGACATGGAGCGCGGCGCCACCAAGCTCATCACCCAGTACATGCGCAGCGGCAACAAGGGCGACCTGGACTGCGCCATGAGCTGGCTGGATAGCTGGGCCAAGGCCGGTGCGCTGGAAAGCAGCGACTACAACCACACCGGCAAGTCCATGCGCAAATGGGCGCTGGGCAGCCTGTCGTCCTCCTACATGCGCCTGAAGTTCTCCAGCAGCCGCCCACTGGCCTCCTACTCCGAGCAGTCGAAGGAGATCGAGAACTGGTTCAGCACCCTGGGCAGCCAGGTGGTGCGCGACTGGAGCGACCTGCCGCTGAAGAAGATCAACAACCACTCCTACTGGGCCGCCTGGTCGGTGATGTCCACCGCCGTGGTGACCAACCGCCGCGACCTGTTCGACTGGTCCGTGCAGGAGTTCAAGGTCGCCGCCAACCAGGTGGACAACGACGGCTACCTGCCCAACGAACTCAAGCGCCGCCAGCGTGCCCTGTCGTACCACAACTACTCGCTACCGCCGCTGACCATGATCGCCGCCTTCGCCCAGGTGAACGGCGTCGACCTGCGCCAGGAAAACAACGGCGCCCTGCAGCGCCTGGCCAACCGCGTGATGCAAGGCGTGGACGACCAGGACGCATTCGACGAGAAGACCGGCAACGACCAGGACATGGGCGACCTGAAGGAGAACAGCAAGTTCGCCTGGCTGGAACCCTACTGCGCGCTCTACAGCTGCGCGCCGAAGACCCAGGACTGGAAGAAGAAGATGGAGCCGTTCAACAGCTTCCGCCTGGGGGGTGAAGTGACCAAGGTTTTCAACCGCCAGGGGGCGGGGAGCTGAAGCAGCGCCCGTCTCCTTGAAAGCGGAACTCCCGTAGGGCGGATAACGCTTCGCGTTATTCGCCCTACCAGAGCGGAGCGGCAACACCGAGCCATCCGACAACACCGGACGGCCCCCTCTCCCACTGGGAGAGGGCTGGGGTGAGGGCAAGCCCTCGCTCCGAAGCAACGGCAACACCACCCGACCCACGCAATAAAGACGCGGGCGGGCGCAACAGATTGAGCACCACATGGGGAGGAATTGGCGGGTTGCCCCGGCCTTTCCTCAGGGCGTCGCGAAGACGCCGGAAGGTCCGGAGCCACTCAAGGTTTGAAGCTCCAGAGAGAGACGCGGAATGGTCTTTTCTTCCAACGTGTTCCTGTTCCTGTTCCTGCCGGTCTTCCTCGGCCTGTACTACCTGAGCGGGAACCGCTACCGGAACCTCCTGTTGCTGGTCGCCAGCTACATCTTCTACGCCTGGTGGCGGGTGGACTTCCTCCTGCTGTTCGCCGGCGTGACCGTCTTCAACTACTGGATCGGCCTGCGCATCGGCGCCGCCGGTGTCCGGACCAAGGCTGCCCAGCGCTGGCTGCTGCTCGGCGTGGTGGTCGACCTGTGTGTGCTGGGCTACTTCAAGTACGCCAACTTCGGCGTGGAAAGCCTCAACGAGATCATCACCTCGTTCGGCATGCAGCCCTTCGTGCTGACCCACATCCTGCTGCCCATCGGCATCAGCTTCTACACCTTCGAATCGATCAGCTACATCATCGACGTGTACCGCGGCGACACGCCGGCCACGCACAACCTGATCGACTTCGCGGCGTTCGTGGCGATCTTCCCGCACCTGATCGCCGGCCCCGTGCTGCGCTTCAAGGACCTGGTCGACCAGTTCAACCACCGCACCCACACCGTCGACAAGTTCGCCGAAGGCTGCACCCGCTTCATGCAGGGCTTCGTCAAGAAGGTGTTCATCGCCGACACCCTGGCCGCGGTGGCCGACCACTGCTTCGCCCTGCAGGACCCGACCACCGGCGATGCCTGGCTCGGCGCGCTGGCCTACACCGCGCAGCTGTACTTCGACTTCTCCGGCTACAGCGACATGGCCATCGGCCTCGGCCTGATGATGGGCTTCCGCTTCATGGAGAACTTCAACCAGCCCTACATCAGCCAGTCCATCACCGAGTTCTGGCGGCGCTGGCACATCAGCCTGTCCACCTGGCTGCGCGACTACCTGTACATCAGCCTGGGCGGTAACCGCGGCACCACCTTCCAGACCTACCGCAACCTGATCCTCACCATGCTGCTGGGCGGCCTGTGGCACGGCGCCAACGTCACCTACATCATCTGGGGCGCCTGGCATGGCGTGTGGCTGGCCATCGAGCGCGCCCTGGGCGTGAACGCCGCGCCACGCGTGCTCAATCCGCTGAAGTGGGTGTTCACCTTCCTGCTGGTGATCGTCGGCTGGGTGATCTTCCGCGCCGAGAACCTGCACGTGGCCTGGCGCATGTACGAAGCCATGTTCAGCTTCGGCGACTGGAAGCTCTCCGAGCTCAACCGCGCCAGCCTCACCGGCCTGCAAGTCGGCACCCTGGTGATCGCCTACCTAGTGCTCGCCTTCTTCGGCCTGCGCCAGTTCTACAACCAGCCGATGCAGAGCAAGGCGCCCAAGGCCGCCGCGAAGACCGAACAGGTCGACGCCGACGGCCCGGCCAGCGCCCAGCCGCGCACTCCGGCCATGGCCCAGCAGGACCCGGCGGCGATCGCCTACTCGCCCAGCGGCGCCGCCGTCTACCAGCAGCACTGGATGACCCAGCTGCCGGTACTGGCCACCCGCGTCGCCCTGCTCCTGCTGTTCGCCGCCTCGGTGCTCAAGCTCTCGGCGCAGAGCTACTCGCCGTTCCTCTACTTCCAGTTCTGAGCGAGGCAATCATGTCAGTAGAAACCAAGAGAATCGCCAGGCCCCTCCAGTACGCCTACATCGCCGCCTTCGGCGGGATGCTGCTGGGCCTCGCCGGCTGGTCGCTGAAGGCCTTCCCCAGCTTCTCCGCCGCCGAGGGCACCACGGTACTCAACGGCAAGCTGGCCCACGCCTTCGAAGGCCACTACGACGACGAATTCCCCATCAAGCGCCTGGGCACCAACCTCTGGGCCGCACTGGACTACACCGTCTTCGACGAAGGCCGCCCCGGCGTGGTGATCGGCAAGGACGGCTGGCTGTTCACCGATGAAGAGTTCAAGCCCGCGCCCACCCAGCAGCAACTGGAAGACAACTGGGCGCTGGTGCGCGGCGTGCAGCAGGAGCTGGAGCGCCGTGGCGTGAAGCTGGTGCTGGCGATCATCCCGGCCAAGACCCGTCTGTATCCCGAGTACGTCGGCAAGGAGCAGCCGGCTGCCCTGCACGCCTCGCTCTACACCGACTTCCTGCAGCGCGCCCGCCAGGCCGGCATCGCCGCGCCCGAGCTGCTGGAGACGATGGAAAAGGCCAAGGACAACGGTCAGGTCTTCCTGCGCACCGACACCCACTGGACCCCGCTGGGCGCCGAAGCCGTGGCCCAGCGCCTGGGCGAAAGCATCCGCGCCGGCCAGGGTGCCGACCTGCCGACCCAGAGCTTCGTCACCGAGGCCGGCAAGAGCGGAGCGCACAAGGGCGACCTGCTGACCTTCCTGCCGCTGGACCCGCTGTTCACCAACCTGCTGCCCGAAGAAGACCAGTTGCAGCAGCGCCAGACCCATCCGGCCGAGGACGCCGCCGGCTCTGCCGATTCCAGCGGAAGCGGCGGCGGCGACCTCTTCGGCGACAGCGCCCAGCCGCAGGTCGCCCTGGTCGGCACCAGCTACAGCGCCAATGCGCGCTGGAACTTCGCCGGCGCCCTCAAGCAGGCGCTCTCGGCGGATGTCATCAACTACGCCAAGGAGGGCAAGGGCCCCCTGGAACCGATGCTCGAACTCCTGCAGGACGAAGGCTTCAAGCAGAAGCCGGCGCAACTGCTGGTCTGGGAATTCCCCGAACGCTACCTGCCGATGCACAGCGACCTGAGCCAGTTCAACCCGGACTGGGTGGCGCAATTGCGGGCAGCGGGCAGCCGCGACGAACGCCTGGCTTCCAACCAGGCCGCAGCACACTGATCCAACGAACCCACGGCGCACCGAGCGCTGAACGGGGCACCACCCGTGCCCACAAGAGAAAGTAGACGGAGGTACACCCCATGAACCGACTGAGCATGAACCGACTGAGCATTCGCACCCTGAAGTCGTCCGCCCTCGCACTGGCCCTGGGCGCCGCATCCTTCGGCGCCTTCGCCGGCGGTGAAGGCGCGCTGTACGGCCCGCAGGCTCCCAAGGGCTCCACCTTCGTGCGGGCCTACAACGCCGGCAGCGGCGAGCTGTCCGTCAGCGTCGGCAACGCCACCCTCAACGACATCTCGCCGCTGGGCTCCAGCGACTTCAAGTTCCTCCCGCCGGGCAATTACACCGCCAAGGTCGGCTCCCAGAGCCTGCCGGTGAAGCTCGACCCGGACGCCTACTACACCCTCGTCAGCCAGCCCGGCGGCCAGCCGCGCCTGGTGCCCGAGCCGCCGTTCAAGAACAAGCAGAAGGCCCTCGTCCGCGTACAGAACCTCAGCGGCAAGGCCCTCACCCTGAAGACAGCCGACGGCAAGACCGAAGTGGTCAGTAACGTCGCCCCGCAAAGCCACGGCGACCGCGAGATCAACCCGGTGAAAGTGAACCTGGCGCTGTTCGACGGCGCGAAGAAGGTCAGCGACCTCAAGCCCGTCACCCTCGAGCGCGGCGAAGTGGTCTGCCTCTACGTCACCGGCGACAGCGGCAAGCTGAACCCGGTGTGGGTCAAGCGCCCGGTCAAGGCGGACTGATCCATGCGCCGGCGGATGCTGCACTGCCACTCCCATCCGGAGTGCGGACGAGGCGCCACACCTCCCGCCGGCACGAACTGCCTGCCCTTCCCTCGGGGAGGGTCCTGGGGCGCACCGGCAACTGACGCGCCCCGCTCCACCCAGAACAACAAGACCGGCCCAGCACCGGCAGAAGAACCCGTGCGCCGCAACGACGGCAAGCACAGGAGAGGTCACCCAAACCGCACGCCGGCCCGCATGACGTGGTCCGGCCAACAGAACGCAAACGCTTTAGGAGAAAACCGATGATCCCAGTAATCCTTTCCGGTGGCAGCGGCTCGCGACTCTGGCCTCTTTCGCGCAAACAGTATCCCAAGCAGTTCCTGGCCCTGACCGGCGAGCACACCCTGTTCCAGCAGACCCTGGAACGCCTGGTGTTCGAAGGCATGGAGCCGCCGGTGGTGGTGAGCAACCAGGAACACCGTTTCATCGTCCAGGAGCAGCTCGAAGCGCTGGACCTGAAGACCCAGTCGATCCTCCTCGAACCTTTCGGCCGCAACACCGCCCCGGCGGTCGCCATCGCCGCCATGAAGCTCATGGCCGAAGGCCGTGACGAACTGCTGCTGATCCTCCCGGCCGACCATGTGATCGAAGACCAGCGCGCCTTCCAGCGCGCCCTGGCACTGGCCACCAACGCCGCCGAAAAAGGCGAAATGGTGCTCTTCGGCGTCCCCGCCGATCGCCCGGAAACCGGCTACGGCTACATCAAGTCCGGCGACGAGCGCGGCCTGCCGGACGGCGTCATCCGCGTCGAGCGCTTCGTCGAGAAACCCGATGAGGCCCGTGCCCAGCAGTTCGTCGAGGAAGGCGGCTACTTCTGGAACAGCGGCATGTTCCTGTTCCGCGCCAGCCGCTTCCTGGAAGAACTGAAGAAACACGACGCCGACATCTACGACACCTGCCTGCTCGCCCTCGAGCGCAGCCAGCACGACGGCGACCTGATCAACATCGACGCAGCCACCTTCGAATGCTGCCCGGACAACTCCATCGACTACGCCGTGATGGAAAAGACCCGCCGCGCCTGCGTGGTGCCCCTGGCCGCCGGATGGAACGACGTGGGCAGCTGGTCGTCGATCTGGGAAGTCCACGACAAGGACGCCGACGGCAACGTCACCATGGGCGACGTGGTGGTGCACGACAGCCACAACTGCCTGGTGCACGGCAACGGCAAGCTGGTCTCGGTGGTCGGCCTGGAAGACATCGTGGTGGTCGAAACCAAGGACGCCATGATGATCGCCCACAAGGACCGCGTGCAGGACGTCAAGAAGGTGGTCAACCAGCTCGACGCCGCCGGCCGCAGCGAGACCCAGAACCACTGCCAGGTCTACCGTCCGTGGGGCTCCTACGACTCGGTGGACATGGGCGGCCGCTTCCAGGTCAAGCACATCACCGTCAAGCCGGGCGCGCGCCTGTCGCTGCAGATGCACCACCACCGCGCCGAGCACTGGATCGTCGTCTCCGGCACCGCCCAGGTGACCTGTGACGACAACACCTTCCTGCTCACCGAGAACCAGTCCACCTACATCCCGATCGCCTCGGTCCACCGCCTGGCCAACCCCGGCAAGATCCCGCTGGAGATCATCGAAGTGCAATCGGGCAGCTACCTGGGCGAAGACGACATCGAGCGTCTGGAAGACGTCTACGGCCGTACCACCGAGAACGTGGAGCTGCGCGCGGTCGTGCGCTGATTCCACGCGAGGATCCGGCGCTTCCCCCCATCAGCGCCAATGCCCCCGCACCTTTCGGTGCGGGGGCTTTTTTATGGGCGCCTGCCGAGGTACCTGCGTAGGGCGCATAACGCCTGCGGCGTTATGCGCCCTACACGATGCCCGGACCCTCGGGGTATTCCAGCTGGCCAATCACCGGCAGATCATCGAACGGCACCCACAACCGGCCGTGCCACTCCAGCACGCCCAGTTGCTGATCGGTCCAGTACAGCTGCCGCTCCCTGGGCCGCAACGCCGGATGCTCCGCGCTACGCAAAGCCGGCACCACCTGGCGATTGAGCCAGTGGCGGATGCTGCGGTTCTCCGGATGGAAGTGAAAGATCAGCGCGGCATAGGCGCCGGACTCGCTGACCAGCAGGGCCTTTTCGTAGTCGCCGCAGCTGTCGCGTATCCAGCAGCTCTGCAGTTGATCGGCATCGAGGCTGTTGTGCAGGCGCTCGTCCAGCGGCCGGTTGATCAACCTTCCCAGGTCGCTGACGCAAAACCAGGGCTCGTCATCGAGCAGAAACGCCCGCAACTGGCGGCGGTGACGGATGAAGGTGGTGGGGATGAGGATTTCGTTATCTGAAACAGAAGTGCTGCAGACGGAGTTTGTCGAAGGCTGTTCCATTTTTCAGTTTCCAACAAAGCAGAAACCGCAATTTCCAACGGAAGCGGTAAACCGCCTACTGGGTGTGTTCAGCACCGAGCGCAAAGGTACTGTCTCCCAACAGGCTGCGTTAGCCCGCCCGGAACGCTTGGGGATGATACGGAAGTTTCACACGCGAAACTGCGGCACCAATTCATAGGAACGTACATAGGACGCCAGCACTTATCCCCACCTCGCCGTTACCGGTATCTGTAGGAGCGAGCTTGCTCGCTCCTACAAGAGCCGCGCCACATCAACCCTCCCGACCCCGCCGCCTGCTAAGGTAATGCTCGATACCCCGCGCGGAGCGCTCCATGCTGTACGGCATCCTGCTGATCGTCACCTGGATCATCCTGCTGATCCGCTACCCCTCACGCGCCCTGCCGATCTCCGGCGCCGGGCTGGTCGGGCTGGCCTCGGTGATCGCCATCGCCATCTGGCAGGACAACAGCGACACCCGCCAGCTCCAGCACCTGGAACTGCGCATCGCCTACCAGCCCGAGCAGTGCCAGCCCGGCCGCCCGCTGGCCGTCAGCCTGAAGAACGGCGCCTCGCGCCCACTGCTGGAACTGCGCTGGAAAGTCGCCGCCTACCGCCCCGGCGACACCACCGACCTTGCCGAAAACCTCTACGAAGCCCCGCGCTACCGTGGCCCCGGCGCGCTGCTCGCCGGCGACAGCTGGAGCGACTGCCTGCCGCTGCCGCCGCTGCGCCCCGGCTACCGCGCCAGCACGCTGGAGTTCCGCGCCGAGCGGGTGAGCGGCCGCTTCGGTAACTGATTCACCTGCCCCGCACATTCCGGTACGGTAGTCCCGCCCACAGACAAGGACCGCCAGACCATGCCCCAACCCGTCGCCCTCATCACCGGATGCTCCAGCGGTATCGGCCGCGCCCTCGCCGATGCCTTCCAGGCCGCCGGCTACCAGGTCTGGGCTACCGCCCGCCGCGATGAAGACGTCGCCGCACTCGGACAGGCGGGATTGCGTGGCGTGCTGCTGGACGTCAACGACGAGCCCGCCGTCGAGCGACTCGCCGAGCTGCTGCAGCGCGAAACCGGCGGCCTCGATGTGCTGATCAACAACGCCGGCTACGGCGCCATGGGCCCGCTGCTGGACGGCGGCAGCCAGGCAATCCGCCGGCAGTTCGAAACCAACGTGTTCGCCGTGGTCGGCGTCACCCGCGCACTGTTCCCGGCGCTGCGGGCGCGGCGCGGGCTGGTGGTGAATATCGGCAGTGTGTCCGGTGTGCTGGTCACGCCCTTCGCCGGTGCCTACTGCGCATCGAAGGCGGCGGTGCACGCGCTCAACGACGCTCTGCGCCTGGAGCTGGCGCCCTTCGGCATCGAGGTGATGGAAGTGCAGCCCGGCGCCATCGCCTCCAACTTCGGCGCCAACGCCAGCCGCGAGATGGCCGCGGTGGTCAGCGAAAACTCCGCCTGGTGGCCGTTGCGCCAATTCATCCAGGCGCGCGCCGCGGCCTCCCAGGACAAACCCACGCCGGCCAGCGACTTCGCCCGCGAGCTGCTGGCCGCCGCGCAGAAGTCCCCGCGCCCGCGCCTGCTGCGCATCGGCAACGGCAGCCGGGCCCTGCCGCTGCTCTCGCGCTGGCTGCCCACCGGCCTGCTGGACAAGGTGCTGAAGAAGCGCTTCGGCCTCGACGGGCAACTCTGATGACTTATCAGGTACGCTACCTCGCCCTCGCCGGCATCCTCGCCGCCTTCTTCCTCAACGTCGTGGCGCGCGGGCTGCTGCGGGTTGGTGGTGTGCCGGCGACCTTGCTGGTGGCTGCGGTGATCGCTGCCGCCATGGCCTTCTGGTTCGCCCGCCGGCACAAGCGGCTGGCGCAGACCGGCGAGCGCTGGCGGCTGACCGCGCTGTACGGCGGTGGGTTGGCAGTGCTCTACGCCATCCTCGTCGGCATGGCGGCGTGGAAGAACACACCCAGCCCGGCGGCGCTGCTGATCTACGCGCTGAACTACCTGTGCTATCCGCTGTGCGTCTGGTGGTTCTTCCGCCCCGGCGTGCTGGTGCGCTTCCTGCCCGCCGAACGACGCTGAGCAGGCTTCACGCTTTCTTCACCTGCTTTTCATCCGGGCACAACCGGCCCCTCCCTAAGGTGACGCGGACCTTAGAGGAGTCCCCATGTCCCTGCCTTCGATTTTCCGTGGCGCCATCGCCGCCGCCCTGCTGAGCACTGCACTGCTGGGCATCAGCCCGCTTGCCCTGGCCGCTGGCGAGACGCAGGCCGACTGGGCCCGGCCGGTGGACAAGTCATTCAACCTCTACCAGATGTCGCCAACCCTCTACCGCAGCGCCCTGCCCGGCAGCGCCGACCTGCCCGAGTTGCAACGCCTGCAGGTGAAGACCGTGGTGAGCTTCATCAAGGACGATGATCGCGAATGGATCGGCCAGCACGACATGCAGGCAGTCAGCTTCCCGACCCACGCTGACCGCGTCGACGACGCCGACGTGCTGGAGGTCCTGCGTATCCTGCAACAGGCCGAACAGAACGGCCCGGTGCTGATGCACTGCAAGCACGGACGTGACCGCACCGGCCTGTTCGCCGCCATGTACCGCACGGTGATCCAGGACTGGAGCAAGGAAGACGCGCTCAAGGAGATGGTCCAGGGCGGCTACGGCGCCGAAGACGACATGACGGACGCCATCGCCTACGTACAGAAGGCCGATATCGGCAAGCTGCAACAGGCCCTGGCCAGCGGCGAGTGCAGCACCTCGGCCTTCGCCGGCTGCCAGCTCAAGGGCTGGCTGGCGGACACCTTCGGCGAGGAACGCCCGCCGCACCCGGCGCACTGATCGGCTTCTCTGTCACACCGTCATGGCGAGAGTGCGCTAACGTGGGCGCACTCCCACCGTTTTACAGGCAAGCCATGACCACCTCCCGCTTCAGTGCCGTCACCCACACCCGCTACATCGACCACGCCGGCCTGGATGCCTTCTGCGCCGACTACGACGGCTTCCTGCTCGACCTCTGGGGCGTGCTGATCGACGGCGTCGACGTTTTCCCCGGCGCCCTCGACTGGCTCGCCCGCCGCGCCGCCGAAGGCAAACCGGTGTGGTTCCTCAGCAATGCTTCGCGCAGCGTCCCGGAAATGGCCGACACCCTGGTGCGGCTGGGCGTCTCCCGCGAGCTGTTCGCCGGCATCACCACCTCCGGCCAGTTGGCCATCGACGCCTTCACCCATGAGCGGGAATTCCAGCGCGGCGGCATCTACACCGTTGGCGTCGGCGACGCGCTGACCACCTGGCCGGCGGAGATCCGCGAGCGCTTCTGCGACGACATCCACGCCGCCTCGCTGATCCTCGGCGTCGGCAGCTTCCCGCAGCACGAACTGGAGGAGCGCTTCGCCCCGTTGCGCGGCGCCACCGACAAACCCTTCCTTTGCGCCAACCCGGACCGCGTGGTGGTGTCCGGCGGCCAGACGGTGTTCGGCGCCGGTCGCCTGGCCGAAGCCTTCGCCGAGGAAGGTGGCAGCGTCCACTGGTACGGCAAACCCGATCCGTCAGCCTTCCGCATCGCCCAGCGGCAGCTGGAAGCGCGCGGCGCGAAGCACATCCTGTTCGTCGGCGATTCGCTGGTGACCGACGTGCCCGGCGCGCTGGCCGCACGCATCGATACGCTGTGGCTGGCGTCCACCGGCATCCATCGCCAGGCGCTGGGCGTGCCCTTCAACGGCGAACTGGACCCGGAGAAAACCAACGCGCTGCTCGATGGCTACCCGGTTCGTCCGCACTTTGCTGCGCCGGGGCTGGTCTGACGGCCTGCCCTGACCGGGGCACGAACATCGACTGCGGGCCCCACCGCCCCTTGCCACCGAAATTGCTCGTGACCGATTCCGCCCGTTGGACTCAGGCGGAACCGGCCGAGGTGGGAAGTCAGTCGATGGCCGAGGTGGGCAGCGCGGAGACCTTGGGCTTGGCGCCGAGTCGCGCAAGCAAAGTGAGCAGCGCCACCTCACCCGCCAGCAGGATGCCGCCGCCGATCACGATCAGCCCGCTGATTGCCAGCGGCGGCTCGGCCAGGTGGGTCGCCAGGGCGACGGTGAGGAAGACAAAAGCGCTGTGATTGATGAACAACGGCGCGAACAGGCCGCCGCAGAAAATGATGTAGACGCCGACGAACAGGACGATGCCCGTCGCCAGGATCGGGTCCATGAGCGTCTTGAGCAGGCCGATGGCGACGACGATGCCCCAGGCCAGCCAGACGCCGGTCACCGCCCCGCAGAGAATGCCGGGTATGCGCTGGGTGTCCTTGTTATAGACGCTGAACAGGATGGCGCAGAAGAACGGCGCCCAGATCGCCTTGAAGCCCAGGATCACCCCGACGATCGCGACACCGACCACCCAGGCCACCAGGACGGCGGCATCGAAGAAAACCTTGGGACGGATTTGTGGCGTTTGCTCACTCATGACCTTGCCTCTCCTTAGTCTTTGTTCTTATGTCATTTTCAACTGCCGTATCGAGCTGCACAGCGAGACTGCGCGGTCCAGCCTAATGATCCAGATCGGGTCGACAATCGCTCGAACGAACTACTGCACCGCAATTCGAACAGTCCCGGAAAGCCGGCCGGTTGTTCGCACCTTTGTTCGGTCCCACAGGTCTCAAGCAGCACAGCCCTGTGGGAGTGCCCGAATGCCACTGATCGACCTGCTGCAATGGCCAGCCATGCTGGTCACCGTCCTCGCCGCCTGGCTGGTCGGCTCCCGCGAGCGCAAACGGCGAAAGATCGGTTTCTGGGTGTTCCTCGCCAGCAACGTGCTGTGGATCGTCTGGGGAATTCCGGCCAAGGCCTATGCGCTGGTGCTGCTGCAGCTGTGCCTGGCGGCGATGAACATTCGCGGCAGCTACAAGAACCGCCAGCGCGGTGACGCCTGACGGAATGCCGCGAAGACTCCGATAGGCCCTTGGGAAGTCGCCCGCTGTCGCCGGCCGGCGCCATTGCTCGAATGCCCTACCAAACTCCAGGTAGAGCACCATGGCGTCTCCCGTGAAACTACTCCAGGGCATTCGCCCCATTACCCGCAAAGGCGCGCTGCGCGACGCGCTGGCCGGTATCTCGCTGGCGGCGATGGACATCCCCCAACTGCTCGGATACGCACGCATCGCCGGGATGCCGGCAGTCACCGGGCTGTACACCGCGCTGCTGCCGCTGCTGGCCTTCGCCTTCGTAGGCTCCTCGCGGCATCTGGTGGTCGCGGCGGATTCGGCCACCGCGACTATCTTCTCCGGCCATCTCGCCAGCCTGGCACCCGTTGGCAGCCCGCAGTACATCGCCCTGGCCGGCACGGTCGCGCTGCTGACCGCCGGCATGCTGCTGATCGCCCGGCTGCTCAGGCTGGGCTTTCTCGCCGACTTCCTGTCGCGCACGGCACTGACCGGCTTTCTGGTCGGCGTCGGTGCACAGGTAGCGCTGTCGATGGGCGGTGACATGCTGGGTATCGTCGTGCCCGCTTCGACGGCCGGCGAGAAAGCCGTGTTCCTTGCCGGCCATATCGGCCAGGCGCATCTCCCCACCGCCGCCATCGCAGTCTCACTGGTAGCGCTCCTGCTGGCGGCCAGGCAATGGCTGCCCAACTGGCCGCTCCCCTTGCTGGCCATGGTCGGCTGCATTGCCGCCAGCGCCGCCTTCGACTTTGCCGGGCACGGTATCAGCGTGCTCGGCCCGATTGCCGGAGGCCTGCCAAGCCTGTCGCTGCCCGCGCTGGGCTGGCGTGATGTTCGGGAGCTGCTGCCGATCGCCGGCGCCTGCTTCATCATGATCGTCGCCCAGAGTTCAGCAGCCGCCCGCGTCTACGCCGACCGCCACAGCGAGTGCGACGACGAGAACGCCAACATCCTCGGACTGGCGGCCGCCAACACGGCAGCTGCCTTCAGCGGCACCTTCGTGGTCAACGGCAGCCCGACCCAGACAGCCATGGCCGAACAGGGCGGCTCGCGCAGCCAGGTGGCGCAACTCAGCTTCGCCCTGATCGTGGCCCTGGTGGCGCTGTTTCTCTGCCAGTGGCTGCAGTACCTGCCGCACTGCGTGCTGGCCGCCGTGGTGTTCACCATCGCGATCGGCCTGATCGACCTGAAGACCCTGCTGGCCATGCGCACGGAAAGCCCGCTGGAATTCCGCATGGCCCTGCTCACGGCCGCCACCGTGCTGTTGGTGGGAGTCGAGCAGGGCATCCTGCTGGCCATGGCCCTATCGCTGGCGCATCACGTACGCCGCAGCTACCGCCCGCACACCCTGATGCTGGAACCGGACGCCGACGGACGCTGGCTACCGGTGCCGGTACAGATCGGCAAGCAGACGGCGCCTGGGCTGATCGTCTATCGCTTCGGCGCCGACCTGTTCTACGCCAACGACAGCTTCTTCACCCAGCAGGTCATCGCCCTGGTGGAGCGGGCACCCGCCGGATTGCGCTGGTTCGTGGTGGATGCCGGCGCCATCACCGGGCTGGACTACTCCGCCGCGCGTTCGCTGGCCGATCTCTGCGAGCGCCTGCGCAAACAGGGTGTGACCCTGGTGTTCGGCCGCGCCAACCGCTTCCTGCGGGCCGACATGAAGCGCCACAACGTGGCGCGCATCATCGGCCACCGGAACATCCTGCCCACCCTGCATCGGGCACTGGCCGTCGCCGGGGTCTCGGAACAGGGCGCCGTGGCCGGTGTGGTGTAAAGGCGGCACCAAGAAACGAAAACGGGAGCCGAGGCTCCCGTTTTCATTCATCCACTCAGATCACTGCGCAGCCGCGCCGTCGGAGTGTTCCGCGTTGCGGCTCTGCGGGTTGACGATCACCGTGGCGGTGATGCCCGCTGCCAGCAGGACGCCTTCGGGCACGTCGTCGATGTGGATGCGCACCGGCACGCGCTGGGCCAGGCGCACCCAGTTGAAGGTCGGATTGACGTCGGCCACCAGCTCGCGGCTTTCCGGGTTGTCGCGGTCGTAGATGGCGCGGGCGATGCTCTCGACATGGCCCTTCAGGCGCTCGCCGCTCATCAGTTGCAGCTCGGCCGGGTCACCGACGCGGATGTGCGGCAGCTTGGTCTCTTCGAAGTAGCCGTAGATCCAGTAGGAGTTCTCGTCGACCACGGCCATCTTCGCCTCGCCCACGCGGGCGTAGTCGCCACGGTGCACGTTGAGGTTGGTCACGTAGCCGTCTACCGAGGCCCGCACCTGGGTGCGTTCCAGGTTCAGCTTGGCGGCGTCCAGCGCGGCCAGGGCCTGCTGGTAGTCGGCCTCGGAGGCGGCGGCGGTATTGCTGGCGTCGTCCAGGCTCTCGCGGGAGACGACTTCCTCGTCCATGGCGCGGCGGCGCTTGGCGTTGAGCAGGCGCATCTGCAGGGTGGCCTTGCGCGAGTCGACCAGGGCCTGGGCCTGCTTCACGGCGATCTGGTAGTGGTCCGGATCGATCTGCATCAGCAGGTCGCCCTTCTTCACCTGCTGGTTGTCGCGCACCGGCACGTCGACCACCACGCCGGAGACGTCGGCGGCGACGTTGATGATGTCGGCGCGCACCCGGCCGTCGCGGGTCCAGGGCGTATCCATGTAATTCACCCAGAGGGCGCGGCCGATCAACGCGGCGACCGCCAGGATGATCAGGGTCGCCAGCAGGCTGATGATGGATTTGAGAGTCATGGGTGCACGCTCGTTACTTATAGATAGTGAGAGACAGGCCGCCGAACAGGCAGGCGAACAGGCACACGCGGAACAGCGCCGGGTGCCAGGTGAAGCGGTACAGGCCGATGGAGGCGAAGATGCGGTCGATGCCCCAGCAGATCACCGCGGCAACGAGGAACATCAGGGTCAGGGTCGGCATGTAGACCCCGTGGAACGCGATCTCGCGGGGCAGGTCAGGCAACATGGGTCGATCTTCCAGAAGAGGTTTCGCCATCGCGCAGCGGCGACTGCGGGTCGAGCAGGCTGCTGCGGATGAAGTGCAGGTAGCTGAGCACGCGGCGCAGCGGCGAGCTTTCGAAGTCCGGGGCGCGAGGCTCGTCGGTGGTCCTGACGCAGTCGATGGCCTGCTCGACGGCGGCCAGGGCGCGCTCGCGATTGGCCTGCCCGGGTTTGACGAACAGGCGGATCAGCGCGCGGCCCATGGCGCGAATCGACTGCCGCCAGGGCGACGATTGCGCGTAGCAGGCCTCGTCTGGCAGGTTCTCCTGCTCGACGCGCAACTCGATGATCGAATGGCCGATCTCCAGCACCACGAAGGTCCAGCGCAGCAGGCGGCGTTGCATCAGCGGGCTGCGCGCGGCGACGCCGTAAGCCTGGTTGAGCAGGTCGCGGGTGCCGCTCTCGAAGGACGAGACGAGGCCGTCGAGCTTGCCGCTGATGGCTTCCACCACGCGCAGGCGCAGGTCCTTCTCCAGGCGGCGCCACAGCCAGGCGCTGGTCGGCGGCATGATCACCGCGGCGACCACGGCCGCCAGGCTCTGCGAGATCACCAGGGCGATGTACTCGTTGAGCATGCGGCCCGGATCGTAGACGGTGAGGTTTGCCGGAATTGCCCCGAAGCTGAAGAACACCAGCAGGCCCAGGCCGTAGCCGGCGTACTTGGGCTTGATCGAGAAGAACGCGCCCACCGCGAACACCGGCGCCAGGGCGAAGGCCAGCAGCGGGAAGCCGTCCAGGTGCGGGAACACGAAGAAGGTTTCCGAGAAGCCGAGGATGGCCGCGAAGAAGGTGCCCACGGCCATCTGCATGGCCATCTTCGCCGGGTCCGGCGCAGCCGATACCAGCGCGGCGACGGCGGCGGCGTTGAGCACGAAGGTACTGCCGCTGGGCCAGGCGGTCTCGATCCAGAAGATGCCGAACACCAGCACCATCAGCGCGGTGCGCCCGCCGGCCACCAGCGAGGCAACCAGGTTGGCCTTGGGCGAGAAGCCGTGTTTCCAGTTCTCCCTTTCGTGCTTGTGCGCGGCCAGGGAGGCGTGGGTCAGGGCGTAGTTGTAGAGGTCGTCGGCCAGGCGGTAGAGCAGCTCGCCGGCGGTGTTGTAGTCCAGCAGCGCGGACGGATCGTCCTGCTCATCCAGCAGTTGCGCGCGACCGGAGCGGATGCGTTGCATCATCCGCGTGCGGTGGCTTTCCAGCTGGGCGGCGAGGCGCTCGGCGTCGCGGTCGGTGACCGACTGGCCGCGCCACGGGGCGAGCACCTGGGCGAGTTCGTCCAGGCACGGCTGCAGCGCACGCAGCACGGCCTCGGCTTCCTGCGCACGCAGGCGCGAGAGCAACTGGTGCAGCGCGTGGTAGCGGGTGGTGAGGACCATGAACTCGTTGTTCAGGCGCGACAGGCGGCCGGAACGCAGACGCATGTGCGGGTCTTCGAAACGGGTAACGCTGCGCAGCGCTTCCAGGCCCACGGCCTGGGAGGCGAAGGCCACGTTGGCGGCCTCGAACTTCGGCCGCTCGCCGCCGCCGAGGTTGTCCAGGACGAAGCCGGCGAAGGCGCCGAAACGCTGGTACAGCGCACTGCGCATGGCGGTGCTGGAGGTCTGCGGGAACAGCGTGGCGCTGACCACCATGGAACAGAGGATGCCGAGGCTGATTTCCAGCACACGCCAGATGGCCGACATGAACGCGGCTTCCGGATGCAGGGTGGCAGGCAGGCCGATCAGCGTGGCGGTATAGCCGGCGAGGACGCAGGCGTAGGAGCGGAAGTCTCGGTAGCGCGCAGCGCCGACGGTGCACAGGCCGATCCACAGCGCCGAGACGAGCAGGAACAGCTCACGCTGCTGGGCGAAGATGGCGATCAGCGCGACCATCACGGTCAGCCCGACCAGGCTGCCGAGAATCCGGTAGAAGCTCTTGGCGAACACCTGGCCGCTCTGCGGCTGCATGACGATGAACACGGTGATGGTCGCCGTGCTCGGCTGCGGCAGTTCCAGGCGCATCGCCAGCCACAGGGTCAGCAGCGCGGCGAGCAGCACCTTGGCGATGTACACCCAGGTGACGCCGTCACTGCGGCCCCACTCCAGCAGCGCCCGACGCAGGGCGTCCAGCGGCGCCAGCTGGCGGGTGGCGGTGCTGCCGTTGAAGGAATCGCCGGCCATCTCAGCGCTCGCTGGCCGCGCGGACGTCGACGGTCTCGGGGACCATCTTCGCCTCTTTCGGGCCTTCCTGCTTGTCCATCAGGCCGCCGCCCAGGGCGACGACGAGGCCGGCATGGGTAGCCAGGCGCGCGGCGCGCACCTGCTGCTCCACCAACTGCTGCTGGAACAGCCGGGTCTGCGCGTTGAGCACGTTGAGGTAGTCGGTCAGGCCGCCACGGTACGCCTTGGTGGCGATGTCGTAGGTGCGCTGGGCCGAGGCCACGGACTTGGCGGCGAAGCCTTCCTGCAGCTCCATGGAGTGCATGCGGATCAACTGGTCGGAGATGCCCTTGAGGGCGTTGACCAGGGTCTGGTTGTACTGCGCCACGGCGGCATCATAGCCGGCGGATTCCTGGCTCAGCTGCGAACGGCGACGCCCGCCGTCGAAGATCGGCAGGGAGATGGCCGGGCCGACGCCGTAGGTGAATTTCTCGGCGTTGAGGAACTCCAGCACGCCGCCACCGACGGCGCTGTAGCCGATGCTCGCGACCAGGTCGACGTTGGGGTAGAACTCGGCGCGGGCGACATCCACACCCTTGGCTTGCGCAGCGACTTTCCAGCGGCTGGCGACCACGTCCGGGCGGTGGCCGAGCAATTCCATCGGCAGCTTGCTCGGCAGCCCCGGCCCTTCGGCGAGCTTCAGGCTCGGCCGCTGGATCGAGGTACCGGCGCCGGGGCCCTTGCCGGCCAGGGCAGCGATCTGGTTGCGGGTGAGCTGGATTTCCTCGTCCACCGCCTCGATCTTGCGTTCGGTTTCCGGCAGCGGGACTTCCGCCTGGCTGACTTCGAAGTGCGTGCCGATGCCACCGTCGAGGCGGCGCTGGGCCAGGGCCAGGATGCCCTGCTGCTGCGCCAGCATGGCCTTGCCGATGTCCAGCTTGGCGTACTGCAGCGACAGCTGGATGTAGGCGCGGACGATATTGCCCTCCAGCTCCAGCTGGGCCATGCGCGCCTCGGCGGCAGTCATCTTGGCGATGTTCACGTAGCGCTCGGTGTTGCTGCGCTCGCGGCCCCAGAGGTCCAGCGAATAATTGAAGCCCAGGGCGGCGTTGTTGTTGAACGTGGTGCTGTCGGCCAGATCGCCCGGGCCGTAGAAATAGTCGGTCGGCCAGCGGTGGCGGGTCAGCGAAGCGTCCACGCCGATCTGCGGCGACTCGGCGGACTCGGCGATGCCGGCCATGGCCATGGCCATGCGCACCCGCGCCTCGGCCTGGGCCAGGGTCGGGCTGCCCTCCAGCGCGGTCTGCACCCAGGCATTCAACTGCGGATCGCCATAGGCGCGCCACCACTGCTCGGCCGGCCAGCCAGCTTCCTGGTTGGCGTGCGCGATGGCGGCGTCGGTGGCCAGCTCGGTGTCGCCCAGGCGTTGTTCCTGCGGGGCGATGCCGTTGGTGCTGATACATCCGGCGATTGTTGAAAAAATGACAAAGGAGCCGACGAACGTCAGTCCTTTCATGAGGTGACGCGACACGGTGGAGGTCCTGGAAGTGGTCTAGCTTTTCAGCGTGGGGCTTTTAAGCGTGGAGATGCCGGCAAAGCCAATGGCGGCGATTGAATTCTAGGGATGGGGAAGGGAACGGATAAGCCGGCTGATTTGTGATTGTTTATTACCGATAATGAAACAATGTGTGTCGCCATCCATGTGACAATAGGCCGCCCCCGCTCTGCTCCGCGCATTGCCACCCATCAAGGACATGCTGCCGGCGACGACGTATCGCTTCACTGCGTCGCCACCCGGGACAGACGCCCCACTGACGAGGCCCCAATGGACACACTGCAGACCATGCGTGCGTTCGCCTGTGTCGCGGAAACCGGCAGTTTCACCGCCGCCGCACAGCAGCTGAACACCACCACCGCCTACGTATCCCGCGCGGTCGCCAATCTGGAGTCCCACCTGCGGACCCGCCTGCTCAACCGCACCACCCGGCGGATCGCCCTCACCGAGGCTGGCCAGCGCTACCTGCTGCGCTGCGAGCAGATTCTCGCCTACGTCGAGGAAGCCGAAGCCGAGGCCAGCGACGCCCATGCCCGCCCCGCCGGCCGCCTGCGCGTACACTCGATGACCGGCATCGGCCAGCACTACGTGATCCGCGCCATCGCCAACTACCGCCAGTTGCACCCGGACGTGACCTTCGAGCTGACCATGGCCAACCGCGTGCCGGACCTGCTCGACGAGGGGTTTGACGTGGCCATCGTGGTTGCCTCCGAACTGCCCGACTCGGGCCTGGTATCCCAGCGTATCGGCGAGACCTACAGCATCCTCTGCGCCTCGCCCGACTACCTGGCCCGGCGCGGCACGCCGAAAACCCCGACGGAGCTGATGGACCACGATTGCCTGCGCCTGATCAGCCCGGTGCTGCCGCTGGACAAGTGGCTGTTCGACGGCCCCAACGGCCAGGAAATGATCACCCTCGGCCCCTCGCCCTTCCAGGTGAACGTCGGCGATGCCATGACCGAGGCCATCGGCTCGGGCATGGGCATCAGCGCCCTGCCCGTCTACTCGGCCATCGACGGCCTGCGCGACGGCTCGCTGGTGCGCGTGCTGCCGCACTACAAACTGCAGATACTCAACGTCTATGCGCTGTACCCGTCGCGACAGTATCTGGACGCAAAGATCAAGACCTGGGTCGCGTACCTGCGAGAAAATCTCCCCGGTGTGCTCCAGGCCGATGGCGCCGGGCTCGCCGATGTGGGACCCTGACCACCCTTTTTGTCGTGTTTCGCGGGCAAGCTCACTGTGTAACTCCTTACCCCGGTGTTCAGTGAGCTTGCCCGCGAACCCATCTTCTTCCCCGCCGCACACCACCCCACGTTCGATAATCGCCCGGCGCGCACGCAGGCCTTGCGCCGCTCTGGCTCGGCAATGGTAGGGTTAAGCCCCCTCCGCCTCCCTGCCGTCCGAGAGCCATGAAAAAGAATGTGTTCGTCTTCAGCCGCCTTGCCGCGGAACACCTCGACCGCCTGCGCAGCCAGTTCAACGTCACCGTGCTCGACCCCAAGCAGGGCGATGTCGACGCGCAGCTGGCCGCTGCCCTGCCGACCACCCACGGCATGATCGGCGTCGGCCGCCCGCTGGGCGAGAAGCAACTGGCCCAGGCCGCCCAGCTGGAAGTCATTTCCAGCGTCTCGGTGGGCTACGACAACTACGACCTGAACTACCTGAACCAGCGCGGCATCCCGCTGACCAACACCCCGGACGTGCTGACCGAAACCACCGCCGACCTGGGCTTCGCCCTGATCATGGCCGCCGCCCGGCGCACCGCCGAGCTGGACGCCTGGACCAAGGCCGGGCAGTGGAAGCGCACCGTGGACGCCCAGCACTTCGGCGTCGACGTGCACGGCAAGAAGCTCGGCATCCTCGGCCTGGGCCGCATCGGCGCGGCCATCGCCCGTCGCGGCCACTTCGGCTTCAACATGGACATCCTCTACCACGGCAACAGCCGCAAGCCGGAGCTGGAACAGGCGTTCGGCGCGCGCTTCTGCGGTTTCGAGGAACTGCTGGGCGAGGCGGATTTCGTCTGTGTGGTGGTACCGCTGTCGGACAAGACCCGCAAGCTGATCGGCAAGCGTGAGCTGGAGCTGATGAAGCCCACCGGCATCCTGGTGAATATCGCCCGCGGCCAGGTGATCGACGAAGCCGCGCTGGTGGAAGCGCTGCAGGAGAAGCGTATCCTCGCCGCCGGCCTGGATGTCTACGAGAAGGAACCGCTGGCCGAGTCGCCGCTGTTCGCCTTGCCCAACGCAGTGACCCTGCCGCATATCGGCTCGGCCACCCACGAAACCCGCCAGGCCATGGCCGAGTGCGCGCTGGACAACTTCGAAGCCGCCCTGCGCGGTGAGCGGCCGAAGAACCTGGTCAATCCGCAGGCCTGGAAAGCCTGATGCGCTTTTCGTAGAGCGCATAACCTGGGACAGGTTATCCGCCGGCACCTCGGCGGCGGATAACGCTGGCGCGTTGTTCGCCCTACGAAGCTACGAGGAACATCACGCCCGCGCCGGCTGCAACACCGGCCTGGGCTTGCGGAACACCAGCACGTTACCCACCATCACCAGCCCCAGCCCGGCCAGCGCCGGCAGGCTCCACTGGTAGCCCTCGGCGAAGGCCGAGACGTTCAACGCCACCACCGGGAACAGCACGGTGCAGTAGGCCGCACGCTCCGGCCCCATGCGCCCGACCAGCGTCAGGTAGGCGGTGAAGCCGATCACCGAGCCGGGGATCGCCAGGTACAGCAGCGACCAGACGTACTGCGGGCTGCTGTCGAAAGTCAGTGGCACACCCTGCACCAGACAGATCACCAGCAGGATCAGCGAGCCATAGAGCATGCCCCAGGCGTTGGTCGACAGCGGCCGCAGCCCGGCTTTCTGCTGCAGGCTCGACAGCAGGTTACCCGCCGAGAAACACAGCGTGCCGAGCAGCGCCAACCCCAGGCCGTAGAAGGTCTCCCGCGAGGCCTGATGCCCGGACAGCTCCGGCCAGAACAGCAGCGCCAACCCTGCCAGACCGAATGCGCCGCCGCCCAGGACGTTGGGCGCAATCCGCTGGCCGAAGAAAACCCGTGCATTCAGCGCGTTCCACAGCGTCGCGGTGGAGAACACCACGGCGACCAGCCCGCTGGGGATCCACTGGCTGGCGGTGTAGAAGCACAGGAAATTCACGCAGAACAGGCACAGTCCCTGGGCGAAGCAGATTGCCTGCCCACGCCGCCCCAACGGCTGCAACCGGCGCGAAACCAGCAGCAGGGCGAACAGCACCAGCGCCGCCAGGCTGAAGCGATAGGCGATGGACAAAGGAATGGCGACCACGCCGACCTGCAACTTGATGGCGATCCAGGTCGTGCCCCAGATGAGCACGGTGAGCAGGTAGAGCGAGAGGTTCATGGCGGTCTCCGAAAATCCTACGGAAACAGTCTCCCGCCCGCTCCCGGCGCCGGCTTGCAGATTCTTGCGCTTATTGCGACAACCGGGCTGGCAAGGCGCGCCCGCGCGGGTAGAGTGAAGGCAACAGAGGAACATCCATGTCAGCCATTTCGCAGCTCGAAGTCTTCCAGTCGATGAACGCCTCGCCCAACGCCCGCCTGGAGCGTTGCGCGGAGCTGGGCGACGGGCTGTCCGCTGCGATCTGGAGCAACAGCCACGACGCCCGCGACTACCACGCGCCGAGCCACCACACACTGTCCTGCTACCTGAACGACGGCACCGGCACCTTCCGTCGTGGCGCCCCCGGCACCACTGGGGCGCCCGACAAGCTCTGCGTGATGCCGGCCGGCGCCGAGTCGGCCTGGATCGTCAACGGCGACATCCGCCTGGCCCACCTCTATATCGGCCAGGAACAGTTCTCGCTCGGCTGCATCCGCCTGCTCGACCGCGAGCCGCGTGAACTGCAACTGCACGAACGCACCTTCCTCGATGACCCGCAGCAGGCCGCGCGCTTCCGCCAGCTGGTGAAGCTCGACTGGCACGAGCCGGGCGAACGCATTCGCACCAGTACGCTGGCCCATGACCTGATCGATCACCTGCTGCTGAACCAGGTCGGCATGCGCGAAGGCTTGAAACTCAAGGGCGGGCTGGCGCCGACCATGCGCCGGCGCGTGGCCGACTACATCGAGCAACGCCTGGACCAGCCGCTGTCCCTCGGCGAGCTGGCGATGCAGACGGCACTGTCGGAATACCACTTCGCGCGGATGTTCCGCGAAAGCTTCGGCATGCCACCGCACCAGTACGTCCTGGCCCGCCGCGTGGCCCTGGCGCAGCGCCTGCTGCGCGACACCCGCCAGCCGCTGAGCCAGGTCGCCCTTGCCTGCGGGTTCTCCAGTGCCAGCCACTTCGCCAACCGCTTCAGATCGGTGGTAGGCGGGACGCCAGGGGAATACCGGCAGGCGTTCGAGGAGTAGGCATTCGGTCGTGTACCGGCCGGTACAGGGTTCGCGGGCATGGCCCGCTCCTACAGGTTGAGTCCTGCACTGCTCATCAGCGAATACGCCGGCAAGTCCGGCGTCAGCCCAGCACCGCCAGCAGGCCACCGATCACCGGCATAGCCGCCGCCGTCGGCAAAGCCC
Source organism: Pseudomonas sp. PDM19 (assembly GCF_014852215.1). NCBI lineage: Bacteria > Pseudomonadati > Pseudomonadota > Gammaproteobacteria > Pseudomonadales > Pseudomonadaceae > Pseudomonas > Pseudomonas sp. PDM19. Next base: position 265,324 of record NZ_JACVBG010000002.1, on the reverse strand, counting down.
AGCGCGGACGCCAGGCCAGCAGCAGGACCAGCGCAGCACAGGCGATCATCAGCAGGCATGCCCAGTAGACGATGCCCAGTTCGATGCCCATACGGTGAATCGAATAGGCCAGCGCCAGCACGCCATCCACCAACGCCACGATCCGCAGCAGGCGCACGCGGGACGGCGATGGAGCACTGCCGAACAGATCGCGATGATGGCGGGACAGCGACAGGCAGGCCGCCGCCAGCGCCAGCAGGTTGAGACCGAACACCAGCAGCATCAGGCGTACTCCTCGTTACGGACGCGGCGTGCGCGAGTCGGCTCAACACGCTCCTGTCCCAGTCGCCAGCCGAGGAAAGCACAGAGACCGCCGATCAGCAGCAGGCCGAGATCGATACCGACCATCATCCAGTCGCCGTTGGCGACATGCGTCGTGACCCGCCCTGGCTCGGGGCCGAACAGGCTCAGCACCGGCAGCAGCAACGCCAGCGCGGCGAACTGCTCGCGAGCCATGGAGCGACTGCCACGGCGCAGCAACGCGTGGGCCAGCGCCAGCAGCCAGATGACCACGAAGGCGGTGGCTTCCCAGCGGGTGCGCTGGAGCAGGTCGGCCGGCAGCAGGCGCGATGCCGCCAGCAGGCCGAGGGAGGCGATCGGCAGACCGCCGCAAACCGCGCCGTTGAGCGTACGCACCAGCGCAACGCCACGATGGCCGCGCCCCTCACGCTTGCTGACCCAGACCTGCAGGCCGCCGAACACCATTACGCAGCCCACCAGGCCGAGGACGAAATACATCACCCGCAGCAGCTCGTTGCCGAACTGCGCCATGTGCAGGCCGGTCAGCCAGGCGTAGGTCTTGTAGCCCGGCTTGTAGGGCTTCTGCACGTGCAGCAGCGCGCCGCTGCCGGAGTCGAAGGACACGGTACGCTGGTCGTTGACCATGCTCTTGTCGATCGCCTTGCGGATCTGCACCATCGCCGCCGCATCGCCCGGGTTCTCGATGTTGATCCAGCCGACCTGGCTGTCATCGCCCCAGGCCTCGCGGGCCTTGAGGATCATGTTGTCGATGGACTTGGTCGCCTTGGCCGGCTTGCCCAGCGCCTCGCGATCGAAGGCGCCCTGCACGTCATGGAAGAAGTGCTCCATGTCGTTCTTGTAGGCCACCTTGATGCCGGCGGTCATATAGAAGGTGATGAAGATCGCCAGGCCTGTGTAGGCCATCAGCAGATGGAACGGCAGGCCGAGCACGCCCAGCACGTTGTGCGCATCCAGCCACGCGCGCTGCCGGGCAGCTTTCGGGCGCAGGGTAAAGAAGTCCTTGAAGATGCGCCGGTGGACGATCACCCCGCTGACCAGTGCCACCAGCATGAATACACCGGCCACGCCGACCACGTAGAGGCCGAGGATTCCGCCGTGCAGTTCGTAATGCAGTTCGAGGAAGAAGTTGCCACCGACCGTCCTGGGCAGCACCTCGCCACTCTGGGCATCCACCAGGAAGGACTGGAACTCACTGAAGTCCGCCGGCTCCCAGCCCGCCGTCCAGTACGGCATGCGCTCAGTGGGCGGGTGCATCCAGTAGCCATGGGCCTTGGGCGCGCGCAGGGCGATCAGCTCGCGCACCTGGTCGGCGCCCACCTTGACCTGCTCCAGCTTGTGCAGCTGCGGGGTCATCCAGCGGGTGAGCTCCTTGTCGAACACTGCGACGGTGCCGGAGAACAGCACGACGAAGAGAATCCAGCTGACCAGCAGCCCGGCCCAGGTGTGCAGGCCGGACATCGATTGACGCAGGCTCATGGACGCACTCCGTAGCCACTCGGCAGGAAGGCCGCGACGCCAAGCACGACACTCACTGCCACCGGGAGCCAGACCGCACGCCACGGGCTCTTCGCGCCGAAGGCGTAGAGGATCGCCGCGACCCAGACGATGAAGCAGGCGAGGCTCGACAGCGAAACGCGGTCCGGCCTCGACATCGGCAGGTAGACGCTGAGGAAGGCAGTCGCGGTATAGGCCAGGGCATAGCCGCCGACCACGGCGCTGAGGATGCGGGCGACAACGGCGCCAGCCTGGGTTCCGGTCATACGGCAAGTCTCGACGGGATACGGGCAAGGCGGCCCGGGCTGTTCCCAGGCACGCGATTGAAAAGCGGAATTATATGATACTAATTCTCAATTAAAAGAACTCAGCAACGCCTTTTGTGAGTATCTGTGTCGGAAATTCGCTGAACGGCATAGGTTGCAGTCACATCCATGGCGCGTATCAGCCTACTCATCACTATGTCGGCTTCGGCCATGACACGAGGCGGCGGTTGCTCGAGGAGGATTCGGGATGCGCCAGGGGTCAGTTCGACAGCGGCCACTACCGAGCCCTTGCCAAAGAGGTATTCATAGATCAGCAGGTAGTCCGTGCCTGGCAGGTCCTTGTGCTCCGCTACACGCCGCAGCACGTTGAGCACGCCGACTATCCAGTCCCGGCTGTCGCGGAACTCCAGCACGCCCAGGCTCCAGGTCTGGGTCCAGTCATCGTAATGATTCCAGGCCGGCGAGCGCAGGTGCCGGCTCCAGCCAGCCACCCAGCCCGCCGCCGTCGTTCCCTGCCCCAGTTCGCACAGTTCCCTCCAGGTCAAACCGCCGCGGTGCTGGGGATTGCGATCCAGCCATTCATCCAGGTCCTCGAAACGCGCAGCGGATCCTGCCTCCTGACGCAGGAAATCTTCCAGCCTGGCGCGGCTGATGGCGACATTCAGGTACAGCTGGCACGGTTCGGCCATAGAGCGTCCTCTTCTTCTGATCCAACGATTCACCTCGAATCACCTGTCGCGAGCCTGAGGTGCTGAATCGATAATCCTAGAGGTTTGGCCTGTTCGTGGTTCGCCGTACCTTTTCGACCGTGAGGTGGTATTTTTCAGATCCTGCTGTACAGCTGTTCAGCTTTCCGCAGGCTTTTCAGTCGGCCCAGGGCTTATTGCCCTGCCCCGCGGCCTTTTCTGCCGGCTTCCGGAGAGGGAAACGCTCTGGATTCGCGGGCAGAAAAGGAATACCCGACCAGTTCTGAGCTCGATTTCTGTCAGCGCCTGCGCGCTTGCCCCATGGCCCGCTCCAGCCCCTCGAAGACGCGGGGCGACAGGCACTGGGCGACGTTGAAGCGCAGGTAGCCGGCGGCACTCTGGCTCAGGCTGAAGACATTGCCGGGCGCCAGCACCAGATTGTCCGCCAGCGCCGCCCGCGAGACTTCGGCGGCATCCAGCCCATCCGGCAGACAGGCCCAGACGAACACCCCGCCACGCGGTTCCAGCCAGGGCTGGATATCCAGCGCGCGCAGACGCAGCAGCGTCTCGCCCATGGCATCGGCCAGGCGCCCGCGCAGGCTGTCCAGGTGGCGGCGATAGCTGCCCTTGCGCAGCAGTTCGTAGAGCATCTCCGCGCTGAACGGGCTGTTGCCGAAGCTGGTCGCCAGCTTCAGGTCCACCAGCCGCTCGCACCATTCCGGCTGGGTGGCGATGTAGCCGCAGCGCACCGAAGCCGACAGTGTCTTGGAGAAGCTGCCGACCTGGATCACCCGCTCCAGCCCGTCGAAGGCCGACAGGCGCGGCGCACTCTCATGTTCGAAGTCGCCGAAGATGTCGTCCTCGACGATCAGCAGGTCATGGGCCTCCGCGAGCTTCAGCAGGCGATGGGCAACCAGTGGCGACAGCACCGCGCCGGTAGGGTTATGGAAGGCCGAGTTGGTGATGTACAGGCGCGGGCGGTGCTGCTCCAGCAGGGTCGCCATGGCAGCAACGTCCGGCCCGGCAGGCGTGTAGGGCACGCCCACCACCTGCACGCGATGCGCGCGCAGCAGGGCCTGGAAGTTGAAGTAGCCGGGGTCGTCCACCAGCACGCAGTCGCCCGGTTCCAGCAGGAAGCGACAAACCAGGTCGATGGCCTGGGTGCCGTTGTCGGTGAGCACTACCTGTTGCGCTCCGACCGGCACGCCGTAGTCCGCCAGCCGGCGCGCGAGCTGCTCGCGCAGGCCGGAATGCCCGTAGGGGCGGCCGTATTCCAGCAGGCTCGATTGCGGCGCGCGGGCAATCTGCCGCAGCGCCCGGCGCAATTCCTCCTCCGGCAGCCAGGACGGCGGCAGCCAGCCGCAGCCGGGCTTGAGCGAGGTATCCGCGGCCTCCAGCGACTGTCTCGAAATCCACAGCGGATCGATGCTGCGGTCCAGCGCCGGACCGACATCCGCCAGGGACAGCGGCGGCGCATGGCCGGCGACATAGAAGCCGGAACCCCGGCGCGCGGCGATCACACCGTCGGCGGCCAGCCGGTCATAGGCTTCCACGACGGTGGTCTTGGACACTTCCAGCTGTTCGGCCAACTGACGAATCGACGGTAGCCGCTCACCGGGCACCAGCGCCCGTACGGCCAGGCGTTCACGCACGTGCTGCATCACCGAATCGACCCGCGTGCTCTTTGGTCTGCCCATGCCGCCCTCGCTTGCCCCCGGATAAGGTGTACCGAGATAATTTACGGACAGTTTGCGCAAATTGTACCCTTCTGTCACTGGCCGCCCGGCGGCTCCGCGCGCATCCTCCAGGCTCGCTCTCCTGCCGGAAGACCCACCATGAACAACACCCAGACTCTCGCCACGAACAGCCACCTCGGCGGCTGGCTCAGTGGCTTCCTCGGCGTCCTCATCTTCAGCGGATCACTGCCGGCGACGCGGGTAGCAGTGGCCGACTTCGACCCGACCTTTCTCACCCTCGCCCGCGCCAGCATCGCTGGCCTGCTGGCGGCGGCGATCCTCATCGTGCTGCGGCAGAAACTGCCGGCGCGCAAGGACCTGGTCCCCCTGCTGGTGGTCGCCGGCGGCGTGGTGGTGGGCTTTCCGCTGCTCACCGCGCTGGCGCTCAAGCACGTCAACTCGGCCCACGCCATCGTCTTCGTCGGCCTGCTGCCGCTGGCCACCGCGCTGTTCGGCGTGGTGCGCGCCGGTGAACAGCCGCGGCCGGCGTTCTGGATCTGTTCGCTGCTGGGCAGCGCCGTCGTCGCCGGCTTCGCCCTGTCGCAGAGCGGCGCGGGCAACTTCACCGGCGACCTGCTGATGCTCGCCGCCGTGGCGGTCTGCGGCCTGGGCTACGCCGAAGGCGGGCGCATCGCGCGCCACCTGGGCAGCTGGCAGGTGATCTGCTGGGTGCTGGTGCTGTCCCTGCCGCTGATGCTGCCGCTGGCCTGGTACACCCAGCCGGAAACCTTCACCGGCGCCAGCTGGCCGGCCTGGATCAGCCTCGGCTACGTCTCGCTGTTCAGCATGCTCATCGGCTTCTTCTTCTGGTATCACGGCCTGGCCACCGGCGGCATCGCCGCGGTCGGCCAGCTGCAGCTGCTGCAACCGTTCTTCGGCCTGGCGCTGGCCGGCCTGCTGCTGCACGAGCAGATCAGCCCGCTGATGGCCGGCGCGACCGTCGCGGTTGTGCTGTGCGTTGCGGGGGCAAAACGCTTCGCCCGCTGACCGCCGGTTTCCTTCCGCGTCCCGCCCGAGAAAAATCGCGGTATCATCGGGCGTTTGCGTACTCGGCTGGACTGCCGGAAGGACACTCGGATGAAGCCACCCGCCGAATCTCCACTGCCTGCCGTGGAGCGCGACGAACTCGCGCCCCGGCCACGGCTGACCCTGGGCAGCCACGTGCACAGCGGCTTCGACCTGCGCAGCGGACGCATGCAGAACATCTCCCGGCACCGCGCCGCGCTGGCGTTCCTGTATGGCGATATGCCGGTCTCGGGCAGCGTCACGCCGCGTTCCGGTCGCGAAATCCGGGTGTTCCGCGATGACCAGATCGTCCGCGTCAGCCGCGAGCTGGAACTGGAACACGCCTGGCGCCTGGACCTTCGCGAGCTGGGCTTCAAACCGGCGATGCGCCGCAGCGATGCGCTGGAAGACAGTGCCGGGGAAATGTTCGAACTGCCCGACGACAGCGCCTGGCAGGAGTTCATGCGCGAAGGCCTGCCGCACCTGCGCGAACAGGGCTGGGAAATCGATATCCGCCCCGAATTCGTCTTCGACCTCACGCCGGTGGAAAACTGGTACGCCGAGATCGAGGAAACCGACGACCGCCAGTGGTTCGACCTGGAGCTGGGCATCGAAGTGGAAGGTCGGCGCATCAGCCTGCTGCCGGCGCTGATCGAACTGATCCGGCGCATGCCGGCGCTGCTCGACCCGGTCGCCCTTGCCCGCCACTCCGACGATGAACAACTGGTGCTGCGCCTGGATGCCGGGCGCAACCCTGTGCACACCTGGCAGACCGCCTCCGACCGGCCGCTGCGCGTCTCGCTGCCGTTCGGCAAGCTCAAGCCGATGCTGGGCACATTGTCCGAGTTCTACATCGGGGAACAGCCACCGGTACGCCGCCTGCGCATGGGCGCGCCGGACGCCGCGCGCCTGACCGAGCTGGAAGAACTGCCGCTGACCTGGCAGGGCGGCGAGCAACTGCGCGAGATCGCCCATCGCCTGCGCGACTACCGCGCCCAGCCGGCGCAGATTCCCGCCGGCCTCAACGCCGAGTTGCGCGGCTACCAGCACGAAGGCCTGAGCTGGATGCAGACCCTGCGCGAAGTCGACGCCAGCGGCATCCTTGCCGACGACATGGGGCTGGGCAAGACGCTGCAGTCCCTCGCCCACGTGCTGCTGGAAAAGCAGGCCGGGCGCCTGACCAGCCCGGCGCTGGTGATCATGCCCACCAGCCTCATTCCCAACTGGCTGGACGAGGCCGAGCGCTTCACGCCCGACCTGCGGGTGCTCGCCCTGCATGGCGCCGGGCGGCGCAAGGCATTTGCGAAGATCGCCGAGCACGACCTGATCCTCACCACCTACGCCCTGTTACCGCGCGATGCCGAGAAACTGGCGCAGCACGAGTATCACCTGCTGATCCTCGACGAGGCACAGAACATCAAGAACGCCACCACCAAGGCCGCCCAGGCCGCACGCCACCTGCGGGCGCGCCATCGGCTGTGCCTGACCGGCACGCCGCTGGAGAATCACCTGGGCGAGCTGTGGTCGCTGTTCCACTTCCTGCTGCCGGGCTGGCTGGGTGATGCGCGGCAGTTCGCCGTGGACTACCGCACCCCCATCGAGCGCCACGGCGACCAGGGCCGCCTGGCACACCTGGCCGCGCGCATCCGCCCGTTCCTGCTGCGTCGCACCAAGGAACAGGTGGCCTCGGAACTGCCACCCAAGAGCGAGTTCATCCAGCACATCGAGCTCAGCGAGGCACAGCGCGATCTCTACGAGACCGTGCGCCTGGCGCTGGACCGCAAGGTGCGCGATGAGATCGCCCGCCGTGGCTTGGCGCGCAGCCGGATCATCATCCTCGAGGCGCTGCTCAAGCTGCGCCAGGTCTGCTGCGACATCCGCCTGGTGAACAAGGAAGCCCCGCCGCCCACCGGCAAATCCGCGCGCGCGGTGACCTCGGGCAAGCTGGTCTACCTGCTCGACATGCTCGAAGAACTGCTCGCCGAAGGCCGCCGGGTGCTGGTGTTCTCGCAGTTCACCTCGATGCTCGCACTGATCGGCGAGGCGCTGGCCGAGCGCAACCTGGAGTACGCCCTGCTCACCGGTGATACCCGCGACCGCCGCGCGCCGGTGAAGGATTTCCAGGAAGGCCGCGTGCCGCTGTTCCTGATCAGCCTGAAGGCAGGTGGCGTAGGCCTGAACCTCACCGCCGCCGACACCGTGATCCACTACGACCCCTGGTGGAACCCGGCCGCCGAGAACCAGGCCAGCGACCGCGCGTACCGCATCGGCCAGGACAAACCGGTGTTCGTCTACAAGCTGATCGCCCGTGGCACGGTGGAGGAGAAGATCCAGCTGCTGCAGCGCGACAAGGCCGCACTGGCCGCCGGCATCCTCGACGGCTCGGGCAGCGACTGGCAGCTGGACGACGCGGACATCGACGCGCTGTTCGCGCCGCTGCCCAAGGCGGTCTGATCCTGCACGAGTGCTGTAGGAGCAGGCCATGCCCGCGATCGCGCGCATGGCGCGCATGGCGCGCATGGCGCGCTCCCATAACCCGCTTCGGTCGTAGATGCCGGCCAATCCCACGATTACCGTTCCGGGAAAGCTCCTACAGTGAAGAACCTCCTGACACCACGAAGGGGAAATCCACTACATCGCCAAGCACCGGCATGTAGGAATCTACACCTGCGCCGACGCAACGAGCCCGGACCCGGCAGAGGCAGACGCCCCGGGTGAACCAGAGCTCTTGCCGGCGCAAGCAAGTCGACCCAATGACCCCGCTCGTCCCCTTACGAGACGGGGTCATTGTCCTTGCGCCTCCAGCTCAGCGCATGCCCCAACCATGGCTGACCAGAACCGACTGTCCGGTGAGCGCCGCCGAGGGGAAACTGGCCAGGAACAGTACCGTCTGCGCCACGTCCTCCACGCTGGTGAACTCGCCATCCACCGTCCCGCCGAGCATCACCTGTTTCACCACCGCTTCCTCGCTGATGCCCAGCTCCTTCGCCTGTTCGGGAATCTGCTTCTCCACCAGCGGTGTGCGCACGAAGCCGGGGCATACCACATGGGAGCGCACGCCGTGTGGCCCGCCTTCCTTGGCCAGGGTACGGGCCAAGCCGAGCAAACCGTGCTTGGCAGTGACGTAGGCGGATTTGAGCGGCGAGGCTTCGTGGGAGTGCACCGAGCCCATGTAGATCACCACACCGCCGCGCCCGGCCGGGTACAGGTGGCGCAGCGCTGCGCGGGTGGTGAGGAAGGCGCCGTCGAGGTGGATGGCGAGCATCTTCTTCCAGTCGGCGAAGGCGTAGTCCTGCAACGGATTGACGATCTGGATGCCAGCGTTGGAGACGAGGATGTCGAGCCCACCGAAGGTGGCGACTACCCGCTCGATGCCGCGGTCCACAGCCAGCTCGTCGGTCACGTCCATGGCCACCGCCAGTGCCTTGCCACCGGCGGCTTCGATCTCGGCGACCACGCGCTGGGCGGCGTCCTGCTGCAGGTCGGCGATCGCCACTGCGGCACCGGCCTGCGCCAGGGTCAGGGCGATCTGTTTGCCGATGCCGCTCGCCGCGCCGGTGACCACCGCGACCTTGCCGTTCAATGCGTTCATCTGAGAGCTCCCGGGGAGGTTGGAACTCTCACTCTAGACGGCCCTAATCGCGAAGCAGCTGAATGTCGCCGTCCTGGTTCTGGCGGTACAGGGTGTAAGGAAGCGTCAGGGTATCGGCCACTGCGGATACGCCCATGTCGAGAAACGCCATCGGTACGTTCATGGGAGCGATGGCGTATAGCGGTCCTCCACGGGGATGGGAGTCTCCGCTCATCACGCAAAGGTTGTAGACCACTCCCCCGTATACGCGTGGAAGTGTGTCGCCACAGCCCGTTCCCTTGAGCTGCAGATCGTCCACGCGAGCAACGTTGTCGCTGGAAAGTGTTCGTGTCGATCCACAACCGGCAATACCGGCAAACGTCATAAGGATTACCAGCAGGCGAGTCAGCATCATTCAATTCCCTTGACGTTCGGATTCCGCTCAGTCACGACGCAGCTCGATGCTGCCATCGCGGTTCTGCCGATACAGGGTATAGGGCAAGGCCAGGGTATCGACGACGCCGGAGAAGGCCATGTCCAGCACCGGCAGGATCGGTGGGCCGAAGGTGTAGTTGGCTGGTGTGGCCGCCGGTGTGTAGCCATTCTGGGCCGGGGGCTCGCCGTACAACTAACAGGCATCCCAGACCACACCACCGTAGACCCGCGGGATGGCTCCGCAATAGGTCCCCTTCAATTGCAAGTCGCTGGCCTTCGCCACGTCGTCGCTGCGCAGGGTGTGGTAGGAGCCGCATCCGCTGAGCAACGCGGCGCCGAGCAGCAACCAGGAACGGAACATCGTCATATCGAAACTCCTTCTCGATAGCGAAACGACAGCTTACCAGCCCTTGAGCTGGTCCCAGCGCCAGTTGCGGTACTGGTAGATCAGTGTACCCAAGAGTCCATAGGCCGCCGCCATGGCGAAAAGGATGAGGATGCGGTCGGCCACGGCGGAAAGTGGCAGGTTCATCTGGTTCATTTCCACCACGGCGCGGATCGCCCAGGTAGACGGGATCGCGTCGGCCAGCAGCTGTACCCACTGCGGCATGGCCTGGGGCGGCCAGGTGAAGCCGGCCATGTAGAACAGTGGCAGGGTGATGAAGGTCATGGTCAGGTACACCGCCTCTTCCGAGGGCAGCAGTTCGGCGATGAACTCGCTCATGGCGATCACCGCCAGCAGGAAGGGCAGCACCAGGCCCATCAGCATGAAGAACGAGGCCGTCTGCCGGTATCCCATGATCCACGGCCAGATCACATAGAAGAGCATCGCCAGCACCGTCCAGATCAGCAATTGCGCGGCGTAGCGGCCAAAGCGCGTCGAGGTCGGCTGGCGCAGCGAGCGCGGGGTGCCGCCGCGCAGGTTGAGGTTCACCCGTGTGCAGGAGAGCAGCAGGCTGTGCTGCAGGATCAGCGTCACCAGCCCCGGCAGGACGATGGCGGCGAAGCTGGTGCCGGGGTTGAACAGATCGGTCAGCTGGCCGATGGCCGGCTGCAGCAGTACATTCGCCTGCACCTCGGAGAAGCCGCCGCGCATCAGCCGTTCGCGGTTATAGCGCAGCGACAGCTCGGTGTAGGTGGCGCTGATGTCCTGCTGGATCTGCCCGTTGGCCATGCGGTTGGTGGCGTCGCCGAAGATCGGCACGGTCACCGCCTCGCCGCGCAGCACGCGCTTCTCGAAGTCCAGCGGGATCACCACGATGGCGAACAGCTTGCGCCAGGCCAGGTCATGCTGGGCCTCGGGCAACTGGTCGTAGCCGACCGTGGCGATCTTCGGCGCGGCATCCAGCTGACGCACCAGTTCGCGAGACACCGCGCTGTGGTCCATGTCGATCACGGCCACCGGCAGGTCGTCCATGGTGCGGTGGGCGTAGGGCAAGGTCGTCAGCGCCACGGACAGCACCATCAGCAGCCACAGCGGCTTGCCGAGCATGCCGCTCAGGGATTCGCGGAAGACCTTCCAGAAGTTCTCCATGACAGCTCCTTACGCCGGGCTCAGGTCGAGGCGCCGGCGCAGGCGCATCTTGGCGATCATGTAGGCGATCAGCGGGTAGAGCAGCAGCTTGCAGCAGGTGTAGAGCCCGGACTCGGCCGGCGCCCTGCGCAGGAACTGGTCGAACAGGCCGTGCAGGGTATGGGTCAGCGGCTCGGCCTCGGAAATGACACGGGCGATCTGCGGCATCGCCAGTTCCGGCAGCAGCACGCCGGAATAGGTCTGCGCCACGCCGATCAGCAGGCCGATCAGGGAATACGCGCTGTAGCGGTTGGCGGTGAAGATGAACAGCATCAGCCCGACACTCTGCGCTGCCGCCACGTAGCAGATGGTGATCGCCAGCATCCACCAGGGGTTGCCGTTGATCCGCGCGCCATTGAGCTCCACCAGCAGGAACAGCTCGACCATCAGCAGCGTGCTGAACAGCAACGTGTAGGGCGCCAGCTTGCCCAGCAGCCGCGCGCCAAGGGCCTGGGCACGCAATATGTGCGGCGAGGACGCGCGCAGCTCCGGCGCTTCGCGCGCAAGCACATGCACGGTGGCGACGATCACGAACAGTTGCAGCAGGTGCACGATGGCGGCGAACTGCTGGAAGTAGATGTAGTTGCCGCTGGCATTGAACAGGCTTTCATAGGACACGCTGATGCTGGCCAGCGCCGGCACGGCGCGGTCCATGCCGGTGGCCAGGCGCGGGCGCAGCTCGGCGTTGACCGAACTCATCAGGCCGCTGAAATCCTGGGTCGAGTAGAAGCCGGCGGAATAGAACAGCGAGTTGTAGTACAGCTCGGCGACCGGCTGGCGGCCGGACAGCGCGTCCGCCTCGAAGTCGCGCGGGATGTAGAGCAACGCATAGTCATCGGCCATGCGCAGGCGGCGCAGGCCCTCCTGCAGGCCGCCGCCGAGCACCTCGACCTTGGCGTGGGAGCCGGCGTCCAGCTCGCGGACGATGCGCCGCGACAGGCTGCTGTGGTCGGCATCGACCACGGCCACCGGCATGTCCAGCAGCGTACCCGCCTGGTACACGCCGCTGATCACCACGAACAGCAGCAACGGCCAGAGCCAGCCGAGCCAGTGAATGGTCCAGCTGCGCAGGGCGACCCGCGTTTCGCTGCCGAAGGCCTGGGCGAAACGCAGCAGGTTGCGCCTTACTGCTTCCACTGCCACAGCGCGCTCATGCCGGGGCGCAGGCCTTGTACCGGCTGGTCCGGATACAGGCGTACCTCGAAGGTCTTCAGGTCGAAATCACCGGTGGCGCGGGTGGCGCGCTTGGTGGCGAAGTCACCGAGCGGCGCGATGTACGCGACCCGGGATTTCACTTCAGCGCCCTTGAGCGCCGGTACCCGGATGGAGACTTCGTCGCCCTTCTTCACATCGGCGAGGATGTCTTCGCGCAGGTTGAACACGAAGTAGCTGTCGGATAGCCGCACCAGCGTCAGCAACGGGCTGTAGGCATTGACCAGTTCGCCCTGCTCCGCCGGGATCGGCCCGACCTCGCCGTCCACCGGCGCGACCACGTTGAGATCATCGGTCTGCGCCTGCAGCTCGAGTATCTGCGCGTCGGCCCTGCGCACGGCGGCTTCCAGCGCACGGCGGCGCTCTTCGCGGTCGCCCTGGTTGCCCTGGTCGAGATTGGCCTGGGCTTCGGCGACGCGGTTGCGCGCCACGTCGCGCCCACGGCGGGACAGGTCCAGCTGTGCCTGGGAAACGAAACCGCGGCCGGCCAGTTCCTCGTTGCGCTGGTACTCCAGGTCGGCGTTGCGCAGCTCGGCCTGCGCCTGGGACAGACTGGCCTGCAGGGCCCGCAGGGTTTCCTCACGGGTGCCATGCAGGGATTCGTCGAGGTTCGCCTGCACCTGGTTCCGCGCGGCGCGCAGGGAGTCCAGCTGGGCCTGCAGCTCCGGGCTGCTGAGGGATATGAGCACCTGGCCCTGCTTCACGTCGTCACCGCGCCGCACATGCAGCACTTCGACCCGGCCCTTGGCCTTGGACGCGACGATGACGTTGGTGGCGTCCGCCTCGCCCTGCAGCAGCAGCGGCTGGGTGTGCAGGCGCAGGTAAAGGGTAACGGCGATGATCACCAGGATCAGCAGGGGTGCGAACAGCTTCCATCCCTTCATGGAGTGGTCTTCTCAGGCAGCGGATGCACCGATGGTAGTGCATCCGCCGGCCGAGCGGCGGCTCTGGATCAAAGCCGCCGGGCGATCAGCGCTCGTCGTCGCTGATCAGGTCGTGCTCGCCACCGCGCAGCTTGCCGCTGGGCGAAGGGAAGCGCGAGGAGGCATAACGCACCACCAGGATCGCCAGCGCCAGCAGCAACAGGGCAACCGAGACCAGGATGATGCCGTCGTCGGGCACGTGGTTGTGCTGGATGTCGGCGATCATCAGGCGGGTCAGCGCGGTCATCGCCACATAGATCAGGAAGCGCACCGGCATGTGGTTGGTCTTGAAGTAGATACCGACCATGGCGCCCAGCTCGAGGTAGATGAACAGCAGCAGGATGTCGTCGATGCTTGCGTGCCCCTTGCCGACCATCTCGCCGAAGGCCACCGCCGCCGACCAGAACACCGTGCCGCCGATGGCGAACAGCGCCAGGTAGTGGAAGCCCTCCACCAGCAGGTTACCCAGGGATTCGGCACAGCCGTGCATCCGCTCGCTCAGGCGCTCGGCCCAGTTCTGTTTCATTCGTCGGTTCTCCGCAATACAAGGCTTTGTTGGCGTGAAGCCTGCAAGTGCTACGCCATTGATCTTGCGCAGTCATGGCACAGATGGGCTGCGCGAATATGACTGCGAACTTTTTCGGCCCGCCCCGAGTCCATTCAGGGGCATGCCACAAAACAGGCAGGAACGAGTGATGGAAAGTCCCTTTCAGACGCTGACCGACGCCTTCCAGGACCAGTACCGCGTCAATTTCAGCCTTGAACGGCCCGACGGCAGCATTGTCCTGACCCTCTCCACCGAGGCAGGAGTCGCCGCGCGCCGGCTGATCCGCAACACCCAGCTGCAGGACCCGGAACAGCTGCAGCGCTTCATCCAGAGCATCCGCTTCGGCATCGCCATCGAGCAAGGCGGCACGGCGCCGCAGCTGCTGGCTGCCATGACGCGCGGCGACAACGGCCTGCCGATCGCGTCCTGACGGCACCCTCTGCAAGAATTCCTTCCTACAGAGCCATCTGACTGACGATTCATTGCGCCAGTCACGTGGCTGCGTTGCGCGCGCCTACGGGGCGCGCGCACTGCTTTGGGCCGCCGCCAATACTGGCCTTCTACAAGCACATCCCTTTCCTGCGTCTACGCTGCTGGCAACGATTCGCACAGCCGCAGTAGCATCGCGCGATCATTTTACTGTATAAATAGACAGTGATTTCGAACCCCCCAATCAAAGAGAAGGCACAGAGGTGATGAATGGCCGTCGAAGTGGTGTACCGCAGCAGCCGCGATCCGGAGCGCCTGTTCATGGATAAGGCAGAGGCCGACCGGCACGACAAGATGCTGGAGCTGGCGGAAACGCTGGCCGACGTGCTGCAGAAGGCGGTGCCTTCGCTGAAGGAGGATCAGGTCGAGGAGATCGGTATCTTCATGGCCAGGAACCGCGACGCCTTCGCCCGCGCCTTCAAGAACCAGCCCGATGCGTTGAGCGATATCTTCAGCGAGCCTGCTGCCGAGGAATGAGCCTGCAAGCAAGCCGCCTGACCCGGGCAATGGCGATGTGCGGGGTCGCATCGATCTTCGCCCCGCCTGCCCTCCCCATCTCCCGACTGGCGGGACTGCCAGCACTTGAAGGCAGCTTGTCCGGGGGCTTGTGCTGATGCCAGAATGCGCTAAGAAAATTCCTATAAGATTCTTAACGCACCGTGCACCGGGAATTGTCGGCGCGCCGGCCTTGCCGGAGTGCGGACGTCCGCCGCGTGGTCGTGATCAGGACGACCGATCATGCACGATTCGCCCGCTACCGAACTCATCCGCTGCTCAGCCCTGAGCAAGAGTTTCCGGCAATATTCCAAGCCCAGCGATCGCCTCCTCGATGACCTGAGCCATGTCTGGCCCCGCTGGCTTGGTGGCCGGCCACGCGACAGCGCCAACGAATTCCACGCCCTGCGCGGCATCGACTTGACCCTGAGTGCCGGTGAGGCCGTTGCTATCATCGGGCGTAACGGCTCGGGCAAATCGACCCTACTGCAACTCATTGCCGGAACCCTGAGCCCGGGCAGCGGCACTGTCCTGGTGCGCGGTCGGGTCTGCGCCATGCTCGAACTGGGCGTAGGCTTCAATCCCGAGTTCACGGGGGTCGAGAACGTCCGCCTGTATGCCGCCGTGCTGGGCATGAGCGGCGAGGAGATCGAACAGCGGCTGCCCTCGATCATCGCTTTCGCCGAAATCGGCGACTTCGTGGCACAACCGGTGAAGACCTATTCCAGCGGCATGTATGTCCGCCTGGCCTTCGCCGTGCTGGCGCACTCCGATCCGGAACTGCTTATCGTCGACGAAGCTTTGTCGGTGGGCGATGCGGCCTTCCAGGCCAAATGCATGCACTGGTTCCGCGGCTTCCAGGAAGCTGGCGGCAGCCTGCTGCTGGTCAGCCACGACGTGGGTACCGTCCGCGCCATCTGCAGCCGTGCCATCTACCTGGAATCCGGACGGATCAAGGCAGAAGGCCCCTGCGGCGAAGTCACCGATCTCTACCTGCACGACATCCACCAGACCCAGAACCAGGTGTTGGCGCAACCGGCGGCATCTTCCGAGGGAGCGACCCCGAAATGCCAGGTTACTGACGCCGCCTACCTCGCCCGCTGCCAGGCTTTCGAACAGCGCTGGATCAACAAGCGGCAGGGCACCGGCGATAGCCGCGTGCGTCTGGTGGAGTTGCTCAACGCCTCCGGCGAGCCGTCCGAACTGTTCCAGTTCGATGCTCCCGCGATCATCCGCATTCATGTCGAGTGTCTGCGCAGCGCCGCGGTATCGGTCAACTACAAGGTGCGCGACCGCCACCTGGTGTCAGTGATCGGCGCCGACTTCCTCATCACCGAACAGCCCCTGCTGACCATGCAGCCTGGCGAAATCCACTGCATCGAATACCGCACCCGGCTGCCGCTGATGCACGGCGACTACAGCCTGCGCCTATCGATCACCGAACCCGTCGACAAGCACGCCCAGGCAGTCTTCCACGACATCGTCGAGGTGGCGCTGCCCTTCAAGGTTCTGCCGGCCGATCGTGGCTGGATCTACACCCAGAGCTACCTGCCCAACCAGGTCAGCGTCCGCCAATGGCAGGACCAAACCCAACTCGAGAACGCCTGACGCCATGCATGAACTCGAACAGCGCTTCCCCGAAGTCCGCTTCTACAACCCGCTACTCACCGAAGTACAGGACAACGTCGAGATCGGCCCGCAGAGCCGGGTCGGCTCGATGACGCTGATCCACAGCGGCGCGCGAATTGGTGCTGGCGTCACCATCGGTTCGCACTGCAACATCTGCGACTGCCGCATCGGCGAACGCGTGTCGATCCAGACCGCCTGCCACATCACTCGCGGCGTCGTGATCGAGGACGATGTCTTCATCGGTCCGCACGTGGTCACCCTCAACGACAAGCTCAAGGGCGGCCCCATGGTCTACCCGCGCATCTGCCGGGGCGCACGGATCGGCGGCGGCAGCGTCATCCTGCCGGGCGTGACCATCGGCGAGAACGCCGTCGTAGGCGCCGGCAGCGTCGTCACCAAGGACGTCCCGGCGGGCGCCACGGTGATCGGCAACCCCGCGCGCAGCCGCGCCGGCGTGACCGTCGAGAGCGACTGAGACGACGATGGAAGGATTCATCCTCAATCTGGCCCCCACCGGCATGCTCCCCACACGGGCAATGAGCCCTCATGTGCCGCTGAGCGTGGAAGAGATAGTTGCCGACGCGTGCCGCTGCGTCACGCTGGGCGCCAACATGCTGCACCTGCATGCACGCGATGAGCAGGGTCGGCCGACCTATCGCCGCGAGGTCTATGCCCGCATCATCGGTGGCATCCGCGAGGTGCATCCCGACGTCGTCATCTGCGTGTCCCTGAGTGGCCGCGATTTCGGCGAGTTCGAGCAGCGTGCCGACCCGCTCGGGCTCACCGGCGACCTGCGACCGGACATGGCGAGCCTGACCCTGTCGTCGCTGAACTTCAGCCGCAGCGCCAGCGTCAACAGCCCCGAGATGATCCAGCGCCTGGCCGAACGCATGGCCGAAGCGGGCATCCGGCCGGAGCTGGAAGTGTTCGACGCCGGCATGCTCAATTACACCCACTACCTGCTCGAGCGCAGGCTGATCCAGCCGCCGCTGTACTTCAACTTCATACTCGGCAATGTTGCCGGCGCCCAGGCCAGACCCGGCGCCCTGGCATTACTGCTCAGCGAATTGCCGCAAGGCGCCCTGTGGTGTGGAGGCGGTGTGGGAACCAGCCAACTGGTGATGAACACCCAGGGCCTGTTGTACGGCAACGGTGTCCGAACCGGCCTGGAAGACTACCTGTGGCTCGATCCGCAGCGCCGCGAGCTGGCAAGCAACGCACAGATGGTCCAGCGCCTGGTCGACATCGCCTCTCACTTCGAGCTGCGCCCGGCCACAGCCCGTGCAGTTCGCCAGGCACTGGGGCTGCGCCATGTCTGAAGCGACCTTCAAGCCGTTGCGCGTTCTCATCACCAACAACACCCTGGGCAACCGCGCCGGTTCCGAACTCTACGTCCGTGACCTGGCGCTGGCGCTCCTGCGCCGCGGCCACTTGCCGGTGGCTTACAGCTCGCAGCTGGGCGACGTCGCCGAAGAACTGCGCCGGGCGACCATTCCGGTCATCGACGACCTGAATGCGCTGAATATTCCGCCTGACGTCATCCACGGCCAGCACCATCTGGATGCGGCCACCGCGATGCTGCACTTCCCCCGCGTCCCGGCACTGTACATCTGCCACGGCTGGTTGCCCTGGGAGGAAGTTCCCCCTGTGCTGCCTGCCATCGGGCGGTACCTGGCCGTGGACGACCTGTGTCTGGAGCGTCTGCTGACGACGCCAGGGATTCCTCCGGAGCGCTGCGAAGTGCTGTACAACTTCGTCGATCTGCAGCGTTTCAAACAGCGCCCGGCATTACCCGAGCGCCCACGCTCCGCGCTGATCTTCAGCAACTACGCTGCAGGCCAACCCAGTCTCGAAGCCATGCGTAACGCTTGCCATCGCGCGGGCATCGTGCAGGTCGACGTGGTTGGCGGCGGCTCGGGCAACGCGGTCAAGGAACCGGCGCAGATACTGGGTAATTACGACCTGGTGTTCGCCAAGGCGCGCGCGGCCCTCGAAGCCATGGCCAGCGGCTGTGCGGTCGTGGTCGCCGATCAAGTAGGCCTGGCGGGCATGGTGGACAGCGACAACCTGGCCGAGCTGCGTCGCCTGAACTTCGGCGTACGCAGCATGCAGCGCCTGCCTCTGGACGAAGAGACCCTGCTGGCACAGATAAATCGCTACGACAGCCAGGACGCGCGCCGGGTCAGCGACTGGATTCGCCAGGATGCCGACATGGAGCGTGTGGTGGATCGTTGGCTGCAGATCTATACCCAGCTCATCGAGGACTCTGCAGAGGGCGACAACGCCCCGTCGCCGCAGTCCCAGCTGCAGGCCGGAGCCGCCTACCTGCGCTGGCTGGCACCCACCATCAAGAAGCAGTACCAGACTGCACACCATGCCGCACAGGCCCAGCGGAACCTCGCACACGTGCAAGGGCAGGTTCGCCAGTTGACCGAGCAACTCGACGGACACCACACTCAGTGGGCCGCACTGGAACGGCATTGCCAGCATCTGCAGTCGCTGCTGGACGAGGGCGAGCAGCGCGCTCAGCACCTGCAGGCGTCGCTGACGGAGCAAGAGCTGCACGGCCAGCAGCTGGAAAACCAACTGGCCGTGCAGGAGCAGCATGGCCAACGCTGGCAAGCACTGGCAAGCGAGCGAGAACTGCACCTGCGCAAGGTCGAAGCCGATCTCGCCGAAGTCCTCGATTCGCGGACCTGGCGCGCCCTCGCCCCGTACCGACGCCTCAGACGTTGGCTGCGCAAGGGATGAGCGCCGCTCTGCACTCGCCACTGCGCGTCGCAATCGTCGGCCTGGGCAAGATGGGCCGCCTGCACTGTGCCGCCTGGCAGCGCCTGCCTGACGTCCGGCTCACAACGCTGGTGGACTGCGCCCCCGAACAGATCGCCTGGGCGACGGCCCAGGCGATGACCTGTCTCGACAGCGCCGAAGCACTGGTGGGCCGGGTGGACGTGGCGATCATCGCCACCCCCAGCGACCAGCATGTCGACTGCGCCCTCCCCCTGCTCGAGGCCGGCATCCATTGCCTGGTGGAGAAACCCCTGGCCTTGACCTTCGCCGGGTGTCGGCGCCTGGTCGATGCCAGCCGGCGCAGCGGTGCGCTCCTCGCCGTAGGCCACAGCGAGCGCTTCAACCCCGCCCTGCACCTGGCTCGCAGCGCGCTGTCCGGTCACGCACCCTGCGTAGAAGTGATACGCGCCGCCCCCCCACCTCAACGCTCGCTCAAAGGCGACAGCGACGTGGTGCAGGATCTGATGATCCATGACCTGGACTGGCTGCTGGATACCCTGGGGGCTCCCGAGGAAGAGCTCCGCCTGCTCGAATGGCGCCGGCAGGACGGCCAGCTGTCGCACGTCCGCTGCCAGTTGAATTACGCCAATGGTCGCCGGGTGAACCTGACTGCGTGCCGCGAAAGCGACCGCCGGCAGCGCCAGGTGCGGCTTTACGAGGGCGACATGGCGAACCGGGTGATCGACCTGGACGTACGCTACGCCAGCCACGAACCGGACGCCCTGACGCGCCAGGCGCAGGCCTTCCTCATGGCGCTGCGCGGCGAGCCCTCGCCCATCGCCCTGGGCAGCCAGGCCCTGGAAGCGGTCCTGCTGGGCGAACGCATCCGCAACGGCTGCCAGATGGCCGAGGCCGTACTGTGATTTATTCCCGGAGCAACGAATGACGACTGCGGTTCCCTTCATCGACCTGGTGGCCGACTGGCAGCCGCTCAAGGACGAGGTTCTGGCGCGGGTGGCCCGCCTGTTCGAGCATGGGCATTTCATCATGGGGCCCGAAGTGCAGGAGCTGCAGCGGCTCCTGCAGGCGGACTGTGGCGTTGCCCACGCCCTCACCTGCAGCTCCGGGACCATGGCCCTGCAACTGGCGCTGATGGCCCTGGACATCGGCCCCGGCGACGAAGTGATAGTGCCGGCGTTCACCTTCGCCGCTCCGGTCGAAGCTGTCCTGCTGCAGGGCGCCACACCGGTGCTGGCCGATATCCATGCCGAAACGCTCAATCTCGACGTGGAGTCCTGCGCTCGTCTGATCGGCCCGCGCACCCGGGCCATCATCGCCGTCTCGCTGTTCGGCCAGCCGGCCGACTTCAACTCACTCAATGCGCTGGCCCGCCAGCACGGCCTGCGAGTCATCGAGGATGCCGCCCAGAGCTACGGCGCGACGCTTCACGGCCGACACAGCGGTGGCCTGGCCGACATCGGCTGCACAAGTTTCTTCCCCACCAAGCCCTTCGGCGGCGCTGGCGAGGGCGGGGCCCTGTTCACCCAGGACGAGCGGCTCGCCCAGCGCATTCTTGAGGCTCGCGATCACGGCCAGTCCGCCAAGTATCTGCATAGCTCGGTGGGTACCAACGGTCGGCTGGATGGTTTGTCGTGCTGTGCGCTGCTGGTGGCCCTTGGACGCCTGCCGGAACAGCTGGCACGCCGGCAGGCCATAGCGCGACGCTACGACCTGGGGCTGGCCGTAGCCGGCAACAGCCTGCGGCGCCAGGGAATGCTGGCCGGTGCCAGTTCGGTCTTCGCGCAGTACGCCGTGCGGCTCGAGGAGCGTGACCGCCTCGCCGAACATCTGCTCAAGGCTGGTATCCAGGTGGCCGTCCACTATCCCACGCCCGCCCACCAGCAACCTGCTTTCGCCCGCCGTTGCCGCTATGAAGCCCTGCCCAACGCAGAGCAGGCTTCTCGTCAGGTGCTGTGCCTGCCGCTCTACCCCACCCTGACAGAAACGGCGCAGGAACGCGTCGTCGATGTACTGCTCGAGGGGTTATTGCGGTGAGTGGGCAACCACAACACTCCCGGCCCATGCCAATCATTGTTGGTGTGCCACGCTCGGGCACGACATTGCTGCGCTTCATTCTCGACGCCCACCCGCAGCTGGCGATTCCCCCGGAAACCGGCTTTTTGCTCAACGAAACCCTGTTGCGCAATCCAGCTCCGGCCGCCGAACTGGCCCGAGCGTTGACCTTGCTGCCGGAGTCTGCTCCGGCCTGGGCAGACTTCGCCCTGGACGCGGATCACTTCATCGATGCTGCAGCCTGCTTGCCAGCGCAGGCCGGCCTGCCGCAAGTACTGCGGCTGTTCTACAAGCTCTATGCCGCGCGCTTGGGAAAGCCACGTTTCGGAGACAAGACACCGTCTTATCTGCAACGCATGCGTACTGTCGCCGAGCAACTGCCGGAAGCCCGCTTCATCCATATCCTGCGCGATGGCCGGGACGTCGCCCTATCCTGGGGACAAACCTGGTTCGCTCCAGACCGGGAGCCTGAACTGCTGATAGCGCGCTGGGCTCAGCTGATTGGCGATGCCCGTCAGCAGGGTCAGGGCCTGCCCTATCTCGAGGTCCGCTATGACCAGTTGCTCAATGAGCCGGAAATACAGACCAGGCGCATCTGCGAGTTCATCGAGCTGGACTTCCACCCGGCCATGCTCGACTACCACCTTGGCTCGGCCTCGCGCCTGGAAGAACATCAGGCTCGCATCCGAAGCGATGGCCAGCTACTGGTCAGCAAGGAGCAACGCCTGCACCAGCAGTGGCGTACAACCCTGCCGCCGGACACCAGTCGCCTCGATGTCTGGCGCCACCAACTCAGCCCTGCACAACAAGCCGCCTGCAAACGAGCAGGCGGCGAGCTACTGGCAGAGTTCGACTGAGCCCGGTTTCGGTCCGCCTACCCGTAGAGAATCCGTTCGGCCAGCATATCGGCGATGCGCGCCGGTGAACGGTGATCGGCCTGGGCGTGGGCGTAGACCTCGGTCAGGCGTTCGGCGATGCGTGACAGGTACGCGGTAATGGTCGGCAGGGACTCGCCCTGGTGTTGCAGCGCGACGTAGATCAGCCCGCCGGAGTTGATTACATAGTCCGGCGCGTAAAGGATGCCCCTTCCCTCCAGCTCGTCAGCGACCTCCGGGTGCGACAGCTGGTTATTGGCCGCCCCGGCCACGGCAGCACAGCGCAGGTGGCCGACCACATGCGATGTCAGCACACCGCCCAGCCCGCACGGAGCGAGGATGTCGCACGGCGTCGTGAGCAGTGCTTCGTTGGGCACCGGCCGGGCGCCCAGTTGCTCGACGGCAAGCTGTACCTTGCCGGCGTCGATATCGCTGACCAGCAATTCAGCCCCCGCGGCCGACAGGTGTTCGGCCAGCGCGTAGCCCACATTGCCCAGGCCCTGGATCGCCACGCGCAGGCTGTCCAGGTCATCGCTACCCAGTCGTGCCTGGGCACTGGCGCGGATGCCGGCGAATACGCCGAGGGCGGTGTGCGGTGAGGGATCGCCGCCACTGGTGGTGCTGGTGACGTGACGGGTGAACTGGGCGATGCAGTCCATGTCGGCACTGGAAGTACCGCTGTCCACCGCCGTGATGTACGCGCCGCCCAGGGAATCGATCGCGCGGCCGAAGGCCTCGAACAGCTCACCACGGTTGTTGACGTGCGGCGCGCGCAGGATCACCGCCTTGCCGCCGCCCTGGCGCAGGCCGGCCAGCGCCGCCTTGTAGCTCATGCCCTGGGCCAGGCGCGCGGCATCGCGCAGTGCGGCATCGTCGCTGGGGTAGGGCAGATAGCGGCAACCACCCAGCGCAGGGCCGAGGCGGGAGTTGTGGATGGCGATGATGGCCTTGAGTCCCGTGGCCGGGTCCTGGAAGAGATGCAGCGACTCGAGCCGGGTGGCTTCCATCATGTCGAACATGGCGGCGCTCCCTTGCTGGGGGTGGACGGCGGTCCGAAGGCGGACCCTCTTCAGTATAGGCAGCGCCTGTCACAACACCTTCACGGGCGACGACTGCACCACTGGACGAGTGCCCGGCGCTCCGGTTACAACCGCAGGGTCAGCCGGAGAACGCCATGGACCCGCGTCAAGCCTGCCTTGCCTGTCTTGCCCAGGACCCGCCCGCCCTGTTCGAAGCGGCCCTGTGGATCGCCGCCGAGCACGAACCGCACCTGCCGCCAGACCAGGCGCTGCGTTGGTTCGACTCGCTCGCGCACCAGGTCGCGGTGGCCCTGCCGCAGGGCACCGGCGATGCCGAGCGCGCGCAGTTCCTGCTGCGCCGGCTGAGCGAGCTGGGCTTCGCCGAGGACGACGAGTACCCGCTGCACCCGCGTGCCGCCCTGCTCCCCCAGGTACTGCAGCGCCGCCATGGCCAGCCACTGTCGCTGGCGCTGATCGCACTGGAGATGGCTCGGCGCAACGGCATCACGCTGGTCGGGGTGAACTTCCCCGGACGTTTCCTGCTGCGCGTGCCCGGTGCCGACCACCTGCTCGACCCCGCCACCGGCCGCCGTCTCTACACCCGCGACTGCCGTGATCTGCTGGCGCGCCAGATGGGCATCAACACCGAGCTATCCGCCGAGCACCTGCGCACAGCCAGCGCCGCCGACATGCTGCAGCGCCTGTCGCGCAATCTGCGCCAGCTGCACCTGGCCGCCGGGGAACCGCTGGCGGCGCTGAAGGATGCCCAGCGCGTTTTGGAATTGGGGCCGCCCAGCGCCAGCGATCACCTCGCCCGCGCCGACCTCTACCACGTGCTGGATTGCCCGCAGGCGGAGCGCTACGAC
Source organism: Pseudomonas sp. PDM19 (assembly GCF_014852215.1). Taxonomy (NCBI): domain Bacteria; kingdom Pseudomonadati; phylum Pseudomonadota; class Gammaproteobacteria; order Pseudomonadales; family Pseudomonadaceae; genus Pseudomonas; species Pseudomonas sp. PDM19. Next base: position 241,400 of record NZ_JACVBG010000002.1, on the reverse strand, counting down.
CTGGAGCGCGCCATGCTGCTCAGCGACGACGCCGCCGAGCAGATGCGCCTGGCCCAGCGCCTGGCCGAGATCAGCGTGCCGCCCAAGGCGCTGCACTGAGACTCACGGGTCAGACCTTCAGCAGGCCCAGCTCTTTTGCCCGCGCGACCGCCTGGGTGCGGCGCTCCACGCCGAGCTTGCCGTTGATCCGGCGTGCGTGGGTCTTCACCGTGTGCAGGGAGATGTACAGCCGCTCGCCGATTTCCAGGTTGGAACAGCCGCGGGCGATCAGCTCCAGCACCGAGAGTTCGCGCAGGCTCAGCAGGTTGTGCGGTGCCATCTCGCCAGCATGCGGGCGCAGGCCGAACAGGCCGGGCTGGCGGCGCTGGGTGTCGCGCAGCGTCGAGAGCAGCCCGAAGCGCTGGGCCAGGGATACCCCCTGATCCAGCGCGCTGCGCGCTTCGTCCAGGCTGCCGGCGATGAAGTGCGCTTCGGCCAGCGCCAGCCAGACGTCGCAGGCCAGGGTGTTGCGGCCCTGGCGCAGCAGGTCCGGCAGCATCGCCAGCAGGCGCTGCAGGGCGGCGTCAACGTCGCCGTCATAGAGTTCGGCCAGGGCCAGGTGATGTTCGACCCGCAGTATCTGGTCCGGCGCCGCCGCGGGCGGGCTGAGGCGGTCGGCGCGATAGCGCGAGGCCACGCGCTGCAGGACTTCCCGCGCCGGCCCCGCCCGGTTCTGGCGCAGGTTCAGCGCGCCGCTGGCGAGCAGCAGCGGGCCGCGATAGATGGGCTCGGGGACATGTTGCAGTTGCATCAGCCGCTCGACTTCCAGCAGGCGGCTGAAAGCGCCATCGGTGTCGCCGTCCAGCGCATCGAGCCAGGCCATGCCGGTAAAACCGTAGATCGAGCTCGGATCGTGGCTGCGGCGAGTTTCGTTGAGGCCGGCGATGAACAGCTCGCGGGCCTCTTCGTCACGCCCCTGGCGCAGGCATAGCCAGCCACGACGCAGCGCGACGCGGCCGGCCATGGCATTACAGGTGATGCGCATCTCGTCGAGGTATTCCTGCACCCGCGCCAGCAGCGCATCGGCGCGCTGCAGCTCGCCGCGTTGCTCCAGCCACTGGGCGCGGTCCAGCTCCAGCAGCGCTTCGAAGGTGGTGCTGCCTTGCAGGCGAGCGCGCCGCAGCGCTTCGCGGTTGATCAGCCGGGCCTCGGCCAGACGCCCTTCGGCCTGGGCCTGCTGGGTCAGAGCGGACAGGCAGATCAGCGTCTGCGACCAGGCTTCCTCCGGCAGGTGCTGCAAGGCCTCGCGCAGTTGCTCGCGGGAGCCGGGCAGGCCGCGCGCGTGGGTGAGCATGCCGTTCAGCCCTTGCCACTGGGCGACCAGCGCGCGCTGGCGGTGTTCGCCGGGCATCGGCAGGAAGCGGTCGAAGCCCGTCAGCAGCGCCTCCACGTCATCCAGGCGGCCGACGAACAACAGCGTCCAGGCGTTGAGGATGAGCAGGCGTGGCGTGCTGCACAGCAGTTCCTCGGGCAGCGACTCGCGCAGTTGCAGCACACGCTCGACGTTGCGCCCATGCAGCAGCTGCTCTTCGGTGAGGCGTTGCAGCAGGCTGGCGGAAACGTCCGGCTGCTCGGCGTACAGGGAATGCTCGAATGCCGAGTGGATTTCCCCGCCCTGGGTGAACCACTGGCAGGCGCGCCGGTGCAGGGTCGCCGCCGGCCAGCGCGACAGGCTCGCCAGCGCCGACGCCACCATGGGCGCGACCTGGAACCAGTGCTGGGTATTGTCCACCGCCTCGATCAGCACGCCCCAGGCTTGCAGGCCGTCCAGGCCGAGACCGGGCTCATCGAACAGGTAATCACAAAGTTCGCGGTTGAAACGGGCGATCTGCGCCAGGCCGCAAAGGGTTTCCGCCAGCTGGGCCGGCAGGCTCGCGAGGACTTCGCGCTGCAGGTAGTCCTGCAGCAGGCCGTTGCCGGTCTCGGCCACCTGGGTGGCGCAGGGCGCGATAGGTTCGGCCCCCAGGCTGAGCAGGCGCAGGCGCACACCGGCGAACCAGCCATGGGTGGCGTCCTGCAGGGCCTGGCGCTGGGCCTGCGGCCATTCCAGGCCGGCGGTCTGCAGGTAGGCATCAAGCTCGCACTGGGTCAGCGCCAGGGTGCTGGCGGCCAGCTCCAGCAGCTCGCCTTCGAGCAGCAGGCGGGTGAGGTTGCAGGCTGGGCGACGGCGGCTGGCCAGCCACCAGCCGATCTGCGGCGAGGCCACGGCGAGCAGACGGTCGAAGCAGTCGTCGAGGGCGGAATCGGGGGCGCGCGGATAGTCGTCGAGCATCAGCCAGACCGGCTCGCTGGCGTTTTCCAGCCAGGCCGCCAGGGCCGCTTCGCCCGACCACGGCACGCCCAGCGCCTCGCCCAGGCGTTCGCAGAACTGTTCGGGCTCGAGCGCTCGACCGCCCAGGCCCAGCCAGACCACGCGGGTGCCGGCTGGCGCCAGGCGCGCGCACTCGCTCATCAGCACCGTCTTGCCGCAACCAGGCGGCGCCACCAGCAAGCGCAGGCGGCACTCGGTGGCGCTCAGGCTGGCATGCAGCCGTTCGCGGGGCAGGTGCTGGCGGGGCAGGCGAGGCAGCGCCGCACCGTGCTGTGCAAGACTGTGCAGGGCGATTGTCGACATGGGCTTCTTCCGGCCATTTGCAGGCCAGACTATGCCGCCGGGCGAAGCGGGCAAAGGACCATCAGCCAGATTCATGGGACGGTATAGCGCAGGCCGCCCCCGGGCCGGAACAGAGGCCGCGCGCCTTGCCGACGACAAAAAAAGAAACCCGGCATCCACATGGGCTGCCGGGGCCAAGGAGCGGAGTGTTACTTCAGCGCACGCCAGTGTTGCGCAGTGCCGCCGGGGTGAAGTCGGCCATGCTGGCCTTGTTGCCGAACTGGTAGCCGCGCTTCTCTTCGTTGTTCAGGCCGAAGGTCACGTAGCGGCCGGCGAGGATGTCGTACAGCGACTCGGCGGCGTAGCCAGTGGCGAGTTCGGTGTAGAAGGTCATCTCGTGGCCTTCGCCGACGCGCCACAGTTGGCCGCGACCGTCATACAACTCGGACACCGCGATCTGCCAGCTGTCCTCGTCGAGGTAGAAGTGGCGCTGACCGTAGATGTTGCGCTCGCCGGACTTCAGGGTGCCCACGACTTCCCACACACGGTGCAGTTCGTAACGGGTCAGGTCCTGGTTGATGTGGCCCGGCTTGACGATGTCGTCGTACTTGAGCTCCGGCGAGTTCAGGTGGTAGCTGTTGTACGGGATGTACATCTCGCGCTTGCCCACCAGTTTCCAGTCGTAACGGTCCGGGGCGCCGGAGAACATGTCGTAGTTGTCCGAGGTGCGCAGGCCGTCCGAGGCGGTGCCCGGGCCGTCGTACGCTACCTGCGGGGCGCGGCGCACGCGGCGCTGGCCGGCGTTGTAGATCCACGCCAGGCGCGGCTCCTTCACCTGGTCCAGGGTCTCGTGCACCAGCAGGACGTTACCGGCCAGACGCGCCGGAGCCGTTACCTGCTGCTTGAAGTAGGTCAGGATATTGCCGGTCTTGCTGACATCCTGGTCCCCCATGTTCTGCGGCACCGCGATCGATTCCTCGAAGCGGATCGGCGTGTAGCTGCCGTTGGTCTGCGGCACGACCTGCACCACCGAGCGGGAGATGTTGCCGCCGTGGTAACGGGTCAGGTGGTTCCACAGCGCCTGCACACCGTTCTGGGGCAGCGGGAAGGCGTAGTAGCGGCTCTTCTCGAAGTTCTCCAGGCCGTTGCCGTCGTTGATCGGCTGGACGAACTCGGCGCTGCGCTTGATGGCGGCGTAGATGTCGTCGGGCAGCGCGAAGGTGCGGTGGGTCTTGTACACCGGAATCTTGTAGGTATCCGGGTAGCGCTTGAACATCGCCAGTTGGCCGGCGGAGAGCTTGTCCTTGTACTGGTCGACGTTCTGCGCGGTGATGGTGAACAGCGGCTTCTCGTCGGCGAACGGGTTGGAGAGGAAGCCCTTGGCGTCCAGCTTGCCGGCGGTGCGGGAGATGCCGCCGGTCCAGGCCGGGATGCTGCCGTCGGCGTTGCCTTCCTTCTGCGAGCCCATGGGCGTCAGGCTGGTGCCCAGCTTGGCCACTTCGTCGGCGGACACCGCCGCCATTACGCCGCAGGACAGCAGGCTCAGGGCCAGCGCGCCGCATTGGAGGATTCTTGTCGTTCTCATGTCGATTCCTTGAGCAGGCAGGTCAGAAGTTCACGCCGAAGCTGAGCGAAACGAAGTCACGGTCGACGATGGTGTTGTAATCGCCGCCGAAGAAGTTCGTGTAGTTCAGGCTCGCGGTGTAGGTGTTCTGGTAGTCCGCATCCAGACCAACGCTGGCGGCCTTGCTGCCCTCGTTGAAGACCGGGCCGTAGCCGTGCACGTCGTGGGACCAGGCGAGGTTCGGCTTGAGGTTCACCCCGGCGAAGACGTTGTTGTAGTCCCAGATGGCCCGGGCGCGGTAACCCCAGGAAGACGATGTGTAGAAGCCGCCGCTGCCGTACTCGTTACGCGCGGTGGCATTCTCCGGGACGCCGTAGACCGAGTCTCGACCGTAGCGCTCGCCGACTTCGTTGGTCATGCCGCCGACATAGGTCATGCCGACTTCGCCCACCAGGGTTACGCGGTCCGCGCCCATGGTCTGGTCGAAGAAGTGGGTGAAGGTGGTCTGCGCCTGGGTCACTTCCTTGCGGATGTAGCCGTGGCTGATCCGGTTGGCCTGGGCCAGCGCGCCGGCCGCGCCACCGCTGGTGAATCCGCCGACCACGGTGGTGGCGAGCAGCGGCGTCATGTCGGTGGTATTGAGCTGCAGCGGCATGTTCGGCCGGTAGCTGATTTCGCCGTTCCACGCGGTACCGGTGGGCAGGGTGGTGGAGAAGCTCAGACCGTACAGGCGAATGTCTTCCGGGTACTCCAGGAAGTAGTTGCCACGCCCCAGCAGCAGCGGCTGGGCCAGCGCAGCGCCACCGGGCACGGAGAGCGCGCGCAGGACGTTGCCGATGTCGGCGGTGCCGGCGTTCTTCATGCTCACGATCGGCGTACGGCTGTGGTAGTTCATGGCATAGGCGCCGTACTCCACGTCGTCACCCAGCCAGCGCAGGGCCAGGCCCCACTGACCGGAGTCACGTGCGTCACGATCGGCGCCGCGCGGCACCATCAGACCCTCGGGGGTCACGGTGACACCCAGGGAGTTGAGCAGGGCCTTGGTCGCCGGCGCGTTCAGCGAGTTGACGGTGGCCGGGTCGAGGATGTTGTAGTTGGTGTTGCAGCCGTCAGCGGCGACGTCGGTGGTGGAGAAGAAGGTGCCGCAGTTGTCGAGCACCGTCTGGTCCCACTCCAGCTGGTAGAAGCCTTCCACGGACAGCGCGTCAGTCACGCTCTGCGACATGTACAGCATGTTCACCGGGATCAGGCCTTCCTTGATTTCCGAACCGGGACGGCGGAAGGCGGAGACGTCGATCGGGTTGATGCTGTTGATGCTGTTGCCGATGAAGGTGCTTTCACCCCAGCTCACCACCTGCTTGCCCAGGCGCACGGTGCCCGGCATGTCGGCGATGGCGTAGTTGTAGTAGCCGAAGGCGTCGAGCAGCTGCGCTCCGGAAGACTTGGCGCCTTCCTTGCGGCCGTCGTCGGAAAGATCCTTGAAGGCTACGCCTTCGTCCTTCAGGCGGAAGTCATACCAGTACTTGCCACGGGTGAAGACGCCGAAGTCCCCGTACTTCAGCTCCAGGTCGTGGATACCCTTGAAGATCTTCGAGAAGGTGTGGCCCTTGCGGAAGTTCTGCCGGCCGTCGTCGTTGGTCTGGGTCATGCCGTGGCCGCCGTTGGCGGCACCGATCAGATCCTGCTTCGGACTCTGGGTACTCCAGCTGGCCCCCACGGACAGGCTGGAGTCGAACTGTCCTTCGATCTCCCCGATGTTGAAGTTGATTGCCTGAGCCTGGGTGGCGCATCCCAGGGCGACAGCAGTGGCGAGAAGTTGCGGTTGGAAGAATCCGCGCCTTGTTTTTGTTGTCATGCGGCTCTCCTGACGGTGTCTAGGTGGCCTTACCCTACTGAGCGACCTGACAGGGAGTAAGCGCTCCAAGGTGGTATTTGGCGTGTCGCCCGAAAGAGTGAATCCCCCCTCTGGGACGGGCTCCGGCGGGCGATATTGGCGCAGGCGATGACGGATCATCGAGACGATGGATAGTGCCTTGCACCCGACAGGTGCTTTGCCACTACCCGAGAAGCGCTGTCTGGGGCATCCTTAGCTTCCTATGCAAGCCATCGACCAACGCCCGACCGACAGTCACCTGACCGAGCAGACCCGCGAGGTGGTGCTGCGCTACCACCAGTGCTGGAAGCATCGCGACCTCGAAGCGGTGCTCGCGCTGTATCACCCGCAGGTGCAGTACAACGACTTCTTCCAGAACCGCACGCTGGGCTACACCGACCTGCGCGACTACGTGCAGGGCACCATGCCCAGCCGCCCGGAAGAGTTCCTCGACCACATCGACCGCATCCGCGTGGACGGCGACACCGCCTTCATCCAGTACCGCATCGCGGTCACCCTGAGCGGCCGCCTGGCGACCTTCCATTCCAGCGAGGCGATCACCGTGCGCGAAGGCCTGATCTGGCGCATCAACGAATACGCCTCGGTGGTGCGCGAAGGCGGCGAAAGCCGTCCGCAGGCCATCGACCCGCGTCCGGCCACCAGCCGCCTGGGCCTCTCGCCGCGCCAGCTCAGCCAGTTGGCCAGCGACCTGGAAGACTATTTCAGCAAGAGCCAGCCATACCTTGCGCCGGACCTGGACCTGACCCAGGTGGCCACCGCCACCGGCTACACGCGCAACCAGATTTCCTACCTGCTCAACCAGGTGATGGGGCTGAGCTTCTACCAGTACGTCAACCAGACGCGCCTGACCCACCTGCTCAGCCAGCTGCGCCCGCCGCTGCCTTCGCGCATCGACGAACTGGCCTTCTCCGCCGGCTTCAACTCGCTGTCGGCCTTCTATCGCTGCTTCCGCCAGCAGACCGGCCAGTCCCCCCGCGAGTACCTCAAGCGCCTGCGCGAGGAACAGCAGGAGGCCTGATGCGCCCCTGCCGGCGGGTACGCGAGCAATCCTCGCGTACCCGCGCGCACGACAGAACCCCGCGCCAAATCTAGGCTTGCCGACATTCCCCCTTCTTCCTTTCGGAGTCGTCTATGTCGGCATGGCGTCATATCAGTCTGTGGATGAACCAGCTGGACGATGATCTCGTCCCGCGGCCGTCCCTGCAGGGCACCCTGGACGTCGATGTGGCCATCGCCGGCGCCGGTTATACCGGCCTGTGGACCGCCTACTACCTGAAGCTGCGCGCACCGCAGCTGAAGATCGCCATCGTCGAGGCCGAGACCGCCGGCTTCGGCGCTTCGGGCCGCAACGGCGGCTGGCTGATGGGCAACATGCTCGGCGAGGATCGCCTGCTCGCCGGCCTGTCGCCCGAGCAGCGCCGCGCGTCCTACGACCTGCTGCACGACATCCCCAATGAAGTGGCCCGCGTGCTCGACCGCGAAGGCATCGACTGCGACTACCGCAAGGCCGGCGTGCTCTACACCGCCGCGCGCTACCCGGAGCAGGAAACCCGCCTGCGCGAATACCTCGCCCACCTGCACGCCGAAGGCCTGACCGAGGACGACTACCGCTGGCTGAGCAAGAGCGAGCTGGACGAGCAGCTGCGCATTCCCAGCTCGCTGGGCGCCATCCACACCCCGCACTGCGCCACCATCGACCCGGCCAAGCTGGTCCGTGGCCTGGCCCGCGCGGTGGAACGCCAGGGTACGCAGATTTTCGAGAAGAGCCGCGTCACCCACTGGGCGCCCGGCCTGCTGCGCACCGACCGGGGAGAGCTGAAGGCTCACTGGGTGGTGCCGGCCATCGAAGGCTACGCCGCCGACCTGCCGCCGCTGGGCAATTACCAACTGCCGGTACAGAGCCTGTTGGTGGCCACCGAGCCGCTACCCGAATCGGTGTGGGCCGAAATCGGCCTCGACAAGGGCCAGGCCTTCAGCGAATTCAGCCGCCAGGTCACCTACGGCCAGCGCACCCCGGACAACCGACTGGCCTTCGGCGCCCGCGGCGGCTACCGCTTCGGCGGCAAGCTGCGCAACGACTTCAGCCTGACCGAGGATGAAGTCGGCCTGCGCCGCTACCTGTTCAGCGAACTGTTCCCGCAACTCAAGGACGTGCGCATCACCCACACCTGGGGCGGCAACCTGGGCATGTCGCGGCGCTTCCACCCGCACATGCTGATCGACCGCCGCAACGGCATCGCCCTCGCCGGCGGCTACGGTGGCGAAGGCGTCGGCGCCACCAACCTGGGCGGCCGCACCCTCGCCGACCTGATCCTCGGCCAGGACAGCGCCCTCACCCGCCAGCCCTGGGTCATCAATGATCGCAGCGTGCAGGACGGCCTGCGCGGCTGGGAACCCGAACCCTGCCGCTGGCTGGGCTACAACGCCATCATCCGCAGCTTCGTGCACGAGGACGATGTGCTGGCCAACCCCCACAGCGCGCCCTGGCGCCGCCGGCTGGCCGAGAAAGTCGCCGCCAGCATGGAAAACCTGATGACCTGGAAGGTCGGCTGACACGCTGGCCTGCTTGCGAACAGTCAGCCCCGAATAGAAAGCCCACTGGAGCCCCCCGTATGAAACTGACCCACCTGAAGAACACCCTGCACGCCGAACTCGGTGAAGCCAACCCGGTTGCCGTGCCCCTGGGCGAGCCGATTTCGGAAACCCGTGTGGAATCCATCGAGCGCACCGACCGCGTGGAAACCGGCATCTGGGAATGCACCCCCGGCCGCTGGCGCCGCCAGATCGTCGAGCAGGAGTTCTGCCACTTCATCGCCGGTCGCGGCACCTTCACTCCGGACGGCGGCGAGCCGATCGCCTTCCAGGCAGGCGACGCCTTCCTGCTGCCGCAGAACAGCCTGGGCATCTGGGACATCCAGGAAACCACGCGCAAGACCTATGTGATCATCGAGCGCGACTGATCAAAGCAAAGCGGAGGCGCAAGGCCTCCGCTTTTCTCTTTCTAGAATCGGCCGTGCCGCCCTTCCCCGCCAGCGAAACGCTTCGCCCCGTCCACCGTCTCGCCGCTTTCGATCACCGCCATCCCGCCCTGGAATTCATTGGCCAGCGCCACGTCGAACGACAGCTCCCATTGCGCGAACACGCTCGCCCGGTCGGCCAGCATGCACAACTGCGGAAACTCGGCGATCTCCCGCGCCAGCTCCTCGGCTGACTCCAGCGCCTGCCCGCTGGGCACCACGCGATTGGCCAGGCCCATGGCCAACGCCTCCTGCGCGCCCACCGGGCGACCGGTGAGGATCAGGTCCAGCGCCCGTCCCTGACCGACGATGCGCGGCAAGCGCACGGTGCCGCCGTCAATCAGCGGCACGCCGAAGCGACGGCAGAAAACCCCACACACCGCGTCCTCGGCCATCACTCGCAAATCCGCCAGCAGCGCCAGTTCCAGCCCGCCGGCCACGGCGTAGCCCTCGATGGCGGCGATCAGTGGTTTGGACAACTGCATACGGCTCGGCCCCATGGGCCCATCGCCCTCCATTTCCAGGCGGTTGCGCCGCTCGCCATCCTCGGCCACCGCCGCCAGATCGGCGCCCGCGCAGAAGGTCCCGCCGGCGCCGGTGAGCACGGCGACACGGGCCTCCTCGTCCTGCTCGAAGTCGCGCAGGGCATCGGCCAGCGCCTGGGCGGTCGGCAGGTCCACGGCGTTGCGCACCGCAGGGCGGGCGATGACCAGGGTGGTCACCGGTCCGTTCTTCTGGATTATCACGCTCATGGCGAACTCCTCGGGCCTGGAAGCGGAAAAGCAAAAGGGCCGGCATTGAGCCGGCCCTTTCACCTTACTGCGTTCGCCGCCGTGGAACAGCCCCGCTGGCCGTTCCACCGGTCAGGCTGGCCGGATCAACCGGCGTATTTCTGCAGGTTGGCCATCATCTCGCGCAGCGCTTCGACGTTGTCCTTGGGATGTGCAGCGTTCTCGAAGTCGCAGATCTGCGCGAAGTTGGCCGCCACGTCCTCGACGCTGAAGCCTTCGCGCGGGTCAAAGCCCACGCCCAGGCTGCGCTCCCAGCGCACCTTGCCGATCCAGCCGCCGCCGACTTCGAACAGGCCGGAGGTTTCCTGGCAGGCTTCGCTGCCCAGGTACACCACCAGCGGGCTGACCAGTTCGGGCTTGAGCGCCTCGAACACCTGCGGCGGAATCAGGCCTTCGGTCATGCGGGTGCCGCCGGTGGGGGCGATGGCGTTGACGAAGATGTTGTTCTTGCGGCCTTCGATGGCGAGGTTGCGGGTCAGGCCGTAGAGACCCAGCTTGGCCATGCCGTAGTTGCTCTGGCCGAAGTTGCCGTAGATGCCGGAGGTGGACGAGGTGAAGATCACCCGGCCGTAGCCCTGCTCGCGCATGAACGGCCACGCGGCGCGGGTCACCTTGTAGGCGCCTTCGACGTGGACCTTGTAGACCAGGTCCCAGTCGGCGTCTTCCATCTTGTGGAAGGTCTTGTCGCGCAGGATGCCGGCGTTGTTCACCACCACATCGATGCGGCCGAATTCCTCGACGGCCTGGCGGACGATCTTCTCGCCGTCGGTCACCGAGTCATGGTTGGCGATGGCAGTGCCGCCGGCTTCGCGGATTTCCGCGACCACGCGATCGGCAGCCGAGGCGTTGGCGCCTTCGCCATGGGTGCTGCCGCCCAGGTCGTTCACCACCACCTTGGCGCCGTGCTTGGCAAACAGCAGGGCGTGGGCGCGGCCGATACCGCCACCGGCTCCGGTAACGATCACGACTTTTCCGTCGAAACGCAGGGCATCACTCATGATTGGGGCTCCAGGCAGGATGGTTTTTTCTGGAGTGTCCGGTAGTCACGATCCGGTCACAACCAAGACGACCCAGGCTGAATAGTGCTCGATAAGGCCAGGGGATGATCGGTCAGCGCATCGGCAGGTTCAGCTCCGAGCGCGGGCCGAGCTTGAACAGCCACCAGTCGTACTCGCTCCAGAACAGCAGCAGGCCGAAGGCCGGCAGCAGCGCCAGCGCGCCAAAGGCGGCGGGCACCCAGTCCTGCGTGAGCCAGGCGTAGTAGCCACCGGCTGCGCAGATTCCGACCAGCACCAGCAGCACCGGAATGGCGACGAAGACGAAGTCACGGCGCAGGTGCAGCAGCGCCCGGTACAGCAACGAACCCTGCGGCTGGCGGACGGGAATGACGGATCTGAGTGGCATGGCAGCGACCTCCGGCTGGACAAAGCCGGGGAAGCTACCGCTGCCACGCAGGGCCGATCTATCAGTCAGTTCCGAATCTACAGGTGGATCGGTCCGTAGCTACGGCGCCCTTTCCTGTCGGAACGACAGATAGTGCTGTAGCACCAGTTCCGGCGCCTCGACCTGCGGGTAGTGGCCGATGCCGGGCAGTTCGACGGTGTCCGGCCGCGGGATCAACTCCCGGTAGCGAACCACCATGTGCGCGCCGGAGATCGGGTCTTCCGGACCGTCGATCAGGCGCAGCGGCACCGCCGTGCGCTGCATCGCGCCGACCCAGCGTTCGCGGTGCTGGCGGCGGTCGAGGATGTAGTGGATCAGCCGGTGCATGACGCGCGGCCCGTCGTTATGGCGGATCAGCTCCCAGAACGCATCCAGTTCTGCTTCGGACGGCTGGGTCTGCGGACCGAACACCTTGGCGAAGTTCTGCGCCAGGCGCTTGCGGTCGAACAAACGGCCGAACAGGGAGCCGAACGGGCCGAGCAGCAGCTTCTGCGAGAGCACCGCGCGGTGGGTCTCCGGGAACAGCCCGCCGTTGAGGAAGGCCAGCGAGGCCAGGGCGAACCCGCCCTCCTCGTGCCGCGCGAGCAGCTCCTGGCCGACGCTGTTGCCGTAGTCGTGCACCAGCAGGTGCACCGGCTCGCGCACGCCCAGATGCTCCAGCAGCGCCTGTTGCAGGTCGGCCTGTTCGAGGATGCGGTAGTCGTGGCCCCTGGGTTTGGCGGAATCGCCGAAGCCGAGCATGTCGCAGGCGATCAGCCGGTAGCGCTCGGCCAGCGGTTGCCAGAGGTAGTGCCAGTCCCAGGAAGCGGTGGGGAAACCGTGGACCAGCAGCAGCGGAGCGCCGCTGCCGGCGCTCCAGTAACGTATCTGCTGCCCACGGAAGGTGAAGTCACTGCCCTGCGCGCGCCAGTCGCGCAGGGCGATGCCGGCCAGCGCCATCAGTCGCGGTAGCCGGGGTTCTGCAGGTCCAGCTTGCGCAGCAGTGCCGGCCACGCCAGCGCGCCGCCCATGCCCTGTTTGCTCTTGGTCACGGCGGCGGCCATGGCGCGGGCGCCATCGAGGATCGGCTGCGGGATCATGATCAGCTCGGCGCCGCCACCCTGGGCCAGCACCTGGATTTCGCAGGCGCGCTGCAGGGTGAACATCATCAGGAAGGTGTCGGCGATGGTGCCCGCGCAGGTCAGCAGGCCGTGGTTGGGCAGGATCATGAAGTTGGCCATGCCCAGGTCCGCCTGCAGGCGCGCCTTCTCGTCGTGGTTCAGTGCCACGCCCTCGTAGCCGTGGTAGGCCAGGCTGGAGAGGACGAACAGCGACTGCTGGGAAATCGGCAGCAGGCCCTGCTTCTGAGCGGAGACGGCGATGCCGGCGGCGGTGTGGGTGTGCAGCACGCACTCGACATCGTGGCGCACGTCGTGGATCGCGCTGTGGATGGTGTAGCCCGCCGGGTTGATGTCATAGGGGCTGTCCATCAGCTTCTTGCCCGAGGCGTCCACTTTCACCAGGCTCGACGCCGTGATCTCGTGGAACATCATGCCGTAGGGGTTGATCAGGAAGTCCTCGGTGCCGGGGACCTTGGCCGAGATGTGGGTGAAGATCAGGTCGTCCCAACCCTGCAGGGCGATCAGCCGGTAACAGGCGGCGAGGTCGACGCGGGTCTGCCATTCGGCGGCGGAGACCTGGTCCTTGACGTTCACGGTGGGCAGCGGATGAGCGGCGTGCATGGTCGGTAGCCTCTTCGTTGTTGTTGTTCGATGGCGCAGTCTAGTCAGCGCGGCAACCTGGCGACTGTCACGGAACTGACAGTTTCATCTGGCAGCGTCTGGCGAATGTTCCCCTATAAGCGCAGGCGGATAACTCGGCTTGCGTCAGCAGTTTCCCCACCTATAGTGGCGGTAGTCGCTGCCAGCGGCGCCTGATCGACCCGGCGCCCGGCGACTCCCTCCAAAAGCGCCATCCAGACAGTGCGGCAGCCAGCTCGCACGTCAGGGCTGGCGGAAGCGTGCCCGATTTCCATCCCTGCCCCGGCGTCCTTTGCGGCGTCTCCGAGTCATCTGGAAACATTTCGCAATATCTTTCGCAACATTCCTCAGTAGTACCCGGGAGTCGGGAGGAGACTCCAGTTCGGCCAACGAGGCAGCCGACGTGAAACGAACCGCCATCATGCAGCCCTACTTCTTCCCGTACCTGGGCTACTTCAGCCTGATCAAGCACACCGACCTGTTCGTCCTGTTCGATACCGTGCAGTACATCCACCACGGCTGGATCGAGCGCAACCGCATCCTCAATCACCAGGCCGGCTGGTCGTACATCCGCGTGCCGCGGATCAAGCACCACCGCCAGACGCTGATCAAGGACGTGCGCCTGGACAACCGCCAGGACTGGCGGCGCAGCCTGTTCTCCCAGCTGGACGTGTACCGCAAGGTCGCGCCCTATTACCGCGACGTGCGGGAAATGATCGCCGCATCCCTGGACCATCCGTTCGAGGACATCGTCTCGCTGAACAAGACCACCCTGGAGGCCACCTGCGCCTACCTCGGCTTCCCCCGGAAGATGCCGGTGCTGTCGCACATGGAGCTGCCGATGGAGCAACCGACAGCGCCGGACGAGTGGGCGCTGAACATCTGCAAGGCGCTGGGCGGCGTGGAGGAGTACTGGAACCCGCCGGGCGGGCAGAGCTTCTTCGACCGTGGCAAGTACGAGGCCGCCGGGCTGACCCTGCGCTTCCAGGAGCCGAAGCTCACGCCCTATGAGCAGAAGCGCCCGACCTTCGAGGCGGGTTTGTCGATCATTGACGTGATGATGTTCAACTCCCCCACCGAAACCTCACAGATGCTCGATGCCTACGAACTGAGCTGAATGCCCTTTACAGGCACCAGACCAGAACCGGCGCCAGCAGCAGGTTGAACAGCCCGGTCAGGACCATCAGCAGGCCGGCCGCCGAACCCTCTTCACCGCCGAACTCGTAGGCCCGGCTGGTGCCCGCGCCATGGGCGCCGACGCCCAGCAGCGCGCCACGGGCCAGGGCAGAGCGCAGGTGCAGCATCTTCATCAGCACGCCACCGATCAGCGCGCCGAACACCCCGGTGATCATGACGAAGGCCGCAGTCAGCGCCGGTACACCGCCCAGGTCGTGGGACATTTCCATGGCGAAGGGCGTGGTGATCGAGCGCGGGATCAGCGACAGGGTCACCTGGCCGTCCAGCGCCAGCGCGTGGGCCAGCGCCCAGGAGCTGCCGATGGCCATGGTCGAGCCAGCCAGCATGCCGGTCAGCAACGCCGGCCAGTGGCGGGCGAGCAAGGCACGCTGCTGCCAGATCGGGATGGCGAAGGCCACGGTGGCCGGGCCGAGCAGCGCCACCAGCCAGCTGGTGTCACGGGCGTAGTCGACGTAACGGGCCTGCAGCGGAATCGCCAGGGCGAACAGCAGTACCGGCACGAAGACGATGGGCGACAGCCAGTACTGCTGGAAACGGCGGTAGAGGGTACGGCTGAGCAGGTAACCGCCCAGGGTCACGGCCAACCAGAACAGGGCTTGCTTATCGAGGCTCATGGCGCGAACTCCTGTTGCACATCCATTCCACCGCCAGGGCGGTGGAGAGCATCACCATCACAGTGCTGGCAGTGATCACCAGCAGAATCTTCCAGCCTTCACTGCGCAGCAGCGGGCCATAGTCGAGCAGGCTCATCAGCGCGGGGATGAAGAACAGCAGCATCTCCGCCAGCAGCAGGCCGGCGCCGCCCTGCAGCAGGGCCGGGCGGATGGCCCCGCAGGCGAACAGCACCAGCAGCAGTGCCAGGCCGATCACCCCGCCCGGCAGTGGCAGGCCGGTGAGCGTGGCGATCCAGCCGCCCACCCACCAGAAGGCGGCGAGGACGGCGAGTTCGAAAATCAGGCGGGCGGCGCGGCGGAACATGGCGGCGATCTCGATGCGTTAGGCGGGTGAAGAAATCGGTTGGGAATGGCGCAAAGCCTACTCCCGCACGTATCATCCCCAAAGCGAATAGATCGAATCGGAGCCATTCCAGAATGGAATTCAAGCAACTGCGCACCTTCGCCGAAGTCGTGCGCCACGGTAGTTTCACCCAGGCGGCGGTGTACCTGAACGCCAGTCAGTCGGCGGTGAGCAAGCAGGTCGCACAGCTGGAGCAGAGCCTGCGCGTGCAACTACTGGAGCGCAGCGGCCCGCACATCCGCCTGACCGCAGCAGGCGAAGTGCTGCTACGCCGCGCCGAGGACATGCTGCGCCTGCGCCGCGAGCTGCATACCGAACTGGACGACCTTACCCAGCTGCACCGCGGCGAACTGCGCCTGGGCCTACCGCTGCTGGGCGCGGATGCGCTGTTTGCCGGACGCTTCGCCGAATACCGGCGGCGCTACCCGAACATCGACGTGCACCTGATCGAGGGCGGCAGCAAGACCATGGAAGAGATGGTCCACAGCGGCGAGCTGGAGCTGGGCGGCGGCCTCACGCCGGACGACCCCGGCTTCGACTGGCAGCCCTTCTGCAACGAGCCGCTGGACGTACTGCTGCCCGCCGCCCACCCGCTGGCCGGGCGCGGCAGCCTGGATCTGGCGGAACTCTCGGACACACCGTTCCTGCTCTACCAGCAGAGTTTCACCCTCAACGACCGCCTGCTGCGCGCCTGCCGCGAGGCCGGTTTCGAACCGAAGGAAGGCGGCCGCAGCGGCCAGGCGGACTTCCTCGGCGCGCTGGTCGCCGCCGGGCAAGGCGCGGTGCTGCTGCCGCGGGTGGTGGCGAAGGACCTGGAGCGACCGGGGCTGGTGCGCGTGCTGCTGAGCCAGCCGGACCTGCGCTGGGACATCAGTTTCATCTGGCGGCGCGACGCCTACCTGTCGAATGCCGCGAAGGCCTGGCTGGCGTTGATGGTGGAGATGCCGCTGCATCCAGAAGGTGCGGAGTGAAGCAAGGTTCGCGTGCAAGGGCCAGGCACCCCTCGATCCCACGAAGATCGTAGGGCGCATAACCCGGAACGGGTTATCCGCCGGCAACCTGGCGGCGGATAACGCTGGCGCGTTATTCGCCCTACCAGAGCTCGGCACGAAGCCGTTCAGAGCAGATCGGAGAACTCGTCGGCCAGCCGGGGCCACTCCCGCTGCGCTTCACCGTCATCCGCCAGCAGCTTGAAACCAGCGAACTCGAAGGCCGGCGATACAGTGCAGCCCACCAGCACGTAATCCCCCAGGCAACGCGCGGCCTGCCAGGCATGGGCGGGCACGGCGCGTTGTGGCAGGCTGCCCTCGCCCACCGGGCCGAGGGTTTCGCGGCGCACCTCGGCATCCGGCCGCTCGGCGACCAGCAACTCCAGCGCGCTGCCCTCGTGAAAGTGCCAGAGCTCGTCGGCATCCACGCGGTGCCAGCGGCTGACGGTGCCGGCCGGCAGGAGGAAGAGAATGGCCGACGATTGCGGCCGGCCATCGGTACCCACCAGGCTCGATTCGAACACCCGGCGGTAGAAGCCGCCCTCAGGGTGCGGGGCGAGCTGCAGGGTGTCGATCAGGTAGCGGGCGCGGGGATGCATCAGGCCTTCAGCGCGGCGATGAAATCGGCCAGCCACGGCTCGGAGTCGGTCTCCTGGTCCACCGTCTCGCTGCCGTCCAGGCGCAGCATCGGCACCACTTCCTGCACGCCCAGCTCGGCGTACAGCTCACGCACCTGCTCGCCGCCGCCGCAGTAGGTATCGCCGTAGCTGGAATCGCCCAGCGCCAGCACGGCGCCCGGACGACCGCGCCACTCGCCCGGCAGGCGGTCGCGGATGGCGTGGAACAGCGGCTGGAAGCTGTCCGGCAGGTCACCCATGCCGGTGGTGGCGGTCACCACCAGGAAGGCCTCGGGAGCGAACTCGAGCATGGCGTCCAGGGTGGCGCGCGGGTCATACCAGGCCTCGAAGCCGGCGGCTTCGAGCAGGCGCTTGGCGTGGCGCGCGACTTCTTCGGCGGTGCCGTAGACCGAACCAGACACGATGGCGACTTTCATGTTCACTCCCACAAGGCAAGACAAGGCCGCCCATTATGCCCCATCCGTGCCGCACCGCGCCGGGGCTGGTATAGTTTTGCCCTACCCGGCCGCTAGGACATTGTCCGCCGCGGCGCTCCCTGAAGTGGATTTCGCGAGGCGCGCATGGGCCAGACCCCAGCCCCCATCCTGATCACCGGCGCCAGCCAGCGCATCGGCCTGCATTGCGCGAAACGCCTGCTGCTCGAAGGCCAGCCGGTCATCGTGACCTATCGCCAGGACAAGCCCGGCATCGCCGAACTGCGCGAACTGGGCGCCACCTGCCTGCACGCCGAACTGGCCGATGAAGCCGGCATCCTCGCCTTCATCGACGAGTTGAAGTCCCGCACCGACCGGCTGCGCGCGATCATCCACAACGCCTCGGCGTGGATTGGCGACACCCCCGGCGAGGAAGCCCAGGCCTTCGAATCGCTGTTCCGCCTGCACATGCTCGCGCCCTACCTGATCAACCTGCGCTGCGCGCCCCTGCTCGAGCGCGACGCCGCCGAGCGCGGCGCCCCGGCGGATATCATCCACCTCTCCGACGACGTCGCCCGCAAGGGCAGCGCCAACCGCATCGCCTACTGCGCCAGCAAGGCCGGCCTGGACAACCTCACCCTGTCCTTCGCCGCGAGCCTCGCGCCGCGCATCAAGGTCAACGGCATCGCGCCGGCACTGATCCTGTTCAACGAAGGCGACGACGACGCCTACCGCGCCCGCACCCTGGCGAAATCCGCCATGGGCATCGAGCCCGGCCCGGACGTGATCTACCAGAGCGTGCGCTACCTGCTCGACAGCCCTTACGTGACCGGCACTACCCTGACCGTCAACGGCGGCCGGCACCTCAAATGACCCGCCCGGCGCGGGCGCGAGGAACTCCCACCATGATCGAAGACCTGTCTCACCACTACCGTGAGATTCTCCAGGGGATCGGCGAAGACCCGACCCGCGAAGGCCTGCTGGACACCCCCAAGCGCGCGGCCAAGGCCATGCAGTACCTCTGCCACGGCTACGGGCAGACGCTGGACGAGATCGTCAACGGCGCGCTGTTCGCCTCGGACAATGACGAAATGGTGATCGTGAAGGACATCGAGCTCTACTCGCTGTGCGAACATCACCTGCTGCCCTTCATCGGCAAGGCCCATGTGGCGTACATTCCCACCGGCAAGGTGCTGGGCCTGTCGAAGGTCGCGCGCATCGTCGACATGTTCGCGCGGCGCCTGCAGATCCAGGAAAGCCTGACCCGGCAGATCGCCGAGGCGGTCCAGCAGGTCACCAGCGCCGCCGGCGTGGCGGTAGTGATCGAGGCGCAGCACATGTGCATGATGATGCGCGGGGTGGAGAAGCAGAACTCGGTGATGAACACCTCGGTGATGCTTGGCGCCTTCCGCGCGTCCACCAATACCCGCCAGGAATTCCTGCAACTGATCGGACGGAGCAAGTGAAATGACGCAATTGCAGCCGGGCATGGCGCGAATCCGGGTCAAGGACCTGCGCGTGCGCACCTACATCGGCATCAAGGAAGAGGAAATCCTCAACAAGCAGGATGTGCTGATCAACCTCACCATCCTCTACCCCGCCGGTGATGCGGTGCAGGTCAACGACATCGACCACGCGCTGAACTACCGCACCATCACCAAGGCGATCATTGCCCACGTCGAGGAAAACCGCTTCGCCCTGCTCGAGCGCCTGACCCAGGAACTGCTCGACCTGGTGATGGCCAACCCGGCGGTGCACTACGCCGAGGTGGAAGTGGACAAGCCCCACGCGCTGCGCTTCGCCGAGTCGGTATCGATCGCCCTGGCCGCCCAGCGCTGAGCCGCGCTCTGCACTTGCACGCGCGTGCCAGTCGGCCAACGGGCGTTGCTGGCAGATCGCCCGCCTCTTAGAATCTCGCCAGCCCCGCCATGCGCCTCCGATGCGCCTTAGTTGAGAGACCTGCCATGACCGAGCCGATGAACCTGACCGACGAGCAGCGCACCGAACTCGAAGCCGCCGCGTTCCGCACCCTGGTGCAGCACCTGCGTACCCGCAAGGACGTGCAGAACATCGATCTGATGAATCTTGCCGGGTTCTGCCGCAACTGCCTGTCCAAGTGGTACAAGGCCGCGGCGGACGACATGGGCCTGCCGGTCAGCCCGGATCAGGCCCGCGAAGAGATCTACGGCATGCCTTACGCCGAATGGAAGGCCAAGTACCAGACGGAAGCCTCGCCCGAGCAACAGGCGGCCTTCGACCACGCGAAGAAACACTAAGAGTTTGCCTTGATGACCCTCACTGATTTCCGCTCGCGCCTGCGCAGCGAACAGCACCTGTTCACCGATACCCTGGCGTACATCGCCGAGCACTACAGCTACACCCCCAGCGCCTTCACCAACGGCAGCGTGGAAAACCCCGCCGGGCAGAACGAAGGCTCCTGCAAGACCCTGGGTTTCGCGATCCTCGAAGGCCTGAGCCAGGAAGAGTCGCTGCTGGCATTCGGCGAGCACTACCGCGCCGTGCGCGAGCACCCCGAAGGCACCGACCACGCCAACATCCGTGCGCTGCAGACCACTGGCCTGGCCGGCGTCAACTTCGAGCGCCAGCCGCTGTCGCGCCGCGGCTGAGGCTGGCCGGTTCGATGAAAAAGCCCCGCTGATGCGGGGCTTTTTCATTTCGCGCGCCGCGCTCCTACCAAGAGCCGCACACCTCGCCGTAGAGCAGATAACGCCTGCGGCGTTATGCGCCCTACACGCTGCCCGGACCCTCAGGGTGTTCCAGCCGGCCTATCGCCGGCAGATCATCGAACGGCACCCACAACCGCCCATGCCACTCCAGCACACCCAGGTGCTGGTCGGCCCAGCTCAGCTGCCGTTCCCTCGGTAGCAACGCCGGATGCTCTGCGCTACGCAACGCCGGCACCACCTGACGATTGAGCCAGTGGCGGATACTGCGGTTCTCCGGATGGAAGTGGAAGATCAGCGCGGCATAGGCACCGGACTCGCTGACCAGCAGGGCCTTTTCGTAGTCGCCACAGCTGTCGCGTATCCAGCAGGTCTGCAACTGATCGGCATCCAGGCTGTTGTGCAGGCGCTCGTCCAGCGGGCGGTTGATCAGCCGCCCCAGATCGCTGACGCAGAACCAGGGCTCGTTGTCGAGCAGGAAAGCGCGCAACTGGCGGCGGTGACGGATGAAGGTGGTGGGGGTAAGGATTTCGTTATCCATGGCGAGCCTCCTTGAATCGGACGTCGCTCAAGACAACTGAAGCAATTGTCTGGTGCATAAACGGATACCCAAGTAGTTGCTGAATCCACCCTTGTTGAGAGGGTGATCGGGCACTTCAACACCGCACTTGGAACGGCCCGCAGATTTCCCTTGTTGCCAAGGTTTTATATAGCTGCGCGCTACCCGACCATAGCGAATGCCATAGCCACGAATTACCACTTGCCGATGGCCAGGCAAGCGAACCAGTGAGGTGTGTTGAAGCACCGGCGGCAAAGTTACTGCTTCTGCTTCGACGCGGTTAGCTCACTCGGGACGGGAAAGAATGATAGGGAGGTTTCGTACGCGAAAGTGCGGCATCAGTTCATAGGAAGGCGAATCGGACGCCAGCAAAAACTCCGCTAAGCGCTGCCCGGTATCTGTAGGAACGAGCTTGCTCGCGAACCTGCACTCTGCCGCCGCTCCCGGCAAACACCTTCGTAGGATGGTGTGGAGCGCAGCGATACCCATCGATTCCGATGCACCGACAGCATGGGTATCGCAAGCTCCACCCATCCTACGTTCGTGACCCTTTATGAGCTCGGCGCGGGCGAAGGGCATGAAAGGACACGCCGCTCCTACAATGGGCCTCGGTGCGGGGAGGTTCGCGAGCAAGCTCGCCCCCTGCAGGAAACTCGTTCGGCACACCCAGCACGTAGGGCGGATAACGCTGGTGCGTTATCCGCCCTACGGCTTGGAACACGTGCACCCGAGGCATAGTCCGTGGCCGCCCAATGCGACCAATCTTCAACGCCACCAAGCGCACCCGCCTCGCCGAACGGCAAAGAAAAAGGCCCCGCAAGCGGGGCCCCTTCCTGCACGCCGGCTCTTCGGGCCGTTACAGGGAATCCAGGTAACGCTCCACATCCAGCGCGGCCATGCAGCCGGCGCCGGCGGAGGTGATTGCCTGACGGTAGACGTGGTCGGCCACGTCGCCGGCGGCAAAGACACCGGGAATACTGGTCGCGGTGGCGTTGCCATCGCGGCTGCCGCTCACCACCAGGTAGCCATCCTTCAGCGCAAGCTGGCCTTCGAACAGCGAGGTGTTGGGCGTGTGGCCGATGGCGACGAACAGGCCATCCACCTTCAGTTCGGAAACCTCGCCGTCGTTGTGGCGCAGGCGCACACCGGTAACGCCCATGTCGTCGCCCAGCACTTCCTCCACCTGGGCATTCAGGCGCAGTTCGATCTTGCCTTCGGCGATGCGCGCACGCAGCTTGTCCTGCAGGATCTTCTCGGCGCGGAAGTTTTCGCGGCGGTGCACCAGGGTCACCTTGCTGGCGATGTTGGCCAGGTACAGCGCCTCTTCCACGGCAGTGTTGCCGCCGCCGACCACCGCCACTTCGCGGTTGCGGTAGAAGAAACCGTCGCAGGTGGCGCAGGCGGACACCCCCTTGCCCATGAAGCTCTCTTCCGACGGCAGCCCCAGATAACGCGCGCTGGCGCCGGTGGCGATGATCAGTGCATCGGCGGTGTAGGTACCGCTGTCGCCCTTGAGCACGAACGGCTTGCCGGCCAGGTCCACGCCGTGGATGTGATCGAAGACGATCTCGGTCTCGAAGCGCTCGGCGTGCTCCTGCATGCGCTGCATCAACGCCGGGCCGGTCAGGCCATGGGGGTCGCCCGGCCAGTTGTCGACCTCGGTGGTGGTGGTCAGCTGGCCGCCGGCCTGCATGCCGGTGATCAGCAGCGGCTTGAGGTTGGCACGGGCGGCATAGACCGCGGCGCTGTAGCCGGCGGGCCCGGAACCCAGAATGATGACGCGCGCATGACGATCGGACATGACAGCCTCCAGTGCACAGGTGAATGAGTCGGGCAAAGAAAAGGGAGCTGCCAAAGCACCAGGGGGAAGGTTGGGAGGGCGGCAGCTCCACGTAAAAGTTTCTTGCGCGAACCGCATGGCCCGGAGACCGTGGGCAATGCGGTGTGACCCAAGTCACAATTCGCATTGTCCTGCAGAACGCTGGGAATCCCTTGAGATAAGTCAGGGATTTCCGCAGTCGCGCCGGACTCCTTGAGATAAGTCAGGGAGCTGCGGAACGACCCTCGAACTTGTTCGATAGCAGATGGCGCGCAGCTTACCGCCGCCGCTGCGTCCTGCTGAAATGTCCAATATCAATGCCCTTCATAGGCTGCCCCTATGCAGCGGGCACCCATTGCCTGGATGGCTAGACTCAAGAAACCAAAGGTCACCCGTATCACCATGAACCTTCGCGCCCGCCTGCTATGGCTGTGCCTGCCCCTGTTCATCGCGAGCCTTGCCGGGGTCTGGCTGCTGTCGGACATGATCCTGCTCGACCGCTTCGACCGCGGGGACCGCCAGCGCCTGGCCGACGAGGTGCGCATCGTCCACAACCGCATCGCCTACGAGAAGCAGCGCAACCTCGATATCGTCCACAGCTATGCCTGGTGGGACGCCAGCTACCAGTTCATGCGCCTGCCACAGACGCGCTTCGTCGAGGACAACCTGGACCAGGACCTGCTCGGCATACTCGGCTTCGACTACGTGCTCTACGTCGACCGCGACGGGCGCATTCTCGCCCAGCAGTGGAAGCTCGACGAACTGGCCCAGCGTTTCCCCGGCCAGCAGGTGCCGGCCCCCGCCCAGTTGCGCCAGAGCATTCTCAGCACCGCGCTGCGCCTGGGCGCGCTGGACATCGACGGCGACCCACGTCACAGCCTCGACCAGTTGCTGCAGGTCGAGGGCATCCCGCAGCTGTTGCTCAGCTACCCGATCAGCAATACCTCCGGCACCGCCGAACCGGCGGGCGCGGTCATCGCCGGCGTGCTGCTCGACAATGCGCGCATGTCCAACCTGCAGACCCAGATGGGCGCGACCCTGCGCCTGGTGCAGGACGAGGTGAAAGGCAACGACTGGCGCACCCTGAACATCCCTACCGGGCGCGGCGCCACCCTGCTCAGCCCGCGGCGCCTGCTGGACGAGAACAGCCAGCAGATGTCACTGCTCTACCTCGACTCCCACGGCAAGCCGCAACTGCGCCTGGAGCTCACCAGCCCGCGGCCGCTTTACCAGCAGGGCCAACAGTCCGTGCGGCTGTTCCTCTACCTGACGCTGGCACTGCTCGGCGGCGCCATCCTGCTGGCCTACGTGGCGCTGGAGTTCCGCATCATCCGCCGCGTCACCAGCATGAACCGCGAGGTCGCGGTCATCGGCCAGGACGACACGCCCTCGCGCCTGAGCCCCCAGGGCACGGACGAACTGGGCCAACTGGCGAACGAGATGAACCGCACCCTCGACCGCCTGGAACAAAGTGAGGCGCGCGACCGGGCGATCCTCGACGCGATCCGCGACGGCTACTTCGAGATGGACACCAAGGGCATCATCCGCACCCTCAACCCGGCGCTGTGCCGGATGCTCGGCTACAACGCCGAGCAACTGAGCGGCCAGCACTTCAGCATCCTGCTGCAGGAGCAGGACCTGCTCCGCGCTCGCAGCCTCTACCAGCAGGCCCGCGACGACGAGCAGGAAACCACCTTCTCCGCGCCCTTCAAGCGCCGCGACGGCCGCCTGGTCAGCTGCGAGACGCGGCTCTCGGCAATCCGTGACGGCCAGGGCGAATTCCAGGGATTCCGCGGCATCCTGCGCGACATCAGCGACCAGGTGGCCTACCAGAAGCAACTCATCGACCTGGCCTACCGCGACACCCTCACCGAGCTGGGCAACCGCAAGGCGTTCAACGAACAGTTGCAGCAGGCCGTCGTGCACAGCAACCGGGTCGCGCTGCTGTACATCGACCTGGACCGCTTCAAGCAGGTCAATGACCGCTTCGGCCACGCTCTCGGCGATGCCCTGCTCAGCACGGTCGGTGAGCGCATGCGCGGCAGCCTGCGCCAACCGGACCAGGCCTTCCGCCTGGGCGGCGACGAATTCGCCGTGCTGCTGGAGAACGCCGAACCGGATCAGGCCGAAGCCCTGGGCTTGCGCCTGCTGGCGGTGCTCGGCGCCGAATACCACCTGGGCGGCCAGGTGATCGACTTCGTCACGCCCAGCATCGGCATCGCCTTCTACCCGCAGGATGCCGGCGACGCCGACGCCCTCACCCGCGCCGCCGACATCGCCATGTACCAGGCCAAGCAGGAACGCAACCGCTGCTATCGCTACACGGCAGCCTGAGCGCCGGCCCGCGAACACATACCCGGCAAAACAGACGGCTCGCCGGCCGTTCGCCGGGTCTGCTAAGGTCGCCTACGGTTCAACCCTGGAGAATCCGATGTCCACCCTGAGCGGCCCGCAATACCTCAGCGAAGGCCTGAAACTGATGATGCGCCCCGGCCTGCGACTGTTCGTCCTGCTGCCCCTGAGCATCAACATCCTGCTGTTCGTCGGCCTGATCGGCTTCGCCATCAACCAGTTCAGCCACTGGGTCGATTGGCTGATGCCCAGCCTGCCGGACTGGCTCAGCTTCCTGCAGTTCATCCTCTGGCCGCTGTTCGTGGCACTGGTGCTGCTGATCGTGTTCTTCACCTTCACCATGATCGCCAACATCATCGCCGCGCCGTTCAATGGCTTCCTCGCGGAGAAGGTCGAGGTGGTGGTGCGTGGCACCGATGACTTCCCCGAATTCAGCTGGGGCGAGCTGATGGCCATGGTGCCGCGCACCATCGGCCGCGAGCTGCGCAAGCTCGGCTACTTCCTGCCGCGCGCCATCGCGCTGTTCATCCTCAGCCTGATCCCCGGCCTGAACCTGATTGCCGCGCCGCTGTGGCTGATTTTCGGCGTTTGGATGATGGCCGTGCAGTACATCGACTACCCGGCGGACAACCACAAGCTGGGCTGGAACGAGATGCTCGCCTGGCTGCGCAGCAAGCGCTGGGCGTGCATGGGCTTTGGCGGCATCACCTACCTGGCGCTGCTGATCCCGGTGGTCAACCTGGTCGCCATGCCCGCCGCCGTGGCCGGCGCGGTGCTGTTCTGGGTGCGTGAGGGCGGGGAGAAGGCGCTGGTGAAGTAATCACCGACGCCGCCCGAGCCGCTGTCACCTATCGATCATCGCTCTGTCATCGGCGCGCCACCGCGCGCCGGGACACTGCAAGCATGACCACGACTCCCCTGCGCATCGCGCTGATCAGCGAAACCTTTCCGCCGGAAATCAACGGCGTTGCCAACACCCTTGGCCGGTTGGCCTCGGGGCTGTTGCGCCTCGGACACCAGATCCAGGTCGTGCGCCCGCGCCAGCAGGGCGACGAAGGCCGTCACAGCGATGGCGAACTCGTGCTCACCCGTGGTTGGCCGCTACCCGGCTACCCCGGCCTGCAATGGGGCCAGTCGTGCCTGCACAAGCTGCTGCGCCACTGGAACAGCACCCGCCCGGACGTGCTCTACATCGCCACCGAAGGCCCGCTCGGCCTTGCCGCCCTGCGCGCCGCGCGGCGCCTGCGGATTCCGGTGATCAGCGGCTTCCACACCAATTTCCAGCAGTACAGCGCGCACTACGGCTTCGGCCCGCTGATGCGCCTGGTGACGCTGTACCTGCGCTGGTTCCACAACCGTACCCAGCAGACCCTGGTGCCCAGCGCCAGCCAGTCGGTGGAGTTGCAACGGCGCGGTTTCGAGCGCCTGGCGCAGCTCTCGCGCGGCGTCGACAGCAAACTGTTCAACCCCGCCCGGCGCGACGAAGCGCTGCGCCGCGAATGGGGCCTGGGCGAGCGCGACGTCGCCGTGCTGCACGTCGGCCGGCTGGCGGCGGAGAAGAATCTGTCGCTGCTGGGCAGCAGCTTCCGCGCGCTGTGCGCGGCGCACCCGCAGCTCAAGCTGCGCCTGGTCATAGTCGGCGACGGCCCGCAGCGCACACAGCTGCGAAAGGAGTTGCCCGAAGCGGTGTTCTGCGGCCTGCAACGCGGCGAGGAACTGGCCCGGCACTACGCCAGTGGCGACCTGTTCCTGTTTCCCAGCCTGTCGGAAACCTTCGGCAACGTGGTCCTGGAAGCCTTGGCTTCAGGGCTGGGCGTGGTGGCTTTCGACCAGGCAGCCGCTGGCCAGCATATTCGCCACGGGCACAACGGCGTGCTCGGCGTGCCGGGGGAAGAGCAGAGCTTCTTCGAAGCCGCGAGCTGGTTGCTGAGCGACCCGGAGCGCCTGCGCCGGGTGCGCCTCAACGCGCGCCACCACGCCATCCATCAGGCGTGGGACACGGTGGTCGAGCGTTTCGAGGGCTATCTGCAGGCAGCCTGCCGCACGGCCTTGCCGGGGAAGAACCCCGGCGGCCTGGGGCACCCTGAAATCCACAAATAGGATCAGGTGAAGGGCTTGGGCTCGGCGGCGAAGGACAGGCTCATGGCGCCCGCGCCGAGGTTGATGCCACCCGTGGGGCTGAGCATCGCCAGGTGTACCTGGATGCCTTTTGCCTCGCAGGCATCCTCCAGCGCCGCGAATCCGGGCAGGTCGCGCAGGGCGGAAGGGTCGCCGGCGTAGCTCAGGCACATCTGCGGCGCCAGCAGCTCGCCCGCCTCGACCCGCGCACGGGCGAAGTTGAGCAGGCGCTCGGCGGACTTCTCGTAGTTCGGCGACACCGATACCGGCTTGTCCTCGCCCTGTACCAGGCTCAGCACCGGTTTCATGTCGAGCATCGAGCCCAGGCCGAGGAAGGCACCGCGCAGGCGGTCGCCGATGCTGCTGCGGTCGCCCTTCTGGAAGCCCCGGCGGCGGATGTGCCCCAGGTCGCTGGCGACCAGGAAGGTGTTCATCTGCTGGCTGAGCTGTTCCAGGCGGGTGCGCACGGCGTTGGGATGCTGGTCTTCGCCGAGCAGGCGCACGCCTTCGGCGGCCAGCACGGCAAGGCCGGCGAACACGGTCTGGCTGTCGATCACCCGCAACGCGAACGGCCCGGCGATGCCAGCGGCGGCGCGGCGCTCCTTGTAGCTCTGCAGCAGGCTGAAGGAGGCCTGGGTGGCGTGCTCGAAGATCGGGCTGCGCTGGCTGGTCACGGTCAGGCAGATCACGTAGTCGAAGTCGGTGACCAACTGCTCCAGGAACCAGTCGTGGGTCTGCGCCGGCGTCAGCGGTTCGCTGCCGTCCTCCGGGCCAACCTTGGGCAGGTCCTGGGAATAGAATTTGAGGGTGGTGTCGGGATCGCGGTCATCGACGATGCGCCGCTCGCCCACACGGATGCCGATGGGCAGTACGCGAATGTTGTTGGCAGCAAGGAATTCCGGGGGAAGGTCACAGGTTGCATCGACCACCAAGCCGATCCGCATGTCTTACTCCTATGGCCGTATCCCGGCCTATTTTTGTGTGAACGCCGTCATACTCTGCCCGTTTCGGACTGGGAAGTCAGCATGCGGAAAGGTGGGTCTCGGAAAAGATTTGTAAACGCCTAGGACGGTGCTTTCAGACCATTCAGGCCATCAATACCCCGCCATAACCGAGACACTCCTGCGAAAAGCAAAAAAGCCCCTGGCACCGTCGGCGCCAGGGGCTTTTCATTTCAACGAAGCGCCGATCAGGCCAGCGACATCAGCGCATCGCGGCTGAAGGGCTTGATGTCCTCCAGGCGGCCGTCACGCACTTTCACTGCCCAGTCCGGATCGACCAGCAGGGCGCGGCCGACGGCTACCAGGTCGAACTCTTCCTTGTTCAGGCGCTCCAGCAGCCCGTCGATACCCGACGGCTGCGCGACTTCCTCGGTGTTGCCGAAGAAGGCGAGGAACTCGCTGCCATCCAGGCCGACGTTGCCGACTGTGATGGTCGGTTTGCCGGTGAGCTGGCGGGTCCAGCCGGCCAGGTTGAGGTCGGAGCCTTCGAATTCCGGAATCCAGAAGCGGCGGGTGGAGCAGTGGAAGATGTCCACGCCGGCATCCGACAGCGGCTTGAGGAAGGCTTCCAGCTCTTCGGCGGTCTGCACCAGGCGGGCGCTGTAGTCCTGCTGCTTCCACTGGGAGAAGCGGAAGATGATCGGGTAGTCGGGGCCGACGGCCGCGCGCACGGCCTGGATCAGCTCGATGGCGAAGCGCGAACGGTTGGCCAGGCTGCCACCGTATTCGTCGGTGCGCTTGTTGCTGCCGTCCCAGAAGAACTGGTCGATCAGGTAGCCGTGGGCGCCGTGGATTTCCACGCCGTCCATGCCGATGGCCTTCGCGTCGACGGCGGCCTGGGCGAAGGCGGCGATGACGTCCTGGATGTCCTGCCTGGTCATCTCATGGACCAGCACGGTGCCGTCCTTTTCCTTGCCGCTGGGGCCGTAACCCGGAACGCTGGCGTCCGGCTCGGTACCCAGGCGGCGCACGGCGCCGACGTGCCACAGTTGCGGGACGATCTTGCCGCCTTCGGCGTGCACGGCGTCGACCACCTGCTTCCAGCCGGCCAGGGCGTCTTCACCGTAGAAGCGCGGTACGTTCGGGTAACCGTTGGCGGCCTTGTGGTTGACCGTGGTGCCTTCGGTGACGATCAGGCCGACGCCGGCAGCCGCGCGGCGACGGTAGTACTCGACCACCTGGGCATGGGGTACGCCGCCCGGGGTGAAGTTGCGGGTCATCGGCGCCATCACGATGCGCGTGGGCAGTTCCAGGCCGCCCAGGCGGAAGGGCGAGAACAGGGTGTCTACGGATGCGGTCATTGAGGTCTCCATGACGACCAGGCGACCGGTCGTCTCGTTTTTGGAAAGGAAAATGATGACTCAGGCAGATCAGGCCTGAAGCAGGTGCTCCAGGCGTTCGATAAAGCGCTCCACCGGTTTGAGCGAGGCACTGACTTTCATCCGTGCCAGCACGCCCTGCCAGGCGTTGCCGATGAACTCGGCGAGGGATTCGGCGTCTTCCGCTGCCGGCAGCTCACCAGCGCGCTGGGCGTCGATCAGGCAGCCACGCAAGGTGTCGATGGACTGCTGGAGGATGCCGTCGACCCGCTCGGCGATGGCCGGCGACAGCTCGGCCATCTCGAAGCTCAGGCTGCCGATGAAGCAGTGGTATTCGAGCTTCTCCTGGCGGGCGAAATGCGCCAGCAGTTCGCGGTAATAGGTGAGGATGCGCGCACGCGGGCCCAGTGCCGGGTTGCCCAGCGCCTCGGCGTAGCGCGCCAGGCGCGGTGCGTACAGGTGCTCCAGGGCCTGCAGGGCAAAGTCTTCCTTGCTCTCGAAGTAGTGATAGAAGGATCCCTTGGGGATGCCGGCGGCCTGGACGATGTCCTGTACGCCGGTGCCGTGGTAGCCGCTGCGGGTCATCGCCAGGGAGCCCTTGGCGAGGATCAGGTCGCGTTTGTCGAGTCGGATGCTGTTCATGGGCGCAAGAATATGACCGGTCGTCTCGCTTTTTCCAGCACCATTGATCGCAGTGATTTTCCTCCAGAAACGAATCAGCGAATCGCCGGGCTTTCCAGCAGCTCTGCCAAGCCTTCCTGCAACAGTTCGCGCAGGCGCTCCACCACTGCTTCCGGCTCGGCTTCGCTGCGATGCAGGCACAGGCCCAGCGGCGCCATCAACGGCAGGCCGGCGCGCTCGGCGTCCAGCCGTTCGACGCTGGCCGGCAGACCGATCGGTGTGCGCAGGCCGACGCCCAGCCCGGCGCCGACTCCCGCCCAGATGCCGGACAACCCGGCACTGGTGAACGCCACGCGCCAGGGGATACCGGCGCGATCCAGCGCCGCCGTTGCCGCGCTGCGCAGCAGGCACGGCGCCTCCAGCATCACCAGTGGCAAGGGTTCCGCGCCGGGAGATGGGAGTGCGTCCGGCGCACCGATCCAGCATTGCGTCACGGCGCCGACGCGCTCCATGTGCGGCGTGCGTTCGCCGGTTTCCCAGGCCAGCGCCAGGTCCAATTCACCGTTGCGCACACCTTCGATGAGCTGCTGATTGCGTGCCGTGCGTACCTCGATGCGCACCTTGGGGTGGGCGCGCGCGAAGCGCGCCAGCACGGCGGGCAGCAGGGTTTCACCGAAGTCTTCCTGCAGACCAAGGCGCACCCGGCCTTCCAGCGAGCCACCGCGCAAGGCGCCGGCGGCTTCGTCGTTCAACTCCAGCAGCCGGCGGGCGTAGGCCAGCAGCGTCTCGCCCGCCTCGGTCAGCGCCATGCCGCGCCCCTCACGGCGCAGCACCGGAGTGCCGGCCTGCTCTTCCAGCTTCTTCAGCTGCGCGCTGACGGCGGAAGTGGAACGCCCCAGGCGATCCGCCGCGCGGGCGAAGCTGCCCAGCTCGATGCCGGTGACGAAGGTGCGCAGCACGTCGAGGTCGAAGTTGATGCGGGCCATGGCAACCTTCCTGATTATTCGAACTATCGGTCAAATATTTCCCGATTTTCCGAATCAACTTGCCGGGCTAGCCTGAACTCGTCAATCACTCACCGAGGAACGGCGCCATGCCAACCGTCCGCATCTCCCTGCTCAAGGGCAAGCAGCCCGACTACCTGCGCGAACTCGCCGACACCGTCTACGACGCCATGCACGAGGCCTTCAACGTACCGGAAGGCGACCAGTTCGTGATGATCCACCAGCACGAGGCGGAAGAATTCGTCTTCAACCGCCACTACCTGGGCGGGCCGCGCAGCGACGACTCCGTGCTGATCGCCATCACCATCGGCCGGCCACGGGACTCGCAGACCCGGCAGGCGTTCTACCGGCGGCTGAACGCGTTGCTGGGCGAGCGACTGGGCATAGCCAGCGAGGACGTGATGGTGCAGATCACCAACAGCGACGCGGACGACTGGTCCTTCGGCGGCGGGCGCATGGGTGTGCTGACGCGTCCCGATGCAGTCAGTGCCAGCTGACGCGCTGCTCCAGCGGAAAACGCAGGCGCGGGTTGTAGACACCGTTGTCGGCAGCCCGCCCGGCGGCCAGCAGCATGATCGGCACCGCGCCACGGGGAATCTGCAGTACCTTGCGCAGCCGTACCTCGTCGAAGCCTTCCATGGGGCAGGTGGCGTAGCCGTGGCTCTGCAGGGCGAGCATCAGGTTCTGCGCCGCCAGCGCGGTGGACTTCACCGCCCACAGGCGCATCTCGGCGTGGCTGTTAGGTTGGCGCATCAGCGCGCGGCGGCGGCCGACCACCGCATACAGCGCGCGCTTGAACAGCCCGCGCAGGCCGAACGCGCCCTGGTTGTACTGGAAGGGCGCGGTGCGCTGATAGAAGTCGCGCACCTTCTCCGGCACCTGCGGCTCGGGCCACTGGTCGAGGACGGCCGCGCAGGACTCGCGCCAGGTATCCGGCCGCGCCAGCACGGCAATCAGCACCGGCGCCGTGCGCGCCGCATTCTGCCCCAGGCACACCGGCGCCAGCTGGCGGCGCAGTTCGGCGTCACGGATCACCTGGAAGCTCCACGGCTGCAGGTTGCAGGCATTGGGCGCCAGCACTGCCTGTTCCAGACAGTCGCGCAGCACGGCATCCGGCACCGGCTCATCAAGGAATCGCCGCACCGCGCGGCGCTGTTCGATCAGGGCGCGCAAGGCATCGGGGGTGGCGGGCAGACAGGCGGACTCAGCGGCGAAACGGCTCATGGCGGGCTCCGGAAGCAGGTCGCCCGATTAAGCCGTCACCCCTGGCGTGGAGCAAGACGAAAGGGAGAAATGCCGGCGGGATTGGCGCTTGCGCCCTCTCCCGCCGGGAGGATCAGGCGCCCAGCGCCTTCTCGATGGCCTGGATCAGCGCCGGATCATCCGGCGTGGTGCGCGGGCTGAAGCGGGCCAGCACGCGGCCATCCGGGCCGAGGAGGAACTTCTCGAAGTTCCAGGTGATGTCGCCGGGGAACTCGGCGCCCTCGCCCGCCAGCAGGCGGTACAGCGGGTGGCGCTCTGAGCCGTTGACCTCGAGCTTGCCCGACATCGGGAAGCTCACCCCGTAGTTCAGCGAGCAGAACGACTGGATCTCGGATTCGCTGCCCGGCTCCTGCCCGGCGAACTGGTTGCACGGCAGGCCCAGTACCACGAACCCCTGATCCTTGTATTGCTGGTAGAGCTGCTCCAGACCGGTGTACTGCGGAGTCAGGCCGCATTTCGAGGCGACGTTGACCACCAGCACGACCTTGCCCTTGAGCGGGGCCAGCGGCAGATCCTGGCCGTCGAGACCATGCAGCGTCAGATCGTGAAAAGCGCTCATTGCTTGCTCCTTGAAGAGGTAGGCACAAAGTGCCCGCGCAGGGAGCGGACAACGCGTCCGTCGTGCTGCGCAATCCCAGTCGATACGGGAAAAATGCCCTGGCATTCTTTGCAGTTACAGCGACTTGCATGAGAAAGGCGCCCGAAGGCGCCTTTCACGATTGAGCGTAGCAGCTCAATGATGGCTTCACCCGGTCGGGGCCGACCGGGTGACAGCAATCAGTGGTGGTGACCACCTTCGCCATGGACGTGGCCATGGGCAACTTCTTCGGCGGAAGCGTCGCGGATGTCGACCACTTTCACCTTGAAGTTCAGGCGCTGGCCGGCCAGCGGGTGGTTGCCGTCGACGATCACGTCATCGCCTTCGATGTCGCGGATGGTGACGATCTGCATGCCGCCGTCCGGAGCGGAAGCGTGGAACTGCATGCCGACTTCCAGCTCGTCCACGCCTTCGAACATTTCGCGGGTCAGGGTGGCAACCAGCTCGGCGCTGTACTCGCCGTAGGCATCGGCCGGCTCGACGGTCACGTCCAGCTCGTCACCGACCTGCTTGCCTTCCAGGGCCTTTTCCAGGCCGCCGATGATGTTGTGGGCACCGTGCAGGTAGACCAGCGGAGCGCCGCCGGCGGAGCTGTCGATGACCTCACCCGCGTCGTTGGTCAGGGTATAGTCGATGGAAACCGCCTTGTTGGCCGCGATCTGCATGGTTCGAAACCTATCTGATATAGAAGTTGAGCGCGTAAGTTTACGCGGCGACGCCCCCGAATGCGACCCGAAGACGGACGGACGGGATCACGCGGCCCCGCCGCGCCTGCTTGACTTTCATCAGGACGAAGACGGCCACTGGGTGGCAGTCTTGTCCTGCGGTCACACCCAGCACCTGCGCCACCAGCCACCCTGGCAGTCGCGGCCCTGGGTGCTGGACCCGCAGCAGCGCATGGCGCAGATCGGCCGCTGGTTCCCCTGCGGCTGGTGCGCCAAGGATTCCGACAGCAACAAGGAGTAGGCATGCCGGCTCGCAATATCCTGGTGATCAACTGCGGTAGTTCGTCGATCAAGTTCGCTCTGGTTCGAGAGGGACGCGACGATTTCATCCTCCACGGCCTGGCCGAACGCCTCGGCGCCAACGGCGCCAGCCTGCGCTGGCAAGGCGAGACCGACGAGCAGCCGCAGACCCTGGAGCTTCCCGGCGCCGACCACAAGGCCGCCCTCGCCCGCCTGCTGCCGCTGGTGGCCCGGGCCGCCCAGGGCGAGCTGCACGCCATCGGCCACCGCGTGGTGCACGGCGGCGAGCGCTTCACCCAGGCCTCGCGCCTGACCGAAGAAGTGCTCAGCGCCATCCGCGAGACCTCGCCCCTGGCGCCGCTGCACAACCCGGCGAACCTGGTGGGCATCGACGCCGCCATGGCGCTCTACCCGGACCTGCCGCACATCGCGGTGTTCGACACCGCCTTCCACCAGAGCCTGCCCGAGCGCGCCTACCGCTACGCCATCCCCGAACCGCTGTACCGCGAGCAGCACGTACGCCGCTACGGCTTCCACGGCACCAGCCACCGCTACGTCAGCCACAAGGCCGCGGAAATGAGCGGGCTGGCCGTGGGCGACAGCTACTGGCTGTCCGCGCACCTGGGCAACGGCAGCTCCACCTGCGCCATCGCCAACGGCCAGAGCCGCGACACCAGCATGGGCCTGACCCCGCTGGAAGGGCTGATGATGGGCACCCGCTCCGGTGACGTCGACCCGAACCTGCACAGCCACCTGGCGCGCACCCTGGGCTGGAGCCTGGAGAAAATCGACCACATGCTCAACCACGACAGCGGCCTGCTCGGACTGTCGGGGCTGTCCAACGACATGCGCACCCTGGAGAACGCCCGCGAGCAGGGCCACGCCAATGCGGCGCTGGCCATCGAAGTATTCTGTTACCGATTGGCCAAGTCCCTGGCCTCGCTGACCTGTGCGCTGCCGCGCCTGGACGGCATCATCTTCACCGGTGGCATCGGCGAGAACTCCGCGCTGGTGCGCAACCTCACGGTCAAGCACCTGCACGTGCTCAATCTCGAACTCGACGGCGAAGCCAACGCCCGCTGCGTGCGCGGCGTCGGCGGGCCGATCCACCTGCCCGGCCACCCCCGCGTGCTGGTGATCCCCACCAACGAGGAAAAGCAGATCGCACTCGACACCCTGGCAGTGCTCGACTGAAGATTCATCGGTTGTGCCCCACAAGGGCAACTCCCACCCCCGCACGGCTTAAGGAGCCCGGATGCACACCTTCTTCCTCGCGCCGACCGGTTTCGGTGTCGGCCTGACGTCTACCAGCCTGGGCCTAATCCGCGCCCTGCAACGCGCCGGCCTGAAAGTCGGCTTCTTCAAGCCCATCGCCCAGCCCCATGCCGGGGACGACGGCCCGGAGCGCTCCAGCGAACTGGTCGCGCGCACCCACGGGCTCAACGCGCCTACTCCGCTGTCGCTGTCCAAGGTCGAGCGCATGCTCGGCGACGGCCTGCTCGACGAACTGCTCGAGGACATCGTCGGGATGTACAACCGCGCCGCCGTGGACAAGGACGTGATGATCGTCGAGGGCATGGTGCCGACCAAGCACGCCAGCTACGCCGCGCGCATCAACGGCCATCTGGCGCGCAGCGTGGACGCCGAGGTGATCCTCGTCTCCGCGCCGGACAACGAGACGGTGAGCGAGCTGTCCGACCGCATCGAAATCCTTGCCCAGCTGTTCGGCGGCCCGCGCGACCCGCACCTGGCCGGCCTGATCGTGAACAAGGTGCGCGGTGGCGAAAGCGACGACCTGCCGCGTGACGCCGAAGAAGCCGCAAGGCTGTTCGGCGAACGCCTGAAGGAACATTCCCCGCTGCTGCGTGATGGCGACGTGCGCCTGCTCGGCTGCATCCCCTGGCAGGACGAGATGAACGCCCCGCGCACCCGCGACGTGGCCGACCTGCTGGACGCCAGCGTGCTCAATGCCGGCGACTACGAACAACGCCGCGTGCAGAAGATCATCCTCTGCGCGCCCTCGGCGCCCAACACCGTGCACCTGCTCAAACCCGGCGTGCTGGTGGTGGTGCCGGGCGACCGCGACGACATCATCCTCGCCGCCTGCCTGGCCGCCATGAACGGCGTGCCGCTGGCTGGCCTGCTGCTGTGCTCGGGCCTGATGCCGGACGCGCGGATCATGGAGCTGTGCCGCAGCGCGCTGCAGAGCGGCCTGCCGGTGCTGACGGTGAAGACCGGCTCCTTCGACACCGCCGGCGACCTGTCGCGGATGAACAAGGAAATCCCGGTGGACGACCGCGAGCGCGCCGAGCGCGTCACCGAGTTCGTCGCCGAACACATCGACTTCGAGTGGCTCAAGGACCGCTGCGGCTCCCCCCATGAGCTGCGCCTGTCGCCGCCGGTATTCCGCTACCAGCTGACCCAGCGCGCCAACCGCGCCGACAAGCGCATCGTCCTGCCCGAAGGCAGCGAGCCGCGCACCGTGCAGGCCGCCGCCATCTGCCACGCCCGCGGCATCGCCCGCTGCGTGCTGCTGGCCAAGCCCGACGACGTGCAGGCCGTGGCGCAGATGCTGGGCATCGTGCTGCCCGAGGACCTGGAAGTGGTCGACCCGGACCTGGTGCGCAGCCGCTACGTCGAGCCCATGGTCGAGCTGCGCAAGGGCAAGAGCCTGAACGCGCCGATGGCCGAGCAGCAGCTGGAAGACAACGTGGTGCTGGGCACCATGATGCTCGCCCTGGACGAAGTGGACGGGCTGGTTTCCGGCGCCATCCACACCACCGCCAACACCATCCGCCCGGCCCTGCAGCTGATCAAGACGGCGCCCGGCTACAACCTGGTGTCCTCGGTGTTCTTCATGCTGCTGCCCGACCAGGTGGTGGTCTATGGCGACTGCGCGGTGAATCCCGATCCTTCGGCCAGTGACCTGGCGGAGATCGCCCTGCAGAGTGCCGCCTCGGCGCAGGCCTTCGGCATCACCCCGCGGGTGGCGATGATCAGCTACTCCACAGGCGACTCCGGAACCGGCGCAGATGTCGAGAAAGTCCGCGAAGCTACGCGCATCGCGCAGGAAAAACGCCCCGATCTGTTGATTGACGGCCCCTTGCAGTATGATGCCGCCGCCATCGCCAGCGTGGGCCGCCAGAAGGCGCCCGACAGCCCGGTGGCCGGACGCGCCAACGTGTATGTGTTCCCCGACCTGAACACCGGGAACACCACCTACAAGGCGGTCCAGCGCAGTGCCGACTGCGTCAGCATCGGGCCGATGCTGCAGGGCTTGCGCAAACCGGTGAACGACCTGTCGCGCGGGGCGCTGGTGGACGACATCGTCTATACCATCGCGCTGACGGCGATCCAGGCGGACAGCGGCAAGGACGGCTGAAACCCAAGGCACGAGGGATGTGCCCAAGAACGCATCACGCGCCCGGCCGACCGGGCGCCTACGTACAAGGACCATTCCTCGATGTTGAGTTTCCTCCCGCACACCCTGCGCGGCATCCTCGCCACCCTGATTCTGGTGACGAGCACGCTGTGCTGGTGCATTCCGCTGCTGGGCATGTCGATCATCAAGCTGCTGCTGCCCTTCAACGCCGCCCAGCTGGCGCTCAGCAAGATCATGAGCGTGATCGCCGAAAGCTGGATCACCTGCAACAAGGGCTGGATGAACCTGGTCCGCAACACCGGCTGGAACGTGCAGGGCCTGCAGGGGCTGCACTACGACCATTCCTACCTGGTCACCAGCAACCACCAGAGCTGGGTGGACATCCTCGTCCTGCAGTACCAGCTCAACCGCCGCATTCCGCTGCTGCGCTTCTTCCTCAAGCAGGAACTGATCTGGGTGCCGGTGATCGGCCTGTGCTGGTGGGCGCTCGATTTCCCCTTCATGAAGCGCTACACCAAGGCCTACCTTGCCAAGCACCCGGAAAAGAAAGGCAAGGACCTGGAAACCACCCGCAAGGCGTGCGCCAAGTTCAGCCGCATCCCGGTGGCGATCTTCAACTTCCTCGAAGGCACCCGCTTCACCCCCGCCAAGCATGACGAGCAGAACTCGCAGTTCCGGCACCTGCTCAAGCCCAAGGCCGGCGGCATCGCCTTCGTCCTCGACGCCATGGGCGAGCAGCTGCGTACCCTGGTCAACGTGACCATCCATTACCCCGACGGCCGTCCGACCTTCTGGTGCCTGCTGTCCGGCCGCCTGCGCTCGGTGGTGGTGCGCTTCGAGGAGCTGGAAATCCCGCGTCAGTTCATCGGCAAGAGCTACGACCAGGACGAGGGCTACCGCGCCGAGTTCCAGCTGTGGGTGAACCAGCTGTGGGAACGCAAGGACCAGTTGCTGACCCAGCTGCACCGGGAATTCCCCGCCAAGGCCTGACCGCTTTTGCAGAACAGCAAGAACGAAAAAGCCCGCCAATCGGCGGGCTTTTTCATGGGCAGTACTTACTGCTGGTACTGCTGGGTCTGCGCGTTGGGCAGGGCCTTCAGGTTCACTTCCACGCGACGGTTCTGCGCGCGGCCGTTGACGTCGGCGTTGGACGCGATCGGCTGGTCCGGGCCCATGCCACGGGTGCTGACGCGGGAAGCGTCGACGCCCTGGGAGGTCAGGTAGGCGGCCACGGACTGCGCACGGCGCTGGGACAGGTCCATGTTGTGCTGGCGGCTGCCGGTGCTGTCGGTGTAGCCGACGATCTCGACGCTGTTCTGGTTGAACTCCTTGAAGGAGTTGGCCAGGTTGTTCAGCGGGGTGTAGAAGGACGGCGCGATGTTCGCCGAATCGGTGGCGAAGGTGATGTTGCCCGGCATGATCAGCTTGATGTCGTCACCCTGGCGCTCGACCTGCACGCCGGTGCCCTGCATCTGCTGGCGCAGCTTGGCTTCCTGCTTGTCGGCGTAGTAGCCGTAGCCGGCGGCGGCGGCACCGATGGCGGCGGCGCCGATCATTGCGCCCTTGCCACGGTTGTCATGGTTGATCGCGGCACCGGCGACGGCACCGGCCAGCGCGCCCAGCGCACCGTATTTGGCAGTCTTGCTCATGCCGCCTTCGGCCGGCGGGGCCTGGGTGTTGGGGTCATAGGGGTTCTGGGAGGCGCAACCGGCCATGAGGGCAAAGGCGGTGGCAGCCGCAACCATGGACAGACTACGTGCGGTGAACATGTCGGATGACTCCTCGAAATAGCGAAACACCCATTAGCGGGCGGCAGGTTAGAGCTTAGGTCGTGCAAATAATTCCGTAGCAACCTTAAGCGCGGATGAAGGGATTCTCCCTCATCTCGTCGCCCAGGTTGGTATCCGGGCCGTGGCCGGTGACCACGGTCGCGTCTTCGTCCAGCGAGTACAGACGGTCGCGGATCGAGCGCTCGATGGTGGCGTAGTCGCCGCCCCACAGGTCGGTGCGGCCGATGCTGCGACGGAACAGCGTGTCGCCGGCGATCAGCAGCTTGTCCCTGGGGAACCAGAAGCTCATCGAGCCCGGCGTATGACCCGGCGTGTGCAGCGCCACGCCGCAGCCGCAGGCCAGCTCCTCGTCATCGGCCAGCCACTGGTCCGGCGAAGGCACCGGAGTATAGGGGACGCCGAACATGCGGCATTGCATCTCCAAGTTATCCCAGAGGAACTGGTCGTCCTTGTGCAGGTGCAGAGTCGCGCCGGTCTTCTCCTTCATCTGCCCGGAAGCGAGGAAGTGGTCCAGGTGCGCGTGGGTGTGGATGATACTGACCACCTTCAGCCCCAGCGCGTCGAGACGCTGAAGGATGAGCTCGTGGTCGCCGCCCGGATCGACGACGATGGCCTTCTTCGTCAGCGGGTCGCCGATGATGGTGCAGTTGCATTGCAGGGGGCCGACGGGGAAGGTTTCGCGGATGAGGGTAGGCTGATCGGTCATCGGTTACTCCGGAGCGGTGAGCGGCCAGCGAAGCCGGCATGGCAGTCGGCGGCCGAATGGCACCCATATTGCAGCAACTCACCCGGAAAAGAACAAGATCGAATGCAGAGAGCACGCCGATGCAACTGAGCAACCTGCTGGCGACCCAGGCCAGTGCCGACTGGAACCAGAACCTGGCTCGGCTACTGGAGCACAAGGGCCACCCGGACTTCCCGGTGCTGCTGTCGCACAGCCTGCAACCGGTCCTGGCCCATGACAACGTGATCATCAAGGCGTACCGCGGCGACGGTTGCCCGCGCATTCTCTACGAGGACTACCCGGACCAGCTCCACGCCGAGTACATCGAGCGCTACCTCGACGGCATGTATCGCCTGGACCCGGTGTCGAACTCGATTCGCGAGGGCATGAGCAGCGGCATCCTGCGCATCAACCAGCGCACCAGCCAGTTGCACGGCAGCGATTACTACAAGCACTACTACCGCGAACTGCGCCTGGACGACGAGATCGACATTCTCTTCGACGATTGCGACGACACCGTGCTGGTGATGTCCATTGGCCGACGCCAGCGCCACCTCGCCAGCACCGCCGAACTGCGCGCCCTGCGCAACCTCTACCCGCTGTTGCGGTACCTGCTGGGCGGCTTCGCACAGAGCCGCGAAACCCTCGTCCAGCCGGAAGAAGAAGACAGCCTCGCGCGGGCCCTGGCGTCCTTCGCAGGTGGCCTGCTGACGCCGCGCGAGCAGGAAATCGCCCGGCTTATGCTGCAGGGCAACTCCAGCAAACTGATCGCCCGCCAGCTGAACATCAGCCAGGCCACCGTCAAGGTGCATCGGCGCAACCTCTATACGCGGCTCGGCGTGCGCTCCGAGCTGCAACTCTGCGACTTGTTCCTGCGCCACTCCGCCAACGGCCTGCTGCCCCTGCCGCGCTGATCCGCGCCTACCCACCCCGTATCGGCACTGTTCCCGCCGGGAACACGGCTGCCTGTTGCCCGCCGGGGCCCCTACCCCCACGGGTGTATTTACCCTCTTCCGGCCCCTTCCTACTCTCGCCGTGCCTTGCCCAGTCCCGCTGCGCACGCTGCAACATCCCGAACAACAACAAGGATCAAGCCAATGACCACGGCATTCGTCTGGCACGAACACTACATGTGGCATGACACCGGCAACTACGCCGGTCTGTTCACTCCCGGCCTGGGGATCCAGCCCGGCCTGCATTTCGAGAACGCGGAAACCAAGCGCCGGCTTAAGAACCTGCTGGACGTCAGCGGCCTCGGCGAACGCCTGCTGGCGGTCAAGCCGCTGGCGGCGACCGAGGAGCAACTGCTGCGGGTACACACCCCCGGCTACCTCGCGCACCTGCAGGAACTCAGCGCCGGGCGTGGCGGTGACGCCGGCGACAACACGCCCTTCGGCCACGGCAGCTATGACATCGCCCGGCTGTCCGCTGGCGGCGTGATCCAGGCGGTCAAGCACGTGCTGCGCGGCGACGCGCGCAACGCCTATGCCCTGGTGCGGCCGCCGGGCCATCACGCCGAAGCGGACCGCGGCCGCGGCTTCTGCCTGCTGGCCAACGCCGCCCTGGCCGCCCATGTGGCGATGGCCGAACACGGTCTGGAACGCATCGCGGTGGTCGACTGGGACGTGCACCACGGCAACGGCTCGCAGAGCATTTTCTGGGAAGACCCGCGCGTGCTGACCCTCTCCCTGCACCAGGAAGGCAACTATCCCCAGGACTCGGGCTTCGTCGACGAACAGGGCGCTGGCGCCGGCCGCGGCTTCAACCTCAACGTGCCGCTACCGCCCGGCTGTGGCGAAGGCGCCTACCTGCATGCCTTCGACGAGATCGTGCTGCCGGCCCTGCGCGCCCATCGTCCGCAACTGATCCTGGTGCCCTGCGGCTTCGACGCCGGCGCCCACGACCCGCTCGGGCGGATGATGCTCCACGGCGATGCCTACCGCGCGCTGACCGCCAGGCTGATGGCGCTGGCCGACCAGCTCTGCGATGGCCGCCTGGTGCTGTGCCACGAAGGCGGCTACGAGCCCAACTCGGTGCCCTACTTCGGCCTGGCCGTGATCGAGACGCTCAGCGGCATCGCCACTGACATCCAGGACCCGCACCTGGAGGCGATGCGCGCCCTCTCCGGGCAGCCCCTGGCCGCGCACCAGCGGCAGTGGATCGCCAACCTGCGCGCCCGCTACGACAGCCCCTTGCTCCCGGCCAATCGGCAAAAGGTGGAAGCATGAACACCCTGACCGCTCCCCTGGTGCTCAATCCGGTGCAGCAACGCCTGCGGCTGCTGGCAGTGGTGCTGTTCTCCGCCATCGGCCCGCTGGTGCTGCTCACCGCACCGGCCCTGGCCAGCCGCTACATCGCCGAACTGGGCCTGGACAACCGTCAGGTCGGCTTCCTGTTCAGCATGGAGCTGGGGGCCATGGCGATCTCCACCATTCCCACCTACTTCTGGATGCGCCGCTACAACTGGCGCCGGATCG
The DNA here is from genome assembly GCF_014852215.1 of Pseudomonas sp. PDM19. Taxonomy (NCBI): domain Bacteria; kingdom Pseudomonadati; phylum Pseudomonadota; class Gammaproteobacteria; order Pseudomonadales; family Pseudomonadaceae; genus Pseudomonas; species Pseudomonas sp. PDM19. The sequence goes on along the minus strand of NZ_JACVBG010000002.1, from coordinate 199,390 downwards.
CCGCGATCGCCGCTGCCGTGTTCCTTCTCGGCAACCTGCTCAGCGCCGTGCTGATGAGCACGGCGGCACCGTCCTATCCCTTGCTGGTAGCGCTGCGCTTCCTCACCGCGTTCTCCGAGGCGGCGCTGGTGCTGGTGTGCCTGGGCACCGCCGGCACCCTGCCGAACGCGGCGCGGGCATTCGGCCTGTGGGTCACCGGCCAACTGGTGCTGGCAGCCCTGAGCCTGCAGTTCATGCCGTGGCTGTTCAGCCATTGGCGCGTCGCCAGCTTCTTCCTGCTGATCGCCGTGTTCACCGCCGCGTGCCTGCCGTTGATCCGCTCCCTGCCTGCGGGCAGCGACAATCAGGCCGAAGCCCTGCCGCCCAGCCAGGCACGCGCCGCGCTGGGGAAGATCGCCCTGGGCATGAGCGCGATCTTCCTGTTCTACCTCAGCCTCGCCGGCATCTGGACCTTCGTCGGCGAGCTGGCGCGGACCCAGGGCATCAGCGCCACGGACAGCTCCAGCGCCCTGGCCAGCGCCTCCCTGCTGGGCGTGGTCGGCGCTTCGCTGGCCAGCTGGATCGGCATCCGTGGCCGGCGTGAGTGGCTGCTCGCGCTGGGCTACCTGGCCATGGCGTCGAGCCTGATCGGCCTGCTGGGAGACGTCTCGCTGCTGCGCTACGTACTGGCGGCCTGCGCCTTCAAGTTCGCCTGGACCTTCGCCCTGCCGTTCCTCCTCGCGGCAATCAGCGACTACGACCGCCAGGGCGGCAAGCTGGTGGTGCTGGCCAACCTGGCGATCTGCGGCGGGCTCGCCGTGGGTCCTTCGCTGGCGGCCTGGCTGCTCGGCGAGACGGAGAACTTCAGCCTGCTGCTGCAGGTCTCCGCGGTCATCTGTGCGCTGTCCTTCCTGGCGATCCTGCCGCTGGCCCGCCGCCGCGCCTGACCCGCTCCACCACTACCTCGCGCTTCCCTCCGGCGTGCTTTCGGGCACGCCGCGAGCGGTTGCGCCCTGAACTCCTGCCATCCCAATAACAACAACGCAGAGCTCCCACATGAACAACCAGAACCTGGGTTCGTTATCCACGCTCCTGCTCGCCTCCCTGACGAGCCTCGCCCACGCCGACAGTCACTACGAGAACGGCGACCTGCAGGCGGACTTCAGCCTGAGCAGCGGCGCCACCTTCATCGACAGCCACAACGTCAACTTCGGCGCCGGCCAGCGCGACTATCGCAGCGGCGAGGTGAAGGGCGAGCGGGCCGTCTGGCAGGAAGCCTTCCTCAAACCGGAAGCCAGCTTCCGCTACACCCTGGACCAGGACCTGCGCCTGGTCGGCGGAGCCTCGCTGGTCGCCGCGCATACCTTCGGCGACGGCGACGCCGGCGGTTACACGCGCAACTCGGACGGCAAGACCTCACTGGAAGAACTCTATGCCGGCATCGAGCGCGGCCCCTGGCGGCTGACCCTGGGCAACCAGAACTTCCGCGTCGGCACGGGCTTCATCCTCGCCGACGGCAACCTCGACCTGCTCGGCGAAGGGGCGTACTGGTCCGGCCCACGCACCGCCTTCCGCGATGGAGCCATCCTTGCCTATCGCGGCGGCGCACTGTCTGGCCAGGCGTTCAGCGTGCGCAACGACGACGACCTTGGCGGTGCCCGCTTCAGTGGTGCCAACCTCGACTATCCCTTCCTGCGCGGCCAGCTCGGCCTGATGGCGCTGAAGGTCAGCGACGTCGGTAGCCAGGCCAACCAGATAGCGCCGCGCAATGGCATGCAGGTGTACAACCTGCGCTGGCTGGACGGCGGCTTCGAAGCCCTGCCGGAGCTGTCGATCAGCGCCGAGTACGGCCTGCAGACCGGCGAGGGCGAACAGGTGAGCTTTTCCGGCCACGCCTGGTATGTGCGCCTGGACTACGGCTTCGCCGACCTGCCCCTGCAGCCGAAGCTGACCTACCGCTATGCGCTGTTCTCCGGTGACGACGACCCGAGTGACAACCGCCGCAAGAGCTGGGACCCGCTGAGCAAGGCCTACACCGAGCGTGGCTCCTGGGTGATCGGTGATGTGGTCGGCAACTACCTGCTCAACGACAGCAACGAGCGTGTGCACATGTGGCGACTGGCCGGGCAGGTCGCGCCCGGCCTGAGCGCGGGCACGGTCTACTACCAGTTCTCGCTGGATGAGGAGAACTACTACGGCCAGCCGGTCAGCGACCGGCGCTTCGCCGACGAGGCGGCGGTGTACCTGGACTGGGCGGCGAGCAGCCAGCTGTTCGCGACACTCTCGTACAACTGGGTGAAACCCAAGGCCGCCGCTCGCGAAGTGTTCGGCAACGACACCTTCGATGCCCTGCAACTGTACGTCGGCTATCGCTTCTGAAGCCGACGCCGCCCCAGTGATCAGCGCAGCTGCCGGGAGGCAGCTGCGCCGGTCCTGGGGTCAATCCTCGCGGTAGTCGGTGGGCAGCTTGCCGGTCCATTTGCGGAACGCCCGGCGGAAGTTCGACGGGTCGTTGAAGCCCAGCAGCAGCGCGATCTCGTAGAGCGGCAGGTGGGTCGTGGTGAGGTACTGCAGGGCCAGGCGCTTGCGCACGTCGTCGAGTACTTCCTGGTAGGTGGTGCCGAGGTTCGAGAGATGCCGGCGCAGGCTGCGCCCGCTGGTGTGCAGGTCGGCGGCCACGCTCTCCAGGTCGGGGAACTCGCCGGGGCGCGCCAGCAGCAGGCGGCGGATGCGGGTCAGCAGGCCTTCCTGCACATCCAGCGTGGCCAGCAGCGCCTCGCACTGCTGCTCGCACATCTGCACCGTGGCCGGGTTGGCCAGTGCCATGGGCCGCGCCAGGTACTCGCTGGGCAGGCCGATGAAGTGGAACGGCTGGTCGAACAGCACCTCGCAGCCAAAGACCTCGGCGTAGCGCTCGACGTAATCCGGCTCGGCATGGGCGAAGCCGACGCTGACACCCTGCAGGGGTTCGCCCACCAGGAAGCGGGCGATGGTGTGCAGGCTGGTCATCAGGCCTTCGGCGGCGAAGCGGCTGGTGGGGCCCAGGGGAATCGACTCGCTGGCGCGCAGGTAGGACACCCCGCCGTCTTCCACCATCTCCAGGTCATAGGCCAGGCCGAGCACGCGGTAGTACTTCAGGGCGAAGCCGATGGCGCGCCCGAGGTTGGCGCTGGACAACACCGCGTAGCCGAGGATGCCATGGGTGGAGACGTTCAGCCGCTGCCCCAGCAACAGGCCGAAGGCCGGCTCGTTGCAGTGCGCCAGGGCGGTGCTGGAGAGCTGATGGAAGTCGATGAAGGACAGTCGGCCGTTGGGGCTCTGCAGCACCTCGGGGCGCACGCGGGCCAGTTCGAACAGGCGCACACGCGGCACGCCCAGCTCTTCGGCGAGGTCCAGGAGTGCCTGCGCATAGGCGACGGGCACCAGTTCGGCGGTGAAATTGAGCGGTTGTTTCATCATTCTTCTTATAGTGACCGCTGGCCGGATATGACCGGAAAGTTGGCAGACAATAACCTTGTGACGCTTTCCCTACAAGCCCAGAGTAATGACCATGGACAACCACAACAATGGAGCCGCCATGGCCAGCACCACCCCCGCAGGACTGGAGATCAAGCCCCGGCACATGGACTTCGATCTGCCCGATCCGCTGCCGCGTCACTGGCACAGTGGAGACGCCTTCAAGTCCCATCTGTTCGACGCCATGTCGGTGCTGTTCCCCGACGGCGAGCGCTTCTTCATCGACTCGGTGCGGCAGTTCCGCGACCAGATCAGCGACCCGGTGCTCAAGGAACAGATCCGTGGCTTCATCGGCCAGGAAGGTCACCACAGCCGCGAGCACCTGACCTACAGCCAGCGTCTGCGCGACCAGGGCTACGACATCACCGCCATCGAGAAGCGCGCCCAGGCGCGCATCCGCTTCACCCAGAAGAAATTCCCGGCCCAGCGCCAGCTGGCCGCGACCGCTGCGCTGGAGCACATCACCGCGATCATGGCCAACGGGCTGCTGACCGACCCGCGCACCATGGAAGGCGCCGATCCGGTGATGCAGCGCCTGTGGCGCTGGCACGCGCTGGAGGAAACCGAGCACAAGGCGGTGGCCTTCGACGTCTACAACCAGGTCTGCGGCAGCCGCAAGCTGCTGCGCCGGGCGATGCGCATGGCGACCTTCTTCTTCGTGCTGGATACCTTCCGTGGGCTGGTGCACATGCTCAAGGTCGACGGCCTGCTGTGGAACTGGCGCGTCTGGCGCGACGGCATCAAGTGGACCTGGGGCAAGCACGGCGTGTTCCGCCCACTGCTGCGCGAGTACATGGACTTCTTCAAGTCCGACTTCCACCCCTGGCAGCACAACAACCTCGATGTGCTCTACGAGGTGCGCAAGGAGTACGACGCGCAGCCGATGGCACACGCTGGCTGACTCGTCCTGCGCTTCGAACACCGCCCCGCCCTGTCGGGGCGGTTTCGTTTCCGTCCCATTGCAGTTCGTAGGGCGGATAACGCTCGCGCGTTATTCGCCCTACGAACTGCAGGAGCGCGCCAAGCAATCGGGAGCATCCGGGTAGGATGGGTGGAGCGCAGCGATACCCATGCTGTCCGCGCGAGGGAATCGGCGGATATCGCTACGCTCCACACCATCCTGCGAAGATCGATCCGGCAGAACGAAAAAGCCCGGCACTTGGCCGGGCTTTTTCACCGAGCGATCAGCCGTCAGGCATGCAGGAAGCGCAACGCATCCGCCGCCGACTCCTCGGGGATTTCTTCCATCGGAATATGCCCCACGCCCGGATAGACCTTCACCTCGATGCCCGGCACGTCACGCTGCCACATCGGCACATGGCGCGGCGAAATCCAGCGGTCGCGCTCGCCCCACATCAGCATCGTCGGAACCTTCAGCGCGGCAACGCGGTTGGGCGTGGTGGGCAGTTCCTCGCGGTTGGCTTTCACCAGCACGCGGAAGATGTCGATCATCGCGCGGCGGTTGCCCGGCCGGCGGCTGATGTCGTAGTAGCGGTCAATCACGCCCGGCTTGATCTTGCGCGCATCGCCGTAGACTTCCTTGATGCCCTGGGCCACCAGGGCGCGCGGCATCCACATCGGCATCATGATGCCGGCGCCGGGCAGCACCGCGCTGGCGATCATCAGCGGCACCTTCTGCATGTAGTAGCCGGCCGGGTCGATGAGAATCAGCCGCTCGACGCGGTGGGCGTTGGCCAGTGCGTAGTTCCAGGCGATGTAGCCGCCCAGGGAGTTGCCGGCGATGGACACGTGCTTGAGGTCCAGGCGGTCGAGGAACAGGCCGAACACCTTCACCAGGCGCTCGCCGTCGTACTCGCGGTCCTGGCCGCCGCCGGTGAGGCCGAAGCCGGGCACGTCGAGGCGGATGATGCGGAAATGCTCGGAAAGCTCGGCGACCCAGCCGTCCCAGGTATGCAGCGACGCCATCACGCCGTGGACCATCACCAGCACCGGCTTGTCCGGGCTGCCTTCGTCGCGGTAGTGGATATCGAAGCCGTCGACGTGAATGAACTTCGAACCGGATTCGGGCGAAGCGTAGCGTGCCTTCAGCGCGGCCAGTGGCAGGGGGCCGAAACCATAGCGGGCCAGGCCCTCGGCCAGCGGCGGTTGCACAGACAATGTGGCGGTCATGGACGAGTGACTCCCGTGCTTGTTGTTCTAAAGGCTGAATCACACCACAGCGCCCGCGCCGCCGCGCCCAACCTAGGTAGTGTGATGGCCTGCCACGGGATGACGCAGGCCGCGCGCCCCGCTAACCTAGCCCGACCCGCCCTCGCGCAAGGAAAGCCCGTTCGTGCCGATCTTCACTCGCCGTTCGCTGTGGCCGCTGGCCGTGCTGTTGCTGCTCCTGTGCCGCCCTGCCCTGTCCGCCGACCTGTATTACCTGGGCCAGAAGATTCCCGACATCCAGCGCAACTGGACCAGCGCCGACTACCAGGTGCTGATCGACGCGCTGAAGAAGATCGACGAGACCCAGGTCAACGGCCTGCCCCGGCGCAGCGGCGAGTTCACCGGGCCGATCTACCAGCGCATGGTCAGCGAGGAGAACTTCCGCCCGCAGCTGAACATCTACGCCCCGCTGGAGCTGCGGCAGAACGAGGCGCGCGAGGTGCTGTTCAAGCTCAAGGAGCTGATGCGTCTGTACTTCAACTTCCGCGCCGCCAAGCAGCCCTATGGCGCCGAGGCGCTGGGCCTGATGAGCTACTCGCTGCGCGAACAGGCGATCCTGTTCAACCTGACGGTGGAATTCTGGATGACCCTGGCGCAGAGCGAGCAGCGCAACCCGGTGCGTCTGCAAGGCATGCAGGAAGCCAAGGCCGCCGCCTCGATGCTGACCAGCAGCGCGCTGGACTACCTCGGCCTCACCGCGCAGTTCGACCGCCAGGACCTGGTGCTCTACAGCGCCGAGCTGGCCAAGCAGTTGCCCGAACTCTTCATCCACCTGCCGCCTGAAGTGCGCGTGCAACTGCTGATGCGCGTGGATGAACTGTCGCAGAAGCACGCCTACCCGGAAGTGCGCGAGAACATGCGCGACCTGCTGCCGGTGCTGCAAGCGATCCAGGCTGACGTGCAGAAACAGCTGGCCGCCCCGGCCAAGGGGCAGCCTGTGCCCAAGGGGCTGGACCTGAGCGCGCCGCCGGAGGCGGAGAAGAAGAAGGGGATGTGAGTGGGGATAAGTTCCTTGCTGCATCCTGGCATCGCTGGCCCTCACCCTAACCCTCTCCCAAAGGGAGAGGGGACTGATCGGCACAGGATGAAACCATAGCGTCAGCCGGCACACACGGCTCCCTCTCCCTCTGGGAGAGGGCTGGGGTGAGGGCAAGCCCACGCAGAGGAATCGCCCTGGGACCGGGCGCATAACCCGGAACGGGTTATCCGCCGATTGCCTCGCGGCGGATAACGCTGGCGCGTTATCCGCCCTACGATCTTCGGAGCGGGGTCCCCCTAGCGCAACAACCCCAGCTCCTTCGCCCGCGCCACCGCCTGGGTGCGGCGTTCGACGCCGAGCTTGTCGTTGATGTGGCGGGCGTGGCTCTTCACGGTGTGCAGGGAGATGAACAGCCGCTCGCTGATTTCCTGGTTCGAGCAGCCCTGGGCGATCAGTTCCAGCACCGCCAGCTCGCGCCCGCTCAGGCAATCGTTGAGCACCGCACCGCGCTCCGGCGGGGCCGGCAGGCGCTCACGCAGGGCGTCGATGGCCGGCGATGATGCCCGCACGGCCAACTGCTCGCGCAACCATTGCGGATGCTGCAGCAGCACTTCATGCAACGGGATCAGCAGGCCGACCGCCAGACCGTTCAGGCACTCGCCCAGTTCGAAGGATGCTTCGCGATCGCGACCGTCCTGCAGCAGCAGGGCGACCAGCTGGCCCTGGGCAAAGCGCGCCTGCAACTGCGCGCCGCCTTGCAGGGCACCGCTGGCCACGGCGCGCAGCCGCACCTCGGCATCGGTCATGCGGCCTTCGCGGCGTTCCAGCTGGGATTGCAGCATCTCCACGTTGCGCGGCAGCTGCGGCGAGCATTCCGGCGGAGTGGCCGGCTCGTCGCCGGTATAAGTGTCACGCAGACGCTCCAGCCACGCAGTGGCCAGTTCGACCTGGCCCTGGCCGAGCCAGAGTTCGCACTTGATCAGGGTAATCGCTGACAGGTAATAGACCGGCGGGACGTCCCACACATGCATCATCCGCTCGACCTCGGCGAGGTGGGCGAAGGCGCGGGTGTAATTGCCCAGCCGCCCTTCCAGGCTGGCCAGCACGCAGAAGCCGATCACCAGGCTGATGTCGCGGCAGGCGCGGGCTTCCTCGATGCCGGCCTTGAGGCATTTGCGCGCCTCGTCCGGCTGCAGCGCCAGGCTGCGCAGGTAGCCCTGGTAAAGCATCAAGCGGCCACGCACCGCATAGCGTCGCTGGGAGGACAGGCCGGACAGCCGCGCCAGCCCCTGGCGCACTTCTTCCTCGGCGCGCAAAACCTCGCCGCGTGCCTGCAGAACGCGGGCCCGGTCGTAATGCACCATGGCTTCGAACAGCGGATTGCCGAAGCGCTGCGCCAGTTCCAGCGCTTCCCGGTTGAGCCCGCGGGCGCGCCACAGGTCGTCGCGCACGATGGCCAGGTTGCTCAGGGTCGACAGGCACAGCAGGCGCGGACCGAAGCGCTCCGGGCCGAGGCCGTGCATGGCCTCCTCGCAGTGCCGCTCCGCCGCTTCGATCTCGCCGCGGCCACGGGCGATCACGCCCGCCAGCGCCTGCCATTGCGCGAGCAGGTCGCGCTGGGCGGTGGCATCGGCGGCGGGCAGGAAACGCGACAGCTGCGCCGCCAGTTCTTCGGCTGCATCCAGCTGGCAGGCCAGCGCCAGCGCCCAGCTGTACAGCACGATCAGGCGCGGCGTGCTGGCCAGCAGGCTGTCAGGCAGGTCCATCTTCCAGCGCAGCAGCGTGGCGACGTTCTGCTCGGCCAGCAGTTGTTCCTCGGACAGGCTCTGCACCAGGCTCGCCGCGACCTCCGGGTGGCCGGCGCGCAGGGCCTGCTCCACCGCGTCGTCGAACAGCCCCTGGGCGCTGAACCAGCGACAGGCGCGCAGGTGCAGCGCCGCTGCCGAAGGCCCGGAGCCGGGCAGCGGGCGCGCCAGCAGCAGGTCGGAAAACAGGTGGTGATAACGGAACCATTGGCCCTGCTCGTCCAGCGGCACGAGGAACACCTGGTGCTGCTGCAGGTGGCGCAGGATCGAGGCGCTGTCGTGGGCGTCGCGCAACGCGTCGCACAGTTCGGCGGAGAAGCGTTCGAAGCGCGCGGTCTGGGCCAGGAACATCTGGACCTCCGGCGACTGCTTGTCGATCACCTCTTCCAGCAGGTAGTCGCGGATCAGCTCTTCGGCGCCATGCACCGACAGATCGGGCACATTGGCCGCCAGCTCGTCGCCGTGGGCCAGCAACCACAGGCGCAGCCCGGCGATCCAGCCTTCGCTGCGCTCGACCAGGTTATCGAGGGCGTTGTCGTCGAGTTGCGCGCCGTTGGCGCTGACCAGTTGCGCGGTTTCCTCGACGGTCAGGCGCAGGTCCTGTTCGGTGAACTCCAGCAGCTGCCGCGACAGGCGCAGGCGCGCCAGGTGCCAGTCCGGGCGCTGGCGACTGGTGACCAGCACGACCAGGCCGGCGGGCTGGTGATTGAGCAGGAATTGCAGACAACGGTCGAGCACCGCGCCCTGGGCCAGGTGGTAGTCGTCGAGCACCAGCAGCAGCGGGCGGTCCACCGACAGGCTGTCCACCAGCTCATCGAGCAGGTCGTCGAGCCAGGCTTCGAAGGCGAACGGCTGGTGGCGCTGGCGCATCTTCAGCAGGGCCAGGGCTTCCTCGCCGAGGGTGGGAAAATGCAGGCGCAGGCCTTCGAGCAGGCGTTCGAGGAAACGTCCGGGGTCGCTGTCCCTGGCACTGAGCCCCAGCCACAGGCTGCGCCAGTGATCTTCCAGCGTCTGACAGAATTCGATGGCCAGCGAGCTCTTGCCGAACCCGGCCGGGGCGGATACCAGTATCAGCCGTCCCTGCAGCCCCGCGGCCATGCGCTGGCACAGCCGCGAACGGGCGACGTGGCCATGCGGCAGCGGCGGTCGGAAGAAGCGGCTGCCGGCCGTACTGGGGGGAACATCGGTCAGACTTGGCAGAGTCGAGAAGTCGGTCATCGGCCTGGCTCTTGCTCTAGCTCTTATAGCGGTCAACGAAGGTCACACTGCCGTCCGAGCCTAGCCGCTCGCGGTCGGGAATAGAAGTCGATTTTGTTACCTTTGCTCACAACATGACCAGAAGGCGTCCTACATTCAGGCTTCCATTCATCTGACAGATGATCTCCCATAAAAAAACCGGCCCGAAGGCCGGTCTTTTTTCACCGCGGAACCACCCGTGGGGATCGGGGGATCAGCGCACGCCTTCCTGGCGAAGCGCTGCCGGGGTGAAGTCGCTTTCCGAAGCGCTGTAGTTGAAGTCGTAGGCGGATTTCTCCTCGTTCTTCAGACCCAGCACCAGGTAGCGGCCGGACAGCAGGTCATACAGGGTTTCCGCGGTGTACCACGGTACCTGGTAGTTGTAGTAGTACTGGTTGAACGCCTCGGCGACGCGCCACAGGGTGCCACGACCGTCGTAGTGGTCGATCTCCACGGCCTGCCAGGTGTCCTCGTCGATGAAGAAGTCACGCTTGGCGTAGATGTGACGCTCGCCCGGCTTCAGGGTGGCGGTCACGTGCCACACGCGGTGCAGCTCGTAGCGGGCCAGGTCCTGGTTCAGGTGGCCGGGCTTGATGATGTCCGAATACTTCAGCTTCGGATCATCCATCTTGTAGTTGTTGTACGGGATGTACAGCTCCTGCTTGCCCACCAGTTTCCAGTCGTAGCGGTCCGGCGCACCGTTGTACATGTCCAGGTTGTCGGAGGTACGCAGGCCGTCGGCGGCGGTACCCGGGCCGTCGTAGGAAACCTGCGGAGCGCGGCGAACGCGGCGCTGGCCGGCGTTGTAGAGCCACGCCAGGCGCGGTTCCTTCACCTGGTCGAGGGTCTCGTGCACCAGCAGCACGTTACCGGCCAGACGCGCCGGAGCGGTTACACGCTGCTTGAAGTAGAAGAGCACGTTGCTCGGCTTGCTGGCGTCGTAGTCCTTCAGGTCGGTACGGAAGACGAACTCGTCCTGGAAGTACACCAGCGAGTAGGAGCCGTTGACCTGCGGGGTCGCCTGGGTCACCAGACGGCGCACGTGGCCGCCGCGGTAGCGGGTGATGTGGTTCCAGATGACTTCCAGGCCGTCCTTCGGAATCGGGAAGGGGTTGGCTACCTGGAAGTTCTCCAGGCCGTTGCCGCCCTGCAGCAGCTTGGTCGTGGTGGCGTTCTTCCTGGTCGCTTCCAGCACGTTGTCCGGCACGGTGGCGGTACGGTGCGTGGTGTAGACCGGCATCTTGTAGGTGTCGGGGTAGCGCTTGAACATGGCCTGCTGGCCAGGGGTCAGCTTGTCCTTGTACTGGTCCATGTTCTGCGCGGTGATGGTGAACAGCGGCTTCTCGCTGGCGAACGGATCGCTGAGGAAGCCCTTGCTGTCAGCGGTGCCGGCGTTCTTCGCCAGGCCACCGGTCCAGGCCGGAATGCTGCCGTCGGCGTTGCCGGCCTTTTCCGCGCCCATGGGAGTCAGGGTGGAGCCCAGCTTCGCCGCTTCATCGGCAGAGACGGCCGCCATCACCTGGGAGGCGAGGAGGCTGAGCGCCAGGGCGCCCGTGTGCAGCAGGATCTTTGTTGTTCTCATTCGTTTATCGTCCTCGTTGAGTCTTTGCCCACCGCGCTGGCCGCCCTTGCCGGATGCTTTCGCCAAGACGGGGCGCGGTTTTGTCTGCTGCCCCGCGCAGCCGGGTCACCCGGCCGTGCGGATGGCCCGCCGCGAGGGCGGGCCGCTTGCCGGTTGAACGGCCGGCTTAGAAAGTCACCCCGAAGCTCAAGCTGACGAAGTCACGGTCATCGACGGTGGAGTACTTGCCGTCGAAGTAGTTGGTGTAGGCCAGGCTTGCGGTGTAGGTGTTCAGGTAGTCGGCATCGACGCCCAGGCTGACCGCCTTGCGTCCTTCCTCGAAGTTGCCGCCGGGGCCGGGGGAGTAACCGTCCACGTCGTGGGACCAGGCCACGTTGGGCTTGAGGTTCACGCCGGCAAACACGTCGTTGTAGTCCCAGATCGCACGGGCGCGGTAACCCCAGGAGTCAGCGGTGGTGAAGCCATCGCTTTCGCAGTTGCGGCTGACGTTGTTGGCATTGGCGGTGCCCAGGGTCGACACGTTGAGCGCTTCGCAGGTCGAGCGGCCGTTGAGGCTGCCGTTCAGCGGGCCGGGGCCGAAGATCGGGTCGCGGCCATAGCGCGCCTTGTTCTGGCTTTCCAGGCCGCCGACGTGGGTCCAACCGACCTCGCCCACCAGGGTCAGACGCTCGGCGCCCATGACCTGGTCGAAGAAGTGGGTGAAGGTGGTCTGCAGCTGGGTGACTTCCTTGCGGCGGTAGCCGTGCAGGTCTTCACCCGCGGTGCCGGTCAGCACGGAGGCGTTGTCGTAGACATGGTTGCCGCCGATGGAGACCGGGTCCAGGCCGGAGTACAGGATGTCGGTGGTGTTCAGCTGCACCGGGGCGTTCGGACGGTAGCTGATCTCGCCCTGCCAGGCGGTACCGGTGGGCAGCGTGGTGGAGAAGCTCAGGCCGTACAGGCGGATGTCTTCGGGGTACTCGATGAAGTAGCTGGAGTTGCCCGCCATCGCCGCCGCGCCGGCCTGGGCCGCCAGGGACGGGCTGATCGCCGCGATGTTGGTGATCAGCTGGTTGATCTGCGCAACCTTGGAGGCATCGGCGCCACGGCCGGAGAAGATCGGCAGGCGGCTGTGGTAGTTCATGTAGTAGCCGCCGAACTCGGTGTTCAGGCTGTCGGCGAAGTACTTCAGGGAGAAGCCGTACTGGCCACTGTCGCGGGCGTCGCGGTCCGGGCCACGTCGCACCACGATACCTTCATTCCAGGGCGACGGAGTCAGCGCCAGGCTCGGGCCGAGCAGGGAGTTCAGGGTATTGATCGAGGCCTGGTTGTTGGTCAGCACCGCCAGGTTCTGGGTGCAACCGTCAGCCACGACATCCGGCTGGGAGAAGAAGGTGCCGCAGTTGTCGACCACCGTCTGGTCCCACTCCAGTTGGTAGAAGCCTTCGGCGGAGAGGTTCTCGGTGAGGTTCTGCGACAGGTAGAACATGTTCACCGGCACCAGGGCTTCCTTGATCTCGGAACCCGGGCGGCGGAAGGCGGTGACGTCGAACGGGTTGATCACGCTGATGCCGTTCTGGATGAAGGTGCTCTCGCCCCAGTTCACCACCTGCTTGCCCAGGCGCACGGTGCCCGGCAGGTCGGCGATGTTGTAGTTGTGGTAGATGAAGGCGTCGAGGATTTCCGCGCCGGAGGCCTGGGCGGCTTCCTTGCGGTTGTGGTCGGAGAGCGGCTTGAACTCGGTGTTCTCGTCCTTCTGCTCGAAGTCGTACCAGTACTTGCCGCGGACGAAGACGCCGGTGTCCTGGTATTTCAGTTCAAGGTCGTGGATGCCCTTGAAGATCTTCGAGAAGGTCTTGCCGGCCTTGTAGTTCAGGTGGCCATCGTCGGAGGTCTGGGACAGCCCCTTGCCGCCGTTGTTCACGCCGATGAGGTTGCTGTTCGGATTCTGCGTCGACCAGCTGGCCCCCACGGACAGCGTCGAGTCGAACGAACCTTCGATTTCCCCGATGTTGAAGCTGACGGCGGAAGCCGGCGTCGCCAGCGTGGATGCCAGGCTCACTGCCAGCGGCAACCGTGCCAGGCGCCAGATATGTTGCATGGTTTTCATCGACGCTACTCCATGTGTTTTTTGTTATGAGTAGCGGCGACTATATCCAGCGTCCTAAGGCACTTGATCGCTCTAAAGTGTGATTTGTCTTACAAAGGCCCTGACTAGACGCTTGCGCAGGCCCCGAGGTGGCGTGATCACTGGGCTGCGTCGTGCCAAGCGCTTGCTTGGCACGACGCCCGAAAACCGTGACTTGCCGGTCGTCGGTCACACCGTGGAGAGGAAAGCGCTGCCAGCCTCCTGCCATTGGGCGATGTCTACCCGGATACGCTTCTTGTCGAGCTTGCCGACACTGGTCTTGGGAACTTCAGTAACAACGGCGATCTGCGAGGGAATGGCCCACTTGTTGATGTGGCCCTGCTCGACGAAAGGCTTGAGGTGTTCGCGCAGCGCCTTGGCGTCCAGCGCCTGGCCGTCGCGCAGCACCAGCAGGGCGAACGGGCGCTCGCCCCACTGCGGGTCGGGTACGCCGACCACGGCCACCTCGCGCACCGCCGGGTGACGGCTGATGAGGTCTTCCAGCTCCAGGGACGACAGCCACTCGCCGCCGGTCTTGATCACATCCTTGATACGGTCGCGGATGTCGATGAAGCCCATGCCGTCGAGGGTCGCCACGTCGCCGGTGTGCATCCAGCCGCCGGCCCAGAGTTCTTCGCCCTTCTCCGGCTCGCGGAAATACCCCTGGGTCAGCCAGGGCGCGCGCAGCACCAGCTCGCCCTGGGATTCGCCGTCGGCCGGGTGGAACTGGCCGTGCTCGTCCATGATCGCCGCCTCCACCAGCGGCACCGGCACGCCGGCCTTGATGCGGTAGGTGGTGCGTTCATCCTCGCTGCCGGCGCAGAGTTCCTGGTTGAGGTAGCCACAGGAAATCAGCGGGCAGGTCTCGGACATGCCGTAGGCCGCCGTGAGCTGGATGCCGCGGGCCTTGGCGGCGTCGTACAGCGCGTGGTTGAGGGCGCTGCCGCCGATGATGATCTTCAGCCCGCCGAAGTCGTGATCCTTGGCGCCGGCGGCGTTGAGCATCATCTGCAGGATGGTCGGCACGCAGTGGGAGAAGGTCACCTTCTCCTCGCGGATCAGCTTGCACAGCAGCTCCGGCTCGTAACGGCCCGGATACACCTGCTTCACCCCCAGCATGGTCGCCACGTAGGGCACGCCCCAGGCGTGGACGTGGAACATCGGGGTGATCGGCATGTACACGTCGTCGGTGCCCATCAGGCGGATGCTGTCCAGGCTGCCGATGGTCGCGGCCATCGCCAGGGTGTGCAGCACCAGCTGGCGGTGGGTGAAGTACACACCCTTGGGGTTACCGGTGGTGCCGGTGGTGTAGAAGGTGGTCGCCACCGAGTTCTCGTCGAAGTCGGGGAAGGCGTAGCGTGGGCTGGCGGCAGCCAGCAGGGTCTCGTACTCACCGACGCAGTTGGGCAGCGTGCTGCTCTTGTCGGTGCCGTCGGTGATCAGCAGGGTCTTTTCCACCGTGGTCAGTTGCCCGGCAATGCCCTGGTAGAGCGCGGCGAACTCGCTGTTGACCAGCACGAAGCGGTCATCGGCGTGGTTCATGGTGTAGAGGATCTGCTCCGGCGAGAGGCGGATGTTGATGGTGTGCAGCACCGCGCCGATCATCGGGATGGCGAACATGCACTCCAGGTAACGGTGGCTGTCCCAGTCCATCACCGCCACGGTGTCACCGGCCTTCACGCCGGCCTCGGTCAGCACGTTGGCCAGGCGCGCGACGCGCTCGTTGAAGGTGGCATAGCTGTAACGCACGGTGTCGCGGTAGACGATTTCCCGGCCTTTCTCGTAACGGCTGCCCGACAGCAGCAGGCTCTTGATCAACAGCGGGTACTGGTAGGCGTTCTGTGCAGCGGGGATGACGCGGGTTTTCAGCATGGCGTACGCACTCTCAAGGCTGGATCTCATCAGGATGAGACCGACTCTAGAGCGCCCCGTGTGTCCATTCATCAGTCAAAAGAGTGATTTGCCGATGACTCTATGGCCACATCCGGTCACGCGGTAGAATCCTGACGCCCGGTCGTTCACGCCCGGTACCCAGATAGCGCATCACAACAAGAGCGAAGAAGAGGTTAGTCATGTCCGAGATCGTCATCGTCAGCGGCGCCCGTACTCCCATGGGCGGCTTCCAGGGCAGCCTGGCCGGCGTTTCCGCCGTCGACCTGGGCGCCATCGCCATCCGCGAAGCCATTTCCCGTGCCGGCATCCAGCCCGAGGACGTGCAGGAAGTGATCATGGGCAACGTACTGCCCGCCGGTCTGAAACAGGGCCCGGCCCGCCAGGCAGCGCTGAACGCCGGCCTGCCCGCCGCCACCGGCTGCACCACCATCAACAAGCTCTGCGGCTCGGGCATGAAAGCCGTGATGCTGGCCCACGACCTGCTCAAGGCCGGCACCAACAGCGTGATGGTCGCTGGCGGCATGGAAAGCATGTCCAACGCCCCCTACGTCATCGAGAAGGCCCGCACCGGCCTGCGCATGGGCCACGGCGAGATCAAGGACCACATGTTCCTCGACGGCCTGGAAGACGCCCGCACCGGCCGCCTGATGGGCTCCTTCGCCCAGGAAACCGCCGACAAGTACAACGTCACCCGCGAAGAGATGGACGCCTACGCCATCGAATCCCTGCAGCGCGCCCAGGCCGCCATCAAGGACGGCTCGCTGGATTCGGAAATCGTCCCGGTCACCGTCACTACCCGCAAGGGCGAGACCGTGGTGAAGGACGACGAGCAGCCGCTCACCGCCAACCTGGACAAGATTCCCGGCCTGCGCCCGGCCTTCCGCAAGGACGGCACCATCACTGCGGCCAACGCCAGCTCCATCTCCGACGGCGCCTCCGCGCTGGTCCTGATGACCGCTGAAGAAGCCGCGCGCCGTGGCCTGAAGCCGCTGGCGAAGATCGTCGCCCACGCCACCCAGAGCCAGGACCCGGCCGAGTTCACCCTGGCCCCGATCGGCGCCATGACCAACCTGTTCAAGAAGGCCGGCTGGAGCAAGGACGACGTCGACCTGTTCGAGATCAACGAAGCCTTTGCCATGGTCACCATGCTCGCCATGCGCGAACACGGCCTGGACCACGCCAAGGTCAACGTCTACGGCGGCGCCTGCGCCCAAGGTCACCCGGTCGGCTCCACCGGCTCGCGCATCATCGTCACCCTGATCAACGCCCTGCAGAAGAAGGGCGGCAAGCGTGGCGTGGCCTCGCTGTGCATCGGTGGCGGCGAAGCCACTGCGGTGGCGATCGAGCTGGTCTGACCCTCGAACCGGCATGAAAAAGGGGCGCCTCGGCGCCCCTTTTCATTTCGCTCCGGCCGCGGCTCAGCGCAGTTCGGTGAACGCCAGCTTGATCCCCAGCCCCACCAGCACCACGCCCATCATCCGATCGAACCAGTGCCCCATGCGGGCAAAACCGGCGCGCACCCGTTGCTGGCTGAACAGCAGCGCCACCAGGCAGAACCAGGCGGCGGTCGCGCAGGCCAGGTACACGCCATAACCGGCCTGCACCAGCAGCGGCGTGTGCGGGTTGATCACCACGGTGAACAGCGAGAGGAAGAACAACGTGGCCTTGGGGTTCAGGCCATTGGTAACGAAGCCGGCGACATAGGCACCGCGTGCGCTGCGGGCGACCGGCGCGGCAACTGCTTCTACCGCCGACGGGTCAGCCGGGCGCGCCCGCAGCGCCTTGAAGCCGATGTACAGCAGGTACGCCGCCGCCAGCCATTTCAGGGCGTTGAACAGCACGATGGACTGCGACACGATCAGGCCGATGCCCAGCAGCGAGTAGGTGACGTGCAGGAAGATCGCGCTGCCCACGCCCAGTGCCGTCCAGGTGCCGGCGCGACGGCCGTGGGTCACGCTCTCGCGCACCACCACGGCGAAGTCCGGGCCGGGGCTGGCCACCGCCAGCAGGTGAATGAACGCCACCGTGAGAAATTCCGCCCAGTACATCGCGCCTCCGAACAGCCGCCGAGAAAGCTCCCACTTCTATACGACTCGACGGGGCTCCGACAAGTGCCGGGGCGGCCTCAGCGTGCGGCCGCAGAGGATACCCCGTGCAATACCGGCAGCTTGTCCAGCGGACACGACTGCCAGGGCGACAAGTGCTCGGCGAACGGGCTGATGCCATCGAGCAACACCATGCCACTACGCAGCAATTGCCGGCCGGCATCCCGATCCTGATTGGCCAGCGCATGGCCAACCACCACCGAGACCAGGTACTGCTCCCAGTCGGCGAATGCCGAGCGAGCCCGCTGCGCCATGTGACGCAGGGCATTCCACAGACTCGCCTCGTCCAGCAGGCCGGCGGCGAAGGCCAGGCGCGCGCCGAAGGCGGCCCGCTCCAGGTCGTAGGCCAGCACCGTGCGACAGCCGTCCACCAGCGCAGGGTCATGTCCGGCCTTGAGCAGAGCCCGGCGCGCCTGCTCGAAGCGCTCCTGGCCGGGCTCGCCAGCGGCAACGTTCAGGCGGCCAACGCTGCGCTCCAGCAGGGCATCGAAGCGTGCCCGGCTGCCAGTCTCCAGCAGCCAGTGCAGACGCTCCTTCACTTGCCCCTTGCCTTCGGCGCGCCAGTGCTGCGTCAGCCACAGGCGATGCAGTTCGGACTCCTCGGGGGCAATCGCCAGTCGATCGGAACGAACGCCGGCGCTCAGTGCAATCAGCGAGCCGAAGGACAGCAGGGACTGGCGAGGCTGGCAGGTGTACAGCGGAATCTCGTGCTCGATCTGCAGGACCACGTCGTCTACGCGAATGCCCGCCAGCGGGTTGAGCCGCCATTGCCCTGCGCCCTCCATCAGATCCTTGTAGGCACGGATGGCCAGCGGACCCTGTTGGCTGTCGCGTTGCAGCGTGGCCCGCACCAGCACATAGGAAGCGGCATAGGCCTGCCAGTCGCCGAACTGGCGCACGGCGGCTTCTGCGACCCAGGCCAGGCAAAGCCAGGCCTCGTCCTCGGCGAGATAGCCGCAGGCATGGCAGCGCCGCGCCAGCCAGGCGATGCACTCGTAGTCGTGGGCCGCCATGGAAAGGTCTTTCGGCAGGGCCAGGCCGGCCTTGCCCCAGACCTGCTTTGCACGCTGCCAGCGCAAACGCTGCTCGCCGTCAAAGGCGCTCGGTTCGTTGCGTTGCAGGCGGCGAAAATCCTCGTCCAGCGGCAGGCTGTGCGCTTCCAGCAGCATGCCCTGCAGCGTATCGCGCGCCGATTGGCCATCGCGGATGCCCCAGTATTCCGCCAGGTCAGCCTGCAGGCGCTCGGCCATTTCGCCGCGCTCGCGTATCAGAGCTGTTCCCGCCGGCCCTTCGCAAGCGTCCATCAGGGCGCCGAAGCAGAGCAGCGGTTCTGGGCCACTGCCGCGCACCGGCTTGCGGCGCCGTGTCCGGGGAAAGGACGCGGAAGAACCAACACGGGACCAGACCCGTGCGCTCCAGACACCAGCGGTCGTGATGCCAAAGGCAGTCAGACCGGAGATCAGCCAACCCATCATCGCGAGTCACCTCGAGGTTTAGATGGGCTCAATCTACGAAGGCAACGCCTCGCCGCAGATGAGGAGAAACTGAATCGTCTGTCAGACTTTTCACTCAAACGTCTAACCTCAGTGCAGTTCGCTCCGCCCCTCGCGACGCGGGCAGCCTGGGTTGTTAGCCGGCGAGGTTGCGCCGAGAATCCCCTTCACCCCGCCCTTCCGATCAAGGTGTCATCGCTCATGAATCCTCCTCGCGCCGTCTTCCTCGACCACGCCTCCCTCGACCTCGGTGACCTCGACCTCGCGCCGCTGCGCGCGCCGTTCGGCGAACTGGTCCTGCACGGGCGCAGCGACACGCAGCAGGTGGCCGAGCGACTGCAGGGCGCGCAGGTAGCGATCAGCAACAAGGTGCGCATCGGCGCCGAGGTGTTCGGGCAGTGCCCGGAACTCAAGCTGATCCTGGTGGCCGCCACCGGCACCAACAACGTCGACCTCGAAGCCGCCCGCCAGCACGGCGTGACCGTGAGCAACTGCCAGGGCTACGGCACCCCATCGGTGGCTCAGCACACCCTGATGCTGCTGCTCGCCCTGGCCACGCGCCTGCCGGACTACCAGGCGGCGATCCGCGCGGGGCGCTGGCAGAAGGCGCCGCAGTTCTGCCTGCTGGACTTCCCCATCGTCGAACTGGAAGGCAAGACCCTCGGCCTGCTCGGCCACGGCGAACTGGGCGGCGCGGTGGCGAAACTGGCCGAAGCCTTCGGCATGCGCGTACTGCTCGGCGCCCTGCCCGGACGCCCGGCGCGCGCCGATCGCCTGGCGCTGGACGACCTGCTGCCGCAGGTAGACGCCCTCACCCTGCACTGCCCGCTGACCGACGCCACGCGCAACCTGATCGGCCAGCGCGAGCTGGACCTGATGAAGCCCGGCGCCTACCTGATCAACACCGCCCGCGGCGGGCTGGTCGACGAGCAGGCGCTGGCCGACACCCTGCGCCGCGGTCATCTCGGCGGCGCGGCCTTCGACGTGCTCAGCGTCGAGCCCCCGCGGGACGGCAACCCTCTGCTGGCCGGCGACATCCCGCGCTTCATCCTCACCCCGCACAGCGCCTGGGGCAGCCGCGAGGCCCGGCAGCGCATCGTCGGCCAGTTGAGCGAGAACGCCGCCGGCTTCTTCACTGGCGAGCCGCGCCGGGTGGTGGCGCCATGAGCCTGCATCTGGTCTGCGGCGACGGTGCCGCCGAAGCCCTGCATCGGGCCGTCGAGGCAGGCGTGCTGACCGAAAAGAAAATCCGCGTGATGCCGGACGACCTGGCGGTCGGCCCACTGAGCGATGTGGATAACCCGCCCTGCCAGCAGCGCGCTGCGTTCTGGCATGCGCTGGGCGGCGAAGTCCTGCGCGAGCGGGAAATCGCCAGCGAGATGGCCACCGAGGTGAACTGGCTGCACAGCCCGGACGTCGCCTCCGTCACCCTCTGGCACGGCGACAGCGCCAGCGAGCAACTCCTGCTGCGCCGCGTCTGCGCTTTGCTGCCAGCGAACATCATCCTGCGCAGTGTCGGCGCCGGCAGCGGCCAGTGCCGCAGCGAGGACCGCCACGCCATTGCCATGCTGAAACCCGTCGAACTGGCCAACGCCCTGGCCGCCAGCCACGAACTGGACGCCGCCGAGCGCCAAGCCCTGGCGGCGGACTGGCAGCGCGCCCTGGCGGAGAACGCCGAGCTGCGCCTGTGGCTGGATGGCCAGTTGAGCGGCACCGGCTACGCCCACATCGACCGCATCCTGCTGGACAGCGCCAGCGAGTCCTGGCGCCCGGTGCAGTCGCTGATCGGCCCGACCATGGCCTACGTCGACGGCCTGTTCGTCAGCGACCTGCTGGCCGCCTGGCGCCTGCGCGAACAAGTCGCGGCCGGGGCGCTGGAACTGCGCGGCGACGACTTCTGGAAGAACGCCGAGGTGCGCCTCGCCTAGGCTCGGCCGCGGCAGCCCTGCTAAACTCGCGCCCTTTTTCGCCAGGAGGCCGCATGTCCAACGCCCCCACCAGTGAAGTGCTGCTGCGCCAGATCGAGCGCTTCCAGGGCCGCGTCCTGCTCGCCGGCCTGCCCGCCGACGCCCTGCTCGGCGACCTGCCGCAGGCCCAGGGCTGGAGCTGGCATGCCGGCGTAGCCCGGCAGTTGGAAAGCCGCTACGCCGGTCGCTGCCACTTCGGCGCCACGCCGCCGACGGGCCAGTTCGCTGCCGCCGTGCTGTTCCTGCCCAAGTCCCGCGAACTGACCGACTACCTGCTTGCCGCGCTGGCCAGCTGCGTGCCGGACGGCGAGCTGTACCTGGTCGGCGAGAAACGCGCTGGCGTCGAACGCGCCAGCAAGCAGCTCGGTGAGTTCGGCCGCGCCAGCAAGCTGGACAGCGCCCGCCACTGCCAGCTGTGGCACACGCGCATCGACGGCGCGCCGACCGCGCCGGACCTGCATGCCCTCGCGCAACGCTACGAACTGCCACTGGCCGATGGCCCGCTGCAAGTCATCACCCTGCCCGGCGTGTTCAGCCATGGTCGCCTGGACCGCGGCAGCGCGCTGCTGCTGGAACACCTGGACAAGTTGCCAGCCGGCCATGTGCTGGACTTCGGCTGCGGCGCCGGGGTGCTCGGCGCCACGCTCAAGCGACGTTATCCACAGAGCCGCCTGACCCTGCTGGACGTCGACGCCTTCGCCGTCGAGAGCAGCCGCCTGACCCTGGCCGCCAATGGCCTGGAGGGTGAAGTGATCGCCGGCGACGGTATCGACGCCGCGCCGGAAGGCCTCGCTGCCATCGTCAGCAACCCGCCCTTCCACCAGGGCGTGCACACCAGCTACGCCGCCACCGAACACCTGCTGCGCCAGTCGGCACACCACCTGGCGTCGGGCGGCGAGCTGCGCCTGGTGGCCAACAGCTTCCTGAAATACCCGCCGCTGATCGAACAGCACCTGGGCCCCTGCCGCACCCTGGCCGAGGCCGACGGCTTCCGTATCTACAGCGCCCGGCGCTGATCCAAGGCTCGCACTACACTCCACCGAGCCCGCTGGATCGGCGCATCGCCGCTCGCCCTGAACTATCGAGGACACCCGTGAACCGAAGAATTAGAGATGACGTCGAACTGACTTTCGCCATGGGGCCGAAGGAGAAGCCGCATCATCTGAAGCGCTCCCTCAAGCCGCGCCACCTGAACATGATCGCCATCGGCGGCTCCATCGGCACCGGCCTGTTCGTCGCCTCCGGCAGCACCATCGCCACTGCCGGCCCCGGCGGTGCGCTGCTGGCCTACGCGCTGATCGGCCTGATGGTGTTCTTCCTAATGACCAGCCTCGGCGAGCTGGCGGCTTACATTCCTGATTCCGGCTCGTTCTGCACTTATGGCAGCCGTTTCATCGACGATGGCTTCGGTTTCGCCATGGGCTGGAACTACTGGTACAACTGGGCGGTGACCATCGCCGCCGAGCTGGTGGCGGCGCAGCTGGTGATGAAGTTCTGGTTCCCGGAAGTCTCGGGCATGTACTGGAGCGCCGGCTTCCTGGCCATCATGTTCATGCTCAACTTCTTCTCGGTGAAGGGCTTCGGCGAGAGCGAGTTCTGGTTCGCGCTGATCAAGGTGGTGGCCGTGGTGATCTTCATCGGCATCGGCCTGGCCAGCATCATCGGCATCATGCATGGCATCGACAGCCCCGGTTTCAGCAACTTCACCAGCGGTGACGCACCCTTCGTCGGCGGCCTGCAGGCGATGATCGGGGTGGCGATGATCGCCGGTTTCTCCTTCCAGGGCACCGAGCTGATCGGCGTCGCCGCGGGCGAGTCGGAGAACCCGCAGAAGTCCATTCCCATCGCCATTCGCCAGGTGTTCTGGCGAATCCTGATGTTCTACATCCTGTCGATCTTCGTCATCGGCATGCTGATCCCCTACACCGATCCGAACCTGCTCAAGACCGACAGCAGCGACATCAGCACCTCGCCCTTCACCCTGCTGTTCGAGCGCGCGGGCCTCGCCGCCGCGGCGGGCGTGATGAACGCGGTGATCCTCTCGGCGATCCTTTCGGCGGGCAACTCGGGCATGTACGCCTCGACCCGGATGCTCTACACCATGGCCACCCAGGGCAAGGCACCGCGCCTGTTCACCCAGGTGTCCGCGAGCGGCGTGCCGCGCTACGCCCTCTACGCCACCACGCTGATCGGCGCACTGTGCTTCCTCACCAGCTTCATCGGCGACAAGACCGTCTACACCTGGCTGCTCAACGCCTCGGGCATGTGCGGCTTCATCGTCTGGCTGGGCATCGCCGTGTCGCACTACCGCTTCCGCAAGGGCTTCGTCCTGCAAGGCGGCAACCTCAACGACCTGCCCTACCGCGCCAAGTGGTTCCCCCTCGGCCCGCTGTTCGCCTTCACCCTGTGCCTGATCATCACCCTGGGGCAGAACTACCAGGCCTTCGTCGGCGAGCACGTGGACTGGGCCGGGCTGGTCGCCACCTACATCACCATCCCGCTGTTCCTGGCGATCTGGCTGGGTTACCGCTTCAAGAACGGTACCCGCTTCATCCGCTACGAGGACATGGACATCCGCCCCACTCGCGACTGATCCGACGCGCAGGCTTGCCCAAGTCCCGGGACTTGGGCAGAATGCGCCCCGTCCTAGGGGAGTAGTCTCCCGCGAGCGCCCTGCTCGCCCGGTACGCGTCAACACACTTGGTCCACAGACCATGGCGCGTACGATCCAGGCCTGCAGCGTTCAGGCCGGGGTTTGACAAGACCTATGACACGAGCAACCTGACCCGGGGCGGGCAGGTGGCGCGTGTCATGGTGATTAGTCGACCCGCCCCCTTAGGAAGTCTGATGGAATCCCTCTTCGTCCCCACCCTGATCGTTGCCCTCGCGGAAATCGGCGACAAGACGCAATTGCTCGCGCTCGTCCTCGCCGCGCGCTTCCGCAAGCCCTGGCCGATCATCGCCGGGATCATCGCCGCCACCCTGGCCAACCACTTCGCCGCCGGTGCCGTCGGTAGCTGGGTCGCCTCGTTCTTCTCGGAAAGCACGCTGAGCTGGGTGCTTGCCGTGTGCTTCCTGGCGGTCGCTGGCTGGACCCTGATTCCCGACAAGCTGGATGACGACGAAGAAGGTTCGCTGAAGAAATTCGGTCCGTTCCTCACCACCCTGATCGCCTTCTTCCTCGCCGAGATGGGCGACAAGACCCAGGTCGCCACCGTGATGCTGGCCGCGCAGTACCCGCACTTCTGGCTGGTGGTCATCGGCACCACGCTGGGCATGCTGATCGCCAACGTACCGGTGGTTCTGGCGGGCAACTTCGCCGCCGAGCGCCTGCCGCTGAACCTGATCCGCCGCCTGGCCGCCGCCGCCTTCGCCATCCTCGGCCTGGCTGCCGTGTACCACGCGCTCAAGCTCTCCGGAGTGTTCTGACCGGCCGCTTTCGTCGGGAGGCTGGCGCGCCGGCCAATGCCTGTGTATCGCCCGCGATACACAGTGGCGCCTGAAGCCTCCCACGACAAAGGATGTCGCCATGCCGGAAAAAGACCTGAAGAAAATCGCCCGCCACCACATCGACCTTGCCTGGAACAAGGGACACCTGGCGCTGGTGGAGCAGCTGCACAGCCCGGACTTCATCTACAAGAGCGCCTTCACCGCCCAGCCGCTGGACAACGCCGGCTACCGGACGTTGGTGGAGGAGATCCGCAGTGGCATGGAGGACCTGGAAGTGGCCGTGGAGGAATGCATCCGCGAGGGCAACAAGGTCTTCACCTGGAGCACGCTGATGGGCAGCATCGCCCGCCCGGTGCTGGGCTACCCGGCCAGTGACCGCATCGTCAGTATCTCGGCCATGGGCTTCTGGACCTTCAACAGCCAGAACCAGGTGCAGGAGCTGTGCACGTTGTTCGACATGGAAAGCTTCCGCGCGCAGATGGGGCTGCCCAACCGGCCCTTTGCGGAGAAGGCGCTGCCCTGACAATGAAAAAGCCCGGCCATGAGCCGGGCTTTTTTCATTCGCTTCCACGCTCTACGCGGCACATACGGCTCTCGCGGGGAGCTCCGTAACAGCTCGCTCCTACAAAGACAGCCGAAGTCAGAGGTAGTCGTTGGCGTGGAACCAGGAAATGGCCCGCTCCAGCGTGTCTTCCAGCGGCACATGCGACTCGAAGCCCAGCTCCTCGCGGGCCTTGCGGCCGTCGAGGAACTGCCCGCCGGCCATCACCTCGATGGCGGTGTCGTCCAGCAGCGGCATCTTGCCGGTCAGGCGGTAGCGCCAGCGGCCCAGGGTCGCCAGCGCGCGGGCGCGGTGCAGCGGCATCGGGGTAGGCGCCGGCTTGCCCAGCAGCTTGGCGATGGTGCTGGTCAGCTCGCCCATCTCGATATTGTGCCCGGTGAGCAGGTAACGCTCCCCCACCCGGCCTCGCTCGAGCGCCTTGAGCAGACCACGCCCGGCCTCGGAGGCATCGATGACGTTCCGCCGGCCCGGCACGTAGTGCAGCATCTCGTCGCGGCCGATGGCGGTGATCAGGCGCCCGGTGGTCGGGCCGATGTCGAGCTCGCCCAGCACCATGCCGGGAATCCCGATCACCACCGGCAGGCCGCCACGAGCCTGTTCGCGGGCCTGTTCGTCCAGCGCCCACTTGCACATCACGTAGGCGCTCTTGCCGGTGGGCAGGCCTTCATAGAACAGCCCCTCATGGCCCGGCAGCCCCTGAGGGTGCGAAGGCATGGCGAAGGCCGAACCGACGTAGAGGATGCGCGGTACTTTCGCCTGCAGGCAGGCGGCGTAGAAATGATTGGTCAGGTCCAGTGCGCTGGCCACTTCCTCCTGCCAGCGACGCGGGCGCACCGGGTAGTAACCGGCGCTGAAGATCACCGCGTCGAGCCCGCTGAGCGCGCGGGCCATGCCCTGGTGATCGAAGAGTTCGGCTACCCGGCACTCAGGCTCGAGGTAGGCCAGGCGCTGGATCTGCGACGAGGGTCGGTGGATCAGCACCAGCTGGTGGCCGGCCGCCTTGATCGCGCGGGCGGCGTGGTGGCCCAGGAGCCCGGTGGCTCCGAGTACAGCGATTTTCACGGGTGCTCCCTGTTCACTGGATAAAGCGGCGCAACCTTACGCCGCTCCTGGCCGTTCGAGAGAATCACGAACCCCTGCTGCAAAAACACTGTTCAGCGGGTCTTGGCCTGCTCGTAGAGCGGCATGACCTTCGGGATGGCGGCCTGCAGGTTGGCCATCCGCGTACTGTCCGCCGGGTGCGTGCTGAGGATTTCCGGCGGAGCTTCACCGTTCGACGCCTGCCCCATCTTCTGCCACAGGGTCATCGCGGCGTTGGGGTTATAACCGGCTCGCGCCGCCAATTCCAGGCCGATCAGGTCAGCTTCGTTCTCATTCTGCCGGCTATTGGGCAACGTCAGGCTGTATTCGACCACCTGGTGGGCCATGTCCACGCTGCTCTGCCCCAGCCCCAGCAGCGCGCCGCCAATGCCCAGCCCCATCTGCTCCGCATAGGCGCGGGACATGGCTTCACGGCCGTGCTCACGCAGGGCGTGGGCGATCTCGTGGCCCATCACCGCGGCCAGTTCGTCGTCGGTGAGCTTGAGCTGATCGATCAGCCCGGTGTAGACGATGATCTTGCCGCCCGGACCGCAGTTGGCGTTGAGCTCGTCGCTCTTGATCACGTTGACTTCCCACTGCCAGGACGGCGCGTCGGAACGGAAGGCGCCGGTCTGCGGGATCAACCGCGCGGCGATGGCCTTCACGCGCTTGGCGTCATTGCTGCTGGCATCCAGCTTGCCGGCCTTGGAGGCCTCACCGAGGGTCTGCTGGTAGGACTGCGCATACATCTGGTCGACCTGGGCGCTGGACAGCATGCTGAACATGTTCTGCTTGCGATCGACGCCGACGACACCGCTGCTGGTGGTGTTCACCTGCTGGCAAGCGGTGAGCAGCAGGGCTGCGGCCAGGCCTGCGACACGAAAAACTCTGGGCATGTTGCTCTCCCGAAACAATGCAATCTCCCACGGACAGCGCGCATGGTAGGCCCACCCCCGATGCCCGGCAACTGGCAGGAAACAGCCGGCGCAGCAGTGACTTAGGAAACCGCACCGACGCATCGGAAGGTGCCGGGGGCGCCTGTCGTGGCGTACGCGGTGCGCGGCATCGCGCCTGCGATCCACACCCGCGAGCTAGCCGCGGCCAGCGTCTGATCTCACCCTGGAAACCAGGATGTCGAGGCGCTCGCCACGGCCAGATAATTTCATTTTGACATCACATGCTAGACCTCCCGGTCAGCGCCGACAATCCTGCGACAGGCGGCGAACAGCCGCGTTACAACCCATTACAACGGCCGCCTAAGGAAAATCCCCGGACCTGCCGATACAGATAGACACGCAGACCTCTGGCGCATTCCGGGTACCCGTATGAAATTCAAGTCGATCCAGTTTTCCGTGGTGGCGTTGGCAGGTGCCAGCGTTCTGGCAGTGGTCGCGGCGCTGGTGCTTTACGCGCTGTTCGCCGGCTCGCGGACTCAGGCGCTGGTGCAGGAGCGTACCCAGGCGCTGCTCGAGCAGGTGATCAACGATCGCCTGGTGGCGATCGCGCGCGGCCAAGTCGCGCAAATCCAGCGCGAACTGGAATACCCGCTCACCGTTGCCCGCGACCTCGCCAACACCAACGCCCTGCTCGACGAAACCGACGCCAACGGCCAGCCGCTGCTGGGCATCGGCCGCGCCGGCATGTCCAACCTGCTGCGCCAGACCGTGGCGCAGAACCCCAAGCTGCTCGACGCCTTCGCCGGCTGGGAACCCAACGCCTTCGCCGGCAACGACAGCCAGTACTCCGGCCTGCCCGGCTACGACGCCAGCGGCCGCTTCATGCCCTGGTGGTACCGCAAGGACGGCGGCCTGACCGTGGAAGCCATGGGCGACACCCTGGAAAGCCAGAAAATGCAGCCTACTGGCGTGCGCGAAGGCGAGTACTACCTGTGTCCGAAAGAGAAGCACCAGCCCTGCATCATCGACCCGGCGCCCTACGAGATGGCCGGCAAGATGGTGCTGATGTCCTCGTTCAACGCGCCGATCATGGTCAAGGGTCAGTTCAAGGGCACCGTCGGCGTGGACCTGTCGCTGGACTTCATCCAGGACCTGCTCAAGACCGCCGACAGCCAGCTCTATGACGGCGCCGGCGAGATGGCGCTGATCTCCACCAACGGCCGCCTGGTCGCCTACACCAAGGCCCCGGCCAAGCTCGGCGAACCCGCCAGCAGCGTGCTGGACGCCAGCGAAGTGGCCAACCTGGCCAAGCTCACCCTCGACCAGCCGCTGACCTCGGTGGACAAGGAACACGGCCACATCGAGCTGTTCCTGCCCTTCACCATCGCCGACTCCGGCGCGCGCTGGACCCTGATGCTGCAACTGCCGCAGGAAGCCGTGCTGGGTGACCTGAACCAGCTGCAGAGCGACCTGAAATCCCAGCGCGACAGCGACACCCTGGGCATGACCCTGGTCGGCCTGCTGATCGCCGCCATCGGCCTGGCCGTGATCTGGCTGGTCGGCCATGGCATCGCCCGCCCGTTGCGCCAGCTGGTCGGCATGCTCGACGATATCGCCCAGGGTGAAGGCGACCTGACCCGCCGCCTGACCAGCGACCGCGCCGACGAACTGGGCTCCATCGCCAAGGGCTTCAACACCTTCCTGGGCAAGCTGCAGGGCATGATCGGCCAGGTGGTGACCTCGGTGCAGCACGTCAGCGATTCCTCCGAGCACACCGCTGACATCGCCATCCGCACCAACCAGGGCGTGCAGAAGCAGCTGGCGGAGATCGAGCTGGTGGCCACCGCCGTCCACGAGATGACCGCCACCGCCCAGGACGTAGCGCGCAACGCCACCCATGCAGCCGAAGCGGCCAACCATGCCGACCAGGCCGCGCACCACGGCAAGCGCATCGTCGAGAGCAGCTCCACAGCGATCCAGGCGCTGGCCAGCGAGATCGGCCGCGCCGTGGGCGTGGTGCAGTCGCTGGCCCGCGACAGCGAGAACATCAACGCGATCCTGGTGGCCATCCGCGGTATCGCCGAACAGACCAACCTGCTGGCGCTCAACGCCGCCATCGAGGCTGCCCGCGCCGGTGAACAGGGCCGCGGCTTCGCGGTGGTCGCCGACGAGGTGCGCAACCTGGCGCAGAAGACCCAGCAGGCCACCGAGGAGATCCAGTCGATGATCCAGCAGTTGCAGAACGGCACCCGCGAAGTGGTGCACGTGATGCAGCAGAGCCAGGACAAGACCGAGGACAGCGTGCGCCACGCCGGCGAGGCGGCCCAGGCGCTGGAGTCGATCACCCAGGCGGTGTCGGTGATCAACGACATGAACACCCAGATCGCCAGCGCCGCCGAGGAGCAGAGCGCGGTAGCCGAGGACATCAACCGCAACGTCAGCAACATCGGCATGGTCGCCAACCAGGTGGCCGGCGGCGCCGACGAGGCCTCCCAGGCCAGCGCCGAGCTGACCAAGCTGGCTGAGCAGCAGCGCCGGCTGGTGAATCAGTTCAAGGTGTAAGACAGGCTGCCGGGCGTGCGCTGCCGTCGACAGCGCACGCATTGGCAGGATGGGTGGAGCCTAGGCGATACCCATGCTGCCGGTGCAGGGGGCGATGGGTATCGCTGCGCTCCACACCATCCTACTGCCCCGGAGTTCTCAGGCCGGGGTGAGGCACTCCGGCCCATTGCAGGCCGGGTCATTGACGAAGTTCGCCAGCGCCTGCACGCGCAGCCGCGCCTGGGGCAACTGCAGCAGTTCCAGCAAGCGCGCGGCGGGCGTCTCGTTCGACAGCCATTGCGCCTGCTCCTGCAAATCGAGAATCAGCGGCCGGCGCATATCGCCCGCCGCCTGGGTGAGCATCGCCACGCTGTAATAGGTGTGGCCTTCCACCGGATACGCCTCCCACACCCCCGCAAAACAGATCAACCCGCCTCCGGAAACCCAGTGCGGCCGCTTGCGCACGCCGAGCCACTCATAGAAGCCATTGGCCGGCAGCAGGCAGCGACGCTGGGCGAAGGCATCGCGGAACATCGGCTGTTCAACGATGGTTTCCGTACGGGCATGGGCGGGGGTTCGCGACAGGTCCTTCAGCCAGGCCGGCGTCAGTCCCCAGCGCGCGAGGTCGGCATGGCGCGCGCCGTTCTCCTCGCGCAGCATGAGCACGCGGGCGCCGGGCGCGACGTTCCACTGCGGCTGCAGGTCGGCAGGGAAGCCGGCGTTTTCGGCAAGCTGGCGGTTCCAGCGGAACAGGGCGTAGCGGCTGGTCATTGGGACTCGTCGGGGGAGAAGGTCAGCAAAGCAGGACGCCGGGACCGCCCTCGTGATCGTCGGCGCAGCCCGGCAAGGGTTGCGCGGCATTGTACGCGGCGATCAGTTCGCGCGCCTGCTCGGCCACGTCGTCCTCCACCCACAGGTGCAGCAGGCCCAGGCCCGGCAGCTCGCCGATGCCGCCGACCAGATGGCGTCCGCCCAGGTGCGACGAAATGCCCTCGTTGGCCAGCATGCCGCCCAGCAGCTCGGCTTCGATCAGGTCGGCGGGTTCGTAGATTCGCTGCATCAATCGTCCTCGCGCTGGACTTCCAGGGTCCAGTCCACGCCGTCGGTGTGGAGCTGGAACAGGATCGGCCGGCAACACACCGGACAATCTTCATAGTAGCTCTGGTCGCCCCCGGAGAGGTCAAGCACGGCCTCGGCCGGCTCACCGCAATAGGGACAGGAATAGTCCTGACTTTCGAGCATCGCTGGTTCCCCCGTGACTTCCGTTTATAATCGCGCGGTCTTTTTGGGTGCCCGCCTGGCCGGTGAGTCGGCGGCATACCCATCCGGGCCGTCTATTTCGCGGCCTGTCCCGTGATACCCCGAGAATTCATAGAGAGCATGATGGGCGAGTTCGAAGCCATCCGACCGTACAACGACGCCGAAGTCCCGGCTGTCCTGCAGCGCCTGCTGAGCGATGACGCCTTCCTCGGCGCGCTGGCGCGTTACCGTTTCCCGCGTCTGTCCGGTCCGTTCGGCTGGCTGCTCAGACCTCTTATAGCCCATCGGCTGGCCCGCGAAGTCACCGGCATCCGCAGCGTCAGCGAGCTGCAGCACAAAGTCGAGCCCTACGTCGACCGGACCATCGAGCACGCCACCGACGGCGTCACCTATTCCGGCGTCGAGCGCCTGCAATCCGGCCGTGCCTACCTGTTCATCGCCAACCACCGCGATATCGTGGTCGACCCGGCCTTCTGCAACTACGCGATCTACCACGCCAAGCTGCCGACGCCGCGCATCGCCATCGGCGACAACCTGCTGCAGAAGTCCTTCGTCAGCGACCTGATGCGCCTGAACAAGAGCTTCATCGTGCACCGCTCGATCAGCGGTCGGCGCGAGAAACTGGCGGCGTACCAGAACCTCTCGGCCTACATCAATCACTCGATCTGCCAGGACGGCCAGTCGATCTGGATCGCCCAGGCCGAGGGCCGCGCCAAGGACGGTGACGACCGCACCGATTCGGCGATCCTCAAGATGTTCCACATGAGCCGCAAGGACGAGCCGTTTGCCGAGGTAGTTCGCCAGCTGCACCTGATTCCGGTGTCCATCAGCTACGAATACGACCCCTGCGATGCCGCCAAGGCCCGCGAGCTGTTCACCCGCGCGACCACCGGCGAATACACGAAGGCGCCGGGCGAGGACGACCGCAGCATCGTGCAGGGCATTACCGGCTACAAGGGCCGGGTGCACATCAACTTCGGCGAGGAGATCACCGGCGACTTCGCCGACGCCAAGCAGCTCGCCGCCGAGCTGGACCGGCAGATCCTCGGCAACTACCGGTTGTTCCCGGTGCACTACCTCGCCTACGAGGCCTCCGATCTGCGCGACGCCGCGCTGAACGTGCCGCGCGCCGAGACCCTGTTCAAGGCCGAGGAACTGCAGCGTGCGCGCACCGAATGGGAGCGCCGCCTGGGCGAATGCCCCGCGGAGCAGCGCGGCCACCTGATCCTGCAGTACGCCAACCCGGTGCTGAACCAGTACCGACTCAAGCAGCAGGCATGAAAAAAGGCGCCCTCGGGCGCCTTTTTCAATTCACTGATGACTCAGAGCCGGGTGCTGTACCAGCTCACCGTCACGGCCAGCACCATGCAGGCGAAACCGAAACGGTAGAAGAAGCGGTTCATCCGCGCGGTCGGCTCGACGCTGTCCAGCGGCACCGGCGCAATTTCGCTCTCGGCGGCCAGGCGCGCCAGGGCGAGGCGCTCGCGGCGGCGGGTCGCCAGCAACAGCCAGCCTCCGGCCAGGGCGAAGAACAGGGCCAGGTCATTCACGATACGACCGGGATGGGCCTGGAAAAGACTCCAGAGCGCCTGCAGCGACATCACAACCTCCGCTTCAGAACTGCACGCCAACGACTTCGAAGCAAAGCGGGGTCAGTCTGGACGAACGGGCTTGGCCCGTCATGGATGAGAAACAATCGACGCGCATTTTATCCGCTGGGCCGCCATCGCAGCCAGCACGCAACGCTTATTTACGACGAGCGTAAGAGTTATCGAGAAAGGGTCTAAGACCTCTCCCGCGTCCTGGCACGTTGCTGGCTTCAACGAATTCTGCAAACCCGGTCTTTCGCCAAGGAGATTCGCCATGCTCGACATCGTCCCCCACGAAAACGCCTACCTGATCGAACACCTGGAAGAAATCGAAGCCGTGGTCGTCGAACTCTCGTTCAACGTCCAGGACGACCACTGGCTGGTCTACACCCAGGCCTGCGGCCACGAACACCTGGACCTGCCGGAAACCGACGAGCGCATGCGTTCGTTCGAGGTCGACCCGTACCGCCAGGCCGCCTGATCGCCCCGATCTGCGCCCATGAAAAAGCCCGCCATTCGGCGGGCTTTTTCATGTCCGATCGATCAGCGCTGGTTCAGCGTCTGGCCGATGGTCGGGTCCTTGAACACGCGGGTCAGCGCGTCGCTGAGCACGTCGCTCACCAGCTTGGTATTGGTCGCCTGGTTGGGCGCCATGCCGAAACGCTGGTTGGTCGAGGCGCCGTAGCGGCCGCTGTAGCGACGGGTGCCGCTCTGCACGTCGGCGCGGAAGGTGGCGCCGATGTCGGCCTCGGTGACGTACATGCCTTCCTTGGGCGACTGGTACTTCAGCTCGGCCAGGGTCAGGGTCAGTTGCGGCGCATTGTAGGCGTTGGCCGACGGGGTGAAGCCCAGCAGGCGCACGGCGGTTTCAGCCTGCAACTGCAGCTTGGGGATCACGTCTTCGCTGCGCACGGTCAGCTGGCTGGTTTCCGAATACAGGCCACCACGGGTACCCAGCGCGGTGCTAGGGCGACCGTCGACGACTTTCACCACCACCGGCTGGCCCTGGCCAACGGCGGCGACCGGGCCCTTGAACTCGGGCGTCGGGTTGAGTTGTTGCGGGCTGAGGGCGCAGCCGGTCAAGGTCAGGCTGGCGGCAGCGATAAAGCCGAGCAACAGGCGAGGCAGCATGCTCATCTCTCCATGGGGTAAGCGATGGCCGGCAGTATACCGGCGGGCAGCGCGGTCAGATAGCGCTTGGCCATTGGACGCGGAACCCGTTCTCAGGGTTCCCTGGCCGCGCGTCGATAGGCCGCCTTGACCCACCTGCAGGCAAGACGCACCGGGAGGGAGCACAAATGGTCAATCAAGGGGTAGACACTAGGAAAAAAGTCTAAGGTGCAGAGCTTTTTTTTGTGTTTCGCCGTTATAATCGCCCCCCGATTATAAGGACGCCTCCTGGTCGGGCCCCGCACGATGCCGACACACCGTGTCTCGCCTCTGCCACCCCTCAAAGAGAGTCGCCACTCGCCTCGGTCACTGGCCGTCGCGCTTTGTACGTTCGTTGCGCAGAACTTGGCAAGGATGCAGCCGCCCCCTCCGCACGGAGACCGGACCGGCCCGCGACGACGATCCCCTTTGAGCTTCACGCCTCCAAAAGAGCGTGATCGAAGGTTTTTCACTACTTCACGAGAGTGTGGCGAGCAATGAAGAGTTTTGCGTTGGTAGCACCATTGACGTCTGACCCCGCAGCACTGAATCGCTTTTTCGGCACCGGAAGCCGCGCATAAGCGCCACTTTCGGATGCACTTGCGGATGAATTCGTCTGTCCGTGGATTGCCGAGAAGGTGCGCATTTCCCCTCCTCCGATCCCGGCCCGAGACATTCCGCGAAAGGTCCTTTGCGACCTGAGAAGAATTCGGACATGCGGCTTTCGCGCAACGAGCGCAAGGCCCCTGTCACAACTGGCTGCTGATAGTTTTGGAGACGCGTTAATGGCGCAGAACGAAATCGAATCGATGGACGTGCTGCTGGTCGGCGCCGGCATCATGAGCGCAACCCTGGCTGTCCTGCTCAAGGAAGTCGATCCGGGCGTCAAGCTCGAGATCGTCGAACTGCAGGAATCCGGAGCCATCGAGAGTTCCAACCCGTGGAACAACGCCGGTACCGGTCACGCCGGCCTCTGCGAGCTGAACTACACCCCGCAGGCGGCTGACGGCTCGATCGACATCAAGAAGGCGGTGAACATCAACGCCCAGTTCGAGGTGTCCAAGCAGTTCTGGGCCTACCTGACCGGGAAGGACGCCTTCGGCGCACCGCGCAACTTCATCAACCCCGTTCCGCACATGAGCTTCGTGCGTGGCAAGGACATTCCGTTCCTGAAGAAGCGCCATGAGATGCTTGCCCAGCACCATGCCTTCTCCTCGATGGAATACACCGAGGACCGCGCCAAGATCGCCGACTGGGCCCCGCTGACCATTCCCGGCCGCCCGGCCGACGAGCAGGTCGCGATGACCCGCGTGGAAAGCGGCACCGACGTCAACTTCGGCGCCCTGACCAACCAGCTGCTGAGCTACCTCTCCAGCCGCGAAGGCAGCGAAGTCCGCTATTTCCAGAAGGTCGTGGGTCTCGAGCGCTCCGGCGACGGCTGGCTGGTGGACATCAAGAACACCCAGACCGGCGATGCCCGCAAGGTCAAGGCGAAGTTCGTCTTCCTCGGCGCCGGCGGCGGCGCGCTGCCGCTGCTGCAGATGTCCGGCATCCCGGAAAGCAAAGGCTTCGGCGGCTTCCCGGTGAGCGGCCAGTGGCTGCGTTGTGACAACCCGGAAGTGGTCAAGCACCACCAGGCCAAGGTCTACAGCCAGGCTGAAGTGGGCGCCCCGCCGATGTCCGTGCCGCACCTGGACACCCGCGTGGTCGAGGGCAAGACCTCCCTGCTGTTCGGCCCATACGCCGGCTTCTCCACCAAGTTCCTGCGCCACGGTTCGTTCCTCGACCTGCCGCTCTCGGTGCGCACCAGCAACCTGCTGCCGATGCTCGCCGTGGCCCGCGACAACATGGACCTCACCCGCTACCTGGTGAAGGAAGTCATGCAGTCCATGGACCAGCGCATCGAAGCCCTGCGCAAGTTCTACCCGGAACTGAACCCCGCCGACTGGCGCCTCGAAACCGCTGGCCAGCGCGTGCAGATCATCAAGAAGGACCCGAAGAAAGGCGGCATCCTGCAGTTCGGTACCGAACTGGTGGCGGCCCAGGACGGCAGCATCGCCGCCCTCCTCGGCGCCTCGCCGGGTGCTTCGGTCACCGTCTCAATCATGCTGGGCCTGCTGGAGCGCTGCTTCCCCGAGCGCTACAAGTCGGCCGAGTGGACCGCGAAGCTCAAGGAGATCTTCCCGGCCCGCGAGAAGCAGCTGGAAACCGACGCCGCGGTGTACCGCGAAGTCAACCAGATGACCGCCGACCGTCTGCAGATCGTCGCCGCGTCCTGAGTGCCGCACTCATGAAAAAGCCCGCCATCCGGCGGGCTTTTTCGTGTCCGTGGTCAGCGCGGTTCAGTGGCAGCTGACCATCCAGCCGACGCCGAACCGGTCGGTGAGCATGCCGAAGCGCTGCGCCCAGAAGGTCTTCTCCAGCGGCATCTCCACCCGCCCCTCCTCCGCCAGGGCGGCGAATGCCTGCTCCGCCGCCACCACGCTGCGCAGCGTCAGGTGCAGGGAAAAGCCATTGAAAGCCGCGTTGTGCTCGCCGCGACCATCGGACAGGAAGACTTCCGTCTCGCCGATCTGCAGGCTGGCGTGCATCACCTTGTCCAGCCAGCCATCGGGCACCGACGACGGTCCCGGCGCCTCCTCGAAGCGCATCAGGCCTCCGAGCTGGGCGCCCACCGCGCGTTGGTAGAAGGCAATGGCCTCATCGGCGCGACCATGGAAAAACAGATAGGGCTGTACTTGCACGGCTTCGTCCTCGCCTTGTCGTTATCGTTCTGAGGGAAAGTCTAGGCGGGGATTCGCGGAGATGTCCGGCGAGTCTGTTCGTAGGATGGGTGGAGCGCAGCGATACCCGTGCGGTCCGCAGCTCGGAAGTGATGGGTATCGCTACGCTCCACGCCATCCTACTTCGAGTTTTCCTGCTGAACTCGCGCATAAAAAAGCCCGCACAGGGCGGGCTTTTCAGCGGTTCGCAGCGATCAGCCGCGAGCAGCCTTGATCACTTCGATGTAGGGCTCGGCCTGGCGCTGGTCCTGGATCAGGGCGATGAAGTCCTGGCCCTGGGCATCCTTGGCGGACAGGTCGTAGCCGGCTTCGACGAAGAAGCCGACGAAGCGCTCGAAGTCGTCGATGCGCAGGCCGCGGTAGGCCTTGACCAGCTTGTGCAGGGACGCCGGGGTGTCGTCGGCCGGTTCCACGTCGAGGAACAGCTTGATGGCGTCGTCGTTGATCTCTTCGCCAATCACCTGCTTCTTGTCTTTACGCATCGCTCGCTTCTCTCTACGGCTGTCTCGGGGATCGCGGCCGGCAACGGCTCAGGCCGGGCACCACGGGTCGGGCAGTTTAACCCTGCGCCGGGCGCGGCTCAACGCGCGCGAATGGCGCCGGTGTGCAGGTCGGCCCAGATATGGCCGTTGCCGTAGGTGAGGAACTGCACGTAGACGGTGCCGTTACGCAGCAGGTCGAGCAGCTGTGGATAAGCCGCCTGCGGGTAATACAGGCTGAGCACGCGGGTCTTCTCATCGTAGACGGGCTTCTTCAGGCTCTTGCCCTCGGCGTCGAAGCTGATGACCACCTGGCTGATCTGCGCCCCCTTGTTCAGCGGCTTGCCCTTCAGGCGCAGCAGCGACGGCGTGGTGATCGGGATCGGCTGCTGGTTGGACTGGCGCTGGTTGCCCAGCACCACGCTGTATTCGGTGACCTGCAGCAGTTGCTGCTGCTCCGGCTCGCCCTGGCGCAGGCTGGCGTCGTCCGGGGGCAGGAACTGGCTGTGCATCGGCGCGGCAACGGTCATCCCCGCAAAGCCAAGCGGAAGGCAGAACAACAGCGCCAGCACGGCGCCCGACATGCGAACGGACATCATCACCTCCGCGGGACAGGGCCGAGCACTCTAGCATGCGCCCGAAGCGCCACGACAGGCGCACATGGCAAGCCTGTCGATACATTGATAGCCTTCGAAGTCAGGCATATCTCACATCGACACAGGCCCATCCTCGATGCTGCACAACGTCTCCGACCTCGACCTGCGCCTGCTGCGCATCTTCGCCTGCGTGGTGCGCTGCGGCGGGTTCTCCGCCGCGCAGGGCGAACTGGGCATGGGCCAGTCGACCATCAGCACGCACATCGCCAGCCTGGAGACGCGCCTGGGCTATCGCCTGTGCGAACGCGGCAAGAGCGGCTTCCGCCTGACCGAGAAAGGCGAGCGGGTACTGGACTATGCGCAGAGCCTGTTCGCCGCGCTGGGCGACTTCCGCGATCAGGTGCAGTCCCTCGCCGGACGCCTGGTCGGCGAGCTGCACCTGGGCCTGGCCGACAACATCGCCACCCTGCCCGAGGCACGCATCCACCAGACGCTGGCGCGCTTCAACCGCCGCGATCAGGACGTGCGCCTGCATTTCCTCATCGAATCCTCCAGCGAACTGGAGCGTCTGGTGCTCAATGGCCGCCTGCATCTGGCCATCGCCTGCTTCAGCCGGCGCCTGCCGAACCTGCGCTACGAGCCGCTGTACCACGAGCGGGTAGCCGTGTTCTGTGGGCGCGAGCATCCGTTGTTCGACAAGTCAGTGAAGGACGCCGCAGAGCTGGAAAGCTGCGACTGGATCCAGCACGGCTATGCGGTGGCCGACGTGCAGTTGCCGGCCGATCCGCAACGCAGCACGGCCTTCGCCCAGCACATGGAAGCGGTGCTCCACGCCGTGCGCGCCGGCACGCACCTGGGCTACCTGCCCACGCACTACGCCGAACGCTGGGTGGAACAGGGCGAGATGCGCGCGCTGCTGCCGGACAGCCTCGGCTACGGCATCACCCACAGCCTGGTGGTGCGCGACGAGCCGGGGCACAACGAAGCGCTCCAGGCGCTGGTCGAGGACCTGCGCCTGGAGCACGGGGTGACGCCGATCAGCGCGGCGCGGTGATGTGCTTGATGTCGAAGAACGCCGACAGGCCCCACGGCCCCAGCTCGCGGCCGATGCCGCTGCGCTTGCCGCCGCCCCAGGAAGTCTGCGGGAATACCACTTGCGGCGAGTTCAGCCAGACGTTGCCAGCCTCCAGATGCTCGGCGACGCGCTGGGCGCGCTCGAGATCGGCGCTGCACACGGTAGCGGCCAGGGCGAAATCGCTGTCGTTGGCCTGCCTCAGGGCGTCCGCTTCATCACTGAAGGTGCGCACGCACAGCACCGGGCCGAAGATTTCCTCGCGCCACAGGCGGCTGTCAGCCGGTACGTCGGTGTACACGGTCGGCTGGATGAACCAGCCCTCGGCTGCTTCGCCGCCGGTCAGGCAGGCCAGGCCTTCGTCGCGAGCCACCGCGAAGTAGTCGAGCACCTTGCGGTACTGCGCTTGGCTGGTCATCGGGCCCATGTCGGTCTCGCCGAGCAGCGAGTCACCGACGCGCAGGCCTTCCACCGCGACCTTCAGCTTCGCCAGCAGCGGCTCGGCGATGGACTCCTGCACCAGCAGGCGCGAGGTGGCGGAGCACATCTGCCCGGCATTCCAGTAGACGCCGGCGATGATCCACTGCACGGCCTCGTCCAGGTCGCAGTCCTCGAACACCAGGATCGGCGACTTGCCGCCCAGCTCCAGGCCCACCGGCAGGGTGCGCGCGGCGGCGGCTTCCATGACCTTGCGGCCGACGACGTTGCTGCCGGTGAAGGACAGCTTGGCGATGCCCGGATGGCTGCACAGCGCTGCGCCGGCATCGGCCAGGCCCGGCACCAGGTTCAGCACGCCGGCCGGCAGGCCGATGGCGTCGGCGATCTCGCCCAGCACCAGTTCGATCAGCGGAGTGATCTCCGAGGGCTTGAGCACCACGGTGCAGCCCGCTGCCAGGGCCGGCGCGACTTTCCAGGCGCTGGTCACCAAGGGGAAGTTCCACGGCACGATCAGGCCGACCACGCCGATGGGCTCGCAGCGGGTCTGCGAGCGGTAGCCGGCGTCCGGCAGGGCCACTTCGGCGTTCTGTCGGGCGTCCAGCTGGTCGGCCAGTTCGGCGTAGTAGGCGAAGGTGGCGATGGCGTCGCCGATATCGATTTCCGCTTCCAGGCGCGGCTTGCCGCTGGCCTGCATCTGCAGGGCGATCAGCGCTTCGCTGCGGGCTTCGAGCTGTTCGGCGAAGGCGCGCAGGTAGCCCGCGCGCTGGGCGGCGCTGGTCAGCTTCCAGTCAGTGAAGGCGCACTTGGCGGCAGCGACGGCGCGCTCCACGTCGGACACACCGGCGCAGGCGACTTCCGGCAGCGCTTCACGGGTAGCGGGAGCGATCGGGCGCAGGACGGCACCGCTGTCGGCGGGCTGCCATTGGCCATCGATATAAAGGAGACGGGACATGCGAACCTCGGACGGTTGTCTGGTGAGGATCGCAGGATAGGTGTGCCATGCATCGTCAAAAATGCGAGTCAGCCCATGCATGCATCGACAGGATTCGATGTGTAGGCGCGGGCCATTCCTGCGAATCGCGCCCATCGGGCGCGCTCTCGAATCAGGCTGGGAACTGCGAACGCATCCAGGACTGTAGGGCGCATAACCCGGAACGGGATATCCGCCGAATGCCCACGGCGGATAACGCTGGCGCGTTATGCGCCCTACGCTCTCAGCGGACGCAGCGGGGCTGGGCGGTTCGCGAGCAAGCTCCTACGAAAAGCAGCACCCTCAGGCGAATTGCGAGTGCATCCAGGCCAGGTACTCGGCAGCGCCCGCCTCACCCTCGCGCGGTGCCCATTGCCCGCGCTCGTCCTCGCCCAGCGGCACGAAGGGGCCGGCCTTGGCTTCGAACATGATGCTGTCCGGCTCCAGCGCCACGATGGCGTGGAAGGTGCCCGCCGGCAGGTCCGCACCGACGCAGTCGCCACCGGCACGCAGCACGCGGGTGGTCAGCAACTCGCCGTTATCGGAAAAGATCAGCAGGCCCAGCGCGCCTTTCACGACCAGCAGGCTTTCGGCCTTGTCCGGGTGACGGTGGCAATGCGGCGGGATGTAGCTGTCGGGTTGCAGCGCATTGAGCAGGCGATGGCAGGGCTCGGTCTGCTCATGGAAGTTGTGGTTCTGCCGGCGCCGGGGGCTGGCGGCGGCACGGGCCGCGACCTCGTCGAACAGCGCACTGTCGAGAAAACGCGGCCCGCTCATCGTCAGAGACCTTTGACGGCGAAGATGCCGGCGGCGTTGCGCCAGTAACCCTTGTAGTCCATGCCGTAGCCGAAGATGTAACGGTCGATGCAGGACAGGCCCACGTAGTCGGCCTTCAGGTCCGGACGGGCCTTGCGGTCGTGGTCCTTGTCGATCAGCACGGCAGTGTGCACGCGCTTGGCGCCGGCATGCTTGCAGAAGTCCATGATCGCCGAGAGGGTGTGCCCTTCGTCGAGGATGTCGTCGATGATCAGCACTTCGCGGTCGATGAAGGAGATTTCCGGCTTGGCCTTCCAGAACAGCTCGCCGCCGGTGGTCTCGTTGCGGTAACGGGTCGCATGCAGGTAGGAGGCTTCCAGCGGGAAATTCAGCAGCGGAAGCAGCTTGCCGGAGAAGATCAGGCCACCGTTCATCACGCAGAACACCACCGGGTTGGTGTCGGCCAGCGAGCCGTTGATGGCCTCGGCCACACGGGCGATGGCGGCCTCTACCTCGGCGTTGGTGTACAGGCAGTCGGCTTCGGCCATGACTTGGCGGATGTGCGCGAGATCGACGGACATGGGGGTTCTCCCGTGAAAAAGTGCGAAAAGGTACCTATCGGCGTGCCACGGAGCAAGGGTCAGCGGACGAATGTCGCCGACAATCGTGGCCCAAGGTAGCTAGGATGCATTACGCTACCGCAATTTTTTTGCCAGCCCGTCCGGAGAACCCGTCCATGCCCGTCCTCGAGATCCGCCATCCCCTGATCCGCCACAAGATCGGACTGATGCGCCGTCACGATATCAGTACCAAGAATTTCCGCGAGCTGGCCCAGGAAGTGGGCGCCCTGCTGACCTACGAGGCGACCAAGGACCTGCCGCTGGAAAACTACGAGATCGAAGGCTGGGCCGGCCCGGTACAGGTCGAGAAGATCGCCGGCAAGAAGATCACCGTGGTGCCGATCCTGCGCGCTGGCATCGGCATGCTCGACGGCGTGCTCAGCCTGATTCCGGGTGCCAAGGTCAGCGCCGTGGGCGTGGCGCGCAATGAGGAAACCCTCGAAGCGCACACCTACCTGGAAAAGCTCGCGCCGGACATCGCTGAGCGCCGCTCGCTGATCATCGACCCGATGCTGGCCACCGGCGGCTCGATGGTCGCCACCATCGACCTGCTCAAGAAAGCCGGCAGCAAGGACATCCGCGCCATGGTGCTGGTGGCCGCTCCCGAAGGGATCAAGGCAGTCAACGATGCGCATCCGGACGTGCTCATCCTGACCGCTTCCATCGACCAGTGCCTGAACGAGAACGGGTACATCATGCCGGGCCTGGGCGACGCCGGTGACAAGATCTTCGGCACCAAGCAGAAGGAAACCTGATAGATGGCCGATGAATTCAACGAACCGCTGTGGCGCCAGATCATTTCTGGCGCACAGATGCTCTTCGTGGCCTTCGGCGCGCTGGTACTGATGCCGCTGATCACCGGCCTGGACCCGAACGTGGCGCTGTTCACCGCCGGCTTCGGCACCCTGATGTTCCAGATCGTCACCGGCCGCCAGGTGCCGGTGTTCCTGGCCTCGAGCTTCGCCTTCATCACCCCGATCATCCTCGCCAAGGGCCAGTTCGGCCTGGCGGCGACCATGGGCGGCGTGGTGGCGGCGGGCTTCGTCTACACCTTCCTGGGCCTGGCGGTGAAGGTCAAGGGCACCGGCTTCATCGACCGCCTGCTGCCGCCGGTGGTCATCGGCCCGGTGATCATTTCCATCGGCCTGGCCATGGCGCCGATCGCCGCCAACATGGCGATGGGCAAGGCCGGTGACGGCACCGAGCTGATCCCCTACAAGACCGCCATGTTCATCTCCATGCCGGCGCTGCTGACCACCCTGATCGTCGCCGTGTTCGGCAAGGGCATGCTGCGCCTGGTACCGATCATCGCCGGCGTGCTGGTGGGCTATGGCCTGTCCTTCGCCTTCGGCGTGGTCGACGTGGCGAAGATCGTCGCTGCGCCCTGGCTGGAGCTGCCGAAGTTCACTGCGCCGGAATTCAACTGGCAGGCCATCCTGTTCATCGTTCCGGTAGCGCTGGCCCCGGCCATCGAGCACATCGGCGGCGTCATCGCGGTGGGCGGCGTGACCGGCAAGAACTACCTGAAGACCCCGGGCCTGCACCGCACCCTGCTGGGCGACGGCATCGCCACCTCCGCTGCCGGCCTGTTCGGCGGCCCGCCGAACACCACCTATGCCGAAGTCACCGGCGCGGTGATGCTGACCAAGAACTACAACCCGAAGATCATGACCTGGGCGGCGGTGTTCGCCATCAGCCTGGCCTTCGTCGGCAAGTTCGGCGCCATCCTGCAGAGCATCCCGGTCCCGGTGATGGGCGGCATCCTCTGCCTGCTGTTCGGCACCATCGCCTCGGTGGGCATGAACACCCTGATCCGCCACAAGGTGGACCTATCCCAGGCGCGCAACCTGTGCATCGTCTCGGTCACCCTGGTGTTCGGCATCGGCGGCGTGCTGATCGGCACCGGCACCGGCCCGGACGACTTCGGCCTGAAGGGCATCGCCCTGTGCGCGATCGTCGCCATTTTGCTCAACCTGATCCTGCCCGGCGAAGAAGGCTGGGAGAACAAGGCGCTGGAACAAGGCGCCGGCGACTCCTCCGCTGACAAGCCCGCCGAGTGAGGCAGCGGCGCCGCCGGAAGGCGGCGCCGAAGCCCACGTAAAGTTGGGCGAACGCCACATGCCGAACACGGTCCATTCAGCATGACAGTTCGATTCCGACAGGAGGCACTGCCCATCCGCTTCGCCTCGCTCGTCCCGTTTTCTCCGTCGCAGGTGCGCCCGTGAGCCGTGCCGCGTGGCTGCTGCTCGGCCTGATCGGCGCCTCGCTGATCCCCCTCGCCATCGGCGGCCGGGAGATGCTCGAGCATGTCCTGGCCTTCCCCCTCGACCAGTTGCTGATCATGTTCGGCATGATCTGCCTGTGCTGGCTGATCAACGCGCAGAAGCTGCGGGTGCTGCTCAATGGCCGCGCCGGCGAGATCGGCAAGGTGCGCTCGGTGGGCATCATCATGGCCTCGGAGTTCGCCTTCTACGCCACCCCCGGCGGCACCGGCGGCCCGCTCACCCTGATGGCCCTGCTCGCCCGCCACGGCATGCGCCCGGCGCACAGCAGCGCGATCTTCGCCGTGGACCAGTTGAGCGACCTGCTGTTCTTCCTCTGCGCACTCGCGGCGGTGCTGGTGTGGGCACTGTCGCACAGCGTCAGTCCGAACCTGGAGACGTCGCTGATCACCAGC
Organism: Pseudomonas sp. PDM19; assembly: GCF_014852215.1. Taxonomy (NCBI): domain Bacteria; kingdom Pseudomonadati; phylum Pseudomonadota; class Gammaproteobacteria; order Pseudomonadales; family Pseudomonadaceae; genus Pseudomonas; species Pseudomonas sp. PDM19. The sequence continues at coordinate 155,641 of NZ_JACVBG010000002.1, read as the reverse complement.
GGTGTGCTGCTGGGCGGGATCTTCTTCGGCGTGGTACTGCTCGCGCGCTTCCAGCGCCGGGTGATCAGGGCCAACGGCCGGCTGTTCGAACGCCTGGGGATGAAACCGCGCACACGCCTGCACTGGGCGCGCAAATGCCTGCACTTCCGCGACACCCTGGTGAGCTGCCTGCGCCAGCCCAAGCGCCGGCTGCTGCTGATCTTCTTCTTCACCTGCTGCCACTGGGTGCTGCGCTTCTCGGTGCTCTACATCACCCTCAAGGCGCTGGGCGTGGACCTGCACTGGGCCTGGGCCTTCCTGATCCAGCTGCTGTCGCTGGCCGCGGGTCTCGCCACGCTGCTGCCGGGTGGTGCAGGAGGCACGGAGCTGACCAGCGCCGCACTACTCGCCCCGCTGGTGGGCAAATCCACGGCGGCCGCGGCCATCCTGATCTGGCGCGTGGTGACCTACTACTTCTACCTGGTGATGGGCGCACCGGTATTCGCCCTGATGGCGGGCCGGCCGTTGTTGCGCAAGCTGATGGGGCTGCGGGAAAGCGCCTGAGGATCAGTCGCCGGAAGGCTTGTCGTCTTCGGACGGTGCCTTGGGTTTGAGTGAATCCCAGAGTTCAGCGGCGCCGGGAAACTCGGTGCCGTCCTCGTCGCTCAAGGCTTCGGGATCGTAGCGGCTGGTACAGCCTTCGCCCAGGGTGGGCGGCGGGGTGGCGGTGCCTGGGTTTTTCGGGTCACTCATGCTGACCATCTCCGTTGAGCGCAGCGCCCGCCGTCAGGCGACGGCGGGAGCGTGCGGAGTACCCAGTCTAGAACGAAACCGGGTGGATCAGTCGAATACCACGGTCTTGTTGTCGTGCACCAGCACGCGGTCTTCGAGGTGGTAGCGCAGGCCGCGGGCCAGCACCAGCTTCTCCACATCCTTGCCCAGGCGCACCAGGTCCTCGATGTTGTCGCGGTGGCTGATGCGTACCACGTCCTGCTCGATGATCGGGCCGGCGTCCAGTTCCTCGGTCACGTAGTGGCAGGTCGCACCGATCAGCTTCACGCCACGCAGCGACGCCTGGTGGTACGGCTTGGCACCAACGAAGGACGGCAGGAAGCTGTGGTGGATGTTGATCACCTGGTGGCGGTACTTCTGGCACAGGTCCGGCGGCAGGATCTGCATGTAGCGCGCCAGCACCACGTTGTCGGCCTGGTGCTCGTCGATCAGGCGCGACACCTGTTCGAAGGCCGGCTGCTTGTTCTTCGGGTCCACCGGGACGTGGAAGTACGGAATGCCGTGCCACTCCACCATGCTGCGCAGGTCATCGTGGTTGGCGATCACGCAGGGAATCTCGCAATCCAGCTCGCCGCTGTGCCAGCGGTGCAGCAGGTCGGCCAGGCAGTGCGATTCGCGGCTGGCCATCAGCACGACGCGTTTCTTCACCGAGGAGTCGGTGATGCGCCACTCCATGGAGAACTCGCGGGCAATCGGGGCGAAGGCCTGGCGGAAACCGTCGATATCGAACGGCAGGGAGTCGGCACGAATCTCATGCCGCATGAAGAACCAGCCGTTGTCGTTGTCGGAATGGTGACTGGCCTCGGTGATCCAGCCGTTGTAAGTGGCCAGGAAATTACTCACCTTGGCGACGATGCCGACCCCGTCGGGGCAGGCGATCACCAGTCGGAAAGTGCGCATGGGTGTACTCCAGATACATCGCGAAGGCCGCCATTCTAGCGGCTCGAGGGGAAAAGATCAGCCATTGCCACGATGCGCCGACGAGAGCCAGTTCGATGCATTGCGAGTGCTGCGATTAATTACCGGCGAATGAACTAGTTAAACAAGTCGACAACTACCGACAAAACTTTTCCCAAGCATTTACTTGAACAACTTCGCTGACTATTATGTCTGCTACAAACTTTCCGCCACCGCTGGACCCAGAACAAGGTACCCAACATGTCGCTGATCAACGAGTACCGCGCTACCGAAGAAGCCATCAAGGAACTTCAGGAGCGCCTGAAATCCCTGGAACAGGACGACAAGCTGAAGAAAGAGCTTGAGTTCGAAGAGAAACTTCGCGCGCTCATGGCCAGCTACGGCAAGTCCCTGCGTGATGTCATTGCCCTGCTCGATCCGGACGCGAAGCTGAGCAAATCGCCGCGTGCCGCAAAAGCCACCGTGAGCAAGCGTGCTCGCAAGGTCAAGCAGTACAAGAACCCGCACAACGGTGAAGTGATCGAAACCAAGGGCGGCAACCACAAGACCCTCAAGGAATGGAAAGCCAAGTGGGGCGCCGAGGCCGTAGAAGGCTGGGCCACACTGCTGGGCTAAGCCTTTCCGACATGAAAAACGCCAGCCTTGCGCTGGCGTTTTTTATTACCCGCAGAAAAGTGCGCGGCGCTACAGGCTATAGCGCGCGCGCAGCACCTGCGCATACTTGTCCCACTCTTGCAGCACCAGACGGCCAGCCGGCGTGGCATTGACCAGTTGCTCGCTCATCGCCGCGGCAAAGTTATCCAGAGTATTCGGCGCGCCCCACTCGGCCTGACTCAGGCGTGCACGGCAGAAGTCCTGCCATTGTTGCTGTTCCGTGGCACTCAAAGTTTCCGGGAAATTGCGCGCGCGATAACGGAAGAGCAGTTCGGGAAGTCGCGCATCATCGAACGGCCATTGTTCTTTCGCCAACCGCGCAGGGTCGGCCTGGCGCACCTGCTCGCACAATCGGCGATCACGGTCGCCGATAAATCCGTCATACAACTGCTGCTCGGGATCTTCACTGCCGGCGAAACTTTCCTCGGCATACAAGGGCGCGAGTTTGTCCTGCCAGATTGCCTTCGCATCGGTCAGCGTCCGCCCCGCCGCGAGACAAGCCTCGAGGTCCAGGCCGATGCGCTCACGATCCTGCGGGCGCAATACGGACAGCGGCGCCACCACCGGGCATTTGTTGATGTGCAGCAGCTTCAGCGGCACCGGCAGCTCGCCCTCGGCCAGCTCGTCACGACGCGTGTAGAGGCGCTTGCGCAGGGTTTCCGCATCCAGCTCCAGCAAGGGCGAAACATCGGCAGCCAGGTCGCAGACGATCAATGCGTTGCGGTTGCGCGGATGCCAGCCCAGCGGCAGCACCACGGACAGGTAATGACGCGCACCGGAGAGCATGCCGGAGATATGCACCATAGGCTGCAGTACGCGCACCTGGTCCAGCACGCCCTGCTTGCCGCGCAGGCGATAGAGATAGTCGTAGAGCTTGGGCTGGCGGTCACGCACCAGCCGCGCCAGGGCGATGGTGGCGCGCACGTCGGACAGCGCGTCGTGCGCCTGCCCGTGATCGATGCCGTTGGCCGCGGTGAGGCGCTCCAGCTTGAGGCTGACGACGCCATCCTGCTCGGGCCAGACGATGCCTTCGGGGCGCAGGGCGTAGGCGGTCCGCACCATGTCGATCAGGTCCCAACGGCTGTTGCCGCCCTGCCACTCACGGGCGTAAGGATCGAAGAAGTTGCGGTACAGGCTGTAGCGCGTCACCTCATCGTCGAAGCGCAGGCTGTTGTAGCCCGCCACGCAGGTACCCGGCTGCGCCAGCTCGGCGTGCAGGCGGGTCATGAATTCGGCCTCGCCCAGACCGCGCTCTTCCAGCCGATCCGGCGTGATGCCGGTGACCAGGCAGGCGGCCGGGTGCGGGAGGATGTCGTCGCTGGGCCGGCAATAGAGGTTCAGCGATTCGCCAATCTCGTTGAGGTCCTCGTCCGTGCGGATGCCGGCCACCTGCAACGGGCGGTCGCGGCGCGGGTCGATACCGGTGGTTTCGTAGTCGTACCAGAAGATGCTGGCGTTCATCGTTTTTCCTTGCCTGCAAGCGAGTGCGTCGCAGTCTAACAGTGCGGCCGACCACACTTCCAAAACGCCTGACTGGCACCTAGCCAGCCCCCGCCTTTATGATGGGCGTCGCAAGGACACACCCACTGGAAAGGACTTTCCTCATGCAAGACATCGCTGCACAAAATCCCTACAGCGCTCCGCTGAGCAACCTCGAACCCGGCGCCGCCCAGGGCGCGGTACCCTCCATCGTCGAGGCCCTGACCCGCGGCTACAACTTCGGCATTGGCGACCTGCTGGGCGAATCCTGGCGCCGCACCAAGGGCGCCAAGGGCCTGATCATCGGCGGCTTCGTGGTCTTCTATGCGGCGATCTTCGCCCTGGTCAACGTGCTCAGCCTGTTCCTCACCGTGGTCGGCGTCGCCGGGATCGCCGGCATGGGCCTGCTCGGCGACAGCGAAGCCGCCGGGGGCATGGCGGTCGGCGCGCTGGTCGCGTTCTTCATCGGCTCCATCGTCCTGAGTTTCATCGCCACCGCTGTCTGCTACCCGCTGCTGGCCGGCGTGAACATGCTCGGCATCCGTCGCGCGGCCGATCAGCCGCTGCGCTTCAACGAAGTCTTCAGCCACTTCGGCCGCACCTTCCAGGTGGTGGTCTGCGTGCTGCTGAGCACCATCATGATCTTCATCGGCTACTTCCTCTTCGTGCTGCCGGGTATCTACCTGAGCATCGCCTACATGCTCGCCATCCCGCTGGTGGTCGAGCGCGGCCTGTCGCCCTGGGCGGCGATGGAAGTCTCGCGCAAGGCCATTACCCACCACTGGTTCAAGGTCTTCGGCCTGCTGCTGGTGTTCGGCCTGCTGTTCATGCTCAGCACCCTGACCCTGGGCATCGCGCTGATCTGGGTGCTGCCGTGGCTGATCGTCGCCATCGGCGTGCTCTACCGCACCATCTTCGGCGTACTGCCGCCGGCCAAGTGATCAAATCGGCCTGAGCCTGCCAGCGCGGTTGCCTCGCCGCACCGCGCTGGCTAGCATCTGGCACCTACGTCATCGACAGCGGTTTCCCTTGAGCCCAGCAGCCCCTTCCTCCAACGCGTCTCCCCACGCGCCCGTCCTGGATACCCGCTACCACGTGGAGACCCCGGAAGGCATCGACCTGCTGCTGCGTCCCGCCGGTGTCGTCCCCCGCGCCCTCGCCTACCTGATCGACCTGGGCATCCGCGTCCTGCTGATGGTCGCGCTGTTCATGCTGCTGGCCTTCCTCGGCGAACTGGGCACCGGGCTGGGACTGATCCTCACCTTCATCATGACCTGGTGGTACATGGTGCTCTTCGAAGTGCTGAACCAGGGCCGCTCGCCCGGCAAACAGATGATGGGCCTGCGCGTAGTGCATGACGACGGCACACCGATCGGCTGGTCCGCCTCGCTGCTGCGCAATCTGCTGCGCTTCGCCGACATCCTGCCGTTCGCCTACACGCTCGGGCTGCTCAGCTGCCTGTCCAACTCCGCATTCAAGCGCCTGGGCGACCTCGCCGCCGGCACCCTGGTGATCTACCGTGATCCGCCGCCGAGCCGCCCGCAGGTGCCGCAGACCACGCCCGAACTTGCACCCTGGCCCCTGAACCTGGAAGAGCAACGCGCCCTGATGAGCTTCGCCGAACGTGGCACACAGCTTTCGGCGGCGCGCCGCGAAGAGCTGGCCGCCATCCTCGCGCAACCGCTGGGCATTGCGCCCGAGCAGGCGGAAGCACGCCTGAACCGCATTGCCAGCGGCCTGCTGGGCAACGGGACGGGCCACCCATGAAGCAGGCCTTCTTCGAACAACGCCACCAGGGCAGCTGGAAGCGCTTCGCCAAGCGCCTTGAGCAACTGGAAACCGGCAAGCGCCAGGAATCGAGCGAGAAGCCCGAGGAGTTCGCCGCCGACTACCGACGCATCTGCCAGCAGCTCGCTCTCGCCCAGGAGCGCGGCTACAGCAGCCACCTGATCGACCAGTTGCAGCAGCTCGCCATGCGCGGGCACCAGCAGTTCTACCGCCACCGCAGCCACCTGGGCGCACGCATCCTCGGCTTCCTGGTCGCCGGCTTCCCGCGTCTGGTGCGTGAGGAATGGCGCTGCATCGCCATCGCCAGCCTGCTGTTCTACGGCAGCCTGTTGCTGATGGGCGTGCTGGTCTATCACTTCCCCGACCTGGTCTACAGCGTCATGGCACCGGAGCGGGTGTCCGAGATGGAGTCGATGTACTCGCCGGACACCACGCGCCTTGGGCCGATGAGCACGCGCGACGCCGGCGATGACTGGAAGATGTTCGGCCACTACATCATGAACAACATCGGCATCGCCTTTCAGACCTTCGCCAGTGGCCTGCTGTTCTGCGTCGGCACCCTGTTCTTCCTGCTGTTCAACGGCGTGGTGATCGGCACGGTAGCCGGCCACCTGACCCAGATCGGCTACATCGAGACCTTCTGGTCCTTCGTCATCGGCCACGGAGCCTTCGAACTGACTGCGATCACCTTCGCCGGTGCCGCCGGCCTCAAGCTTGGCTGGGCACTGCTGTCTCCCGGCCGTCTGAGCCGCCTTGAAGCCTTGCGCCAGGCCGCCGCCCGCGCCGTGCAACTGATCGGCGGAGTGATCCTGATGTTGCTGATCGCCGCGTTCGTCGAGGGCTACTGGTCCTCCGTCACGCACTTCTCGGCGACCGTGAAGTACATCGTCGGCGCTTGCCTGTGGCTGCTGGTGGGCAGCTATTTCCTCCTGGCCGGACGGGGTCGCCATGCGCCTGACTGACGCCAGCGTCGCCATCCGTCCGCGCAGCGCCTGGGAGGCGCTGGACCTCGGCATCCTGCTGGCGCGCCGTCACGCTGGCCTGCTGATGGCCAGCTGGGCGATCGTCACCCTGCCGGTGTTCGTGCTGCTTTCCGTGCTGCTGTGGAACTACTCCAGCTGGGCAGTGCTGATCTTCTGGTGGCTCAAGCCCGCCTTCGAGCGCCTGCCGTTGTACATCCTGTCGCGCTCGCTGTTCGGCGATACGCCGACGCTCAAGGAAGCGCTGCGGGCCTTCCCCGGCCTGCTCAAGTCGCAACTGCTGCCCAGCCTGCTCTGGCGCCGGCTGAGCCCGACGCGCAGCTTCGACCTGCCGGTGCTGCAACTCGAAGGCCTCAAGGGCCAGGCGCGCAGCCAGCGTCTGGTCGTGCTCGGCCAGCGCAATGCCGGCGGCGCCACCTGGCTGACCATTGTCGGCATGCATTTCGAACTGGCGTTGTGGCTGGGCCTTTCCGCACTGATGTACCTGATGCTGCCGCAGCAGTGGGTGGACGACTGGAAATGGCAGTCGCTGATCAGCGTGGCGCAAGGCGACTGGGCGTGGCTGGAACACGTCAGCAACCTGATCTACGCGCTGCTGCTGATCGTCTGGGAACCGGTGTACGTCGCCTGCGGCTTCACCCTCTACCTCAATCGCCGCACCGAGCTGGAGGCCTGGGACATCGAGCTGGTGTTCCGCCGTCTGCGCCAGCGCCTGATCGGCAGCGCCTACGCCCTGCTGCTGGTCGTCGCCGGCGCCTTCGCCCTGCTGCCGGCCCACGACGCGCTGGCTGCCGGTTCGGAGACCGGCAGCAAGGCCAGCCAGAGTTGCCCGCTGCCCGACCAGAATCCCGACGGCCCGCAGGGTGCGCGGCTGACCCAGCAGAAACTCAACAGCGAGGATTCGCGCGGCGCTGCGGAAAAGATCCTCACCGCGCCACCCTTCAAGAACAACGAGAAGATCACCAACTGGCGCCTGCACGAAGACAAGAAAGACCCGAAGCCCACCGATCCGGACGAGGCCAAGCGGCTGAAGAGCTTCTTCGAGGCGCTGGGTAACTGGAAGGCCTTCAAGTTCGCCGCGCAAGGCATCGAAGTGCTGCTCTGGGGCATTCTGTTCACCGTCGTCGCCCTGGTCATCTGGCGCTACCGCGAATGGCTGCGGCTGTTCGTCGGGCGCATCGGCCTGCCGCAGAAGCCGCGCCGCGAAGCGCCCAGCGTGCTGTTCGGGCTGGACCTCGCGCCGGAAACCCTGCCCAGCGACGTCGCCAGCGAAGCCGAACGCCTGTGGGACGAACAGCCCCGCGCCGCGCTCGGCCTGCTCTACCGCGCGCTGCTCAGCCGCCTGCTGCACGACTTCCGCGTGCCGCTGCGCGAGTCGACCACCGAAGGCGAAGTCCTGGTCCGCGTGGCTGACCTCAATGACCCGCCGCTGGACAACTTTGCCCGCAGCCTGACCCAGCAGTGGCAGGCGCTCGCCTACGGTCACCGCGCACCACAGGCTGAACTCAAGCAGCAGCTGTGCGGCGAATGGCGCCACCTGTTCGGCAGCGAGGTGCGGGCATGAAGCGCGGCAACCTCGCCCTGCTGGTGCTGCTCGTCCTGCTCGTGCTCGGAGGCATCGGCTACTACCTGTACCGCAACCTCGAGCCCTACACCGAGACCATCGAGCACGGCGCCTCTCCCGAGGCCCGCGCCAACCCCTATCTCGCCGCCGAAATGTACCTGCGCGGTCGCGGCATCCACGTCACCACCGCGCGCGGCATGGAAGTTCTGGACCAGTTGCCGAGCAAAGGCCAGACCCTGATCCTGCTGGGCACCCGCGAGAACGTCACGCCGACGCAGAACGCGCGGCTGCTCGACTGGGCCAATCGCGGCGGCCACCTCATCGTCACCGCCGAAAGCCTGTGGGACGAAGATGAAGGCAAGAGCGGCGACACGCTGCTGGATCAGCTGGGCGTGCAACAATTCCTCACCTCCGACCTGAAGGACAAGGAGGAGGAGAAATCCGCTCCGACCGACGAGAAGTCCGCAGAGGCGTCCGAAGACCAGAAGCCGGACGAAGCCGCCAAGCCGGAAGTGGAAGAAGAACATCCGGACCAGGCCTCCAGCGCCCACGACAACGAGGCGACGGAAACGGACCCTTACCCGAACCTGACCAAGCTCTACCTGGAGAACGAGAAGGCCCCGGCCTACTTCGACTTCGACACCGACTACCACCTGCTCGACTCGAAGAACCTCGCCTACGCCTGGGCCAACAGCGCCGACTCCACCCACCTGCTGCAACTGCAGCAGGGCCAGGGGCTGATCACCGTGCTCACCGACAACTGGATCTGGCAGAACGGCGAACTCGACGCCTACGACAACGCCTGGCTGCTCTGGTACCTGACCCAGGACAGCGCCGTCACGCTGGTCTACCGCGCCGACGGCACCAGCCTTATTACCCTGCTGATGCGCTATTTCCCGCAGGCACTGCTGGCCGCCGTCCTGCTGCTGGTCCTGGTGCTCTGGCGCAACGGCCTGCGCCAGGGCCCGCTGCAGCCCAACCCGGATCGCAGCCGCCGGCAACTGGAAGAACACCTGCGCGCCGGCGCCGATTTCATCCTCCGCCAGCGTGGCCAGCTCGCCCTGCTGCAGGGCCTGCAACGTGACGTGATGCGCCGGGCGCGGCAGCGCCAGCCCGGCTTCGACCGCCTGCCGGTCGCCGAACAATGGCAAGCTCTGGGCCGCATGACGCGCATGTCGGTCAGCGCCATCAGCCAGGCCATGCGCCCCTATCCGCCAAAGCGCATGGCCGTCGCCGAATTCACCCGCCAGGTCGCGCACCTGCAAAGCCTCAGGAATGCCCTATGAGCGAACAGACGCCCGAACAGCCCGGCACCACCGCCGGCACCGCCCCCAACCCGGGCGCCCAGCGCCAGCGCGCCAGCCAGCTGGCCCAGGCGCTGCGCCACGAACTGCAGAAGGCCCTGATCGGCCAGCAGGAGGTGATCGACGACGTGCTCACCGCCTTGCTCGCCGGTGGCCACGTGCTCATCGAAGGCGTTCCCGGCCTGGGCAAGACCCTGCTGGTGCGCGCCCTCGCCCGCTGCTTCGACGGCGGCTTCGCGCGCATCCAGTTCACTCCCGACCTGATGCCCAGCGACGTCACCGGCCACGCCGTGTACGACCTGGCCACCGAGCAGTTCAAGCTGCGCAAGGGCCCGGTGTTCACCCACCTGCTGCTGGCGGACGAGATCAACCGCGCCCCGGCCAAGACCCAGGCCGCGCTGCTGGAAGTGATGCAGGAGCGCCAGGTCACCCTCGAGGGCCGCGCCCTGGCCGTGCCGCAGCCGTTCATGGTGCTGGCGACGCAGAACCCCATCGAGCAGGAAGGCACCTACCCGCTGCCCGAAGCCGAGCTCGACCGCTTCATGCTCAAGCTGCGCATCGACTATCCGCTGGAAGCCGAGGAGCAGACCCTGGTGCGCCAGGTCACACGTTCCGCGCGCAGCGACATGCTCGACGTGGCACCGATGCGCGCTCTGCTCAAGGACAAGGACGTGCTGGCCCTGCAGAAGATCGCCGCCGACCTGCCCATCGACGACCAGGTGCTCGACTACGCCGTGCGCATCGCCCGTACCACCCGCAACTGGCCGGGCCTGGCGCTGGGCGCCGGGCCGCGCGCATCCATCGCACTGGTCCGTTGCGCCCGCGCCCGCGCCCTGCTGCGCAGTGGCGATTTCGTGATTCCGGACGACGTCAAGGGCAGTGCCCTGGCCGTGCTGCGCCATCGCGTGCGCCTGTCGCCGGAACTGGAGATCGAAGGCCTGTCGGTCGACCAGGTGCTGCAACAGCTGCTCGACCAGGTACCGGCGCCGCGCGTATGAAGCCATCGCGCGCGCTCCTCGCGTTGCTCGGCGTCCTGCTGGCGATCGCGGTCGCCCTGGGCGCGGCCGAGGCTCTGGACTCGGGCTCGGCGCTGCTCGGTCGTCTCTGGTGGGGTGCGCTCTGCGCGCTGGCCCTGCTGGCGCTGGCCGATGCCCTCTGGCTACGCCGCACGCCATCGCCCGAGCTGCGCCGCCAGCTGAGCGGCAACCTGCCGCTGGGCCGCTGGAGCGAGGTACGCCTGCAATTTCATCATCGCTACGCACAGCCACAACGCATCACGGTGTTCGACCACCTGCCCGCCGGCATGGACTTCGAATACCTGCCGCAGACCGTGGAGCTGCACCCCGGCGAACAGACCGAACTGGGTTACCGCGTGCGTCCGCTGTCCCGTGGGCATTTCGTCTTCCAGCGCTGCGAGATCGAACTGTCCAGCCCGCTGCGTCTGTGGAAGGGCCGGCGCTACCTGGAACAGCACGACGAAACCCGCGTCTACCCGGACTTTGCCCGCCTCTACGGCGCCGAGCTGATGGCCGTGGACCACTGGCTCAACCGCATCGGAGTTCGCGCCGGACAGCGCCGCGGGCTGGGCCTGGATTTCCACCAGCTGCGCGAATTCCGCGATGGCGACACCCTGCGGCAGATCGACTGGAAGGCCACCGCGCGCAAACGCACGCCCATCGCCCGCGAGTACCAGGACGAACGCGACCAGCAGATTCTCTTCCTGCTCGACTGTGGCCGGCGCATGCGCAGCCACGACGGCGACCTTTCGCACTTCGACCATTCGCTCAACGCCAGCCTGCTGCTGGCCTACGTCGCGCTACGCCAGGGCGACGCGGTGGGCCTGATGACCTTTGCCGGCGACCAGCCGCGCCATCTGCCACCGGCCAAGGGCAGCGCCCAGCTCACCGCCCTGCTCAACAGCGTCTACGACCTGCGCAGCAGCCAGCGCCCAGCGGACTTCCCCGCCGCCGTGCAGGCCGTACTCACGCGCCAGCGCCGGCGCGCGCTGGTGGTGATAGTGACCAACCTGCGCGACGAGGATGACGAGGAACTGGTGGCCGCGGTGAAACGCCTCGGGCGCCAGCACCGCGTGCTGGTCGCGAGCCTGCGCGAGGAAGTACTGGACCGCCTGCGCCAGGCGCCGGTGGAGAGTTTCGAGCAAGCCCTGGGCTACTGCGGCGCGGTGGATTACCTGAACGCCCGCGCGGGGCTGCACGAGAAGCTGGCGGCCCATGGCGTGCCGGTACTCGACACGCGGCCAAGCCAGCTGGGGCCGGAACTGATCAGCCGTTATCTAGGCTGGAAGAAGGCTGGCGCGCTGTAACCGTGCGCCACAACCGGACGCCGACTCCGTGGCGTCCCACACCGTGCAGATCGGTCAGCGCGTCCTGCGCTTCAGACCGACTCCACCTGCCGGCGAAAACTGAAATAACGGCGCAGCGCGTCGACCAGCTCGACGTACTCCATCGGCGGCGCCGTCAGGCTGAAGCCCGAATCGTAGTTGCCCGGATTGACGTCCTCGCGACACCACTGGCAGGTAGCGGCGAATTCGATCAGCTGCAGCTTGCCGTCATGTCCGGGGATCTTCAGGCGCATCTCGAAGCGGCCACCCACCAGCATCGGCAGCTGGCTGATCAGGAGCAGCCCATCCAGCGACACGTTGCCCAGGTAACCCATCGGTTTGTCGGTGATGCTGTTGAACACCTTCAGGTAGTAGGGCAGCTGATGGCGCTCGATATGTCGTTGATGACGCATAATGGCGTTTCGCTATGAAATATCGTCCAGTATGACGATGCCGCCCAGGCAGGGCCAGTCCTAACGACAACCTTCCGCCAGCCGTGCGCTAAGCGCCTGACGAGCGGCGTCGAGCTGTGCATCGCTGTAGTAAGTCCGTTCACCACTGCTGGTCTGCGTGAAGTACCGCCCGCCATGACTGAGCGACTCCAGGTCACGGCGCCAACTCGCGCACTGCTGGTCCAGCTTGGCCTGCTGCTCCGTCGCCTGGTTCTGGGCGGCGGCGCTTTCATCTCGACGCGCGTCGTAGAAACGGCGGGTGCGTTCCTCCCGCTCGCGGGTCGCCGCATCCCGTTCGATGACCTGCGGCTTGACCTCGACGCGTTGCGCCCCTGGCGGTGGGGTTTCGCTGAAATGCACCTTTCCCTGAGCGTCGGTCCAGCGGTAGATATCCGCCGAAGCCAGCAGGGGGAAACACCAGGCGCAGAGCCACAGGGCGCGCATTCGTACCTCCTTGCGTGATGCACTCAAGAGATTAGCCAGCTATGGGCTGCACTCAAGTCGGCCCGCGACCGCCGGTCAGGGCGTGGGCGTGTCGAGGCGCAGATCGTTGGGCAGACGGCCATTCAAGCGCAGCGTTTCCAGTCGCGCCTTGGCCCGGTAAGCATACTCACTGGTGGGGTAACGGGCGACGATGAACTGGTAGGTCTGCGCCGCATCGACGTAGAACTTCTCACGCTCCAGGCACTGGCCGCGCAGCATGGAGATTTCCGGCTGGATCCACGGCCGCGCGCGCGCCTTGCGCTCGGTCTCCGACAGTTCCAGCTGCACGCGCTGGCAGTCACCACTCTTGTACGCGCGGTAGGCATTGTTCAGGTGATAGTTCATCGACCAGCTGGTGCAGCCGGTAACACTCAGCGCCAGCAGCGCGAGGAAAAGGGTTCGCATGGGCATATCCTCCGTTGGGAAGTGTATCGGCCCGTCTTGGCCGTACTGTAGCCCGCCACTAGACTCACGTGGACTTCGCCTCAGCGCAAAGGATCTGCCATGCGTTTCGCACACCCGATTTCAATTGCCCTCCCGTTCGCCGTGCTGCTGCCCTGGCTCGCCGCCTGTGCCCCGACCACGCCGTTGTTCGTTGCCCAGATCACCACCGGCGAAGTGGCCGAATACAAGCAGCTCAAGAACAAGCGCATGACCGCTGCCGTGGAAGAGGAAGGCGACCTCCTCACCTACAGCGCCCAGGCCATCCGCGACGGCAAGAGCAGCGAAGCCGAGCAGCTCTACCTCACCGGCTACAACAACACCCGCTACGGCCCCGAGGTGCGCGCCATCGCGCTGTACCAGATCGGCCTGATCTACATGAGCCGCTACAACGACCAGCGCGACGATCAGAAAGCCATGGATTACTTCCAGCGCATCGATCGCGAATTCCCCGGCACCAAGGCTGCCGAACATGCCGATGCCCGCGAGCTGATCATCCGCCAGCGGGCCAAGGACCCGGTGCAGAAGACCGCCAAGCAATTGCTGGCCGACTGGCAACCGCAGTACAACCTCGACCTGAACAAACCGACCCTCGACCCGGACATGACCCTGCTGTCGCGCCGTGCCGTGCTCAAGGGCCGCGTCGACGAAGCCGCACAACTCTACCTGCTGGGCGCCAATGATCCGGCCATCCCGGCGGACATCCGCGAGAAGGCGCTGTACCAGTTGGGACTGATGTACATGGCGCCGGACAATCCGCACCCGGACCGCGAGAAGGCCATCGCCTACCTGCGCCGCCAGCTCGCCGAATTCCCCAGCGGCGAACTGGCCGACAAGGGCGCCCGGCATCTGGACCGCGCGCTGAACCAGACCTCGCCCCGCAGCTGACGGCAAAGCCCGCGCACCGCTGAGCCACGTCAAGACGCGCGGCGGGCGGCAGTGTCTACGCTTGCTCTGCAATAAGCGCAGAGCAAGCGAGGACTCCGCCATGAAGCTGCAGCACCTGCTCGTCATCATCGACCCGACCCGCACGGATCAGCCTGCCCTCACCCGCGCCCGCTGGATCGCCCAGCGCTGCGGCGCACGCCTGGAACTGCTGGCCTGCGAGTACAACCCGGCGCTGGACAACGCCCTGTTACTGGACCGCGGCGACCTCGATGCCGCCCAGCGCAACCTGCTGGACGAACGCCTGGCCTGGTTGCAGCAACTGGCCGCGCCACTGCGCGAGGCAGGTCTCGACGTGCACTGCCAGGTGCGCTGGGGCAAGTCCCTGCACCACCAGGTGGTTCTCCACTGCGAGCAGACCACGCCCGATCTGGTACTCAAGTCCGCGCATCACCACAACCTGCTCAAGCGCCTGTTCCTCACCAACAACGACTGGCAGCTGATCCGCCATTGCCCGCAGCCGCTGTGGCTGGTGCAGCACGGCGAATGGTCGGGGAAGAACCTGTGCGCCGCCGTCGACCCGCTGCACGCCGGCGATACCCCGGCCACGCTGGATCATCGGCTGATCACGGTAGCCCGCGAACTGGAGCAGCGCCTGCAGCTCGACGCCCACTACCTGCACGCTTACATGGCCGTGCCGCGCACCCTCGCGTTCAACGCCGAGCTGCTGGCCGACTACGATAACTACGTGCTGCGCACCGAAGCCCACCACCGCGAAGCCTTCGACGCCCTGCTCGCGCACTACCCGCAGATCGATCGCCAGCGCACGTTGCTGGGCCAGGGCTTCGCCGAGGAAGTGATCCCGGCCTACGTAAAGGACCACGCCATCGACCTGCTGCTGATGGGCGCCGTCGCCCGTGGGCAGCTCGACAACGCGCTGATCGGCCAGACCGCCGAGCGGGTCTTCGAGGAAGTCGAATGCGATCTGCTGGTGATCCGGCCCCGCACCTGAGAGAGCTACCTGAAAGAGTCACCTGAAGAGAGTAAGATGGCGCCCTGGCCGCTCCGGACCTGCTCCGGCGGCGGCCTGACCGCTGCTTTCCCCTAGGAGTCCCGCATGTCCCTTCGCCGCACCAAGATCGTCGCCACCCTCGGCCCAGCCAGCAATTCCCCCGAAGTCCTGGAACAGCTGATCCTCGCCGGGATCGACGTCGCCCGTCTGAACTTCTCCCACGGCACTCCCGACGAACACCGCGCGCGCGCCCAGCTGGTGCGCGACATCGCCGCCAAGCACGGTCGCTTCGTGGCGCTGCTGGGCGACCTGCAGGGTCCCAAGATCCGTATCGCCAAGTTTGCCAACAAGCGCATCGAACTGGCCGTCGGCGACACCTTCCGCTTCTCCACCAGCCACCCGCGTACCGAAGGCAACCAGCAGGTCGTGGGCATCGACTACCCGGACCTGGTCAAGGACTGCGGCATCGGTGACGAGCTGCTGCTGGATGACGGCCGCGTGGTCATGGCGGTCAAGGAAGTGAAGGCGGACGAACTGGTCTGCGAAGTGCTGATCGGCGGCCCGCTGTCCGACCACAAGGGCATCAACCGCCGTGGCGGCGGCCTCACCGCGCCGGCCCTGACCGAGAAGGACAAGGCCGATATCAAGCTGGCCGCGAGCATGGACCTGGACTACGTCGCCGTGTCCTTCCCGCGTGACGCCAAGGACATGGAATACGCCCGCAGCCTGCTCACCGAAGCCGGCGGCACCGCCTGGCTGGTGGCCAAGATCGAACGCGCCGAAGCCGTGGCCGACGACGAAGCCCTGGACGGCCTGATCCGTGCCAGCGACGCGGTGATGGTTGCCCGTGGTGACCTCGGCGTGGAAATCGGCGACGCCGAGCTGGTGGGCATCCAGAAGAAGATCATTCTGCACGCGCGCCGCTACAACAAGGCGGTGATCACCGCGACCCAGATGATGGAGTCGATGATCCAGAACCCGATGCCGACCCGCGCGGAAGTCTCCGACGTGGCCAACGCCGTGCTCGACTACACCGACGCGGTGATGCTCTCGGCCGAATCCGCCGCTGGCGAATACCCGGTGGAAGCGGTCAAGGCCATGGCACGCATCTGCGCCGGCGCCGAGAAGCACCCGACCACCAAGAAGTCCAGCCACCGCCTGGGCCAGACCTTCGAGCGCTGCGACGAGAGCATCGCCCTGGCGGCCATGTACACCGCCAACCACTTCCCGGGCATCAAGGCGATCATCTGCCTGACCGAAAGCGGTTACACCCCGCTGATCATGTCGCGCATCCGCTCCTCGGTACCGATCTTCGCCTACTCCCCGCACCGCGAAACCCAGGCCCGCGTGGCGCTGTTCCGTGGCGTGGAGACCATCCCGTTCGACCCGGCCGCCCTGCCGCCGGAGCGTGTCAGCCAGGAAGCCGTCGACGCGCTGCTGCAGCGTGGCGTGGTGACCAAGGGTGACTGGGTGATCCTGACCAAGGGCGACAGCTACACCGCCCAGGGCGGCACCAACACCATGAAGGTGCTGCACGTGGGCGACCTGCTGGTCTGATCCTGCTGTAGCTGAAAAAGAAAAGGCCGCCCTCGGGCGGCCTTTTCCTTTTACGGTTGCTCAAAGGGCAACCAATCGGCTGAAAGCCCGGCGCCATGCGGCTTCGGCACCTTGGCCCCAAGCTTATCCACAGCGCGTTCCACAGATTGTGTGGGCAACCCGGCCATCCCACGGCGGATAACGCTGGCGCGTTATTCGCCCTACCAGAGTGACCCAGGGAACGACGCAGGATGGCGTGGAGCGCAGCGATACCCATCCTACATAAGCGGGGCGTACAACCGCTCGCGGTTGTACGCCGTGAGCGAGCCGCTCAGAGGAACTTGGAGAAATCCGGCTGGCGGCGCTGGGTGAAGGCACTCAGCGCTTCGTGGGCTTCCGGCGAATGCAGACGCTGCACGAAGTGCTGGCCTTCCTCCGCCACCACGCGGCGCAGTTCCTCGATGAAGGGCGCTTTCAGCAGGCGCTTGCTCAGCGCCACCGCGGCCGGCGGCAGTTGCTGGAAGGCCTGGCAAACCTCGCGGGCACGCTCCAGCGCGGCCGCGCCGTCT
Source organism: Pseudomonas sp. PDM19 (assembly GCF_014852215.1). Taxonomy (NCBI): domain Bacteria; kingdom Pseudomonadati; phylum Pseudomonadota; class Gammaproteobacteria; order Pseudomonadales; family Pseudomonadaceae; genus Pseudomonas; species Pseudomonas sp. PDM19. The sequence goes on along the minus strand of NZ_JACVBG010000002.1, from coordinate 138,464 downwards.
GCCAGCGCCTCGTTGGCGATGCCGTAGGCCACGGCCTGCTCGCCGGTGAAACCTTCGCCGCGCAGCAGCAGGCTGGAAGCCTTCACCGGGCCGACCAGTCGCGGCACCAGGAAGCTGGAGCCAAATTCCGGGCACAGGCCCAGGTTGACGAAGGGCATCTTCAGCTTGGCGCCCCTGGCGATGAACACCTGGTCGCAGTGCAGCAGCAGCGTGGTGCCGATGCCCACGGCCGGGCCGGCGACGGCGGCGACCACCGGCTTGGTGAATTCCATCAGCGCGCGCATGAAGCGGAACACCGCGCTGTCCGGGCCGCTCGGCGGCTCCTGGAGGAAGTCGACGATGTCGTTGCCGCTGGTGAAGCACTCGGCGTTGCCGGTGATCAGCACCACGCGCACCGAACGATCCTCCTGCGCCGCTTCCAGCGCATCGGCGAGACCGGCATACATGCTGCGGGTCAGCGCGTTCATCTTGTCCGGACGGTTCAGGCGCAGGGTCAGCAGGCCCTCTTCGCGCTCGACGAGAATCTGTTCGCTCATGGCAATTCCTTGTTCTTATTGAAGGGTGGGACCGCTTCAGAGCCTTTTCAACACCTCGCGAGCTAAAGCAGAACAAGGCGGAACCAGGCTGAAAAAGCGGAGTTTACATCGCGTAAATAAGCATTTTCATCGGACTCGCGCACGAGCCTGGTTCCAACGCAGTCATGCCGACGCGCAGCAGGTGTTCAAATGGCTCTCAGGCGTGGGGCAGGTACAGGTCAGCCAGCGTCTGGCCACGGGGCACGCCGCAGAGGTAGAGGCGGCGGGCGAAGGCATCGACGCTGGCAGGATGGCCGCAGAGTAAGGCGAGGGTTCGCCGCGAAACAAGCCGGAGTTGCGCCAAAACCTCGGCCGACTCGGCCGTGGTCATCAGCGTCACGTCCAGCTCAGGGTGGCTGGCGGCCAGGGATTGCAGGGGCTCGGCCAGATAATGGCCGGCGTGGTCATGAGCCTGGTGAATGACGCGGATCGGCCCGCTGTGATGCTGCCGCTGCGCTTCGCGCAGGACGCCCCAGAGCGGCGCCAGGCCGGTGCCCGAAGCCATCAGCAGCAGCGGCCGCTCGTGCCATTCCGGGTCGTAGTGCAGCGCGCCGCCCCGCAACTCGCCCAGGCGCAGGCCATCGCCGACCTTCAGGCCACGGGCGAAATCGGCGAAGGCGCCACGCTCGCGGCAGTCGATGTGGAATTCGAGCCAGGGGTCGAGGCCCGGCACGCTGGCCAGGGAATAGGGCCGCGCGACGCCTTCGGCGCTCCAGAGGATCAGGTGCTGACCAGCGCTGTAGCGCAACGGGCGTTGCGGGGCGAGGCGCAGGCGCAGCACGTCCGGCGCCGGCCAGTCCAGTTCAGTGACCGTGGCGGGCAGGCCATCGCGCTGCGGGTCGAAGGTTTCCAGCGAGAGGTCCTCGATCACCCGGCACTGGCAGGACAGTCGCCAGCCCTCCGCGCGGCGCACGGAATCCAGCGCCTCGGGCAAGGCATCCAGCACCTCGCCACGGGTGCAGCGCACCAGGCAGGCGTGGCAACTGCCGGCCCGGCAGCTGTAAGGCACGGCGATGCCGGCGCCGCGCAGGGCATCGAGCAGGTTGACTCCGGGGCTGACCGAAAAGCGTTGCGATCCGGCCTGTATCTCAGGCACGCGTCCACTCCCATGCGGCATCGCAGCGGTTGCGTCCGCTGCGTTTCGCACGGTAGAGCGCCTGGTCGGCCCGTTGCAAGGCCTCGTCGAGATCGTCGTTGGCGTCGAGCAGGGTCATACCCGCCGACAGGCTCAGGGTTTCGATGTTCACGCCCACCGGTTCCGCCGCCGAATAGGCCATCCGCAGGCGTTCGCAGCAGGTGGTCAGGCGATCGGCGTCGGCGTTGGGCAGCAGCAGGACGAATTCTTCGCCGCCGTAGCGCGCCAGCACGTCGCCTTCGCGCAGGCAGGCCCGCGCCACGGCGGCGAAGGTCTGCAGCACGCGGTCACCGGCGGCATGGCCGTGGACATCGTTGATGCGCTTGAAGTGGTCCAGGTCGATCAGCGCCAGGCCGTGGCGCTGGCCGGGGTGCATTTCTTCCAGCGCACGACCGGCCAGGCGGATGAAGTGCCGGCGGTTGAACAGCCCGGTGAGCTCGTCGGTGGCCACCAGGTCTTCGAGCTGGCGCATCATGCCGCGCAGGGTGTCCTGGTGCGCCTGCAGCGCATAGCGGCGCTGGCGCATGCGCTGGCGCAACGACTGCACGTAACCGGCGAACAGGCTCAGCCAGGTAAGCACGATGAACAGCACCAGCAGTTGCAGGACCGCCTGGGCCGGCAGTTGCAGGCGCTGCTGGAAGGCTTCGTGGAGGTTCAGGCCAGCGAAGGCAATGAAGGCCAGCGCGGCGCAGCGGGCGAATACCCTTGGCTGCAACTGGAACACGCCGAACAGCAGGATCAGCACATAGAGCACCATCAGCGTGCCGCGCGCAGTATCGACGTTGGCCAGGAACAGGGTGTTCCAGACCAGCGCCACCAGCACCTGTGGCTCGGTCATGCTCGGGTCGGTGAAACGCTGGTTGCGCCCGCTGAAGAACAGCCAGGCGAACACCAGCTGGCTGCCGGCGACCAGCAGCGTGCAGGTCAGGGCGAAGCTGACGGGGGCGCGGTAGAACTCGCCGAAAACGGCCAACCACAACAACAGAAGCGCCAGCGCATAGGTCCCGAGGGCCATGCCGAATCGCCTGATGAGTAGTTTTTGTAAGGCGTGCTGCTTCAGAGGTGGTTTCAGCGTGCTCATGGGGCTCCGTCCCGTAATGGCACCTGGCCTTCACTCTACTATCAAAGCGCCCCAGTGCCTAGCCGATCGGAATGTGGGCGGTCAGCGATCTCTTTCAGAACAGCAGCGGGCTATCTGGGACCAAGGTCGGATCACTGGCGAGTGCGCGGCAAGCGGCCGCAGCGCTATACTATGGCGCCTTTTTTCGCCGCAGCCGTGTCGGCGAAACCCCGATGTAACAGGCGAGAGCCTGTCTTACCCGCCTGACTTTCCTGCCTGAAGAGGACCGTGCTCCATGGCCGTGATCAAGCAAGACGACCTGATCCAGAGCGTCGCCGATGCCCTGCAGTTCATCTCCTACTACCACCCGGTTGACTTCATCCAGGCCATGCATGAGGCCTACCTGCGCGAAGAGTCGCCGGCTGCCCGGGACTCGATGGCGCAGATCCTGATCAACTCGCGCATGTGCGCCACTGGTCATCGCCCGATCTGCCAGGACACCGGTATCGTCACCGTATTCGTCCGCGTCGGCATGGAAGTGAGCTGGGCCGGCGCCACCATGAGCGTCGACGACATGATCAACGAAGGCGTGCGTCGCGCCTACAACCTGCCGGAGAACGTCCTGCGCGCCTCCATCCTGGCCGACCCGGCCGGCGCGCGTAAGAACACCAAGGACAACACCCCGGCGGTGATCCACTACTCCATCGTCCCCGGCAACACCGTGGAAGTGGACGTCGCAGCCAAGGGCGGCGGCTCCGAGAACAAGTCGAAGATGGCCATGCTCAACCCGTCCGACTCGATCGTCGACTGGGTCCTGAAGACCGTTCCGACCATGGGCGCCGGCTGGTGCCCGCCGGGCATGCTCGGCATCGGCATCGGCGGTACCGCCGAGAAGGCCGCGGTGATGGCGAAGGAAGTCCTGATGGACGAGATCGACATCCACGAGCTGAAAGCCCGCGGCCCGCAGAACAAGATCGAGGAAATGCGCCTCGAGCTGTTCGAGAAGGTCAACCAGCTGGGCATCGGTGCCCAGGGCCTGGGCGGCCTGACCACAGTGCTCGACGTGAAGATCATGGACTACCCGACCCACGCCGCCTCGCTGCCGGTCTGCATGATCCCCAACTGCGCCGCCACCCGTCACGCACACTTCGTGCTCGACGGCTCGGGCCCGGCCGAACTGGAAGCGCCGTCCCTGGACGCGTACCCGGAAATCGTCTGGGAAGCCGGCCCGTCCGCGCGCCGCGTCAACCTCGACAGCATCACCCCGGAAGAAGTCCAGAGCTGGAAGCCGGGCGAGACCATCCTGCTCAACGGCAAGATGCTCACCGGCCGCGACGCCGCGCACAAGCGCATGGTCGACATGCTGAACAAGGGCGAAGAACTGCCGGTGGACCTCAAGGGCCGCTTCATCTACTACGTCGGCCCGGTCGATCCGGTCGGTGACGAAGTGGTTGGCCCGGCCGGCCCGACCACCGCGACCCGGATGGACAAGTTCACCCGCCAGATCCTCGAGACCACTGGTCTGCTGGGCATGATCGGCAAGTCCGAGCGCGGCCCGATCGCCATCGAGGCAATCAAGGACAACAAGGCCGTCTACCTGATGGCCGTGGGCGGCGCCGCCTATCTGGTCGCCCAGGCGATCAAGAAGTCCAAGGTCCTCGCCTTCGCCGAACTGGGCATGGAAGCGATCTACGAGTTCGAAGTCAAAGACATGCCGGTGACCGTTGCGGTCGACACCAATGGCGAGTCGGTGCACATCACCGGCCCGGCCATCTGGCAGAAGAAGATCGCCGAGAGCCTGGCAGTGGAAGTGCAGTGATCACTGCATGACCGCTCCCTGAAAAAGCCCGGCCAAGTGCCGGGCTTTTTCATGTCTGGCCGCTCGCTGTCAGAGGGCGGTTTCCAGAGCGGACTGGATGGCCTCGGTGCGCTCCTCGATTTCCTCGGCCGCTGAAGCAGGCTTGAAATTGATGCGGAGCACTCCCGCGTCCAGGGCTACCTTGTCGCGGTAGCCGTCCGCTGGGGCGCGACTGGCGTCGTAGCGCACCACGACACGTTTCAGCTTGCCTTGTACCGCCTGTTTGCCCTGGTCGTAGGAGGTCAGCATCTCCAGCGCCTCGGCCAGCGGCACGAAGTACACGTTGGTCCAATAATCCTCGGCCCCATAGTGAGCGGCCTGCCCCGGCAGGGCGATGCTCTCCCAGTCCACTTCGACGGGCACGGCAAAGCCGGCGGACTCCTGGATATCGCGCAGTTGCTCGACGAAGGCATTCTGCTGATAGGCCGTGATGGCTTCGCGCTCCGCGGAGCTGGGCTCGGCGATCGACAGGCCGACCATGCCTCCCGCCAGCAAGGCGCAGAGGAAAAGCGAGCGGGTACTGGATGGCATGGGACACTCCCGGAATCTGGCAACGGCGCAGTCTAGAAAGACCGCACCGACCTCCGGGATCGGACTATTCGGCAAACGCCGTGAGCAAAGGCCGAATCAGGACGCGCTGCGCGCTACCAGGCTCAGTTCCGTCACCTTGTCGCGGCGCTGGGCGAGGAAGCGCGTGCAGCTCACGCGCAGGAAGGAGGCGAAGTTCACCACCTCCCCGCGGTAGTCCATCACCTCGTCGTAGAGCTTGGTGATCAGCTGGTTGGTGGTCATGCCGTCCACTTCGGCAATCTCGCGCAGGATGTCCCAGAACTGGTTCTCCAGGCGCAGCGTGGTGACCACGCCACGGATGCGCAGCGAGCGCGAACGCGACTCGTAGAGAATCGGGTCGGCCTTTACGTAGAGTTCGCACATGGACGGCTGCTCCTGCTTCGATGTCGGGCCAGTTTACAGGCTGATCTTCGTGCCCAGCACGTCGAGGAATTTCGCCAGCCAGGCGGGGTGCGCCGGCCAGGCCGGGGCGGTGACCAGGTTGCCGTCGACATGGGCCGCGTCCACCGGGATGTCCACGTACTCGCCACCGGCCAGCGTCACTTCCGGGCCGCAGGCCGGGTAGGCGCTGCAGGCGCGGCCCTTGAGCACACCGGCAGCGGCCAGCAGCTGGGCACCGTGGCAGACAGCGGCGATGGGCTTTTTCGCGGCGTCGAAGGCTTTCACCAGTTCGATAACTTTCGCGTTCAGGCGCAGGTATTCCGGGGCGCGGCCGCCGGGGATCAGCAGCGCGTCGTAGTCTTCGGCGCGCACATCGGCGAAGTTGGCATTAAGGGCGAAGTTGTGACCGGGCTTCTCGCTGTAGGTCTGGTCGCCTTCGAAATCGTGGATGGCGGTACGGATGCTCTGGCCGGCCTTCTTGTCCGGGCAGACGGCATGGACGGTGTGCCCGACCATCAGCAGGGCCTGGAACGGCACCATGGTTTCGTAGTCTTCGGCGTAGTCGCCGACCAGCATCAGGATCTTCTTCGCGGCCATCTGGGGCATCCTCCCGGCAGGGCCCGGCCATGGTGGCCGGGCATGCGGGAGAGCTTAGTCAGTCACGCAGGCAGCGGGTAATACGCCGCTACTACACCGCCACGCGCTGCGCGGGCCTGGTGCTCGGGCGCTGCTCGGCGACCTGACGGGCGTCCTCGAGGATCAGGTCGGCGCCCTTCTCCGCCACCATCATCACAGCGGCGTTGGTGTTGCCGGAGGTGACGTTGGGGAAGATCGACGCATCGACCACGCGCAGCCCCTTGAGGCCATGCACGCGCAGGCGGTTGTCCACCACCGAGGTCTGCGGGTCGCTGCCCATGGCGCAGCTGCCGCACAGGTGGTAGATCGAGCCGCAGTTCTCGCGGAAATACTGCAGCATCTGCTCGTCGGACTGGGTGGCCGGGCCCGGCAGCACTTCCTCGACGGTAATTTTCTTCAGCGCCGGCGCGTTCATGATCTTGCGGATCAGGTGGCTGCCCTGGATGGCCTCGTCGATGTCCTTCTGCGTGCTCAGGTAGTTCGGGTCGATCAGTGCGGCATCGGCCGGGTTCTTCGAGGCGATGCGGATTTCCCCGCGGCTGGTCGGCCGGCACGGGTTGAAGCAGAGCAGGAAGCCCGAATACGGCTCGGGTTTCAGGCTGGCCTTGTTGCTCTTGGGAATCTGGTAAGACAGCGGATTGAAGTACAGCTGCAGGTTCGGGTGTTCCAGCGCGTCGTCGCTGCGGAAGAAGCCGCCGCTCTGGTTCACGCTCATCGACAGCGGGCCCTTGCGGGTCAGCAGGTATTCAAGGCCCAGCCTGGCCTGGCCGAACAGCGAGCCGAAGTCGTCGTTCAGGGTGCGGATACTGGCCTTGTAGTAGTAGCTGACGCAGAGGTGGTCCTGCAGGTTCTTGCCCACTGCCGGCAGCTCGTGGACCTGCGCAATCTTGTGCTCGTCCAGCAGCTCGCGGTCGGCGACGCCGGACAGCTGCAGCAACTTGGGCGAATCCACCGCGCCGGCGGCGAGGATGACTTCGCGCTGGGCATGGAATTCCCGCTGCACGCCGCTCTGCTTCACGCTCACGCCGATGGCGCGCTTGCTCTCGTCGAACAGCACGCGCTCCACCAGCGCGTTGCGCTCGATGGTGAGGTTGGCGCGGTTCTGCGCCGGGTGCAGGTAGGCGAAGCTGCTGGAACAGCGCTGGCCATTCTTCGTGTTGACGTCGTAGAGACCGGCGCCTTCGAAGTCCTTGCCGTTGAAGTCCTCGCTCAGCGGGTAGCCCAGCTCCTGGCAGCCTTCGAGGAAGCGGTCGCAGATCGGGTGGGTGTGCCCCTTCATGGGCGTGATCCGGATCGGACCGTTGGCGCCGTGGTACTCGGTGTTGCCCAGCGGGTGCGATTCCAGCTTGCGGAAGTACGGCAGCACGTCCCTGAACGACCAGCCTTCGTTGCCGTTGGCCGCCCAGTCATCGAAGTCATGGGCCTGGCCGCGCACGTAGATCATCGCGTTGATCGAGCCCGAACCACCCTGCACCTTGCCGCGCGGCGCATAGAGTTCGCGGTTGGCGAGCTGCTTCTGCGGCTGGCTGTAGTACATCCAGTTGAAGGTCGGGTTGTAGTAGAGCTTGGCGAAGCCCACCGGGATCTTGAACCAGTGCGAGCTGTCCTTGCCGCCGGCCTCCAGCAGCAGGACGCTGTGTTCGCCCGATTCGCTCAGGCGGGCGGCGAGGATGCAGCCGGCGGAACCGGCGCCGACGATGATGTAGTCGTATTTCATGGAATGCGTACCGCGGTATTGGGTAGAACCCCGCCCTCTCCTTTCTTTGAAGAAAAGGACGAGGACGGGTCCGGCATCAGCCTTTGGCCGGTGCGTTGTCTTTCACGTCGACGGGGTCCGGGCCCATCTGCAGGTGCAGGCGTTCGCCGGTGTAGGGGCTGTGGGCGCGGACCACGTCCATGTTCAGCTCGACGCCAAGGCCGGGCTCGCTGGACGGGATGATGTAGCCGTCTTCCCACTGCAGCGGCTTCTTCAGCACCTGCGCGTGGAAGCCGTCCCAGGTGCCGATGCTTTCCTGGATCAGGAAGTTCGGCGTGCAGGCCGCCAGCTGGAAACTCGCTGCCGCGCCAATGGGGCCGTTGTAGAGGTGCGGGGCGATCTGGGCATAGAAGGCTTCGGCCATGGAGGCGATCTTCTTGCCTTCGAGCAGGCCGCCGCAGCGGCCGACGTTCATCTGCAGGATCGACGCGCCGCCGGCCTGCAGCAGCTTGAAGAACTCGTACTTGGTGGTCAGGCGCTCGCCGGTGGCGATCGGGATGCTGGTCTTGGCAGCGACCTGGCCCATGGCGTCTTCCTGGCCCGGCGGGATCGGCTCCTCGAACCACAGCGGGTCGTACTTCTCCAGGCGCTTCGCCAGGCGGATGGCCGAGGACGGCACCATCTGCCCGTGGGTGCCGAACAGCAGGTCGCATTGGTTGCCCACCGATTCGCGGATCTTGCGGCAGAACGTCTCGCAGCGATCCAGCACTTCCAGCGACACCTGGTGGCCGGAGAACGCGGTGTAGGGGCCGGCCGGGTCGAACTTCAGCGCGGTGAAGCCAAGCTTCATGTTCTCGATGGCGCACTCGGCCGCCAGGTCCGGGTCGGAGTAGTCGTATTCGCCCTGGGCGTTCTTCGGGTACAGGTAGGTGTAGGAGCGCAGGCGCTCGTGGACCTTGCCGCCGAGCAACTCGTACACCGGCTTGTTCGCGGCCTTGCCGATGATGTCCCAGCAGGCCATTTCCAGGCCGCTGACGATGCCCATCATGGTCAGGTCGGGGCGCTGGGTGAAACCGCTCGAATAGGCGCGACGGAAGAAGCGCTCGATGTGGTGCGGGTCCTGGTTCTCCAGGTAGCGGCCGAACACGTCCTCGATGGCCGGCACCATCACCCGGGGATGGAAGGTGGCGGCGTAGATCTCGCCGACGCCTTCGATGCCGCAGTCGGTCTTCAGCTTGACGAACAGCCAGTACATGCCGCCGACGTGGGGCGGTGGGACGGCGACCACATGGGTTTCGAGGGAGACGATCTTCATGCGTTTTTCGCTCTCTTCTGGATGCGCTTGTTCAGGATCAGGGTGGCGACCACGCCCAGCAGGCCCATCACCACGACGTAGGAGAAGTAGATCTGGTAGCCGACGAAGCCGGGGAAGCGGTCGGTGATGTAGCCGTTGAGCAGGGGCAGGTAGGCGTCCGGGGCGTAACCCAGCACCGAGATGATGCCGATGGCCAGACCGGTGACACGCAGCGGGATGCGGCAGTCATCGAGGATCGCCCAGTACAGGCCACGGATGGCGTAGGTCATCAGGCCGATGAAGATCACCAGGAAGATCAGCACGCCGAGCACATGCAGGCTCGGCAGCACGATCAGGCCGATCATCCCCAGGGCGGCCAGGAGCATGGCCCAGGTCAGCACACCGGTGCGGGTGAAACGGTCACCCAGCCAGCCGCCGCCGATGCCACCCAGCGGGCGCATCCACAGCTTGATGGTGGTGATCAGGCCGGCAGCGGTGGCGGAGAGGCCGAAGCCGCCTTCCTGCAGGTACGCCGAGAAGCTATAGGTGGCCCAGAAGAAGTGGTAGCCGCAGAAGACGATGGCGGTGACCAGCCAGAGTTCGGGAATGCGCAGCAGGGTGCGGAAGTCTTCCAGCAGGTTGCCCTTCTCGGCGCGGGACTGCTTGCCGTTCTTCTGCGGATCACGCACCAGCATCAGTGCGGCGCCCAGCACGATGCAGAAGATCGCGTACATATGGATGACCAGTTGCAGGCCCTGGGCGTTCTTCTCGCCACGGGTCTCGGTGACGTAGGCGAACAGCGCGATGGCGATGGTCGCCAGCAGCGCCTCGACCAGCCCGCGGCCGCCGTCGAGCACGCCGAAGAAGCGGCCCTGCTCGTCTTCACCGGCGAGCATCTTCACCCGCTTGATCAGCGCGGCCCAGAAGGTCAGGCCGGTGGTGATGCCGAAGCCGCAGAAGATCACCAGCAGCGTGTCGAAGCCCGGCAGCATCGCGTACCACATGCCCAGCAGGCCGGTGCCGATCAGCGAGAAGCTGATCAGGAAGCGCGGCGAAAACCGGTCGGCCAGCCAACCGCTGGGCAGGTAGCTGAGCAGGAAGGCGGTGCCGAGGATCGAGTAGAGGTAGCCCAGTTCGCTGTTGTTGATCGCCAGCGCCTCGAGCATGGTGCTCTGGTACACCTGGCGCAGATACAGCATGGGATAGATCGCCCCCGCCGCAAGCACGAGCAGGGCAAGCTGGATGTAACGGGTGAGGTTGGCGTTAGCCGGCACGGCCATGGTCATGGCATCTGCACTTATTGTTTTTTTCATCATGCATCTCGCAGCCGGCTCGGTCGCCGGCAACTGGTCGGAACAGCGGTGGGAGTATCGGGGCCCAGGCAGTGGGCCCCGTGGGTTGGATCAGCAGATCAGCGAATCAGAACTTGAGGACGACGAGGCGCGTCTGGGTGAACTCGAGCATCCCGTGCTTGCCGTCGTCGCCGCCCAGGCCCGAGCGCTTCCAGCCGGCGTGGAAGCCCTGGTAGGGGTCGGCGGGCGTGCGGTTGATGTAGATCTCGCCAGCCTCGATGTGGTTGGCGACCTTCATGGCGTTGCGGTAGTTCTCGGTGAACAGCACCGAGGACAGGCCGAACTGGTGGTCGTTGGCCATGGCCAGCGCGTCGTCGAGGGTCTCGTAGGACAGCACCGGCAGCACCGGGCCGAAGATTTCCTCCTGGACGATCTCCATGTCCTGGCGGCAGCCGCTGAGCAGGGTCGCCGGGTAGAAGTGGCCGGCGCCCTCGGGCAGCACGCCGCCGCACTCCAGCACGGCGCCTTCGGCCAGCGCGCGCTGGACCTTGGCGTGCACGTCGGTACGGGCGCGGCCGTATTGCAGCGGGCCCATCAGGCTGGCGTCCTCGGCACGGTTGCCGATGCGCACGGTGGCCATCTTCTCGCGCAGCAGGGCGAGGAAACGGTCATGCACGCTGGCCTGCACGTAGACGCGCTCGATGGCGGTGCAAAGCTGGCCGCAGTGGGTCGTCTTGGAAGCGACGATGGCGGCGGCGGCCTTCTCCAGGTCGGCGTCCGCCTCGATGATCGCCGGGGTCTTGCCGCCCAGTTCCAGGGACGGCTTGGCAATGTTGGCCTTGCAGTAGTCGAGCACGATACGGCCGGCGCCGACGCTGCCGGTCAGGGTGATCAGGCCGATCTGCGGCTGCTGGCAGAGCACGGCGGCGACGTCGTGATTCATGGTCAGCACGTTCAGCACGCCTGCGGGCAGGCCGGCTTCCTCGGCGCAACGGGCGATCTCGAAGGCGGAAGTCGGGGTGTTGTTGCTCGGGCGCACCACCACGGTGTTGCCGGTGATCAGCGCCGGCGCGACCTTGCGCAGGAAGGTATAGACCGGGTAGTTGAACGGGATCAGCGCCGCGACCACGCCGATCGGTTCGCGCTGCAGCAGGATGGTTTCGTCGGTGGAGTCGCTGGGTATGACTTCGCCTTCGATGCGACGCGCCCATTCGGCGTGGTAGCGGGTGATCTGGCCGGCGTAGAAGGCTTCGCTACTGGCGTCGGCCAGGCTCTTGCCGGACTCGGCGGCCAGGGCGGCGCCGATACGATCGGCATTGCGTTCCAGGGCTTCGGCGAAGCGGCGCAGGTGTTCGCCGCGCTCGATGGCCGGCAGGCGGGCCCAGCTGCGCTGGGCGCGGGCGGCGGCTTCGACGGCGTTGCGCACATCGGCCTCGTTCGCGGCCGGCACCTGGGCGACCTGCTGCTCGGTCGCCGGGTCGAACACGGCGATATGGGCGGAGGAGGCGTCGGCGAAGCGGCCGTCGATGAAGTTTCGATCTGTACGCATGGTCATGTCCTGTCGTTCAAGCAAGGCTTCGGGCCGGTGGCGGCCCCACGCAACGACAAGGTGCAGGCTGGCTCATGCAGGCGACGGGCAAGGCGGCGCGGCGCAGGCAGGGAGGTGACTCTTGTCGTTATCGGTTGGCCGAAGTTTCGACAGGCGCCCGAGTCGCGACAAGCGATTAATAAACCGCCATAACATGCAAAAAACGCAGGTTAGTGCGCGCAGGAAAGTCGCCACTTCCTACAGGAAATGACGACGGATTCTTTCAGGAAAGACTGATGACGGAGCCCGATCCCGCCAGGTTGCGCTCGGTCATCCAAACCTCCTGCTGCAACCACTCATGGAAACGCTGGACGTGGGACGGCAACTCCTGCTCCGGCCGGCTCACCCACCAGTAGGACTGGTGCCCCTGCACCTCGACGTCGAGCATCTGCACCAACTGCCCCACCGCCAGCTCACGGGCGACCATCTGCCGGTCGGCGATGGTGATGCCCAGCCCGTCGATGGCCGCGCGGATGGCCATGTCCAACAGGTCGAATTCGTAGCCACCCTGCAGGTCGACGCCCTGGATCTTCGCCGCGTCCAGCCAGTGTCGCCAGGTCAGGAAGCGCTGGTCGTCGCGGGCCAGCACATGCAGCAAAGTCATGCTGCGCAGATCGATGTCCTGCTCCTCGCGCTGCGCCAGCAGGCTGGGCGCGCACACTGCGATGTGCCGTTCGTGCATCAGCAGCGAGCTGTCCAGGCCGTCCCATTCGCCATTGCCGAAACGAATCGCGCAATCCAGCGTGCTGCTCTGCGCAAGGCTGTCCTGCAGGTTGGTGGTCAGGCTCACTTCCAGGTCAGGGTGCGCTTCGCGCAGGCGCGACAGGCGCGGCAACAGCCAGCGCAGGGCGAAGGTGGGCGGCGCGTTGACCCGCAGGCGATTGAGGTGGTGGCGCTGCTGGATACCGCGCACTGTCAGCTCGATGCGGTCGAACGAGAGTTGCAGCGCACGCAGCAGTACACGCCCGGCCTCGGTCAGCTCCAGGTGATGATGCCGGCGCACCAGCAGGCTCTCGCCCAGCTGTTCCTCCAGTTGACGCACCTGGCGGCTGACCGCGCTCTGGGTCACGTTGAGCAGCTCGGCCGCACGGGTAAAGCTCCCCGTGCTGCCGGCCACTTCGAAGGCTTTCAGCGCATTGAGCGCCGGAATCTTGCGTTTCACCCACCCTTCCCTGCCCCGCGGCTTCTGCCGCGCGGGCCTTGTCAGCGCAATATCAGAAGTAATAGCCGACATTCGCGTACAGCTGGTTCTCCCAGTGGCTGGTGCCACCTTCGGCCAGGCTCTGGGTGTAGTTGCTGCCGCCGATGTACGGATCGTTGCGACCGTTGAGCCACTCCACGGCGATGTACACCGCCTTCACCGAGAAGGAGGTGCCGAGGATGAAGCGCTGCGAAGTCTTGAAGTCGTCAGCGGACTTGTCGAAGGCGCTGTAGTTGCCATAGACCTTCACGCCGCTGACCCAACCATCGAGGAAACTTCCCGGAATGCTGTAGCTCAGGTCTCCGACATACAGGTTACCGCGACTGGCGACGTTGAACGTACCGTCGTACCCACCGAATGTGACTACTTCGTCGCTCCCCGGATTGCGCGGCGACATCTGCTGGCGCGCTGCCTGCAGTTGCACGCCCCAGGGGCCATTCTGCCCGGCATAGTGAATGGCGTAGGCGTTGCGCCGGCCATTGTCGTCGGTGTCCTGGTTCTCCAGGCGCGAGGTCAGCGCCGAGAAGCCCACTTCGGATTTCCAATCGCCCAGTTGCAGCGAGCGCGCCAGGCGGCCGACCAGGATCTGCCGCTCCTTGTTGCGCGAACCATCGCCGACATAGCCATCCGCCGAAGTCACCACGGTGGAATAGGTGGTGCCGTTGCTGGTGCCGTTGCCCTCCCAGGCGGGGCGGCTATACGCGCCGACCTGCAGGTTCCAGTCGCCCTGCTGCTGGATGTACTTCACGCCCACGTCGTTGACGTCTTCCAGGCCGATGACGTTGCCTAGGGTCTCGTAGAAGGTGCTGCCGAAGAAGGGTTGCAGACCGAAGGGGATCTGGTTGAGGCCGACCTGGATCTGCCGATCCGGATCGAACTTGTAACCGATCCAGGCGTACTCGGCGAAGTTCACGTCACCGAAGTGCTGGGTGTACTGGTAGGGATAGTCCTTGCCGTACCAGCGGTAGCGCGCGGCGCCGATCCAGGTGTCGGAGGTGTAGGTGACGCGCAGCATCGCGGTGTCGATGCCAAACTTCTCGATATCGCGGTCCGGGTCATGATCCCAGCGCGCGCGCACGGCGCCGCCGATGTCCAGGTTGTCGGTCACCGGCGCGGCGATGGCAGTGGAGCTCAGGGCGAAGAGTGCAGGAAGCAGGAACGGCAGGTGGAGTCTGGCCACGTTGAAGGTGCCTCGGCTGGTTTCTTGTCGTTATTGGAATCGCCCGCGCCCGGTGCTCCCCGGTGCGTGAGCGCGGCCGAAACTAGCCCTTGGCCGAACCGCCACACAAACGACTAAATCGCAGTCCAAACCCGAGAAAAACGCATATTCCGAAGGCATCGCCACCGTTAGAATCGGCGAAAAAGCCCGCGCCTTGAGCGTACTTTCGGATGGCCCCGCCATGCGCAACCTGCCGCCCCTGACCATGCTCCGCGTTTTCGAAGAAGTAGCCCGCCACCGCAGTTTCAATCGGGCGGCCGATGCACTGAACGTTACCCAGGGAGCCGTCAGCCGGCAGATCAAGCAACTGGAGGAATACCTCGGAATCAGCCTTTTCCTACGCACGCCACGCGGCCTGACACTGACCGAAGCCGGCAGCGCCCTCGCCCCGCACCTGGGTGAAGCCTTCGATCAGATGGAGCGCGCCCTGCAGGCCGTACGCGTGCCCAACCTGCGCCAGCGCCTGCGTATCCTCGCGCCACCGACCTGGGGGACACGCTGGCTGTCGCCGCGCCTGCGCAGCTTTCTCAAGCGCTATCCGGACATCAGCCTGAGCATCACCAACCAGCAGGGCGACGACAGTGCTGGCGAACTGGATTGCCGCATCCGCTTCGGCCTGGAGCAGGCCCCCCACTGCCACAGCGAGTTGCTGGTGATGGAGCGCCACATAGCCGTGGCAAGCCCGGAGCTGTTCGACGGCGAACAACCGCCGGAACTGCACGACCACCCGCTGCTGCACATCCTGCACGAAGGCAAGCGCCTGCGGGTCTGGGAAAACTGGCTGGAAGCGGTCGGCCGCAGCGACGTCGATGCCGCCAGCGGCATCGAATTCAGCACCCTGGACCAGGTCATCCATACGGCCCTCGCCGGGGGTGGGCTGGCGGTGATCGACCGGCAGATGATCGAAAGGGAGCTGGCCAGCGGCAGCCTGTTGCCGATCACCCCGGTCGAGGTGATCGGCCCCTACGGCTATTGGCTGGATATCGCCAGCGACAAGCTGGGCCTGTCGAAAGTGGAGCGCTTCCAGCATTGGCTGAATGTGGAGCGGAATCCGTGAAGCTGCCTTCGCGAGCGTAAAAAAAGCCAGGCCCTGACTCACGAAACACCAGGACCTGGCCCAAGACAGAGACGGGAGTAACGGAGCCCCTCGTGAAGCCTCTGCCGCATGCCTCGACCGGCGTGCACGCCCATTCTTGACACTGCGCCCGTCTCAGTTCTGCCGGAAGCATCCTAGAGTCTGCCGCGACATTTCCTGTACTCACCTCCCCCCGCAGCATCGCCGGAAGCATCCCCTTAACCTCAGGAAACAGGCATGCCAATGAGGGCGCGCCTGCAATTCTCGAGGTACAGAGACATGAAACCAGCAACATCCTGGCTCGTCAGCGCCCTGCTCGCCCTTTCCCTCAGCGCTTGCGCAACGGTCGACGCCGGTAACGGCGGCCCGGGCGAGATTGCAATCCGCAGCGGGCGCATCGAGCAGATCACCTTGACGCAAATGCAGAGCAACCAGGACAGCGGCGTCGGCGCCGTGCTTGGAGGCATCGGTGGTGCAGTACTGGGCGGCCTGATTGGCGGCGGAACGGGCAGTGACGTAGCCATGGTGGCTGGCGCAATGGGCGGAGCGCTGGGTGGCGACTACGAGGAAAAGAAACTTTACGACCAACCCAAGGAAGCCCAGCAGGTCATCGTGCGCATGCGCAGCGGCGTGCTGGTCTCGGTGACCCAGCCGGTGAACCCCAACCTCGACCAAGGCATGGCGGTGTACATCGAGGGGAGTGGCAACGGGGCGCGTGTCGTTCCCCAAAGCTGATTACCGTAGGCGCCTCTCGTCCGAGAGGCGCCTACGCAGGTGGATTGTCAGATGCGGGGGAGTTTCGACTTGCCGATCGACTCGTCGCGCAACACCTCGATGCAGCGGGGAGCACGAATAGAAAGACGCACCATCACGCCTTTCATCGGCGGCCGAGACAGCGACGTGCAAACGCCATCGCCGCGCACCGCCAATTCCTCGCCCCGTAGCGCCGCGAGGATTTCTGCATCGCCTGCATCATCGCCACGGAAGATGCGGATTTTCTCCCCGCGGCGGCGGGAAGCTGCCAGTGCCATCGAACTAGCCCCGCTTCAGCGCGACAGGCTTGAACAGCAGCGCGGCATCCGCGCCCACCTCGCCGCCCACGGAGAGATACAGCGTGTTGAACGCATTCAGCGAAGCCAGGCGGCTGCTTACCTCCTGCAACTGCCCGTCGAAGAGTTTTTCTTCCGCCGTGGTGACATCCAGGTAAGTCGAATATCCCCCCTCGTACAGGCGACGCGCCTGCAGCGAGTAGGTCTGCAATGCGCCGACCTGCTGCTCGACCGCAGTCAGCTGCGCCGCCGTCTCCCGCGTGCTCACCAGCGCATCATTCACATCGGCCAACGACGATTGCACCGCCTGCTTGTAGGCGAGTACCGACTGTTGGTACTCGGATTTCGCCTGGAGCACCTGTCCGGAGATTGCCCCGGCATCGAACACGGTCTGGTTGAGCCCCAGGGCCAGGTTCCAGACCCTGGATGCACTCTCGAACAACTGCCCGCTCTCGCCCCGGCTGAAGCCGATCATCCCCGACAGGTTCAGGTCCGGCAGGTACAGCGCCTGCGCCGCACCGACCATCGCGTTGCTGGCGACCACAGCCTGCTCGGCCTGCAGCAGGTCAGGGCGTCGCGACAGCAAGGTGGCTGGCAGGACGTCCGGCACCTTCGGCGCGCGCAGGGAAGACAGGCGTTCCTTGCGCACGATAGGGCCGGGGTTTCGACCGAGCAGCACCGACAGCGAGTTCTCCGCCGCGCTGATCTTCGCTCTCAGGGGAGGAATCGCCGCCTGGGTCGCCCAGTAGTCGTTCTGTGCCTGGCTGAGTTCGATCTGGCGGATCACGCCTCGGTCATAGCGTTTCTGGAAGATGTCCAGGGCGTCCTTGCGCGCCTGCGCGGTCTGCTCGGCGATGACGAGCTGCTCGTCCAGTGCCAGCAGGTTGAGATAGCCCTCGCTGATCGAACTGGCCAGGCTCAGCGCCACGCCGCGCTGCGCGTATTGCGCACCGAGCAATTGCGCGCTTGCCGCTTCGCTCTGGCGACGCAGCTTGCCCCAGAGGTCGATCTCCCAGCTGGCATCGAGGCCCGCCTGGTACTGGTTGCCCACTCCATCGAACCCAGCCAGCGGCGTACCGACGAACTGATCAGTCCGTGCCCGCTTGGCCCCTGCGCCCACCCCCAACTGCGGGAACAGCCCCGCCTGTACCGTGCGCAATTGACCTCGGAACTGCTCGATGCGCGCGGTAGCGCGCTGCAGATCGAGGTTGTTCGCCAGCCCTTCCTTGACCAGCGACGACAGGGTGGAAGAGCCGAACTGGCTCCACCACGGGCCGTCGACCTGGGACGTGGTGGCGTTCAGGTGCGCCCTGTAGGCCGCCGGCATGGCGACCTCGGGGCGTTGATAGTCGGGGCCGACCATGCAGCCGGCCAGGGTCGAGACGGCCAGTCCCAACAAGAGTTTTCTGGCAGTCATCAGTGTGCCTCCTGGGTAGTGTCGCCACTGGGCGTCGCTGCCGTGGTCACGGAAGCTTTGGACTTTTCCCTCCGCTCACTGAAGCGTTCGACGATGTAGGAGAACAGCGGCACGAATACCAGCGCCAGGCTGGTGGCCGCGATCATGCCGCCGATGATGCCGGTGCCGATGGAGTGGCGGGAGTTGGCCCCGGCTCCGCTGGCGATGGCCAGCGGCACGGCGCCGAAGATGAAGGCCAGGGACG
The DNA here is from genome assembly GCF_014852215.1 of Pseudomonas sp. PDM19. Taxonomy (NCBI): domain Bacteria; kingdom Pseudomonadati; phylum Pseudomonadota; class Gammaproteobacteria; order Pseudomonadales; family Pseudomonadaceae; genus Pseudomonas; species Pseudomonas sp. PDM19. The sequence goes on along the minus strand of NZ_JACVBG010000002.1, from coordinate 120,174 downwards.
TCATGATGATCGGCCGCAGGCGCAGCTCGACCGCCTTGAGCACCGCATCCAGCGGCGACAACCCGGCCTGGCGCTGCAGGATAACGAACTCGACGATCAGGATTGCGTTCTTCGCCGCCAGCCCCACCAACGTGACCAGACCGATCTGGAAGTACACGTCGTTGGAGATACCGCGCAGCCAGATCGACACCAGGGCGCCGAAGATGCCGAAGGGCACCGCGCTGAGCACGGTCAGCGGCAGAGACCAGGACTCGTACTGGGCCGCCAGGATCAGGAAGACCATGATGATGCCGAAGACGAACACCAGCACCGTGGTATTGCCCGCCTTGTTCTCCTCGAAAGCCTCGCCGCTCCAGGCAAAGCTGTAACCCGGCGGCAACTCCTGCATGGCCAGTTCCTGCATGGCCTTGATGGCATCGCCGGAGCTGTAGCCTGGGCCTGCGTTGCCGGTGATCTTGGCCGCGGGGAAGTTGTTGAAACGTGTCACCAGGCTAGGCCCGGAGGTGAACTCGGTCTTCATCAAGGCCGACAGCGGGATCATCTTGCCGTCCTTCTGCCGCACGTAGAGGTAGCCCAGGTCGGTCGGTGAACTGCGGTATTGCGCATCGCCCTGCACGATCACCTGCCATACCCGACTGCCCAGCACGTACTGGCTGATATAGGCCGAACCGAACTGGGTCTGCAATGCGCCATACACGTCGGCCATCGGCACGCCCAGGGTCTCTGCCTTGGCGTTGTCCACCGAGACGCGCATCTGCCGGGTCGAGGCCTGGAAGGTGCTGATCAGGCCGGACAGCTCCGGGCGCTTCGCGGCGGCGCCGATGAGTTTCCAGGTGGCCGCCTGGAGTTCCTTCGCATCACCGTTGCCACGGTTCTCCACCCAGAATTCGAAGCCACCCTGGGTGCCCAGGCCGGGAATCGACGGCGGGTTGATGGGGATGATGCGGGCCTGGGGAATGGTCGCCAGCTTGGGGTAGAGGGCGCGGATGATGCCATCGGCCGACATCGCGTCCCCCTTGCGCTGCTCCGAAGGCTTCAGGTTGAGGAATACCGTGCCCATGTTGGTCTGGTTCTGGCCATCGATGAAGCTGTAGCCGGAGATCGCCGAAGCGTCCTGCACGGCAGGATGCTCGCGGAACATCGCCGCGACCTGCTCGGTAGTCGCTTCGGTGCGATCCAGGCTGGCCGAGTCCGGCATCATCACCGCGACCAGCAAATAGCCCTGGTCTTCTTCAGGGACGAAGCTGGTGGGAATCTTCGAGAACAGTGTAGCGATGCCCAGCAGCATGGCCGCGAACAGCACCAGCGCCAGCACCATGCGCCGCACGACCAGGGCAACCAGACCGACGAAGCCATGGGTCATCCTGTCGAAAGCCCGGTTGAACCACTGGAAGCCCTTCCAGCGAGCATGCTGGCCCGGCTTGAGGATCAGCGAGGCGAGCGCCGGCGACAATGACAGGGCGACGAAGCCCGAGATGACCACCGAGCAGGCGATGGTCAAGGCGAACTGGCGATACAGCAGGCCGGTGGTGCCGCTGACGAAGGCCACGGGAATGAACACCGCGCAGAGCACCAGCACGATGGCGATCACCGGGCCGGTCACCTCCTCCATCGCCTTGACCGTGGCGTCGTGGGCGTTCAGGTGGAACGTCTCCATATTCCGCTCTACGTTCTCCACCACCACGATGGCGTCGTCGACCACGATGCCGATGGCGAGCACCAGGGCAAAGAGGGTCAGCAGGTTGATCGAAAAGCCCAGCGCCAGCAGCGCGCCGAAGGTGCCGATCACCGCCACGACCACCGCGGCCACCGGAATCAGGGTGCTGCGCACGCTCTGCAGGAAGATGAACACCACCAGCACCACCAGGGCGATGGCGATCAGCAGCGTGACCACCACTTCATGGATCGAGGAACGCACGAACTCGGTGGTATCCAGGGAGACGGCATAGCCGATGCCCTGGGGGAAGGTGGTAGACATGTCCGCCAGCGCGGCGCGCACGTTCTTCGACACTTCCAGGGCATTGGAGCCAGCCTGCTGGTAGACCGCGATCATGGTCGCCGTCTTGCCGTTGAGCGCGGAGCGCATGCTGTACTGGTTGAGGCCGATCTCGGCACTGGCCACATCGCCCAGGCGAACGATGGCGGTGCCGTTGGCGTCGGCGCGCAGGATGATCTGCTCGAACTCCTTGGCAGTCTTCATGCGCCCTGGCGTAACCAGCGGATAGGTCAGTTCCATCATCCCCTGGGACGGTGCCTGGCCGATGTTGCCGGCGCCGAACTGCTGGTTCTGCTGGCTGACCGCGTTCTGCACGTCGGTCGCGGTGATGCCCAATTCAGCCATGCGGTCCGGCTTGAGCCAGATACGCAACGCGAGGTCGGCGTCGCCCATGATCTGCGCCTGGTTGGCGCCCTGGATGCGCTTGATCGCGTCCAGCACGTAGAGGTTGGCGTAGTTGCCCACGTACTGCTGGTCGAAGCTGCCGTCCGGCGAGTAGATCGCCAGCAGCATGAGGAAGCTGGATGAGCGCTTCTGCACGTTCACGCCATTCTGCTGAACGGACTGCGGAAGCTGCGCCAGCGCTTGGCTGACGCGGTTCTGTACCTGGACCTGGGCGATGTCCGGGTCGGTGCCGATGTCGAAGTACACGTTCAGCGTCATCTGCCCGGTGGGCGAGCTGACCGACTGCATGTACAGCATGTTGTCGACACCGTTGACCTGTGTCTCGATGGGCGCCGCCACGGTGGAAGCAATGGTCTGCGAGTCGGCGCCCGGATAGGTCGCCGTCACGGTGATCTGGATGGGTGTGATGTCCGGGTACTGCGCTACCGGCAGGGCGAAGATGGAAACGCCGCCGGCGATGATGATGATCAGCGACAACACCATCGCGAAGATGGGACGGTCAATACAGAAACGGGAAAGCATGACGGTCGCCTCACTCTGCCTTCGGGGACGCTGGGCCGAAACTTCCGGCCGGCGCGTCGCCGGTGATCTTCAGGGGGGCGCCGGGCATGAGTTTCCCGGCGCCGTCGACCACCACCTGTTCGTCGCCCTTGAGCCCCTTCTCGACCCGCCAGAACTCCCCGGATGGCTCGGCCATCTGCACGGGGCGCTCCTCGGCCTTGTCGCCGTTGACCACGTAGACAAAGTCGCCCTTGGGCCCGTGCATGACCGCACGCTGCGGCAGCTGGATGGCATTGGCATAGTTCGCGCCCTTCAGGGTGATGCGCACGAACTGGCCGGGGCGCAGATTGCCCTTGGGATTGGCGAAGTCGGCACGGACCATGAAGGTGCCGGTCTGCTGGTTGAAGGTGGATGAGGCGAAGGTCACCACGCCGGTTGCCGGATAGCGCGAGCCGTCCGACATCTGCAGGTCAGCCTCGAGACGCCCGTCGGCCGGCAACACCAGGCGGCCGCTGTCACGCAGATCGCGGATGGCGAGGAACTGCTCTTCGCTCACGCTCATCACCACGCGCATCGGGTCCAGCGTGGACACCGAGGTCAGCAGGCTGTTGCTGGCGTTGACGTAGGTCCCGTCGTTGACGTGGGCGTAGTCGCTGATGCCATCGACCGGGGAGCGCACGTAGGTGTAGGAGAGGTTCAGCTCCTGGGTCCTGACCTGGGCCAGCGCCGCCTCCATGGAGGCCTCGGCGGACTTGGCCGTGCCGATGGCATCGTCGCGGTCCTTCGGGCTCAGGGCCTTTTCCGCTGCCAGCGGCAGCACGCGGTCCAGGTTGGCCTTGGCGCGATCGTAGCTGGCCTTCTGCGCGGCGTACTGCGCCCTGGCCGAATCGAGCTGGGCCTGGAACGGTGCGTGGTCAATCTCGAAAAGCAGGTCGCCGGCCTTCACTACACTGCCTTCGTTGTAGTTGCGCCTGAGCAGGAAACCATCGACCCGCGCATGGATGTCCACCGCCTGCGGACTCTGGGTCTGCCCGACGAAGGTCATGCTCGCCGGCAGGCTGGCCGGCTTCGCCACGACGGTCGTGACAGCGACTGGAGCGGCCCCGACGGGCCTTGTTTCCACCCGATCACAGGCGGTCAGGAATACGGTCGCGAGTAGAACTGCGCAGGGGCAGCCCAAAGGAGTCAGGCGCATAGTCAATCCACAGCGATTGCCCGAAGGCGTGGGAACGGGAAAGGGAGCTTCCGCCATGGCGGGAGCTCCGCGATGGCATCAGTTGGCGGACTTGGACGACGTCGCCGGCTGGGCAACCGGATGGGCCGTGACGATCTGCAGGGTGTCCTCGTAGGTCACTGTCAGTATCTGGCCCGTCTTCAGCTCGCTCATGCGACTGCGCAGCTTGGTGTCATCGACCTGCACCACCTTGGTTGCGCCGTTCGGTCCTTCGAAGGTCAGCTCATGTTTCCTGAGATTGATACCGACGATCTTCAACTGGACGCGGGCCATGCGGAACGCATCGCCACCGGGATGCGGGTTGGTCGGAGTGGCCATGACCGCGCCATCGACCTCAAGGCCGCCGGGAGCCTGCGTCTGGACCTGGGTATCGAGGTCGAAGGCCGCGGAGTGAACGACCAGCGCGGCGATGTAGTCGCCCGCCTTGAGATGCCCCAGGTCCTGCGCGGCGTCGGTCAGTTGCACGGTCAGCGGCTTGCCGGCCTCGTCCTCGACAACGATGCGGCGATCCTTCGCATCGACGGAAACGACCTTGGTCACCACCTCATCGGACACGACCGCGGTACCCAGCGGAATATCGGCGGCCATCGCCGGGGCCGCGGCCGCCAGGGCCAGCGCAGCGATAAGGGGCATGGTCTTGAGTACTTGCATGGGGAACCCTCCTTGGGCTCGGCTTCTTGTGAGCGGAACAGGTACGCGAAGCGACTGCGTCACTGGGCGAGGCGTGCGGTATCGCTGACTGCAGCGCAGCTGTCGGGCGTCAGGCAGAAGGCGATGTACACCGCCTGCCGACCACAGCCGCGTGCGCCGATGGTGTATTCGGTGCGGTTGTTGGCGTAGGCGAACTGGGTGACCTTGCTCGACAGCACGGTGGCGGTGGCGCCAGGGCAATCGAGTTCGAACCGCGCGCGGGACAAGGCGGTGTTGATGGCTGCGCTCTGGTTCTGCGCAATGAACTGCTGGTCGGTCATGCAGCCGCTCAGGGAAGCGCAGGCCAGCAGGGCGACGGCGGGGAGCGACGGCAGGCCATTCGGAAAGATGGCGGCAACGGCGGGACGCAGGTGCATGGCGACTCCTTGCGGAAGAGTGATCGCCTGGGACCTTTGCACCGTTGTACAAGCGTGCGAAGACGGCAGTCCGAGGCAGGAGTCGTTACCTTAATCGCCATCCGGAGCGCTGAATCGGGGTAGAAATAGATACGGATGGTCCCCCCGCCAGTTGCGCCAAATTCCTACAAGCGCAACACAAATATCCGAGGAACCGTCCCGCAAAACACCGAACTAGAGCCTACAGACAAAAGGGCGCACCGGTTTCCCGGTGCGCCCTTTTGTACAAGCCGAGGGGAGAAGTCAGACCAGTTGCGCGGTCTTTTCGGCTGCATCACCCGGCACCGGCTCTGACTCGGCGCGACAGGCATGGGTCAGGGTCAGGTCCTTGGTCTCCGGCGCCCAGGCGATGGAAATGATCGCTCCGAGCAACAGAATGCCGGCGAGGATCGCCATGGTCGGATTGAGCCCGATACCCGCAACGCTGACCGGCAGCAGGAAGGTGCTCAGCGCCGAGCCCAGGCGGCTGGCCGCCGTGGCCAGGCCGATACCGCCGGCGCGCACTTCAGTGGGGAAGCTTTCCGCCGGGTAGACGCCGACCAGGTTGCTCACCGCCGACAGCACCAGGGTGAACAGGCCGAAGCACGCCACCATCAGCCAGGCCATGCTGCCCGGCAGCAACACCAGCAGGAACAGCGAAGCGGCGAGGATCAGGAAGGAGTTGATGAGGAAGCCGCGGCGGGTGAACCTGATGGTGCACCAGATACCCAGCAGCGCACCGACCACCAGCAGCGCGTTGAGCATCATCTCGGTGCCGAAGCCTTCGGACAGCCCCATCTTCTGCAGGATCGAGGGCAGGAAGGTATAGATGGCGAAGTACGGCATGACGATGCAGATGAAGAACAGGCAGTTGAACGCCGTGCGCTTGCGGTACTCGCGGCTGAACAACGCGCTGTAGCCGGCGTGCTTGCGAGTGATGACTTCTTCGTCGATCTCCACGTTGGCGCCCAGGTGCTTGTGCACGATGGCGCGGGCTTCCTCGACACGGCCCTTGTGGATCAGCCAGCGCGGCGATTCGGGCGTGCCGATGCGGGCGATCAGGATCATCGCCGCGGGGATCGCCGAGGACGCCAGCATCCAGCGCCACGCATCGTCGCCCAACGCCAGGAGAGCGGTGCCGACGAAGGTGGCGGCGACATAACCGAAGGTCCAGATCACGCTGAACGAGCCCAGCAACACACCACGGTGCTTGCGGGGGGAGAACTCGGCGAGCATGGCGTGGCCGACGCTGAAGTCACCGCCCAGGCCGATGCCGATCAGCACGCGGCAGAGGAACAGCTGCATCGCGGTTTCGACGTAGAACTGCATCACCGAGGCGATGGTGATCAGCACAAAGCTGATGAGGAAGATTTTCTGGCGGCCGAGGTGGTCGGAAATCCAGCCGAAGAACAGGCTGCCGAAGAACAGCCCGAGCAGCGCGGAGCTGCCGATCAGCCCCTGCCAGAATGGCGTCAGCGCCATCTGCGGGTTGATCAGGGTGAAGGCGATGCCGATGAGGCCGAGGATGTAGCCGTCGGTGAAGTGGGCGCCGAAGGTGAGGCCGGCGATCTTGATGTGGAACCTGCCGATGGGCAGGTCATCGATTTTGACTGGTTGACCCGACATGATCGTCTCCGACTTTTTGTTATTGGAAACACAGCGAGGTTGAGCCGCCGAGCCCGGAGGGCGCGGCGGATGAGGCAGAACGCCTTGACGAAGCGTCAGGCGGACAGGCCGCCCATGAGCAGGTACTTGATCTCCACATAGTCCTCGATGCCGTACCTGGAACCTTCGCGGCCCAGGCCCGATTCCTTGATGCCGCCAAAAGGCGCCACTTCGGTGGAGATGATTCCTTCGTTGATGCCGACCATGCCGGCCTCCAGGCCCTCGGCCATGCGCCAGACGCGGCCGATGTCGCGGCTGTAGAAATAGGCGGAAAGTCCGTAGGGCGTATCGTTCGCCAGACTCAGGACTTCAGACTCGTCGCGGAATCGGAAACAGGCCGCTACAGGGCCGAAGGTTTCCTCACTGGCAATCAGCATTTTCGGACTCGCTTCGGCCAACACCGTCGGCTCGAAGAAGGTGCCGCCCAGCGCATGGCGACGGCCACCGCAGAGCAGCTTCGCGCCCTTCTCCAACGCATCGCCGACGTGCTGCTCGACCTTGGCCAGCGCTGCTTCGTTGATCAGCGGGCCCTGCTCGGTTTCGCCCTCCAGTGCATTGCCCACGCGCATGGCGAGCACCGCTTGGGTAAGGCGCGAAACGAAAGCGTCGTACACGCCGTCCTGGATGTAGAAGCGGTTCACGCACACGCAGGTCTGCCCGGTGTTGCGGAACTTCGAGGCCATGGCGCCGCGCACGGCGGCCTCGATATCGGCGTCATCGAAGACGATGAAGGGGGCGTTGCCGCCCAGCTCCAGCGAGACCTTCTTCAGTGTTTCCGCCGCCTGGCGCATCAGCAGTTTGCCGGTGCGGGTTGAGCCGGTGAACGACAGTTTGCGCACCGCCCCCGATGCCTGCAGCGCGCCGCCGATGGCCGGGGCGTCGCCAGAAACGATGTTGAACACGCCCGGCGGGATGCCCGCTTGTTCCGCCAGCACCGCGAGGGCGAAGGCCGACAGCGGGGTTTCTTCCGAAGGCTTGAGAATCATCGTGCAGCCGGCGGCCAACGCCGGACCGACCTTGCGGGTGACCATCGCCAGCGGGAAGTTCCACGGAGTGATCGCCGCAACCACGCCGATCGCCTGCTTGATGACCACGATGCGCGCATCACCCTTGTGCGAAGGGATCACGTCGCCGTAGACACGTTTGGCTTCCTCGGCGAACCACTCGAGGAAGCTCGCCGCATAGGCTACTTCGCCCTTGGCCTCGGCCAGCGGCTTGCCCTGCTCGGTGCTGAGCAGACGCGCCAGGTCGTCCTGGCGCTGCAGCATCAGCTCACCCCAGCGGCGGATGCGCGCGCTGCGTTCCTTGGCAGTCAACGCGCGCCAGGCCGGCAATGAGCGTTCGGCGGCGGCGATGGCTGCATTGGTTTCTTCTGCGCCACCGCGGGCAACGTCTGCGATCAGCGCGCCGGTGGCCGGGTTGCGCACCGGGTAGGTCGCGCCACCCTTCACCCATTGGCCGTCGATGTAATGGCCGGTCTTCAGCAACTCGCTCATGCCACCGCCTCCGTCAGCGCGAAGGCTTCGCGCATGGGGCGGGCGACCCGCAGGATGCGCTTGCCGGCGCTGTAGTCGTTGATCACATCGCAGGGCGTGTAGTTGCGCTCCAGCTCGAAGATTTCCTCATCATCCAGGCGAGTCTCCAGTGCAGCCAGCGCACTGTCGAACTGCGCGGTGGTGTCAGCGCCGACCAGCATGCAATCCACTCCCGAATGCTGCAGGACCCAGGCCTGGGCGATCTGCGCATTGGACACTCCGCGCCGCTGGGCAACGCGCTGCACCGAACGGGCGATCTCGAAGGAGGCGTCGTCGGCATACATCTGCTGGGTGAAGAAGTCGGTCTGGTTACGCGTGGAGCTCACGTCGCCGGTCAGCAGTCCCCGCGCCAGCGGGCTGAACGCCGAGACGCCGAGGCCCTGGTCGCGGCAGAACGGGATCATCTCGCGTTCTTCCTCGCGGTAGGCGCAGTTGAGCTGCAGCTGCATGTTGATCGGCTTGACCCAGCCATTGCGCTCGCAGGCCATGAGGATCTTCGCCAGCTGGCCGGTGAGCATGGTGGACACGCCAATGTAGCGGGCCTTGCCGGCGCGGACGATGTCGTTCAGCGCGCCCATCACCTCTTCCACCGGGGTGTTCACGTCGTAGAAGTGCAGCATGTAGATGTCGACGTAATCCATGCCCATGCGCTTCAGGGAGGCGTCGATGCCATCCATGATGTGCTTGCGCGAATGCCCGCTGGCGTTGATGCCGGGACGGGTGCCGTAGCCGACCTTGGTGGTGATCACCACGTCCTCGCGACGCACCAGGCGCTTGAGGATGCGGCAGACCACTTCCTCGCCGACACCGGCCGAATAGAAGTCGGCGAGGTCGATGAAGTTCACGCCGGCATCCAGCGCGTGCTTCACGATCGGCTCGCTTTTTGCCTCATCGAAGATCCACGGTTTCCAGTCCGGGGTGCCCATGTTCATGGTGCCCAGGCACAGCTTGGAAACCTGCAGGCCGGAGTTGCCGAGACGGATGTATTGCATGGTGCGGACCTCAGGCCTTGGGGGTGTAGAAGGGGTTGGCGATGGCGTTGACCACGTCGGCCAGCTGCGCACGCTCGGGCTTGCAGGTCAGCGCCGCGCGGATCGCGGTGCGGCAGGCGTTGTAGTTGTTGCGGTAGACGGCATCCAGGTCGTCGCAGCCCGGATTGACCCAGTTGGCGGTGACGATGGCCCATTCGTCCTCGGCTTCCGGAGGCAGGGTGCCGTCCAGCAGCGCCTCGGTGACGGCCTTGGCGATGCCCGCCTGGGAAGCCCCCCAGGTGGCGTTGGCGTGCAGGTCACCATCGATCTCGGCCTTGTTCACGTAAAGGGTCATCGGCTTGACCGGAATGTTCGGCTGGGCGATCACCATGAACGGGCAGTGGCCCTGGCTGGGCGAAGCCAGGCTGTTGGAGAAGGCCTGGCCGGCCGGGCCGCTGCGCGGACCGAGCAGGATATTGATGTGCGCGGCGTTGACGCCGGGGCCTTCGAAACCTTCACCGATATACAGGTCGAGCTTTTTCATGGGGTACCTCATGGAATCGTGGGGGTGCAGGAAAGCCCGGGCCTGCTTGCGCGGCCCGTGGCAAAGCCGGCGCAGGGCGCCGGAGGAAATCGGAGTGGGATCAGGAATCGACAGGCGAGTCGGACGGGTGCGCAGAAGCACCGGACAGGCCGGAACGCGGAGGACGGATCGAGGGCAGGGAAAGCAGGGAGGTGATCATGTCGCGTCGCTCTTTGTTGTTGTCGATGAGCTGGTGCGACGATTTTTAGCACCGGGCCAAATCGACCCGGTAACCATAAAAACTCAAGGAGCTATGAGTTCATCTCATACCCCAAAAAACAGACAGCCAAGCCGGAAAAAGCCGACGACGAAGCGAGGCTCCGCCGTCGGTTGGTTACCCTTGGCCGTCAGTTCTTGAGGCAGGCGATACGATAGAAACCGTCCTCTACCTCGACGCCGTGGGTATCGAGGGTGAAGCCCGGGAAACGCCGGTCGAAGGCTTCCAGTGCCTTCAGGTAACCCAGTACAGGACCGTTGCCCGGACCGGCATTCTCACCCGGCATCAACAGCGGAATGCCCGGCGGATAGGGCACCACGCCCGTCGCCACGGTGCGATCACTCATCTCCTCCAGCGTCAGCTGTTCGATGTTGTTCTTCACCAGTTGCTCGTAGGCGGCAGTTGGCGTCAGTCGCGGCTCGGGCAGCAACGAGAAGGCCTGGCCCATGAGGGTGGTGGTCTGCAGTTCGGCCATGCTTTCGAACATCCGGTCGCAGAGGTCCTTGAGCCCGATGTCGCCGTAGCGCTCCGGCCAGCTCGCGACCAGCTGCGGCAGCGCGCGCGACAGCGGAAGGTTGCAGTCGTAATCGCGCTTGAAGCCCAGCAGCGCGTTCACCAGCGTGCCCCACTTGCCCTTGGTCACACCGATGGAGAAGAGGAACAGCAGGGTGAAGTCGGTGGTCTTCTCCACCACTATGCCCTGTTGCGCCAGATAGGTGGTGAGGACCGCCGCGGGGATACCGACCGGCATCAAGCCACCATTGGGCGCGACACCGGGCGTCACCACCGAGACCTTGATCGGATCGAGCATGCAGTAGCCGTCCTCGATCTCGCCGAAGCCGTGCCACTGCGCTCCCGGCGCCAGGGTCCAGCACTGCGGGTCGCTGACCAGAAGCTCCTCGTCCGCCTCGAAGAACGACACCTTGCGGCCGGTTCTCGGGTCGCGCACCTCGTCGGGCTGCCAGGCATCGAAGAACCAGTCGCCCTGCTCGGCGAACTCATTGTTCAGGCGCGCCAGCAGGCGGCGGAAGGCCACCGCCTCGCGGATGGCGTCGGTGGTCAGCGCCACCCCGCCCTGCCCGTCCATCATGGCCGCCGATACATCGTTGGAAGCGATGATCGCGTACTGCGGCGAGGTGGACGCATGCATCATGAACGACTCGTTGAAGCGCGCGTGCTTCACCGGATTGCGCCCATCGCGCACGTGAATGAACGAGGCCTGGGACAAGGCCGCCAACAGCTTGTGGGTGGATTGGGTGGCGAACACCGTGGGGCGGTCCGCCGTGTGCTCGGCCGGGTCGCCGTGCATGGCGTGGCGCTGGCGGTAGATGGGGTTGAAGCGCGCGTAGCCGTACCAGGCCTCGTCGAAGTGCAGGCGGTCGACACTCTGCCCGAGCAGCTCTTCGACCCTTGCCACGTTGTAGCAGAGGCCGTCGTAGGTGGAGTTGGTGATGATCGCGTGGCGTGGCGTGGGATCGATCCCCGGATGTGCCAGCGCGTTTTCGGCAATATGGCGCTTCACCGCCACGGGCGTCAGCCGTTCGGGCAGTATCGGGCCGATCAGGCCAAGGTGGTTGCGTGAGGGCACCAGGTAGGTGGGAATCGCCCCCGACATGGTCATCGCATGTTCCGCGGACTTGTGGCAGTTGCGGTCGCACAGGGCGATCTGGTCGCGGGTGACGCTGGCCATCAGGATGACCCGGTTGGACGTCGAGGAGCCGTTGGTGACGTGGTAGCTGCGATGGGCACCGAACACCCGCGCAGCATAGCGCTCGCTATCACCGATGGGACCGCTGTGATCGAGCAGCGAACCCAGGTCGCCGACGGAGATCGACAGGTCCGAGCGCAGCAGCTCCTCGCCGAAAAAGTCGAAGAAGGCTCGCCCGGCCGGCGACTTGAGGAAGCCCGTGCCGCCAGTATGGCCCGGCGTATGCCAGGAATATTCGTAGACGCGGGAGAACTTCATCAGCGCCTTGAACATCGGCGGCAGCACCGCGTCGCGATAACGCTCGACGGCCGCGATGATGCGACCGCCGATGAAGTCGGTGGTGTCTTCCAGCAGCCAGATGAAATCGTCCGACAGGCGCAGTGCCTGCAGATCGATGGACGCCGCATCACCGCGCGACGCCATGAGGAAGGCTGGCAGTTGCGCGTGGCGCTGGCGAAGCGTCTGCAGAACCGACAGCGCACCGCCGGGCAACTCCCAGTTCAGCAGGAGGCATTGCAGAGCGGGGTTGGACTCGATCACCGCGCAGGCGTCGTTGGCGCTCGCAGCGAGCAGCACAGTCACACCGCGACGCTGCAGATCCTGGACCAGCGCACGCGCGGCTCGACCTGCAGACGTAGGCTGCTCCAGCCCCTCGTGGACCATCAGCACCACGACATCCAGCGTGTTCTTGGTAGCGGACTCAGACATGGGAACTCCTTGATACGACTGGCGGCTCTCAAGCCGTCAGCCAGGCAGGCGCCTGCCCCGCCTTCAGCGCCATCGGAGAAGGCGCGTGCAGGCGGAGGGATCAGTTGGGGGCAGGGACGACGGCTGCGGGGGCAGCCGGCACAGTCACTGCGGCGGTAGCGGGTTGCGGTACCCGCGGCCGCAGGTTGAGGTTGTCGTGGCGGCCGACCGAGACCCAGAACATCGCCACCAGCGCGATGATGGTCAGTGCCAGGGTGCCAAAGCGGATCCAGCCCGGCGAGACGCCGCCCGGATGCACGCCGGTTTCCTCGACGGTGCGCATGCTGTTGATCGACAGCTCGTAGAAGATAATCGTGGAGACCACGAAGATCAGCGACCAGCGCGTCTGCTCGCCATCGGAACCGACCATCGCCCAGAGGCTGTAGATCGCGGCGATGATGCCGACGAAGGTATAGAAGCCATACTGCCGCGCCGGCATCTTCTGGTAGCCCATCACCTTGATGGCGATGGCCGAGTAGATGTACGGCAGCAACGTCATGATCACCGCGATGGAGGCGATCTTGCCGAACTGCTGGCTGGCGGTGGGCGACATGGTCGCCAGCACCTGGATGCTCATGATCGCCGCGACAATGGCCAACCCCGCCGAGGGCACGCCCTTGGCATTGACCTTGGCGAATATCTTGCCGAACAGGCCGTCGTCCGCCGCCGCCTTGGCGGTCTGCCCAACGAGCAGCGTCCAGCCGGCCAGCGAGCCGAGGCAGCCGATCGCCGCGCAGAGGGCCACGACGTTGGCGGCGGTATCCCCCAGCGCCAGGCGCGCGGCATCCGCGAAGGGGGCGCTGGAGGCGAGCAGGTCCTTGTTCGGAATCATGCCCATGATCGCGGTGGAGCTGAGGACGTAGCAGACAGCTGCGATCAGCACCCCGCCCACGGTGGCGATCGGCACGTTGCGCGCCGGGTCACGCACCACACCTGCCGACACCGACGCGCTCTCGACACCGATGAAGGCCCACAGCGTGTAGTTCAGCGTCGAGCCGACCGCCTCGAAACCGCTCTTGCCGGAGACGTTCCAGCCGGCCTTGTAGATGTCGCCGCTGAACCAGAACCAGCCCAGCAGCGCCATGCCGATGATCGGGAACAGGGCGAACACGGTGGTGAAAGACTGCAGCTTGCCGACCACCGACGGGCCGAGGATGTTGGCGTAGGTGAAGAACCAGATCACCGCGATCTGCGCCATGGCGGAGACCAGCGGGTCCTTCAGGCTGGGGAAGAAGTGCGACAGGTAACCCAGGCCGGCCACCGCCAGGCCGACGTTGCCTACCACGTTGGCCAACCAGTAGATCAGGTTGGTCTGGTAGCCCATGTAGTTGCCGAAGGACTTCTTGGTGTAGGCGTAGGGGCCGCCCGCCGCCGGGTCGATCGCCGACAGTTTGGCGAAGACCAATGCCAGCGACACGGCGCCGACGATGGTGATGAACCACCCGTAGAGGGCAATGCCGCCGGTGGTGGCGAGGTTGGCCGGGAGCATGAATACGCCCGAACCCATCATGTTGCCTGCCACCATCAGGGTGGCCGCCACCACCCCGATCTTGTTGCTGTCGGCCTGTTCCATAGCGTGACTCCCTGAATGTGGAGTCACGATTTTTCTGCCACGACGCAAGCCGCCGAAATCGCTTGGATTCCTAAAGCGGAGGTCGAATTTTCCCCTACCGGGTCAAGAGCTGCAGCTGTCTATTCCGGTCTTCGCGTGTGGCTTGGCAACCTCAGAGGCCGATGCGTTCGAAGAAGCCCGGTCCTTCGACTTCCTTGCCGCTGGCGGCGATGCTCACGGGCTCCTGGACCTGCCGCGTGGCGGGGATTTCCCGCGAGCCCAGCTCCTTGCCCACCAGTTGCAGCGGGCCGGCGCCCTGGCCGGCGGTGTGCTCGTACTTGGGCGGCGTGTGGGTTTCGTCGTAGCGCAGATAGTAGACCTCGCCAGCGCGGGCTTCCAGGGTGAAGCCGGCGATCAGGGTGAAGTCCAGGCTGCCGCCGGCGAAGAAGGTCCAGAAGCTGCCCAGCAGTGGGCGCCGCATCTGCAGCGGATAACTGCCGGGGGCGAAGCTCAGGGCGAAGTAGCCATTGCTCGGCAGGCTGCCGATCAGCTCGTTGTTGATGAACAGGCCGGGCGCTTCCAGCTCCTCGTCGGACCACTGGTTCTGCGGCCGGTAGATGTACACCGTGGCCTGCTGCGCATCCGCAGGCAGCGCGCCGAACGGCGGCCCGTCGACCGCGCCGAAGAACGCACCGGGCGAGCTGCAACCAGCGAGCATCAGGAAAAAGGCGCACAGGGCCACTCGGAGCATGGAAAGTCCCTCTTATGGTTATACCCGGAGCATAACCAGCGCTTCGCGCCTTGCCACCCGTCGAAAGTCCGGGTCGATCTCTTCTCGGCCACACCTGGGCCACCGGCGCAGACCTGTCCCCGATCCAGCGTCCCGAACACTGACGTGCGTCAGCTCAGGTCCTTGAGCCAGAACATCATCGACTTGGCCGTCTCCCGTTGCTCGCCGATATCCCGCCAGTGGTATTCGGTCTGCAGGGAGGGTTGCGGAGTGAAGCCCCGCTGCAGCCAGAAGGCGTCCGGCGAGCGGTAGGTGGCAGGTCGCGCGCAATGCTCCGGCGGCCGCCGAAGGGCGCAGAAGGCACACCAGTCGAAGCGATCCAGGCTACGCGCAAAGCGCTCGCGTTCCTCGAAGAAGCGCAGGTCGAGATCGGCGCTGCGGTACTCCGGCAGCACCACGGACTCGCCAAAATAGAAGATTCGTTCCGGGTTCCAGCCCTGCACCAGGAACGGCTGCTGCAAAGCCTCGGACTCGTCCAGCAACGGCAGCCCGGTCGAGGCCCCCACCACCCTGCCCTCATCGATCACCAGCACGCACAGGCTCCAGGCGGAGCGCACGTGGCTGTCGAGGTATCCGGCTTCGTACTCCGGGCTGCCGTCGTAGAGGTACGGATACTCGCGGAACACGGTAATACGCAGTCGCGCCAGATCATCGATGAACGGGCGAAGGGCATCGCCGCTGAGCAGACGGATATCCAGGGGCATGGCGGGAGTCCGCAGGTGCAGCCGCCGGTAAGGCGGCAGCAATGTTGAAACCTAGCATGGGCCGTGAAGCCAGCCGAAGTTCCAACCGCGACAGAAGCGTATCCCTGCGCGCCAGCCTTCAAGGCAGTTCGCGGGTGTGGCCGACGGACGCGCCTCAGGACTCGGTCACCACCCGTCGCCGCGTGGCGGGCGGTGCGGGCGGCGCCGGCAACAGGTGGCGCACCAGCCATTTGCGCACCGGCACTACGCAGCGCTCCTGCACCAGCACGCAACTGGTGACCATGAACAGCAGGAACAGCGGATACAGCCACAGCGACAGCTGCTGGTGGGTCGCCGCCTCGACGCAGAAGGCCCAGTCGGCGAGGCAGTCGCCCGGCGCGCGGATCAGCTTCTCGGTGCGCGAGAACAGGGTGAACAGCGGCACATGCAGGGCGAACAGTGACAACGAAGCGGCCCCCAGCCTCGGCGACCAGTGGCGGATCAGGCTGCTCTGCGGATCGCGCGGCAAGGCGCTCATGTAGACCAGCACCAACTGCGCCGGCAGCAGCAGGCCGTTATGCAGGAGGAAGTACCAGTACTTGGCGCCGTGGGTGTAGAGGTAATCGGCGACGAGGAAATTGGCCAGCACGAAAGCCCCCATCGCCACCAGCATCCCGCGCCCCGGCAGGCGGCCGGCGTCCTTGTACTCGCGGAACAGCCCGTAGGCGAGGATGCCGCTGAGGAACTCCGGCAAACGCAGCAGCGGGTTGCGGTGCAGCAGGCCGGTCCAGGGCATGCCGTACTGCTCGCTGGCGACCACCAGGATCGGCGGGATCAGGTAGAGCACCCACAGCGCCAGCAACCAGCGCCACTTGTTCTGCAGGCGCGCCAGGCGCGGTGCGACGAAGGGGAAGCAGAGGTAGAAGAAGAACAGCGTCGAAAGCGACCAGAGCGGCGCGTTGAAGGTCAGGTAATACGGGTTCCAGGCCTGCAGCATGGTGAGCTGGAGAATGCTGTTGAACAGCAGCTCGCGATCGCTCATCCAGTGGTGGAACAGCTCCGGCTGCAGCCGACCGACGGCCTCGTTGGTGTCGTAGATGACGAAGCGCGGTGTCGCCTGATCGAGGTCCGGGCCGATGCCCAGCCCACTCACCACCAGCAGCACGGTGATGGTCAGCAGGATCGAGAAGATGTGCAGCGGGTAGAGGTTGGACAGGCGCTTGGTGAAGAAGCTGCGCGGGCTCTCGCGCAGCTGCCCGTCGGTGACGTAGACGTGGCAGAGCAGGAAGCCGGAGAGCACGAAGAAGGTGCTGGTGGCGAAGAAGCCCAATGCGGTGAGGTCATCGAGGCCGGCGAACTTCTGCTCCGCCGGGTAGCTGTGCAGCGTGTGATAGATCACCACATAAAGGCCCATCAGGAAGCGCAGCCACTCCAGCCCGATGAAACGCTCCTTTTTTTGTATGTTCTCCACGCTTCTCTCCTTCCAGGTAGGCGAACGACAGCTGGACGAACCACAACGACATCAGCGGCGGCGATCGAGGAAGTTCACCACCAGTCGGTCCAGCGAGCCCCACAGGCGCTCGCGCAGGCGCTTCCACCAGGGACGCGCGCGCCAGAAGCCCAGGTCGATCTCGCGGCTCTGTGCGAAGTCGGCGGCCAGGCAATCGGCCACCGCCGCGGTGAACGACGGATCGAACGCTTCTACATTGGCCTCCAGATTGAACCGAAGGTTCCAATGATCGAAGTTGCACGAGCCGACGCTGACCCAGTCATCGACCAGTACCATCTTCAGATGAAGGAAGCGCGGCTGGTATTCGAAGATCTTCACCCCGGCACGCAGCAGGCCGGGGTAATAGCGCTGACCCGCGTAGCGCACGGGAGCATGGTCGGTGAGGCGCCCGGTGAGCAGCAGGCGCACGTCGACACCGCGCTGGGCGGCCTTGCGCAGGGCGCGGCGGACTTTCCAGGTCGGCAGGAAGTAAGGCGTCGCCAGCCACACACGCTGGTGCGCGCCACGCAGCGAACGCACCAGCGCCTGGAGGATGTCCCTGTGCTGGCCGGCGTCGGCATAGGCGACCCGCGCCAGGCCTTCGCCGTAGTTGGGGATCGGCGGCAGGCGGGTCAGCAGGACTTCCTCGCGGGGCTTCCAGGCGCGCACGCCGAGACAGGCATTCCACTGCCGCTCGAACAGCCGCTGCCAGTCGGCGACGATGTGGCCGGTCATCTCCACCATCACTTCGTGCCAGTCGCTGCGGTTCTCCCGCGCGGACCAGAACTCGTCGGTGGCGCCGGTACCGCCGACATAGGCGATGCGCTCGTCCACCAGCAACAGCTTGCGGTGATCGCGGTACAGGTTGCGAATGCCGGCCTTCCAGTTCAGCGGGTTGTAGTGGCGCAGCTCGCCGCCCGCCTCCAGCAGTTGGCGCGTCCAGGCGCTGGAGAGCTTGAGGCTGCCGAAGGCGTCGAACAGGCAACGCACCTTCACGCCGCGCGAGCGCGCAGCCAGCAGGCGATCCAGCAGCGCCTCGGCGCAGCTGCCGCTTTCCACCAGGTACAGCTCCAGTTCGATCTGCCGCTCGGCGCTGTCGATGGCTTGGAACATGCGCGGGAAAAAGCGCTCGCCATCGCAGAGCAGGGCGAAACGGTTGCCCGTCCGCCAGGGGAAGATCGGCCCGCTCACCGCGAGGCGAAGATCAGCACGGCGCCCACCGGCACCGACAGGCCGATGCTCTTGAGCCCGGCCAGTTTGCGCAGCTGCGCCACGCCCGGCGCGAGGCCGAAGTCAGCGGCGTTGATCACCAGCGGCGAGAGCGTCACCACCTGGAAGCGATGCTCGTCCAGGCGGGTGATCAGCACGTCGGTGCGGTAGTCCTTCGCCTGACCGTTCAGCTCCAGGCGCAGCGGCAGGCGCGTTTCCAGCTGCACTCCGTTGGCAAGATCGGTGATGGGGCGCAGGTCGATGGTCGAGGTGATGCGCGCCTCGGGGAACTTCTCGGTATCGAACAGCTGATCGCGCACACGTTCATCGCGCAGCGGGATGCCGGTGCTCAGCGAATCCATCTCGATACGCAGCTCCACCCGGCCCTGCTCCTCCACCTTGCCGTGCATCACCAGGAAGCGGTTCACCTCGGCGATATCGGCGTTCTTGGTGGTGACGAAGGTCAGCCGCGAGGACTCGTAGTCGAGGTACCAGGCAGCCTGGGCAGAAGCGGCGAAGCAGGCCGCGAAGAGAAAGGCGAACAGCGAGCGCATGGAATCCCTTACATGGAAAACGGATGGATCAACGGCCAACGATAGCGGCCCGCCGTCGGCTTGCAAACCGGCCGACCGGCGAGCCCATTGGGCAGGTGTGAGCGCCAATGGTTCAGTCGGCCAGCAACCCGGGAACACCGGCCACCAGCGCATCGATGGCGCAACGAATCTTCGACGGCATGTAGCGCGTCTTCGGCCACACCGCATGGATCTCCAGCGGCGGCAGCCTGCAGCGTCCCTTCACCGCCACCAGCTCGCCACGCTTCACGTGCCGCGCCAACAGCCAGGTCGGCAGGCGTGCCAGGCCGAAACCGGCCACGGCGGCGGCGGTGATGGCTTGCAGGTCGTCCATGCTCAGCTGCGGGTCCATCTCGATGCGCCTGGCGTAGCCGTCGTCATCGCGCATGTCCCAGGGCGAGGTGACGCCAGCCACGGAATAGCTGATGGAAGCGTGGCCGACCAGATCGTCGAGGTGGTCGGGCATGCCATGTTCGGCGATGTACGACGGCGCCGCGCCGATGCCGGTGTACTGCACGCCCAGCTTGCGGGCGGCGAGTGTGGCGCTGTCGCTGAGCGGGCCGATGCGCACGGCCAGGTCGATGCCCTCTTCCACCAGGTCGACGCGGCGATCGGTGAACGACAGGTCGATCTTCAATGACGGATATTGCCGCGCCAGCGCCAGCATCAGCGGCGCCACGCAGAGGTGGCCGAAGGAGATCGGCACGCTGACCCGCAGGCGCCCGCGCGGCTCCATCCGCCCGCCCTCCAGCGCGGTATGTGCGGCGTCCAGCTCGGCCAGCGCGCGCACGCAGCTGTCGTAGAACACCTGGCCGTCGTCGGTGAGGTTCTGGCTGCGCGTGGTGCGTTGCAGCAGGCGCACGCCCAGGCGCGCCTCCAGCCGGGCGATGGCCTTGCCCACCGCCGAACGAGTAAGGCTCAGGCGCTCCGCCGCGAGGGCGAAGCTGCCGGCGTCGACCACCTGAACGAAGGTAGCGATGCCATCGAGACGGTCATCCATCACCCTTCCCCTTTGAATCCTGAAAAGACTCAATGATGGGACCAAATGGAGCCAATGGGGAACCCTGTTCTTTTCGACAATGGTGGCTCGCCCTATGGAGCCCACTCCCATGACTGCCCACCGCAACCCAAGAAACCTCATCGCCCTGGCGGCGGTGTGCCTGTCCTCGATGATGTTCGGCCTGGAAATCTCCAGCGTGCCGGCCAGCCTGCCGGCCCTGGAGCGCGTGCTGCACGGCGACTTCCAGGACCTGCAATGGGTGATGAACGCTTACACCATTGCCGTCACCAGCGTGCTGATGGCCGCCGGCACCCTGGCCGACCGCTTCGGCCGCAAGCGCCTGTTCGTCATCAGCCTGGCACTGTTCGGCCTGACCTCGCTGCTCTGCGGGCTGGCGGGCGACATGCCGACCATGATCGCCGGGCGCTTCCTGCAGGGCGCCGCCGGCGGGGTCATGCTGATCTGCCAGGTGGCCGTGCTGACCAGTCAGTTCAGCGACCCGGCCGAGCGCGTGCGCGCCTTCGCCGCCTGGGGTGTGGTGTTCGGCATCGGCCTGGGCTTCGGGCCGATCGTCGGCAGCGCCATCGTCGCCCTGGCCAGCTGGCAGTGGGTGTTCCTTGTCCACGGGCCGCTCGCCCTGCTCACCCTGGCGCTGGCGCAATACGGCGCGGTGGAGTCGCGCGATCCGGATGCCGAGCGGCTGGATGTCGGCGGCATGCTCACGCTGTCGCTGGCAGTGCTCGGCACGGTGTTCTACATCACCCAGGGCGCCGACATGGGCTACGCCAGCCTGGCGGCGCTGGCCATCCTGCTGCTCAGCCTCGCGAGCCTGGCGGCCTTCGTCCTGATCGAGCGCCGCGTCGCCCACCCGATGTTCGACTTCTCGGTGCTGCGCATCCGCGCATTCTCCGGCGCGATGTTCGCCTCGGCTGGGATGAACGTGAGCTTCTGGCCGCTGATGATCTACCTGCCGGTCTACTACCACGGCGTGCTCGGCTACGACGACGTGAAAGCCGGCTGGTCGCTGCTCGCCTACACCCTGCCGACGCTGGTGGTACCGCCGATCGCCGAGCGCCTGGCGCATCGCTTCCACCCCGGCTGGGTGATTCCCGGCGGAATGTTCGTGATTGGCGCCGGCTTCTTCCTGATGCTCTGGGGCAGCAGCGTGGACCATGCCAGCTGGCTGACCCTGCTGCCCGGCTGCGTGCTGGCCGGCATCGGCCTGGGGCTGACCAACACCACGGTGACCAACACCTCCACCGCCGCCGTGCCCGCCACCCGCGCCGGCATGGCCTCAGGCATCGACATGAGCGCGCGGATGATCTCCCTGGCGATCAATATCGCGGTGATGGGGCTGATCCTGCTTTCCGGCGTCGCCGCAGCCCTGCACGACGTAGAGGGTGGCGAGAAGCTGCAACTGGCGGCCAGCATCGCCAGCGGCCGGCTGGGTGCGGACGATCCGGACGCCGCCCGTGCGGCACTGGTGCAGGGATTCGGCTGGGTGCTCGGCTACGGCGGGATCGCTGCCTGGCTGTTCGCGGCGGGGAGTTTCCTGACCTTCGGCGCGCATCGGGCGGCGCGGCCTAGACTGGAGGCTGTCCAATCCTGAATGACAGGAGCATCACCATGAAAACCATCCTGCTGCTCACCTTCGTGATCATCGGCGCTTCCAGTTGCAGCGTGGGCTCGGGGTTTCGCTTCCAGCCCGACGTGCCGGCGATTGCGGCGCGGGCGTAGAGCCGTCCGCTTTTTCGAAGTGGACAGCGTGCCGTGCGGTTCGCGAGCAAGCTCGCTACGAAAAGCCACATATCCCGGTATGGCTCTGGTACTTGAAGACTTCCTGATAAACCTCAGCGCACTCCGAACGCCCCGTTCAGGAGGCCTCGTTGAAGCGGAGTTTCAGGGGTTGAGCGGCATGGATGCCGCGAGAGCGCTGTCGGGCCAGGGATGGCCCGTCAGCGCGTGCCCCTGAAACTTCGCTTCAACGAGGGAATTTTTCGCCTAAGCGAAAAACCGGATGTCCGGGGCAAGACCTTTTGGTTCCTTTTGGGGCGTTTGCCAAAAGGGACTCGCCCGAGGGGGCGAAACAAGAAGTTCTCGCGCACGCTGAAGCGGCGCTGGAACTCCCACGCTGAGGCAGCAGATCCCAAACACTGGAACCGGGGTACGCGATCGCGGGCATAGCCCGCTCCTACACTCCACCGCGGAGCATCACGGCGCCTGCTTGATCACCTGACTGAACCCCAGCACCGCAAACACCGGCACCTCAGGGGTAATCGAAGGGACGTTGGCGACTTCCTTGAGCGGCTCCAGCTTCTCTTCCAGGTCGAAGTCGATCAGCTTGAGCACCAGCGGCTCCATGGTCGTCACTTCGACGCGGCTCTCGCTGGGACGACTGACCAGCACCTCGGACTTGAGCCGGCGCTGCTGGCCGTGCAGGTCGAGGTTGAAATCCACGGTTTCCTGGCGCGACTGGCCGACCTGCAGGTCCTCGTAACGGCTGAGGTCCAGCTGGCTGCTGACGATCGCCTCAGGGAAGCGCTCGATCTCGAAGAAGGCATTGCGCATACGCTCGTCGCGCAGTGCCAGGCCGCTGTCGATGGACTCCAGCGGCACCACCACACGCACCGCGCCCTTGTCGTCGATCTGCCCGGAGAGGCGGTCGAAACGCTGCACTTCTGCCATCTTGCCGCGCTTGACCGAGACGAAGCTGATCCGCGAGGTGTCGCCGTCCAGTTGCCATTCGGCCAGGGCCAGGGGGCTGGCCAGCACCAGCAACGCGCATACAGCTCCTGTTACAAAAGAATGCATTGATCCTCCGAAGCGGGTCGCCCCGCTCCGTGGAGCGCGCCCGTCAGTGGCTGCCCGATTCGGGCAAATCGTCCGCCTGGGGCATCAGTTGGCATCCCTCGCGCGCACTGAGCCAGGCGGCTGTCTGCGTACTGCCCAGGCCGCGGGCGGTCACCCGCTTGCGCGCTTCGTCGTCGAGGAAGGCGCTGGTCGGCACGTACTGTTTGGTATAGGCCCGGCAATAGTCCGCCGAGTTCCCCATAACGTAGCGGCAGGAGCAGTACTCCTTGGCGGTATAGGCGCCGATGATGCCGGGGAAGGCGGCGAGGTGGATGCGGTTCTGCCAGGCCGTGGTCACCAACGCGAGCAGCAGAAGGACCAGGGCGGTGAGGATCGGATGGCGGCGGATCATGGCTGCACCTCCCCGTGGGCGAAGGCCGCCTGGGCAAGCTTGAGGAAGGTGTCGTGCTGGTAGCTGCCGTCGCGGTCGTCGGCGTAGCGAACGATCACCAGCTTCTGTTCGGGAATCACGTACAGCGCCTGGCCCCAGTGGCCGAGGGCGGCGAAGGTGTCCTCGGGCGCATCCGGCCAGGGCGCGGGCGCACCGGCCACCGGGCGGTTGAGCCACCACTGGCCGCCGGGCACCGCCTCATTGGGCTTCTTCGGATCGGGCTGGTACTCGGGGAATGGCGCGAGGACGAATTTCAGCCAGTCCTGCGGCAGCAACTGGCGATCCTTCCAGCGCCCGTCGCGCTCCATCAGCAGGCCGATGCGCGCCAGGTCGCGGGCGGTCATGTAGGCGTAGGACGAACCGACGAAGGTGCCGCTGGCGTCACGCTCCCAGACCGCGGACTGGATGCCCAGCGGCTCGAACAGCGCGGTCCAGGGGTAGTTGGCGTAGTCCTTGCCGACCATCTGCTTGAGCGTGGCGGAGAGCACGTTGCTGTCGCCGCTGGAGTAACGGAAGCGCTTGCCCGGCTCGGCATCCGCGGGGAAGCCGGCGGTGAACTTCGCCATGTCGTCGCGGCCACGGGTGTAGAGCATCGCCACCACCGAGGAGCGTACCGGCGCGTATTCGTACTCTTCCTGCCAGGCCAGGCCCGAGGCCCAGTGCAGCAGGTCGCGCATCTTGATGTCGGGGTGCTCGGCGAAGGCCGGGTAATGCTTGGCGACCGGGTCGTCGAGCTGGAATTTCCCCTCGCCGAAGGCCACGCCGAGGACGCTGGCCATCACGCTCTTGCTCATCGACCAGGCGAGGTGCGGAGTCTCGGCGCGTGTCGGGCCGGCGTAGCGCTCGTAGATCAGTTGGCCATCGCGAATGACGACCACGGCGTCAGTGCGCACGCCCTTGCGGGTGCCGTCGTCGCGCGTGGGGAAGGCGTAGCTCTCGAACGCCTGCACAGCGGCGCCGCTGGGCGTGGCGCCGTGGGGCCAGTCGGCCTCGGGCCAGGTTTCGCTACCGTGGGCGTGGCTGCTCAGCAGGCAGGTGGCCAGCGCCAGCGCGCGCAGCGCTGGGCGGAAGGGGGCAAAGGGCATCGGCGGGCCTCTTGTTATCAGGTCGGCCCGCACCCTAGCACGGTGAAGATGACGGATTAAGCGCCGATCGTGCCGTAATCAAGGACGATTGGCGCAATCGGTCAGCGCCGCGCTTGTTACAGCACGAGCGCGCTAGCGCGGAACCTGGTAGTCGTCCGGCCCCATGAGGTCCATGCCGCATTGCAGGTCGGCGATCCAGTCGAGGAATGCCGTGATCATCGGTTTGCCCACGAAGGGCCGGCCGTGCTGCGGGACGATCATCTCGATGTCCAGGCCGCGAACCATGTTGGCCCACAGCCGGCCGACCTTGTTCGAGGCCATGTAGCGGCGGTGGAAACCTTCCATGTGCGGCACGTGGGCGGCGAAGTCCTGCACCGGGCTGGCGTCGTCCACCAGGGAGGCGCCCATGTCGCCGGAGAATAGGATCTTGCTGATCGGGTCGTAGACCTGGAAGTTGCCCACCGAGTGGAGGAAGTGCGCGGGGATCATCTTCAGCTGGCAGCGGCCCAGCTGCACCGATTCGCCACGGTCCGGCAGCGGGATCACGCGGTCATAGGTGGAGATGCCATGGCTGACCGCCAGGTAGCTGGCCGTGAGGTGCGGCAGGAAGCGTGCCCAGAGTTTCGAGCAGATGACCTTGGCGCGGGTGTGCAGCAGCCACTTGTCCAGCGCGGCGATGATGTCCGGGTCCTGGTGCGAGGCGAAGATGTAGTCCAGGTCCTGCAGCGGGAACAGCTTGGAGAGTTCCAGCGACAACGGGGTGTAGGTCAGGTCGCCGCCCGGATCGAGCAGCAGGCGCTTGTCGTGGTCGACGATGAGGAACTGGTTGGATTGCACACCGTCGCCGCTGACCAGATCGTCGAAACACAGGCATTGGTGTTTACCGTCGTCGAACAGCACGATGGGTTCGCGTCGCATGAGGGGATTTCCTAAAGCAGTGGGAGGGAAAACAGTGGGTAGCCCTACGGAAATTTCTAGGTATCTCAGAAACTTCTGTAAGGCTAACGTCCCCTCCCCAAGCCCTCACTGACGTGGGTCAAGGCCTATTGCCACCCTCGCTTTCTCCAGGCGTTTGGCCCGTGCGGAGCCGGCGATGGCCAGCACGCCCTTGTCCCGCTTCCACACCGCAGCCAGCTCCGCAGCGCCTGAGGCAAATGCGGCATCCAGTGCCGAAGCGAGGCTTTCGAACTGGCTGAACACGCCGGCCAGCAGCAGGTGGGTTTCCGGCTGCGAGGCGGGCTGCCGGCTGACTTCGGCGCAACCGGCGAGTACGCCGGTCAGGCGCAGGCTCAGCTCCGCCGGCCATTGGTGTTCCACGGCCAGGCCATAGAGCCAGGCGCAGACCGCGGCCAGCACATGGGTGTCTTCCAGGGTACGGAAAGGTTTGCTGTAGGCCTCCCAGCCATCGCCGGGCAGGCGCTCGCAATGGGCGCCATCGAGCAGCAGGCGGGCGTGGGGGATGTCGGGCATCAGCGGCAGGGCCGGCAGCGCTTCGAGCTTCGCGCCAGGGGCGCCGGCCTGCACCACGGTCATGGCGATGCGCGGCGGCTCGCCCTCCTCCTCGTCACGCGCGGCGACCAGCCACCAGGCGGCGCTGTCGGCTGCGGTGGCGAAGTCCTTGCGACCGTGCAGCACCAGGCCCTCGAGGCGGGTCTGCAGGTCGGCGGGGCG
Organism: Pseudomonas sp. PDM19; assembly: GCF_014852215.1. NCBI lineage: Bacteria > Pseudomonadati > Pseudomonadota > Gammaproteobacteria > Pseudomonadales > Pseudomonadaceae > Pseudomonas > Pseudomonas sp. PDM19. The sequence goes on along the minus strand of NZ_JACVBG010000002.1, from coordinate 94,235 downwards.
CACGCTCTTCTTCTCGGTCACGCACAGCGCGCCGAGGCTGCGCGGGGCAGCCGGCCAGAGTGCGCGCAGCGCCGCCTGGTAGCCAGCGAGAAACGCCAGCCCTGGCGAAGTCGCCAGACGACCGCCGAGCACCGCCAGTTCGAAGCTGCCGGCGCACTCTGCGCGGGAGAGCAATTCGGCGTACCAGTCGTCCAGGGCCAGGCCGGGCGGTAACCGGTCCTGCGGGCCGAGCAGGCATTTCCAGGGCATCGCGGCGCTCCTTCCTTCGAGGTCGTTGTTCTTGTCATACAAGCATCACCACACCGTCATGGGCGTGACACCGGTCATTCCTAGCCTGAGCTTGCACAACAAAGCCGACCGGCCGCAACCCGCATGGCCGGTTCACGGAGGCACTCGCATGAGTCAGATCGCCCTCTCCTGTGACACCCCGGCACAGCGCCGTCTCAAGGCCGTGCGTCTGCGCGGCGCCCGCGCCCTGCGCGAAGCCCAGGCCCTGCGTTACCGCGTGTTCAGCAGCGAGTTCGATGCCCAGCTCAAGGGCGCGGACCTGGGGCTGGACATGGACGACTACGACCGTCACTGCGCCCACATCGGCGTGCGCGACCTCAACACCGGCGCGCTGGTGGCCACTACCCGCCTGCTCGACCACCGCGCAGCGCAACGCCTGGGTCGCTTCTACAGCGAAGAGGAATTCGCCCTCGACGGCCTGGACAACCTGCAGGGCCCGGTACTGGAAATCGGCCGTACCTGCGTCGACCCGGACTACCGCAACGGCGGCACCATCGCCGTGCTCTGGAGCGAACTGGCCGAAGTGCTCAACGAAGGCGGCTACCGCTACCTGATGGGCTGCGCCAGCATTCCCATGCGCGACGGCGGCATCCAGGCCCGCGCGGTCATGCAACGCCTGCGCGACCGCTACCTGTGCCAGCAGAACCTGCGCGCCGAACCGAAGACCCCGCTGCCGCCGATGGACGTGCCGGACAACCTCACCGCCGAACTGCCGCCGCTACTCAAGGCTTACATGCGCCTGGGCGCGAAGATCTGCGGCGAGCCCTGCTGGGACCCGGACTTCGGCGTTGCCGACGTGTTCATCCTGCTCAAGCGCGACGAGCTCTGCCCGCGCTACGCCCGCCACTTCAAGGCCGCGGTCTGATGCGCAGCCTGCGCGCCTGGCTGCGCGTCGCCCGCCTGCTGTCATTGCTGCTGGTGGGCCTCGCGCTGGCCAGCTTCGTCAGCCTGCTGGAGCGCCTGCCCGGCGACCGCATGCCCCTGCGCCAGCGACTGACGCGCTGGTTCCTGGCGCGCCTGTCCGGTGCCCTGCCCTTCCAATTGCAGGTTCACGGCGAGCTGCCACGGCAGCCGATGCTGTGGGTCTCCAACCATGTGTCGTGGGTCGATATCCCGCTGCTGGGCGGGTTGCTGCCGCTGACCTTCCTGTCCAAGGCCGAAGTGCGCCAGTGGCCGCTGGCCGGCTGGCTGGCGGAGAAGGCCGGCACGCTGTTCATTCGCCGTGGCTCAGGCGATGCACGGATGATCAATGCGCAGTTGGCCACGCACCTGTCGCGCGGCCGTTCGCTGCTGGTCTTCCCCGAAGGCACCACCACCGACGGCACGGGCCTGCGCACCTTCCACGGCCGCCTGATGGCCAGCGCCATCGAAGCCGGCGTGCCGGTGCAGCCGGTAGCGCTGCGCTACCGCCGCAACGACCAGGCGTGCGAACTGGCGCCCTTCATCGGTGACGACGATCTGGTCAGCCACCTGAAGCGCCTGTTCGACCATGATCGGGGCGTCGTGGAGATTCACCTGCTGCCGGCGCTGTCCAGCGCCCACCAGGACCGCAACCTGCTGGCGAAGCAGGCGCACGCCGCGATTCAGGCAGTGGTGTGTGAGGTTCAGGAAGAATCGGCCATCGCGGCCTGAGGCCTGCCAGGAAAGCGACAGGAAAGACGAAGTGGGTTTGGAGCCCGCCGTAACCTACGGCCGACGGGTTCCCACTCTGACGAAACGGCTTTCAAACTGCGCCGGGCGGCACCCTCGAGCCACCCGACGCAACCTGAAAACAGTCTCCAGGCGCCGCAGGCTCAAGCCTCCGGCGGCACGACCAGGATGTCACAATCCAGTTCGCGCAGAGCGTAGTCGGCAACACTGCCGATCAGGGCACGCTTGATCCCACCCATACCCCGAGTACCCATGACCAGCAGATCGGGCCGATGCTTGTCGACCATCCGCTGCAACACGTTGCCCGGCAGCCCGACGGCCACCAGTTGCTCATCGATGCGCTCTTCCAGATGGCGCTCGTGGAGGAACTTCTTCAGCTCGTCCACCGCCTGGCGGGATTCGCTGCCGACGAATTCGTCGATGCGCTCCTCGCTCACTCCGGAGTACTGCATCATGCCCTTGGCCAGCGGGCTGAAGGCGTAGACGCCCCGGCGCACGGCGCCTTCAAGCAAGCCCAGCTCATCGGCCACTTCCACCGCGTGAGCCGAGGCCGGCGAAGTATCGAGGGCGATCAGCAGGTCGCGGTACTGGCCGCCGGCCGGCTGGTTGACCACCAGCACCGGCAGTTGCCCGGCGCGCAGCACTCGCTCGACCGTGGTGCCGACGAAGATGTCGCGCAGCACGCTCTTGCGGTGCGCACCCATCACCAGCATCTCGCAGTCCTGCTGCTTCGCCGCAGCGAGGATCTGCTGATTCGGATCACCACGTTCCACCAGCAGTTTCGGGCAGGTGCCGCCCAGCTCGGTGAGCTCCACCAGCCGCGCTTCAAGCATCAGGCGCACCTGGGTGACTTCCTGCTCGACCAGCGCCGAAGGCTGGTCTTCATCGACTACGTAGAGCACGGTCCAGGGACAGGCATAGCGCTTGGCCAGCGCTGCCGCACGGTGCAAAGCCTTTTCGGAACGGCCGGACAGATCCGTTGCGACCATTAACGACTTCATCATGCTGCTCCTCTCGTCGTCCTTCAGATGTGTCTATTGCACACGCTATGGGCCGTCGGGCGGTTGACGCATATCAAGTCAGGCCGGACCGTCCATCGTATTCGGCAGATTTCTGACGAAGGTCTGCAATTGGGGATAGAACTCACGGAAATCGCTGCTCAATGGCTCGTACAGGCGATCCAGTTCATCCCAGGCGCCATCCAGCAGGGACGGCCTGGACAGGCGCCGGGACATCCCGGCGACCACGTCCTGCAGCACCTCGAACTCCCGATAGCTGCCCAGCCAGTCCTGCGCGGCCATGCGCGGTGCAATGCGCGCCAGACGCTCCGGCAGGCCGGGCGTGCGGCCCAGTACACCGTAGACCCGTTGGGTGAAGTGCTCCAGCGGCTCGCCGGAGAAACGCCCCCAGTCGCGGGCCAGGCAATGGTCGAAGAACACGTCCAGAAGTACGCCGGCCATGCGCCGGCGCTCGCTGGGGAAGCGCGTCTTGGCACTGTGTATCAAGGCGTGACTGTCGGTGAAGGCGTCGATGCGCCGGTGCAGGCGGATGCCTGCCTCGATCTCGGCGGGCCACTGGCCGGCCAGCGGTCCCTTGACGAAGTCGCCATAGAGGCTGCCGAGCAGTTGGGCGGGCCGGTCGCCGCCCAGATGAAGGTGCGCGAGGTAGTTCATGGGCAGAGAGTAGCGCGGGTGGTCAGCGGCTACTATCACGGGTGTCGATCATTACTATCGCCCCAAACGAATTCATATCGCTTTTGACCGATATATAGTTCGTCCCAACGCGATATACCGATGTGCCCCATGACTGAACAAACCCATCTCGATCCTGACATCGACCTCGAAGAAATCTTCAAGGCCCTGGCCCACCCGGTGCGGCGCGACATGCTGCATTGGCTCAAGGACCCTGAGCAGTTCTTCGTCGAGCAGGAGCACCAATCCTTCGAGATCGGCGTCTGCGCCGGCAAGTTCGACCAGCGCACCGGTCTGTCGCAATCCACCGTTTCCGCGCATCTGGCCACCCTCCAGCGCGCGGGCCTGGTGACCAGTCGAAAAGTCGGCCAGTGGAATTTCTTCAAACGTAATGAGGAAACCATCCAGGCCTTTGTTCGCCACCTGAGCGAAGCGCTGTAACCCGGCTACTGCCAGCCAAGACAATCCCACTCTCCAGGAGCAGGCAAATGCCCACTTCGCTTCTCGTCCTCGCTTTGTCCGCGTTTGCCATCGGCACCACGGAATTCGTGATCATGGGCCTGCTGCCCGAGGTTGCGGGCGACCTCTCGGTGACCATTCCCGCCGCCGGCTGGCTGGTCAGCGGCTACGCCTTCAGCGTCGCCATCGGCGCGCCGATCATGGCCCTGCTCACCGCCCGTCTGCCGCGCAAGACCGCGCTGCTGATGCTCATGGGCATCTTCATCCTCGGCAACCTGCTCTGCGCGGTGGCCGCCAACTACGGCCTGCTGATGCTGGCGCGGATCATCACCGCCCTGTGTCACGGCGCCTTCTTCGGCATCGGCTCGGTGGTCGCCGCCAGCCTCGTGCCGGCCAACCGCAAGGCGTCCGCCGTGGCCCTGATGTTCACCGGCCTGACCCTGGCCAACGTGCTCGGCGTACCGGCTGGCACCGCGCTGGGCCAGATCGCCGGCTGGCGCTCGCCCTTCTGGGCGGTGACCCTGATCGGGGTGTTCGCGCTGATCGGCCTGTGGAGCGTGCTGCCGAAGAAACACGATGAAGAAGCGGTGGACATGCGCAAGGAAGTCGCCGCGCTGCGCAACGGTCCGCTGTGGCTGGCGCTGGGCACCACCGTGCTGTTCTCCGCTGCCGTCTTCGCGCTGTTCACCTACGTCGCGCCGCTGCTGGGCGAAGTCACCCAGGTCTCGCCGCGCGGCATCACCTGGAGCCTGGTGCTGATCGGTCTCGGCCTGACCCTGGGCAACATCCTCGGCGGCCGCCTGGCCGACTGGCGCCTGGGCACCACCCTGGCCGGCGTGTTCGCCACCATGGCAGTGGTTTCCACCGTCCTGAGCTGGACCAGCGCCTCGCTGATCCCGGCCGAGATCACCCTGTTCATCTGGGCCGCCGCGGCCTTCGCCGCGGTGCCCGCCCTGCAGGTCAACGTGGTCCGCGTCGGCGGCGCCGCACCGAACCTCGTCGCCACCCTGAACATCGGGGCCTTCAACGTCGGCAACGCCATCGGCGCCTGGGTCGGCGGCAGCGTCATCGACCACGGCCTGGGCCTGCCCCGCGTGCCCCTGGCCGGCGCTGTGCTCTCCGTACTCGCGCTGATCGCGGTGATGATCGCCTTCAGCGGCAAGCCCAACCAGACACAACCCGTCCTCGACTGATCCTCCACCCTCACGCCCCGGAGTAACGCAATGACCACGCTTTTCGACCCCATCGTCATCGGTGACCTGGAACTGCCCAACCGCATCGTCATGGCCCCGCTGACCCGCTGCCGCGCCGACGAAGGCCGCGTGCCCAACGCACTGATGGCCGAGTACTACGTCCAGCGCGCCGACGCCGGCCTGATCCTCAGCGAGGCCACCTCGGTGACCCCGATGGGCGTGGGCTACCCGGACACCCCCGGCATCTGGTCCGACGACCAGGTCCGCGGCTGGACCAACATCACCAAGGCCGTACACGCCAACGGCGGTCGCATCATGCTGCAGCTGTGGCACGTGGGCCGCGTCTCCGACCCGCTGTACCTGAACGGTGAACTGCCGGTAGCGCCGAGCGCCCTCAAGCCGGCCGGCCACGTCAGCCTGGTGCGTCCGATCAAGGAATTCGTCACCCCGCGCGCCCTGGAAACCGAAGAGATCGCCGACATCGTCGAGGCCTACCGCGTCGGTGCCGAGAACGCCAAGGCCGCCGGTTTCGATGGCGTGGAAGTCCACGGCGCCAACGGCTACCTGCTCGACCAGTTCCTGCAGAGCAGCACCAACCAGCGCACCGACCAGTACGGCGGCTCGGTGGAGAACCGTGCCCGCCTGCTGCTGGAAGTCACCGATGCCGTGATCGGCGTCTGGGGTGCCGGCCGCGTCGGCGTGCACCTGGCTCCGCGCATGGACTCCCACGACATGGGCGACGCCGATCCGCTGGCCACCTTCGGCTACGTAGCCCGCGAGCTGGGCAAGCGCGGCGTGGCGTTCATCTGCACCCGCGAGAAGGCCGGCGACGACAGCATCGGCCCGAAACTGAAGGAGCTCTTCGGTGGCGTATACATCGCCAACGAGCGCTTCACCAAGGACAGCGCCAACGAGTGGCTGGCAAGCGGCAAGGCTGACGCAGTGGCCTTCGGCATCCCGTTCATCGCCAACCCGGACCTGGTGACCCGCCTGGAAAAAGGCGCCGCCTGGAACGAGCCGCACCCGGAAACCTTCTACGGCAAGGGCCCGGTCGGCTACCTGGACTACCCGCGCCTGTAACGGCGGGTTCCTGCCCCAATGAAAAGGGCGCCTTCATGCGAAGGCGCCCTTTTTTTGTTGTCCTGAAAATTCGCAGCCGCTCCTGCAATGGGCACCCAGAGTTACCGGTACCTGTAGGATGGCGTGGAGCGCAGCGATACCCATCAATCCGTGGCACCGACAGCATGGGTATCGCTTAGGCTCCGCCCATCCTACGAGCCGGGTTCAGGTGGTAATCCAGCGCAGGGGCGTGGCCTCGTTGCGACCAGCCAACCGATACCCCGTCGTCGAACACCGCGTTGCCTCCGCGCAGCCCTTGCAACTCCCGCAGGCGGCAGGCTCGGGGGCGATCTTCTCCACCACGCCCATCGCCAGCAGTCGCTCCAGCAATGCCTCGAGTAAAGCCTTCGAGGCGCCGAGGCGCTGGGCCAGGGTCGGCACGTCCGCCTCACCCATCTCGCCGAGCAGGTTGCGCACCGCGATTGCCGTGGCCATCAGTGGCAACTCCCCGCCGGGGCCGGGCGCAGGTCACGCTCGCCCTCCAGCTCAAGACCACGCCGGCCGATCCAGCGCAGGATCAGGAACAGCACCAGGTTGAACGCCAACACCAGGCCGATGGCCACCGCGCTGTACTGCGGATGCTGGCCGAAGCTGAAGACCTGGTAGCAGAGGGTCGCCAGCGAGTAGGCGACGTTGAGGCCCCAGAACACCGCAAAGGTCATCCAGCCGCGACCGCTCTCGCGGGTCAGCGCGCCAAGGGTCGCCACGCAGGGTACATAGAGCAGCACGAATACCAGGTAGGCGTAGGCGGCCAAGGGGCTGCCGAACTTGGCGGCGAAGGTGCCCATGGAGCCCTCCTCCATCTCGCCGTCGGCCATGCTCGCGGCCACCGGGTTGGCCAGCACGCTGAGGCTGAACGAGTCGCGCAGGCCATCCAGGGTATCCGCGCCGGCCTGTTTCAGCTGGCCCCAGAGGTCGTAGCCGTCGGCATCGAAGGCTTCGCCCTGGATGTGTTCGGCGGTGTACAGGGTGTTCAACGTGCCGACCACCACTTCCTTGGCCAATGCGCCGGTGACCAGGCCAACCGTGGCCTGCCAGTTGTCCTCGTGTACGCCCATGGGTTTGAGCAGCGGGGTGACCTTGTGGCTGAGGCTGGCCAGCGCCGAGTCGGCGATGTCGCCTTGCACCGGGCGGCCGTCGAGGGTGACGCTGTTGAGGCCGCCGATCACCAGGCTGACCAGGATGATCACCGTCCCCGCGCGGACCACGAAGGCACGCAGGCGCATCCAGGTCTGCAGCAGCAGGCTGCGCAGGTGCGGCACGTGGTACAGCGGCAGTTCCATGACGAAGGGCGAGGCCTCGCCGCGCATCAGCGTGTGCTTGAGCAGCAGGCCGGTGAGCACCGCGACGACTATGCCCAGCAGGTACAGCGAGAAGATCGCCAGCGCGCCGTTCTGGCCGAAGAAAGCCGCGGCGAACACGGCGAAGATCGCCAGCCGCGCACCGCAGGACATGAACGGCGCCATCATCGACGTCATCAGGCGCTCGCGCGGGTTGTCCAGGGTGCGGGTGCCCATGATCGACGGCACGTTGCAGCCGAAGCCGACGATCAGCGGCACGAAGGATTTTCCCGGCAGGCCGAGGGCCTGCATCAGGCGGTCCATGACGAACGCCGCGCGGGCCATGTAGCCGGAGTCTTCCAGCAGGGCGAGGAACAGGTACATCAGGCCGATCTGCGGAATCAGCGGCAGCACCGCGTTGATGCCGCCGCCCAGGCCCTGGGCCAGCAGCGCAGTCAGCCAGTCCGGCGCACCCGTCCGCGCACCCAGCCACTGGATGCCGTCGATGAAGAGCGCCGAGGAGCCCTGGTCGAAGATCGGCTGCAGCGCACCGCCCAGGGTAATCGCGAAGAAGAACATCAGGTACATGACGAGGAGGAATACCGGGATACCCAGCCAGCGGTTCAGCGCGACGCTGTCCAGCAATTGGGTCAGGCGATGTGGCGCGGCCTGGCGGTGGTTGCTGGCGCGCTCGCAGAGTTCGCCGATCAGCCGGTAGCGCGCATCCACCAGTAGCAGTTCCGGGTCTTCGCCACAGGCACAGCGGATCGCGTCGCGGGCGGCCAGCAGGCTCGCCGGGTCGAGCTTGAGCTGACGGGCGCTGTGCAGATCGCCTTCCAGCGCCAGCAGGGCCATCCAGGCCTGGGCCGGCGGCGCGTCGGCGGGCAGCAGTTGGGTGACGGCATTGCGCAGTGCGGCAGGGTACGGCACCTGCAGCGGCGGCTGTGCCGTCACGCCATCGATGGCGTCCTTCAGTGCGTCGATGCCTTCGCCACGGGTCGACACCAGCGGCACCACCGGGCAACCCAGTTCCTGCGCCAGCGCCTCGCGGTCGATGTTCAGGCCCTGGGTGCGGGCGATGTCGAGCATGTTCAGCGCCACCACGCAGGGCAGGCCCATCTCGCGCAGCTGAACAGTGAGGTAGAGGTTGCGTTCCAGGTTGGTGGCGTCCACCACGTTGACCAGCACGTCCACTTCGCCATCGACAATGCAGCGCCGGGCGATCTGCTCGTCCAGCGAGGCCTGGGTCGACAGCGTGGTCAGCGAGTAGGTGCCGGGCAGGTCTACCAGACGTACCTGATGACGCGCGGTGCGGAAGCTGCCCTCCTTGCGCTCCACGGTAACGCCAGCCCAGTTGCCGACACGCTGGCGCGAGCCGGTGAGCTGGTTGAACAGAGTGGTCTTGCCCGCGTTGGGGTTGCCGATCAGGCCGATGCGCAGCTCAGTCATGGCGGCTCAGTCCTGCGCTTCTAGCTGGAGGAACGCCAGGTCGCGGCGGCGCAGCACCAGGCTGCACTGGCGGGTATCTACCTGCACCGGATCGCCCAGCGGTGCTACGCGGCGCACCTGCAATTCAGCGCCGGGCAGCAGGCCCATGGAGAACAGTCGCTGGCGGAAGGCGGCGCCGATCCCGGGCCGGTAGCCGGCGATGCGGTACCGGCGTTGCGCTTGAAGATCGTGCATGGGGAGCCTCCGGGGCGAATGATCGAACAAGGAGAGAATCGGAATGACTCTCATTTGTTAGCGATTATTCGCCTCGAAGCCGGCCCTGAAACTGATTCAAGACAAGAATTGCCGTTACTACCCCCAAAGAGGGATGGCCAGAAAAAAGCCCCCGGACCTGTCGGTGCGGGGGCTTTTCTTCGGCAGGACAATCAGCGGGTGCTGATCTGCTGCTGGAGGTTCTGCATCTGCTGCTGCAGGGTGTTGATGTTGCGCATGACCTGGATGCGGAACACGTCGAACTCCTTGGTATCGCTGCTGGCCTGGCCCTGACGGCCATCGACCTCGGCGCGCAGCAGCATCAGGTCGTCCTGAAGGCTCTTGATCGCCTGGCTCTGGTTGCCCTGCTTCTTCAGGTTGGCGATCTCGGTGTTCAGCGCCTGGATCTGCTGGTTGGCGGCGGTCAGATCAGCCTGCACGTTCTTGAACTTGGCCTGTTCATCAGTGATGGACTTGAGCTTGACGTCGAGCTGCTGCATCAGCAGCGCGGCGCTTTCCTGCTGGGCCTTGAGGTCGGCGCTGACCTGCGCCAGGCGCTTGCCCTGGGCGCCGTCGAATTCCGACAGGGAGGTCTGCTGCGCCTTGGCCTGCTCGGCCAGGCGGCCCTGCAGCTGCTTGACCTGCAGCTTCAGCGCCTCGCGGTCGGTCATGCCGTTGGATTCGTTGGCGACGAACTTGCCGCGGATGTCGTCCAGGCGACCGGCGGCTTCCTCGCTGATCTTGGCGAAGCTTTCCTGGGTGGCGATCAGTTGCTGTTCCATCAGCAGCAGTTGCTGATGGCTCCACCAGCCCACGCCGGCCAGGGCGATGGCCATGGCCGCGACCAGCGCCCACAGCGCACCGGTACCGCCACCGCGTTTCACCGCCTGGGGCACGGGACGGCCGTTGGGCTCGACCACGCGGCGCGGGTGATGACCGAACTCGTCGCGGTCGGCGGCGTCGGTGGAAAGGTGGGGCACATCATCGAATTCGTCGAACGTGTCGTTACGCATGGAATGAACCTGTGGGGATAAAGCGGCGTGTTGCCTGCGCAGGGCGCAGTATATCCGTTCGCGTGACGCTCAGAGCAGCGTGCCATCACAGGGCGTCACGCACCTCGTCGGCGCACAGAAGACCCGTGACGGAGGTCGCAGTTCCCCAGGCGACCCGCCAATAGTGGCTTTGCGACATCGTGGCACGCCCCTTGCTCCCGCTCCAGGTACTTGGCGCCGCTTTGGCGCCCTTCGCGGGGAGGAAGTCGGGTGATCGAACTCAACAAGGCCATCCTGGATTGCATGCGTGAACTGCGCCGCCGTCTGCGTGAAGAACAGGCACTGGAGATCCAGTACCAGCAGAGCGACGCCATCGAGCGGATGCTCCGCGCCTGCGCCGACTCAGCGCGGGAAGAAACGCGCCAGCTGGGCGAACGCCTGAGCGAGCTGAGCGGCGTGAAGCTGCCCCGCGTGGTGCAGGAACCGAGCTTCCTGCCAGTGCAGGGCAGTGGCGACCAGCAGTACTCCGGGCCGCTGCGGGGCGGCGCCCGCCCCTCACGTTAGATTGGGACGTGCTCTCGTAGGAGCAACTGTCTATCTCTGAAAGTCTGTGCCAGGAACGTCCCTCTCCCCCCGCCCTCTCCCTGAAGGGAGAGGGAGCTGTCCGTGCCGACTGACGCCAAGGTTTCAACCTGCACCGAACGGTTCCCTCTCCCTTCAGGGAGAGGGTTAGGGAGAGGGCAAACCCTCGCAGCGGGGTAACAGATGGTGTAGGAGCCAGCCGCTATGCCCCGCGCAACCGCCACCAGTCGCAGAACTCATCCAGCGCATCCCACAGGCTCGCCTGCGGGTCGTAGTCGAGGTACTGGCGGGCGCGGGAGATGTCCAGGGAGAAATCCTTGGCCATCACCGCCATCCCCAGGCGATGCAGGGTCGGTTCCGGGCGGCCGGGCAGGACCTTGCACACGCCCTCGTTGAGCAGCGCCAGGTTATAAGCCAGCCCGTAGGGCATGTGCCGTTCCACCGGCTGCATGTCCAGCCGGCGCAGCACATAGTTCACCACGTCCCACAGCGGCAGCGGCTGGCCGTTGCTGATGTTGTAGGCCTGGCCGAGCGCCTCGTCGCCCGCCATCAGGCTGGCGAACAGCGCGTCGTTGAGGTTCTGGATGCTGGTGAAGTCCACCTTGTTCAGGCCCTGGCCGATGATGCGCAGGCGGCCCTTGCGGTGTGCGGCGATCATCCGCGGAAAGATACTGGTGTCGCCGGCGCCGGTGACGAAGCGCGGGCGCAGCGCCAGCACTTCCAGGCCGAATTCCTGGGCGCCGAGGGCGACCAGCTCGGACTGGTACTTGGTCGATCCGTAGTGGTTGGCGAAGCGCTTGGGCACCTGCTGCTCGGTGATGCCGACATGGGACTGGCCATCGAAGTAGATCGACGGCGAGGACAGGTGCACCAGCCGGCGCACCTTCTGCTTGAGACAGGCCTCGACCACCGACTCGGTCATGGTCACGTTGGCCTGGTGGAAGTACGCCTGGCTGCCCCACACACCCACCGCACCGGCGCAATGCACCACGGCATCGACGCCGCTGCACAGCGCGCGGACCAGTGCCGGGTCCGACAGGTCGCCCGCCATGAACTCGGCCCCGCGTGCCACCAGCGGCTGCAGCGCCTCTTCGCGGCGTCCGTTCACCCGAACCGCCAGCCCCTGTTCCAGGGCAAAACGGGCAAAACGCCCGCCAATGAACCCGCTGGCTCCGGTGACCAGAATCTTCATGCACGCCACTCCCGTTCTTATAGTCCGGCGACTCTAGCAGGCGCCGTACCGTACTACTCTGGCCTTGCACGCCAGAAACGAATCCTTGCAGACCGCGCCGCTGCGCCAGGGTTGCACGACTTGCGATCGGCGACATGCGCCGGGTGGTTGCGACTACCCTTTGAGGCACGCAGTTTTCTCAAGAGGCCACACCATGAGCAAGCCCCACTGGATGATCTACGGCGCCAACGGCTACACCGGCCGGCTGGTGGCCGAGCAGGCGCAGCGCGAAGGCCTGAAGCCGGTCCTCGGCGGCCGCAACCCGGCCAGCCTGCATGCGCTGGGCAGTTCACTGGGCCTGGAATGCCGGGTGTTCGACCTGAACGACAGCGCCGCCGCCCTGGCCGCGCTGGAAGATGTCGGCGTGGTCGCCAATTGCGCCGGGCCCTTCTCCGCCACCGCCGCGCCGATGATCGAGGCGTGCGTCGCCAGCGGCGCGCATTACGTGGACATCACCGGGGAGATTTCCGTCTTCGAATACGCCCACAGCCTCGACGAAGTGGCGCGCACGGCGGGCGTGGTGATCTGCCCCGGCGTCGGCTTCGACGTGATCCCCACCGACTGCGTCGCCGCCTGCCTGAAGGAAGCCATGCCCGATGCCGCGCACCTCGCGCTGGGCTTCGACAGCGGCAGCGGCCTCTCGCCGGGCACCGCCAAAACCACCGTGGAAGGCCTCAAGCTGGGCGGCAAGGTGCGCGAGGCCGGGCGCCTGCGCGACGTGCCGCTGGGCTACAAGCGCCGCGACATCGACTTCGGCCGAGGCCTCAAGCATGCGGTAACCATCCCCTGGGGCGACGTGGCGACGGCCTACTACTCCACCGGCATCGGCGATATCGAGGTCTACCTGCCGGTGCCGCCGGCCGCCGCCATCGGCATGCGGGTGATGGACAGCCTGCGCCCGCTGCTGGGCCGCGACCGCGTGCAGGACTGGCTCAAGCAGCAAGTGGACAAGCGAGTCCATGGCCCCAACGAACTGGCCCGCAGCAAGCTGCGCACCTGGGTCTGGGGCGAAGTGCGCAACGCCCGTGGCGAACGCCGCACCGCACGGCTGGAAACTGCCAACGGCTACGACGTGACCATCCACGGCGTGCTCTTCGCGGTGCGCCACCTGCTGGCCAACCCCAACACGGTCGGCTACTTCACTCCGTCGAAACTCTTCGGAGCGCGCTGCATCGAGCAGTTGCCGGGCAGCGGCAGCATCGTCATTCGCGGCTGATCGGCACCATGAGCCCCGGCGCCTTCGCCAGCAGGTGCCGGGTCAGCGCGGAGAGCAATTCGCCGCCGTTTCGCCAGTGGTGCCAGTAAAGCGGCACGTCGATCACCTGCCCCGGCAGCATGTCCACCAGCTCGCCGCGCTCCAGTTCGCCACGCACCTGTTGCTCCGGCACCAGGCCCCAGCCGAGGCCGCCGCTGGTCATGCGCACGAAGCCTTCGGAAGATGGGCACAGGTGGTAGCTGAAGTGGCCGTCGACGCCGAGGTCCTTCAGGTAGTGGTGCTGCAGTTGATCGTCCGGCCCGTAGACGATGGCCGGGGCGCGGACCAATCCGGCAGGCGTCACGCCCCTCGGGAAGTGCCGGGCAATGAATTCCGGGCTGGCCAGCCCGCGATAGCGCATGGCGCCCAGCGGCTCGCAGCGCCCGCCGGCCACCGGGCGCGGACTGGCGCAAACGCAGCCGGCCACCTCGCCCGCGCGCATGCGCTTGAGGCCGACCTCCTGATCCTCGACCACCAGGTCCAGCAGCACGTGGCGCTCGCCGCAGAAATCGCCGACCGCATGGGCCCACCAGGTGGCCAGGCTGTCGGCGTTCAGTGCCAGGCGCAGGCGCTCGGGTGCCGCGCCGTCGTCCAGGGCGGGAACCCATTGCTGCAGATCGCCCTCCAGCAGCCGCACCTGCTGCACATGGTTGAGCAGGCGTTGGCCGAGATCGGTCGGTTGCGGCCGCGCCGCGCGCACCAGCACCGGCTGGCCGACCCGCGCTTCAAGCAGCTTGATGCGCTGGGAAATGGCCGACTGCGATAGCCCCAGCACCTGGGCGCCGCGCTCGAAACCGCCCTGCTCCACCACGGCAGCCAGGGCGGCAAGCAGCTTGTAGTCGAACATGATCAGTTTCCCTAATGAGATATCAGCAGTATTGGTTTTTCTTATACAGGCCAAAGCCGGACAATCGCCAGCATTCCCACTCTTTATGGATTGCCCACCATGGCTGGCGAAACCTCCCTGGCCGCGCTGCTGCGCGACATGACCCCGGTGCTCAACGACGGCGAGTACGTCTTCTGCACCCTGCCCGACGGCCAATTGCCAGCCGGACTGCAACCGCTGGGCAGCTTTCGCGAAAGCGAGGGGCTGACGCTGATCCTGTCGCGCGCCGAAGCCGAACAAGCCGGGCTGTCCTTCGACTACGTCGCCGCCTGGCTGACCCTGGAAGTGCACTCGGCGTTGCAGGCGGTCGGTCTCACCGCCGCCGTGGCCGGCGCCCTGGCCAGGGCCGGAATCAGCTGCAACGTGATCGCCGCCTGGTACCACGACCACCTGTTCGTTGCCTACGCTGACGGCCCGCGAGCGCTGGACGTGCTGCGCGCCCTCGCCCGCAACCCGGAAGGAGCCTGAATCATGTGGCAGAGCTACCTCAACGGTGTGCTGGTCGCCGCCGGCCTGATCATCGCCATCGGCGCGCAGAACGCCTTCGTCCTCGCCCAGAGCCTGCGCCGCGAACATCACCTGTCAGTGGCCGCGCTGTGCGTGCTGTGCGACGCCATCCTGGTCAGCGCCGGGGTGTTCGGCCTGGCCAAGGTCCTCGCCGAGAACCCGACGCTGCTGGCCATCGCGCGCTGGGGCGGCGTCACCTTCCTGGTCTGGTACGGCCTCAAGGCACTGCGTCGTGCAGTCGCACCCGAAGCCCTGGCCGATGCCCAGGAAACCGGCCCGCGTTCACGCCGTACCGTGCTGATGGCCGCGCTGGCGGTCACCCTGCTAAACCCCCACGTCTACCTCGACACCGTGCTGCTGATCGGCTCACTCGGCGCCCAGCAGGCAGCGCCCGGCGCCTACGCCATGGGCGCCGCCAGCGCCTCGCTGCTGTGGTTCTTCACCCTGGCCTTCGGCGCCGCGTGGCTTGCGCCATGGCTGGCGCGGCCGGCCACCTGGCGTCTGGTAGACCTGATGGTCGCAGTGATGATGCTGGGCATGGCCGCGCAACTGGTGTTCGCCAGCTGATCTCCGGCCCGCCGAAGGAAGCTTTTCGAACGACGTTCCGTCATCCCGGTCTGTGCATAGTGAGCGTCGCGCTCCGGCGCAAGCCGCTATGCAGGGCCTTTGCCCCTACAGTTGCTGCGTGGATATGCCGCAGGTCGGGTGCTATGATCGGACCTTCGTGGCGCCGGCGGGCTCTGAGCCTTCCGGACGCAACTGGCGCGCTGCCTGCCCCTTGATGGGGCGCATTGCAGCTACGCCCGGATGCCGCGACAAACATCGAACCGGCCCCGTGTACCGGTCGCGCGCACGTCGCGCTAGCCCAGACTGAGTGAGATAGGAGAGAGACCATGGCTTTCGAATTGCCGCCGCTGCCTTACGCGAAGAACGCCCTTGAGCCGCACATTTCCGCGGAAACCCTGGAATTCCACCACGACAAGCACCACAACACCTACGTCGTGAACCTGAACAACCTGGTTCCTGGTACCGAGTTCGAAGGCAAGAGCCTGGAAGACATCGTCAAGACCTCTTCCGGCGGCATCTTCAACAACGCCGCCCAGGTGTGGAACCACACCTTCTACTGGAACTGCCTGAGCCCCAACGGCGGTGGCCAGCCCACCGGCGCCCTGGCTGACGCCATCAACGCTGCCTTCGGTTCCTTCGACAAGTTCAAGGAAGAGTTCAGCAAGACCTCCATCGGCACCTTCGGCTCCGGCTGGGGCTGGCTGGTGAAGAAAGCCGACGGCTCCCTGGCCCTGGCCAGCACCATCGGTGCCGGCTGCCCGCTGACCAGCGGCGACACCCCGCTGCTGACCTGCGACGTCTGGGAACACGCCTACTACATCGACTACCGCAACCTGCGTCCGAAGTACGTCGAGGCGTTCTGGAACCTGGTCAACTGGGACTTCGTGGCCGAGCAGTTCGCTGCCTGAATGTACCCTGTCTGATACGAAAACCCGGCCTCGCGCCGGGTTTTTTCGTAATGGGCGCGTAACACCTTCGTGTCAGCTAACCTGAAAGGCCGGTACAGTCACGAAACACAACGATGGCCCTTTGACGTCATTGCGCCAATTGCCAATACTCAGCCCCAGTCGTTCGCCCCTGGCGAGAAACAAGGAACGCCCTTGAAACTGGATCCCCGGCACAGCCTCTCCCTCAAGCTGCTGCGAATGGTATTGCTCGCGGCCCTCGTGGTCGGGGTGGTACTCAGCTGTGCCCAGATCGTCTATGACGCCCACAAGGCGCGCCAGGCCGTACACAACGATGCCCAGCGCATCCTGGCGATGGTCCGCGATCCCTCTACCCAGGCTGTCTACAGCCTCGACCGCGATATGGCGATGCAGGTCCTCGAAGGCCTGTTCCAGCACGAAGCCGTGCGCTACGCCGCCATCGGCCACCCCGACGAACCCATGCTGGCGGAGAAATCCCGACCGCTGCTGGACTCCAGCACCCGCTGGATGACCGACCCGATCCTCGGCGCCGAGCAGAACTACTCCATCCGCCTCGCCGGCCGCGGCGGCTCCAACGAGTACTACGGCGACCTGAAGATCACCCTCGACACCGCGCCCTACGGCGACGACTTCGTCGCCACCTCGGTGATCATCTTCATCTCCGGCATCCTCCGCGCCATGGCCCTGAGTCTGGTGCTGTTCATGGTCTACCACTGGCTGCTGACCAAGCCGCTGTCGAAGATCATCGAGCACCTCGCCTCGATCAACCCGGACCGCCCCAGCCAGCACAAGCTGCCAATGCCCGACGGTCACGAGAAGGACGAGCTGGGTCTATGGGTGAATACCGCCAACCAGCTGCTGGCCTCCATCGAGCGCAATGGCCACCTGCGCCGGGAGGCCGAAGACAGCCTGCTACGCATCTCCCAGTACGACTTCCTCACCGGCCTGCCCAACCGCAAGCTGCTGCAACAGCGCCTGGACCAGATCCTCGAGGGCGCTTCGCGCCTGCAACGCCGCGTCGCCGTGCTCTGCCTGGGCCTGGATGACTTCAAGGGCATCAACGAGCAATACAGCTACCAGTTCGGCGACCAGTTGCTGATCGCCCTCGCCGACCGCCTGCGCACCCGCAGCGCGCACCTCGGCGCCCTGGCGCGGCTGGGCGGCGACCAGTTCGCCCTGGTCCAGGCCGACATCGAACAGCCCTACGAAGCGGCGGAACTGGCCCAGCAGATCCTCGACGACCTGGAAGCCCCCTTCGAGCTCGACCAGCACCTGGTGCATCTGCGCGCCACCATCGGCATCACGCTGTTCCCCGAGGACGGCGAGACCACCGAGAAGCTGCTGCAGAAAGCCGAGCAGACCATGACCCTGGCCAAGAGCCGTTCGCGCAATCGCTACCAGTTCTACATCGCCAGCGTCGACAGCGAGATGCGTCGACGCCGCGAGCTGGAGAAGGACCTGCGCGAGGCACTGGCACGCAACGAACTGCACCTGGTGTATCAGCCGCAGGTGGATTACCGCGATCACCGCGTGGTCGGCGTGGAAGCACTATTGCGCTGGCAGCACCCGACCCAGGGCTGGGTCGCGCCGGACCTGTTCATCCCGCTGGCAGAACAGAACGGCAGCATCTTCAGCATCGGTGAATGGGTGCTCGACCAGTCCTGCCGGCAACTGCGCGAATGGCACGACCAGGGCTTCGACGACCTGCGCCTGGCGGTCAACCTGTCCACCGTGCAGCTGCGCCACAACGCCCTGCCGCGGGTGGTCAGCAACCTGCTGCAGATGCACCGCCTGCCGCCGCGCTCGCTGGAACTGGAAGTCACCGAGACCGGCCTGATGGAAGACATCTCCACCGCCGCCCAGCACCTGCTCAGCCTGCGCCGCGCAGGCGCCTTGATCGCCATCGACGACTTCGGCACCGGCTACTCCTCGCTGAGCTACCTGAAGAGCCTGCCGCTGGACAAGATCAAGATCGACAAGAGCTTCGTTCAGGACCTGCTGCTGGACGACGATGACGCCACCATCGTTCGCGCCATCATCCAGCTGGGCAAGAGCCTGGGCATGCAGGTGATCGCCGAGGGCGTGGAGACGGTCGAGCAGGAGGCCTACATCATTGCCCAGGGCTGCCACGAAGGTCAGGGCTACCTCTACAGCAAGCCGCTGTCGGCTCGCGAACTGACGCTCTACCTCAAGCAGGCGCGGCGTCTGGCCGAAGCGGCCGGCGGCAATCCCAACGGCTCCGTCGAGCGCCATTGATTCCCTGATACCGCGCCCTGCGCGCGATCGCAGGCAAGGCCCGCTCCTGCACGCCAATTCCCTTCTGCTGGCGACTTGCTGGCCCCTTGATCGAGCGGCGCCACCGATCTCTCTTTTCAAAAATGCAAATCTTTCGCATTATGTTGCGGATTTTCTTGCGCAGTCCTTTTTACGTGCGCCTCCTCTCCATGCAAAGGAACCCGTCATGACTCGTATGCCCTGGGCCACTGCCAGCCTGCTCGCCATCGCCATTTCCCTCGCCGGCTGCGGCGATGACAAGAAAGCCGAAGCCCCCGCCGCCGCCGCTCCGGCTGCCAGCACCCAGAGCACTGCCCCGGCAGCGGCTGCCAAGGTCGACGAGGCCGCAGTCAAGGCCGTGGTGAAGAACTACCTGGACATCGCCGAAGCCACCTACGGCGACGCCCTGACCACCGCCAAGGCCCTGCAGACCGCCGTCGATGCGCTGATCGCCAAGCCCAGCGAAGAAACCCTGAAGGCCGCCCGCGAAGCCTGGATCGCCTCCCGCCCGTCCTACTCGCAGAGCGAAGCCTTCCGCTTCGGCAACTCGATCATCGACGACTGGGAAGGCGCGGTTAACGCCTGGCCGCTGGACGAAGGCCTGATCGACTACGTCGCCAAGGACTACCAGCACGCCGAAGGCAACGCCGGCGCCAGCGCCAACATCGTCGCCAACACCGAGATCCAGGTCGGCGAAGACAAGATCGACGTCAAGGAAATCACCGGCGAGAAGCTCAAGGGCCTGAACGAGCTGGGCGGTTCCGAAGCCAACGTCGCCACCGGCTACCACGCCATCGAATTCCTCCTGTGGGGCCAGGACCTGAACGGCACCAAGCCGGGCGCGGGCGACCGCAAGTACACCGACTACGCCCAGGGCAAGGACTGCACCAACGGTCATTGCGACCGTCGCGCCGCCTACCTGAAGGCCGTCACCGACCTGCTGGTTTCCGACCTGGAAGAAATGCACGGCAACTTCAAGGCCGGCGTCGCCGACAACTACCGCGCCAAGGTCGAGGCCGACACCGCCGAGAACAACCTGCGCAAGATGTTCTTCGGCATGGGCTCCCTGTCCCTGGGCGAGCTGGCCGGCGAGCGCATGAAGGTCGCGCTGGAAGCCAACTCCACCGAAGACGAGCACGACTGCTTCAGCGACAACACCCACAACACCCTGTTCTTCAACGCCAAGAGCATTCGCAACATCTACACCGGCGAATACAAGCGCACCGACGGCAGCGTCGTGAAGGGCCCGAGCCTGTCCGACCTGGTCGCCAAGGCTGACGCCCAGGCCGACACCGACCTGAAGGCCGACCTGGCCAACACCGAAGCCAAGATGCAGGTCATCGTCGACCGTGCCGAGAAGGACGGTGTGCACTTCGACCAGATGATCGCTCCGGAAGACAAGGACGATCAGCAGAAGATCCGCGACGCCATCGCCTCGCTGGTCAAGCAGACCGGCGCCATCGAGAAGGCCGCCACCGCGGTCGGCGTGCAGGACCTGAAGCCGGACAACGCCGATCACCAGTTCTGATCCGCCTGTCCTGACGGCTGAAAGTGCTGCGGCTCCACGCCGCAGCCACCTGCAAGCCTCTGCAAAGCCCCGCACTGCGGGGCTTTGTCATTTCCGGGCGGCAAACGATGTCGTTCTCAAATACAAATTTTTCATATTTGCATTTGACGCCCCTGCTACCATGGCGCGCTGCCATCTACCGCTCTGGAACCCCGCCAATGCTCCACCGCCGTGCCGCCCTGTGCCTTGTGCCGCTGCTGTCTGCCCTCGCCCTTGCCGCGTGCAAGCCGGAGTCCTCCCAGCATGCCGTGGCCGAGCCTGGCGAAGCACTCTCCGGCGGCGCCACCACGGTGAAACAGAGCGATCGCAACGCCTATTCCATGCCCTCGGGCAACCTCACGCCGAGTCGCCGCCTGGACTTCGCCGTGGGCAACAGCTTCTTCCGCAATCCCTGGGTGATCGCGCCGACCACCACCACCGCGCGCGACGGCCTCGGCCCGCTGTTCAACACCAACGCCTGCCAGAACTGCCACATCAAGGACGGTCGCGGCCATCCGCCGGAGATCAACGACGTCAACGCCGTGTCGATGCTGGTGCGCCTGTCGATCCCCGCCGGCGCCGCCGACGTCGAAACCATCAAGCGCCTGGGCGTGGTGCCCGAGCCGGTGTACGGCGGCCAGTTCCAGGACTCGGCCATCCCCGGCGTCGCGCCCGAGGGCAAGGTGCGGGTGGACTACGAGCCGGTGAAGGTGAGCTTCAAGGACGGCACCGTGGTCGAGCTGCGCAAGCCCAAGCTGCTCATCAGCGACCTGGGCTACGGCCCGATGCACCCGGACACGCTGTTCTCCGCCCGCGTCGCCCCGCCGATGATCGGCCTGGGCCTGCTGGAGTCCATCAGCGAGGCGGACATCCTTGCCAACGCAGAGCTCCAGGCCAAGGGCAGCGACGGCATCCACGGCCGGCCGAACCGGGTCTGGGACGACGAGAAACAGGCCACAGTCCTCGGCCGCTTCGGCTGGAAGGCCGGGCAACCCAACGTCGCCCAGCAGAACGCCCACGCCTTCTCCGGCGACATGGGCCTGACCAGCGACCTGCTGCCCAGCGATGACTGCACAAAAGCCCAGGTCGATTGCCGGAACGCCATCGACGGCGGCAAGCCGGAAGTCAGCCAGCACATCTTCAACCAGGTCGCCTTCTACGCCCGCAACCTCGCGGTGCCGGCGCGGCGCAAGGTCGACGACCCGCAGGTGCTCACCGGCAAGGGCCTGTTCTTCGACAGCGGCTGCGCCAGCTGCCACACGCCCAAGTTCACCACCGGCGCCAATGCCGCCGAGCCGGAACTGGCCAACCAGGTCATCCGCCCCTACAGCGACCTGTTGCTGCATGACATGGGCGAGGGACTAGCGGACAATCGCCCGGAATTTCTTGCCAGCGGCCGCGACTGGCGCACGTCGCCGCTGTGGGGCATCGGCCTGACCGAGACGGTCAACGGCCACACCCAGTTCCTGCATGACGGCCGCGCCCGCAACCTGCTCGAAGCCGTGCTCTGGCACGGCGGCGAAGCCGAAGCGGCCAAGCAACGCGTACTGAATTTCGACGCCGGGCAGCGCGATGCCCTGCTGGCGTTCCTGAACTCACTCTAAGGAGCCGAGCCCACCATGTTCCGCCCCCGACTGCTGATCACCAGCCTTGCCATCGCCCTGGGCGCCTGCTCGCCCACCGACCCGCAGGCCACCACCAGCGCCACGCTGGCCCAGCAGGTGATCCTGCCGACCTACAGCCGCTGGGTCGACGCCGACCGCGCGCTGGCCGCCAGCGCCCTGGCCTACTGCCAGGGCAAGGAAGACCTGACCAAGGCCCGCGCCGACTTCATGGCCGCGCAGAAGGCCTGGGCCGAGCTGCAGCCGCTGCTGGTCGGCCCGCTGGCCGAGGGCAACCGCTCCTGGCAGGTACAGTTCTGGCCGGACAAGAAGAACCTCGTGGCGCGCCAGGTCGAGCAACTGCTCAACAGCGGTAACGCGATCTCCCCGGCGACCCTGGATAAATCCAGCGTCGTGGTGCAGGGCCTGACCGCCTACGAATACATCCTCTACGACGCCAGGATCGACCTCGCCAACGCCGAGACCAAGGCGCGCTACTGCCCGCTGCTGGAAGCCATCGGCAGCCACCAGCAGGCCCTGGCGGAGAGCATCCTGGCGCAGTGGAAGCAGGACGGCGGCATGCTCGCCCAGCTCTCCAAGTTCCCCAACGAGCGCTACGCCGATGCCCACGAGGCCATCGCCGAGCTGCTGCGGGTACAGGTCACCGCGCTGGACATGCTGAAGAAGAAGCTCGGCACCCCGCTGGGCCGCCAGAGCAAGGGCATCCCGCAGCCGTTCCAGGCTGAAGGTTGGCGCAGCGACATGTCGCTGGCGAGCCTGGACTCCAGCCTGACCGGCGCCCAGGCGCTGTGGGACGGCACCGACAAGAAGGGCCTGCGCGCCCTGCTGCCGGCCGAACAGAAAGAGCTGGCCGGCAAGATCGACGCCGCCTACGCCGACGTCCACGGCAAGCTGAAGGCGATCAACCAGCCGCTCAGCGAGCTGCTCAAGAACGAAGCCGGCCTCAAGCAGCTGAACGAGCTGTACGACAGCCTGAACGTCGTCCATCGCCTGCACGAAGGCGACCTGGCGAAGGCCCTGGGAGTACAGCTGGGCTTCAACGCCAACGACGGGGATTGATTCGATCTGCTGCGCGTCGGCCATGCGTCGTTGGGACGGTGCGTCGGATTGCTCATTGGCTGGAGCCAACTCCGCATCCGCCGCACCATCCCGCCTAGCCTGGCTCTAGCTCGCAAGACCGATGGGATGCAAGAAGTGATAGAGGTGAAAGCCATGTTGCGACGTCACGTGATCGGCCTGGGCAGCCTGCTGCTCGGCGCCCTGACCTTCGGCGGCTGGACGCTGTCACGCAAGGGCAAGGAGCCCCTGGTGCTGTCCGCCCGTGACGACGCGGATGGCAAGCACTATGCCGTGGGCTATCGCCTGGACGGCAGCTGCGCCTTCGCCACCGAAGTCGGCCTGCGCTGCCACGACGTGGTGCAGCACCCCAGCCTGCCGCTGGCGCTGTTCGTCGCCCGCCGCCCCGGCCGGCAAAGCTACCTGATCGACCTGAATGACGGCCGCCTGCTGCAGACCGTCAATTCGCAGGCCGACCGCCACTTCTACGGCCACGGTGTGTGGCACAAGGACGGCGAGTGGCTCTACGCCACCGAGAACGACACCACCGATCCGGGTCGCGGCCTGCTCGGCGTGTACCGCTTCGATGGCGAGCGCCTGAACCACACCGGCGAGGTTTCCACCCACGGCCTCGGTCCGCACCAGGTGTCCTGGATGCCCGATGGCGAAACCCTGGTGGTGGCCAACGGCGGCATCCGTACCGAAGCCGAAAGCCGCGTTGAGATGAACCTCGACGCCATGGAGCCGAGCCTGGTGCTGATGCAGCGCGACGGCGCGCTGATCTCCAGGGAAACCCTGCCGCAGCAGATGAACAGCGTGCGCCATCTGGCCATCGCCGCGGACGGAACCATAGTCGCCGGCCAGCAATACATGGGCGACTCCCATGACCGCGCCGACCTGCTCGCCATCAAGCGCCCCGGCGAGGCCTTCCAGGCCTTCCCGCTGGCCGACGAGCAGCGCCTGGCGATGACCCAGTACACCGCCAGCGTCGCCGTGCACAACGACCTGCGCCTGGTCGCCCTGACCGCCCCGCGCGGCAACCGCTTCTTCATCTGGGACCTGGACTCCGGCGCCGTGCGCCTGGACGCCCCGCTGCCCGACTGCGCCGGTGTCGGCGCGGTGAAGGACGGCTTCGTCGTCACCTCAGGCCAGGGCCGCTGCCGCTTCTACGACTGCCGCAGCGAGCGCATCGCTGGCACCCCGCTGGACCTGCCCCCGGCCTTCTGGGACAACCACCTGCACCTGGCCTGAACAGGATCGGTGAACGCTGGTTGAGCACCGGCATTCCCTTGCAGGAGCGGGCCACGCCCGCGATCGCGCGCATGGCGCGCTCCTACGGGTGTGCTCAGTCGCTCACTCGACATTCGCCAGAACGCCCGTCCCAGAGCATCTGAAACCTCTACCACTCGTCTCCCTGGACTCAGGAAGACAACAATGCGGCCGATGCAAAGGCTGACCGATTCCCACCCTGCGTCTTAGAGGCGTAAACCAAGATGTCCCCCAACACTTCCCTGCGTACCCAGATCCTTTCGCTGCTGGGCGGCAGCCTGCTGCTCGTGCTGCTGATCGCCCTCGCCTGCTTCCACTTCCTCTCCGGCAGCGTCGGCGCCTACCAGCGCCTGCTGGACGGTCCGCTGCAGTCCTCGCAACTGGTCGACCAGGCGAACCTGGCCTTCAAGGTCCAGGTGCAGGAATGGAAGAACGTCCTGCTGCGCGGCCAGCAGCCGGCTGACCTGACCAAGTACTGGGGCCAGTTCGAGGACCAGGAACGCGTCGTGCAGGACGTGCTCGGTCGCCTGGAGCAGAACGCCGCCGCCGAGCCGCAGCTCAAGGCCCAGGTCAGCCGCCTGCGCGACGAACACCGCCAGCTCGGCCAGGCCTACCGCAAGGGCCGCGACGCCTACCTCGCCGCCGGCAGCGACCCGCTCGCCGGTGACGCCGCGGTGAAAGGCATCGACCGCGCCGCCAGCGAGCAGATGGCCGCCCTGGTGGACAGCCTGCACCGCGATGCCCAGGAAGAGGCCGGGAACATCTCCGCCAGCGCCCACAGCACCGTCATCAGCGGCAGCCTGATCCTGCTGATCTCCGGCATCGCGCTGGGCCTGCTGAGCCTGTGGCTGGTCAACCGCAACCTGATCGGCCCGATCGCCCGCCTGATCGAACACATCGCCCAGCTCAGCGAAGGCAACTTCGGCGAGCGCGTCGACGCCAGCCGCCGCGATGAACTGGGCCGCCTGGCCCGCGCCGCCAATACCCTGCGCGACTTCCTGGCCGAGACCTTCACCCGCCTGAAACACAGCACCACCGAACTGGACACCGCCAGCGGCGAGCTGAACGCCATCGCCACCCTGATGGCCGAAGGCACCCGCGAGCAGTTCTCGCGCACCGACCAGGTGGCCACGGCGATGCACGAGATGTCCGCCACCGCCCAGGAAGTCGCCCGCCACGCCTCCGACGCCGCGCGCGCCGCCGACGATGCCGACCAGCACGCCCAGGAAGGCGGCGAAGTGATGAAGACCACCATCGTCACCATCACCGAGATGAGCAACGAGATCGCCAACACTGCCGAAGTCATCCGCCGCCTGGAAAGCGACAGCGGACGCATCGGCAAGGTGCTCGAAGTGATCCGCGGCATCGCCGACCAGACCAACCTGCTGGCCCTCAACGCCGCCATCGAGGCCGCCCGCGCCGGTGAAGCCGGCCGTGGTTTCGCCGTGGTCGCCGACGAGGTCCGCACCCTGGCCCAGCGCACCGCCGAGTCCACCGCCGAGATCCACCAGATCATCGATACCGTGCAGACCGGCTCGGTGAACGCTCTGCGCGCCATCGAGAGCGGCCAGACCCGCAGCGAACAGGGCGTGGAGCGCGTCACCCAGGCCGGCGAAGTGTTGCGCAGCATCACCCATGCGGTGGAAGCGATCCGCGACATGAACCGCCAGATCGCCACCGCCGCCGAGGAGCAGACCTCGGTCGCCGAGGACATCTCGCGCAACCTCACCGAGATCACCGCCATCGGCGCCACCAACGAGGAAAACGTGGTGCGTACCCAGGGTGCAAGCCGGCATTTGCACGGCCTCTCCGGTGAACTGGCGGACGTCACCCGCAAGCTCAGCGCCTGATCCACTTGTGCCACAGGGATGTGGCACCCTTCCCGGATCCGTCTGCTGCACCGATTCAGCGCGTATCTGCGGCAAACAACCTTACTTTTCGTGGGAAACCTCTTGTAATCGCAGGCCTTTGACTCGCCGCGCATTCAGGCATAAGGTGCGCAATTCCGCCCCGCAATGGGGCGTCCCCCGTATCGGCTTCAAAGCCTGATCGATATCTGCGCGAACGGAAGGCCGCCCGGCAACTTGTGGGCGAGCGATCGCGCCCGATTGCTGCCAGGCACGTACCAAGGAACAGGAAGATGTTGCGCCGCATGCTGATCATGCTGGGCGTAGTTGCCGTCATCGTTGCGGTGCTCGCCGGCTCGAAATACCTCTCCATCAAGAAACAGATCGCCATGTTCTCGGCGCCGCGTCCGCCGGTGAGCGTGAACGCAGCCAATGCCGAAGAGCGCGACTGGCAGAGCCGCCTGCAGGCCATCGGCACCTTGCGCGCGATCCAGGGCGTGACCCTGACCGCCGAGGTTTCCGGTACGGTCAGCGCGGTGCAGTTCGTCTCCGGCGACAAGGTCAAGGTCGGTCAGCCGGTGGTGCAACTCGAATCCGATGTCGAGCAGGCCACCCTGCGCACCGCCGAAGCGGACCTCGGACTGGCCCAGGTCGAGTACGAGCGCGGCAAGAGCCTGGTGGGCCGCCAGGCCATTTCCAAGAGCGAGTACGACCGCCTCGCCGCCCAGCTGAACCGCTCCACCGCCACCGTCGCGCAACTGCGCGCGGCGCTGGCGAAGAAGCGCATCCTCGCTCCCTTCTCCGGCACCATCGGCATCCGCCAGGTGGACGTCGGCGACTACGTTTCTCCGGGCACCGAGATCGTCACCCTGCAGGACCTGACGACCCTGCAGGTGGACTTCTTCCTGCCCGAGCAGGACTTCCCGCTGCTCAAGCGCGGGCAGAAAGTCGTGGTGCGCGTGGCGGCCTATCCGGGCCAGAGCTTCGACGCGCAGATCGACGCCATCAGCCCGCGCGTGGACAACCAGACGCGCAACCTGCTGGTCCGCGCCAGCATGGCCAACCCCGACGGCAAGCTGCTGCCGGGCATGTTCGCCAACCTGGAAGTGCAGTTGCCGGACAGCGCGCCGCGCATCGTGGTGCCCGAAACCGCGGTGGCCTTCACCCTGTACGGCAACTCGGTGTACGTGGTGGTGCCGCACAAGCCCAAGGACGGCGAAAAGGCGGAAGACGCCAAGGCCGACGCGCCGAAGCTGGATGTCGAGCGCCGCTTCGTGAAGACCGGCGAACGCCGCGAAGGCAGCGTGGTGATCCTCGAGGGCCTGAAGGCCGGCGAAGAAGTGGTGACCTCCGGCCAGCTCAAGCTGGACAACGGCACCGCCGTGGCCATCGTCAAGGACCCGCAGTAATCGCACAGCAGTGCCCTCGCCACCGGCGAGGGCAACCAGAGACAACCGCTCTGCCCGGATTTCGCGAGCTAGAGCCAGGCAAGGCGGAGGGAATTGGCGAAAGCGGAGTTGGCTGTAGCCAATGAGCATTTCGACGATTCCCTCCAACGCCGCATGGCCGACGCGCAGCAAATCCGAATACAAAGGATTGAGCTTATGGGCTTCACCGATCCCTTCATCCGTCGCCCCGTGCTGGCGACCGTGGTCAGCCTGCTGATCGTCCTGCTCGGCATGCAGGCCTTCAGCAAGCTGGTGATCCGCGAATATCCGCAGATGGAAAACGCGCTGATCACCGTCACCACCTTCTATGCCGGCGCCAACGCCGAAACCATCCAGGGCTACATCACCCAGCCGCTGCAGCAGAGCCTCGCCAGCGCCGAAGGCATCGACTACATGACCTCGGTGAGCCGGCAGAACTACTCGGTGATCTCGATCTACGCGCACATCGGCGCCAACTCCGATCGCCTGGTCACCGAGCTGTTGTCGAAGATCGGCGAGGTGAAGACCCAGCTGCCGCCCGATGCGGAAGACCCGGTACTGGACAAGGAAGCCGCCGACGCCTCGGCGCTGATGTACATCAGCTTCTTCAGCGAGCAGATGAACAACCCGCAGATCACCGACTACCTGTCGCGGGTGATCCAGCCCAAGCTCGCCACCCTGCCGGGTATTTCCGAAGCCGAAATCCTCGGCAACCAGGTGTTCGCCATGCGCCTGTGGCTGGACCCGGTGAAGATGGCCGCCTACGGCATCACCGCCGGTGACGTGGCCGACGCGGTGCGCCAGTACAACTTCCTCTCCGCCGCCGGCGAGGTGAAGGGCGAAATGGTGGTCACCTCGGTGAACGCCTCCACCGACCTGAAATCCCCGGAAGCCTTTGCCGCCATTCCGCTGAAGACCGCTGGCGACCGCCGCGTGCTGATGGGCGACGTGGCGCGCATCGAACTGGGTGCGGCGAGCTACGACGCGGTCAGCTCGTTCAACGGCATCCCGTCGGTGTACATCGGCATCAAGGGCACGCCCAGCTCCAACCCGCTGGACGTGATCAAGGAAGTCCGCGCCAAGATGCCGGAGCTGGAAGAGCAGCTGCCGCCGGGCCTGCAGGTGTCCATCGCCTACGACGCCACGCGCTTCATCCAGGCGTCCATCGACGAGGTGGTGAAGACCCTGGGCGAGGCGATCCTGATCGTCATCGTGGTGGTGTTCCTGTTCCTCGGCGCGTTCCGCTCGGTGATCATCCCGGTGGTGACCATCCCGCTGTCGATGATCGGCGTGCTGTTCTTCATGCAGGTGATGGGCTACTCGATCAACCTGCTGACGCTGCTGGCCATGGTGCTCGCCATCGGCCTGGTGGTGGACGACGCCATCGTGGTGGTGGAGAACATCCACCGCCACATCGAAGAGGGCAAGTCGCCGTTCCAGGGCGCCATCGAGGGCGCGCGGGAAATCGCCGTGCCGGTGGTGACCATGACCATCACCCTGGCCGCGGTGTACGCCCCCATCGGTTTCCTCAGCGGCCTCACCGGCGCGCTGTTCAAGGAGTTCGCCTTCACCCTGGCCGGCGCGGTGATCATCTCCGGCATCGTCGCGCTGACGCTGTCGCCGATGATGTGCTCGCGCCTGCTGCGCCACGACGAGAACCCCAGCGGCCTGGCCCATCGCCTGGACCTGATCTTCGAGGGCCTGAAGGTGCGCTACCAGCGTGCCCTGCACGGCACGCTGAACAGCCGCCCGGTGGTCGTCGTCTTCGCCCTGCTGGTGCTGGCGATCATCCCGCTGCTGATGATGTTCACCCACAAGGAACTGGCGCCGGAGGAGGACCAGGGCATCGTCTTCATCATGGCCAACGCGCCGCAGACGGCGAACCTCGACTATCTGTCGAAGTACACCGCCGAGTTCGAGGGCATCTTCCGCAAGTTCCCCGAGTACTATTCGGCGTTCCAGATCAACGGCTACAACGGCGTGCAGACCGGCATCGGCGGCATGCTGCTCAAGCCCTGGGACGAGCGCGACCGCAGCCAGATGGAACTGCTGCACGCGGTGCAGGGCGAGCTGGACAAGATCCCCGGCCTGCAGATCTTCGGCTTCAACCTGCCGTCGCTGCCGGGCACCGGCGAGGGCCTGCCGTTCCAGTTCGTGATCAACACCGCCAGCGACTACCAGTCGCTGCTGCAAGTGGCCGAGCGGGTGAAGAAGCGCGCGGAGGAGTCGGGCAAGTTCGCCTTCCTCGACCTCGACCTGGCCTTCGACAAGCCGGAACTGGTCGTCGATATCGACCGCGCCAAGGCTGCGCAGATGGGCGTGTCCATGCAGGACCTGGGCGTCGCGCTGGGCGCCCTGCTGGGTGAGGGCGAGATCAACCGCTTCACCATCGACGGGCGCAGCTACAAGGTGATCGCCCAGGTCGAGCGCGCCTACCGCGACAACCCGAGCTGGCTGAACAACTACTACGTGAAGAGCCAGAGTGGCCAGCTGATCTCGCTGTCCACCCTGGTGACCTTCCACGAGCGTGCGCGCCCGCGCCAGCTCAACCAGTTCCAGCAGCTCAACTCGGCGATCATCTCCGGCGTGCCGATGGTCAGCATGGGCGAGGCCATCGACACGGTGCGCGGCATCGCCGAGCAGGAGTCGCCGCGCGGCTTCTCCTTCGACTACGCCGGCGCCTCGCGGCAGTTCGTGCAGGAAGGCAGTGCGCTGATGATCACCTTCGCCCTGGCACTGGCGGTGATCTTCCTGGTGCTGGCGGCGCAGTTCGAGAGCTTCCGCGATCCGCTGGTGATCATGGTCACCGTGCCGCTGTCGATCTGCGGTGCGCTGATCCCGCTGTTCCTTGGCCTGTCGAGCCTGAACATCTATACCCAGGTCGGGCTGGTGACGCTGATCGGGCTGATCAGCAAGCACGGCATCCTCATCGTCGAGTTCGCCAACCAGTTACGCCATGAGCGCGGGCTGTCGGTGCGCGAGGCCGTGGAGGAAGCCGCGGCGATTCGCCTGCGCCCGGTGCTGATGACCACTGCGGCCATGGTGCTCGGGGTGATCCCGCTGCTGCTCGCCACCGGCGCCGGCGCGGTGAGCCGCTTCGACATCGGCGTGGTGATCGCCACCGGCATGAGCGTCGGTACGCTGTTCACCCTGTTCGTACTGCCCTGCGTGTACACGCTGCTGGCCAAGCCGGACAAGAAACCCGGCGAAGCCACCGCGCCGGCTCCGGCGCACTGAAAAAAAGCCCCGCTGATGCGGGGCTTTTTCTTTGAGCAGCTCCGCCACCGGTACATCCGGAGCTGCCGTGCAGGATGGGTGGAGCGCAGCGATACCCATGCTGCCGGTGGGCGAGATCGATGGGTATCGCTTCGCTCCACGCCATCCTACGTCGGGGTCCGCCTGCAGGATCGGCACGCCAGTTCGTCATCTGAGCGGTCTTCTGACAGACCATTCATACGCATATTTCGACCGCCCACGCCTTTATCTCAGCGCTGATACACAACCTCTAAATTCCCCATACACGCATCACGTATCCCTGCGCGCCATTCGCCGGGAATCTCCGGCTCAACGTCGGAACCCGCCATGCCGGCAAACGCCCCAAGCCCAGGCTTCACCCTGGTCGAACTGATGGTCACCCTGGCAGTCCTGGCCATCCTCTCAACCCTGGCCGCGCCGATGTTCGGCGACCTGATCCAGCGCAACAAGGTCGATGCCGCCAGCGGCGAACTGGCTCACCTGCTGCAATACGCCCGCAGCGAGGCCATCACCCGCGCCAGCGCGGTGACGGTCACCGCCAGCAGCGGCAACTGGGTCGGTGCGCTGAGTGTCGCCACCAGCAGCGAAACCCTGCGCCAGTACGGCAGCGAGGGCATCAACGGCGGCAGTGCGGTGACCGCCACCGGCAGCGCCAGCAGCCTGACCTTCCGCGCCGCCGGCACGCTCAATGGCGCTGCACAGAGCATCCGTCTGTGCCCCAGCAGCGGCAGCAGCAGCGGCCGTCTGCTGAGCATCTCCAGCAGCGGGCAGATCACCAGCACCACCACGGAGTGCTCGTCATGAGACGCGCCCACCGAGGTTTCAGCCTGCTGGAAGTGCTGATCAGCCTGCTGCTCGTCAGCGTCGGCGCCCTGGGCATGGCGGCACTGCAAGGCAAGAGCCTGCGTTACACGCAGGATGCGGTGCAGCGCAACGAAGCGATCATGCTCGCCCAGCAGTTGCTCGAGCAGATGCGCAGCAATCCCAAGGATGCCTTGAGCGCCACCCACCAATTCAGCAGCAGCTCGGCCTACTACAAGGTCGCCGGCACGGCCTTCGCCACCACTTCGCGCAGCGATTGCGCCACTCGCGAGCGCGGCAATGGCGGCTCCGACGTGGCGAAAGCCGATCTCGCCTGCTGGCTGCAAGCGGTGCAGGCGACGCTGCCGGTGACCAGCTCGATCCTCAGCGCCAGCTTCACCATCTGCCCCAGCCAGTCCGATGGCGCGTGCAGCAACGACGCCAGCTCCGCCGTGCTGATCCAGCTGGCCTGGAGCGACCCCAGCGGCCAGTGCGACAACAACCTGTGCATCTACCGCCTGCGCGGCGAACTCTGAGGTCCGCCATGTCCGCAAGAACATTTCCCGCACAAGCACGCCAGGCCGGCCTGTCGCTGGTCGAGCTGATGGTCGCCCTGGCCATCGGCAGCCTGCTGATCCTCGGCGCCACCGAGCTGTACATCAACAACAAGGCGCACTTCCAGTTCCAGCAGGGGCAGTTGGGCAATCAGGAAAACGCCCGCTACACGCTCCTGCTGCTGGACCAGCAATTGGCCCGCACCGGCTACCGCTACCAGCCCCAGGACAGCCTGGAAGTGGCCTTCCCCGCGCTGGCCAGCAGCAACGGCTGCCCGTCCTTCAAGGCCGGCCAGACCTACCAGGCCAGCAGCGACGGCAAGGGCGTCTGCCTGCGCTACCAGGGCGCCAGCGATAGCACCACGGAAGTCGCCGGCTCCAATGGCAACCAGTACGACTGCCTGGGCACGTTCATCCCACGCGGTACACGCGTGCTCACGCGCATCGGCTATGTAGCCGGCAGCACGCCGGCGGACGGCACCCTTACCTGCACGGCCCAGGGCGCCACCGAGCAGGCGCTGATCAAGGGCGTGGCGGGCTTTGCGCTGTTCGCCCTGCCCGCCAGCAGCGATGACAGCCAGGCGGTCAGCTACGCCGCTCTGCTCGCCACCGGCGCGTCGACCCGTGGCGGCATGAGCAGCGATATCGCCAGCCGCTGGAAAACCCTCAGCGGCGCGACCCTCAGCGAGAACACCGCCTACGTCTACCAGATCGCCCAAGGCAGCGTGATGCTGCGGAACCTGATGCCATGAGCCCACGACACACCCTGCGCGCGCAACGCGGCGCCACCCTGGTCATCGCCCTGGTGATGCTGCTGCTCGGCACCCTGATCGCCCTGAGCAGCATGCGCGGTACCACCACCGAGACCCGCATCATCGGCAACCTCAGCGAGCAGCAGCATTCGCGGGCGGCCGCCGAGTCGGCGCTGCGCGAGGGCGAGCGCCGCCTGGCCGCGCAGACCAGCCTGGACCAGGGGTCGGCGAACTGCGCCTCCAGCGTCGCGCAACACGCCAACCTGTGCATCCTGGTCAGCGACAAGTACTCCTCCAACGCCAAGGCCAGCGCCGACTGGTGGAGCAGCGACGCCACCTCCATCGCCTACCTGGGCATGGACGGCAGCTCCACCTTCGACCCGGTGCCACGCTGGAACGCCGCCTACATCGCCTTCGACCCGGCCGACTCCAACGGCAACGTGCAGATCACCGACCCCGACGAACGCTCCCAGGGGCGCGGGCCGCATTACTACCGGGTGAGCGCTGCCGCCCGCGCCGACGGACAGCGCCTGATGAGCGTGCTGCAGACCGTCACCATCCGTCGTTACTACTGAGGAGCCCGACGTGAGCCGACGTCCCGCCCAGCCCTTCCTGCCGTACCTGTTCGGCGGCCTGCTGCTGGCCACCGCGCTGCCCACCGATGCCGCGACCCTGACGCTGAGCCAGCAGCCGCTGTTCCTCACCGAGGGCGTGGCGCCGAACATCATGGTGACCATCGACAACTCCAACAGCATGCGCTGGAGCTTCGCCCCCGATGGCATGAACCCCACAACCGGGAGCACCTACAACGGCTATACCGCCGACCAGGTGCGTACCAGCCGACGCGCCAAGTCGTCGACCTTCAACCCGCTGTACTACAACCCCAACGTCACCTACCAGGCGCCCTACAGCGTCAGCTACAGCAATGCCAGCACCACCTACACGCCGCTGACCACCAGCTTCACCACGGCCTACGTGAACGGCTTCAAGAGCGCCAAGGGCAGCTTCGACCTGAGCTCGGCGTACAAGGTCTCCTGGGAGTACGACACCGCTCGCGCGACCACCGACAGCACCTACTGGACCTACACCGGCTACACGTCCTACAACAGCCCGGACAAGGTCTACTACCTGGCGGCGAACCCGTCGTCGGACTTCAGTTCGAGCAGTACCCAACTCGCCAGCACCACCAGCAGCTCGTCCGCCACCTCCTCCAGCACCAGCAAATCGGGCTCGCTCACCGGCGGCGGCACCTACACCGTCACCACCAAGAGCAACAGCTGCACGGCCACGGTCACCAACCCGAAATCCAGCAGCACCTCGACCACCAACAGCGACGGCAGCACCACCAGCACCACCACCGCCGTCAGCTACTCGACTGCCAGCTGCTCCTACGTCACCAGCGGCGGCAAAACCACCTACACGGTGACATCGACCGCGACCACCACCCAGACGAGCACCATCACCTACCCGGACCGCACCAAGACCGCAGTGCCGGCGTACTACTACGTCTACAACACTGCGCTCAGCGGCTGCAGCAGCAACGTCAACGACGACAACTGCTACAAGCTGGTGACCGTGTCCTCCACCTCCGGCACCAACGGCAGTGACGAGCGGCAGAACTTCGCCAACTGGTACAGCTTCTACCGCAACCGTGAGCTGGCGACCCAGTCCGGCGCCAACCTCGCCTTCGTCTCGCTGCCGGAGAACACCCGCCTCAGCTGGCAGGCCCTGGGCACCAGCGATACCTGCATCACCAGCAGCTCGTACCTGTCGAGCTACAACTGCCGCGGGCTGAGCAACACCAGCAGCAGCTACTACGACAACCGCCTGGGCACCTTCTCCGGCGCGCACCGGGCCAAGTTCTTCGAGTGGCTCGGCGACATCTACTTCAACCAGGGCACCCCGCTGCTGGATGCCGTCGACCGCGTCGGCTCGCTGCTCAGCGTCACCGGCAAGTACAGCCCCTATGCCTACTCCATCGGCAGCAGCGAAACACCGCTGTACAGCTGCCGGGCGAGCTACAGCATCACCCTCACCGACGGCATCTGGAACACCGCCGGCAGCCACGGCGACTGGGACAGCACCGGTCGCACCCTGCCCGACGGCCAGACCTACAGTGCACGCGCACCGTACAAGGACAGCGCCTCCAACACCCTCGCCGACCTGGCGTTCAAGTACTGGGCCACCGACGCCCAGCCGAACATCGCCAACAACGTCAGCACCTACATCGCCGAGAGCAGCAGCAACGCCACCACCCAGTACTGGAACCCGAAGAACGATCCGGCGACCTGGCAGCACATGGTCAGCTACTTCGTCGGCCTGGGCCTGACCACCAGCCTGACCAACCCGGCCTGGGGGGGCGACACCTACTCCGGCGACTACAGCAAACTGGCCGCCGGCACCCTGAGCTGGCCCGCGGCTTCGTCAGGCAGCGCCAACAACGTCTACGACCTGTGGCACGCGGCGGTCGACTCCCGCGGCGAATTCTTCAGCGTCGACTCGCCGGATGACCTGGTCTCCGCCCTGCAGAACGTGGTCAACCGCATCTCCCAGCGCGAGGACTCCGGCGCCGCGCCGGCGCTGGTGAGTTC
The DNA here is from genome assembly GCF_014852215.1 of Pseudomonas sp. PDM19. NCBI lineage: Bacteria > Pseudomonadati > Pseudomonadota > Gammaproteobacteria > Pseudomonadales > Pseudomonadaceae > Pseudomonas > Pseudomonas sp. PDM19. The sequence continues at coordinate 58,914 of NZ_JACVBG010000002.1, read as the reverse complement.
GCCGCTGCTCAATGCCGACAGCAGCACCGCCGACAGCGAGCTGTACAGCTACACCCCGAAGTTCGCCAGCACCGACTGGAGCGGAGACCTCATCAAGTACCTGCAGAACACCGCCAACGGCAGCCAGACCTCGGTGTGGAGCGCCCAGGACGTGATGGACAGCACCTACGGCAGCGGCAACAGCGCCTGGTCCACGCGCACGGTGAAGATGGCCGGCAGCACCGCCGGCACGCTCAAGGATTTCACCTGGAGCAACCTCAGCAGCGCCCAGCAGACCACCCTCAACAAGACCCTCGCCAGCGTCACCGACAGCAATGGCGAGAAGCGCGTGGCCTACCTGCGTGGCGACCGCAGCAACGAAGGCACACTGCTGCGTACTCGCAGCACCGTGCTGGGCGACATCATCGATTCTTCGCCGGTACTGGTGGGCCCACCCAACCGCCTGGCCTCGCTGATGAACGCCACCGTCAGCAGCACCGACACCTCCTACACCACCTTCAAGAGCACCTGGAGCGCGCGCCCCACGCGCCTCTATGTCGGCGCCAACGACGGCATGCTGCATGCCTTCGATGCCGACGGTAAGGAAGTCTTCGCCTACGTACCCAGCGCGGTGATCAGCAACCTCTACAAGCTCACCGACAGCGACTACACCAGCGCCACCCACCAGTATTACGTGGACGGCTCGCCGGTCACTGCCGATGTCTATTACGACAACGCCTGGCATACCGTGCTGGTCGGCACCCTGCGCGGCGGCGGCCGCGCGCTGTTCGCCCTGGACATCACCGACCCGGCCAACATCAAGCTGCTCTGGGAGAAGAGCTACAGCGACAGCGACTACAGCGAGCTGGGCTTCACCTACTCGCGGCCGACCATCAGCCTGCTGCACAACGGCACCTGGGCGGTGATCCTGGGCAACGGCTACAACGGCGCCAACGACAAGGCCGTGCTCTACCTGATGGACGTCAAGGACGGCAGCCTGATCAAGGCCCTTACCGTCAGCGACGGCAAGACCACCGCCAATGGCCTGGCCACCCCGCGCGCCGCCGATATCAACGGTGACCTGATCACCGACTACGTCTATGCCGGTGACCTGCACGGCAACCTCTGGCGCTTCGACCTGACCAGCTCCGGCAGCCTCACCGCCAGCACCACCGCCAGCAGCTTCCGCGTCGGCTTCGGCGGCTCGCCGCTGTACAGCGCGACGACTACGGCCGGGCAGGTGCAACCCATCACCAGCGCGCCCTACCTGGTCAAGCACAGCTCCGGCACCGGCTACCTGGTGATCTTCGGCACCGGCAAGTACATCGAGTCCGACGACGCCGACCCCAACACCACCCAGATCATGGGCCTCTATGGCATCTGGGACCGGCAGACCGCCGGCGAGGCCGCCACCAGTACGCCCACGCTCAGCCGCAGCAAGCTGCAGCAGCAGACCATCACCCAGAGCGAAGTGACCACATCCTTCGACAACAACGGCACGGCGGTGACCCAGACCATCCGCACCGTCAGCGACAACGCCGTCACCTGGTACGACAGCAGCGGCAACGTCTCGCAGTACGGCTGGTACCTGGACCTGCCCGCCACCGGGGAAATGGTGGTCAACAACCCCTATGCCACCTCCGGCGTGCTGCTCGCCAGCACCCTGACGCCCAACGAAGACCCCTGCGCCGACGGCGTCACCACCTGGCTGATGTCGCTCGACCCGTATACCGGCGGCGCCACCGATTTCGCCACCCTGGACCTGAACAACGACGGCGTGGTGGACGACAACGATCTGTACAACGGCAGCGTCGTCTCCGCCTTGCAGATGTCCGGCCTCAAGGGCGGCTTCACGGTCGGCAGCACCAGCGCCAGCAGCAGCAACGTCAACGCCTGCGGCAGCGACGGCTGCGTCAGCGTGGCAACCAGCGGCGCCAGCTCCGGGCGGCAGAACTGGCTGAACATCAAGGAACAGGAATGAACAGGCACTACCGGCAAAAAGGCTTCACCCTGATGGAGCTCATGGTGGTGGTGGCGATCGTGGCGATCCTCGCCGCCGTAGCCTACCCCAGCTACCAGGAATACGTGCTGCGCGGCAAACGCGCGGAAGGCCAGGCCCTGCTCAACCAGGCCGCGTCGCAGGAAGAGCGCTGGTATGCGCTCAACTCGGTATCCGGCTACGTCACCGACCAGGCTTCGGTGGCCAACCTGAAGCTGGCTGGCACCAGTGGCAGCACCGTCACCTCCCCCACCGGCCTGTATACCCTGACGGTGGGAGGAGGCAGCAGCGACGGCGGCTACACGCTGACGGCCAACCCGACCTTCACCGATAGCAAGTGCACGCACCTGACCCTGACCGCCCAGGGCCAGAAGGGCAGCAGCGGCACCGGCAGTGTGAGCGATTGCTGGCGGTGAGGCGCGACCAGCCGCCTGATCGAGCGGAGCGGTGCTGAGTCAATCGCAGACGGCTTGGGCTCCACTGTAGGAGCGGGCCATGCCCGCGATCCGCCGGCAGGGCCGGCGCCAGATCGGCACTGGGCTCACCGGATGGACACGCACCGGATACGGTCGCGGGCATGGCCCGCTCCTACAGGTAGCCGTCACTGCCCGGGGATAGAAAACGCCACCAGCCGATACCCCTCGGCGGTACGGATGAATTCGAAGCTGGCGTGCTTGCCCGGCTCGAACGAGCCCTGCTGCCAATGCTCCATGGCCGACACCCTGGGCGTCTGCCACTGGGCGAACTCGCCGCAACCGTCGAAGTACTGCGGGTCGCGCTCGGGGTCGAAGGGCCAGCCCATATCGCCCTGGCGCACGCCGTAGCCGACGGAGCTTCGCAAGGCCTCCAGTCGCTGGCGCAACTCTGCGCCGTACTTTTTCAGCACCTCGTCCGGCGTGGCGGCCTGCCAGTCATCCAGCGGCTCACCGCCCTGCCCAATCCGGATTCGGGAGTAGCTGTGGGCCTTCAGCGAGGCGTCATCGAGGTGCGCGAGGAACTCATCGCGGAACCAGACGGCGAAGTCCTTCTCGATATCGACGAAGCTGATGTAGCGGCCGTCGACTCCCTTGAAGGACACGCGGCGCGGGTCGCTGGAAGCTTGCCCGCTCACCTGCTTCGAAAACCAGTCCAGCGCTTCGGCGCGGGAAGCGTCGAAGCCTTGCACCAGCGTCCTGCCGTGGCGATCCAGCAGCAGTTCAGTGCCACCGCTCCAGCCCTTGTGCTCGCACTGCTCCAGGCTCACGTCCGGATCGGCACAGCTGCGCGTGGCGCCCTTCAGCGCCACCACCATGCCGTTGCGCATGGCCGTCGCGTCACTCAGCTCGGCCGGGATCAGCACCTGGCCATTGCCGTCGAGGAAACCGACCTTGTCACGCTGGCGGTCACGGAAGCGGATGCTGTTTTCGCTCTCGCAGACCGGTGCGTTATCGAAGAAGTACAGCGAATCCGGCGCCACCTGTCGGCCGTCGCGCAACAGGTAGTAGCTGCGGTAACCGTCGGCAGTTTCCTCACCGGCGGCGATGACGTGCTCGAAGCGCCGGGCCAGGGTCAACATCGGGCTGAGCGTCGGCGCGACCTTCACCACACCTTGCGCATCCTTGAAGCCGATGAGGTCATTCTGCGTGAAGGCCAACCAGGGGCCGTCCGCCGCTGCGCAAGTGCTCAGCACCAGCGCCACGAGGCCTGCCAGCCCAGCACCAATGCCCTTTCCGTCCATGCCGGAAACCTCGCCTCAAGTCCGTGTTGCGCCGCATTGTGCCACGGGCAAAGAAAAACCCCCGTGCATCACTGCGCGGGGGCTCGATCTCGCGGAAGAACGATCAGGCCGGCTGGCGTTGCATCGCGCCGCTGTCGCTCTCGCCTTTCAGGCTCCAGCTCTTCAGGTGCTCCAGGCTCGCGCGGTAGGGCTTCAGGCCGCTGGCCAGCAGCAGTGCCCCCGCGACCAGGGCTACGACGCTGACGATCAGCAGCGAGTAGCGCAGCGCCATGTCGTCGGCGAACACGTAGTCGGTCACCAGGGCGATGGCGGTCGGGCCGATGCCCAGGCCCAGCAGCGTGACCACGAACAGGTAGATGGCCGAGGCCTGGCCGCGCATGGAGTTGGGCATGATTTCCTGGATCGCCGCGGGGGCGACGCCGAAGGGCATGCTGAGGAAGAACACGATGGGCGCCATCATCGCCGCCGCCGCGTTGCCGCTGTCCAGCAGCGGATAGACCAGGCTCAGCGGGATCGCCAGGCAGGCAGCCAACAGCCCCACGCGCATGTTGGCATCGGTGCGCCCGCGCTTGGCCCAGTAGTCGGCCAGACGGCCGCCGCAGACGATGCCCAGGCAACCGAACACGGCGACAATGCTGCCGTACACCACGCCCACATGGCCGGCGTCCCAGCCGTAGGTGCGGACGAAGAAGGTCGGCACCCAGGCGCCGCTGCCGTAGCTGGCGAAGGAGATGCAGGCGAAGCCGAAGTTGTGGCAGAGCACGGTCTTGCGGTTGGCGCGCAGGTAGGCGCCCACTTCACTCATCGGCACCACCACGCCGGCACCGACGCCACGGCGGGTCGGTTCCTTCACCGCGAGCATCAGCAGGGTGAAGAGCACGCCGGCAGCGCCGAGGATCAGGAAGATCAGCTGCCAGGGGCGCACTTCACCGAGGATCGGCAGGTGTACGTCGCCCTGGGCGGAAGCGAACTTGATCACCAGCCCGCCGAGCAGGAAGGCCAGCCCCGAGCCGAGGTAGATGCCCATGGAGTAGACGCTGATGGCGGTGGCGCGACGCTGGGCCGGGAAGCTGTCGGCGATCAGCGAGTAGGCGGCCGGCGACAAGGCCGCCTCGCCCACGCCAACACCGACACGGAACAGCAGGAAGTGCCAGTACTGACGCGCCAGGCCGCAGGCGGCGGTCATGGCACTCCAGATCAGCACGCCGACGGTGATCAGACCGCGACGGCTGCGGCTGTCGGCCATGCGCCCGAGAGGGATACCGCACAGCGTGTAGAACAGCGCGAAGGACAGGCCCATCAGCAGGCTCATCTGCGTGTCGCTGATCTCCAGATCGCGACGGATGGGGCCGACCAGCAGGTTGAGAATCTGTCGGTCGATGAAGGAAAGCACGTAGGCGACCATGAGGATCGCAACCGTGGACCAGGCCACGGCACTGGAGGGGTAGCCGTTATTGTTGTTGTTCATGCCGGGCTCCTGAAACGCCGCCAATCGCGGCGAAGGCGAAGGGGAGAACCCGCAGAGTAGGCATTGCGAACGCGTCGCGCGCGCACTATCAAATCTCTGAATGCGCGCGTCGGCCGTTGGCTGATGAATGGGTGGTCAGGGATTGGATGGAGGGTTTCGCCGTCTCCCCCTGTGGGAGCGAGCAAGCTCGCTCCCACGAAGAGCAGATCATCCCTGTAGGGCGCATAAAGCGGAACGCTTTATCCGCCGTGGCGGATAACGCTCGAGGCGTTATTCACCCGACATGACTGGCTCAGATCGCAGCAGGCATTCGCTCACAAAGCTTCGCCAGCGCCCGCGCCCACAGTTCCTGGTCGTTCAGGCAAGGCACCAGCACCAGCTCCTCGCCACCCGCCGCGCGGAATTGCTCCTGGCCACGCTGACCGATCTCTTCCAGCGTCTCGATGCAGTCGGCGACGAAGGCCGGGCACATCACCAGCAGGCGCTTCACGCCCTGCTTGCCGAGCTTGTCCAGCTGCGCCTCGGTGTAGGGCTCGATCCACTTGTTGCGGCCCAGGCGCGACTGGAAGGACACCGACCAGCGCCCGTCCTGCAGACCGGCGCCAGCGGCGAAATCCTCCGCCGTGCGCAGGCACTGGCTGCGATAACAGACGGCCATGACATCCTCGTGCACACCCCGGCTGGAGCTGGCGGTGAGGTCGTGGCGCTTGTCCTTCACCAGCTTGCGGATGTGCGACTCGGGCAGGCCGTGGAAGCTCAGCAGCAGATGGTCATAGGGTTGCTCCAGGTACGGCTTCACGCTGTCCACCAGCGCCTGGCGGTACTCCGGTTCGGCGTAGAACGGCGGCAGCACCTTCAGCTCCAGCTTGAGGTTGTGCTCGCGCATCACCCGGCGGGCTTCCTCGATGGCAGTGGTGGTGGTGCTGTCGGCGAACTGCGGGTACAGCGGCGCGAAGGTCACCTGGGTGATGCCCTGCTGGCTCAGACGCAACAGCGCCTTTTCAATGGACGGTTCGCCATAGCGCATGCCCAGCTCCACCGGGCCGTGCGGCCAGAACGGCTTCACGGCCTCCTGCAGGCGGCGGCTCAGCACGACCAGCGGCGAGCCCTCGTCCCACCAGATCGACGCGTAGGCGTGGGCGGATTCCTCCGGGCGCTTGCGCAGCACCAGCGATACCAGCAGCCGGCGGATCGGCCAGGGCAGGTCGATCACGTAAGGGTCCATGAGGAACTGATCGAGGTAGCGGCGCACGTCCTCGACCTGGGTGGAGGCCGGGGATCCCAGGTTGACCAGCAGGAGGGCGTTTTGGGTCATGCAGTGTCCTTAAACCGGTACGGTAGGAGGTCGTCGTGCGGGCTGCGCAGTTTACACGCCGCCCGCGCTATCCAGATGTTCCAGGGCTGTTGCCGATGTCGCAGGGACTCAGCGCTTTTCCTGCAGCACATCGGCCAGCGCTTCCTTGAATTCCGGGAAGCGGAACTCGAAGCCGGCGTCCAGCAGGCGGCGCGGCACGATGCGCTGACCGCCCAGCAACAGGGTCGACATTTCACCCAGCAACAGGCGCAGGGCAAAGCCCGGCACCGGCATCAGCGTCGGCCGGTGCAGCGCCTGGCCCAGTTCCTGGGTGAAGTCGCGGTTGCGCACCGGCTGCGGCGCGCACGCATTATAAGGACCGGCCGCATCCGCCTTGCGCAAAAGAAAATCGATCAGGGCGATCTGGTCTTCGATATGGATCCACGACATCCACTGCCGACCATCGCCCAGCCGCCCACCGGCGCCCAGGCGGAACGGCGGCAGCAGGCGCTTGAGGAAACCACCTTCGGGGGCCAGCACCAGCCCGGTGCGCACCAGGACCACGCGGATACCCAGTGCCTCGGCCTCGCGGGCGATCTGCTCCCAGGCCAGGCACAGCTCGCTGGCAAAATCCTCGCCGGCAGCCGCGCTGTTCTCCTCCAGCGGACGCTCGCCGGCATCGCCGTACCAACCGACCGCCGAGCCGTTGATCAGTACCGCCGGGCGCTGGCTGCGCCCCTCCAGCCAGCTCACCAGGCGCTCGGTCAGGCGCACCCGGCTGTCCCACAGCAGGGCCTTGCGCCGGGCGCTCCATGGCTTGTCGGCGATGGGCTCGCCGGCCAGGTTGACCACCGCATCCAGCGGCCCGTCTCCATAGGCCTCGAAGTCGGCGATACCGCGCACCGTCTCGCCGCACAGCGAGGCGACGAGCTGCGGCTGGCGGCTCAGCACGGTGAGCTGGTGCCCATCGGCGCTCCACTGGCGGCAGAGGCGGCGGCCGATCAGGCCGGTGCCGCCGGTCAAGAGAATATGCATGGCGAACTCCTTGTTTGGCTGTTCCACCTTCCATCAGTCTGGACGAGAGGGAGGCGATTGCATTGACACTCCCTCTACGGCGAGGTCTACGCTGTAAGTGCCGGAACCAAAGCCGGGCTCATTCCTGAATGAACCGATGCGGCGCCGAAGGTTCCGATGATCGGACTCCTATCGTTGATGAGCGCGGGCAGCTGGAAACCAATTGTACAGATAGTTTCGTTTGTACAAGAACACTCCGCTCGTTACGCTGAAAGACACAGACTACGAGGCATGTCATGAGCGCCCCCATTGCCATCATTGGCACCGGTATCGCCGGACTCTCGGCCGCCCACGCCCTGCGCGACGCCGGACAAGTCGTCCAGCTGTTCGACAAGGGCCACGGCAGCGGCGGCCGGATGGCCAGCAAGCGCAGCGAAGCCGGCGCCCTGGATCTCGGTGCGCAGTACTTCACCGCCCGCGACCGGCGCTTTCTCGACGCCGTGCAGAAGTGGCGCGAGCACGGCTGGGTCGCCGAATGGGACCCGGCCCTCTACCAGTACCGCGACGGTGAACTGAGCCCCTCCCCCGACGAGCAGCCGCGCTGGGTCGGCACTCCGCGCATGAGCGCGATCACCCGGGCACTGCTGCAGGACCAGGTCGTCACCTTCACCTGCCGTATCACTGAAGTGTTCCGCGGCGAGGAGCACTGGCACCTGCAGGACTCCGAGGGCCAGACCCACGGCCCCTTCAGCCGCGTGCTGGTCGCCACCCCCGCGCCCCAGGCCGCTGCCCTGCTGGCCAGTGCGCCGAAGCTGGCCGCCGCCGCCGCAAGCATTCCCATGGAACCGACCTGGGCCGTTGCCCTGGCCTTCCGCGAGCCACTGGATACGCCCGTGCAAGGCTGTTTCGTGCACGAGGGGCCGCTGTCCTGGCTGGCCAGCAACCACTCCAAGCCGGGCCGTGACGAACAACTCGACACCTGGGTGCTGCACGCTGCCAGCGGCTGGAGCAAGCAGCACATCGACCTGCCCAAGGACAGCGTGATCGAGCACCTGCGCGGCGCCTTCGCCGAGCTGATCGGCTGCGCCGTCCACGCCCCTGACTTCGCCCTCGCCCACCGCTGGCTCTACGCCCGCCCCATGGAAGCGCACCAGTTCGGCGCCCTCGCCGACGCTGACCTGGGCATCTACGCCTGCGGCGACTGGTGCCTCTCAGGCCGCGTCGAAGGCGCCTGGCTGAGCGGCCTGGAAGCCGCTCGCCGCCTGCTCGAACACCTCTGATCGACCACGGCCATCTCCCTGCGGAGATGGCCGTCGAATCCGCGCACCCGCCCCTTCCTTGTACAAGTCTTTGCACTTGTACAAGCCTGCGCCTATCCTTACCGATAGTTGTACAAGATAGCCAACCTGTACAAGAAATCGGTTACCGCCATGCCCATCGCAAAACCCACCAGCCCCTCACGCCCCCAGCTCGCCATCAGCGCCTGCCTGCTGGGCGAGCCGGTGCGCTACAACGGTGGACACAAGGCCTCGCGACTGTGCCTGGAGGTGCTCAGCCGCTACTTCGACTTCGTCCCGGTGTGCCCGGAAGTCGCCATCGGCCTCGGCGTGCCGCGGCCGACCCTGCGCCTGGTCGGCGACCGAGATGACCCGCGAGCCCTGATCCAGCGCGAAGGCGGCCGCGATGTCAGCGAAGCCCTGCGCGATTTCGGCCGCAAGCAAGCCGGGCTGCTGCAGGACATCTGCGGCTACATCTTCATGCAGCAGTCGCCCTCCTGTGGCCTGCAGCGGGTAAAGCTCTATCGCTTCGACGGCCAGCTGCGTCCGCCAGGCGTGCGCGGGCTCTATGCGGAAACCTTCTGCGCCGCGCGACCGGAACTGCCGGTGGAAGAAGAGGGCCGGCTCAACGACCCGGTGATCCGCGAGAACTTCCTCACCCGCGTGTTTGCCTACGCCGCCTGGCAGAAGCTCTGCGCGCAGGGCCTGACACGCCACGCGGTGATTGGCTTCCACTCCCGCTACAAGTATCAGCTGATGGCGCACAACCCGCGCCAGTACAGCGCGCTCGGCCAGCGTCTGGCGAAGATCGGCGAGCAGCCGCTGGAGGATTTCGCCCCGGACTACTTCCGTGACTTCATGCAGGCGCTGGGCACCTGTGCCACCCGCGGTACCCACAGCAACGTACTGCAGCACCTGGCCGGCTACCTCAAGCACGACCTGCCCTCCACCGAGAAGGCAGAGATGCAGCGGCTGATCGACCAGTACCGCGAAGGCGTGATCCCGCTGGTGGTGCCGCTGACGCTGCTCAAGCACCACTTCCGCCTGCACCCGCACCCCTACATCGATGCCCAGGCCTACCTGCAACCGCACCCCGAAGACCTGAGCCTGCGCAATGCCATCTGACGTAGCCATCAGACGTACTGAAAGGATGTCCATGAACCCCGACCACCCTCACCGCGAATCGGACGACGACTACCGTCAGGCCCTGGCCGAAGGCTGGCTGCCGATCCGCGAAGTCTCCCGGCGCACCGGCGTCAACCCGGTCACCCTGCGCGCCTGGGAGCGCCGCTACGGCCTGGTCGTGCCGCAACGCACGCCCAAGGGCCACCGCCTCTACTCCGAAGCGCAGATCGCGCGCATCCAGGCCATTCTCACCTGGCTAGGCAGAGGCGTGGCGGTGAGCAAGATCCGCTCGCTGCTCGACGAAGACGCGCCGCCACCGCCGGAAACCACCGCCTCGCCCTGGGACGACCTGCGCCAGCAATGCATTGCCGCCATCGGCCGGATCAACGAGCGCCAGCTGGACGAGCTGTTCAACGGCGCGCTGGCAATCTATCCCGCGCAAACCCTCTGCGAGCAACTGATGCTGCCGTTGCTGGACGAGCTGGAACGGCGCTGGCAGGGCCAGTTCGGCGCGCAGCTGGAACGGGTGTTCTTCCACACCTGGCTGCGCACCAAGTTCGGCACCCGCCTCTACCACCACAACCGCCAGCAGCGCGGCGCACCGCTGCTGCTGGTGAACCAGTCCGGACTGCCGCTGGAACCGGGCCTGTGGCTCACCGCCTGGCTGGCCAGCAGCGCCGGTTGCCCGCTGGAAATCTTCGACTGGCCCTTGCCGCCCGGTGAACTGGCGCTGGCGGTGGAGCGCCTGCAGCCGCGTGCCGTGCTGCTCTACTCCAGCCGCACGCTGAACCTGTTGCAGTTGCCCCGGCTGCTGGCCGGCGTCGACTGCCCGCGCCTGCTGGCCGGCCCCGCCACCGCCATCCACCCCGACGCGCTGCAGGAACTGGCCATCGCCGAACCACCGCTGCACCTGGCCAGCGATCCGGTCGCCGCGTTCGACCTGCTGCGCGAACTGCACCTGCTCAACGGGGAGGCCGCATGAAACGCCAACTCGTCTGGCTGCGCACCGACCTGCGCCTGCGCGACAACAGTGCCCTGCACGCCGCCGCCGAGCGCGGCCCGGTGATCGCTCTCTACCTGCTCAGCCCCGGCCAGTGGCAGCGCCACGACGACGCCCCGTGCAAGGTCGACTTCTGGCTGCGCAACCTGCGCGAACTGCGAACCGACCTCGACAAGTTGCGCATCCCGCTGATGGTTCGCACGGCGGAGCACTGGGACGAGGCGCCGAACGTCATCGCGCAGCTCTGCCGCGAGCTGGACATCGAGACGCTGCACGTCAACGAGGAGTACGGCGTCAACGAAGCCGCCCGCGACGCCGCCGTGGAAAAGGCGCTGGAGCACGACGGCATCCGCGTGCGCAGCCACCTCGACCAGCTGTTCTTCACCCCCGGCACCATCCTCACCAAGGGTGGTACCTACTTCCAGGTCTACAGCCAGTTCCGCAAGGTCTGCTACGAACGCCTGAACCTCGGCGTGCCCAGTCTCGTACCGGCGCCCCGCGCGCAGCAGGAGCTGGATATCGCCAGCGACGAGGTGCCCGCGCAGGTCGCAGGCTTCGAGCCGCCACCAGCCGAACTGAGCGAGCAATGGCCCGCCGGAGAGGAAGCCGCCCATGAGCGCGTTGAGCTGTTCACCGACGAAATCCTCAAGACCTACCAGGACACCCGCGACCTCCCCGCCCGCGACGGCACCAGCCGCCTTTCGCCGTATCTGGCCGCCGGCGTGCTGTCGCCCCGGCAATGCCTGCACGCGGCGCTGGCGAACAACCACGGCGAGTTCGAGACTGGCAACAGCGGCGCGGTCAGCTGGATCAACGAGCTGCTCTGGCGCGAGTTCTACAAGCACATCCTGGTTGGCTTCCCGCGCGTGAGCCGGCACCGTGCCTTCCGCGAGGACACCGAGAAGCTGAAGTGGCGCTACGACCGGAAGGACCTGGAGGACTGGCAGCAGGGCCGCACCGGCTTCCCCATCATCGACGCCGCCATGCGCCAACTGCTCGCCACCGGCTGGATGCACAACCGCCTGCGCATGGTGGTGGCGATGTTCCTCACCAAGAACCTGCTGATCGACTGGCGCGAGGGCGAACGCTGGTTCATGCGTCACCTGATCGACGGCGACCTGGCGGCGAACAACGGCGGCTGGCAATGGAGCGCCTCCACCGGCACCGACGCGGCGCCCTACTTCCGCATCTTCAACCCGATCTCGCAGTCCGAGCGCTTCGACCCGGACGGGCGCTTCATCCGCCGCTGGGTGCCGGAACTGGCCGGACTGCAGGGCAAGGCGATGCACGATCCGTCGAAACTGGGGCTGTTCGGCGCGGAACGTTATCCACAGCCGATGTGCGACCTGTCGGCCACTCGGGAACGCGCGCTGGAAGCGTTCAAGAGCCTCTCCGCCGGCCGCTGAAGCTGAACGCGCCATGCGCACGATCGTGGGGGACTCCGCCCGTAGGGCGAATAACCCGGAACGGGTTATCCGCCGGTTACGTCACCGCGGATAACGCTGGCGCGTTATGCGCCCTACGGAGTTACCGATTAACGCCAGTGCCTTTTGGGTCGCAGGAGCCGCCCTCAGCTGTTCATGTCGCGCACAAAAAAGCCGGACCCAGGGTCCGGCTTTCTTTGTCAGCGCGCTGTTACAGCGGATGCGTGTAATAGAGGCTGTAGGATTCGATGCCATCGTTCGGCTGGCTGATACCGGCGTTGGAATAGTGCATGGCGCGCACACCCAGTGCCTGGCCCTCACCGAAGCGCAGGCCGACGCCCAGGCGATCCTCGAAGTTGAAAGCGCCACCCAGGTTCTGGTCGCCAACACGGGAGCCACTGAATACGGCCACGCCGATACCGGCTTCGACGAAGGGCTTGACCTTCTCGCCAGAGAACTCATAGACGAACACGGGACTGAAGGACAGCGAATGACGGCCGCTGGCCTCGTCACCACCTTCCCAGTAGGTGTAGCCGGCGTCCCAGTACCCGGTCAGGCGCCCGGTGGAGCTTTCCCACCAGCTCTTGTCCCAATCGAACCCCAACCCCAGGCGATAGGTCATGGTGTTCTGCCCGGTGAAACCCACGGCGCCAGTCAGGCCAGCGGCCTGTGCGGAGACCAGATGCCCCAGAGTCAAAGCTGCCACGGCGGCAAGCGAGAGTAGTTTCTTCATCGAAACATCCTTTATTAGAAAGCTGAATGAAAAATCCCCGCGAATAGCTGGCGATTATAAGGCCATTTGTCACCACTTGCTGACAGACCAAAGTGGGTAGCTAGCTATTTTTCTCTCAGCCAGGGAAGAAACTGACGGACTCTTCGGTGCCCCAGAGCACCGGCAGTACGCGTTCAAATCCTTCGACTGCACCGCTGGTCCATAGCTCAGTTTTTTTTGCATCGCCTTTTGCCAGCATCCCCCGCACCTGCAGCAGGCGCTCAAGCTGGCGGGCCACCGCAGCCCCGGTATCGATCAGCGAGACGTCCGCCGGCACCAGTTCACGCAACAGCGGGCGCAGGAAAGGGTAATGCGTGCAGCCCAGGATCAGCGTGTCACAACCTTCGGCCAACAACGGCGCGACGTAACCTTGCAACAGCTCGCGGGTCTGCGGACCGCTCAGGTCGCCCAGTTCGATGCGCTCCACCAGCCCCGGGCAGGGCTGGGTGATGACGCGCACGTCGCTGGCGAACCGGTCCAGCAGCGCGGCGAAGCGTGCGCTCTTCAGGGTGCCGGTGGTGGCGAGCACGCCGACCACGCCACTGCGGGTCGCTTCGGCCGCCGGCTTCACGGCCGGTTCCATGGCGACGATGGGCAGTTGCGGGTACAGCTCGCGCAGGTCAGCGGCGGCGGCGGCGGTGGCCGTGTTGCAGGCCAGCACCAGCGCCTTGGCGCCACGGGCCAGGAGGAAGTCGGCGATGGCGCGGCAACGCGCGCGGATGTATTCGGGAGTCTTCTCGCCGTAGGGCACGTGGCCGCAATCGGCGAGGTAGATCAGGGATTCGTGGGGAAGCCGCGCCCGGATTTCGTGGAGGACACTGAGGCCGCCCACACCGGAATCGAACACGCCGATCGGCGCGGCATCAGCCATGCGCGGCTCCGCACACGGCGCACTGCGGATCGCGCTTGACCCGAAGTTCGCGGAAGCGCGTGCCAAGGGCATCGATCAGCAGCAGGCGACCTACCAGCGGCTCGCCGAAGCCAGCCAGCAGCTTCAACGCTTCCAGCGCCTGCAGGCTGCCCACCAGCCCCACCAATGGGCCGACCACGCCGGCCTCGCTGCAGGTCAGTTCGGCTTCGCTGCCGTGGCCATAGAGGCAGTGGTAGCACGGGCTTTCCTCGCGGCGCGGATCGAACACCGAAAGCTGCCCTTCCAGGCGAATGGCAGCGCCGCTCACCAGCGGTTTCTTCGCGGCGACGCAGGCGGCGTTCACTGCTTCGCGGGTGCCGAAGTTGTCGCAGCAATCCAGCACCAGGTCCACGCCCGCCACGGCGGCATCGAGGGAGTCGGCGTCCAGCGCCTGTCGATGGGCGACCAGCTTCACATCCGGATTCAGCGCCGTCAGGCGGGCGATGGCGGAGTCCACCTTGCCCATGCCGACGCTGTCGGTGCCGTGGATGATCTGCCGCTGCAGGTTGGTCAGGTCGACGGTGTCGAAGTCTGCCAGGTGCAGTTCGCCGACGCCGGCCGCGGCCAGGTACAGCGCCACCGGGGCACCTAGGCCGCCGAGGCCGACGATCAGCACACGGCTGTCCTTCAGGCGCAGTTGGCCGTCCACGTCGATCTGCGGCAGGAGGATCTGTCGGCTGTAACGCAGCAGTTCGTTGTCGGTCAGCATGTCCAGCGCCCCAGGCTGATGCGCTCGTGGCCGCCGAGGTCGCGACGGCTTTCCACCGCGCTGAAGCCACGGCTGAGCAGCAGGTCGCGCACGACGTCAGGTTGATCGAAGCCATGTTCGAGCATCAGCCAGCCACCGTTTTCCAGGTGGTTCGGCGCCTGATCGATGATCAGGCGGATGTCGTCCAGCCCGTCCTGCCCGGAGACCAGCGCGCTCGAGGGCTCGAAGCGCACATCGCCTTGCTTGAGGTGCGGGTCGGTGCTGGGAATGTAGGGCGGGTTGCTGACGATCAGCGCGAAGCGTTCGCCCTCTACCGCGGAGAACCAGTGGCTGGTGCGGAAGGCGACGTTGGCCAGGCGCAGGCGCTCGCGGTTGCGCTCGGCCAGGGCCACGGCCTCGGGAATGCGGTCGACGCCCAGCACCTGCCAGCTCAGGCGTTCGCACGCCAGCGCGAGGGCGATGGCCCCAGTGCCGGTGCCCAGGTCGAGCACGCGCGCTGGCGAGGCCGGCAGCAGCGCCAGCGCGGTCTCCACCAGCAACTCGGTGTCCGGACGCGGAATCAGGGTGTGCGGCGCAACTTCCAGGTCCAGGCTCCAGAAACCCTGGCGGCCGAGGATGTAGGCCACAGGCTCGCCAGCCACCCGGCGGGCCAGGTAGCGGTCATAGAGGTCGTGGGCCTCGCGGGTGACCACGCGCTCGGGCCAGGTCCGCAGGAAGCTGCGCGGTTTGCCCAGCGCGGCGGCGAGCAGCAGCTCGGCATCCAGGCGCGCACTGGGCGAGTCCGGCAGTTGCGCCTCGTTGAGCAGGGTCATGATGGTTGCCATGGTCTATCGCTCTCTCAGTCGCCGAGCGCGGCCAACTGGTCGGCCTGGAACTCTTGCAGCAGCGGCTCGATGACCTGCTCCACCGCGCCTTCCATGACTTCACCCAGGGAATACAGGGTGAGGTTGATGCGGTGGTCGGTCACCCGGCCCTGGGGGAAATTGTAGGTGCGGATGCGTTCGGAGCGGTCCCCCGAACCGACCAGTAGCTTGCGCGTGCTGGCGATCGCCTGCTGAGCCGCGGACTGCTGCTGGTCGTTGAGCTTGGCCGCGAGCCAGGCCATGGCCTTGGCGCGGTTCTTGTGTTGCGAGCGCTCTTCCTGGCACTCGACCACGATGCCCGACGGGATGTGCGTGATGCGCACCGCCGAGTCGGTCTTGTTCACGTGCTGGCCGCCGGCGCCGGAGGAACGGTAGGTGTCCACGCGCAGGTCGGCCGGGTTGATCTCGATGGCCGCCTGTTCGTCCGGCTCGGGCAACACCGCCACGGTGCACGCCGAGGTATGGATGCGCCCCTGGGATTCGGTGGCCGGCACGCGCTGCACGCGGTGGGCACCGGATTCGAACTTGAGCTTGGCGTAGACGCTCTCGCCTTCCACGCGGGCAATGACTTCTTTATAGCCGCCGTGCTCGCCCTCGTTCTCGGACATGATCTCCACGCGCCAGCCCTGCTTCTCGGCGTAGCGCGAGTACATGCGGAACAGGTCGCCGGAGAAGATCGCGGCTTCGTCGCCGCCGGTGCCGGCGCGGATTTCCAGAAAGACGTTGCGGCCGTCGTTGGGGTCCTTGGGCAGCAGCATACGCTGCAGGCGATCCTCCAGGCCGACCAGGGCGGACTTCGCCTCGGCGACTTCCTCCTCGGCCATCTCGCGCAGGTCCGGGTCGCTGTCCTTGAGCAGCGCCTGGGCGCCTTCGAGGTCGGACTGCACCTTGCGGAACTCGCGGAAGGCGAGGATGACCGGCTCCACTTCCGCGTATTCACGGGAGTAGGCGCGGAACTTGGTCTGGTCGCTGATAACCTCGGCGTCGCCCAAGAGAGCCGTCAGCTCTTCATAGCGGTCGCTCAGGATATCCAGCTTTTTCAGGAGGGAAGCTTTCATCGCTTGTCAGTGCCCTCCTCGAGGGCGAACAGTTCCTGCGCGACGGCCAGCGCATCGATGCGGCCCTCGGCGGAGAGTTTCTTCATCTGCACGCTGGGGGCGTGCAGCAATTTGTTGGTCAGGCCACGGCTGAGCTGGGCGATGACTTCCATCGGGTCGGCGCCGTTGGCCAGCAGGCGCTGGGCCTTCTGGGTTTCCTCGTCGCGCAGGCGCTCGGCCTGCTGGCGATAGGCGCGCAGCACATCGACCGCGGCCAGCTCGCGCAGGCGCAGCATGAATTCGTGCACGCCATCCCCCACCAGCTCCTCGGCGGCCTGGGCAGCGCCCTGGCGGCTTTTGAGGTTTTCCGCGACCACTTCATGGAGGTCGTCGACGCTATAGAGGTAGACGTCTTCCAGCTCGCCGACTTCCGGCTCGATGTCGCGCGGCACGGCGATATCGACCATGAACATCGGCTTGTGGCGGCGCTGTTTCAACGCGCGCTCCACCGCACCCTTGCCGAGGATCGGCAACTGGCTGGCGGTGGAACTGATGACGATGTCGCTGTTGACCAGTTCGTCCGGCATGTCCGCCAGCAGGATGGCGCGGGCGCCGAACTGCTCGGCCAGCAGGCTGGCGCGCTCCAGGGTACGGTTGGCGACCACGATGCGCTTCACGCCCTGCTCGTGCAGGTGGCGGGCGACCAGGGTGATGGTCTCGCCGGCGCCGATCAGCAGCGCCTGGCTGCGGCTCAGATCGCTGAATATCTGCCGGGCCAGGCTGACCGCGGCGAAAGCCACGGACACCGGGTTCTCGCCGATGGCGGTATCGGTGCGCACGGTCTTCGCGGTGCTGAAGGTGGCCTGGAACAGGCGCCCCAGCATCGGCCCGACGGTGCCGGCCTCGCGGGCTACGGCGTAGGCGGACTTCATCTGCCCGAGGATCTGCGGCTCGCCCAGCACCATGGAATCCAGGCCCGCGGCGACGCGCATCATGTGGCGCACGGCTTCCTCGTCCTGGTGGACGTAGGCGCAGGCGCGCAGGTCGTCGATCCCCAGGTTGTGGTAATCGGCCAGCCAGGCCAGCACGTCGCCGGCGTCCGGATGCTCGATCTCCAGGTAGAGTTCGCTGCGGTTGCAGGTGGAGAGGATCGCGGCTTCCCGGCTGGAAGTCAGCCTGCACAGCAGCTGCAGGGCCTCGACCATCTGCTCGGGAGTAAAAGCCACGCGCTCGCGGACGGCCACGGACGCGGTCTTGTGGTTGATGCCGAGGGCAATGAAGGCCATGCAGAATCGCTGAGCTGATCGGAAAGCCCGCAATTGTCCTACTTAGCCTTGTGAAGGACAACCACCCGCGACGTATCGCACACTGCAAATCGTATACAGGCCCGTCAGCGGCGCTTGCCCATGGGATTGGCACTTTCCTTATGTCATGATGGTCCCATTTCGCAGGTCAGGCCCTCGTCCTTCCTCTATGAACAAGTCTCTTGCGCTGCTGACTGCTCTGCTGCTGCTCGGCGGCTGCCAGTCTCTTACACAGAAAAATTCCGACAGTGCTTCCGCGGAGAAGGACAAAGCTGCGGCTGCTCAGAAGGATCAGAAGTACGGCTCCTTCAGCGAAGACACCCTGTTCTCGCTGCTCACCGCCGAGCTCGCCGGCCAGCGCAACCGCTTCGACATCGCCCTCGCCAACTACGTCGAGCAGGCCAGGGAAACCCGCGACCCTGGCGTCGCCGAGCGCGCCTTCCGCATCGCCGAGTACCTGGGCGCCGACCAGGAAGCCCTGGACACCTCGCTGATCTGGGCCAAGGCCGCGCCGGACAACCTCGATGCCCAGCGCGCCGCCGCCATCCAGCTGGCGCGCACCGGCCAGTACGACGAATCCATGGTGTACATGGAGAAAGTCCTCAACGGCCAGGGTGACACTCACTTCGACTTCCTTGCGCTGTCCGCCGCCGAGACTGACCCGGATACCCGCGCCGGCCTCTTGCAGAGCTTCGACCGCCTGCTGAAGAAGTACCCCGACAACGGCCAGCTGCTGTTCGGCAAGGCCCTGCTGCTGCAGCAGGACGGCCGCCCGCAGGAAGCACTGCACCTGCTCGAAGACAACTCCGCCAGCAAGCATGACGTCGCCCCGCTGCTGCTGCGCGCGCGCCTGCTGCAGAGCATGAAGCGCAGCGACGAAGCGCTGCCGCTGCTCAAGGCCGGCATCAAGGAACACCCGGACGACAAGCGCGTCCACCTCGCCTACGCCCGCCTGCTGGTGGAGCAGAACCGCCTGGAAGACGCCAAGGCCGAGTTCTCCGCGCTGGTCGAGCAATTCCCCGACGACGACGACCTGCGCTTCTCCCTCGCGCTGGTCTGCCTCGAAGCCCAGGCCTGGGACGAGGCCAAGGTCTACCTGCAGGAACTGGTCGAGCGCGACAGCCACGTCGACTCCGCCCACTTCAACCTGGGCCGCCTGGCCGAGGAGCAGAAGGACCCGGAAACCGCGCTCAAGGAATACGCCCTGGTCGGCCCGGGCAACGACTTCCTCCCGGCCCAGCTGCGCTCGACCGAGATCCTGCTGGACCAGAAGCGCTATGACGACGCCTCGCGCCGCCTGGCCGAGACTCGCGACCGCCAGCCTGACTACGCCATCCAGCTGTACCTGATCGAAGCCGAAGGCCTGTCCAATCGCGACCAGGTGGATCGCGCCTGGAACGTCATCCAGCAGGGCCTCAAGCAGTTCCCGGATGACCTCAACCTGCTCTACACCCGCTCCATGCTCGCCGAGAAGCGCAACGACCTGGCGCAGATGGAGCAGGACCTGCGGCTGATCATCCAGCGCGAGCCGGACAACGCCATGGCGCTCAACGCGCTGGGCTACACCCTGGCCGACCGCACCACCCGCTACAGCGAAGCCCGCGACCTGATCCAGAAGGCCCATTCGCTGAACCCGGACGACCCCGCGATCCTCGACAGCCTGGGCTGGGTGAATTACCGCCTGGGCAACCTCAGCGAAGCGGAAACCTACCTGCGCAAGGCGCTGGAACGCTTCCCCGACCACGAAGTGGCTGCGCACCTGGGCGAAGTGCTCTGGGCCCAGGGCAAACAGAGCGAAGCCCGTAAGGTCTGGGCCACCGCCCTGCAAAGCCAGCCTGACAGCGCCGTCCTGCGCGACACCATGTTGCGCCTGACCGGCTCCGGAACCCTCTGATTCATGCGTCTACGTCACCTGATCGGCGCCGCCGCGCTTGCCTTGCTCACCGGCTGCTCCAGCTTCGGCACCCACGAAGCCCTGGAAGGCCAGGGCAACGCCACCGCCTGGAACGCCCACAAGGCGCGCATCGCCACCCTCGACGGCTGGCAGATCGATGGCAAGGTCGGCATCCGCGCACCCAAGGACTCCGGCAGCGGCACCCTGTTCTGGCTGCAACGCCAGGACTACTACGACATCCGCCTGTCGGGCCCGCTGGGGCGCGGCGCCGCACGCCTGACCGGGCGCGAGGGTGCGGTGACCCTCGAGGTCGCCGGCCAGGGCCGCTTTGAGGCCACCTCCCCCGAAGAACTGCTGGAACAACAGATGGGCTGGCGCCTGCCGGTTTCCCACCTGCTCTGGTGGATTCGCGGCCTGCCCGCGCCGGACAGCAAGAGCCGCCTGACCCTGGACGGCGACAGCCGACTGGCCAAGCTGCAGCAGGACGGCTGGGACGTGGAGTACACCCGCTACAGCGAGCAGAACGGCTACTGGCTGCCCGAGCGCCTGAAGCTGCACGGCCAGGACCTCGACGTCACCCTGGTGGTGAAGACCTGGCAGCCGCGTCAATTGGGCGCAGGCCAGTCGAACAAAGCGGACCCGCAGTGACATGCAGGACCGCCTGACCCTGCCGGCGCCGGCCAAGCTCAACCTGTTCCTGCACATCACCGGCCGCCGCGCCGATGGTTACCACGAGCTGCAGACCCTGTTTCAGTTCCTCGACCACGGCGACGAGCTGCAATTCGCGGTGCGCAATGACGGCGAAATCCGCCTGAACACCGAGATCGAGGGCGTTCCCCACGACAGCAACCTGATCGTCAAGGCCGCCCGCCGGCTGCAGGAGCAATCGGGCTGCCAGCTGGGCGCCGACATCTGGCTGGACAAGCGCCTGCCCATGGGCGGCGGCATCGGCGGCGGCAGTTCCGACGCTGCCACCACCCTGCTCGCGCTGAATCACCTGTGGCAGCTGAACTGGAGCGAGGACCGCCTCGCCGCGCTGGGCCTGAGCCTGGGCGCAGACGTTCCAGTCTTCGTGCGCGGCCGCGCAGCGTTTGCCGAAGGCGTCGGCGAACAGCTCACGCCGGTGGAACTCGACGAACCCTGGTTCCTCGTCGCCGTGCCGCAAGTCTTTGTCTCCACAGCAGAAGTTTTCTCCGATCCCGAGTTGACACGGGATACTCCGCCCATTAAAGTTCGCAGCCTTCTCGGGGTGGACGGTCATAACGACTGCCAGCCGGTCGTCGAGAAGCGTTACCCGGATGTACGTAACGCACTGATCCAGCTAGGTAAATTTACCCAGGCTAGATTGACCGGCACCGGAGCTTGTGTGTTTGGGAGCTTCCCAAACAAGGGCGATGCTGATAAAGTTCGCCGCCAACTTCCGGCCACTCTGCCGAGTTTTGTTGCCCAGGGCCGTAACATCTCGATGTTGCACCGAAAGCTGCAAAGCCTGGACTGAGAAGTAAGCAATGTAATCGGTTGTACGATACAGGGGCGTCGCCAAGCGGTAAGGCAGCAGGTTTTGATCCTGCCATGCGTTGGTTCGAATCCAGCCGCCCCTGCCATTAACCCACAGGGTTACACGTACAGCGTCAACGAACACATTGCTCCGCAAGTTGTAAGCTACAGGGGCGTCGCCAAGCGGTAAGGCAGCAGGTTTTGATCCTGCCATGCGTTGGTTCGAATCCAGCCGCCCCTGCCATTTTCTTCTGGCTCAACCGGGCCTACCCTCAAGCCGACACAGGTACCGCAGCGTGTCCAAAATGATGGTTTTCACGGGGAACGCCAACCCCGATCTGGCACGCCGTGTCGTACGGCAGCTGCACATCCCCCTCGGTGACGTTTCTGTCGGTAAATTCTCCGACGGCGAGATCAGCGTTGAGATCAACGAAAACGTTCGTGGTAAGGACGTCTTCCTGATCCAACCGACCTGCGCACCGACCAACGACAACCTGATGGAACTGGTAGTGATGGCCGATGCCTTCCGCCGCTCCTCGGCGACTCGTATCACGGCAGTCATCCCCTACTTCGGTTACGCCCGCCAGGATCGCCGTCCGCGTTCCGCCCGCGTGGCCATCAGCGCCAAAGTCGTTGCCGACATGCTGACCGTTGTAGGCGTCAACCGCGTTCTCACCGTTGACCTGCACGCCGACCAGATCCAGGGCTTCTTCGATATCCCCGTCGACAACATCTACGGCTCGCCCGTACTGGTCGACGACATCGAAGACCAGCGCTTCGAGAACCTGATGATCGTCTCCCCGGACATCGGTGGTGTGGTGCGTGCTCGCGCCGTCGCCAAGTCCCTGGGCGTGGACCTGGCCATCATCGACAAACGTCGTCCGAAGGCCAACCAGTCCGAAGTCATGCACATCATCGGTGATGTCGAAGGCCGTACCTGCGTACTGGTCGACGACATGGTCGATACCGCTGGCACCCTCGGCCACGCCGCCAAGGCTCTGAAAGAGCACGGCGCCGCCAAGGTCATCGCCTACTGCACCCACCCGGTGCTGTCCGGCCGCGCCATCGAGAACATCGAGAATTCCGTACTGGACGAGCTGGTGGTGACCAACACCATCCCGCTGTCCGCTGCTGCGCAAGCCTGTGGCCGCATCCGCCAGCTGGACATCGCTCCGGTTGTCGCTGAAGCCATGCGCCGCATCAGCAATGAAGAATCGATCAGCGCCATGTTCCGCTAAGGCGGGACAGCGCTGACGTAAAGCGCCCCGTCGCGTCGATGGGGCATTAGCAAAATCGCCCGAACGCTGGTCGCAAGCGTCCGGGCGATCTTGTCATTTTGGAGAGTGTGAAATGGTTGATTTTGTACTGAATGCACAAGAGCGTTCCGACCTGGGGAAAGGTGCGAGCCGCCGCCTGCGTCGTAACGAAGGCCTGATCCCGGCTGTGGTTTACGGTGGCGAGAAAGCCCCGCAATCCCTGACCCTGGAACTGCGCGAAGTGTCCAAGCTGCTGGAAAACGAGGCTGCCTTCAGCCACGTGATCACCCTGAACGTCGGTTCCGCCAAGGAAACCGTACTGATCAAGGCCCTGCAGCGTCACCCGTCCAAGGGTTTCGTCATGCACGCTGACTTCCAGCGCGTCGTTGCCGGCCAGAAACTGACCGCTCACGTACCGCTGCACTTCATCAACGAAGCCACCGCTGTTGGCGTCAAGGTTGGTGGCGGCGAGATCTCCCACGTGATCGCCGAAGTCGAAGTTTCCTGCCTGCCGACCAACCTGCCGGAATTCATCGAAGTCGACCTGGCCAAAGTAGAACTGGGTCAGATCGTTCACCTGTCCGACCTGAAACTGCCGAAAGGCGTAGAGCTGGTGCAGCTGGCCCACGGTAACGACCTGGCCGTCGCCAACATCCACGCTTCCCGCGTAGTGAAAGAAGAAGGTGAAGGCGAAGCTGCTGCCGAGTAATCGCGCACACCATTGCCTTTAAGGAAGGGGCCCCCGTCGTGACTGCCGTACAACTGATCGTTGGCCTGGGAAATCCAGGCCCCGAATACGACCAGACCCGGCATAACGCGGGGGCCCTTTTCGTTGAGCGACTGGCGGACGCGCAACGCGCGAACCTGTCGCTGGACAAGAAGTACTTCGGCCTGGTCGGCAAGTTCAGCCACAAGGGCCGCGACGTTCGTCTGCTCATCCCCACCACCTACATGAATCGCAGCGGCCAGGCCGTGGCGGCGCTCGCCGGATTCTTCCGCATTCCGGTCGAAGCCATCCTGGTGGCCCACGACGAACTCGACATGCCTCCCGGCGTCGCCAAGCTCAAGAAGGGCGGCGGACATGGCGGGCACAACGGGCTGCGCGACATCATCGCCCAACTCGGCAACCAGAACGGTTTCCATCGCCTGCGGCTTGGCATCGGCCATCCGGGGCACAGCAGCCTGGTGTCCGGCTTCGTCCTCGGCCGCGCCCCGCGCTCCGAGCAGGAACTGCTCGACACCAGCATCGACTCCGCCCTCGGCGTGCTGCCGGAAATGCTCGACGGGGACTGGACCCGCGCGATGCAGAAGCTGCACAGCCAGAAGGCCTGACACACCTCAATTTCCGCCACGTGGCGCGAGGAACCTAGCATGGGATTCAACTGCGGCATCGTCGGCCTGCCCAACGTCGGCAAGTCCACCCTGTTCAACGCCCTGACCAAATCCGGCATCGCGGCGGAAAATTTCCCCTTCTGCACCATCGAGCCGAACAGCGGCATCGTACCGATGCCCGACGCCCGCCTCGATGCGCTGGCCGAGATCGTCAAGCCCGAGCGCGTGATCCCGACCACCATGGAATTCGTCGACATCGCCGGCCTGGTAGCGGGCGCCTCCAAGGGTGAAGGCCTGGGCAACAAGTTCCTCGCCAACATCCGCGAGACCGACGCCATCGCCCACGTCGTGCGCTGCTTCGAAGACGAGAACGTCATCCACGTCTCCAACAGTGTCGACCCCAAGCGCGACATCGAGATCATCGACCTCGAACTGATCTTCGCCGACCTCGACAGCTGCGAGAAGCAACTGCAGAAAGTCGCGCGCAACGCCAAGGGCGGTGACAAGGACGCCCTGGTGCAGAAAGCCCTGCTGGAAAAGCTCATCCCCCACTTCAGCGAAGGCAAACCCGCCCGCTCGCTGATGAAGAACATGGGCGATGACGAGAAGCGCCTCGTCCGCAGCTTCCACCTGCTGACCAGCAAACCGGTCATGTACATCGCCAACGTCGCCGAAGACGGCTTCGAGAACAACCCGCACCTGGACGTCGTACGCGCCATCGCCGAAGAAGAAGGCGCCATGGTCGTGCCGGTGTGCAACAAGATCGAAGCCGAGATCGCCGAGCTCGACGATGGCGAAGAGAAGGACATGTTCCTCGAGTCCCTCGGCCTCGAAGAGCCTGGCCTGAACCGCGTGATCCGCGCCGGCTACGAGCTGCTGCACCTGCAGACCTACTTCACCGCCGGTGTGAAGGAAGTCCGCGCCTGGACCGTCCGCGTCGGCGCCACCGCCCCGCAGGCCGCCGCCGTGATCCACACCGACTTCGAAAAAGGCTTCATCCGCGCCGAAGTCGTCGCCTACGACGACTTCATCCAGTTCAAGGGCGAACAGGGCGCGAAAGAAGCCGGCAAATGGCGCCTGGAAGGCAAGGAATACATCGTCAAGGATGGCGACGTGATGCACTTCCGCTTCAACGTCTGAGCCCGCTCCAGCCTCGAAAAAGCCCCGGCCACCCGCCGGGGCTTTTTCATAGGGCGCCTTGTCACGCCGCTCATCGCGAAAATCCGGCGCCACCGGCTAAATGATTGATAGATCAGAACAATATTCAAGAAAAGGGGTTGACACCCCCCCTCGATCTGCGGAAAATGCGCGCCACTCGGCTACATAGCTCAGTCGGTTAGAGCGCAGCATTCATAATGCTGATGTCCCAGGTTCAAGTCCCGGTGTAGCCACCATATAAAAGAAGGGGTTAGCGCAAGCTAACCCCTTTTTGTTTTGCCTGCGTGACTACGCAGTGACTACGGCTTGTCTACCACCAAAGGCAACCTCACTTGCCTATAGCCAAGCGGCAACCCGAAGCTCTCCTGCAGGCGCTTCAGATACTCCTTCCCGCTTTTGTCCAAATCTGCACGCCCCACCATAACTAGCTCGAGCTCACGCTCGTCCTCACGTCCAGGATAGTAGGCGTACTCCAGTAGCTGACCGATGGCGAGACGCATCACCTTTCGGGGGGAGTAGTCAGACTTGATCTCAAACAATATTCGCCTATCCGCCGTAGATACCAATACGTCGATGTAGTCTGACTCAAACTGGATATCTGCCTTGGGATATTCCTTTCGAAGCTCGTTACCCAAAATGGCCTGCATCATTGCATGCTCCGGTGAGCAATCGTGTGCGCCACTCCCCTTGCGCTGATATGGCCGCTGGGACGGGGGTAAACTAGAACCCTTTCGTCTACCCACCACACGCTGTAGCGGCTTCGGATCGTCGCCCTCAGGCATCCGATAGAGCTGATACCGGTTTCGACGAAGGACTGGATCTCCGGGCTCAGCAAACGCGCCAGCGGGATACCACTCAACCTCATCTGCGCGAAACCGCACGTTTAATATGTGGGGGGCCCAAGCCTCACTCCCTAACCCCTCCTGATCCCCCTCAACCTCATCAATTTCCGCCTGCATTGCGTCAAACCAGCCAAAGACTTGGAAGTGTTCCAGTGCCGCTGCCGATTGCGCCGCATCAAGAAACTCCAACTCCCGGATCCGAGCAACGTAACGACGACGCCCATCCTCCTCAATGGTGTAGAACACCACATCAGCCACACGCTCGCCTCTTCGCAGCCTCCCGCGCCACCCCCTATTTACCCCCTGAACAAAACCATATCTCCATCCCCCAATCTGCCAGTCCATTCGAAACAGCCATTCCTCATGGCCGTACCCATGCGCAGAGTAAAAGGTCTTCCAGTCTTCGGTCGCACTAGCGGTGGGATACCTCCAGTTGGCAGTATTTCCGCATAACCTAGTCATGTATCTCATCGCGATCCCTTGCAGGCAGCATTGGCAATTAGCCATTAAAGAATGCCGTCGCACATACAGGTGCGTCTAGCAAAGCAGCGCGCGCAAGGCGAAACAGACCAGACAAATCCCATCTGCCCCAATGGCCGCTTGCTGCCTCTGGACTCTTGCTCCCGTTAAAATATGACTACCCCGACTCCCTGGACCAAAGACATGGAACGTCAACGAGATCTCGAAGAAATCCGCGCAGAAGTATTCACTCTGCTTGGGAAGACCATCGTCAATCTCCAATCTATCGAAAGGATGCTTAAGATCGTTCTCAGAAAATCTGAAATACGCGGAGTGCTAGGAGACACACCCGAGGCAATCGAGGCTAGGTCCGCTTGGGTTGAAAAAAGTACGATGGGACCACTCACTAAAGAACTGCTATCTCGCGCCTTCACGACCGAAGAGACCGATGGAAGCAAAGCGAAGAAGGAAGCCCCCCGAGAGTTTCAACTACGGTCGCGCTTCATTGTGGATGAGGTTGCGATGAACGACCTCGAACGAGGCTTCGCAGATCTCGTTGCAAAGCGGAACGATCTAGCACATCACTTCACAACCCTTTTTGATCTTCAAACCGAGCAAGGTTGCGAAGCAGCAATTAACCACCTAAACCAGATTGTCCCATTGGTACGCAGCCATCACGCTCTACTCGGCAGTCTTGTCCAATCGACATATAGAAGCATGGAGGAAATGCTGCTCAAACTGAGTAACTCATTTGAGCAATCGGAGAATGCTGCAGTGCCGACACCAGATGATCCGGAGAAAGATGCGAATACCGCATCGTCATCGTGATCGACGAGTGCCCCAGGATCCGCTGCAGCGTGAGGATGTCCCCTCCTCCCATCATGTAATGGCTGGCGAAGGTGTGGCGGAGGATATGGGTCAGTTGGCCCGGCGTCTGGAATCCACAGCGCTCGTATGCGCAACGGAAGGCGGCACGGCAGGACATGAACAGGCGGCCGGTTCCAGGCATGCCCACCTTGAACATCAGTTGCTCCAGCTCGGCGGGGATCGGTACTGAGCGGCTTTGACGGTTCTTGGTCCGATGGTAGTGGACCTTTCCCCCATGTACGGCCCCACGGGCGATGCTCTCGGCCTCTTCCCAGCGGGCACCCGTAGCGAGGCACAGGAGAGCGACCGGGTACGTGTGGTTGTTCGTGCTGGCCTTGCACTCCTCGAGGAGCTGGGCGACCTGATCCAGAGTGAGGAAGGTCAGTTCGACCTGATCGGTCTTGATCTGCCGGACGTTGGCCAGCGGGTTTGCCTTGTGCCAAGAACCGAGGCGGATCAGCTCGGAGAAGATGGCCGATAAGTAGCGCTGTTCGTGGTTTACCGTCTCCGGTTTCACCTCGGTCAGTCGGCGCTGGCGATAGCGTGCCCAGGCGAGCGAATCGAACTCGAAGGCCTGCGGATCGCCGAGGCGTTCGGCCAATGCTTGGCAGCGAGCCAGACGCTGTTTGCCGTCTTTCAGGGTGCATCCGTGGAGGTCGAACCAGACCTTCACCAGATCCGAGAGACGGTCATCCAGTGGGCGGCCTGTCTCGCCCAGGACGGTGAAGAAGTCCTGTTCGTAGCGAATGGCTGCTGACTTGGTGGCGAAGCCCTTCTTGCGGATCCTGCGACCAGAGCGACCGTTCTCGTAGAAGTCAGCCGTCCACGTTTTCCCATCCTTACGCGCGGTCATATCGCGTAGCCCCGCCTGATGTAGCGATCATTTATGAGTCCAATCACGTGCTTTTCGAGGTCGCGAGTGCTGTAGCCCTTGGCGGTGTAGTGGTCTTCGATCACATGCCAGAAGGGGAGCGTTCTCCCGACCTTAAGCGCTTTTTTTGGCGGGATGCGCTCCCGTGCGATCAGGCTGGCGAACTGGCCCAGGAACATCTCGCAGTTCTTGCCGGAGAAGCCCTGAGCGGTCTTGTAGTAGCGGCGGTACTCGGTGCGTTCGATGAGCGGATCGGCTTCCACCTGGACCTTGGTATCTAGGCTGATCAGCGACCAGAAGGCGTCGAAGATCCCTTCCCGGGAAATCAGCTTGTAGTTGTCGCAAGCGTACTGCCAGAGTCCTTGCAGGTGCGGGCAAAGGCCCTCGTAGGTGCGGCAGCCGATCACCTCGCCAGAGGACATCGTGGAGCCTTCCGAGAACTGCTGGATGATGGAGTGGTGGTAGCGAAACTCGATTCGCCACACAGTTTCCAGCGGGTTGAAGGCGGGTTCGCCATCGCCAAAGGGATCACCGTTGAGGGATGCCCAGACGGATTCCCAATAGTCGAGCTTGTCGGTCGCTCTCGCCTGCAGCGTCTTGTTGTAGAGGCACATCTGCAGGCCATTGGCCGAGCCGAACATGAAGGTCTCACCACGCCCATAGACCGAGGCGTTGCCGTCGTACTCGATGCGGTCGATGCCGCTGATCTGGCGGACACGACGGGAGCGGCAGTGCATGCGATCCACGAAGTCAGCTGGCGGGGTCCAGCCCTGCACGTCGAGGGCGATATGGACGGCGCACTGGTTTACTTCGCAGGCCGAGAGCACTCCAGCGGCCAGGTCATCCATCACGCCCTGCAGGATCTTCGGATCGGCGCCATCCAGGGCGTGAGGCGACACCTCAATTTTCAGGTGCGGGCCGATGTTCTCCAGCTTCACGTTGTGGTTCTTGATCAGCAGGATCAGACCAAGGTCGGCGTTCTGCAGCCGGTACTGGTAGCCCGAGTCGCGACCGATGCGACCCTTGGCCCACTTGTAGCCGGCGAAGTTGACGAGATCCTCCGGCTCATCGAACAGCGCCATCACTTCCGGGCGGATCATGCCGTTGTACAGCTGCCGCACGGTATCGACGCCACAGCGCAGCAGACGCACACCCGACAGGTCGGCAAATCTGCCGGTGCTCGGGTCCATGAAAATCCGTCCTTCGGACGACTCATAAAAATCCCCGGTCTCCTTGAGGATCAGGCGAAGGGGGTGAACTGCCTTTTTCATTCTTTCGTACCTTCAATGAGGTTTATTGAGGTGCTTACTCGTTAGCTATCCGACGTGTTACAGGGGCGTCGGCCGCGCCTTCGGCCTACCGCTCGTGCCTGGCGCTCCCGGCCGGCGGCGCGGCTCGCCGACTCAAAACGGGAACGCCGACACCGGCTGCATCACCTGCAACGCAGTGAGAAAGCCGAGTGCATACGCGAGCGCGAGCAGCCCAAGGGCGTTGATCAAGCCGTGCAGGGTCATTGGGTCCTCCAGGGGCGTGCCGGGTATTCGGAGTCGGGGACGATGGTCAGCGTTGGCCCTGGGGGCGCTGCTGGGGCGGCTACGAGTTCTACGGGCGTTGCTGCGGGTGGTTGTGCTTGCCTGGGGAAGGCTCCGGCGCAGACGATGGTTTCGTGGTACTCGCCGTAGGACAGCTCGGCCACGCATTCCGAGCGAGCCTTCACGCCGTAGCCGGACTCGCCCATCTGCCAGGAATTGAGCATCAGCCGGCGTCCTTCGGCATCGGTGATGACGAACATGTACATCTCGCGCTGCATGCCCTTCACCAGCCCTTTCACGCGAGCCGCCACGGCGATCTGCCGACCCGCGAAGGGATGCTCGGCTAGTGGAAGAGTCGGAACACCTGGTTGGCCAAAAACAGCACCAGCAGGAAGAGTGCTACGCGCAGCAGCAGGCGCTGGAGCAGGTAGAGCAGCCCCTTGAGGATGAGGCTCGCTAGCTGGCTGAGAATGGGCAGGATCAGGGCTTTGCTGAGTCCCACCACCCACGACCTTGAGAGGTCCCATATAGCTGACAAAGCCAATAGTGCCGGCCAGCAGTGCCAGTAGAAGAACCAACTTAGGCGACCGGAGCAGGCTTTTCCCTGCTTTGGTGTCCTGGGTTTTGCCGGTCGCGGTGGACTGGTACAGCCGGAAGGTCTGCTGCTTGATTCGCTTGTATTCGACGATGGTGCCGTCAGCGGGTGGTCGGTTGAGCTGGGCGTCATGCTGGGCCTCCTTGTACCGGCCAGGGATACCGATGACTGCGAGGTTGGAATGCTTGTAGGCCATCTCGCAGGTCATGCGGATGTCGTCGCGGATGTAGCTGATGTTCGGCGTGGTCAGGACGATGTCCCAGTTGAAGTGGCGATGCCGGGTCCAAGCATCCAGCCAGCCCATGGGCCGATCCGCTTCGTGTGCCGCTTCGGGCCCGCCAGGGAAATCGAACTTCTCCAGATCGCGTTCACGCCAGGACTTGGGAAACAGCAACTGGGTTTCGTCGAAGATCAGGAACGCGCCCCGCGGTGCCCACTGAAACCACGTGCGCATCTTTTCGAGGTCGGCCAGGGACTCGAGATCGAGGTTGATGATCTGCGCGGTGTTGGGCAGATCGGGAAAGACCGTATAGGCCCGCTCCAGGGTGAAGCCGCGCACGTTGGTGATAATGACGCGGCCTTCCTTGAGCGCGGGGACGGCATCGTCTTGAATCGCGCCGGAGGTTTTGTACGAGCCGTTAGGGCCGTGGTGAATCTTGATGGACACAGATCACCTCCCAATGAACGGCACGAAGCGCATGCAGAAGCGCGTGGCCAGGGCGGAGAACATGATGTTGAGTGCCTGCGGCACGCCGAGAAATTGCAGCGCTGCCGCCAGCGGGCCAGGGAGCG
This sequence comes from Pseudomonas sp. PDM19, assembly GCF_014852215.1. Lineage (NCBI taxonomy): Bacteria > Pseudomonadati > Pseudomonadota > Gammaproteobacteria > Pseudomonadales > Pseudomonadaceae > Pseudomonas > Pseudomonas sp. PDM19. Next base: position 27,927 of record NZ_JACVBG010000002.1, on the reverse strand, counting down.
TGGCGTACATGGAGCGGACCATGTTGGAGACGCCAAGGCTGTCGATCAGCTCTCGGGCGACCGTGTAGCTGACGTCGAGCAGGAACAGGAACGACTGGAGCGCGCTGTACATCGCCCACTGGGTGGCGACCACGAAGCCATCCTTGATGAAGTCGTAGATGCCCTGGGTGAGGAAATTCCAGATCCATTGGAGGAACAGGACGATCTGGTCAAAGAAGCTGGATAGCCATTCCATGTGATCACTCCTTCAGAATGACGAAGGCGGCCAACACCGATGCCATGAACATCAGCGCGTAGCGCAGGTAGGAGAGCTTTTCTTCGTAGGCGGTGAAGCAGAGGCTGACGGTCTTTTTCCAGACCACGAAGGTGTCGCAGGGAAGCTTGCCGCCACCCTCGCCGAGGTTTAGATCGAACACCCCTTTCAGTTGGTCGGCGTTCTCTTTGATCTTCTCGGAGAACTCTTTCTTGGCTTCCGCGACCTTGGCTTCCCAGGTGCTGAGGGCGTCATCCCAGTTCCCTTGCTTGGGCTGCGCCAGGGACTCTTTGGGGCCGTCGCCGCCATTGGTGCCGCCGTCCCCACCGCCGGTGCCACCACCCGTGGAGCCGCCGCCGTCACCGTTACCCGTGCCGGGATTGCTGCCGCCGTCGCCGCCATTGTTTCCGCCATCGCCGCCACCGGTATTGCCGCCAGGGTTGTCGGGGTTTTCGTTGCCGCCGCCCGTGGTGGGGAAACAGGCGCTGCCCGACCACGAATAGCCATCGGGGCATTTGTCGTCGGGGTCGATATCGGGCGGAGTTGTCTGGGCACCGGTACAGCCGACCGTGCCGTTCGCGGTCTTGGTGCATTCGAACTTCTTCGCCAGTTCGTCGAGATAGTCCTGCAACTGCTGGTCAGGGTTGTCCGGGTTATCCGACATGTCGTTGTTACCGACCGGGGCCATATCGACGGTGCAGACGTTGTCGTTGCAGTTCTCCGGCGAGCCCGGCTCGTACACGCAGCCGTCTTTGATTTCGGGATCGAGGTCGAGCACCGCGCCGCCATCGGTGAAGACGAACTGCACGGCCTTGGTGTATTTGTCGCGGGTCTTGCACTCGGCGTCAGAAGGGGGTGTGCAGATACCGGTGTTGCTGTCGTAGCTGCCGGAGCAGGTCTCACCACCGCGAATCAGCGGTAGGCGGCCATATGTTTCGCCGAGTTGGTTGTAGAAGCGGCAACGGAAGGAGATCTTGTCATCCATCGGCAGCACGTAGGCTTCGGCCACGGCGTTGCGTAGCCCGGCGATGGGGTAGCCCTTGGCAACGTATCCGCTGCACGCAGCCTGCGGAGAGGGGAACCGGTCGCCGTCGTGCGGGCTCATGTACCAGTAATAGTCTTCGGCGAAGGCGGAAGACGAGAAGCCGGCCAGCAGCGCGAGCAGTAGAAGTGCCTGCCTCATGTGAACTCCAAGCAACAAAAAAGCCCCTGCGGACGAACCGGAGGGGCTTCCGCTTTGGATCAGCGCGTTAGAAGAATTCGCCGCAGCGGTACCCGGTGATGAAGGCGCCGGCGAAGAACGCCCCCAACCACACCGACCAGAGCACTTACGCCTTGCGCAACATGCTGTAGATCAGGCCGGCAACCGCGAGGATGACCAGGGCACCGACGATGTAGCCGCCGATGTTGGACATGTCGGACTTACCGTCGGTGATGGCCTGTTCTACGGCGGAGGTGTCGATGACGCTGGCCGCGAAGGCCGGGACCGAAGTCACGGCGGTGACGGTGCCGGCGATGCACAGGTTGCGGAACGAGCGGACCGGGTTGAACTTGGCGATCTGTTGTTTCATGGCGTTCATGGTGTTTCCTCTCTACTTGGCTTTACGAAGAAGTGACGCGACCCAGCCAGTTAAAAGCCCCGTCACGAATGCCCCGAGCACGCCCGCAGCACCGATGCTGAAGGCCTCCAGGGAGAACCCGCCGTTGACCAGGATTTCAATTGCTCCAGCGGCCTCGGGCGGAATCAGATAGGCCTGTTGCCATTCGATGCGCTGGCACTGCATGAGGCCGTCCGCCGTGGACGCCCAGTTGGTGCAGACCTGAATGGCAACCACGCCTGACATGTCAGCGGGCCCCCTTGCGCGGGCGGTCGCACCAGCTCCAAAAGGAGCGCAGGACGAACCACCACAGCGCGAAGAAGGCGAACGCAGCCGCGACCACTGCGATCACGGAATCCAGCGGGTAGGGTTCGAGGAATTCGCGCACCGCACGCACGGCAGGCGATACGGCGCAGAGGATTGCCACGTACAGAACCCAGCCGAAGGCGAAACGGAGCGGCGCTTTCATCTACCTACCCCGCCGTCAGGACTTGCTGCTGTCGGAGGGTTTCTCAGCGGCAGGCTTGTCGCTGGCCTGCTGCTGAGTCGGGCGCTGGGCTTGTGCCTGAGGTTGCGGCTGACGGGCGGGAGTCGGGGTAGCGGCTTCTTTGCCCACGGCCAGCAGTTCGGTCAGCACCTGGGTATTGGTGGTGCGGCCGAAACGGTCCTGGGTGGGCCGGACAACACTGGCGAACTTGCAGAGCACCGGGGCGCCTTCGAAGACGATGGAGTCCAGCAGGGTCGGCTCAACGTTGTATTCGCTGATCTCGAAGCCCTTGGCGTTGCCGCGAGCGGTTTCCGGGATCGGGGAGATGGCCTGGACGCTGGCGAAGATCTCGCCGCTCTTCGTGGAGGTGTAGGTATCGGTTTTGGTGACCCAGAGTTCGACTACGCCGCCAGTGGTTGCAAACATGTTCATGTGAAGCTCCTTTTGCCTTTTTCGGGCATGAGTTGGCCCGCTGCTGCAATTCGGCTCGTTTGCCGTTAATTCAGCGGGTGTGGTGGTGCCTGGGTTTTCGGTGGTGCGTGCGGTGAGTGGGTAAACACAAAGGGCTCTGCCCTTGTCATCCCGCTCTCGCCGCCGAGGGCTCAGGAGCGCGGGGCGGTGGTGCTGCCCCTCACTCCCGAGCGGAGGCTATTCAGGGTGGGGGACGGTCAAGGGTGCGCTTCGCCCGGCGCTCCGTTTGTCCGAACGGGAAAGCGCGTTCGGACAAGCCGGTGCGGCGGCCCTGGACCTGACTGGCCCATGCGGGGATGGTGTGGCGAGCGTGGTAGCGGCCAACCACAGCGCCAACCGCCAGCAGGACGAGCCAGAAGATCAGGTGCGGGATCGGGTTAGAGACCATGGTTCAGCCCTCCAGCTCGAATGGTTCGCGCACAGGGACGAAGGGTGTTGGCCTGCCGCTGTCGTAGATAACGTGCCAGTACTTCGGGGGACGGAGCGCGGGCATGTGTTTCGCGCAGGTAGAGCCCGGCTCCACCCGGTACGTCGATTGGATCGAGCGCCACACACCCGCCACCTTGGCCATCGTGATAACGACCGTGAAGACCCGCGTAGGGCGGCACTCGGTGCAGGGTGTGAACAGGGAGGCTGCGGGCTGCGCCAGTTCGCGACGGGACCAGCAGACAGAGCAGTCGCAGTCCGAAGCATGCGGTCTTCCCAGGTACGCACGGATTAGGTTCATGGCTCATCGACCTACCCTCAATCCGTACAGACGAAAAAGTTCTCTAGCGCGCTCTTGAGCGAGCAAGGAGTCCAACGGATCGTCAGCGACCACCTCCCCTACTACTTGATCGATGAACTCGTAGCACTGGTTCCTGCCATGTCCTATGAAACAACGGACCCACTGGCACCGTCCCTGCCCGGCATGCGAATAGAGGGTTGCGACTTCAACCACGCAAAGAGACTTACTCATCGTCGTAATCCCCTTGGCAGAAGATCGACTTTCCCCGATCGAGGTCGCGGCGGATTTTGTGGAGGTTGATGACGCGGCGGCGGCCAATCTTGGCGGTCGGCACGGTCTTGGTTTCGACCCAACCACGCACCACGTCTTCCGTGATGTCCTCTAGTCCCAGCATCTGAGCGAATACCGCCTGGGAGCAGAATGGAGCGGTACGGAAATCCGTGACCTTTTCCATCGCGCCTGTGACGGTGAACCCCACTATTCCAGATTCTTCCATGTGAACCCCCTATAATCACGGCTACCTGCACATATCGAGCAGGTGGAATATTTCCACAAGACATGTGGAATATTACCACTCCCCGCGAAGAGTGGAATAATTCACCATGGTTTTTTTAGACCGATATGGAATCAACACAGGAAAGAGTTCGCATATTTATATCTAAGATAGGCCACCGTGAGGTTGGCCTTGCCACCGGCATTAAGGAGGAACGGTGCAAAACCATCCGGTACGACAAGAGGGCAAACCTCCGTACCAATGAGCTCGATCTCATTGCAGAGCACTACCCTCAGTACTCTCTATGGTTGCGCACAGGCAGGGTTGACCCAACCAATGGGGAAATTAGCCCTGAATACGACGAGGCTGATCGAAACTTGGCCGGACAAGACGCGGGATAGAGATAACTAAGACGGTCGCTAGGCGTTGGTTTGCCCGAGAGACATCCGCCAGGAAGACATGAGGCAAAGGCAGCAGGGATAAACCTGCATTGCGATAGATAAGGTTATGAGCATGACCACGGACTAGTCGTCGCTCACTGTTCCAGATCTTTCTTATTGACGCTGGACCCGATCAGCTTAAGGTCTAGCTGAATATACTCATCCCGAGATAGTGCCCATCCCGGACTACAAGGACGTAACTCAAATGAAGAACGCGCTGATCGCTCTTGCCATATTTAGCTGTGCTGCCATCGCATCTGCTGAAGAGAAAACTGCCCTCGCCGAAGCAGCCGAAACGATGAAACCTATCATCGAGGTGCCTGCGCGATACCTCGAGAAAAGCATCATGCAAGACCTTGCCGACGGAAAAGGGCCTCTGGCGGAAGGAGCAAGAAGGAACCTTAAGATGCAGGCTCAGCGCGAAAAGGAAGCCAATAGAGGTGTGCGCAGATCTATGAAGGAATGCATCAAGCCAGGAAATGTCATTGATGAAGATGTGAAAGAATGCACCGAAGGCTTACGACAAAAGTCATGGTAAACATGACTGAATTAATGCGCGAAAGAGATTCCCCCTTCGCGCATAACATAGAACTATGCCAATGCTTTCCCTTGAGTTTCAGGCTCACCCAAGAAGTTTAGCAGAATGTTAATTTTAAACTCTATCGCACTGGAATCGTTAGGCGTCTGAGTTAACCTATCAAATTCCAAGTAATCATAGTTTACCTCTAAGTTCTCCTCATCCTCTTGCGCCAAGTCCCGATTGAGCCTCCTAACTTCATCAAACTCAAGCAATGAACTCCGAGTTAGACTAGAAAAGTTTCCTCTCAACGACATTATTAATGAAACACAATAATAAATTGGAATCATGGTCACAAGCCGCAGCAATGGATCACTCTTTATAAAAACCTTACTCATTGACTCCAGGACCTCAAGGCACAAGTCCCTCGGATGGTCAAGCAAAGCGGGACTCTCCCCCACAAAGGACTTAACAAATTTATCAAGATGTATTTTCTTAGTATCTACAACTTTTGATCTTTCCGAAAGCAAAAGGAGTTTTGCCGCGATATCATAATGTCGATACCTTCTATTGTCGAAAGGAATATTTGACTCAAAGAATTTGTGCTCAGCAATGCACTTAATAACTTTCGGCGCCGGCCCCCCAAGCGCATTTCTCTTTTCTGGAGCATTTAGTGGGGAAGCTTCATTCAGGCGAGAAAACATCTCTTCAATTAATTCAAGATCAGTAGTTTTTACCACGTATATGGGAAGGGGCAAGGACTCAAATCTCGCCTTCAACTTCAGACTAATGCTTCCAAACTCCTTATAGTACTTCCCTGAAAATTCGCCAAAGGTTCCTGTCAAATCAGAAAACTGATCCGAGACCGGAAACTCACCCTCCAGGAATTTAAATATCGATTCCAACCGCTGCTTACCATCAATAACAGCATACCTTACAAACCTACCTTTTATCGTCTTATTAATCTCATGAAAATAGATTTTAGGAATATCAAAACCATTCAACAGACTATCAATCAGCAAATATCTTTTTGATAGAGGCCATATATCCCCTTGACGCTGATAGTCCGGCTCAAAATCAATCTCATCCTTAATCGCATAAAGATACATCAAGGAATTTTCTTTTAAAGGATCAACAGAGAATCTAGACATTTCTACCCCACAATCTTTTTAGCAAGTTTATCCAATTCAGGAAAAATACTAAATTCATTAATACTCAACAAGGCAAGATGTCTTTTTATTAACTCTTTGTTGGTAGCACTAATTCGATAACGCCACACTGACTTACAATCTGCATTTTGAACCTTTCCATCCATATCCATATCATGATGAAAAACAACAAAGGTTCCTTCCTGCGCAAAAATCCTTCTTGAGTTCCTTGCTCCAATTGCGGCAAGTGCTGGCGCAGACTGGCCGACACCGATGGTTTGCATTGCGGACGACATCATATACTGACTCATTTCCTCGTCGATCCCGCAGAGAGGTATGTCATCTTTCGTGCTTCCTCGCATCCCGTTTTCCGCGTTCCAAGCAACAGGATCCATGACATACAGCGCACCATCAGCTCCTGGATGAGAGCTAACAGCAAAATACAGGGCAACTAAAGGGTTTTCGCTAAAGTCTAGTAACCTAGTAGGGATGCCGTAGTGCTGCATCAAAAACATCCACCCCCATTCATCCGATGGCAAGTCAGAGACAACCCGAGCCGCATCCTGCTTAAACTTTTTAAAGTAGGCAAACTCGTCCTGAACTGGATTTTCACGTTGGCGAGAAATCGAAGGAGCCAACCCCCATGAAATATCAGCGTGTCCCCTAAACCACGCTTTATCTCCCGGTGATCGATGAGCTTCCAGCTTCGAGATTAAATCACTAATCCCTGTAACTTCAACTTCCACGTGTTTCATGCGACCCCTTAACCCTAGCCATTAAGCAAGCAAAAAAAATGAAATATAATTAGGGCTAAGAATCATCTCAACCCTTCTCCAACTTCCTTACACCTCGACAGGCCGGAAACTTCAAGCAACCCCAGAACTCCGCCCCCGCATTCAGCCCACGCCTTGCTGTTCTTATAATCATTTTCCCGTTACATACGGGACAAACAGGAACTGCGAATGAAGCTTTTTCTGCAACCCCAGAGTTTCTTTCCGGAACATCAGTTACTGGCGTACTGTGATTGGAAATCCAATTTTTAAGCAGCGTCCCATCAATCAACTGGATATTGCGCCCGCATGCAAACTCCTTGGCTTCTGCGGTGTACCGCCCTGAAGTGACAACAAACCCACCTGAAGCCCCATCAGCAGTCATCACACCAAAGAACTCACGAATTACCGTTACGCCGACATTTATGGCTTTCCATTGCTTGCACTGAACCAGGTACTTGTCAGATCCCAATCGCAAAACCAGGTCTACCCCGCCATCCGGTCCGTTACCCCCCTTTTCGATAACGGTGAACCCCTTACGGCGAAAGGCCTCGCCCACCAATAGTTCGAATTCGTGCCAGCTAATGCTTTCAATGGTTTTTCCGGACTCTCTCGCGTTCGCCACGTTTGCGTGCAGCTTCTTGCGCTCAGACCTGGCAAGCACTGAGCCAATGGCGCCTATAACGAATACTGCAGGCAACACGAACTGGCCGAAAAAAGCGAAAGTGCGAATGAGTTGGCCGGCAGCTGACTGCCCCATCTGGTGCAAGTCCTTGGGGACTTCGGACTGGCTGTTGGCAATAGGGTGAAGAATGAGCCAACTGCCCAAAGCAATGAGTAGGCTTACCCACCAGGGCAAGCGGCTAGCGATCTCTATGAGGTCCTCGATAAGCGAGGTTCTGCGGCGACGAGCCATCCCAGTCTCCTATACACGCATCCATTCATGGCCAGAGGCCATACACGGAAGCTAGCGCGAGACGCTAGTACCCGTAAAGACTCTAGGGTGACTACATAAGGCCAATTGTCAGAAACAGCCTGTTGAAGTGAGGTTTTGTCGCCTTTGAAAGGCCCGATTTACAAGGCTTCGGGGTAGCATGGGGAGGCTCTCATGCGATTCATAATGCTGATGTCCCAGGTTCAAGTCCCGGTGTAGCCACCATATCTCGAAAGGGGTTTAGCGAAAGCTAAACCCCTTTTCTTTCGCCTGCGAAAAAGCGTTTCTCGCGCTTTACTCAGCCTCGTCAATCAACTCCACCGAATCATTCCTCGCATCGTTTACCCGCAACGACACCTGATTCCCCGCGAAGTCCTCACGCGAATAGAGAACCAACTCGCCCAGCGCTTCACAGCGCGTGGTAGCAGACAGCCACTCCTCGAAGTTCTCCGGCGCCAGCACCACGGGCATGCGGTGGTGGATGTCCTCAATGCTCGGAGCGGCGGATTTGGTCAGCAGCGCGCAGGACAGGACGGGCTCGCCGTTGGGGTTTGTCCACAGGGACCAGAGGCCGGCGATGGCGATGATGGGGTCGGTGGGGCTGTGGATGAAATACGGCTGGTGCACCTGGCGGCCGGCAGGGTTGCGTACGGTTTCCTTCTCGTTCCATTCGTACCAGCCCAGCGCAGGCATGAGGCAGCGGGTGCTGCGTAAGGCTTCGCGCCAGAGAGGTTTGCCAGCGGCTTCTTCGCTGCGCGCGTTGAAGGAGAAGCGCGGCGGGGTGGACTCCTTCCACCAGGTGGGAATCAGGCCCCAGCGGGCGGGCAACAGTTCGAGCTGGCCGTTTTCGTCGTGGCGCAGGATGGGCACGGTCATGGTCGGGGCGACGTTGTAGCAGGCCGGCAGCCAGCGCGGTGGCGTGCGCGCGCCGATGTGCCAGTAGCGTTCGATGGCTGCCTCTTCGGGGCTGACGTAGCGTCCGCACATGCCGGCTACCTTGGGGAAAGGGTTACTTTCACCTTGGGTGTCGAATGGCGGGCTGTCCAGACAGGGCGATGGGCGTCCGTTTAGCCCAGGCGCTCCAGCACACCCTTCCAAATCACCCGCGTCGTCTCGCCCCCGAAGTCCACCCTGCCCTCCTCCCGCAGGAATGCATCCACAACTCCATCGAGCCGGTCGGCCAGTTCGGGCAGTTGCCAGTGGTGGCGCAGCAGCATGCCAGCGCTGAGGATGGTGGCCAGCGGGTTGGCGCGGCCGGAGCCGGCGATGTCGGGGGCGCTGCCGTGGACGGGTTCGGCCAGGGCGATACCGGTGCCGAGGTTGAGCGAGGGCGCCAGGCCCAGGCCGCCACCCCAGTGGCTGGCGAGGTCGGAGAGGATGTCGCCGAAGAGGTTGGTGGTGACGATCAAGTCGAAGGCTTCCGGGCGCTCGACCAGTTGCAGGGCGGCGACGTCGACCAGGCGTTCGTCGAGCACGTCGCTCCAGCCGTCTTCGGCGAGCAGGTCGCGGCAGGTGTCGCGGAACAGGCCGCAGGTAAGCGGCAGGACGTTGGCCTTGTGCACGAGGGTAATGCGCCGGGCGTGGCGCAGGCGGGCGAGTTCGGCGGCGCCCGTGGCAAGGCGTTCGCAGGCGGCGTGGCTGATAACCCGCTCAGCGATGGCGACGCCTTCGGCTTCCCAATGCTCGCGGCCGCTGTAGAGGCCTTCGCTGTTTTCCCGCAGGATCAGCAGGTCGATGCCAGCGCGCGGTGAGACGACCGGGCGAGAACGCACGGGGCGCAGGTTGAGGTTCAGCGCCAGCGTCTGGCGCAAACTGAGGATGGCGCTGCGGTAGCCCTCGACCTTGTGACTGGGCGAGGAAACCGCGCCGAACAGCCCGGCGCCGCAGGCTCGAAGGCGTTCATAGGTAATTTCGGGAACCGAGGTGCCGTGGCGCTGGAAGCAGTCCCAGCCGGCTTCGGCTTCTTCTACCTGCAGACCGGGCAGCAGGCGCTGCAGCACCTCCACGGCGACGGGCACGACCTCGCGGCCGATGCCGTCACCGGGGATGACGCACAGGCGTTGGCTCAAGACTGGCCGAGCGGGCGCAGGCGGTACTGCGGCGGCAACTGGTCGAGGCCGCTGACGGTGACGTTGAGGTCCTTCCAGATGCCGTCCTTGATGCCGTAGATGCAGCCGTGCACAGAGATCTTCTGGCCGCGGTGCCAGGCGTTCTGGACGATGCTGGTGTGGCTGACGTTGGCGACCTGCTGGATGACGTTGAGCTCGCAGAGGCGGTCGACGCGCTCTTCTTCCTTCTCGAACTGCGCCAGGTGGTCGCGGTATTCGTAGGCGAGGTCGCGGATGGTGCGCAGCCAGCCGTCGATCAGGCCGAGCTGGCTGTGGTGCAGCGCAGCGCGCACGCCACCGCAGCCATAGTGGCCGGTGACCAGGATGTGCTTGACCTTGAGTACGTCGACGGCGAACTGGATGACCGACAGGCAGTTGAGGTCGGTGTGCAGCACGACGTTGGCGACGTTGCGGTGGACGAACAGGTCGCCGGGCAGCAGGCCGACGATCTGGTTGGACGGTACGCGTGCATCGGAGCAGCCGATCCACAGGTATTCGGGGGTCTGCTGGCGAGCCAGTTTGGCGAAGAAGTCGGGGTCTTCCTGCTTGATGGCTTCGGCCCAGCGGGCGTTGTTGTCGAACAGTTCCTGCAGATCGCTCATGTCCGGCTCCTCATCATTTGGCTGGCGGCACCTTACGCAGCACAGGCGTGGCTGACAAGCCGCATCAGCGCACAGCGTTCATCCGCCACCAGCGCGACGGGCGAGGCGCCTGCTGCAGCGCCAGCTGGTGCCAGGCATCGTGCCAGGCCTGGCCTTCGGCGGCGAGGCGCGGCCAATCCAGCGTGCGCCGATCCAGGGCGCCGAGCAACTCGGTTTCCAGCCAGCCGTGACCGGCGCGCAGGGCGTCGGCGAAGCCGGGGTCGGCCAGGGCACGCTGGTGCACGGTTTCGAAGCGCCACCAGAGCGAATCCTCAACGGCGTCGGTCTCGCGGCTGAGCAGACCTTCCCCGGCGCGCTCGTCGAAGCCCAGCGGCTGGAACATCGACAGGCAGGGTGCGGAGGTCGCGGTCGCGGCCAGGCGCGGAGAGTCGCCGTCGAGCCGGGCGATGAGGCTGGCGGTGGTCTGCGAGGGGCGCCAGAAGCTGCCGGCGTGCAGGCAGATCTGCCGGTTGTCGTGCAGATTGAAGCGGTGCCCACGATGGCCGTGGCTGCGCAGGGCAACCACCAGCGCCAGCCAGTCGACCTGAGCCGGGCAGTGAGCGAGGAAGTCTTCGTTGAGTTGGCGGCGCTGGTGGGCGCCAGCCACCCAGGGCAGTACGCGGCCATCGAAGGCACGGGCAAAGTGGAAGTCGCCGCGGCCGTTCCAGCAGCCGAAGCGGCGCGCCTGGATTTCCAGGTTGGGGCTGGCGAGGTCGTACTCGTGGCCGAGGCTCAGGGCGTTGGAGATGGCCCAGCGCTCGACCTTCTTCGCCGCCCACAGTCGCCCGGCGGTTTCCAGAACCCAGGCTTCGTCACGGTCGGCGATCAGGTAGCTGTTGTCGTAGCGCATACGCTTGTTGCGATAGCCGGCCGGGCCGCCCTGGCCGTGGCGCTCCAGCAGTTCGGTGATGACTGACAAAGCCTCGCGAGCGCTGCCGCCGCGCTCCAGGCCCAGACGCAGCAGGTCCATGCCGAGCAGGGCCTCACCGTCGCGCTGGGTCAATCGGGTGAACACGGCTTCGTTGCCGATGGCCACGCCCTTGTCATTGACGCCCATTTCGGCGCCCCACAGCCACGCAGGCTGGCTGAGGATGACACCGTGGCGGTTGGCGGCCTGGGGGATCTGCAGGTAGCTGGTGCGCACCGTGCCCGCGCTGTCGCCGCTGACGGCGGGCAGGCGGATCAGGCGTTGCGCTTCGGCGGGTTCACGGTCGCTGTTCTTGGCGAACCAGGTGGCCCCGCCGCTACGCAATACCAAGGTGTCGCACATAATCTTCCTCCCCGTGATCTTCCCGCGCGCCGAGCACTTCCCGCGCGGCGCGCTCCCCGGCCTCCACGGCCCCGTCGAAATAGCCCATCCAGCGCGTCGCCGTTTCTGTGCCGGCGAAGTGCAAACGCCCATAGGGTTCGCGTAGGCGCGCCGCGCCGCTGCTCCATAGTCCCGGCGGGAACAGGGCGGCATAGCAGCCGCGGGCGAACGGCTCCTCGGCCCAGGATTTGTCCACGTAATCCACCGGCTGCAGTGCCTGCTCGCCGAAGTAGCGGGCGAAGCAGTCCAGCACCTGGCCACGGCGGTCACCGGCGGGCCGGGCGTTCCATTGCCGCGCCTCGTCGCCTTCGATGAAGCCCAGCAGCACGCCGCGTCCGGAATCGGGGACGCTGTTGTCGAAAGTCAGGCGCACCGGGCCGGTTTCGCTGGTGGCCTGGCCGGAGAGGCCCTTGTCGCGCCAGAAGGGTTTGTCGTAGAGCGCCATGCACTTGATCACCGCGCCTTGCGGCAGCCGTTGCAGGAGCTGGTCGCGCCAGCTGGGCAACAGCGGTTCCTGGGTGATGCGCAGCAGTTGCGTTGGCGGGATGGCGAAGATGACATGGCTGGCCTGGTGCGTGCCGCGGTCGGTCACCAACTCGACGCGGCTGCCGTCCTGGCGCACGGCGCGCACGGGTTCGCCGGTATGGACGTCGCCGATGCGCTCGGCCAGGGTCTCACTGATCCGCTGGGAGCCGCCCAGGATGCGGTCCTGCTGGGCGCCGCCTTCGACGCCGAGCACGGTGTCGAGGTTGGTGCCGCCGTGGATATAAAAGAGGACATGGAGAAACGAGAGGTCATGGGGACTCGCTGCAAACACGGCGCCGCACATCAGCTCGAAGACCTTGCGCCCGGTGGAAGTCCGCACGTTTCGCCGCAGCCACTCGGCGAAGGTGAGGCTGTCCCACTGGGGCGCCTTGGGATGCAGGCTGGGGTCGCCCAGCGGAATATCCCGCGCCATGCGGTCCAGGCGGACATGGGCCTGAAGGACATCGAGCAGAACGTGGGGAGGAAACTTCGGGATGGTGCCGCGATACGGCCTGAGTCGGCCGCCGAAAAGCGTGAGGTTGTCGCCCTGGTTCCATTGCGGAAAGGTCGACAGGCCGAGTTCGGCCAGCAGGGAAAGGATACGCTCCTGGGTCGGGCCGACCCACTGCCCGCCCACTTCGACCACTTCGCCGCTGGCGAAGCGATGGTTGAGGGTGCGCCCACCGACGCGCTTGTTGGCCTCGATCACTTTCACCCGCCGCCCGACTTGCGCCAGACGCCAGGCCGCAGTCAGCCCCGAAATACCGGCGCCCACCACGATCACATCACTGCGATTCATGTTTGCGACCTTATGTTCTTGTTGTTATTGGTCTTAAGGTTAAGCCAGGAATCGCCCTCGGAAAAACCCGATCGGCAGGAAATTTCTCAATAATTGTGGATGGATCGCGGCGGGGAATTCGTTCAAACGGTCGATGCTGCGGCGCGGACCTGTAGGAGCGCGCCGATCTGGAATCGTAGAGAGATCAATCGACCAGCGTGCAGGCCATCACCAGCGCGTCTTCACGACCGCCGACTGCCGGGTAGTAATCGCGGCGGCGGCCGATTTCGTTGAAACCGTAGCGCTCGTAGAGGCGGTAGGCCGGGCCGTTGGAGGCGCGGACTTCGAGGAAGCATTCCACCCCGCCCTTCTCGTGGGCACGCTTCATCAGGTGCTCCAGCAGCGCCAGCCCAAGGCCACGCCCCTGGCTTTCCGGCTTCACCGTGATGTTGAGCAGGTGCGCCTCATCGAGGATCAGCTGGATCACGCCGTGGCCGACCTGCTGGCTGCCTTCGAACATCACCCAGCATTCGTAGCTCTTCAGGCCGTCGGCGAAGGTACCGCGCGTCCAGGGGTGGCTGAAGGCGGCGTATTCGATCTTGAGTACGGCATCGAGGTCCGCCTCGGTCATCGGGCGGAAGGAAACAGCGTCGCTCATGCAGGGGTCTGACTCATCCAGCGTTGCCGCACCCGGCGCATGGCGCGCCAGAGGTCGGCTTTCAAAGTGGGTTCTTCGGCCAGGCGCTCGAGGCCCGGCAGCGCCCAGGCGACGCCCAGGCCTTCGACCTGCAGCTCGCGCAGCAGGGATTCTTCATCGCCTTCGCCGGCGAAGCGCACGGCAGGCATGCCGACCAGCCACAGGCAGGAGCACGGGGCGCCCTCCTCCAGCCGCGCGGCGACGAAACCCTGGACGAACTCGCGGGCGGCTTGCGGGCCCTGGTCCATATTGCCGCGGGAGAACAGCGGCCAGCGTACGGGCTCGCCCATCAGTTGCGGGCTGTCCGGCAGGCCGGCGGCGCGCAGCAGGTCCTTCAGCAGCAGGTAGGCCGGGTCACGGCTGGCCAGCGGCTCGCCGGTGGGCAGTTCGACCAGCAGGATGCATTCACCGGCGCGCAGCAATTGCAGGGCGAAACGCGGCGGCGGGGCGACTGGCGCGCGGACGGCCGGCTCGGCTTCCGCTTCGGTCGATTCCTCAACCTTGACCGGCGCGGCCGGCTTGGCCTGGGCGCCGACCTTGGGCAGCAGGCGCGCGGCGATAGAGCCGGGCTCGCCGGCCGTGACCGGCGCGGGCGCGGGTGCAGCAACCGGAGCGGCGGCCTCGCGTGCAGCCGCGGCGGGCGCAGCAGCCATAGGCTCGGCGACGATGGGCGCGGGGGGTTCCAGCAGCTCCGGGCGCGACGGGGCGGCGAACGGCAGCACCACGCGCGGCAGCCAGCTGGCGACCTGCATGGCGCCAAGGTAGGCGCGGCGACGGGCTTCTTCGATCAAGGGGCGTTTACCTGTGGGTGGTGCCTGCAGGGGCAGGCCGACACGACGAGGCGGGATTGTCGCGTGAAACGCGCCGGGGGGAAAGGCCGGTGGGCGGAGAGCCTGTGCGTTTCGCTTACGGGGTGCCGAAGACGTAGACGTTGCCGGTGAGCTTGACCGCGCCAGTGGCCTGGTAGGTCAGCAGGTTGGTCTGCTGCAGGCCGCTGCCGGACACCTTGCCCTGGTTGGAGCCGCCCAGGGTGAATTGCAGGTTGCTGGCGCTGGCGTTGGTCAGGCCAACTTTCATGGCCTGGCGGTTGAACAGCGCGCCGTCACCATTGAAGCCGTTGTTGATGGTCACCATGTCGATGGACATGCCGTCGAAGCTGAAGGTGCCCTTGATGTTGTCCAGCACGATGTAGCCGGTGCTGTTGAGCGGCTGGATCGCCAGTCGCGCACCGCAGCCGCCGGTGCAGCGGGTATCGGCGGTGTTGGCGGCAAGGTTGAAGTTGACGCTCAGGCTGACACCGTCCTGGCCACTGACGTCGGCCATTTCGCTGTCATCCAGGCCGCGCATCTCGCCGTGGGCGGTGGCGGCAGCGAGCAGCAACAGGAGTGCCAGGAGTCGGCTCGAATGGCGTGCGGTTTTCACGGCGAGTCTCCTCATGCGCTAGCGCGGCAGGTTCACGGTACGGACGTTCAGGTAGTCGATGCGCAGGCCGCGAATGGCCTGGGAACCGACGTCGGTGCCGCTGATGTTCAGGTTGCCGATGCTGATATTGCTCTTCTGCACGTTCTGGTAGAAGGCCTCGTGGTTGGCCCAGGTGACGCCCGGCGCGCTGAGCATCAGGTCGCCGTTGCTGGCCACCGAGAGCGTCGCCGGCTGGTAGTTGGCGTCGCCCAGGTTGAGGTCGAAGTAGACGTTCTTGGCCACCACCTTGTTGGTGTCGGCACAATTCTCGCAGCCGGCAATGATTAGCTTGTCGGCGTACATCTGCAGGCTCATGGAGGCCTTCAGGCCAGCGGCGTCGCCCCACAGGTTGAGGTAGGAGCCGTTGAGGGTGAAGTTTTCCAGGGCGATGGAGAAGAAGTCGGTACGGGTGGTGGTGGCGCCCGCGCTGCCGTTGCTGTTGTAGGCGGTGCTGGGCAGGGTGAACTTGGTGGCGATACCGATATCCAGCCCCTGGATGCGAGTGCCGGACGAGTTCTGCATGGCGCCAGCGACCAGTTGTACCGTGGAGACGTTCTTCTCGGTGCGACTGATGGTGCCGCTGACGCAGGTGGTGGCGCTGCCACCTTGCGCGCCGCAGAGCTGGACGAACTTGTCGTAGTCGCTGGCGCGCTGGCTCAGGGTGACGCCGTTGCGGCTGACCGACCAGGAGGCGCTGAGGTCTTGCTGCGCCTTGGTGAGGTCAGAGGTGCTGCTGGCGTACTTGTCCACCGAGTCGTTGTAGGCCTTCACCCCCGAGTTGCTGCTGCAACCGACGATGCCGCCGCAACTGTACTTCTCGCCGAAGTCCGGCTTGTTGGTACAGGCGATGCCCAGGACGGTATCGCAGACCCTGGCCGGAGCTACGTTGAAGGTGCTCTGCATGGTGCTGTAGTTGTTCTTCTGCACCACCTGCGCGGCATCCACCGTCGCCTTGCGCTGGTTGACCACCACCATGTCGGCGTCGATGCCGCTCTTGAGCGTCACCATGTTGTTCGAATAGGTGGTCAGCAGCGTGTTGCGCTGGGTCTTCAGGGCGTCCAGCTCGGCGTTGATCTTGTTGGTCGCCTGGGCCGGGTTGGTGCAACCGGCGTCGCCATACAGGCAGCCCTGGTAATAGGACCAGAGGCCGAACTTGTGGGTGTCGTTGATCGGGTCGGTCCAGGTCGGCGTCATCAGTTGCAGCGCTTCCTGGTTGGCCGGGATGTTCAGCCCCGCCTTGTACTTCACCGGGCCGAGGGTGAAGGGGTGCATGGGCGTGCCGAGGTAAGCCTTGGTGTCGAGGGTGCCGCGCTGGCTGCCGGCGCCTTTTATATAGGCGCCGGTGATATCCACCTGCACATCCTGGTTGGCGCTGTTCTTCACCCCGGTGATCTTCGAGGTGGCCGTAGCCTGGTCGTAGCTGAAGCCATCGATGAAGAAGCCCAGGCCGGCGCCGCTGACCTCTTCCAGTTGATCATCATCCAGGGCCTTCATGCCCAGCGCCGGCAGGCTGACCAGGCAACCGGCGAGACAGGCAGCTACCGCTGCGCGCCAGCTCATGTCAGCAGCCCGCCGCCTGCGAGCCCATGCAGGTGGACTGCCGGGGCAGGCCGCGCAGGGCGTCGTAGAGGTTGATCAGGATCGGGTAGACCGCGTCCGCACCGCTGCCCACCTTCGGGAAGTTGGCGAAGGCGCCGGACTGGGTGTTGACGAAGTTGCCGGCGTTGGCGAGGTCCTGCCAGGGCACGTTCTGGTTCTGCAGGGAGAAGAAGATGCCCTGGGCGCCGGTGTTGATGTCGGTGGAGCCCGGCTTGCCGATGTAGATGGTCTTGTAGTTGGTCAGATCGAAGCAGGTCGTCAGGCCCAGCGCCTGGCAGTTGCTGGTGGTGGACAGGGTCGGGATCAGCGAGGCGATCAGGCCGCCGGCGTCGGAATGCAGCGAGTCGCCCTTGGCGATACCGATCTGCTCGGCGCGGTTGATCGGCTGGCCGTTGATCGTGGCCTCGCCGGTGCCGCCCTTGAGCAGCACCACGTCGGCGTACACCGGGGTATCGCCGGCCACGGCCAGCGCCAGGCAGTTGATGATGTTCGGGCAGCCGTTGCGGGTGTAGTAGTCGTAGGCGATGGAGGCCGGGCCGTAGATCTGCCCCTGCAGGTTGCCGGTGATCGACAGGATGTCGCCGGAGAGATCGCCCTGCGCCTTGCCGAAGCCGACGCGCGCACCTACCAATTGGCGTACGCCGTTGTTGGTCTGGAAGGCGAACTCGACGTAGGGGTCGCGGATCTGGAACGGCACCACCTTGGCATCCGGGGAGTTGGCGTTGTCCACCCGGCCCAGGGCGAAGTTGTTGATCAGGATGTCCGCCGGCTGGCCGGAGACGGTGGTCGACCCGGTGCGGCTGTAGTTGCCCAGGCTCAACTGGTCGATGTTGGTCAGCAGGCTGACGTCGGCGCCGAAGTTGAGCCGGGTGTACTGGTAGTTCTGGTAGGTGGAAGCGTCGACGGTGAGCATCGCGCCCTGGCCGGAGATGGCGGACAGCTCTTCATCGCCCATCGACTGCATGCGCGCCTGGGCGGAAAAGGCCAGCAGGCCGCCGCAGAGCAAGGCTAGGGCACGCATGAGCGGACCGGAGGACTGACGCATGGCACTCTCCTTTCCAAAATCCTTTCCTGGCTCCCTGTTCGCGGGCGCCTGTTGTTATTCGTCGGGCGTATCGGGTCAGCGAACAGGTCGAGACTCGCGCCGTGATGCCACTATAGGAATTCACCCGCCACGGCGGGCCGACCCATAGTCGAGTAAATCGCTCCGAACGATAGACGAGGAAAGGAAAGTCCGGGCCGGGTTGTTACCCATCGTCACACCGGGGTGACAGCTTCGGGCAATCGGCGGCTCACTGGTGGCGGAACAGGCCGATCAGGTGCTCGGCGATCGCGCCCTTGATGGCGTCGAGGTTCAGCCGCGAATGGGCCTGCAGCTTGGCCGTATTCAAGCGGTGCAGGTGCAGCGAGGGCATGCGCGCCTCGTACTCGCGCAGGTCGCCCTTCACCAGTACCGGCAGGAAGATGTCCCCACGCATGCGGTAACGGTTGATCAGCAGCTTCAGGCCGTCCTGGAAGGGCAGCTCGCGCGAGGCCACCAGCCGGTGCTCGCCGGGAATCTTCAGGTACAGGCCGCTGTAGCCCATGGTCTCGCCGGGCAGGATGTGGATGCCGGTGAGCTCCACCGCATCACCGGGGATGTCGTGGAAGGTGTCGAACCAGGCCTGTTCGTCCGGGAGAATGGTGATGCCGCCTTCCTGGCTCTCCGGGATCACGAAGCTGTAATTGCTGTAGAGCTTCTCGACGTACGACGAGTAGATGCACAAGCGATTCTCGAAGCGCTGCAGGAAGGCGATGGCTTCGTTGCGATCGGTGATCGCATCCAGGTCCCAGTCGAGATCGTTCTGGCGTTCCAGTTCGGCCCAACGGGCTTTGGCGAGTGCGGCGTCGTAAGTCATCTGCGTAAATCAGACTCTGATATCTAGGTCTCTGGTAAGGACTTTGGCAAAAAACTTGCCAGAAAATTCAGCCATTTAGGCCCCATTTTCCGTGAGATACGTCACACGGGCGCTGATGGTGCAGTCGCAAACTGACGCGTTTCGTCACCCTGTCGGCCAGGGGTAGGCCTTTGCAGTACAATCGCTCCCTTTGTTCATTCCGGGCCCAACCAAGCCGATGATCGACCCACGACGCGTACTACGCGCCCTCGCCGAACACTGGGTGCTGCTCGAACCGCTGTGCGAGCGCTTCGACGCCGGCACTCTGAGCCTGGTGGAGCTGCGCATCCAGCTCACCAGCCAGTTGCCCGACAGCACCCCGGTGGACATCACCGCCCTGCTCGACCAGTGGGTCCGCCTGGACATCCTCGTCCCGGTGGCCAAGAGCCCCAACCGATTCGAGCTGAACGCGCAGATCCACGACTTCCTCGCCTACCTGCGCCAGGAACACCGTCTGGGTCTGTGCCTGGAGATCGAAGCCTACCTGCGCCACCTCGAGCGTCTGGCCGGCTACATCCGCGAAGCTTTCGAAGCACGCGACGGCAACGACCTGGCCCGCCAGCTGCGCCTGCTCGACATGCGCGTGCGCGACGTGCTGAAGAAGCTCGCCAACGATGAACAGGCGCTGGTCGCCGTGGCCGAACGCGCCAAGACCCAGGACCGGCAGATTCCGCTGCGCCAGCGCTACGCGGAAGTCCTGGCGACCTGGGACGAGTACGTCGAGCCGATGATCCAGCTGGTCTCCGCCGACGGCGCCTTCGAACAGGGCGTGCATCGCGTGGAGCAAGTGCTGCTGCGCCTGCTCAGCGAACAGGCGCGCCTCGGTCAGCTGGTTGACGACGACCAGCTGCTGCGCACCCACGCGCGCATCCTGGAAATGCAGACCACTGCCCAGCTCACCCTGCGCCGCGCCCGCGAACTGCTCCTGCCGCTGCGCGAAGAAGCGCGCCGGCACAACGCGATCACCCGTGGCGCCGCGCTGGCCCTGTCGGTCATCCGTCGCAAAGGCATCGACGCCGTGCCCCAGGCAGCCCTGCCGATGTTCACCCGGCCGCAGAGCAACTTCCTCGGCACCGCCTCCCAGGTCGAGAGCTACGTCTTCGCCCTCGCCAGCTTCCAGCCAAAGCCGGCGCACTTCCCCAAGGCCAGCGGCAATCGCAAGAGCGACGGCCCGCAGCGCTCGCCGCGCACTGCCCGGGAAATGCTCGACCGCTGCCAGGCCGCGCTGCCGCTGCCGGACCTCATGCAGTGGCTGCTGGAACAGGAGCCCGAAGGCGCGACCGACGAACTGCTCTACTGGTTCTCGCGTCTGTCGCGCGATGCCCGCTTCCAGCGCGACCGCCTCGATCGCCGCCAATACGACACTCTCCAGCACAGCGTCAGCCTGTGCTCCTTCGCCCTGATCGCCGGCCCGACCGCTGGCAAGGACAGCAAGAGCGAATCGCATGCAGATTAATCTCACCGAAATGACCCAGCTCGCGCCGATCTTCCGCGAGCTGTTCAAGGGCTTCCACATCAGCCGCCGCGACCCGGAGCTGTACAGCCAGCTGTCCAACCAGCAGGACGCTTACCGCGCACTGTTCCGCAGCCTGGGCTACGAGCTGGTCTGCGATACCCGCGGCTTCTACTACTTCGTGCCCGAACAGGTCGGCGCCCAGGTGAACAAGACCGCCCAGCGCCTGGCGCTGTTCACCTTCATCCTTGTCGAGCACCTGGCCGACCAGGGCCGCGACCCGCTGGCCGTCCTCGATGGCGGCAGCATCGGCCGCGACGAGCTGCCACCGCTGCTGGAGAAATACCGCGACCTGTTCCTGCAGGCCGAGGTGACCACCCAGGAAGAACTGGAAGAGAAGGTCATGCGCCGCCTCACCCAGCTCGGCTTCGCCGCCGAGGACAATGGCGTGTACCGCTTCCTGCCGCCGATCCACCGCTTCCTCGACGTCTGCCTGTCGGTCCAGCAGGACCGCGACCTGGCCGCCAACCTGCATGCCAGTGAAATGCAGTTCAGCGCTCCGGTGCTGATGGAAGAAGACGACGAGCCGGTGGTGATCCTCGAAAGCTATACCGCCGATGCCGACGAAGAGATTGTTGCCATCAGCGAACCCGTCGAGGCCGCTGCCGTTGAAGCTGCCGCCGACGCCGCCATTGAAGACGAGAGCGAAGAAGACGCCCTCGCCCGCGCCATCGCCGAAGAACAAGCCGACATGGAGGCCCAGGCATGACCCAGGAACGCTACGGCATCCGCCGCTTCGCCCTGCTCAATACCGCCGGCTACAGCCTCGGCATTTTCCCGCTGGAACAGCCGCTGTCGGTGTACGGCGCGAACAACCTCGGCAAGTCGGCATCGATCAACGCGCTGCAGTTCCCGATCCTCGCGCGCATGTCTGACATGAGCTTCGGCAAGTACAGCCTGGAAGCCTCGCGCAAGTTCTACTTCGCCACTGACACCAGCTACATCCTGGTCGAACTGGACCTGCCCAACGGCCGCCATGTGATCGGCGTCGGCGGTCGCGGTCCGGGCGGCGGCTTCGGTCACCAGTTCTTCGCCTACCAGGGCGAGCTGGACCTGGAGCACTACCAGAAGAACGGCACCTGCCTGCGCCTGCGCGAGCTGTACGCGAACCTCGAGCGCGAGGGCATCAAGTCCTACGAGCTCAAGCCCGACGAGCTGCGCCGCCTGCTGGTTGGCGGCCACACCTCGATCCCGCTGGACCTCACCCTGATCCCGCTGCGTTCCACCAGTGAACAGAGCCTGAAGACCTTCCGCTCGCTGTTCATCAACCTGCTGCACATGCGCGAGATCACCGCCGCCAAGCTCAAGCAGCTGTTCCTCGATGCCTTCGAGCACAGCCTGCGCTCGGGCAGCGTCGACTACATCGCCGCCTGCGAGGAAGCCTTCCGCGACGTGCGCCGCATGGAAGGCGACTACCAGGCCCTGGTGGCCGCCGGCCCGCTGGTCGAGGCCCTGGCCAATGGCGTGCAGCAGCGCGAACTGCTGCGCGGCAAGATGCACCGTCTCTCGCCGCTGCTGGATAACCTGCTGGGCACCTGGGAAGACTATTCCGGCGCGCGCAAGGAAGAGCTGGTCATCCAGTCCGAGCATTACCGCCGCGAGCAGGACGGGCTGCAGAATGAGCAGCGCGGCAGCACCGCCGAACTGATGCGCCTGGAGCGCGAGATCAGCGAAATCCAGCGCTGGATGGGCGAGCTGGCCGTGCTGAAGAACCGCTTCGCGCTGGTCGACGACGTCAAGGTTCTGGAGCAGCAGCTGCTCGCCGCCAAGGACGCCCACGACGAACTGGCCGGCGCCCTGGCGCACTCCCGGCAGTTCTCCAGCGAAGACCTGGAAGAGCGCATGCGCGACCTGGAGAAGCGCCTCAAAGGCGTCCGCCAGCAGCTCGAGCATGCCGACAACAACAGCTATGCCCGCCTGCGCGAGGAGTTCTCCCAGCAGGACGTCGAGCGCCTGATGCGCCTGTTCAACGGTGCACTGTTCAGCCTGCCGCTGGGCGAGAAAGGCGTGGACCTGGACGAGGCCGGCCAGTGGGTCGGCAGCGTCGAGAAGATCCTCGATGCCTTCAAGGGCGAGCGCTTCGAAGTGCCCGGCCTGACCATCGACCTCTCCACCATCGAGCCACCGGCCCTGCAGGCCCTGGCCGACCGCGCCGCCCTGCGCGACCAGAAGGAGCGCCTGGAGAAGGAGCTCAAGCAGCTCAAGACCCAGCAGGCCGTGGCCGCCGACCGCAACGCCAGCAAGGCGCAGGCGGACAAGCTGTACCAGGACGTGCTCGACGCGCAGAAGGCGCTGGAAGACTTCCGCCGCAGCCAGACCCTGAGCGCTGAAGAGCCGGGCAAGCTGGAGCAGCTCGCCCAGCTGGAAGCCACCCAGGACGAACTCAAGCGCTCCGCCGACGCCTTCACCGAACGCGTCCAGCAGCTCTCCGCCAAGCTGCAGCTGATCGGCCGCCAGCTGGCCGACATGGAAGCCAAGCAACGCACCCTCGACGACGCCCTGCGCCGTCGCCAACTGCTGCCGGCGAACCTGCCCTTCGGCATCCCGTTCATGGACCCGGTCGACGACTCCATGGACAATCTGTTGCCGCTGCTCAACGACTACCAGGACACCTGGCAATCGCTGCAGCGCGTGGACGGCCAGATCGAAGCGCTGTATGCCCAGGTGCGTCTGAAGGGCGTGGCCAAGTTCGACAGCGAGGATGATCCGGAGCGTCGCCTGCAACTGCTGATCAACGCCTATGCGCACCGTACCGACGAAGCCATGACCCTGGCCAAGGCGCGCCGCGCGGCGGTCACCGACATCGCCCGTACCCTGCGCAACATCCGCAGCGACTACGACAACCTGGAACACCAGCTGGCGCTGTTCAACCGCGAGATCAACAAGCGCCAGGTGTCGAACCTGCAGAGTTTCCGCATCGTGCTGGCGCCGAACAAGGACGCGCTCAAGCACATCGACCAGATCATCCACAGCGCCGGCCAGTACGAAGAAGGCGAGAACCTCTCGGTCTTCGACCTGACCCAGAGCGCCGAGCAGGATGCCAAGAACGAGGAAGCCAAGGACTACCTGTCGCGCCTGGTGGCGGCGAACAACAACCAGCTCGGCCTGAAGGACCTGTTCGAGCTGGCGTTCGAGATCACCAAGATGGGCGGCCAGCCAATCATGCACACCGACATCGACGGCGCGGCATCCAACGGCACCACCATGACCATCAAGGCGCTGACCAACATGTACCTGTTGCTGCACCTGATGGACCGCGAGCAGGCCGGCCGCATCCGTCTGCCCTATTACCTCGACGAGGCGGCGGACATCGACGAACGCAACCAGTCGGCGCTACTGGAAACCAGCCTGCAGCTGGGCTTCGTGCCCATCCTGGCGAGCGTGAAGCCGCAGGTCTCGGCCCAGGTGGCCATCGACCTGGAAGGCGGCAGCGGCCCCAACGGCATCTACATAGACGAGGCGGACTGGAAGTACATCCGCCGCCGAGATACCGAGAAGGCAGCGCATAACGACGTGGAGGCCAGCGCCGAACCGGCGTGATGCTTCTTCAGCGTTGAAAAAAGCCCCGCATTGCGGGGCTTTTTCTTTGCGCTTTTCGTAGGAGCGAGTTGAGCAATGAAAAAGGCCGCAATCGCAGCCCTTTTCCTGTTCGGCTGAACCTCAGTTCGCCTTGCCCAGCGGGATCTTCGGCGCCCAGTCCAGCCATTCGTCATTGGCCTCGTCGAACAACGCGAAGGTCTGCCCCGGCTTGGCCACCGAGCCCATCTCGGCGTTGTTCGGGGTAGCGAAGGCCACGCCGCCAGCGAGGATGGTCTCCATCGACTCGGTGCGCACCTTCACGCCCTTGAACAGTCCGGCATCCACGCCGACACCGCTGGTGTTCCAGAAGCGGCTGCCGGTCCGCACCAGCGCCGCATAGCGCGGTTCGATGAGGATGTGGATCAGCACGCGGTCAGCCGTCTCGCCCAGCTCGAAGGATGTCACCTTGCCGACCTGTACCTCGCGGTAGGTCACCGGGACGCCGGTCTTGAGCGAGCCACGACGGGCCGCACTCAGGGTCAGGCGCAGGCCGTCGGCATCGAGCAGGCGGTTCGGCTCGCCCCCCAGCAGGCTGAAGCTGGTCTGCGCCTGGCTGGGCTTGGACGCGGGGAGAACTTCGATGTACTGACCGCTGACGATGGTGCCCAGGTTGCTGACACCGGACAGACCGACCTGCGGTCCCACTACCCAGAATCGGGTGCCCTGGCGAGCGATACGATCCGCCCCGCGGGTCAGACGCGCTTTCAACTGCACGCTCTGCAGGTCCTTGCTCAGCTCCACCTGCTCCACGCGGCCTACTTCCAGGCCCTTGTAACGCAGGACGGTACCTTCCTTCAGACCGTCGGCGGTATCGGCACGCAGCTCGATCATCTGGCCCTTCAGGTGAGCATCGTCTTCGCTGTCGAACAGGGCGAAGCGACGCACCTTGGTGATCGGCGCCGCCTTGGGATCGGGCGTATCAAAGGCAATACCGCCGGCGAGCAGGGTCTGCAGCGACTCGCTCTTGAGCTTGATGCCATCCAGGCCGCCACTGATGGTGACGCCGCTGATGTTCCAGAAGCGCGACGAAGTATTCACCAGCTTGGCGTACTCCGGCTCGATGTGGACGCCGATGACCAGACGCGACGGGTCACGGCGGGAGAGCTGGTAGCTCTGCACGCTGCCGACCTTCATCTGGCGATAGAGAATGGGTGTACCGACTTCCAGCGAACCCAGTTGATCCGTGGTCAGCACCAGGTGCAGACCCGGTGAGTCGAGATTCAACGGTGGCGCCTTGGGCCGGATGACGAAATCACGGGTCGGTTCCCCGTCGCTGGCAAAGCGCACATTGAGGTAGTTGCCCTTCACCAGGGCCTCGAGGCCGGTGATGCCGGCCAGCGAGATGCTCGGCTTGACCATCCAGAACTCGGTCTTGCTGTTGAGGAACTCTTCGGTGCGCGGATCCATGGACAGGGTGGCGGTGGCGCCGTTGAAGTCCTTGTCCATGTCGATGCTCTTGACCGTACCGACTTCAACACCGTTGTACATCACCGGTGTACTGCCCGGAGTCAGGCCGCTGACATCGCTGACCTTCACCTTGACGCTGAGCCCCGCTTGCGCAGCATCGTAATCCTCGTACAGACGGAAGGGCTTGGTCGGGTCGGTGGGCGGGCTGTCGGCATAGTTCTCCGGCGTAGCGAAGGCGATACCGCCGGCAGCGATGCTTGCCAGAGACTCAGTACGCAGCTTCAAGCCGCTCAGGCTGCCAGAAAGGGTGATGCCGCTGGCATTCCAGAAACGCGTGTGTTTACGCACCAGGTTGGCGTAGGCCGGCTCGATGTGGACCTTCACCTCGATGGTCTTCTGGTCTTCCGCCAGCCGGTAGCTCTTCACCTGGCCGACCTGGATCTGCCGGTAATAGATCGGACTGCCCTGCTCCAGCGAGCCCAGGCGATCAGCCTTCAGCGTGAGATGCAGGCCTGGCAGGCTGTCGGAGAGCGGCGGCGGCTCCTTCAGGGCGACGAACTCCTTCTGCTGCTCGCCCTTCACCGGGTCGATCGCGATGTAGTTGCCCGAGACCAGTGTCTCCAGACCGGTGACGCCGGCGATGGAAACCCGCGGCTTGACCAGCCAGAAGCGCGTGCTCTTGCTCAGGTACTCGGCGGCCTCCTTGCGCATCTCCACCATGGCGATCACGCCCAGCGTCGGTTTGTTAACGTGCAGGTCGACGACCTTGCCGACGCCGATCCCCTTGAAGATCACCTCGGTCTTGTTGGCCTGGATACCCTCGCCGCTTTCGAACTGGATCTGGATCATGATCCCCGCCTGGTCGTAGGCACGCCATGCCAGCCAGGCCCCGATCGCCAGGGCAATCAGCGGAAGGATCCAGATAGCCGACCAGTTGGTGGTCTTGCGCATCTTGGGTGTTGGGAGGTCACTCATCGTTTTCTTCCGCGTCCGTGTTATCCCAGATCAGCCGGGGATCGAAAGTCACTGCAGCCAGCATGGTGAGCACCACCACGCTGGCAAATGCGGCTGCACCGAGGTTCGCCTCGATGCTGGCCAGGTTACCGAAGTTCACCAGCGTCACCAGGATCGCGATGACGAAGATGTCGAGCATCGACCAGCGACCGATCCATTCAATGAAGCGGTACATCACATTCCGTTGCAGAGCGGAAAGCGGCTGTCGCCGCTGCACCGAATACAGTAGCAGCGCAATGCCAACGAGCTTGAAGGTGGGCACCAGGATACTGGCGACGAAGACCACCGCAGCGATGGGTATCATGTCCGCATTGATAAGCTCGACCACGCCTTCCATGATCGTCGCTGGCATCCCATTACCGAGGAAGTTCACTGTCATGATCGGCAGCAGGTTCGCGGGGATGTAGAGGATCGCCGCCGTAATCAGCAGCGCCCAGGTCCGGATGATGCTGTTGGGCGTACGCTCATGCACCACGGCACCACAGCGGCTGCAGTGAGTCTCGTCATCTTTCTCGCGGCGGTTCAGCTGGTGGCATTCGCCGCACACCACGATCCCCGCATCAATGGCTCGCATCGTCGAACTCCCCGCACAGCTCGCCCCAGACCTGGTGGTGAGACATCGTGACTTCGAGCCAGACCTGGGTGAGCAGCAAGCCCACGAAGCAGGCCAGGCCAACGCTGACGTGCAGCTCCGCCATCCCTATCAGCTTGACGATCGAGACGAGGATGCCCATCAGGTATACCTCCAGCATCCCCCACTCCCGCAGATGCTGGTAGCCGCGCAGCAGCAACATGCCGTGCTCGCGCAGCGCCTTGTAGCGAATGGAGACCAGCACGAACAACTGGCAGAGCAGCTTCAGCAGTGGAATTACCATGCTGCACAGGAACACCAGGAAGGCGACGCCGGCCATATTCGAGTGATACAGGCCTACGACGCCGCTCCACACGGTATCCATGCTGGTCTGGCCCAGGATGGTGATATGCATGATCGGCAGAAAGTTCGCCGGGATGTACAGAAACAGCGCCGTCAGTACCAACGCCAGGGCGCGGCGAACCATATGGGGACGGTGGATTTCCAGTTCGTATCCGCAACGCGGACAGACTGATCGATGCCCTAGGGGAACGGGCTCGCGACGCATCAGCAGGTCGCACTCGTGGCAAGCCATCAGCTCATCCAGAGGCAGGTCCTGCAAGGCATGTCCTTCGATGTCGGGCATGTAGGAACTCAGGGGAAATTTGAAAGCTATTGTAGACGACGCAACTGCGTCTCCGGTGCCCGTAGCATGCCTCAAAATTTCTGGAGAAACCTGCCAGGGATACAGCTCTCCGCGATGCCCAGCATGCGCGGAACTTGCGCGCAGCCTTCGTCGCCCTTGCCATTTTTTCCCGCGCAAAAGCAAAACCCCCGGCCAGCGATGCTGACCAGGGGTCTTGGGATAGGAGCTTGACGATGACCTACTCTCACATGGAGAAACTCCACACTACCATCGGCGATGCGTCGTTTCACTACTGAGTTCGGGA